>NZ_JBBUTH010000010.1:0-592634 GCF_038066595.1 Pseudaquabacterium inlustre
CAGGACCGGACGAACCAGCGTGTTGGCCCAGCAGGCATCGCGGCCGACATTGAGCGCATCGCCAACCGCATCAAGTCCAAGGTGCGTTCGCGGGTGGAACACGTATTCGCGGTGGTGAACCGCCCCTGGTTTCGCGGAGGCCAGTTGGTTTAAGTGGTCACACCGCTGCGGCCGATTGCTCGGCGAGTTGGCGGTAGTAGTTTGCCTCGGCCTCTGCCGGCGGGATGTAGCCCAGGGGCCCCATCAGGCGATGGTTGTTGAACCAGGAGACCCAGGTCAGGGTTGCCAGCTCCACAGCGTCACGGCTGCGCCAGCTGCGCCGGTGAATCACCTCGGCCTTGTACAGGCCGTTGATGGTCTCGGCCAGGGCGTTGTCGTAGCTGTCGCCCTTGCTGCCGACCGAGGGCTCCACGCCCGCTTCGGCCAGGCGCTCTGAGTACCGTATCGACACGTATTGCGATCCGCGGTCGCTGTGATGGATCAGGCTGCTGTCTCGCTCTGGCTGCCGGTCGTACAGCGCCTGCTCCAGCGCATCGAGCACGAAGTCGGTGGTCATCGAGTTGCTCACGCGCCAGCCCACGATGCGCCGTGCGAACACGTCCACCACGAAGGCCACGTACAGCCAGCTCTGCCAGGTCGAGACGTAGGTGAAGTCCGAGACCCAAAGCTGATTTGGACGGTCGGCGCGGAACTGTCGGTTGACCCTGTCCAGTGGGCACGGCGCCTTCGGATCGGCAATGGTGGTGCGCACCACCTTGCCACGACGCACGCCCTGCAGGCCCAGGCGACGCATCAGCCGCTCGACGGTGCAGCGGGCCACCACCACGCCTTCGCGGTTCATCTGCATCCAGACCTTGTCAGCGCCGTACACCTGCTGGTTGTCGTTCCAGACACGCTCGATGGTCGGCATCAACTGTGCGTCGCGCTGGGCCCTGGCACTGCACAGTTGCGGCTCACGCACACGGGCCGCATGCCGCCGGTAGGCCGACGGGGCGATCTGCAGCACCTCGCAGATCGGCTCGACCCCATGGACGCTGCGATGCTCGTCCACCAGCCGGTACATCACTTCAGTCGGCGGTCGAGCTCCGCCTGGGCGAAAAACGCGCTGGCCAGCTTCAGGATCTCGTTGGCCCGCCGCAACTCCTTCACCTCGCGCTCCAGATCCTTGATGCGCTGTGCCTCGGCCGTACTCACGCCCGACCGGGTGCCCGAATCCACCTCCGACTGCTTGACCCAGTCCAGCAGCGTCTGCGGCACGCAGCCGATCTTCGGCGCTATCGATTCGATCGCCGCCCACATCGACGGGTACTCCCCGCGCTGCTCCTGGACCATCCGGACAGCCCGCTCGCGGACCTCAGGTGAGAACTTGCTCGACTTCTTCATGGCTCCATCTTCTCAAGGGTTGGAGCCTCCGCGAAACCCGGGGCGGTTCAGTGGTGAAGCGCCAGTTCGGCTTCAGCAAAGTCCGCTACAAGGGCCTGGCGAGGAACGCGACACGCGCGTTCGTGGCGCTGGGCTTGGCGAACATCTACATGGCGCGCAAGCATCTGACGGAGTGAGTGCGTCCACAGTGGGCGTGCGACGCCCCAGTCGCCTCGAAACCGCCGAAAAATGCAGCATTGGCGTAGAGCAGCAGCGTCAGGTCAGGCAAGTTGGGTATCAGCCCGACGCAGCGTCGAAATCAACGCCTTGTTCAGCGTAGCCTTAGACTTTTCTTTGCGGTTCACCGTGCCCTTGCCGAGCAGTTCGGTGATCTCCGTCAGGCCTCGGGTCATATCGTTCACGTCGCCCTCGCATGACATGAAGTGCCTAACCGCGTTGCGGCTAATGTATCCAAGCGCGATTCGCAGGCACGCCACATCGTCGTAGGGATGGATCGAAGCGTAGTCCAAATGGCGGCGGATGGCGTCCAGAACGTCTTGCACCGGAACTTCGTCGCCGAGGTCCGTCAATTGATCGACAAGAAAACCAGGGCCAATCACTTCGCAATATGGTGGCACCTCAACCCGCTTGGCGTGCTTGCAGAAGCCGAAGATGTAGAGCTTGGCGTATCCGTCTTTGATTGATTTTCCGTTGGCGTCCTGTTTTTCGAAGGCCTGGATCGTCTTCTTTACCTTGTTGGCATCCGCCACCGAGGTGACCTGCACTGCGATTCCGCCGCTCTTGCCTTTGTCAGCTACATCAATGGCCGGAAAGCTCATCCGGAGCTGATCCATGCGTACAAGGTCCGCAATATTCAGGGCTTTGAAAACCTGGATCGTCAGTACCTCCAAAAGCCGCGACATATCGTTGAAGCCGGCGTCCTTTCCCAACTCGATGCGACGCTGCAGGATTGCAATGTCCTGGGTGAGATTCTTGATGAGCGCTTCAAGCAAAACAGTTAGCCTTAGGTTGTAGTTGGATGCGGGGCCAGCGAATCTCAGCTTTTCGTTCCACCTCAACACGGGGCTCGCAGAACGACCCTCGGCGCCCCCGACTACCGAGTAGCCTACCCGAAAGCCGACCGTCACGACCGGCCGCTGCTGGCCGAGTGCTGGTCACCACGAACTGCAGCTTCCTGGACACGAAGCGAGCGACCCTGAGGCAGGGTCATCCGGCAGCTTTCGGCAACGCCGAACGGCAGAAGTGGGTCGATTGCGGGTCCAGCCTGCCGACCACTGACTGACCGCTGCCAATCTGAACCAGGCGCCCGATCGACCCGCAAGAGCACTGGCCACTCGCCCTGTGCCGCCCCTGCAAAGCAGCCTGCCGACAAGTGCTCGGTCCGCATCTGAAACCCGCGGGCTCCTGCCCACCAGGAGACTTGTGAGCAAAAGAGCCGGGATGCCCAGGCAAGACTCAGCGCGCCGCTGACCCGACGATGGATGCAGCTCAATCGAGCCCGCTGCAACCTTCCAAGGAGTCATGATGCCTGCCCTGCAACACCCGAAGCTGCGCGTCGCCGCCGTCCAGGCCGCCCCCGAGTTCCTGGACCTCGAGGCCACGATCGACAAGACCATCGCGTACATGGAGCGCGCCGCCAACCAGGGCGTCGAGCTGATCGCCTTTCCGGAGACCTGGATTCCCGGCTACCCGTGGTGGATCTGGCTGGCGGCGCCGGCGCTGGGCATGCAATACGTGCAGCGCTATTTCGACAACGCGCTGGCCGTCGAGTCGGCCGAGTTCCAGCGCCTGGCCGATGCGGCCCGTCAGTGCAACATCTGGCTGTCCACGGGCTACAGCGAGCGCTCGGGCGGCAGCCTCTACATGGGCCAGGCGCTGATCGACAACCAGGGCAAGACGGTGCTGACGCGCCGCAAGCTGCGCCCCACACACGTCGAGCGCTCGGTCTTCGGTGACGGTGATGGCTCCGACCTGAGCGTGGCGGCCACGGCGATCGGCAACGTGGGCATGCTCAATTGCTGGGAGCACCTGCAACCGCTCAGCAAGTACGCCATGTATGCGCAGAACGAGCAGATCCATGTGGCCGCCTGGCCCAGTTTCTCGGTGTACCGCGGCGGCGCGCACGCCCTTGGCGCTGAGGTGAACAACGCCGCCAGCAGGGTGTATGCGGTGGAAGGCGGCTGCTTCGTCATCGCCCCGTGCGCCACGGTGTCGGCCAAGATGCAGGAGCTGCTGTGCACCGACGAGATGCAGCGTCAGTTCCTGCTCCAGGGTGGAGGCTTCGCGCGCATCTATGCGCCCGACGGGTCGGAGCTCGGCAATCGCCTCGAAGAGACCGAGGAAGGGCTGGTGGTGGCCGACATCGACCTGGGCATGATCGCCCAGGCCAAGGCCGCGGCCGATCCCGCCGGACACTACGCCCGCCCGGACGCCACCCGGCTTCTGCTCAACAAGACGCCGGGCACGCGGGTGATCTCGCAGGTGCCCGAAGGCTCCAGCTGGCGCGAGATGCCGGCGTCGGCCACGCCGGCTGTGGTGGCCGCAGTGGCGGAGTGACGCCTGGGGGCTGCTTGACTCGGCCTCTCCCTGTACTTGACTCAGCTTCTCCCCTACGGGCTTTCAGGCATTCGACTTGCATGCTTTGTGCGCTGCAATCCGGCCACTGGAAAGCCCACCCTCCGGCCCCAGCCGAAGGACCTGACGAGAAGCACCATGAGACAAGTCCTGACCACCGATGCCGTCGGCTCGCGAGACCGGCTGTCTTACTGGGTCGACATGATCTGCTCGACGTATGTGAGGCTGGACTGTTCGCCCCTGCCAGCGGCCGCCGGGACGTTCGATGGCGAGATCGAACATCACCGGCTGCCCGGGCTGGAGGTGTCCGTGGTGCGCTCAGGCCCGCAGACGGTGTTGCGCACGCGCGCCGCCATTGCCCGTGATCCGGAGGACTGCTTTCTGGTCGCGCTGCAGACGCGCGGGCACGGCATGGTGGAGCAGGACGGCCGCGAGACGCTGATGGCCCCGGGCGAGTTCGCCATTTACGACAGCCGGCGGCCCTACACGCTGCGCTTCAGCGAAGACTTCGAAGAGATGGTGCTGAAGGTTCGCGGTGAGGCGCTGCGCGCGACCGTGCGTGACGTCGAATCGTTGACAGCCACCAAGGTCTCGGGCACGACCGGGCCGGGGCGCATCCTGCACGCCATGCTGCACAGCCTGCGGGGCGAATTGGGCACGCTGCCGGCCGCATCGACCGCCGCGATCGGCGACAGCCTGCTGAGCCTGGTGGCCGCAGGACTGGGAACTCTGCGCGGCCCGCAACGCGTCGAGGCCAACGCGCTGCGGACCTACCACCTGGCGCGCATTCGGCGCCACATCGATGAGCACCTGCACGAGCCCGATCTGACGATCGAGTCGGTCGCGCACCAGCTCGGCATGTCGGTCAGCCATCTGCACCGGCTTTTCGCGGGCGAGCCTCACTCGCCGGCGCAGCACCTCTGGGCGCGGCGCATGGAACGGTGCTGCAAGGATCTGTCCGATCCCCGGCTGGCCAAACGGCCGGTGTCGGACATCGCCTTCCGCTGGGGCTTCAACGACGCCGCCCACTTCAGCCGGGCCTTCCGCGAGCGCTACGGCTGTCCGCCGCGCGAGTGGCGCCAGCGCGCGCTCGGGTTCAAAGAACCACTGCAACGGCGGCACTCACCGCGCCCATCAGCGCGCTGAACACACCGAGCAGCACGACATCGCGCTTCTCATTGCCCAGGTGCCAGGCGTGGAAGGTGACCCCGGCCAGACAGAGGGTCAGGATACCCAGGAGCAGCGTGCCGGTGTCCATCGGGATTCCGTTGTTCAGGATGCGTGGCGTTCGTTGGCGGCGACGATGAGGCGGGTGCCATCAGCCTGCTGCCAGCGACGAGGTGGCACGGTGACGGGATGCGCGGCCATCCTGGCGGCGCCACAGCGCGATGAGCAGGTGCAGCCCCGCACCCAGCAGCACGAGCAAGACGCTGCCGATGCTCCAGATCACCCATGTCGCCACGGTCAGGCCACTTGCCAGCGCCGGTGCGGCCTGGAGCAGTCCATCGACGAACGGCGCAAGGCCCGCCACGAGCTGACTGGCCCACTGCGCGACTTCGGGCGGCAACCAGGCAGACAGCCAATCCGGCACGGTGATGTTGACCTTGCCTGATGCAACCCCGGTGAGCGCGTCTGCATTCGAGACCGTCCACACCGCAACGGCATGCAATGCCCAGGCGCACAGCGACCACAGCGCCAGCAGAGCCACGATGGCGAACCAACCGAGTGCGTAAAACATGTTCGGACCTTCTCTGGCTTTCGAATGACCCGAAGTGTGGGGACTGGCTGGCTGAGGAAGAACCAGCTTTCAAAGCAGATTGACTTCGATTTTCTCGAAGAAAGTTTTCAGCCTCGCAAGGGCGTCCAAGACGATTTGCGCGCGGCTTCCAGCGGCCTGAGTGCTCTTCAATGAGCAGGTTTTCTCGATGAGCATGTTCCAGAGGTGCTGATTTTTCAGAACTGCCGGGCATCCCATATTCCGTCTGTCTCTCAATCGACGGAGATCCGTGATGCAAGTGCTCTTCCAGTCCCGCCATCCACAAGCCACAGACTTGCGCGATCTGACCGCGCGCCGCATGCGCCGACGCCTCATCAGTCCCGAACGCTGAACCCCCATCACCCCAGGACTCGACACCATGACCTCGATGACGTCCATTCCCTCGACCGCTCGTCCGGAGACCGTGCATGCGGTGCCGAACGTCGCAGGCAGCGCGACGCACGCGGATGTTGCCGTTACGCGCCGTGTCCTGCGCAACACCTACGCCCTGCTGTCGATGACGCTGCTGTTCAGCGCGGCCATTGCCGCCGCCAGTGTGGCGTACCAGTTGCCGGCGCCAGGCATGCTGCTGACGCTGGGCGGCTACTTCGGACTGCTCTTCGCCGTCTACAGGCTCAAGAACAGCGGCTGGGCCCTGCCTGCGGTGTTCGCGCTGACGAGCTTCATGGGCTACTCCCTGGGGCCGGTGCTGGCCAAGTCGCTGGCTTTGCCAGGCGGCGCACAGGTTGTCACCCTGGCCCTGGCGGCCACGGGCGCCACCTCATCGTCACTGGCGGCGAGACCAACTACGTGCTGGCCACCGTCGGGCTGTACATCTCGATCTTCAACCTGTTCACCAGTCTGCTGAGCCTCTTCGGCTTCGGCAGTTCGGATGAATGAACCCTGACCAGGCACTCCCCACGCCATGCGCCACCTGCACCGATGGCGCCGGATGGGTTCATGGCGTGCTCATGGCCACACGCGATCAAACCAGTCGGTCAGCACCGCATCCAGGGCTTGCGCGAGTCCGGCGCGGTGCCGGGCCGCGGCCCGACGCAGCGCCGCGATGTCGATGCCGGCCTGTTGCAGCTCGCCGGCATGGCCGATCAGCCATTGCTCGATGCGTGCGGCATCGACCTCCAGATGGAACTGCCAGGCCATTGCCTGCTCGCCCACCATGAAAGCCTGATGCGGGCATGCGGGCGTGGTGGCCAGCGACGCACAGCCTGCGGGCAGCTCAAATTGATCGCCGTGCCAGTGCAGCACTGGTTGCGCACCGACACGCGCCAGCGGGCTGGCGCTGCCTGGCGAAGTGAGCGTCAGTGGCCCGAAGCCGATCTCCTTGTGACCCATCGGCGCGACGGCCGCGCCCAGCGCCCGCGCCATCAGTTGCGCGCCGAGGCAGATGCCCAGCAGCGGCCGCGCGCTGGCCAGGCGCCGCTGGATCAGATCGACTTCGTCGGCGAGGAAGGGATACAGCGCGTCGTCATAAGCACCGATCGGCGCGCCAAGCACGATCAGCAGGTCGACCTGTGCCAGATCGATCGTGCGCAGGTCGTCGACCCCGGCGTCGTACGTCACATTGCGCCAGCCCTGGCGCCGGAGCCAGGGCTCGATCAGGCCAAGGTCTTCGAAGGCGAGGTGCCGGATGGCGACAGCGGTCTTCATCGGGCAACCTCGGCCACGATGCAGCCTGCCGATGAGCAGGCACCGTCGTCTGGTCTGCCCGGCAGCGAAGCGGATGCATCTGCCGGCATCGCCTCGGCGCCCGGCCGGCTGGCGATCAAGCCACCCAGCAACGCCCCGAGCGCCAGGTCATCCATGCGGCCGAAGTGGTGCAACTGCACCCGGCCCTGGCGGTCCAGCACGATGCACGAGGGTGTGCCGCGCAGGCCGTAGCGCGTCATCGTCCGCGACGGGCCGCCGCGGCCGTCGGGTCGATCCACGCCGATGGGGAAGGACCAGCGGTACTCGTCGATGAAGGCCTGCAGCGCCTGGACCGACATCACGTCATGGTGCTCGAAGACGGTGTGCAAGCCGATGACGGCCAATTCGTCCGCCGGGAAGTCCTGGCGCACCCGCTCAGCCTGCGGCAGGCCATGGGCCACACAGGCCGGGCACAGCATCTGGAAGGCGTGCAGCAGTACCACGCGGCCACGTAGCGAGGCGAGTGTGATGGACGCTGGCGCGTTCAGCCAGGTGCTCACGTCCCATTCGGGCAGCACCGGGTGCGATGGCGAGGCGGGGTGGGGCATGGGGTCTCCTGAGTGGTGCCGGCCCCCGGCCTCAAGTGCCGAGGGCCGGTCGGTCGCGGGTGATCAGGCGGCGCGGCGCAGCGCCACCTTCGGGAAGTCCACGGGCACGTTCAGCGCCACGTTCACGTAGTTGGTGAACAGGTTCAGTGCGACGTGGGCCACGATCTCGACGATGCCCTCGTCGGTGAAGCCCACCTCGCGCAGGCGGCGTACGTCATCGCCATGGACCTGACCGCGCTGCTCGACGAGCGCAAGCGCGAAGCGCAGCGCCGCATCGGTCTTCGGGTCGGTGGCTTGACCGGCTTGCGCCGCCGCCATCTCCTCGGCCGTTGCACCAGCCTTGCGGCCCAGTGCGGTGTGGGCCGCCAGGCAGTACTCGCATGCGTTGCGGTTGGCCACGGCCACCGCGAGCTGCTCGCCCAGCTTGGCGGGAATGCTGCCGCCGCCCAGTGCGCCGAACGAGCCCCACATGCTGCGCAGCGCGGCCGGTGAGTTGGCCACGGCGCGGAACATGTTGGGCACGGTGCCAAAGGCTTGCTGGATCTGGGTCAGCAGGGCGGCGCGGTCAGCCGTGGTCTGGGTGGCATCGATCAGGGGAACGTGGCTCATGCGGGGTCTCCGGGGATAGCGAGCGACGGGTGCCGCTCGACGGATTGCATGTTGGCCGGAAAGCCTGGATGATGGGTGTCATGAAGTCCAAGGAACTTGACCCATCGTCCAGAGATGCAGCGCAGGTACCGCCAGCGGTGGACCGGCTGTCCGCGCTGCTGGAGCGCTTTCACGTGCGCGCCTCGCTGTTCCACACCGGGCCGCTGTGCGGACGCACCACCTACGAGGCGCAGCCGGATCGCGCGTTCCTGCATGTGCTGCGGCGCGGGCAGTTGCGCATCGAGCATGGCGTGCGCAAAGGCGTGCCACGGCGCATGGTGGTGGACGAGCCGACCCTGCTGCTCTACCCACGGGCCCTGCACCACAGCTTCATCAACCCGCCGCGCGAGGGCTCGGACTTCACCTGCGCCACGCTGCAGTTCGCCGGCGGTGACCGCAACCCCATCGTCGCGGCGCTGCCACCGCTGCTGCAGGTGCCGCTGGACGCGGTGCCCGGCCTGCGGCCTGCGCTGGACTTGCTCTTTGCCGAAACGGATCAGGTTCGCTGCGGCTCACGCCTGCTGGCCGACCGGCTGTTCGAGGTGGTGCTGATCCAACTGTTGCGCTGGGTCATCGACCATCCTCAGGCGGTGGGTGTCAGCAGCGGGCTGGTGATGGGTTTGAGCGACCCGCGGTTGGCCCGCGCCCTGGTGGCCTTGCATGGCGCGCCGCAGGACGACTGGACGCTGTCGAAGATGGCGGCTGTGGCTGGCATGTCGCGCAGTGCTTTTGCCGAGGCCTTCAAGACCGTGACTGGAACGACGCCCTCGGCCTACCTGACCGACTGGCGCCTGACACTGGCCTCGACGCTGCTGCGCACAGGCCAGCCGCAGAAGCTGGTGGCCGCGGAACTGGGCTTCTCGTCGGGGTCGTCGCTGAGCCGGGCGTTCAGGCAGCGCTTCGGGGCGGCGCCGCGAGAGTGGCTGGCCGCGCAGGTGTAGCCGCTGCCTGTCCCTTGTGCCATTCGCCGGAAGGCTTGCAGTGGCAGCCCGTCCTCTCCGTCGACTCCTCCCCCCGCAGCTGAGGGGGGATCGCCTCAGCCGATGAGCCTCGGCGCGGCAGCGGGTTGCGTACCCAGGCAGTTCCACTCGATCGTCGGGAGCCGCCCATGACCTCGCCAGCCTTCAAGCCTTCAGCCAGACTCTGTGCCCGCACCCTGCGTGCCGCCCTCTGGAGAATGTCCAGAACCCACGCCGCCTCCGCTGCCCTGGCGGTTGGGGCGACCATTCTGGCCACGCCGGCATACGCGCTCGACCTCACCACGCTGGCCGCTGCCACGGCAACGGCCAGCAGCTGCTACACCGGCTGCGGCAAGGCCGCTTACGACGCCAGCAACATCCTCGACGACGACCGCGGCCAGACCGGCAACACCGGACTCAACAGCTGGAACAGCGGTGGTTTCGGTGGCTGGGTGCAGGTGGATTTTGGCGCCAGTTACATGCTCGACCGCGTCGAGCTCTATGGCGGCTATCCGTACGACAACCCCTTCACCCTCTCCGTCAGCATGGACGGCAGCCGCTGGACCACCCTGGCCACCGGGTCGTACCACCTCGAGTCCCTGCTCAGCTATGCCGGCACAGGCGGCCTCAAGTACGGCGCCGTGTACGACAGCAGCCTCAACGCGGCCAACGCGCTCGCCTCAGGCGTCGAGGCCCGCTACCTGCGCTACAGCGTCAACGCCGGCACGCGACAGTGGGGTTACCTCTACGAGATCGAAGCCCAAGGCCATCTTGCCGCCGCGCCGGTACCCGAGCCGTCGGCCGCACTGATGGCCGCCGCTGGCCTTGGACTGCTCGTCTGGCGGTCGCGCCGCCACGCATCGAGAGTCGCGTGAGAGGTTGCCTCATCCAGTCACAACGGATCGGCGTCGGCGGTTGAAGGCGAGGGCAGGGCGGCCGCGGAGGGCGTCGACCACCCGGGATGGCGTTGATGCACATCCTGTGCTGTGAGGCCTGTGCACTGGTCACATTGAACGGCGCGGGAGCGCCTTTGAGAATTTGCGAGCACCGACGGCATTGCCAATCACCTTGGCACAGCGCGTCGGGCGCCTCTCATCCGCTCCCAGGACGCCATGGCCATGACCACGCGTGCAGTGCGCGAGATTCGCACACTGCAAGACATCGAACAACTCGAACGGCAGCCGCTCGAGGCCCTCATCCCGTCGCGCAACCTCTACGAGTTGCTGCACGCCAATGCTGCGCTGCACGGGGACCGCCCGGCCCTCACGGTGCTGGGCTCGGGCCGTGTGGGCGATGTGCTGGCCAGCTTCACGCACCGGGCCTTGCTGGGCGAGGTGACCCGGGCGGTCAACCTGTTCACGGCCCTCGGTCTGGGGACTGGCAGTGTCATCAGCATCCTGTCGCGCACCCATGCGAGGGTGCCGGCGCTGTTGCCACTGGTGCACGAGGATGCGCCGACGCGGATGATCCTGCTGGCTGGAGCGGGAAGCTTCGAGTCGGCCCACATCACCTTGACCCAGGGCGTGCACGTGGACGAGGCCGATGATGCGGCCGAGTGGCTGTGCGACCACCTGGATGCCGTGAGCTCTCGCGCGGGCGAGGTGGTGCCGGAGCAGGGCTGGGAGCAGTACCGGCTCGAGCTGGCCAAGGCCTCTTTCCAACCGGCCTGAGCGCGTCTGCGCCAAGAGGAGTCGTTGATGAGAGAAGCCGTCATCGTGGCCACGGCCCGCACGGGCATTGCCCGTGCGTACCGCGGCAGTCTGAATCGGACCCGATCACCCAGCCTGATGGGCCACGTGATCCGCCATGCCGTGCAGCGCGCGGGAATCGATGCGGCCGAGGTCGAGGACGTGCTGGTCGGCACGGTGCTGGGCGCCGGCACCGCCGGCATGAACCTGGCGCGCAACGCGGTCTTCGCGACGGGCCTGCCGGTCACGGTTGCCGGGCAGACCATGGACCGCCAATGCGCCTCGGGCCTGATGGCCATCGCCACGGCGGCCAAGCAGATCATCGTGGACGGCATGGACGTGCTGGTCGCCGGCGGACAGGAGAACATCACCGCCGAACAGCGCGCCTACTTCGACGGCGTGCAGGCCGCGAAGGATCCGCAGGCCGAGCGCTTCGCCCCCCATGCGTACATGCCGATGCTGCAGACGGCGGAGTTCGTCAGCCGCCGGTACGGCATCAGCCGCGCGGCACAGGATGCCTATGCCCTGGCATCGCAGCAGCGCACCGCAGCGGCGCAGGCGGCGGGCCGCTTCGACCAGGAGATCGTGCCCATCGAGGTGGTGCAGGAGGTGCATGACAAAGCGACGGGCGAGCGCCGCGTGCAGCGGGTGGTGCTGAGCCGGGACGAGGGCAACCGCCCGGACACGACGCTGGAAGGTCTCGCTGCGCTGCAGCCGGTGCTGGAGGGCGGTGTCGTCACCGCGGGCAACGCGAGCCAGCTGTCCGACGGGGCATCGGCTTGCGTGCTGATGGAACGATCACTCGCCAGGCAACGCGGCCTGGACCCTCTGGGAATCTACCGCGGCATGGCCGTGGCCGGCTGCGCGCCCGAAGAGATGGGCATCGGCCCGATCCACGCCATCCCCAAGCTGCTCCAGCGGCACGGCCTGCGCGTGCAGGACATCGACCTGTGGGAGCTCAACGAGGCCTTTGCCTGCCAGGCCTTGTACTGCCGAGATCACCTCGGCATCGACCCCGAACGCTACAACGTCAACGGCGGCGGCATCGCCATCGGCCATCCCTACGGCATGACCGGTGCACGGCTGGTGGGCCATGCGCTGATCGAGGGCCGACGCCGCGGCGCGCGGCATGTCGTGGTCTCGATGTGCGTGGGCGGTGGCATGGGGGCTGCAGCGCTGTTCGAACTGGCGTGAGGCGACCGCGGCGCCGGCCCGGCTGACGCGCACTGGCTGGCTCTACCGGTTCTCCAGCCGACTCCAGTCCACCACGCCCGCCTCGGCCGGCGCCCAACGGCGGTAGGCCGACATCAGTGCGTCGCTGGCGTCCCAGAAGCGCGCATCGGTGCGGCGGATCGCAAACCGGTCGGCCAGGGCGCGGTAGTCGTCCTCGGTCTTCAGGCGGGCGATGGCCTGCACCAGGGCGGGCAGCTGGGCCGGCGTGGCATGCAGCAGGGCGTTGGGATAGGCGCCGATGAAGCCGGGGGCCACGGTGAGGCGGTGCTCGTCGGGCGCCAGCATCGCGTTCTCGCGCAGCAGGGTGCTCACGTTCAGGTGGCCGGTGTCGCGCAGCAGGCTCACATAGCGTGCTGCCGTACCGCCGGTGCTGTCCGTGTCGATGCGCAGCACGGTCACTTCGGGCAGCCATTGCAGGGCAGGGCCACGCAGTGCGGCCAGTTGCTGCAGGGCCTGGCGGGCGGTGGGGTCGGGCTCTGTGGAGGCGTTGATGTCGTGGCGATGGGTCAGCACCGGGGCCAGGCGCTGGTGCAGCAGGCGGTACAGGTGCTGCTGGGCATCGGTGCCGGCGGGGTAGGGGACGCCGCTCTCGGCCTCGAAGCGGTACACGCCGCCCAGCACGCGGCGCTTCACCTCATCGCTGCTGCCGCGGTACCAGGTGTCGCGCAGCGGGATGCGCGCGGCCTTGGGCAGCAGCATCAAGAAGTGCGCCTCGCCTTCCATGCGCAGGAAGTCCATCGACAGCCGGGTGTGCAACTGGTGCGCGGTGCTGCCGTACACGTCGTAGCCGGCCACCAGCAGGTAGTAGATGCGTTCCAGCAGCGGGTAGCCGATCACCCAGGCGGTCTTGGGTGCGTCGCCGATCAGTCCGCGCTCCACGGTGGCGCTGTCGAAGTGGCGAAAGATGGTGAGCGCGGCATTCGGGTTGTGGCCGTCGCCGTTCCACACAAAGCGCAGGTCAATCGGCTGGCGGCCGGGGCCGAACGTCGCTTCCATGGCCTGGCTCTTGGCCGCCAGCAGCGCGTCCTCGCCCTGCGCGATGGCGCGCCAGGCCAGCAGGCTGGGGCTGCTGCCGTCGGCGGCGGGCATGCGCAGCAGTTCGGCCTCACGCGCCACCAGCTGGGCCGCATCGTCGCTGGCGCCCGTTTCGGGGTCGACGAAGAACACCCAGAAGCGGTCCTGGATCACGTCCAGCGCGGTCTGGCCGCGGCACACCGGGCCCTTGATGAAGTTGTTGACGAAGTAGCCCGCGTCGTCCAGCAGAAAGCGGTAGCGGCTGCGCAGCGGCAGCGCGGCAAAGGTCTTGAACGGGTTCGATGCCACCTCGGGCGCATAGCCCGGCAGGCTGTCCACCGCGTAGGCTGGCTGCAGAAACCACTCGCGCCAGCGCGCCATGCGCGCGGCGCTCAGCGTGTAGGGCATGTGGGTCTTGGCCAGCAGGGTCTCGCTGTCCCATTGCAGGCGGTAGTACGGCCGGCCCTGCGCGCCGTGGGCCTGGGGATCGTCAAACGGCCGGCGCGTGGCGATCAGCTCGATCGGGTGGCCCGGCGGCGTGTGGCTGCGCACCAGCCGGAAGACGTGGCGCTGCGCATCGCCCTCGAACACCAGGTGGCCCAGGTACAGGTGCTCGTACAGGTAGCGGCCCACCAGCTGCTCCTTGCGGCTGGCGCCATTGAGCAGGGCCTCCCACTGCGCCACCTGGGCAGTGATGGCGGCGGGCAGGGCGGGCGCGGGGTCATCGGGCGCGCCAGCCACCAGCCAGCGGCGCACCAGATCGATCTCGGCCGCGCTCAGCCCGGGCAGGCCGTAGGGCATGCCGGCCAGTGGCTGCCGCTGGGCATGGGCATCGAACTCGGCCAGCTTGGGGCAGCTGGCCTCGCGGTTGAGCGAGAAGTCGAAGTCGCGATCCGACAGCAGCGGCGTGCCGGGCAGCGGGTGCAGACTCTTGAGCTGCAGGCTGCGCCACAGCACGCTGGCGGCCAGCTGGTGATCGGGGGCGGGGCTGCGCTCGTTCAGCACCGGGTCGAAGCCCATGCTGCGCCATTGCGAGGCGCGCTGCGCATCCACGCCCAGGCGGGTGAGTGGCGCCTCGGCCAGGCGGATGTCGCCGTACACGCTGGCCTTGCTGAGGCCGCGGGCGATGCCGTCCCAGCGCGTGAGCTTGAGCTGGCAGGGCGCGTCGTAGCAGCCGTGGCACACCACGCAGCGGCTGTCGAACAGCGGCTTGATGTCGCGCGTGTAGCTGGGCGCGCCGGCCGTGGGCGGCAGCGGCGCATCGTGCCGCGTGGGCTCTGCGGGGCCGAAGCGCTCGTCCAGCGCCGTGGCGGCCAGCGTGGCGCAACCCACCAGCAGGCTGGCCAGCAGGGCCAGCCACAGCGGGCGCCTCAACAGGCGGACAAGTGGGAGCTCAGACAGGGCAGGGCGCATCGGCGGGGCGGGCATTTCAGGAGGGGGGCAAGCCGGGCACGGCCTGGCGCTGCCTGATGCGCCGTCGGATGCGCGACAGCGCCACGTTGGTGATGCCCAGGTAGCTGGCCACATGGTGCAGCGCCAGGCGCGCGGCGAGGTCGGGCTGCTCGGCCAGGAACAGGGCATAGCGCTCTTCGGCGCTGTGCATGGTGAGCGAGGCCTCGCGGCGCGACTGGGCCATCAGGTTGGCCACCAGCGCATCGGTCAGCGTGGCTTGCCAGCCGGGCTGGTGCTGCAGCAGGGCGACCAGTGCGGCATGGCTCAGCGCCACCAGGCGGCCGGGCTCCAGCGCCTCGATGGCCACGCTGGCGGCCACCGGTGCGCCGCGCGGCGGCGGCATGCCGGCCCACTGGCCTTCGGGATGGAAGGCGCAGTTGCGCTCGCGGCCCTGGGCATCGAGAAAGTGGCTGCGCAGCAGACCCTGCTCCACGAACCACACTGCCGCCATCGGCTGGCCCACGGCCTGCAGCACTTCGCCAGCGGCCACCGCCCGCCGCGGCAGCGCGGCCCAGGCCGCCTGGCGCTCGGGCTGGGCGGCCAGCCAGCTGGCGAAGGCGGGGCCGCAGGCGGGGCAGGCTTCGGTCATGGCCTCATTCTGGCGTGGGTTGGGTGTGAACCCGGGTTAATGCAGGTCTGCTTCGGTCGCCGCACGATGCCGCCCATGAACACTGCAACACCTGCATCACGCCCCGCCTTGCATGTGAACTGGCCGCACCTGCTGCTGCTGGCCGCGCTGCCGCCCTTCGTTGTGGCCTGCGGCCGCGCCGGGCTGTCGGATGCCAACATGCTCACGCTGGGCACGCTGCTGTCGCTGGCCTGGCTGATGTGGGCCGAGCGGCGCTGGCCCGCCCGGCCCGACTGGACACCCGGCCGCAGCGAGCTGCTGCGCGACGGCGCCTTCCTGGGCCTGAACGCCGCCACCGATGCGCTGGGCGGCTTGCTGGTGGCTGCGCTGGCGTTGCACCTGCGCGCACTGTGGCCGGCAACGGCAGCCCCCATGGCCGGCGTAGCGCCCTGGTTCGCCTGGCCGCTGGCCGTGGCCTTGGGTGAGCTGGGACCTTACGCGCTGCACCGCTGGGCGCATGCCGATGGCTGGGGCTGGCGCGTCCACGCGCTGCACCACGCGCCTGAACGCGTGAACGCCAGCAACAACATCGCCACGCACCCGATCAACGTGCTGTGGAACCAGCTCTCGCGCGTGCTGCCCTGGCTGCTGCTGGGCTTCGATGCGCACGTGATCGCCTGGGCGGCGCTGTTCATCCAGGTGCAGAGCTTTGCGGTGCATGCCAACATCGCCGGCGCACTCGGCCCGCTGAACCGCCTGATCGGTACGGCCGAGCTGCACCGCTGGCACCACAGCATCCACCCCGCCGAGGCGCTGAACTACGGCACCGCCATCCCGCTGTGGGATCAGTTGCTGGGCACTTGGCGCTCTCCGGGCTCAACGGGCCCGGCGCGTGTGGGCGTGGCCGGCGTACCGGGCGGCGCGGCCTGGCGCGTGTGGCGGGCGTTGCTGCTGGCGCCGTTCTGCGCGCGCTGCAACCGTGCTCAACGCAGCACGCCGCGCCGAGCCTGAGCCTGGGCATACAGCGCGAACAGCAGCAACAGCGCCGCGATCACCGCGCTGGTGATGCTCATCTGCCGGCCCAGGATGGCCGCACCGTTGGTGAGCAGATGGTTGTAGGCCACGTTGATGCCGAAGGCCGCCAGCGACAGCCAGAACACCGGTGCGGCCAGCGCCCGCCGCAGCAGCAGCGCAATGGACGCGGCAAAGGCGCTGAACACCCCCACGGCCTACACCGCCATCATCCACAGCGGCATGGCCTGGTAGTGCGCCACCTGCTCGGGCGTGAAGCCCGCGCTGGCCAGGTAGGCCGGGCCCTTGGCGAGGTTCATCACGTAGTCGAACACGCCGATGGCGTTGAACAGCGTGGCGACCACGCCCACCAGCCGCAGGTGCCAGGGGGTCTTGGCGGGGGTGTCTTGCATGGCGGACTCCGAACAGCGCAGCGGTGATGGTGCGCCGTGCCGGGGTGGCGGGCAAGGCGCCAAACCCCGAGGTCAAGCTCGGCCCACCCACGTTCCAACCCGATGCCCCACCCCACGCAGGCGCCTTCAATCGTCCAGCAGCGGCCGCACCTCGTCGACGAAGGCGGCGAGGATGTGCTTGTGGGTGTCGAACTGGCCCGAGGTGGGCACGATGGCCACGCGGCTGGCGCCGTGGGTGCTGGACAGGGCGCTGAAGCGCTGGGCCACCTCGGCATGGCTGCCCACCAGCGATTCGGCCAGCAGGGCCTCGGGGTCGGTGGCCAGGCTGCGCGCGGGGTCGGCGCCCCAGCCGGCGGCCTTGGCGCGCAGGGCAAAGCTTTCCAGGTAGGGGCGGGCGATGGCCACGGCCGCGTCGTGCGTGTCGGCGCTGCAGGCAAAGCGCGCCAGCAGCAGTGGCGGGGCGGCCAGGCCGGCGGCGGCCGCGGCCTCGCTGGCGATGCGGTGGGCGCGCAGCACCCGGGCCTGCGTGTGCGTGGCGGCGGCCACCACGCCCCAGCCTTGCGCGCCGGCATGGCGCAGGCCGGATTCGTCGTCCGCGGCCAGCCAGGTGGGGATGTGCGGGCGGCCGAGCGCGGGCACCAGGCCGGCGCTGCCGGGCTGGGCCTGGGGCGTTCGCGGCGTGCCCAGGATCTGCTGCAACTCGGCCATCACGGTGATCAGCCGGTCGCGCGCGGTGGCGGGCGTGAGGCCGTGCGTGGCCAGCAGGCCGGGCTGGGCCGCGCCGCTGGCCACGGCCAGTTCCAGCCGGCCCTTGCTCAGCAGGTCCAGCGTGGCCAGGTCTTCGGCCAGCGGCTGCGCGCGGCGCAGCGCGGGCAGCAGCGGCAGCGCGCCGATGCGCGCCTTGGTGGACGCGGCCGCCAGGTGCCCCAGCAGCGCCACGATGGCGCTTTGCGGCCAGGCGCCGTCGGCATGGTGCTCGCCCAGCCAGATGTCGTCGTAGCCCATGCGGTCGGCCTCGCGCACCAGCACGAACTGGCGGATCAGTGCGCGGCCCGCCTCGGCACTGGGGTTCTCGCTGAGGGCCAGGTAGCCCAGGTCAGGAATCGCCATGCTGGTTGCTCTCCCACTCAGTATCCGGATTCGAACCACACCGGCTGCTTGCGGCGCAGCTCGGTCAGCAGGTCCATGGTCTGCGGCACCAGGCCGTTCACCGCGTACCAGATCTCCTCGCGCCGGGGCTGGATGCCGTGGCGCAGCTTCTCGTGCAGCGCGCTCCAGCCCAGCCAGTCCACCTGGGCCAGCTTCTGGTGCAGCACCGGCGTCACGTTGCCCAACGTGTGGGCCATGATCAGCAGTTGGGCTTCCACGGCGCGCAGGGTCAGCGCGCTGGCGAACAGCTCCTGCTCATCCTGCATCTCGGCGGTGAGTGTGCGGATGGCCTTGCCGCAATCGACCACGATTTCATACAAGGACCGGTGGTACATGTCAGCCACCCTCCAGCGCAGGCTCGTCCACCGGATGCGCGTCCAGCGCCCGGAACAAGGCGCAGCGCGCAAACACCGCCAGCGTGGGCGCCAGCGCCTGGTGGCGGCAGGTCTTGGCCACCAGCTTGGCCAGGCCCTTGATGTCGCGGCCGGTGGCCTGCGGGTAGGTGGCGGCCAGGGTGGCGATCAGCGCATCGTCGATGGCCAGCTCGAACTGCTGGGCCATCACGCGCCAGATGCGCTCGCGCGCGGCATGGTCGGGCGCGTGGTAGCGGATCAGTGCGATGCAGCGGCTGACGATGGCCTCGTCGATGTCGTCGATGCGGTTGGTGGTGAGGAACAGCAGGCCGTCGAAGTACTCCAGCACGCGCAGGAACACGCCCACCACGGCATTGGCGGCGATGTCGTCGCTGCGCTTGCGGATGTAGACATCCGCCTCGTCGATCAGCATCACCGCGCCCCAGCGCTGGGCCCGGGTGAGCGCCTCCTTCAGCGCCTGCTCCATCTGCGCCACGTTCAGGCCCAGCTGGCCCGAATGGACGCGGTACAGCGGCCGGCCGATGACCTCGGCATACACCTCGGCGGTCAGCGTCTTGCCCACGCCCGGCGGGCCGGCGCACAGCACGGTGGTGCCGCCGCCCTTGCCGGCCACCACGTCGTCCATCAGCACGTCCATCTCGGCGGTGAGGATGTCGATCAGGTCGGTCTGCTCGCGCGGCAGCACCAGCTTGCCCTTCAGCTCGGGCGCGTACACATGCGGCTGCATGTCGTCCACATGCACCCACAGGTGCTGGTGCAGCTCCAGGTGGAACATGAACAGGTAGCCGTGCACCGGCAGCCGCGTGAACAGCGGCGTGCCGGCGTCCGCCAGGGCCTGCAGCTGGGCCTTCAGATCGCTGCACTCGTGCTCGTATTCGTAGTCGCTGCTCTTGCCGGCCTTGCGCAGGTAGGGGCCCAGGATGTCGCCGGGCGCATCCAGCAGCGCGGCGCGCGGCGGCAGGATGCCTTCGTCGTTCACCAGCCGGGCGCTGCCGCCGCCCGAGGCCAGCACGATCTGGTCCTTGCGGCTCCAGTCGGTGTCGCGGTGCGTGGCGTTCGGGTCTTCGGCATGGAAGCCCGTGCCGCTGGCATTGAACAGCGCGCCGTAGCGGCCGTGCCAGGCGGCATAGCGCTCATTGGTGGCATCGCAGGCGGCCAGCAGCTCAGGCGTCTCTTTCAAGAATCCCTTGGCGGCCAGCAGCTCGGCGATCGTGGGGCCGGCGTCGGCCGGGCCGGCCAGCGCGCGCAGATCGGCATCGGCCACGCGCAGCGTCTGGCTCAGCACGGTGGCCTTGGCCTGGGCCTTCAGCTCCACCATCAGCTTGGCGTTCTCTTCCGACGAGCCGGCCACGAAGTCGATGCGCGTCACCACCCAGGGCAGCGGCTTGCCGTCGGCATTGGTGGCGAACAGCCAGCCGCGGCCGTTGACATCGGACGCGTACTTCCCGCGCGCGCGGTCAGCGTGCGCGTTCTTCATCAGGTAGGTGACGAACGCCGGCAGCAGCGCCTCCAGCTCGCTGCCGGGGGCGAAGCGCGGTTCGGTCGCGCCATCGCGCAGTGCCGACACCAGCGCGCGCAATTGCGCGGCGCGGCCGGTCAGCGCGGCGCCGGCCTCGTCGTACAGCCGGGCCAGCATCTCCAGCGCATCCAGCGGCAGGCTGCCGGCGGTCAGTTCCACGCGGTGGCCGTAGCGCAGCGGGTCACGCAGCATGTGCAGCGACGGGAAGGCCAGAGCCAGGGCCTGCACCTGGTGGCGGTCGAGTTGCAGCTTCATCAGTGGGCCTTCATCGAGCGGACCGCGCCACCGGCAGCGCGGCCTGCAGCAGCTGGGCCAGGTGCAGGCTCTCGCGCTGCGCGCCGTCGCGGATCTGGTGGCGGCAGCTGGTGCCGCTGGCCACCAGCAGGGCCTCGGGCGCGGCGGCGCGCACGGCGGGCAGCAGCGACAGCTCGGCCATGGCCAGCGAGTCGGCATGGTGCTCGGCTTCGTAGCCGAAGCTGCCGGCCATGCCGCAGCAGCTGGACTCGATCCACTGCACCTGCAGCTGCGGCACCTGGGCCAGCAGCTTGCGCAGGCTCTTGAGCGTGCCGAAGGCCTTCTGGTGGCAATGGCCGTGCACCAGCGCGGTGGCCGGCAAGGCCTGCAGCGGCAGGCTCAGGCGCTTGGCATCGAGCTCGCGGGCCAGGTACTCCTCCAGCATCAGGGCCTGGCGCCCCAGGGCCTGCACCGCGTCGGGGTCCAGGCCCATCAGGTGCACCTCGTCGCGCAGCATGCTCAGGCACGAGGGCTCCAGGCCGATCACCGGCCGGCCGGCGGCCAGGTGCGGCGCCAGCGCGGCCAGCAGCGTGCGCGCCTGCTCGCGCGCGCGGTCCACAAACCCGGCCGACCAGGCGGCGCGGCCGCAGCACAGTGCGTCCTTGCCATCTTTGGCGGGGGCCGCCACCACCGGATGCACCACCAGGCCGGCAGCGCGCAGCACGTCCACGGCAGCCTCGGCCACCGCCGGGTCGAGGTGGTTGGCAAAGCAGTCGACCAGCAGCGCCACCTCGCGCGGCGCGGGTGCCGCGGGTGCCGGGGCAGCACCGGCGGCGGGTGATGCCGGCACGGCAGGGGCCGAGGCGCGGGCGGCACGCTGGTCGAAAGGCTGCGCCGCCGGCACGGGCAGCGAGCGCTGCGCCGCGATGCCGGTCAGCCGCTCGCCCAGCCGCGCGAGCAGCGGCATGCGGTTGCGCAGTGCGATCAGCGCGCGCAGGCCGGGCACGGCGGCCACGCGCGGCAGCCACTGCGGCAGTGTGGCGAACAGCCGCGTGCGCCGCGACGGCGCCTGCGTCTGCCAGCGCTGGGCCAGCGTCTCGGCGCGCAGCGCGGCCATGTCCACGCCGTTGGGGCATTCGCGCTTGCAGCCCTTGCAGGCCACGCACAGGTCCATGGCCGCGGCCAGCTCGGGGCCGGCGAAGGCCTGCGCGCCCAGTTCACCGTCCAGCGCCTGGCGCAGCGCGGCGGCGCGGCCGCGGGTGCTGTGCAGCTCGTCGTGGCGGATGCGGAAGCTGGGGCACATCACGCCCTTGTCGCCCGGCTCGCCGCGCGCCTTCTGGCACTGGCGGCTGCCGATGCACAGCGCGGCGGCCTTGCCGAAGCCGTCGCCGCTTTTCGGCACGGCGGCATAGGCGTCACCCTCGCCGTAGGCGTCGTAGGCGCGCCAGTCCAGCGCCAGCTTCATGCCCTGGCCTGCTGCAACTGCTGGTTGGCGTCGAGCGCGAAGGCCTGCCACGCGGCCGCCAGGTCACGCCGGATCACGCGCACGTACTCGCCGTCGGGCCGGTGCTCGAACGGAAAGTTCGACAGGGCGCAGCTGGTGGCGTTGAAGCGCAGCGCCTCGGCCAGCAGCTCGTCGGCCAGGCCCATGAAAGGCTGCAGCACCTGCGGCGTGAGCGCATGGCGCCCGGCCTCCACCGGCACCAGGTGGGTGGGTGCCGGCAGGCTGGCCAGATCGGCCAGGGCCTCCTGGTACAGCGATTCCAGCGCGCCCAGCAGCGCACGCTGGGTCAGCTGCGCCACCTGCTGCTGCGACAGCGATTGGTGCAGTTGCTGGCGGTAGCGGGCGAAGGCCTCCTCGCGGCCCTGCTGCACGCGCTGGGTGTAGGCCTGCAACGCCAGGGCCAGCGCGGCCTCGTCGAGGGCAGGGGCGGGCGGCGTGACGGTCGAGGTGGTCGATGTGGCGGGTGCGCCAGGCGCGTTCGATGCAGACTGGACCGGTTCGGTGAGCTGCCGACGCAGGCGGCCGGCACTGGCCAGCGCGCCCTCCAGGTAGCCACCGCCCTGGCGTGCGGTCTCGCTGCCACCCAGCCACAGCCGGCCTTGCCACAACGCCGATTGCAGCGCGGCGTCGCCATACGGCGGATGCTGGCCGGCCAGGGCTTCCTGTGCCAGGTCGAGGCTGCTGCAGGTGAGCGGCTCGGTGGCCCAGTCGTGCAGCTGCGGCGTGCCGGCCTCGGCCTCCATGCCGAACAGCATGCCCACCTGGCTGTCGATCAGCAGCGGCATGCCGGCGCTGAACTGCGCGCGCTGCGCCACACCCAGCGCCACGAAGCCGGCGAGTGCCGACGCCTGCGCGGCAGGGCCTGCCGGATCAGCGCTGGCGTCGTACACCTCGTCCAGCACGGCCTGCGGGTGCGTCACCCAGGCATTGCCGGCCAGGCCGGCATCGCGCCAGGCGGCGCGGCCGCAGGGCACGGCGGCCTTGGCTGCGGTGGCCATCCAGGTGGGGGTGGACTGCATGGCCTGCAGCACATCGGCCGGCAGCGCGGGCTCGAAGCCGATGCGCTCGGCCGCCACGCGCGGCGGCAGGCACAGCACCACGCGGCGGGCCAGCACGGTGTTCCGGCCTTGCGCATCCTGCAGCTGCAGGCTGACATGGCTGCCGTGGTCGGTCACGCGCTGCAAGGTCTGGCCCTGCTGCAGGCGCGCCGGCGGCAGGGCCTGACTGAGGGCCTGAACCAGGCCGCTCATGCCGCCGGTCAGGCGCCGCGCGCCGCCGTGCACGCTGCCCGGCGTGGCCGGGGCGTCCTCGCCGGTGGCCAGCTGGCCGGTGGCGGCATCGAAGGCCAGGGCACGCGGCTGGCGGTTGGGGTCGTCCAGCAGCAGCACGCGGCCGTCGTCGGGCTGGGCCACGCTGTCCAGGCCCAGGTCATCGACCAGGCGGCTGATCGAGGGATGGCGGTCGGGCCAGTACCAGGCCGGGCCCAGGTCCACGGCCTGGCCGTTGGCCAGCGTGGTGGTGAGGATGCGTCCGCCCAGCCGGGGCCGGGCCTCGAACAGCACCCAGTCGATCTGGCGGGCGTGCAGGCTGTGGGCCAGCGCCAGGCCGGCCAGCCCGCCGCCGATGATGGCGACGTTGTGCATGGAACTGCCCCGGGTGCCTCAGAACCCGGACAAGGCGCCGAGCAGCTCGACCGTCACCGGCTCGGTGCCCAGCAGCGTGACCTGGCAGGCCAGGCGCGACTTGCTGCCCACGCCGACCAGGCTGTCGAGCTTGGCGTTCTCGTCGGGCGTGAGCTTGCTGACGCCCTTGCGGCCTTCCTTGACGAAGACGTGGCAGGCGCCGCACTTGGCCACGCCGCCGCACTTGCTGACCAGCTGCTCGCCGGCGGCGAGGATGGTCTGCAGCAGGTTGGCGCCGGCTTCGAATTCGAAGGTCTTGCCCGAGGGTTGCAGGGTGAGGGTGGTCATGGTCTTCTCCTGGCGAGGGGTGGGGTGGGGATGTGGGACGCGTCGCGGGCGCGTCAGGCGGCCTGTGCGGCGGGTGCGCCGGCCACCAGCTGCGCGGCCACCTCGGCCAGCGGCAGTGCGATGCGGGTGATGCCCTGCTCCTCCAGGAAGCGGGCTTCCATGCGCGTGGGCTCGTCGGCCATCACGGCGTAGTGCGGGCCGCCGCTGCGCTTCATGATCTGGCGCGCGAAGGCACGCGGCAGCTGGTCGTTGAAGCGGCAGCCCAGGAACACGAAGCCCAGGCTGGCGCGGCGCGCCTGCACCAGCGCGGGGATGGGCGTCTGGATGTCGATCTCGGTGAGCACCTCGACGAAGTCGGTGTCCGAGACCAGGAAGTTGGCCGCCGGCGCATGCGCGCCCCAGGGCTTGTAGAGCACGGTGGGCGCGGCCAGCTCGTCGGGGCTGGGCGTGCCATCGGCCGCGTACCAGCCGGTCCAGGTACCGAAGTGCTCGCTCTGGCTGAGGCCCTGCACCTCGCTCCAGCCGCTGGTGCGGGCGGCGGCCAGCGCGCTGCGCAGCGTGTTGTCGTACCAGGTGTCGACGATCAGCGGCGCCGGCAGGGCCGCCAGCCAGCGGTGCAGCGCCGACGGCCCGGGCACGGTGGCGTAGGCCTCGGTCATGTAGGCCACCAGCGTCTTGCGGTGCTTGAAGTTCTCGATGAACTGGGCCACCGCGGTGACGCGGTTGCGGATCTTGCCGGGCACCGAGCTCTTGCCGGCCAGCACCGCGGCCAGAGCCAGCGGATCGGCCGGCGGCGTGGCGCCCTCGCACAGCGCCAGCAGGCCGGGGCCGAGGTAGGGCGCCAGGGTGCCGGCGGCCAGGCCCTCGGCAATGGCGGCGGGCAGGGTGGTGACGGTGGCGAAGCTCATGGCGTTCTCGCGGTTCGGGGGAATCAGTAGATGGCGGCGCCCGCACCGACGTTGATCGACGCGTCCTTCATCGTCTTGACGATGAACTGCACGTGGTCGGGCGTGAGGTGGCCGTGGAAGGGCAGGGCGATCGCGCGGTCGGCGATGCGCTCGGTGAGCGGGAACTGGCCGCGGTGCCAGCCCTGCTGCTGGTAGGCGAACTGCTGGTGCAGCGGCTGGCAATACAGGGCCGACTCGATCTCCTCGACGGCCAGGTCGTCGATGATCTGCTGGCAGGCGCTGACCGTGAAGCGCTTGCCCAGGTGCACCAGGAACAGCATCCAGTGCACCTCGTCGACATCGGGCGCCACGTACGGCGGCTTGATGCCCTCGAAGCTCTGCATCTGCTCCAGGTACAGCGCCTCCACCGCCTTGCGCCGCGCCAGGATCTCGGGCAGGCGCGCCAGTTGGCCGGCGGCCAGTGCGGCGGTGGGCTCGCTCATCGCGGCCTGCAGCGGCACGCGCGAGCCCACCGACACCGAGCGCCGGTCGCTCAAAGATCGGCTGCGCAGGTAGCGCAGTTCCATGGCCAGCGTGTCGTCGTCGGTGACCACCATGCCGCCCTCGCCGCAGCACAGGGCCGAGGGCTGCGAGAAGTCGAACACCGAGGCATCGCCGAAGCGGCCCACCCGCTGGCCCTTCCAACGCGAGCCGATGGCCTCGGTGCTGTCCTCGATCAGGGCCAGACCGTGGGCCTGGGCCAGCGCGCGCAGGCCGCCCCAATCGGCCGGATGGCCGTTGATGTTGCTGCCGATGATGGCCTTGGTGGCGGGCGTGATCTGCGTGGCCGCGCGCGCCGGGTCCAGGCAGCCCGACCAGTAGTTGATGTCGGCGAACACCAGCTTCGCCCCCACCAACGTGGCGGCATGCGCCACCTGGTGCCAGGCATGGGGCGAGGCGATGACTTCCGCGCCCGGGCCGATGCCGAGCGCGCGCAGCACCAGCAGCGTGCCCAGCGTGCCGCTGGCCACCGACACCGCATGCTTGCGCCCGAGATAGGCGGCAAAGCTTTCCTCAAAGTGCTCGACCATTGCCCCGCCCGACAGCCGCGGCTGCTGCAGCGCGCGACTGACCAGCGTGAGCTCGACCTCGCTGATGTCGGGGTCGCTCAGCAGCAGGCCATCCTCGGGCAAACCGATCTCTTCAAAGCCGTCATCGCCTTCGGGCAGATCGGTCTCTGCAGTGGCGGGCAAGGCACTCATGGTCAGTCTCCGGAAGATTCAGCGATCGACGACGAACAGGCCGGAGACTTGCGCCGGGTCCTGCGTCACCTGCCAGCAGTGGCCGTCGCTGCTGCCGAAGTACAGCGCGCGGCGGCTGCCGGCGATGGCCGGGGCCTCGCCGCGCATGTCGAAGGCATCCACCACCACGACGCGCAGCGGTGCAAAGCGCTGGCGCAGCGCGGCGGCGGCCTCGCGCACGGTGCTGCCGCCATCGGCCAGGCCGATGGCCTCGGCCAGCGTGGCGGTGTCCCAGGTGAGGGCGGTGGGGGCCGCGGCGGCAGGGGCGGTGGCGGTGTCCATGGCCGGCCGCCTTCAGTCGCCCGACAGGCGCTTGGCCTCGACCGTGATCGGCAGCGAGGTGCCGGCGGCCATCTCGGGCAGGGCCAGCACCCAGCCATTGGCCAGGGTCACGTTGCCGCCCCACAGATCGGGCTTCTCCTGCTCGACCACCGGCTCCTCCAGGTCCTTCTTCGGCACATAGGCCGAGAGCACTCCGGCGGCATTGCGGCGCATCATCACTTTCATGGGAATCCTCGGTGGGCGGGTCAGAATGGGGTGGATCGGTGGCGCTCGGCGGCTGGCGTCAGGCGGCCAGGGCATGGGCGGCAGCGCCGGGCTGCAGCGTGGCCACCGATGACGGGGTGAACGCGGGCACCGTGAAGCCGGCGTCGGCCAGCATCGGGCCGACCGCGCGGTGCACGCCGGCCACGGTGGCCTCGATGTCGGCGGCAGTGGTGTCGCGGCCCAGCGAGAAGCGGATGCCCGATTGCGCCTGCTCGGGCGTCTCGCCCATGGCCAGCAGCACATGCGAGGGCGCGGTGCCGGCGGCTGTGCAGGCCGCGCCGCTGGACACCATCACGCCGGCGCGCTCGAGCTTGCCGAGCACGGGGTCGCTGTGCAGCGGGCCGAAGCGCACGCACAGCGTGTTGGGCAGGCGCGGCACCTGGGCGCCGTAGACCTGCACCGCGGGCAGGGTGCGCAGCAGCTCGGCCTGCAGGCGGTCGCGCAGCGCGGCCATGCGTGCCAAGTCGTCGTCCAGCGTCTGCGCGGCGCGGTCGCAGGCGGCGGCGAAGCCGGCGATGCCGGGCGTGTTCTCGGTGCCGCCGCGGCGCTGGCGCTCCTGGCGGCCACCCAGCAGCGCCGGCAGCGCCAGGCCCTTGCGGATGAGCAGCGCGCCCACGCCCTTGGGGCCGTGCAGCTTGTGGGCCGAGACGCTCAGCAGGTCGACACCGCTGCTGGCGAAGTTCAGCCGCGCCTTGCCTACCAGCTGCGTGGCATCGGCATGCAGCCAGGCGCCGCAGCCGTGGGCCAGCGCGGCCAGTTCGGCCAGCGGCATCAGCACGCCGGTCTCGTTGTTGGCGCCCATCACGCTGACGATGGCCACGTCGGTTCCCATCAGCGCCTGCGCAGCGGCCAGGTCCACGCGGCCCTGGCGGTCCACCGGGATGCGGCTGACAGGCACGCCCTGCGCCTCCAGCCGCGTGGCCAGCGCCATCAGGCCGGGATGCTCCACGGCCGACAGAACCAGGCGCGTGCGGCCCTCGGCGGCGCGGGCCTTCAGCGCGCCCTCGATGGCCATGTGGTTGGATTCGGTGGCGCCGCTGGTGAACACCAGCTCGGCGCCGGCACAGCCCAGGAAGCGCGCCACGCGGGCCCGTGCATCGGCCAGCAGGCTGCGTGCGGCCTGGCCGGGGGCGTGCATCGACGAGGGGTTGGCCCAGGCGCGCTCCAGCGCGTCGACCATTTCGCCGATGACCTCGAGCGCGGGCTCGGTGGTGGCGTTGTGGTCCAGGTAGATCATGGCCTTACTTCCAGAAGACGCGTTCGGTGTCGGTGCACACCAGCGTGATGGCCTGCGGCAGCGTCAGGTCGCTGCGCCGCAGCACCCAGCGGCCGGCGGCGTGGTCGCAGGCATGCAGGTGCCAGCGGCCGGGCTGCGCGGCATCGGGCTCGAACCAGGCGATGTCGATCTCGCCGCCCTCGCGGTCGATGTTGCGCGAGCAGTTGGGGCTGACGATCTTCCAGCCGCGGCCCTCGCGCTGCACGCGCGGCTGCACGTACTTGTAGCGCTCGCGGCTGGGCAGCGCGCGCACGATGCGCTGCCAGTCCAGGTCGAACAGCTCGGCCATGCCAGGCGCCGCGCGCAGCGGCCCGTCGTGCGGCTCGGACATGGCGGCCGTGTTCATGGCGCCACGCCGGCGGCCAGCAGGGCCTGCGCCTCGGCGCTGTGGGCGGGCAGGATCTCGTCCTCGGTGCAGCCCAGCACCACCAGGCCGAAGTCGACCATGTACAGCGGGATGTTGGCTTCGGTGTGGTGGCCGATCTGCACGATCTCGCCCGGACCGCCGGCCACGATGACCAGCTGGTCTTCGGGCACGTCGGGCAGGCTGCCGTCGTTGTAGAGGTCGGTGGCGGCCACCACCTCCAGGCCCCAGGGGTACTTGGGGGCGCGCGGTTCGATCATCATCAGGTGGCTCCGTTCAGGATGGCGGCGTCGGCGCCGAAGCGTTCGGACAGCTGCGCCACCACCTCGGGCGGCAGGTTGTCAAGCGTGCACAGCTCCTTGGCGCGCATGCCCACGCGGTGGCCCGAGTCGACGAACTCCACGGCGTAGATGTAGAACTGCTGCAGGAAGGTGCCGATCGAGCGCACGTAGCCGATCTCGCCCTTGTGCACCAGCACCTCGCCGATGTCCTTGCCGTTGTAGGTGCCGTCGTTGCGGATCACGCTGCGGCTGATGACGCGCTCACCCATCGTGAAGCGCGGGGGCGAGGCGATCTCGATCGCATCATCGTCACGGGCAATGTCAGCCATGGTCGGTGTCCTCGGCGGGCGGTGATGGCGGATGAAGGGGCTGCGCGGCCGCGCCCAGCAAGGCCCGGCGGGCTTCGGCCTGGGCGCGAACCTCGGCGTCGCTGTCCTGGCGCAGCTGCTCGAGCACCGGGCCCACGGCGCGGCCGGCCGCGGTCCAGCGCACCAGGAAGTCCTCGTCGGTGGCCAGGGGTTGCAGCAGCGGCGCGGGCAGGCGCTCGGCGACCACGCGGCGCACCTCGGCGGCGGGGTCTTCCACCAGGCGCGACAGGGCCGGCATGGGCACGCGGCGCGCCACCTCGATGCGCACCTGGGCATCCGCGTCGTGCAGCATGATCGGCAGCAGCGCCTCGGGCAGGCGGCGGGCCACGATGCGGCGCACGTCGTAGTCGGCGTCGCGCATCATCGTGGGCAGCTCTTCATCGGGCAGGCGCTGGGCCACGCGGATGCGCACCTCGCGGTGCGGGTCGCTGCGCAGCCGTGCCAGCAGGCGCAGCGGCACGCGCAGGGCCAGTTGCAGGCGCACCGTCTCGTCGGGGTCGTCCAGCATGGCCGGCAGGCGGAACACATCGGCATGCCGCGCGGCGATGGCGCGCACCTCGAAGTACGGGTGCGTCAGGTGCGCGTCGGCCAGTGCCGGGTGGCTGCGGAAGAAGCGGTCGATGCGGCGCGCATAGGCGTCCTGCATGCAGCAGCGGCCGGGCTCGCAGCCACCGGCGGCACGCAACTCGGCATGCGTGCAGGCGGCGCAATCCAGCGGCGCGCCATCCCAGGCCTGGATCGGGATGTCGCCTTGCCCGGGCGCGGGCTGCAGGCCGGCGCTGCCTGCTGGCGCAGCCGCCGTGTGAGCGGTGGTGGGGGCCAGCAGAGGGCTCATGGCGTGGTCTTTCGTCAGGCGCTGGCGACCGCCGCCGGCGCCGCTGGCGTGACCGACGCGGTACGCGCCCAGGCGGCAGCGCCGAACACCGCGGCCGGCGCGGGCTGCTCGTCGATGTCTTCGCCGGCGGCGGCGGCCAGTGCGCGCAGGCGCACGGTCTCCAGCAGTGCGGCGCCCACGCAGTCGTCGGGATCGATGGCGCGCAGCTGGGCCAGTGCGTCACCGGCCTCGGCCAGGTCGTTCAGGCGCAGGCTCAGGTAGGCATAGCCCTTGAGCGTGAACAGGTAAAAGCGCGTGCGCGCATCGGTGCGCAGATCGGCCGCGGCCAGGCCCACCTGCGTGTGCAGCGGCTGGCGCGGCACCTCGCGCCACAGGGCCGGCAGGCCCAGCGAGCGCGCGCCCACCACCAGCGCGCGGCGCGCCACATCGCGCGCAGCGGCCAGGCGGTGGCCGTAGAAGTGGTGGCGGTAGAAGGCGATCAGCACCGCCGGGTGCTCGGGCGCCAGGTCCTGCGCCTTCATCAGCAGGGCCATGGCGCGCATCGGGTCGCTGCTGCGGTGCTGCCCGGCGGCCGCCAGCGCGGCTTCGGCCAGCGGCGGCAGGCCACCACCGAGCACGGCGGTGTCGAAGTCCAGGTCGGCGTTGACGTCCATGATGGCGTTGCTTGACGGTGAGCGAAGCGGCCTCAGGCCCGCCGGGCCGCCCCAAGGGCCTGAGCGCCCCCTCGGGGGGCAGGAGCGAAGCGACGTGGGGGCACGTCAAACCTTCGCGACGCGGCGGATCGAGTCGAGCGAGACGCTGGCCTGGGCCGGCGCGCTGGCGGCCGGGGCTTCGCCCGAGCTGCTGCAGCCGCAGGCGGCCTGGTTCGGGTTCACGAAGGTCAGGCCGCTCTTGGTGGGCGTGTCGGCAAAGTCGATCGTCACGCCGTCGAGCAGCAGTCGGCTTTCGGCCGGCAGGAACACGCGCAGACCGTTGACGGTGACATCGGCATCACCGTCGCGCGGTGCCGCCTCCACCGTGAACTCGCTCGAATAACCCGAGCAACCGCCCGGCGTCACCGTCAGCCGGAAGCCGCCGGCCGGGGTCTCGGAGAAACGCACCATGCGGCGCATGAACTTCTCGGCGGCGGCGGTGACGGTGAACTGGGGTTGCAGCATGTTTGTCTCGCGGGTTCGTTTGGTGGAGGCGCGCCTGAGCGGAGCTCAGGCCTTCTTGATGCAGTTGTCGACGGGGCAGACGGCGACACATTGGGGGGAATCGAACTGGCCTTCGCACTCGGTGCACTTGGCCGGATCGATGATGAAGGTGCCGCCCTTTTCACGGATGGCGACGTTGGGGCACTCGGGCTCGCAGGCCGAGCAGCCGGTGCACATGGAGGCGATGATCTTGAGGGCCATGGTGATCTCCGGTTAGGTGGTGGGGAGTGGGTCGGGGGTCAGGCGGCCGCTTCGGCGGTGCCGGTGTAGGCGCCCTGGCGGATGCTGGCGTCGCCGCGCGGCTGGTGCGTGATGGCGCCGCTGGCGATGCGCTGGCGGTAGTCGGTGAACCAGCTGAGCGCGGCCTTCTCGATGAACTCGTGCGCGTACTGGTCCACCGGCTCGATGCCGGCGGCCTTCAGTTCGTCACGCGGGCAGGCACCGATCTTGGACACCAGCACGGCGTGGCAGTCGTTGATGGCGTTGACGATGGACGGCAGTTGCTCGTCTTCGCCATAGCCGCCCTGGCAGTACAGGTCGACGCGGCGGTGGCCGACGAACAGCGCCTCGCCCTGGCTCACCTCGAAGATCTGGAACTCGGTGGCGTGGCCGAAGTGCTGGTTGACCTTGCCGTGGCCTTCGGTGGCCACCGCCACCAGCAGCTTCATATCAGGGTCGACACCGTCGTCCACCGCGGCGCTGGCCAGGGCCGCGCGCTTGGCATCCACCTGGGCCTGGCGCTCGGTTTCTACCGCGTTCTGGTAGTTGCGGCGCTTGTCCAGGTCGTACACCACTTCCATCTGCTCGATCTTGTCGAGCGTGAACTCTTCCGAGCGGTCCTCGCCCAGCAGGCCCACGGCATCGGCACGGCACTGGCGGCAGTGGCGCATCAGGTTGGCGCCACCCATGCACGCATCCTGCACGGCCTTCAGCTCCTGCGCGGTGGGGCCACGCTGGCCGTTCAGGCCGAAGTAGGTGCCATGCTCGGGCTCGGAGATGAGCGGCATGATGTTGTGCAGGAAGGCACCGCGCTTCTTCACCTCGCGGTTCACCTCGATCAGGTGCTCGTCGTTGATGCCGGGGATCAGCACCGAGTTGATCTTGGTGAGCACGCCGCGGGCGGTCAGCATCTCCAGGCCCTGCATCTGCTGCTCGTGCAGGATGCGGGCGGCCTCGTAGCCGGTGACGCGCTTGTGCTCCCAGAAGATCCACGGATAGATCTTCTCGCCCACCGCCGGGTCGACCATGTTGATGGTGATCGTGACGTGGTCGATGTTGTACTTGCAGATCTCGTCCACCAGGGCCGGCAGGGCCAGGCCGTTGGTCGACAGGCACAGCTTGATGTCGGGTGCCTGCTCCTGCAGCATCTTGAAGGTGTCGAAGGTCTTCTTCGGGTTGGCCAGGCTGTCGCCGGGGCCGGCGATGCCCAGCACGGTCATCTGCGGGATCTCGCTGGCGACCGCGACCACCTTCTTGACGGCCTGCTCGGGCGTGAGCTTCTGGCTCACCACGCCGGGTCGGCTCTCGTTGCTGCAGTCGTACTTGCGATTGCAGTAGTTGCACTGGATGTTGCACGCCGGGGCCACGGCCACGTGCATGCGGGCATAGTGGTGGTGCGCCTCTTCCGAGTAGCACGGGTGGTTCTTCACTTTGTCCCAGATTTCCTGGGGCATGTCGTCCGGGCCGGCGGAGGTGCCGCAACTGGCCTTGCCCTCGCCACCGGTGGTGCCGCAGCCTCCTCCGGTTTCGACGACGGTACTGACGGCTTGGTGGCCTTTGCGAAGGTCACCGATCGAAACGAAGGCAGTGTTGCTCATGGCACGGGCCTCGGGGGTGGGGTGTGATGCCCCGTCATTGCGAGACGCGTGCCAGCGAATCGCCAGGCAAAAGTTGTTCAGAATCAATGACTTGTCGGGCTGTCGCGGCTGTCGGTCCTGGTGTGTTTCACGACAAATTCGACAGCGCCGGGCCGTGGACTGCGGGCTGCGACCGTGCGTCCGGCCGGCCCCCCGCAGCCAGGGGGCGGGCCGCCCCGGGCAGGCGCAGCCGTTGCGCGCTGGGCCACGCTGGAGCAGTGTGGCGTGTGCCCGCAGCGCGTTCTGTGCGAGGCCTGGGCAATGCGTCGGCGGGCTGCGCCAGCGCGGGCCAGCGCGCCGGGCGCCCTGCGCCAGCGTGCAGCAGGCGGCGGGGTTAGCACGGGCTGGCCGGACGCGGTGCTGACACGCAGGATGCGCGGCCGCTGAACCACCAGGCGCCGCCGCTTCGCATGCAGGGCAGGCGTCCGCCGGAGACCTGACACCATGGCCACTGCCGACGCGCCGCTGCTGGCGCAATTGCTGGGCATCCGCCCTCCCTGGACCGTGCTGGCGGTGCTGCCGTCGGCCGATCTGCGCGTCGTCACCGTGCAGGTCGGCCGGCAGCGGCCTGCGCCGCGCTTCTGGGTGCGGCGCGAGCCGCCGCCTGCGTGGCGCCACCGCCGCTGGGAGCACCTGCCGCTGCTGGGCCAGCGCTGCCAGGTGCTGCTGTCGCTGGCGCCCGACGAGGCGGCGCCCGAGGCACCCTGGACGGGCGAGGAGGGCCAGCAGTTCAGCCGGGCGCTGTCGCGGCAGGTGATCGATCTGCTGCTGGCCGGCGCCACCATCGAGCAGCTGTGCGTGCTGCTGAAGCTGCCGGTGGCCGACCTGTGGCGCTTCAAGTTCCGGCTGGAGGGTGGCGGTGCGCCGGCGCCGGCAGCCCCGGCCCAGGCAGGGGTGGCCACCGCGGCATCGGCGACGCGGGTGCCGGTGGCCGCTGTGGCCGCGCCACCGGCGCCGCAGCCCAGGCCGGTCATGGCGGTGCCGGCCACGCCTGTGCCGGTGGCCACATCGCCGCTGTGGCGCGCACTGCTGCTGGGGCGCGTGGCGCTGGAGGTGCGGGCGCTGAGCCTGCGCCTGCTGCTGTCCAAGCTACAGCGCGAGGCAGCGCTGCACCAGGACGCCGACCTGCATGCCCAGGCCGCTGCCGACCTGCACCGCTACGTGCTGCGCAACCAGGCCACGCTGGGCCATGAACTGGCGCAGCTGCATGCACTGGCCCAGGGGGCGGATGGCGGCCTGGGCGATGCCGCCGCGCGCGGCGCGCTGCCGGCCGTGACCGATCCGTTGTGGATGGAGCTGCTGCAGGGCCAGCGTGCGCTGGAGGTGCGCGCGCTGGGGCTGAAGCTGCTGCTGTCCAAGCTGCGCAACCAGATCGACGTGATCCACGACGACGAGGTGCGCATGGTCAAGCTGGTGGAGCTTCACCGGTACTTCGAACGCAATCAAGCCATGCTGGGCCATGAGCTCGCACAGATCGGACGTTGGCATGCTCACTGACACCCTGCCTTTTCTGCCCGCCACTGTCGCGCCCGATGCGCCGGCGTGGGCCCCTCACGGCGCCAATGGTCTGGTGCAGTCTCTGATGGGTGTGGCCGAGGCGGCAGCGCTGGTGCGCAGCGGCCGGCCCTGCTGCATTGCCGGCGACGCGCAGGCCCTGCGCAGCCTGCCGCCCGGGCGCTGGATCGGCGGCAGCATCCCGTACTTCATGGCCGAGCAGGGCGGGCTGTGCAGCCGTGAGCAGGTGTTCGTCACCGAGCTGCCGCAGCTGCCGCCGGGTGCGGGCGACGGCGCCTGGGTGCAGCGCTACACGCGCGAGACGCTGTCGCGCGTGTGCACCGATGCGCCGGCGCATGGCTTCTCGCTCATCGTGCTGCCGGCCTTCTCGGCCGTGCACGAGGCCTTCGCGCAGGAGGCGCCTGACTACCCCGAGATGTACCAGCGCCCGCTGCTGGGCTGGGTGGCCGGCTTGCACCTGGACGACCTGGGCCAGGCCCTGCCGGGGGTGATGCACGGGCCCGACGGCCGCTGGCTGCACGACGAGGCGGTGGTGCTGCACGTGCCGGTGTCGCCGGCCCTGCAGGCCCACCTGGACATCGTCAACCCGTTCGAGCCGAGTTCCGGCCCCGGCATCGTGTTCGATGCGGGCGGCTTCAGCGCGGGCGATTGCCTGATCGACGGCCAGCCGGCCAACCTGCACGACTGGCTGCTGGCCGGCGGCGCCGACACGCGCCTGCCGCTGGTGGCCGACTACTGCGGTGCGATGGTCAACGTGAGCATCAAGGCGCTGGACGCCGCGGCCCACCGGGTGGACTTCTATGCGCCGGTGTTCCCCGGCGTGGTCTACCGCTGCGCGCGGCCGTTGCCCGACTACGTGGCTGCCTTCGAGCGCGCCCTGGCGCGGCAGCAACCCCCCGGCACACTGGTGATGAGCTGCAACTGCATCCTCAACTACCTGCATGGCGGGTTGGAGGGGCGCACGCTGGGCGCGATGCGCGGGCCGGCCACCTTTGGCGAGATCGCCTACCAGCTGCTGAACCAGACCCTGGTGTACCTGACGCTGGTGGAGGCCTGAGCAGGGCGCGCGGCCTGTCACCTGCGGATCAGGCCGGGCTGCCGGGGCGGCATAGAGTGGCGGGCACCCGCCGCGTCACCGTCCGGCCAGGCGGTCCACCAGGAGGCCTGCCATGCGCATCCGCCAGATCGTCTTCGCCGCCGCTGACCTGGCGCGCAGCCGTGCACTGCTGTCCCAGGTGCTGCAACTGTCAGCGCCGTTCCGAGACCCTGGCGTGGCCGAGTTCGGCATCGACAACGCGGTGTTCTGCTTCGGCGACCAGTTCATCGAGGTGATCTCGCCGACGCAGCCCGACACCGCCTGCGGCCGCCACCTGGCACGGCTGGGCGACGGCGGCTACATGCTGATCCTGCAGACCGACAGCCTGGCGCGCGAGCGCGCGCACCTCGACGCGCTGGGCGTGCGCCGCGTGTGGCAGGCCGAGTTCGACGACATCGCGGCCATGCACCTGCACCCCAAGGACATTGGCGGCGCCATCGTGTCGCTCGACGAGCCGCGGCCCGCCGCCGCCTGGCGCTGGGGCGGGCCCGATTGGCGCGTGCAGCCCGGTGACGCCGGCCGCCAGCGCGTGCAGGGCCTGACGCTGCGCGCGCGAGACCCCGCTGCACTGGCGCGGCGCTGGGCGCAGGTGCTGGCGCGGCCGGCGCCGCAGCCGCACGGCGCCGGCTGGCGCGTGGCGCTGGACGAAGGCTTTGCCGACTTCGTGGCGGCCCATGACGGCATGGACGCGGTCAGCGGTTTCACGCTGGCCGTGGCCGATGTGGCGGCGGTGTGCGAACGCGCCCGCGCGGCCGGCCTGGCCGTGACCGATTCAGGCGCTGGCTCGGGCACGGGCCCAGACGGCGGTGCACCGCAGGTTCAACTGCTGGGCGCGGCCTGCACGCTGGTGGCCTTGAACACCTTGGCCGCGAACGCCGGGTAGATGTCGGCCATCTGTGCGGCCACCGGGCCGCGCAGCAGGGCCAGCTGCGGCGCAGCGGGCGCCGGCGTGGTGGGCACGGTCTCGGGGCAGTCGAAGTCGAAACCGGTCTGGTCGCGCACCTCTTCCAGCGTGTGGCCGGGGTGCACCGAGCGCAGCGCAAAGCGCCCGGCCTCGCGCTGCCAGTCGAACAGGCACAGGTTGGTGATCAGCGCCACCGGCCCGCCCGGGCGGTGCACGCCCGGCGCCGAGCGGCCCGGCGCGCTGATGAAGTCGACCTGCCGCACCAGCGTGCGGCGGCTGTGCTCCCAGCGGAACAGGATCACCCGCGACACCAGGTAGTACAGGTAGGCCGAGCCGAACGAGCCCGACCAGCGCACGGGCGTGTGCGGGTAGTCGCCGGTGCCCACCAGGTTGATGTTGGCCTCGCCATCGAGCTGGCCGCCGCTGAGAAAGAACGCGTCGATGCGCCCCCGCCCGGCGGCATCGAACAGCTCGGCGCCGCCATTCGTCCAGCGGTTGTGCGCGCGGCTGCCCAGGATGGACACGCGCATTGCCGGCTGGGCCGGATTGCCGCCGGACTGGACGCTCATTTCGCGTGCCAGCAAGGCGCCCGCGCCGGGTACGGGTGACAGCATGCCCACCGCCACATGGCGGCAGCCGGCCAGCAGGCCGGCGATGGCGGCGGCCTGGACCTCCTCAGGGCTGGCCGGCTGGTCGGGGCGCGGGTCGAGGGTGGCGCCGCGGGCGACGGGCGCGTTCATGCGCGGGCCCCGGCGGTGCCTGCGTCCGAGTGCTCAACGGCGCGTTCGCCATACACCTCGCGCCGCAGGTACTCGGCAAACCCCTCGTCACTGAGCGCGGCCTGCTGGTAGCGGCGCACGGCGTCCAGGTCGGTGCGGCCGTCCAGGCCCATCGGCGCACAGCCGCCGGGCGCCAGCGCGATGGCGGTGATGTAGGGCGCCGGAATCACGCCGGCGGCCAGCGCCTCGTCGTCGAAGAAGCAGCCGGGCACCTGCGCCTCGGCCGTCACCAGCACCGTGTTCGCGGCATGGGCGGCCAGCAGGCGGTCGCGGTCGCGGCCGATCCAGGCATTGCCCTCGGCGTCCACCTTGGCAACATGGAAGATGGCCACATCGGCGTTGATGGCCGGCACCAGCACGATGGGGTCGGTCACACCGTCGACGGGCAGGGTGCCGGGGGCTGCGAAGGGGTTGGCGATCACGCGGTAGTCGGCGCGATGGCGCTGGATGTCGGAGCCAACCAGACCGCGCAGCGGCGCGAAAGGCTGGCCCTTGGCGCCGGCCTGCAGGCCGGCGTACACCGCAGGGCAGGTGGCGTCGATGACCTTCAGCCGGCCGGTCTTCACGGCCTGGCTGAAGCGCGGCGCCGCGCCCAACTCGTGCAGCGAGATGCCCGAGGTTTCCACCGAGGCCACGCAGCCCGCGCCGATCAGCAGATCGACCATCATGCCGCTGGCGGGGTAGGCGGCGGTGGGCAGCGTGACCAGGTGCAGCCGGCGCACGCCGCGGCGGATCAGCGCCCGCGCCAGGGCCATCGGCACATCGGGCTCGTCGCCCTTGTGCACCGTGACGCTGGCGCCGTCGGGCACCTGCGCGGCCAGCGCGTCGACATCGAGCCACAGGGCAGCGGACATGCGGGTCTCCTGGCATCCAGCGGGCCGTCGTTGCGCGGCCACGTCACACCGCAGCTTAAGCGGCCGGGGCTTGCATGCCGAACTGTTGTTCTATACAGTCCCTTGAAAACACTGGATGAAACAACAGGAGTTCGACATGTACGCCCACCTGCGCCAGCACTACACCCCCAAGACCGACCGCGTGCCCGGCTGGCTGCGCCGCATCTGGCTCTGGTGCTGATCGGCCGCCGTCTGGCTGCTGCGCGAGCCCATGGCGGCTCTGCGCGACTCGCCGTACGTCAGTATGGCTGCGTTGCTCGAACCACCCTGAGCCCGCTCGCGACGCCAGCCGATCGCCCGATCGCCGCTGGCGCGGCGCTCAGCCGCCCTGCACGCGCTGCAACTCTTCCAGCGTGTTGGCGTTGACGAAGGCGTCGGCCTCGTCGAACAGCACCTCCACGCAGCGGTGCTGGCCGGTCCAGCGGTCGATGCGGCGTTGACCACCCTGGATGAAGCGCACCAGGCTTTCCATCAGCTCGGTCTTCATCAGGCAGAACACCGGCTGCACCTGCACGCGGCCGTCCTCGGGCGTGGCCACCATCGCGATCTCGGCGTCGGCATCCACCAGCGCCTGCGCCAGGCGCGCCACCAGGTCGGTGGGAAAGCGCGGTGAGTCGCAGGGCACGGTCACCAGATAGGGTGTCTCGCACTGCTCCAGCCCGGCCAGAAAGCCCGCCAGCGGCCCCGGATAGTCGGGCAGCGGGTCGGGCCACACCGGCACGCCCATGGCCTCGTAGGCGCCCAGGTTGCGGTTGGCGTTGACCATCAGCGCGCCCACCTGCGGGCCCAGGCGCAGCACGGCGTTCAGCGCCAGCGGCAGGCCCTGGTAGTTCTGCAGGCCCTTGTCGACGCCGCCCATGCGGCTGCCGCGCCCGCCGGCCAGCACCAGGCCGGTGATCTGCTCGGTGGGGATGCTCATGTTTCCAGCATGTCGAAGCCCTGGGTCTCCACCTCGACGAAGGCACGGGTCAGCGCGGCCAGTTCGCGGGTGAGCTGGGCACGCGGGTGCTGCGCCACCGCGTCGCACATCGCTTCCACCCAGGTCTGCACATGGGCGCGGAAGAAGCGGCGCTGCTGCTCCAGGTTGCACACCGCCACATCGTCGCCGGCGATCAGCCAGCGCATCACCTCGAACACGAAGGCGATGTGGTCCTCGGTCTCGCCGCGCTGCTCGTCGCGGCCCAGGCCCAGCTGCGCCAGGTCGGCCCGCAGCGCGGCCAGCGGCTTCTCGTTCAGAAAGCCCGCCAGGTGGTACGAGCCGTACAGAAACACCTCGGGCTTGCCCACGCCGCCGAACAGCGCGTCGTACTCGGCCGCCGCGGCCTCGGGCGTGGTGGCGCGCATCGCGGCCACCAGGGCCTGCCAGGGCGCTTCCAGGTGGCCGCCCGGCTCGGGCGCCTCGGTCACGGCCACCTTGAACTGCGTCAGCAGCTCGGCATCGGGCGGGCTGAACCACAGCCGCGACAGCAGGCCGTAGAGCTCGGCGCGGGCCAGCTCGTCGTGGTCGTCCATGCTGGCGAAGCCGAGTGCGCGCACGGCGGCGTCGCGGTCCTTGCCGGATGTGTCGGCACTCATAGGTCGGTGATCCGGGTCTCGTTGGGGTTGCTGAACATGTCCACCACGCGGCAGTCCTGGCACATTTTCAGGCGTTCCAGCGCCGCGCCCTGGAAGGCGCTGTGGCCGGCCAGCTTGGCCACCATGTTCTCCACGGCCTTCAGCGTGCCGAAGGGCTTGCCGCATTTCACGCAGGCATAGGGCGGCACCTCGTGCAGCACGCGCGTGGCCTTGCGCGCGCGGCCCTCGTCGGCCAGCAGCAGGCGCGGCTGCAACGTGATGGCCTGCTCGGGGCAGGTGGTGGCGCACAGGCCGCACTGCACGCAGTTCTTCTCGATGAAGCGCAGCTGCGGCCGCTCGGGGTTGTCGGCCAGCGCGCTGGACGGGCAGGCGCCCACGCACGACAGGCACAGCGTGCAGCGCTCGGCATCCACGCGCAGGCTGCCGAACGGCGCACCGGCGGCCGGCAGCGCGATGGCCTCGGGCACGGTGGCCGGGGCCTGGGTGCGCAGGTGGTCGAGCGCGAGCTCCAGCGTGCCGCGCTTGTCGGTCTGCGCGGCCATGGTGGCGGCCTGGCGCACGGTGGTGGCGGGCGCGCAGCGCAGTGCGGCATCCAGCGCCGGCAGGTCGCGTGCGTCGCGCGCTTCGATCAGGCGCAGGTGGCCCTCGCCATAGCCCAGGCCGGCCAGCAGCGCCTGGCCTTGCGCCATCTGCTCGGCCAGCGCCTGGCGGTACTCGGGCGCCTCTTCGGCGGTCAGCAGCACCATCACCTGCGAGGCGCCCTGGGCGATGGCCATCAGCCACAACTCCAGGCCCACGCTGGCGGTGTGCCACAGCGGCACCGGGATCACGCGCGCCGGCAGGCCGTTCACGCTCTTGTCCAGCCGCGCGGCGCGGCCCAGCTCGTCCACCAGCTTCCGGCCCGCGCCTTCGCTGTGCAGCAGCAGCGCGGCGTGGCGCCCGCCGGCGGCGGCATAGGTGCCCAGCAGCGTGCGCAGGCGCTGGCCCTGGTGCGCGGCATCGGGGTAGGCGAAGCGCATCGCGCCGCTGGGGCACACGGTGCTGCACGCGCCGCAACCCACGCACAGCGCCGGCTCGACGATCACGCCGCCGGTGGGGCCGCCGCCCGGGCCCACCGGTGTGGCGGCCGGCAAGGGCGCGCGGCCGCCGGTCTTGCCTTTGAGCAGCGCATCGCTGCGGATCGCGCGGGTGGAGCACACGGCTATGCAGGCGCTGCAGCCGGTCTGCTGGTTGCGGCTGTGCGCGCACAGGCGCTTGTCGTAGTGGAAGAACTTGGGCTTGTCGAACTCGCCCACCAGCTCGCGCAGCGCCAGCAGCGCATCGAACAGGCGACGTTCATGGTCGGCTCCCGGCGGCACATGGAAGTAGCCCTGCGGCGGCTGGTGCTGGCTGAAGGCCGGCGCGGCGCGCAGGTCGAGGATCAGGTCGAAGCGTTCGTCGCTGGCCTGCGGCGCGCGGGCGAAGTCGATGGCGCCGGCGGCGTCGCACACGCGCACGCAGTCGCGGTGGCTCTTGCAGGCCGACAGGTCCACCTGGTAGTCCAGCCCGATCGCGCCCTCTGGGCAGGCCTCGACGCAGGCATTGCAGCGCGTGCACAGGTCCAGGTCGATCGGGTTGCTGCTTTCCCAGGCCACGTCGAACGCGCCCAGCCAGCCCGCCAGCCGCGTGATGCGGCCGCTGTGCACCGCCTGCTCGCGGCGCTGCGCCAGCGCGCTGCCGGCGCCATCGAGCAGCAGGCTCACGTCCAGCTTGTCGGCCAGACGCGCGGCGGCGGCCTCGGCCGCCTCGGCCGGGCCGATGACCAGGCAGCGCCCGCCCGAGCGGTAGGTGTGGGTGGCCACCGGCGCGGCCGGCGGTAGCTGCGCGGCGGCGATCAGCGCCGCCATCTTGGGCGTCGCCTGCGCGCCCTCGCGCGACCAGCCGGCCGTCTCGCGCAGGTTGACGAAGCGGATCGGCTGCTCGGCCACCGGGCGCGCGCCCTCGGTCAGGTCGTTCAGCTCGACGAACAGGCGCTGCTCCTGCGTGCAGGCCACCAGCAACTCGTCGCCGCTGGCGGCCGCCTGCTTGGCGGCGCGCTGGAAGGCCGGTGCCTCGCGCCGGCACAGGCCGGTGTGCAGCGTGTCCAGGCCCTCAGTGCTGGCGCCCGGGCGCCGGCTCAGCACCTGCTGCAGCGCCTTCGGGTCCAGCGGCAGGGTGCGGTTGCAATCGCAGATCAGCGTCTTCATGGGGCAGGGCGTCGGGAGCGTGGGCGGGGACGGGATCAGCGGGGGAGTCGTGCGGGGCCGCCGCCGTGGCGACCGCGGGGTCGTCCGGCGCCGGGCGGGGCGCAGGCTTCGTGGCGTCCTGCTCGTCATCGTCGAACAGGCCGAGGGCACGACTTTGCACCATCTGGCGCAGCATCGAGGCCGGCAGCGGGTCGGGCTTCGAGTAATCGTCGATGTAGATGTCCAGCCCGTCCATCACGTTGAAGTGCGGATCGGTGAACAGCTTCTTCAGCGCCGCGTTCTTGACCTCGGGCTGCACGCCGCGGGCGACGAAGCGCGAGTAGTCGGCGGCATCGGGCGGCAGACGGGCCACGTCGTCCAGCGTGGGCGCGGGTGGTGTGGCGGTTGGCGCCGGGGGCGCCGTCGAGGCGCTGGTCGCGGCGCGGCCGGACACCGACGCGGGCGCGGGCGCGGGCGCGGCCTGGGGCTGGGCGGCGCGCACAGGCGCGATGGCCGCGGGTGCGACGGCCGCGGGTGCGGGTGCGGGTGGCGCAGGCGGCGGGGGCTCCGCCAGCGGCTGGCCCTGGCGGGCCAGTGCCTTGCGCTGCGACCAGCGTGACAGGAACGGGGAGTCGTCGGCCATGGGGCGATGCGGTGGGGCGGGGCCTGGCGGCGGCTCGGCGCGGGCTGCGCCGGCCTCAGCGCCGCTCGGGCGCGCGGAACGAGGCCGGGCGCTTGCGCTGCTTGGGCTCGGGGCGGTAGTGCTCGTCGGTGTAGGCCTGCAGCCAGTCGCGCACGGCGGCGGGCAGTGGCACGTTGTCCACGCGCTCCTGCGCGTCGAGCCAGCGGCCGGCCTCGTTGTACGACAGGCTCACCGCCTCGGGCCAGGCGCGCGACGGATCGGCCTCGTCGCTGCGCCACATCACGAACCACACCGGCGCGCCGCTGCTTAGGTTCAGGTAGTAGCCCTCGCCCTCGTCGGCGTACAGCGCCACCTCGAAGCCCAGGTGCAGAAACTGCGCGCTGCGGCCGTCGTCGCGCAGCAGGCGTGGGCCCGTGTGGGCGGCGTCGGCGCTGCCGAACTGGCCTTCGTCGACCAGCACTTCGGCGATGCGGTGGCGCCAGTCTTCCCACTGGTTGGGTTGGTGCTCGCGCTCGATGCGAACAGCCACCCGCAGACCAGGTCGGGTCAGGCTCATCTTGTCAGCCGGCCACCACGCGCACGGCGGGTGCCTGCGCGGGCAGCGGCTCGGCGTCGAAGCGCTCGAAGCCGGTGTAGCAGAGGAAGTGGCGGTTGGCGGCGCGGCCGAACAGCGTCATGCCCAGGCGCGTGGCCAGCTCATGGCCCATTTGCGTGACGCCGTTGCGCGAAACGACGATGGGCACGCCCATCTGCGCCGACTTCATCACCATCTCGCTGGTCAGGCGGCCGGTGGTGTAGAACACCTTGTCGCCGCCCTGCACGCCGTGCAGCGCCATCCAGCCGGCGATGGTGTCGATGGCGTTGTGGCGGCCGACGTCCTCGACGAACATCAGCATCTGGCTGCCCTGGAACAGCGCGCAGCCGTGCACCGAGCCGGCGCGGCGGTGCAGGCTGTCCTGCTGGCGCACCACGTCCAGCAGCGCACGCAGGCCGCTCTGGCTGATGCGCGCCGTGCGGGCATCGGGCAGGCGCACCGATTCCACATGCGACAGCACGTCGCCGAACACCGTGCCCTGGCCGCAACCGGTGGTGACCACGCGCTGCGCCGTGCGCGACTCGATCTCGGTGAGGCCCTGGTGGGTGGTGACGGCGGCGGCGCCCACCTCCCAGTCGACCTGGATGGATGCGATCTCGTCCAGGCGCTGCACCAGGCGCTGGTTGAACAGGTAGCCCAGCACCAGCAGCTCGGGCTGCGCGCCCAGCGTCATCAGCGTGACCAGCTCACGCTTGTCGACGTAGATCGTCAGCGGGCGCTCGAAGGGGATCAGGATGCGGCGGCGCTCACCGTACTCGTCGAGGATCTCGATCTCACGCAGCGGCTCGACGCGCGCACACGACAGCTGCGGCGCGCCCTCGGCGACGGCGGGGTCGGCGGGCAAGGCAAGCGCGGAGACGGGGTCGGGCAGCATGCGGTGCAGGTCCTGGCGGCGGGCTGGGGCCGGGCGGTGCGCGGCGGCCTACTTCTTGGCCGGTGCCGGCGCAGCGGCGGGGGCGGGTGCCGCGGCCGTTGTGGTGGCTGTGGCGGGGGCTGCACCCGCCGGGGCCGAGGCCGGCGCCGGCGGTGTGTAGACGAAGGGGCCAGGGTCGGCGCAGGCCGGCGTCTCGGTGGGCGCCGAGGCAGGCTTGCCGGCCTTCTTGGCGCCATCGCGGTAGGCGGCGGCCACGCGGTCCATGCTCTTGCACAGCTGGAAGTCGGCCACCTTGTTGCCGTGCGCGGTCTTGGCCGCGGTTTCGGCGGCCTTGGCCTTGGCCTCGTCGCTGGGCGGCGGCAGCTTGGCCAGTGCCGTGCCGGCCAGCAGGCTGAGGCCGCTCAGGCCCAGGGCGCTCAGGGTCAGGATGCGCTTCATCGGTCGGTCCTCGAATCGTTGTTCTGGCGGCTTCAGGCGCGGGCCACCGGGCTGGCCACGCCGCCGGGGGCGGGCTGGCCCGAGCGTTGCGCCGGGATCTTGCCGGCCTTGACGTCGTCGTACCAGAGCTCGTGGTGTTCCTTGGCCCAGCCTTCGTCCACCCAGCCGGTCTTCATCGCACCCAAAGCGCCCTTGACGCCGATGGTGCCCATGTAGATGTGGCCGATCAGCGCGGTCATCATGACCATCGCGGCCACGGCGTGCACCATGTGCGCGATCTGCATCTCGCCGCGCAACTCGCCGAAGCCGGGCACCAGCTTGTCGAGCACCAGGCCCGAGGCCACGATCACGATGCCGGGCACCGTGACGCCCCACCAGAACATGCCCTTCTCGCCCGCATTGAAGCGGTGCGAGGGCACCTCGCCGCCGCCGCCCAGCATGCCGCCGGCGCGCTTGAGCCAGACGAAGTCGGCCGAGTTGGCGATGTTGTCCTTGATGAAGGTGACGATGACGATCAGCAGCGACACCGCGAACAGCGGGCCGACGAAGTTGTGCACGTTCTTCAGCAGGAAGGTCAGCCAGCCGAACAGCGTGCTGCCGATGACGGGCAGCAGGAAGAACTTGCCGAAGGCCATCACGATGCCCGAGACGGCCAGTGCCACGAAAGCCCCGGCATTGGCCCAGTGCGCCGCGCGCTCGAAGGGCGTGAAGCGCTCGATCTTGCGCCCGGTGTCGGCATGGTGGCCGCCCAGCGGGCCCTTGGTCTTGTAGAAGATGGCCAGCGCCAGCACGGCGATCAGCAGCAGCGAGCCGCCGTAGGGAATGATCCACTGGTTGCGCACCTGGCGCCAGGCCTCACCGGCCGTGGTCAGGCGCGAGCCGGGGTACTGCACGAAGCTCTGGATCAGCGTGCCCTTCTCGGCGCCGGGCAGGCTGGTGTAGCCCTGCTGCTGGCCCGATTCGCGCACCGCGCGCCAGAACGGCGCGTTGTTGCCCGGCTGGCTCTTGGCGCGCTGGGCATTGGTGTCGTCGGGCTTGGGTTCGGGGGCGGCCACGGCCGCCGGGGCCGACGCCACCGCGCCTGCCGCGGCCGGCTGTGCGCCGGCCGTGCCGGCCAGGGCCAGCACCAGGCCGAGGCCCAGCGTCGCTTGACGCATCCAACCATGTCGCATGGAGGCTCCTTGCAGCGGCGCGGTCAGCGCGCAGTCTGGGTGCGGTTGTATTCGTTCTGCGCCTGGTTGCGCGCGCGCATCTGGGTTTCCCAGGCCGAGGCGTCACCGGCCTTGTAGCCCGAGGCGATGTAGCCCGCGTTGGCGTTGTCCCAGGGCTTGTCGTCGGCCTTGCGCGTGGTGGCGGTCTGCGGCTTCTCGCTGCAGGCCGACAGCACCAGCGCGGCGGCCACGGTGCCCAGCAGGGTGAGGGTCGGACGCATCATGACTTGCTGGTCTCCGGCTTGGCGGGGGCCGGCGTGGCGCCGCCCGTGGGCTTGCCGTAGGCCGTGCCCCAGCCCCACACCTCGCTGCCCTTGTTGCGGGTGAGCACGCGGGTGCGGAAGATGTCGGCCACCACGTCGCCATCGCCGCCCAGCAGGGCCTTGGTGCTGCACATCTCGGCGCAGGCCGGCAGCTTGCCTTCGGCCAGGCGGTTGCGGCCGTACTTCTCGAACTCGGCGGCGCTGCCGTTGGCCTCGGGGCCACCGGCGCAGAAGGTGCACTTGTCCATCTTGCCGCGCAGGCCGAAGGTGCCGTTGCTGGGGAACTGCGGCGCGCCGAACGGGCAGGCATAGCTGCAGTAGCCGCAGCCGATGCACACGTCCTTGTCGTGCAGCACCACGCCTTCGTCGGTGCGGTAGAAGCAGTCGACCGGGCACACGGCCATGCAGGGCGCGTCGGAGCAGTGCATGCACGCCACCGAGATGCTCTTCTCGCCGGGCTGGCCGTCGTTGAGCGTGACCACGCGGCGGCGGTTCACGCCCCAGGGCACGTCGTGCTCGGCCTTGCAGGCCGTGACGCAGCCGTTGCACTCGATGCAACGCTCGCTGTCGCAGATGAATTTCATGCGGGCCATGGGGGCTCCTTACGCCGTGGCTTTTTCGATCTGGCAGACCGTGGTCTTGGTCTCTTGCATCATCGTCACGCTGTCGTAGCCATAGGTCGTGGCCACGTTCACCGACTCGCCGCGCACCACCGGGTGGGCGCCCTCGGGGTAGTAGGGCAGCAGGTCCACGCCGCCCCAGCGGCCCGAGAAGTGGAAGGGCAGGAACACCGTGTCCGCACCCACACGCTCGGTGACCAGCGCCTTGACCTTGATGCCCTTGAACTCGGGCACGGCCTGCATCGGCGGGGTCTTGACCCAGACGTAGTCGCCGTTGCGGATGCCACGGTCGTTGGCCGCCTTGGGGTTGAGCTCGACGAACATGTCCTGCTGCAGTTCGGCCAGCCAGGGGTTGGAGCGGGTTTCCTCGCCACCGCCTTCGAACTCGACCAGACGGCCCGAGGTCATCACCAGCGGGTAGGTCTTGCCGATGTCCTTGTTCTTCTCCTGCACGGTCTTGTAGAGCGTGGGCAGGCGCCAGAAGGCCTTCTTGTCGTCGTGCGTCGGGTACTTCTCGACCAGGTCGGCGCGGTTGCTGTACAGCGGCTCGCGGTGCTGCGGGATCGGGTCGGGGAAGTTCCACACCACCGCGCGCGCCTTGGCATTGCCGAAGGGGTGGCAGCCATGGTTCTTCATGGCCACGCGGATGATGCCGCCCGACGAATCGGTCTTCCAGTTCTTCCCTTCGGCGGCCTTCTTCTCGTCCTCGGACAGTTCGTCCCACCAGCCCAGCTTCTTGAGCAGCAGGTGGTCGAACTCGGGGTATCCCATCGTGAGATCGGCGCCGGCCGAGTGCGAGCCGTCACCGGCCAGCAGCGAGACGCCCTCGCGCTCGACACCGAAGTTGGCGCGGAAGTTGCCGCCGCCATCCATCACATGCTTGCTGGTGTCGTACAGGTTGGGCGAGCCCGGGTGCTTGAGCTCGGGCGTGCCGTAGCAGGGCCAGGGCAGACCGAAGAAGTCGCCGTCCAGCTTGTAGCCCGTCTCCTTGTCGATGCCGCCCTTGGCGCGCAGCGTCTTGACGTCGAAGACGTTCATGTTGCGCATGTGGGCCTTCAGGCGCTCGGGGCTCTGGCCCGTGTAGCCGATGGTCCACACGCACTTGTTGATTTCACGCAGGATGGATTCGGTCTCGGGCTCGTCCATGCCGCCCTTGCCCTTGACCATCTTGTAGTTCTTGACCAGCTCCTTGTCGAAGCCCAGCTTCTGCGCCAGCTGGTACATGATCATGTGGTCGGTGCGGCTTTCCCACAGCGGGTCGATGACCTTCTCGCGCCACTGGATGCTGCGGTTGGAGGCCGTGCACGAGCCCGAGGTCTCGAACTGCGTGGTGGCCGGCAGCAGGTACACCGCGCGGTTGGCGTTGCCGCCCTGGCCTGGCATCGCGGCCATGGCCGCGGTGGCGCTGGGGAAGGGGTCGACCACGACCAGCAGATCCAGCTTGTCCATGGCCTTCTTCATCTCCAGACCCCGGGTCTGCGAGTTGGGCGCATGGCCCCAGAAGAACATGCCGCGGATGTTGCTGTCCTGGTCGATCAGCTCGTTCTTCTCCATCACGCCGTCGATCCAGCGCGACACCGTGATGCCCGACTTGGACATCATGCCCGGCGCGTACTGCTTCTTGATCCACTCGAAGTCGACGCCCCAGGCCTTGGCGAAGTGCTTGAACGAGCCTTCGGCCAGGCCGTAGTAGCCGGGCAGCGAGTCGGGGTTGGGGCCCACGTCGGTGGCACCCTGCACGTTGTCGTGGCCGCGGAAGATGTTGGCACCGCCGCCGCTCTTGCCGATGTTGCCGAGCGCCAGCTGCAGCAGGCACGAGGCGCGCACCATGGCGTTGCCGATGGTGTGCTGGGTCTGGCCCATGCACCACACGATGGTGCTCGGGCGGTTCTCGGCCATGGTCTTGGCCACCTGCAGGCAGGTGGCCTCGTCGACACCGCAGACCTCCTGCACCTTGTCGGGCGTCCACTTGGCCAGCACCTCGTCGCGCACCTTGTCCATGCCGTAGACGCGGTCCTCGACGTACTTCTTGTCTTCCCAGCCGTTCTTGAACACGTGGTACATCACGCCGAACAGGAAGGCGATGTCGGTGCCCGAGCGCAGGCGCACGTACTGGTCGGCCTTGGCCGCCGTGCGGGTGAAGCGCGGGTCGACCACGATCATCTTGCAGCCGGTCTCCTTGGCATGCAGCACGTGCAGCATGCTCACCGGGTGCGCCTCGGCGGCGTTGGAGCCGATGTAGAGCGCCGCCTTGGCGTTCTGCATGTCGTTGTAGGAGTTGGTCATCGCGCCATACCCCCACGTGTTGGCCACGCCGGCCACGGTGGTGGAGTGGCAGATGCGCGCCTGGTGGTCGCAGTTGTTGCTGCCCCACAGCGTCATCCACTTGCGCAGCAGGTAGGCCTGCTCGTTGTTGTGCTTGGACGAGCCCACCACGTACACGCTGTCGGGGCCGCTTTCCTTGCGCAGCGCCAGCATCTTCTGGCTGATCTCGTTGAGCGCCTCGTCCCAGCTGATCTTCTTGTACTTGCCGTCGACCAGCTTCATCGGGCTCTTCAGGCGGTACTCGCCATGCCCGTTCTCACGCACCGCGGCGCCCTTGGCGCAGTGGGCACCCAGGTTGATCGGGCTGTCGAACACCGGCTCCTGGCGCACCCAGACGCCGTTCTCGACCACGGCGTCGATCGCGCAGCCCACCGAGCAGTGGCCGCACACCGTGCGCTTGACCTCGACCTTCTTGCCGCCGTCGGCCGCGGCCTTGCTGTCGGCGGCCTGCACCTTCTTGACCAGCGTGAGCTGGCTGGCGGCGATGCCGGCGCCCACGCCCATGCCCGAGCGGCGCAGGAAGGCGCGGCGGTCCATCGTGGGCACGGCCCGCGCGACGCCGCGCGCGAGGCTGTTGACGAGGCCCGAGGTGTTCGGGCCGGTGGCGGTGGATCGGCGGGTCAGCAGCATGGCGTCTCCAGAAATCGGGGCAGGGCTGCGCAAGGCTGCGCAGCCACGGTCGTCAAAGGGCGCGGGACGGGCTCAGACCTTGGTGGTCTGGTAATAGCGCTTCACGTGCTCGGTGAGCTGGTAGCCGCCACCCGTCTCGGGGGCGGGCCGGGGCGCCTGGGCGACCTCCGGGGCGGCAGGTTCGGTGCGCGAGGCCAGCATGGCCACGCCGGCCAGTGCGCCAGCCGCACCGGCGCCGGCAAACACGCGCCGGCGCGACAGGGGTGCTTGCTTCGAATCACTCATGGCGGGTTTCTCCCAACGGACTGTGCGAACGACTGGACGAGCGGCGATATGCGCGCTTGAGCATACGTTGCATATTGGCGCATCCACAGGCTACACGATGCAATTCGGGCTGCCCCGTAACAGGGCGCGACAGTTTGTCGCGCCCGGTGGTCAGGCTGTCGCGGCGCGTGGGCTCAGCGCGTCATCGGCAAGGCAGCGCCCATCGCCACGAACATGCCGCCGCAGGCGCGGTTGAAGCGTCGGCCCAGGCGTTCCAGCCAGGGGCGCACGCGGTGGGCCAGCATGGCCAGGCCGATCTCGACGAGGCATTCCACCACGCCGAACACCACGGCCATGGTGATGAACTGCGGCAGCAGCGGCCGCGCGCCGTCGATGAACTGCGGCAGGAAGGCGCCGTAGAACAGCAGCGCCTTGGGGTTGGACACGGCCGTCAGCAGGCCCTGGCGGAACAGCGTGGCGGGCCGGCCGTCGGCCGCCGGACCGCCCGGGCCGTCCTGACCGTTCCCGCTCTGCAGCCGGATCGGCGGCGCGCGCCACAGCTGCACGCCCAGCCACACCAGGTAGGCGCCGCCCACCCACTTCAGCACGATCAGCGCGCCGGCCGAGGCCTTGAGCAGCGCGCCGATGCCGGCCAGCGACAGGGCGATCAGCGCCACGAAGCCGAGCGCGCCGCCGGCCACCGTCCACAGCGTGCGGCGATGGCCGTGCAGTGCGCCGTGGGTCAGCACCAGCAGGCTGTTCGGGCCGGGCGTGAGCGACAGGCCGATGGCGGCCGCCAGCAGCAGCCAGCCGGTGTGGAAGTCCATCAGGTTCATGAGGCCATTCTGGCAGCGCCGCACCGCGGATGCGGCGCCGCAGCGTGCAGCGGTGACAATGTGTTGCCCAGCCCCCGACGGGCCTGAGCCCACACCGCCGTTGCACCCGAGGATGAGTGAAGTACGCACCCTGCTGCTGACCGACGTGGTCGACAGCACGCAGCTGTCGCAGCAGCTCGGCGACAGCCAGATGGCCCGGATCTGGGCCGCCCATGACCGCGCCGCACGCGACCTGCTGCCGCGGTGGCGCGGCCGCGAGATCGACAAGACCGACGGCATGCTGCTGCTGTTCGACGGCGTGGGCGATGCGCTGGGCTATGCCCAGGCCTACCACCAGGCGCTGCAGGCGCTGCCGGTGCCGCTGCGGGCGCGTGCGGGCATCCACACCGGCGCGGTGCTGCTGCGCGAGAACAGCGCCGACGACGTGGCGCGCGGCGCCAAGCCGCTGGAGGTGGAGGGCCTGGCCAAACCCACCGCCGCCCGCGTGATGTCGCTGGCCCAGGGCGGGCAGGTGTTGCTGACGCCGCCGGCGCGCGACGCCTTGCTGGCGGCCGGCGGCGGGCCCGGCCTGGCGCTGCGCTCCTGCGGGCACTGGGTCATGAAAGGCCTGAGCGAGCCGCTGGAGGTGTTCGAGGCCAGCCCGCCCGGCGCGGCGCTGCCTGACCCGGTGGACAGCGACAAGGTCTACCGCGTGGTGCGCAGCGGCGAGCGCTGGCTGCCGGTGCGCGAGATCCCGAACAACCTGCCGCAGCCGGTGACGTCCTTCGTCGGCCGCGAGCGCGAGCTGGATGAGCTGCAGGCGCGCCTGGGCCAGGCCCGGCTGATCACGCTGCTGGGCATGGGCGGGCTGGGCAAGACCCGCCTGGCGCTGCAGCTGGCCCAGGAGGTGCGGCACCGCTTTCCGGACGGCGTGTGGTTCATCGACCTGTCGCCGTTGCGCGATGGCGGCCTGGTGGTGGCGCAGGCGGCGCAGGTGCTCAACGTGCGCGAGGAGGCCGAGCGGCCGCTGCTGCACAGCCTGATCGCCACGCTGCGCTCGCGCCGCCTGCTGCTGGTGATCGACAACTGCGAGCATCTGCTCGAGGCCGCCGGCGACCTGATCGACGAGCTGCTGCGCGCCGTGCCACAGCTCAGCGTGCTGGCCTCCAGCCGCGAGCCGCTGGACCTGCCGGGCGAGCACTCGTTCCCGATCCAGCCGCTGCCGCTGCCCGGCGCGGCGGATGATCTGGCCGCGCTGGGCCGCTCCACCGCGGTGCGGCTGTTCATCGACCGCGCCCAGGCCCACCGGCCCGACTTCGCGCTGCGGCCGGACGAGGCCGCCACGGTGGCGCAGCTGGTGGCGCGGCTGGAAGGCATTCCGCTGGCCATCGAGCTGGCGGCGGCGCGGCTGCGCACGCTGGAGGTGGCCGAGATCCATGCTGGGCTGGCGCAGCGCTTCGAGTTGCTGGCCGGCGGCAGCCGCCGCATCCAGGCGCGGCACCAGGCCATGCGCTCGCTGGTGGACTGGTCGTACGAGCTGCTGACGCCGTCCGAACAGGCCCTGCTGCAGCGCCTGAGCGTGTTTGCCGGCGGCTTTGACACCGAAGCCGCCGAGGCCGTGTGCGGCGCCGCGCCGATCGCGCCCGCCGAGGTGCCGGCGCTGCTGGCCTCGCTGGCCGACAAGTCGCTGCTGGCGCGTCTGGGGCCTGAGGCATCGGCGCGCCTGCGCATGCTGGAGACCATCCGCGACTACGCGCGCGAAAAGCTCGACGCCGCCGACGATGCCGCCCCCAGCGCGGCGCGCCACGCCCAGCACTTCTTCGGCCTGGCCAAGCAGGCGCGCGACGGCCTGAAAGGGCCGGATCAGCCGCTGTGGATCGGCCGCCTGGAGTCGGATCTCGACAATGTGCGTGCCGCCATCACGCTGGCACTCGACGGTGGGGTCGATCCCTTCATCGCGGTGAAGATGGCCGTGGCCCTGCAAGGCTTCTGGGCCCTGCGCGGCTATGCCGGCGAGGGGCGCGCCGTGGTGGCCGCCGCGCTGGCGCTGCCGGCGGTGCAGGCCTCGGACCTGGCGCGCGCCCATGCGCTGTACGTGGGCGCGGTGCTGGCCGGCTATCAGGGCGACCATGCCCAGGCCCGGCAGATGCTGGAAGACTGCCTGGCGCTGCGCCGCCGCAGCGGCCAGCCGGTGGAGGTGGCCGCGGCGCTGTCCTCGCTGTCGATGGCGGTGCGGCACGGCGGCGACGTGGCGGCCGCCGCGGCGCATGAGCGCGAGGCGCTGGCGCTGTTCCGCAGCATCGGCGACCGCATCGGCGAGGCCATCGGCCTGCAGCACCTGGGCGAATACGCCATGGCCCAGGGCGAGGCCGGCCCGGCGCGCGAGCACCTGGCGCAGGGCCTGGCGCTCGCCCGGCAGATCGGCCACCGCGAGGTCGAGGCCGAGTGCGAGCGCATGCTGGGCGAACTGGCCTTCGAGCTGGGCGACGTGGCGCGGGCGCGCGGTCACTTCGAGCACTCGCTGGCGCTGTGCCTGGCCGCGGCCGACCAGCGCAACGAGGCCAACGCGCTGCGCTGGCTGGGCCGCGCCGACCTGGCCGCGGGCGACGTGGCCGCGGCCGCGCCGCGGCTGGCACAGGCGATCACGCGCTTCCAGGCCAGCGAGATGCGCGACGAGCTGCTGGCCTGCCTGGAAGACCACGCGGCCCTGGCGCAACGCCTGGCCCAGCCGCGCATGGCGGCGCAACTGGGTGCCGCGGTGGACCATCTGCGCGATCGCCTGGCGCTGACCCGGCCGGCCATGGCGCAGCAACGATGGGTTGCGTGGCTGCAGGCGCTGCAGACTGAAATGCCGCCCGACGAACGCGACGCTGCCCAACTGGAAGGGCGCCGCTGGGACAGCGCCGAGGCGGTGCGCGTCGCGCTGGCGTTGCGGCGGGCCTGAGCGCGGCGCCCGGCCGGCTTGTGGCCCTCGGTGTGGCCGACCCAGGGGCCCCGTGTCCAGGGGGTCTGGCCGGCAAAGCGCGGACGGGCGCCCCGGTGCGATGGAAAAATCCTGCGCACATGCCGCGAGCGACATCGCCGCGGATGGGCGCGCGCCGGGCGGTTGCCGGGCCTCAGCACAGGGATCAGGCACATGAACTTCAAGGCATCGATGCTGGCGGCGGCGCTGGCTTTGTCGGCGGTGGGCGGCGCGCAGGCGGCCGCATATGTGGGTACCTGGGATCCGGCCTTCGGCGGCAACTTCACCAACCTGGACTGGTCGGGAACCGTTGTCGTCGACATTCCCGACGCCTGTCTGGCGCTGGGCAGCGCGAGCTTTGGCGACGCGGTGTGCACGACCAGCCAGGTGCTGTCGGCCTCGGTGACCCTGTCCAACCACCTGCAGCCCGCCAACGTGGACGTGCTGAACTTCTTCCAGCCGGCGCTGAAGTTGTCGCTGTACGACATCACGGTGTCTGGTGGCGAACTTACCGGCGTGTTCACCAACCTGCTGAAGTTCGGCTCACCTTTGGTGTTCCCCGGCGACTGGCTGGCTCCAGATCCCGCACACAACTTGACCGACGTGCCGTCCTGGTACAAGGACTATCGGTATGGGCTTTTCATCAACGGCGATACGGCCAGGTTGAGCGCCATGTCGACTCATGTATCGGGTGGCGTCGATCAACTGGGCGGGCATTGCCCCTTCGATTCCGAGTTCGCCATTTGCGATTCGGCCACCGAACCCAAGGTGACCTTCACCCGACTTCCGGTGCCCGAGCCCGGCTCGCTGGCCCTGACAGTGCTGGCCGTGGCGGCGGCAGGTGCCGTGCGGCAGCGTCGCCGCCGCGCGGCTTGATCCAGCGGGCCACCGCCCGCGCCGCTCACAGCAGCCGGAATGCCGCCGCCGCCACCGCCGTGGGCGCCAGCGCCGCCAGCAGCAGCTTCAGCGGCGCGATGGCGCCATCGCTGAACTGGCCACGCAGGATGGCCACGCCGGCCGGGTTGGGGGCGTTGGCCACCACGGTGAGGCCGCCGCCGGTGACGGCGCCGGCCACCAGCGCGATCTTGAACTCGTCGCTCAGGCCCGGCACCAGCGAGCCCAGGTAGGTGAGGGCGGCGTTGTCGGTCAGCGCGGTGAGGGCCGTGGCGCCATAGAACACGGCCTGCGCGTCCATGCCCATCAGCAGCGGCTGCAGCCACCACTGCTGCTGCCCGCCCAGCACCACCAGCCCGGCCAGGAAGAAGGCCACCAGCAGCGCCTCGCGCAGGATCAGCGGGTCCTGGTGCCGCTCGTACGCGGCGCTCAGGCCCAGAAAGAACAGCAGCAGGCCGATGAACACCGGCGGGTGGTGCGCGAACACCACCACGCCCACCAGGAACAGCAGGTGCACGGCCACCAGCAGCGCCGGGGCCGGTGGGCGGGTGTCGGGTGACGAGCCGCCTTCAGGCGATGCGACAGAGGACAGCGCGCGCAGCTCACGCCCGAACAGCCGCACCAGGCCGCTGGCGTTGACCAGCACCGCCAGCGCCGCCTTCCAGCCGAAGTGCTGCAGCATGAACGCCATGTCCCACTGCCACACGCCGGCCACCATCAGCACCGGCGGCGCGGCAAATGGCGTCAGCGTGCCGCCGATCGAGATGTTGACGAACAGCACGCCCAGCACCGCGTACTTCAGCCGCTGGCTGGCGGGGCGGGCGAACAGCGTGTCGCGCAGCATCAGCGCGGCCAGCGTCATGGCCGCCGGCTCGGTGATGAACGAGCCCAGCAGCGGCACCCCGGCCAGCAGCAGCCACACCAGCGCGGTCAGGCGCGGCAGCGGCAGCGCGCGCGCCAGTGTCTGCACCAGGCCGCCGGCCAGCTGCAGCACCGGCCGTGTGGCGGCGATGACCATGATGGCGAACACGAACATCGGCTCGGTGAAGTTGCGGCCCTCCACATAGGCCACGGCCTGGGCCGGGCCGGCCAGTGCCGCCATCACCAGCACCAGCACGGCGGCCCAGAAGCCGAACACCACCTCCACCTCGCCCAGCAGGTGCCACAGGCCGGCATGGCGCGGCCGGGTATGGGCCAGGTGCTCGAAGAAGCGGGTGGAGAAGGTGTGCACCAGCGCCAGCGCGAACAGCGCGGCGCCGGCGATCTGCAGGGCCGTGGGAGAGGACATCGGGCGGAGAGGCGGTGGCGGTCAAGGTGGCCGCCGGGATGGCAGCCGAGGTGGTGTCCGGTCAGGGGCGATCGGCGCCCGCCGATTCTGGCGGCTGCGCGCGCGGTGCCAGCGGCGGCGCCCAGTCGGCCGGCGGCACCACCTGCGAGGCTGGCGGATCGCTGCGGTAGTGCGGCGACATGATCTGCACGCCGTTCTCGTTGAACACGTCCTGGATGTGGCCCAGCAACTGGTTCATGGCTTCGACGCGGCGGCGCGGCGCACCGCGGCTGCCCTGGGCGCACAGACGGTATTCAACATAAAAGTCTGAAAGCGCGGTTTGCACCACGTACGGCGCCGGCTCGGTGGCCACGCCGGGGGTGCGGCGCGCCGCTTCCAGCAGCATGGCGTGCACCTGGCGCCAGGGCGTGGCGTAGCCGATGGTGACGGCGGTGTGCAGCACGAATTGCCCGTCGGCCACCAGGCGCGAGAAGTTGCGCACCGGCTGGCCGAACACCACGGCATTGGGCAGGCTCACCTCCTCGCCCATGCCGGTGTGGATGCGCGTGGCGAACAGGCCCATCGCCGCCACCGTGCCCTCCACGTCGCCGATCTTCACGTATTCGCCCACGCGCAGGGTGCGCGAGTACATCAGGCTCATGCCCGAGACCACCTGGCCAACCACGCCCGAGGCGCCGAGAGACAGCATCAGCCCGGCCAGCACCGAGACGCCCTTGAAGGCCTCGCTCTCGGCGCCCGGCAGAAACGGGTAGGCGATGGCCAGCGCGAACAGCCAGATCACGACGCTGCCGATGCGCCGCGTGGGGCCGGCGGTGTCGGCGTCCAGCCCGGCCATGTGCAGGTCGCCGCGTTCGACACGCCGCAATGCCAGGCTGGCGGCGCGTTGCAGCAGGCGCGCCAGCGCGAAGATCAAGGCCACCGTCAGCAGGCCTGGCACGGCGCTGGCGATGGCCGAGAAGAACTGGCCCGCCACGCCCTGCAGCCACTCGCGCGAGCGCTCGGCCCAGGGCCGGGTGAGGGCGAACTGGCCCAGCACGAACACCGCCCACACATCCAGAAGCAGCAGGCCCGCCAGCCAGGCCAGGGCGGTGGTGGCGCCGTGCACCGCGCTGCGCACCGAATGGGCATAGGTGGCGCGCCAGCTGGGCGCCGGCTGGCGGGCGTGCCAGCCCTGCAGGCGCAGATCGGTCGTCGCATGCAGCCAGCGCCGCGCCGCCAGCAGACCACGCAGCAGCGCCCAGGCCAGCAGTGTGGCGGCGAGCGCCACGCCGGCGGCGCGGACCAGGCGGCGCGGGTCGCGCGCTTCGATGACCTCCAGCGCAGCGCTGGCATCGCTCGGCGCCCAGGCCGGTGCAGGTGCCGATGCGGGGGCGGCCAGGGCGCGCTGGCCAGCCAGCCCCGCGCAGGCGAGTACCAACCAGGCGAGCAGCATCCACGCCAGCCACCGCCGGGCCGGGCCCGCCCAGCCCCTGGCAAGGTGGGCCATCGGGGCCGGGCGGCTCAGGCGCATGCTGCTTCAGCGCCAGCCGGCGATGGTGACGCCCAGGCCCAGCTTGGTCTGGTGGCGGTTGTAGTCGACCAGGCTCTCGCCATGGCCGGTGAAGGCCTGCAGGTAGCCGTGCAGCACGCCATCCAGCGGGAACACCCAGTCGATCTGCGCCGAGCCGTGGCTGCGCGCGCCGCTGCGCAGCGAGTGGCGCAGCTGCAGCGTCAGCGCGTGCTCGCCGCCGTAGTGGCCCAGGCGCAGCTCGGCGCGGCCGACGTGGTCCTGGATGTCGGGGTTGTCGTCATCGGCCGCGCGTTCGGGGATGCGCAGCCAGGGCCGCAGCTCGGCCACCCAGGGCCCGCGCTCGAAGCCCAGCTGGCCGATCACGCGGTTCCAGCTGCGGCTGAGCGGCAGCGAGCGGCCGTTGGACTGGTGGTTCAGCGCCAGCGAGGCCATGCGCAGGGTCCAGCCCATGACCTCGGCGCGCAGCGGCAGCACGGCGATCACCTCGGGCTCGTAGTCGGTCTCGCGGAACGGGCGCGAGATGGCACCGTTGTAGACCTGCCAGCGCGACGACTGTGTGTAGCCGCCCCACAGGCTGATGGGCGTGCCCAGCACCCGATGGCCCAGGCGCGCCTTCAGGCTGATCTGGTACTTGGCCTCGACGGACTTGAGCGGCTGATCGTCGGTGACGCTGTGGCCGTCAGACGGCGAGCTGGGTCGGCGGTTGACGCCCACCGTCCAGGTGGCGGGCAGCAGGTACACCGGGTGGTAGGCGCGCGGCGCGAAGGCGGCGCCGCTGGGGCCGTCCAGCTCCCAGCGCTCGGCCAGCAGCGAGCCGCTGTGGCGGTTGACTGGCGCGGGTGCGGTGGGCGTTGGCGCGGCGGCGGCGGAAGAGTGAGTGGAAGGGCTTGCGGGAGGGGCAGCTGGCGTGCGGCCATGCAGGCGGTCATAGCAGGCCAGGCGCGCGGCGTCATCGACCAGCGTGGTGCAGGGCGTGGCGGTCGGCTGGGCCAGCAGCGGCGCGGCCAGGCCGCAGAGGACCAGCGTGGCGAGAACGGCGGCGGCGCGCCTGGGCGGGGTGCGATGCATGTCTGCGGGGCCTGACGGAAGATCTGAGCGGACAGTATCCGACAGGATGCCGCCGCGGCGCCGAGCCTGACACCTGCCAGGCACCCGGGCCGCCTACAGCCGCGCCGCCTCGCGCCGCAGGGCCAGCCGGCACAGCATGCGCGAGGCCATGTTGGCGCACATCATCACCGCGAACCAGCGTTCCTTCGGCTGCACGAACAGCGCCGGCCCGCTGATGCCCGACCAGGCACCTTCACCCGCCGTGCTGGGCATGGCGGCAGGCCCCCAGTCGAGCCGGATGGCCAGGCCCAGGCCGAAGCCGTAGCCGGGGCCACAGTAGGCCGCCGGACCGTCCACGCCAGCAGGCAGCTGGTTGCGGAACATCTCGGCCATCATGGCTTCGGACAGCAGCCGCTGGCCACCGACGGTGCCGCCCACCACACCCCCATCCGCCAGCAGGCGGCCAAAGGCGGCGTAGTCATCCAGCGTGCTGATCAGGCCGCCGCCGCCGCTGTCGATCCAGGGCTGTCCCGCGGTGCGCCGGCCGATGGCGGGGATGGTGGCGTGCCAGGCCGTGTCGTCGGCGAAGGCCGTGGCCACATCGGCATCCTCACCCGCCTGCAGTTCGAAGCTGGTGCGCGTCATGCCCAGCGGCGTGAACAGGCGGCGCTGCAGCACGGCGGCCAGCGTCTGGCCTTCGACGGCCTCGACGATGCAGCCCAGCACATCGGTGGAGTAGCCGTAGCGGAAGGCGCGGCCGGGCTCGGCCACCAGCGGCAGGGTGGCGATGCGGGCCAGGAAGCCGGCGCTGTCCAGCCCGCTCATCGCCGCGGTGATGCCGGCGCCAGCCCAGGCCTCGCGCAGCGCCGGGTCGGCGATCTCGAACGGGTAGGCCAGGCCCGAGGTGTGGCGCATCAGGTCGCGCACCGTGGGCGGGCGCTGCGGCGCCACGCCGCCCGCCAGGCGCAGGTCGCGCAGCGCGGGCAGCAGCTCGCCGATGGGCGCGTCCAGCGCCAGCCGGCCTTCGTCCACCAGCATCAGCGCGGCCACCGTCACCACCGGCTTGGTCAGCGAGGCGATGCGAAAGCGCACGCCCGCATGCATGGCGGTGGCGCCGTCGGGCCGCACATGGCCGGCGACCTCGCGCGCCAGCACCCGGCCGTCACGCTCCACCAGGGCCAGCGCGCCGGGCGTGTGGCGGGCGGCCACGTGGTGGGCCAGCAGGTCGGCAACGGGGTTCGACGGGGGCGTGGGCATGGCGGGCATCTCCGGGCTGGACAGCCGGCGGTGCGCCGGCGGACGATGCTGCAGCATAGGCCGGCCCTGCCGCGGGCCACCGCCACCCAGGTGCCAACCCAACTCCGGAGAATCCCGATGAACGCCGACGAACTGCGCGCGCTGCAGGCCCCGATCAAGGCCCGCTACCAGGCCGACCCCGCCGCCGCGCGCCACACCTTCCAGGCCAGCGGCACGCTGCGGGCCGACAGGCCCTCGGTGCACATCGCCAACCGCTTTGCCAGCTTCGACGCCGGACTGCACCCCGCGGCGGGTGGCGACGGCAGCGAAGCCTGCTCGGGCGACATGCTGCTGGAGGCCCTGGTGGCCTGCGCCGGCGTCACCTTCAACGTGGTGGCCACGGCCATGGCCGTGCCCTGGCGCAGCGTGCGCGTGGTGGTGGAAGGCGAGGGCGACTTCCGCGGCACGCTGGGCATCGCCAAGGACGCGCCGGTCGGCATCACCGACATCCGCCTGCGCTTCGAGGTGGATGCGCCCGCCGCCAGCGACGAGCAGCTGGCCACGCTGCTGCGCCTGACCGAGCGCTACTGCGTGATCGCGCAGACGCTGCGCACGCCGCCCAGCTTGAGCACCGCGCTGCAGCGGGTGAGCTGATCAGCCGCGTGCCGGCGCGCAGGCCTGGGCGCCGGCCTCGTACCAGCCCTTGCTGCGGTTCACCCAGCGCACCACCAGCAGCATCACCGGCACCTCGATCAGCACGCCCACCACGGTGGCCAGCGCGGCGCCGCTGTGGAAGCCATAGAGGCTGATGGCTGCGGCCACCGCCAGCTCGAAGAAGTTGCTGGCGCCGATCAGCGCCGACGGGCAGGCCACGGCGTGCGACTCGCCCACGCGGCGGTTCAGCCAGTAGGCCAGGCCGGCGTTGAAGACCACCTGGATCAGGATGGGCACGGCCAGCATCGCGATCACCAGCGGCTGGCGCAGGATGGCCTCGCCCTGGAACGCGAACAGCAGCACCAGCGTGGCCAGCAGCGCGGCGATGGACCATGGGCCGATGCGCGCCATCGCGGCGTCGAACGCGGCCTGGCCGCGCCGCAGCAGCGCGCGGCGGATGAACTGCGCCACGATCACCGGGATCACGATGTACAGCACCACCGAGATCAGCAGCGTGTCCCACGGCACGGTGATGCTGGACAGCCCCAGCAGCAGGCCCACGATGGGTGCGAACGCGAACACCATGATGGTGTCGTTCAGCGCCACCTGGCTGAGCGTGAACAGCGGGTGGCCGTTGGTGAGCCGGCTCCACACGAAGACCATGGCCGTGCAGGGCGCGGCGGCCAGCAGGATCAGGCCGGCGATGTAGCTGTCCAGCTGCGCGGCGGGCAGCCAGGGCGCGAACACATGGCGCACGAAGATCCAGCCCAGCAGCGCCATCGAGAACGGCTTGACAGCCCAGTTGACGAACAGCGTGACGCCGATGCCGCGCCAGTGCTGGCGCACCTGGTGCAGCGCGCCGAAGTCGATCTTCAGCAGCATCGGGATCACCATCACCCAGATCAGCAGGCCGACCGGCAGGTTGACCTGCGCGATCTCCATGCCGCCGATGGCCTGCACCGGGCCGGGCAGGGCCTGGCCCAGCGCGATGCCGGCCACGATGCACAGCGCCACCCAGGCGCTGAGGTACCGCTCGAAGAAGTTCATGACGCGGCGATCCCGTTCAGCGCGGCCTGCAGTTCGGCGCGGCTCATGGTCTCCAGCGGCAGGGCCAGCAGCTGCAGCATGCGGTAGCCGATGGCCTGGCGCGTCAGTTCGAAGGCACGGCGCTTGCCTTCGTCACCGCCGTCGGCGTTGGACGGATCGGGGTAGCCCCAGTGCACCTTCAGCGGCGGCTCGGCGGCGCCCGAGAAGAACACCGGGCAGGCCTCGGCGGCGGCGCTGTCGCACACGGTGATCACCAGGCTGAGCGGCGGCGCATCGGCGCCGGCGAAGCGGTCCCATGACTTGCTGGCGGTGTAGGAGGTATCAATGCCGGCTTCGGCCAGCACCGCCAGCGCATGCGGGTTGATGCGGCCGCTGGGCGCGCTGCCGGCGCTGTGGGCCACCACATCGCGGCCCAGGCGTTTTGCCCAGTGGTTCAGCATGCACTCGGACAGCACGCTGCGCGCCGAGTTGTGGGTGCACAGGATCAGGACGTGGAAGCTCATGGGACGGCGACGGACAGAGGGGCGGATCAGCAGCAGCCGGAGCCGCTGGACTTGACGGGAATGTTGAGCGGCTTGCCGCGGCTGGGCGTGCAGCAGGCGTTGGCGGGGGCAGGGGTGGTGGCCGGGGCGGCGGTCGCCGTGGCCACCGTGGCGGCGCTCACGGTCGGCGTGCAGCAGGCCGAGCCCGACGCCGCGGCTGCGCCCTCGGCTTCGTTGAACACCGGGATGTCGGCCAGCGTGTGGAAGTGCTCCCAGGGCACGCCAGCGGGGTCGACGATCCAGTGCTTGTCGCTGCGGGCGTAGCAGCAGGTGGTCTGGCCTTCGTCGAGCATGGCCATGTCGGCCGCTTCGGCGCGGGCCTTCAGTTCGGCCAGCTCGGCCTCGGTGTCGGTCTGGAAGCCCACATGGTCGATGCCGGGTGCGGCGCCGCGCGTGCTGATGGCGAAGTTGATGCGCGGATCGTCCAGCATCCACTTGGCGTAGTCGGCCTCCACGCGGGTGGGCTCGGCGGCGAACAGCTTGGAATAGAACGCGATGCTGGCCTGCAGATCGCGCACATGGGTGTGGACGTGGAATCGCTTCATCTCAAGCTCCTGGCGGGTGGGTGGAGGGGCAACGGGCTAGCAGGCGCACGACGGCGCGGACGGCACGCCGCACGCGGCGCCCTGGCAGCAATTGGCGGTGAGGAAGCCCAGCAGCGCGGCCATGCGGTCGAAGCCGGCGCGGTAGATCAGGTTGCGGCCGTCGCGGGTGCTGGACACCAGGCCGGCGTGCATCAGCTCCTTCAGGTGGAAGGACAGGGTGTTGGCCGGCAGGCCCAGCTGCTCGGCCATGGCGCCGGGCGTGAGGCCGGCATCACCGGCCACCACCAGGGCGCGGAAGGCGCGCAGGCGGTGCTCCTGGGCCAGTGCGGCGAGGGCCTTGACGACGTCTGAATCTTCCATAATTCAATGATAGTTGAAATATGGAAGTGATTGCAAGTGCCGCGATGTGCCGGCCAAGCGGGAACTTCTGCCGCCACCCGGGGCTCGGTCCAGCGCGGGCCCCGTGATCCCTGCGCCGATGCCCGGTGCGGCGGCGGCCGCGAAAGGCCCCCTCGATGCACGCACCCATGCCCCTCGTCGTCACCCTGGCCGCTGCGCTGGGGCTGGCCCTGGTGCTGGGCTTCGTGGCGCTGCGCCTGCGCCTGCCGGCCTTGGTGGGCTACCTGGTGGCCGGTGTGCTGATCGGCCCGTTCACCCCCGGCTTCGTGGCCGACGTGGCGCTGGCCAGCCAGCTGGCCGAGGTGGGCGTGATGCTGCTCATGTTCGGCGTGGGCCTGCATTTCTCGGTGGCTGACCTGCTGGCCGTGCGGCGCATCGCCGTGCCCGGCGCGCTGGTGCAGATGGGCGTGGCCACGGCCCTGGGCGCCGGCCTGGCGCTGGCCTGGGGCTGGACGATGGGCGGCGCGCTGGTGTTCGGCCTGGCGCTCAGCGTGGCCAGCACCGTGGTGCTGCTGCGCGCACTGGAGGCGCGTAACGAGTTGGACACCGGCCACGGCCGCGTGGCCGTGGGCTGGCTGGTGGTGGAAGACCTGGCCATGGTGCTGGTGCTGGTGCTGCTGCCGGTGCTGGCCGGCCTGCCGGGGGCCGATGCCGGGGCGCAGGCCACGGGGCAGGGCGGCGGCAGCCTGGCCGTGACGCTGGGCCGCACGCTGCTGGCGGTGGGCGCCTTCGTGGCGGTGATGCTGCTGGGCGGGCGCCGTGTGCTGCCCTGGCTGCTGTGGCAGATCTCGCGCACCGGCTCACGCGAGCTGTTCACGCTGTGCGTGGTGGCCGTGGCGGTGGGCATCGCGTATGGCGCGGCGGCGCTGTTCGGCGTGTCGGTGGCGCTGGGCGCGTTCTTCGCCGGCCTGGTGCTGCGCGAGTCACCGCTCAGCCACCGCGCGGCCGAAGAGTCGCTGCCCTTCCGCGATGCCTTCGCGGTGCTGTTCTTCGTCTCGGTGGGCATGCTGTTCGACCCGCAGGTGCTGGTGGATCGCCCGTTGCAGGTGCTGGCCGTGGTGGCGGTGGTGGTGCTGGGCAAGTCGCTGGCGGCGGCGGCCCTGGTGCTGGCGCTGCGCCACCCGCTGCGTGCGGCGCTGGGCATCTCGGCCAGCCTGGCGCAGATCGGCGAGTTCTCGTTCATCCTGGTGGCGCTGGGTGCCAGCCTGGGCCTGCTGCCGCCCGAGGCGCAAAGCCTGGTGGTGGCCGGCGCGCTGCTGTCCATCGCGCTGAACCCGCTGCTGTTCGGCCTGCTGGCGCCGGCCGAGCGCTGGATGCTGGCGCGCTGGCACTTCGCCCGCCGCCTGGCCGCGCGCGACGACCCGCTGGCCGCGCTGCCGCAGGACACCGACGCCCGCTACCTGGCGCGCCAGGTGGTGCTGGTGGGCCAGGGCCCGCTGGGCCGGCACCTGGCCGCCGAACTGCGCGCGCGCCAGCAGCCCTGCGTGGTGGTCACGGCCAGCCGCGACGAGGTGCAGACGCTGCGCGACGCCGGCCTGCCGGCGGTGGCGGGCGACATGGCCGACCCCGAAACCCTGGTCCAGGCCCACATTGCTCAGGCCGGCCTGCTGGTGCTGACCGAAGGCGACTGCACCCGCCAGCGCCCGGCCATCGACATCGCCCGCGCGCTGAACCCCACGCTGCCGGTGATCGCCTACGTGGCCGACGCCGACCAGGCCCAGCGACTGGCCGGCCTGCCCGGCGTGCAGGCCGTGCATGCCGACGAGGCCGTGGCGGCGCGGATGCTGCAACTGCTGCTGGCGGCGCAGGCTGCGCCTGCTGTTCCCGCTGCCCCTGGGTGAGAATGCCCGCAGAGGCCAGCGCAACCCCAGCGACCCAGGCCCCCAGGCAGCAGGGAAGGCCAGCCGTGGACAAGAAGGCGCTCAGCGAACGCGATATCTGCACCAAGTTCATCGCACCGGCCATCGCGGCCGCGGGTTGGGACATCCAGCACCAGGTGCGCGAGGAGGTGACATTCACCCACGGGCGGGTGATCGTGCGCGGCCGGCTGCACACCCGTGGCAAGGCCCGGCGCGCCGACTTCGTGCTGTACCACGCACCCAACCGGCCCATCGCCGTCATCGAGGCCAAGGACAACACCCACCGCCCGGGCGAAGGCATGCAGCAGGCGCTGGACTATGCCGAGGCGCTGGACGTGCCCTTCGCCTTCACCAGCAATGGCGACGGCTTTGTGCTGCATGACCGCAGCGTGGACGGCGGCAAGGTCGAGACACACCTGACGCTGGAGCAGTTTCCCGCCCCGGCCGAGCTGTGGGCCCGCTACTGCGCCTGGCGCGGCCTGGACGCCACCAGCGCACCCAAGGCCGAGGCACCGTACTACGACGACGGCTCGGGCCGCGCGCCGCGCTACTACCAGGTCAACGCCATCAACCGCACCGTGGAGGCGGTGGCCAAGGGCCAGCAGCGCGTGCTGCTGGTGATGGCCACCGGCACCGGCAAGACCTACACCGCCTTCCAGATCATCTGGCGGCTGTGGAAGAGCCGGCAGGCCAAGCGCATCCTCTTCCTGGCCGACCGCAACATCCTGGTCGACCAGACCAAGAACAACGACTTCAAGCCCTTTGGCGCGGCGATGACCAAGATCACCGGCCGCAAGATCGACACCGCCTACGAGATCTACCTCAGCCTGTACCAGGCCGTCAGTGGCGCCGAGGAAGACAAGAACATCTACAAGCAGTTCTCTCCCGACTTCTTTGACCTGATCGTGGTGGACGAATGCCACCGCGGCAGCGCGACCGACGACTCGGCCTGGCGCGACATCCTGGACTACTTCAGCAGCGCCACGCAGATTGGCCTGACTGCCACGCCCAAGGAAACCAAGGACGTCTCCAGCACCTTCTACTTCGGCGAACCGGTCTACACCTACAGCCTGAAGCAGGGCATCGAAGACGGCTTTCTGGCGCCCTACAAGGTGGTGCGCATCGACTTCGACCGCGACCTGCAAGGCTGGCGCCCGCCCCAGGGCATGCTGGACAAGCACGGCCAGCCCATCGAAGACCGCATCTACAACCTGCGCGACATGGACCGCCAGCTGGTGCTGGAGATGCGCACCCAGGCCGTGGCCGCGCGCATCACGCAGTTTCTGAAAGCCACCGATCCCTTCACCAAGACCATCGTCTTCTGCGACGACATCGACCACGCCGAGCGCATGCGCCAGGCCCTGGTGAATCTGAACCCCGCGCAGGTGAAGGCCAACCGCAAGTACGTGATGCGCATCACCGGCGACGACGCCGAAGGCAAGGCCGAACTCGACAACTTCATCAACCCCGAGGTGCGCTACCCGGTCATCGCCACCACCAGCAAGCTGATGACCACCGGGGTAGATGCGCAAACCTGCAAGCTCATCGTGCTGGACCAGCACATCCAGTCGATGACCGAGTTCAAGCAGATCATCGGACGCGGCACCCGCATCAACGAGGACTACGGAAAGTTCTGGTTCACGATCATGGACTTCAAGAAGGCCACCGAGCTGTTTGCCGACCCGGCCTTCGATGGTGAACCGGTGCAGGTGTACGCGCCCAGGGACGACGAGCCGCCGGTGCCGCCCGATGAACTGCCGCCCGACCCGGGCCACGGCGAGCCGGGCAGCCCCGGCGCGGTTGCGGGCCTGGGCGATCCCGGCGACGCTGGTGCCTTTGAAGGCGAGGGCGCCGAACAAGGCGCCGGCCGAAAGAAGTACGTGGTGGGCCGCGACGTCACCGTGCACATCGTGGCCGAGCGCGTGCAGTACTACGGCCCCGACGGCAAGCTCATCACCGAGAGCCTGCGCGAGTACACGCGGCACTGCGTGGCCAAGCAGTTCCGCTCGATGGACGAGTTTCTGCGCCGCTGGGGCAGCGCCGAGCAGAAGAAGGCCGTGATCGACGAACTGGCTGCCCTGGGCGTGCTGTGGGAACCGCTGGCCGACGAGGTGCAGGCCAAGACCGGCAAGCCATTGGATGCCTTCGACCTGATCTGCCACGTGGCCTTCGACCAGCCCCCGCTCAGCCGCCGCGAGCGCGCCGAGGGCGTGAAGAAGCGCAACTACTTCGGCAAGTACCAGGGCGCCGCGCGCCAGGTGCTGGAGGCGCTGCTGGAAAAGTACGCCGACACCGGCATCGAGCCCATTGAGGACCCGAGAATCCTTACCCTGCCGCCGTTTGACCGCATCGGCGCGCCGCTGGAACTGGTGAAGGCCTTTGGCGGCAAGGCGGGCTACGAAGCGGCGCTGCGCGGGCTGGAGCGCGCGCTGTATGGCTGAGTCGAAAGCTACGATGTGAAGATCATCTTCAGCCGCAAGGGCTTTGACTCGCAGTATGGCGGCGTGCCCAGCCCGATATTCGACGACGGGACATTGGTCTCGTTGCCCATCCCGTCCCGGCAGGGCCGGCCGCTGGGCGACATCACCGGCCCCGTGGGGTCACTTGCTCCTCTGGTGGCTGACCTGACCGCCGGGCGCCTGGGCGCTCACACGCTCGTGCACCTGGACCCGGATCTGCGCGGCGACAGCGTCGCTCGGCGAGCGGGTTGGCGGCCAAGCTTCGGCCAAGTCGCTGCAGCGCAAAGCCATCTGGCCCGACAAGGGGTTGGGCCTGGGGATGTCTTCTTGTTCTTCGGCTGGTTCCGGCAAGCCGAGCGGCGAGGCACTCACTGGCGCTACGTTCCTGGCGCGCCAGACATTCACAGCCTCTTCGGTTGGCTGCAGGTAGGCAACGTGTTGAGCCTCTTCGGCACCCCGCAGATCGGGTCGCACGAGTGGCTTCATGACCATCCGCACGTGGCTTTTGCAGACCAGATGGGTAGCGGCAACGCGATCTATATTGCGGCGGAAGCCTTGTTCAAGCGCCGCCTGCCCGGTGCGGGCTGCTTTGTTCGCTGGACGCCGAGGCTGCAGTTGACTGCCCCGGGGCGCTCGCGCTCGGTGTGGCGGCTGCCGGCCTGGATGCATCCTGACGTCAGCCAGACCGCCCTGTCGTATCACACGGATCCGAGGCGCTGGCAGTTGGATGAGCAGAGCACCCTGCTGCAATCCGTTGCCAAAGGGCAAGAGTTCGTCATCGATGTCGGCACATCGGCGCTGGCGCGTCGCTGGCTGATCCAGTTGATTCAACAGCACGGGCAGGAGGACATGGCATGAGCGCGGTGATGGGCTACAAGATGACGCACGACAAGGGATTCGCGCCCAATCCATTTCATGGATTTCTGAGTCTCGCCACTTGCAAGCCCACCATCCGCCACACGCGAAAAAAGGATGACTGGGTGGCCGGCTTCGCCTCCAGGCAACTGGTGCGGCGCGCCAGTGCACTTGGCGTGCAGATTCCCTACATGGGCCTGGTCTACCTGATGCAAGTCACCGAAGACCCGCTGCCCTTGCCGGGCTACTTCGATGACCCCCGCTTCGCGAAGAAGAGGCCGAAACCTGACTCGCGTTCAGAGAAGTTGCGATGCGGCGACAACATCTATTCCGGTGACGGCCGCGGGGGCTATGAATGGCACCGCAATGAGAACCACACGGTGGATCACCTTCTGCACGACACAGGGGGACTCAACGCGCTGATCTCGTCCCGGTTCTGGTATTTCGGCCGAAAGGCCCTGGTGCCGCCAAACGGCTGGGGCGAGTTCCTGCCTGAGAAATTGTCGGAAGGGCGAACCTTTTCCTGTCCCGACTCGTTCCTGGAGCGCATTCAGGCCTATTTCGCCGAGATGGGCATCCAGCCTGGCATTCAGGCGGACCCGTGCATGTGGGGGCAGAGCCGCACCAACGACGGAACGTGTGCCCGAACCCGAACCACCTGCGCGATTGAGGACAATGCGCCCCCTTCGCGACCGCGCCATGACGCGAGGCGACTTCGCTGTTCCCCAAACGCTCATTGATCAAGCCGCATGTCCATCACCTCCGCCATCAAATCCATCCAGGACATCATGCGCAAGGATGTCGGCGTCGATGGCGACGCGCAGCGCATCGGGCAGCTGGTGTGGATGCTGTTCCTGAAGATCTTTGACGACCGCGAGCAAGAGTGGGAGTTGCTGCGTGACGACTACAAGAGCCCGCTGCCCGAGCCCTTCCGCTGGCGCCACTGGGCGGCCGACCCCGAGGGCATCACCGGTGACGAGCTCAAGAGCTTCATCGACAACGAGCTGTTCCCCGGCCTGCAGAACCTGACCGATCCGCGCTTCATGAAGGAGCGTGGCCTCAGCGCCAGCCCGGCCGCCTATGTGGTGCGCAGCGTGTTCGAGGACGCCTACAACTACATGAAGAGCGGCCAGCTGCTGCGCCAGGTGGTCAACAAGATCCAGGAGGCGGTGGACTTCAACAAGGCCCAGCAGCGCCATGCCTTTGGCGACATGTACGAGCAGCTGCTGCGTGACCTGCAAAGCGCCGGCAACGCGGGCGAGTTCTACACGCCGCGGCCGGTCACCGAGTTCATGGTGCGCATGGTCGACCCCCAGCTGCACGAGAAGGTGATGGACCCGGCTTGCGGCACCGGCGGCTTTCTCACCTGCACCATCGAGCACAAGCGCGCCCGCTACGTGCAAACGCCCGAGGACGAGCAGGTGCTGCAGGCCAGCATCCACGGCGTGGAGAAGAAGCCGCTGCCCCACCTGCTGGCCACCACCAACATGATCCTGCACGGCATCGAGGTGCCCAGCCAGATTCGGCATGACAACACCCTGGCGCGCCCGCTGATCAGCTGGGGCCCGAAAGAGCGGGTGGATTGCATCGTGGCCAACCCGCCCTTCGGCGGCATGGAGGAAGACGGCATCGAGACCAACTTTCCGGCCGCGTTCCGCACCCGCGAGACGGCCGATCTGTTCCTCGTGCTGATCATGCATTTGCTGAAAGACGGCGGCCGCGCGGCCGTGGTGCTGCCCGATGGTTTTCTGTTCGGCGAGGGCATCAAGAGCCGCATCAAGGAAAAGCTGCTCACCGAGTGCAATCTGCACACCGTGGTGCGCCTGCCCAACGGCGTGTTCAACCCCTACACCGGCATCAAGACCAACCTGCTGTTCTTCACCAAGGGCCAGCCCACGCAGGAGGTGTGGTTCTACGAGCACCGCTACCCCGCCGGCGTGAAGAACTACAGCAAGACCCGGCCGATGCGCATCGACGAGCTGGCCGGCCTGCAAGCCTGGTGGGGCAGCGAGGCCGATGGCTTTGCCACGCGCGTGGGCACCGAGCAGGCCTGGAAGGTGAGCGCCGACGCCATCCGCGAGCGCGGCTGGAACCTCGACCTGAAGAACCCGCACCAGGGCGAGCAGGTGAGCCATGACCCCGAGGTGTTGCTGGCTGAGTACCGTCAGATGCAGGCCGAGATTGCCGATCTGCAGGCGCAGCTGAAGGCGGCGCTGGCCGGTGCCCTGGAGGGCCAGGCATGAGCCGCCAGAAGGCCAGCCCCGGCCTGCCCGCCACCACGGCAGGCCACGCTGCGCCGCCGGCCGGCATCGCCGCCGGCAACCTGTTCGGCCAGGTGCGCGAGGTGCTGCTGCAGGCCCGGCAGGTGGCGCACCGCAGCGTCAACCAGGCCATGGTGCAGGCCTACTGGCAGGTGGGGCACCTGATCGTGGAGCACGAACAAGCCGGACAGGCGCGCGCGGCCTACGGCAAGGGCCAGCTGGAAGAACTGGGCCAGCGCCTGACGCAAGAGTTCGGCCGGGGCTTCTCGGCCTCGAACCTGCGAAATTTCCGCCAGTTCTTCCAGACCTTCGGCTGGGCGGAGATTTGCGACATGCCGTGTCGCGAATTGAGCTGGTCGCACTTTCGCCGCCTGATGCGTGTGGCCGATCCTCAGGCCCGGGCCTGGTATGCGGCCGAGGCCGTGTCGCAGACCTGGAGCTTTGCCGCGCTCGACCGCCAGATCAGCACCCTGCACTACGAGCGCCTGCTCTCCAGCCAGGACAAGGCCGCCGTGCAGGCCGAGGCCGCCGCGCTCATCCAGCGCGACACCCCGCCCAGCGCGCGCGACTTCATCCGCGACCCCTATGTGCTGGACTTTCTGGGCGCCCAGCCCGGCGCCGCGCTGTTTGAGCAGGATGTGGAGCAGGGCCTGCTGAACAACCTGCAGCGCTTCTTGCTGGAACTGGGCAAGGGCTTTGCCTTCGTGGCACGGCAAAAGCATCTGCGCATCGAAGACGAAGACGCCTTCGTCGACCTGGTGTTCTACAACTACATGCTCAAGTGCTTTGTGCTGGTGGAGCTGAAGGTGGGCAAGCTCAGCCACCAGGATGTGGGCCAGCTGGACATGTACGTGCGCGTGTTCGACGAACGCGAGCGCCAACCCGGCGACAACCCCACCATCGGCCTCATCCTGTGCAGCGAGCGCAATGCCGCGGTGGCGCGCTACTCGCGCCTGGCCGATAGCGACCAGCTGTTTGCCAGCCGCTACCAGGCGCACCTGCCGACTGAGGCCGAACTGCAGGCCGAGCTGGCAAGGGAGCGGGCGCTGCTGGGGGATGGGCCGGCGGAGGTTGGGCAGTGACGGCGGCGGTGTTGGAGAACTTGGGGTTGCTGGCGGAGGCGCCTGGGGGCGTGGACAGACTGCGCCGCCTGATCGTCGAACTGGCCGTGTCAGGCCGGCTGGTGCCGCAACGGTCTGACGACGAACCGGCAGCCGATCTGGCTGCCCGGCTCGCAGCGAACAAGACCCGGGCAGTGACCGATGGCGGCCGAAGGGCTAAGGCTTTGGCGCTGCCCGATGCGCCCAACTGGCCCTTCGCGATTCCCAACTCGTGGACATGGCAGGCGCTGGATGACCTGCTGTGGATCACGGGTGGCGTCACCCTGGGCCGCAAGCTGACGGGGCGCACCCTGGTGGCCTTGCCCTATCTGCGGGTGGCCAACGTGCAGCGCGGCCAGTTGATGCTGGACGACCTCAAAGAGATCGAGGTTCCCGCCGACGAGGCAGACAAGTACCTCCTCGAACCCGGCGACCTGCTCATCACCGAGGGCGGCGACTGGGACAAGGTGGGCCGCACGGCGATCTGGCAGGGCGAGCTTGAGCAATGCCTGCATCAGAACCATGTGTTTCGGGCGCGTGCCTGCTCCGATGAGTTCTTGCCCCGCTGGGCTGAGCTGTACCTCAACAGCCCGGCGGCCCGCAGCTACTTCGCAGGGTCATCGAAGCAGACCACCAATCTGGCGTCGATCAATATGACGCAATTGCGATCTTGCGCGTTCCCGTTGCCGCCACTGGCCGAGCAGCGCCGCATCGTCGCCAAGGTCGATGAACTGATGGCCCTGTGCGACCACCTCCAATCCCGCATGGCCGCCGCCCGCGCCAAGCATGCGCAGTTGGCCGAGGCGCTGGTGGTTAGCACCGTGCAAGACCGTCAGGACCACCACCGCGCCGACACCACGCGCGAGCGCGTGCGGACCGGCAAGGAGAAGGTGTTCAGCCTGGATGAGGTGGAGCGCAAGCTCGGCTTGGCGGATTGACCCGATGGCCTGCGCCAACAGGCCGTGGGTCAGGCCGGGCCATCCCACTCAGAACGGCAACCCCACATAGTTCTCCGCCAGCGAGGCCAGGGCCTTCTCGGATGAGAACAGGTAGGCCAGGTCGGTGTCCTGCAGCTTGTCCTCGAACGGGTTGCGTTCCGGGAAGCGGTGCAGCAGTGTGGTCATCCACCACGAGAAGCGCTGGCCCTTCCACACCCGCGCCAGCGCCTTGGCCGAGTAGGCATCGAGGCCGGCGTCGCTGCCCTGCTGGTAGTGCTCGCGCAGTGCGTGGTACAGGTAATAAATGTCCGACGCGGCGCTGTTGAGCCCGCGTGCGCCGGTGGGCGGCACGATGTGCGCGGCGTCACCCGCCAGGAACAGCTTGCCAAAGCGCATCGGCTCGCAAACAAACGATCGCAGCGGCGCAATGCTCTTCTCGATCGACGGGCCGGTGATCAGCTCGGCCGCCACCTTGTCGGGCAGGCGGCGCTTCAGCTCGGCCCAGAACAGATCGTCGGTCCACTGCTCCACGGTGTCGGTCAGCGGCACCTGGATGTAGTAGCGGCTGAGCACCTGCGATCGCAGCGAGCACAGCGCAAAGCCGCGCTCGTGCTTGGCATAGATCAGCTCGGGCGACACCGGCTTGGTGCGCGACAGCACGCCCAGCCAGCCGAAGGGGTAGACGCGCTCGAACTCGCGGATCTTGTCCTTCGGGATCGACTTGCGGCTCACGCCATGAAAGCCGTCGCAGCCGATGATGTAGTCGCAGTCGATGCGGTGCACCTCGTCGCCCTGGCGCCAGGTGAGGTAGGGCGCGCCTTCCAGGTCATGCGGCTTCACGTCCTCGGCGTTGTGGATGACGATGCCGTTGAGCTTGTCGCGGGCCTCGTACAGGTCCTTGGTCAGCTCGGTCTGGCCGTACACCACCACGCTGTTGCCACCGGTCAGGCCCTTCAGGTCCACGCGGTCGCGCCGGCCGTCGTGGGCGATCCAGAAGCCGTCGTGGATCTCGCCTTCGCGGTCCATGCGCTCGGCGCACTGGGCCTCGCGCATCAGCGCGGCAAAGCCATGCTCCAGCACGCCGGCGCGGATGCGGCCCAGCACGTACTCGCGGCTGTGCTGCTCCAGCACCACGGTCTGGATGCCCTGCAGGTGCAGCAGTTGCGACAGCAGCAGGCCCGAGGGGCCGCCGCCGATGATGCCGACCTGGGTGCGGGTGGGGTAGGTGGCCATGGCCTGTCTCCGGTGCGCGTTGTGATGGGCTGGATTCTGGGCAGCCCAGCGCCGCCGCGCAGCGGACAGACGCCGGTAGAAACTGGTACTTTTCTCGTACCATGCCTGACATGGCCTCACAGGCGCCACGCTCGCAGACCACCCGCCCCAAGCGCCAGCGCCTGCCCGCCTTCACGCTGTACGGCGAGGCCGGCGGCCCGGCACCCGCGCTGCTGCACATTGAATCCATCGACGCACGCAGCCGCCTGCACGGCTGGGAGATCGATGCCCATGTGCATGCCGGCCTGCACCAGGTGCTGTGGCTGCAGGCCGGCTGGGCCGAAGCTATGTTGGACGAAAGCCGTAGCCGCTGCGAGGGGCCGGCGGTGCTGGTGGTGCCGCCGGGCGTGGCCCATGCCTTCCGCTTCTCGCGCCACGCCGATGGCCATGTGCTGACGCTGAACGCCGCGCTGCTGGCCGAGGGCGATGCCGCCGCCGCCGGCCAGGCCCTGGCCACGCTGTTTGCCGCGCCGCGCAGCCTGGCGTTGCCGGCCGAGTCACCCGAGGTGCTGCGCCTGCAGCGCCTGTTCGAGGCCCTGGCCGCCGAGCAGCAGGGCGCCGACACCCCCGGCGAGGCCGGCAGCCCGGTGCCGGTGTGGCTGGCGCGCGCCATCGTGTGGCGGCTGGCGCAGCTGGTGCACGCCCAGCGCGCCGCCCCGGCGCCGGGCCCGCCCACGCAACGCTCGGCGCTGTACACGCGCTGGGTGGTGCTGGTGGAGGCCAACTACCGCGCGCACTGGCCGGTGGCGCGCTATGCGCAGCAGCTGGGCCTGTCCACCGAGCGGCTGAACCGCCTGGTGCGCGCCGAGACCGGCCTGAACGCCCAGCGCGTGCTGCACGACCGCCTGGTGCGCGAGGCCTGCCGCTGGCTGCTGCATGTGGCGGCGCCGGTGTCGCAGCTGGGTTTCGAGCTGGGCTTCGACGATCCGGCCTACTTCTCGCGCTTCTTCCGCCGCCACACCGGGCTGTCGCCGCGCGCCTACCGGGCGCGGCATCAGCCGGGCTCGCCCGCGTAAAGCGCGGCCTGGCGCCTGCGTGACGCGCGCCGGCCGGGGCCGGGCCTAAGCTCGCCGGCTGTCTGAACGTCACCCCCATCGCCCTGAGATCCCCGCCATGAGCTTCGACACCCCCATCGCCCTGTGCGGCCCGCTGCGCCAGCCGAAACAGATGCTGGCCGAGCAGAGCTACGCCGGTCACACCTCGATCCACGACGACGCCATGGCCGAGAAGCTGGGCTTTCGCGCCGGGCCGATCGAGGGACCCACGCATTTCAGCCAGTTCGTGCCGCTGCTGGCCAGGCTGTGGGGGCGTGAATGGTTCGAGCGCGGCAGCTTCAGCTGCCACTTCCTGAACATGGTGGTGGAAGGTGAATCGGTGCGCGCCTTCGTCGAGCCGCCGGCGCCCGGCGCCACGCGCGCGCGCTGCTGGGCCGAGAAGGCCGACGGCACCCCGGTGCTCGAAGCCAGCGCCACGCTGGGCGATCAACCCACGCTGCTGGCCGAGCGCATGGCCCAGCTGCGCCCGCCCGGCGCGCTGGTGATCCTGCAAGACCTGCACGTGGGCCAGCGCGGTGCCGTGGACGAGGCGGTGCGCATGGGCCCCACCCAGAACATGGGCGCGCTGTACCCGTTCTCGCTGGCCGACAAGCTGGCCAAGATCACCGAACACTCGCCCTGGTATGCGTCGGGCGAGGGCGACAACCCCTGGGGCCGCGCCATCGTGCCGCTGGAGATGGTGAGCGTGCTGGCCGAGTACAGCAACGCCCAGGCCGGCTTCAAGGTGCGGCAACCGGCCGTGGGCCTGTTCGCCGACCTGGAGATCCGCATGGTGAGCGGCCCGCTGTTCGTCGACGAGCCCTACCTGATCCGCCGCGAGATCGCCGCCCTGGCCGAGAGCAAGCGCACCGAGAGCTACTGGGTGCGCTCACGGATCTTCGACGCCACCGGCACCACGCTGAAAGCCGAGGTGCTGCTGAACCACGCGGTGCTCAAGCACTCGTACGAGGGTTACGACGCCGCGCGGGCGGCGCGGGAGGCGCGCTGAAGCCGCGGCGTCCCTAGCTTGGGGCCGCCCGGCAGGCGCTGGGCGGGGCCTGGCCGGCGGACACTGCGGCCCGTCGATCCCAACCGCCAGGTCCGCCATGTCCCGACTGCAGTTGTATGCCCATCCCGATGGCCGCAGCGTGCTGCATGTGGGCGGCTTTTCCTGGCTGGCCATGCTGGCCCTGCCGGTGTGGGCGCTGCGGCGTGACCTGCGCCGCCTGGCCGCGCTGGCCATGCCCTTGCTGCTGGTGCCCGGCCCGCTGCTGCTGGCGCTGGGCGTGTCAGAGGGCGTCACGCTGCTCAGTGCCTGGGCGCTGATGGTGGGCTACGGCGCGCTGGCGCCGCGCCTGCATGTGCTGTGGATGCGCCGCAACGGCTGGATCGTGCTGGCCGAGGAGCCGGCCGCCACCGGCAAGGGGTCAGGCGCATGATCGCCTGCCTGAGCGAACCGGTGCCCAAGCCGGACGATCTGTTGCTGTCCGATGGCGGCTTCCACCTCGTGGTACCGGTGCTGCTGCTGTCGCTGCTGGTGGTGGCGCCGCTGGCCTGGCTGACCCGCCAGCGCTACCGCCGCTGGGTGATGCGCCTGATGTCGCTGGACCAGAAGGCCGAGGCGCCGGCCGCGCTGCGCGAGGCCGCGGCCGCCGCGCCACCGGCGGCCTGGGCGCCCACCGACGGTGCCGCCGGCACGCTGGCGCACACCCTGGCCCAGGGCGAGCGCCGGGTGTGGCTGGCCACGCTGGCGGCGTGGGCGGTGTTCGGCGGCATGGGCCTGTGGGTGGCGGGCCTGGGCGGGCCGGTCACACAGGGCCAGCGCCTGGCCTTTGCGGCCGCGGCCGCGCTGCTGGCACTGGGCCCGCTGATGACCCAGCTGCCCGACCGTGGTGCCCGCCAGGCCCACCGCACCGGCGCGGTGGCCGCGCTGCTGGCCCTGCTGTTGCTGTGGTGGATGGACGCGCAGAGCCCGTCGGTGCCGGCCACCGGGGCGGCGGGCGACGACGATCCCACCGTCACCGAGGGCGTGCTGATCGCCGCCAGCCTGGCCCTCGGCTACTGGGCCATGTTCGACCGGCGGCTGCGCGGCCAGGTGCAGCCGCTGGTGGTGCTGGTCAGCGTGGCCGCACTGGCGGTGCTGCTGCCCTATGGCTGGCTGGAGCAGCATGCCGGCAGCTGCCTGGCGCGGGTGGACCAGGCCGCCGAAGCCGGCCGCCAGCTGCCGATGAACCTGATGACCGTGGCGATGATGAGCCTGGGCGCCGTGGCCGTGTGGCTGGGCTTTCGCGCCGTGGCCGGGCTGGTGTGGCTGATCGAGCAGCGTCACCTCAGCGAGTCGGCGCTGGGCGGCGCACTGTGCCTGGCGCTGCTGGCGGTCACGCTGGTCTACCAGCGCGCGCCCGAGGAGGCCGAGGCCCTGCGCAGCGCCCACCTGCTGGCCGCGCCGCTGTGGCTGGCGGCCAGCTTCGGTGCGCAGTGGCTGGCCCTGGCCGGGCTGCCGGGCCGCCGCCGCGGCGACGGGCCCGGCCCGCGCCTGCTGGTGCTGCGCGTGTTCTCGGCCGATCCGCGCAAGCATGCGCTGCTGGATTCGGTGCAGGCGCGCTGGCGCTTCGTGGGGCCGGTGCTGCAGATCGGCGGGCCCGACCTGGTGGCGATGAATGTCGACCCCTACGAAGCCTCGATGTACCTGTCGGCGCGCATGCACCGGTTGTTCCTGCCCACGGTGGTGGGCGGCGCGGCACTGCAGGCCCAGCTGGACGCGCGGCCCTGCCGCGACGGCCGACATCGCATCCACGAGGTGTTCTGCTTCAACACCGCGTGGCGGCAGTCGGTGGAGCAGCTGATGCTGGACGCCGACGCCATCGTGCTGGATGTGCGCGGCCTGAATGCGCAGCGCGAGGGCACCAGCTACGAGATCGGCCGCCTGGCCGTGCGCGGCCTGCTGCCACGCGTGGTGGCCGTGGGCGATGCCGACACCGACTGGCCGCATGTGGACGACATGCTGCGCCGCCACGGCGGCGATCCGGCACGCCTGCCGCGCATCGGCGATGCCAGGGACGGCAGCGTCGACGACCTGCTGGACCGCCTGATCGCCGCGGCCTCAGCCCCCGGCATCCCTCACACGATGCGCGAGGTTTTGCCCGCCCAGTAGCGATCCTTCAGCAGGCGCTTGTACAGCTTGCCGGTGGGGTGGCGCGGCAGCTCGGCATCGAAATCCACGCTCTTCGGGCACTTGATTGGCGACAGCTGGCTGCGGCAGTACGCGATCAGCTCGGCTTCCAGCTCGGGGCCGGCGTCGGCCATGTCGCGCGGCTGCACCACGGCCTTGACCTCTTCGCCGAACTCTTCGTTGGGCACGCCCAGCACGGCCACGTCGGCCACCTTGGGGTGGGTGATCAGCACGTTCTCGGCTTCCTGCGGGTAGATGTTCACGCCGCCCGAGATGATCATGTAGGCCTTGCGGTCGGTGAGGTACAGGAAGCCCTCGGCGTCCACATAGCCCACGTCGCCCAGCGTGGTCCAGCCCTTGGGGTGCTGGGATCCGGCGGTCTTGGCGGGGTCGTTGTGATAGGCGAAGGGCCGGCCGTTGGCGAAGTACACGGTGCCGGCCTGGCCCACCGGGGCCTCCTCGCCGGTGTCTTCATCGACGATCTTCAGCTCGCCGATCACCGCACGGCCCACGGTGCCCTTGTGCGTGAGCCAGTCCTTGGCATGCACCATGGTCACGCCATTGCCCTCGGTGCCGGCGTAGTACTCCCACAGCACCGGGCCCCACCAGTCGATCATCTGCTGCTTGACCGGGATGGGGCACGGCGCGGCGGCGTGGATGGCGCATTTCAGCGAGGCCAGGTCGTACCGGGTGCGCACCTCCTCGGGCAGCTTGAGCATGCGCACGAACATGGTGGGCACCAGCTGGCTGTGGGTGATGCGGTGCTGCTGCACCAGCTGCAGGTAGCGCTCGGCGTCGAAGTGCTCCATCACCACCACGGTGCCACCCAGGCGCTGCACGGCCATGGTGTAGCGCAGCGGTGCGGCGTGGTACAGCGGCGCGGGCGAGAGGTAGCGCGTCTGGTCGGTCACGCCGTACAGCTTGGTGAGGATGTCGGTCATCGGCCCGGGGGCGTCGATGGCCGTCTCCTGCGGCGGCACGAACACGCCCTTGGGCCGGCCGGTGGTGCCGCTGGAGTACAGCATGTCGCCACCGGCGCGCTCGTCGGCGATGCGCGTGGCCGGTTGCGCGGCCACGGCGTCCTCGTAGCTCGTCCAGCCGGTGGCAGCGCCATCCAGCATCAGCCAATGGCCCACGTTGGGGCACTGCTCGGGCAGGTGGGCCACGGCCGCGCGCATGGCCTGCGAGGCGATCACCGCCTTGGCGGCGCAGTCGTTGACGATGTAGCTCACCTCACCCTCGGTCAGGCGCGTGCTCATCGCGGTGTAGATCAGGCCGGCGCGCTGCGCGCCCCAGCAGATCTCGAAGTAGCGCGGGTGGTTCTCCAGCATCAGCGCAATGTGGTCGCCGGCCTGCAGGCCCAGCGCGCGCCACAGTTGCGCCACCTGGTTCGAGCGGTCGTCCAGTTCGCGGTAGCTGACGGTGACGCCGCTGTCGGCCATGATCAGCGCCGGCTTGTCGGGCGTGGCCTGGGCGTGGAAGTACGGGTGCAGCACGGTGTCTCCTGGCGGGGTGTTCGGTGGGCCCGCGGGCCTGTGCGCCGTTCTATCGCGCGGGCGGCGCGGCGCACAGTCGCCTGAGGGTCATGCCACGGGCGGCAGCCCTTGTCATTTCTGAACGCCGGGTTTACCCGCATGCAGTGGAATGCATGAGCTCACTACACTGATCGTCAGTATGCTGATGAAATCGCCGCCACCGGTCTGCCGGTGTGTGGACCGTGGCGGCCTGGCGGATCCGCCGGCCGAGGACAGCGAGAACCGACATGAGCGACGACCTGCCCCTGGGCCGGCTGGAAGACCTGCCTGCCGACTATGTGGATGCGCTGCGCGCACTGAATCTGGTGCCGCTGTGGCCCAGCCTGCGCGCGGTGTTGCCGCCGGCCAGGCCGCGCCCGGCCACGCAGGCCACGCACTGGTCGTACCAGGCGCTGCGCCCGCTGCTGCTGCGCGCGGGCGAACTGACGCCGATCGAGAAGGCCGAGCGCCGCGTGCTGGTGCTGGCCAACCCCGGCCACGGGCTGGAGAACATGAAGGCCAGCCCGGCCATGTACCTGGGCATGCAGCTGCTGCTGCCCGGTGAATGGGCCCCCAGCCACCGCCACACGCCCAACGCCGTGCGCATGGTGGTGGAGGGCGAGGGCGCCTGGACCACGGTGGACGGCGAGAAGTGCCCGATGTCGCGCGGCGACCTGATCCTCACGCCCACCGGCCTGTGGCACGAGCATGGCCACGACGGCAGCGCGCCCGTGGTGTGGCTGGATGTGCTGGACCTGCCGCTGGTCTACTACATGGAGGCCAGCTACCACGTCAACGGCACGCGCCAAGCGCAGCGCAGTGAACGTGGCGACCGCGCCTACACCCGTGGCGGCATGGTGCCCACGCCGGTGTTCGGCCGTGCCGGCAAGCGCTACCCGATGCTGCGCTACCCCTGGGCCGAGGCGCGCGCGGCGCTGCTGGCGCTGGCCGAGGACCAGCCGGCGCTTGAATCGGTGCAGATCACCTACGTGAACCCCGAGACCGGCGAGGACGCCGAGAACATCCTGGGCTTCCACGCGCTGATGCTGCGCCCGGGCCAGACGCTCACCTTGCCGGCCCGCTCGCCGGCCCAGGTGTTCCACCTGATCGAGGGCAGCGTGGACGTGCAGGTGGCCACCGACACGCCTAAGGCCTTCACGCTGGCCGAGGCCGACACCTGCTGCGCACCCGGCTACACGCCGGTGACGCTGCGCAACCGCGCCGCCCAGGCGCCAGCCTTCGTGTTCGTGGCCGACGAGTCGCCGCTGCACCGCAAGCTGGGCGTCTACGAGACGCGCTGAATCCACTCATCTCCACTCTGTCCGTCCGCACGCTTCGCCAATGAGCACCACCTTCCTCTGGGCCCCGCCCGCCATCGTCTCGCTGCCGGTGCAGGGCCGCAGCGAACGCCTGCCCGTCAACCGCGTGTTCTGCGTGGGCCGCAACTACCACGCGCATGCGGTGGAGATGGGCAAGCCGGTCGACAAGCGCGTGGAGCGCCCGTTCTACTTCACCAAGTCGCCGCAGGCCGTGGTGGACAGCGGCGCCACCGTGGCCTACCCGCCCGAGACCGCCGACTTCCACCACGAGATGGAGCTGGTGCTGGTGGTGGGCAAGGCCGGCTTCCGCATCGCGGCCGACCAGGCGCACGAGCACATCTACGGCTACGCCTGCGGCCTGGACATGACCCGCCGCGACCTGCAGCTGGTGGCGCGCGACAAGGGCCGCCCCTGGGACCTGGGCAAGGACTTCGAGCAATCGGCCGTGTGCTCGGCCGTGGTGCCGATGCCCGGCGTGGTGATCGAGCGCGGCGAGATCGCCCTGGCGGTCAACGGCGAGACCCGGCAGCGATCCGACGTGGACAAGCTGATCTGGAACATCCGCGAGATCCTGGCCGACCTGTCGCTGTTCTACCACCTGCAGCCCGGCGACCTGATCTACACCGGCACGCCCGAGGGCGTGGGCGCGGTGCGGCCCGGCGACCGCATCACCGGCCATGTGGCCGGCGTGGGCGAGGTGGCCCTGAGCGTGGGCCCGGCCGACGCTGCCGTGGGCGGGGTGGCCGCATGACGCGCGCCGCAGGGGAGCGCGGGTCGCGCATGTCGCGCGTGGCGCCCGCCGGGCGCCGCCATTGGCTGGCGGCAGTGGGCCTGGGCCTGGCGGCCTGGGCCTCGGCCTGGGCGCAGCCGGCCTCGCAGCCGGCCGCGGTGGCCTTTCCCACCCGGCCGGTGAGCCTGGTCACGGCTTTCGCGCCGGGCAGCGGCCCCGATGCGGTGCTGCGCCTGGTGGCCGACAAGCTGGGCCGGGCCTGGCCCGGCCAGCGCCTGACCGTCGACAACAAGCCCGGTGGCGGGGGCTTCATCGCCATCGAGGCGGTGCGTCGTGCCGCGCCCGACGGCCACACGCTGCTGCAACTCGACAGCGAGCACCTGGCTGCGCTGCCGCACCTGTACAAGGCGCGCGGCTTCGAGACGCTGAAGGCCTTCGAGCCGGTGGCGGTGCTGTTCCGCACGCCGTTCCTGGTGGCGGTGGCGGCCGATGCGCCGTGGAAGACCGTGGGTGAACTGCTGGCCGCCGCCAAGGCCGCGCCCGACAAGCTGAGCTTCGGCTCCTGGGGCGTGGGCAGTCCCGGCCACCTGGGCGCCGAGCAGATCGAGCTGCTGACCGGTGCGCAGATGCAGCACGTGCCCTTCCGCGAGGTGTCGCAGCTGTTCACCGCGGTGGGATCGGGCGAGCCGGCCTGGAGCTTCGCGTCCATCCCGTCCAGCCAGGGCGCTTACAAGGCCGGCAAGCTGCGCTATCTGGCGGTGGCCGCGGCAAAGCGCCTGCCGCAGCTGCCCGAGGTGCCCACCGTGGGCGAGGCGGGCGGCCCGGCCGGGCTGGAGGTCAACAGCTTCGTGGTGCTGGTGGCGCCGCGTGGCCTGCCGCCGGCGGTGCGCAACGCCATCCACACGGCCGTGCGCCAGGCCGTGGCCGAGCCCGATGTGCAGGCCCGGTTCCAGACCTTCGCCTTCGAGACCCTGCCCTGGTCGCCCGAGGAGATCGAGCGCCAGGCGGCGGCCAAGTCCAAGGTCTACGCCGAGCTGGTCAAGCGCAAGGCGATCAGCCTGGATTGAGCGCCGGGACCGGCGCGCTCAGGCGCGCCGCAGGCTGGCCTTGGCCGCGGCCAGCACCGCCCGGCTGAGCCCGTCGACCAGGGCCGACGCAGCGCGCGCATGCTGCCAGTGCAGCGGCACGTCCAGCGGCGTGTCGGGCACCAGTTCCACCAGCCGGCCGCTGCGCAGGTGGGCGGCCACCAGGCCTTCCTCGTGCAGGCCCCAGCCCATGCCGGCCAGCGCCGCCACCACGAAGGCCTGGGCCGAGGGCAGCATGTGGCGCGGCAGCTCGACATGGCGCCGGCACAGGCGGCGCACCCAGCGCGCCTGCAGGTCGTCCTTGGTGTCGAACACCAGGCTGGGCGCCAGCGCCAGCGTGGCGGCGCTGACCCCCGCCGCAAAGTGCCGCGCCACGAAGGCCGGCGTGGCCGCGGCGCGGTAGCGCATGGCGCCCAGCGGCCGGCTGTTGCAACCGGTGGGTGGCCGCGCCGTGCTGGTGACGGCCGCCAGCACCTGGCCGCTGCGCAGCCATTCGGCGGTGTGGTCCTGGTCGTCCACCTGCACCTGCACCAGCACCGGCGCCTCGGCCGCAAAGCCGGCCAGCGCCGGCGCGAACCAGGTGGCCAGGCTGTCGGCGTTGACGGCCACCGGCAGTGGCACGCGCGTACGGCCGTCGCGGGCCAGCGCGCCCAGTGCCGGCAGGCTGCCATGCAGGTCCTGCTCCAGCAGGCGCACGCGGTCCACGTGCTGGCACAGGCGCCGGCCGGCCTCGGTGGCGCGGCAGGGCTGGCCACGCACCACCAGCGCGCCGCCCATGCGCTCCTCCAGCACGCGGATGCGCTGCGACACCGCCGAGGGCGTGACATGCAGCGCCTGCGCCGCCCGCTCGAAGCTGCCCTCGCGCACCACGGCGGCCAGGGCCGCCAGCGCGGCATAGTCCAGCATCAGCGTTCCTTCATCTGCTTAAGAAGATTGAGTTTGGCTTCATCGGTGCCGGCTGGCAAGCTGCCGACCCATGTTGTCCGATCCCGTGTTGTCCGCTGTGCCGCCCGCTGCGCCGGCGGTGTTCGTCCAGGCGCTGGCGCTGAGCCTGGGCCTGATCGTGGCCATCGGCGCGCAGAACGCCTTCGTGCTGCGCCAGGGCCTGCGCCGCGAGCATGTGGGCAGCGTGGTGGCCTTGTGCGCCGCGGCCGATGCGCTGCTGATCGCCGCCGGCGTGCTGGGCATGGCCCAGGCGCTGGGCCGAAGCCCCCTGCTGGCGCGCGCGCTGGCGCTGGCCGGTGCGCTGTTCCTGGCCGTGTACGCCTGGCGCGCCTGGCAGCGTGCGCGCAGGCCGCAGCGCCTGGCGGCGGCCGAAAGCGTGGCCGGCGCATCGCGCGGCGCGGTGCTGGCACAGGCGCTGGCCTTCACCGTGCTGAACCCGCATGTCTACCTCGACACCGTGCTGCTGGTGGGCAGCATCGGCGCTCAACAGCCGCAGGCGCTGCGCGGCTGGTTCATCGCCGGGGCCAGTGCCGGCAGCGTGCTGTGGTTCACCGCCTTGGGCTTCGGTGCGCGCTGGCTGGCGCCGTGGTTCGCACGGCCGCGGGCCTGGCAGCTTCTGGACGGCCTGATCGCGCTGACCATGGCGGTGCTGGCCTTGCTGCTGCTGCGCCACGGCCTGATGTACTGAGCCGTCGGTGACCGCTGATGCCAGGCACTGCCGAGTGCCTCAGAATGCCGGCATGAACGATCGCCACCCCACCTCCCGTCGTCAACTGCTGCAATGGAGCGCCGGTGCCGCGGCGGCGCTGGCCGCCCCGGCGCTGCGGGCGCAGGCCTGGCCCAGCAAGGCCATTCGCTTCGTCGTGCCCTTCGCGCCGGGCGGCAGTTCGGAGATCGTGGCGCGCAGCACGGCGCTGGAGCTCAGCCGCCAGCTGGGCCAGAGCGTGTACGTGGAGAACAAGCCCGGTGGCGCCGGCAACGTGGCCATGCAGGAGGTGGCGCGTGCCGACGACCAGCACACGCTGATCCTGGGCCACATCGGCACGCTGGCGGTCAACCCATACATCTTCGACAAGCTGCCCTACGACCCCAACAAGGACTTCCGCCCGATCTCGCTGCTGGCCAAGGTGCCCAGCCTGTATCTGGTGCATCCCAGCCTGCCGGTGAAGAACCTGCGCGAGCTGATCGCTTACGCCAGGAAGAACCCGGGCAAGCTGAGCTACGGCTCGGCCGGCAACGGCAGCGCGGGCCACCTGGCGATGGAGTACCTGAAGATGGTCAGCGAGACCTTCATGCTGCATGTGCCCTACCGCGGCACCGGCCCGCAGCTGACCGACCTGCTGGCCGGCCGGCTCGATGCCGCCTCGGTGGGCGCGCCGGCGGTGATGCAGTTCATCCACAGCGGCAAGCTGCGCTGCGTGGCCACCGGCACCACCCAGCGCCTGGCGCAGCTGCCCGACGTGCCCACCGTGGCCGAGCAGGGCTTCCCCGGCTTCGAGATGACGCAGTGGTACGGCCTGCTGGCCCCGGCCTCGCTGCCGCAGGCCGCGGCCGACCGCCTGGCCACGGCCGCGGCCGCTGCGGTGCGCATGCCGGCCACGGTGGAGCGCCTGAACGGCGACGCCGCGATGGCCATCGGCAACACGCCGGCCGAGTTTGCCAAGTTCATCGCGGTGGAGCAGCAGCGCTGGAAGGCGGTGGTGGCGCGCGCGAAGATCAAGCCCGACTGAACCATGCCCGGCCCGCGCACCGGGCCGGCGCTATGATCGACGGCGGTCATGGCGCAGTACCTTCTCGGACGGTTCGGCGATGGCCGAACCCGAGGCCAACGCCCGCGCATGCCATGACCGTCCAGCCCCCCCGCGCCGCCGACGACGACACGCTGCAAGCCGCCATCGCGGACCCGCGCCGCCTGGCTGCGGTGCGGGCCACCGGCCTGCTGGACACGCCGCCCGAAGACGGCTTCGACCGCCTCACGCGCCTGGCCACGCGGCTGATCGGTGCGCCGGTGTCGTTCATGACCCTGGTGGACGAGGCGCGCGATTTCTACAAGAGCCACCATGGCTTCGGCGAGCCGCTGGCCACCACGCGCCAGCTGGAAGGTCGCACCTTCTGCCACTTCGGCCTGCTGAGCGAAGGGCCGCTGGTGCTCGATGACGTGATGGCCTGGCCGGGCTTTCGCGAGGTGCCCACGGTGCGCACGCTGGGCATCCGCGCCTATGCCGGTGTGCCCCTGCTGACCGACGACGGCCAGTGCCTGGGCAGCCTCTGCGCGGTGGATTTCGCGCCGCGCCGCTGGCGCGAGGCGGACATCCTGCTGCTCACCGAGCTGGCCCATGCCGCCACCCGCGAGATGCAGCTGCGCCAGGCGTTGCACCGTGCCGAGGCCGCCAACCGGGCCAAGAGCGCGTTCCTGTCCAACGTCAGCCATGAGATCCGCACGCCGATGAACGCCATCATCGGCCTCACGCACCTGATGCTGCGCGACGGCCGCGATGCGCTGCAGCGCGAGCGCCTGGGCAAGGTGGACCAGGCCTCGCGCCAGCTGCTGCAGGTGATCAACGACGTGCTCGACCTGTCGCGCGTCGAGGCCGGCCGCATGCAGCTCGAACGTGCCGACTTCGACCTCGACGAGGTGCTGGCCGCCTGCGTCGAGCAGGTGGCCGGGCCGGCGCGCGACAAGGGTCTGGAGCTGGTGCTCGACACCGCGCACCTGCCGCGCCGCCTGCGCGGCGATGCGACGCGGCTGCGCCAGGCCCTGATGAACCTGCTGTCCAACGCGGTCAAGTTCACCCCGCGCGGCTGGGTGCGGCTGCGCGGCCAGCTGCTGCGCGAGCGGGGCGACCAGGTGGAACTGCGCTTCGAGGTGCTGGACACCGGCGAAGGCATCGCGCCCGAGGTGCAGCGCCAGCTGTTCGACGCTTTCGAGCAGGCCGACAACTCGCTCAGCCGGCGCCATGGCGGCACCGGCCTGGGCCTGACGCTCACGCGCCACCTGGCACGGCTGATGGGTGGGGAGGTGGGCGTGGACAGCCGGCCGGGCCAGGGCAGCCTGTTCTGGTTCAGCGCCTGGCTGGGCCGCGCCGCCGACCAGGTGCAGGCCGACGAGCCGGTGCGCCTGGCGGGCCTGCGCGCGCTGGTGGTCGACGACCTGCCCGAGGCCCTGGACAGTCTGAGCAACCAGCTGGCGCTGCTGGGCCTGCGCGTGCATGCGGTGGCCGGTGGGCGGCAGGCCCTGGACGTGGTGCAGGCCCAGGCCGCGCAAGGATGGCGGTTCGACCTGGTGCTGATCGACTGGCACATGCAGCCGATCGATGGCGGTGCCACGCTGCGCGCTCTGCGTGCGTTGCTGGGCGACGCCATGCCGCCGGCGGTTCTGCTGTCCACCGGGGACGGCCCGCCACCCGGGCTGACGCAGACGCACGGTCACGGCCAGGGCCCAGGCCAGGGCGCGCGGGGCCCACGCTTCGACGGCGCCTTGGCCAAGCCGGTGCTGCGGTCGGCGCTGGAGCGCGAGCTCATCCGCCTGCTGCGCGCGCCACCGCGCGTGCCGGCGCCGATGCCCAGCGGCCTGACGACAGCCGAAGCCGAACTGCGGCGCCGCCATGCCGGCCGGCGCGTGCTGCTGGCCGAGGACAACCCGATCAACCAGCGCGTGGTGTTCGAGTTGCTGCGTGCGGTCGGCCTGGAGGTGGTGCTGTGTGACGACGGTGCGCAGGCGCTGGCCCAGCTGTCGCAGCACGCGTTCGACCTGGTGCTGCTGGATGCGCAGATGCCGGTGATGGACGGTCTGGCGGCCGCGCGGCAGATGCGTCAGATGCAGGCGCCGCAGGGCCTGGCGCTGCCGATCATCGCGATGACGGCCGACGACTTTGGCGGCGACCGGCAGGCCTGCCTGGCCGCCGGCATGGACGATCAGGTGCCCAAGCCGCTCGACCCCGAGCGCCTGTACCGCGCGCTGCTGCACTGGCTGCCGGCCACATCGGTCGCAGGCGCCTGAACGCAGCCCTACGCCGGCGGGCGTGGCTGGCCGGCGGTGCCCGGCCGACGGCGCGGGGTCAGGCCAGGGCCAGCAGCGCCAGCCCCAGCGCTGCCGGCAGCGCCTGGACGTAGAGGATGCGCCGGCTGGCCGTGGCCGCGCCGTACAGCCCGGCCACCAGCACGCACAGCAGGAAGAACACCTGCACCGGCCGGCCCGCCGCACCCAGCCACAGGCCCCAGAACAGGCCCGCGGCCAGGAAGCCGTTGTACAGGCCCTGGTTGGCGGCGAGCACCTTGCTGGCGGCAGCGAACTCGGGCGTCAGGCCGAAGGCCTTGTGGCCCTTGGGCGTGTCCCACAGCACCATCTCGAGCACCAGGATGTAGACGTGGATCAGGCCGACGAGGCCCACGACGATGGCAGCGGCCAGGGACATGGCGGTACTTCTCTTTCTTCGCAACGGCTGAACAGCCGGCGATGCTACGCCGGGCCGGCGCCGTCCTCGTCCTCAGGGGGCAGGCGGTGCGGCGCCACGATGCCCAGGGCCTTGATGCGCCGGTACAGCGTGGCGCGCGACAGGCCCAGCAGCACTGCCGCCGCGCCCACCTGCCAGCGCTGGCGGCGCAGCGCCTGCACGATGCGCTGACGCTCGGCGGCATCGGGATCGGGATGGAGATCGGCATGGGCCACGGGCGATGGCGGCGTGGCCACTGGCGCAGGCTCCTCCGGTGTGGCGGCGGGCGTTGCCGCCTGCATGCCGGCCTGCACGCCCGCCTGCACGCCGGCCCACAGGTCGTCGGCAAAGTCGCCGGGCAGCAGCACGCCGCCGTCGGCCACCGCGCAGGCATAGCGCAGCGCCAGGCGCAGCTGGCGGATGTTGCCGGGCCAGCGGTGGCTCATCAGGCGCTGCATGGCCAGATCACCCAGCAGCAGGCCAGGGCGGTTGGCGGCCTGGGCCTCCTGGCGAAGCAGCAGGCGGATCAGCTCGGCGCGGTCGGTGCGCTCGCGCAGCGGCGGCAGGCGAAAGCATGCGCCGGCCAGGCGGTAGTACAGGTCTTCGCGAAAGCGCCCCTGCGCCACCAGCGCCGGCAGATCCTGGTGCGTGGCGCACACCACGTTGAGCTTGACGGCCACCGGCTCCTCGGCGCCCAGCGGCGTCACCTCGCCCTCGGCCAGCACGCGCAGCAGCCGGCTTTGCAGGGCCAGCGGCATGTCGCCGATCTCGTCGAGGAACAGCGTGCCGCCATCGGCCTGCAGCACCTTGCCGCGGGCGCCGCGCGCGCGGGCGCCGGTGAAGGCGCCGTCGCGGTAGCCGAACAGCTCGCTCTCGATCAGCGTGTCGGGGATGGCGGCGCAGTTCAGCGCCACGAAGGGTCGCGCCGCGCGCAGGCTGGCGGCATGCAGGGCCTGGGCGAAGGCCTCCTTGCCGGTGCCGGTCTCGCCCAGCAGCATGATGGGCATGTCGCGGTTGACCACGCGCAGCGCGCGCTCCACCAGCGGGCGCAGCGCTGCGTCGCCGGTGGCCAGTTGCGCGAAGCTGCGGCTGCCGTTGGTGGCCGCCGCAGCGCTGGCGCGGGCCGCCGGCTGGCCGCTGAGGTTGCCGCTGAGATTGCCGCTCTGGTGGCCGCCCGCACCCGGCGCCCCCGCCATCTGCCGCGGCGCGCGCAGCACGCCGTGCATCAGCTCACCGGTGCCGCTGACGCGCAGCGGCAGCGCCAGTCCCGGCGCGGCATGGGCCTGCGCCACCAACTGCTCGGGCCGGGTGTCGAACAGCTCGGCCAGCGTGGCCTGACGCGCCGGGGCCAGGCGCTCCAGCAGGCGCCGCGCCGGCCGGTTGGCGGCCACGATGCGGCCCTGGTCGTCAAAGGCCACCAGCAGCTCGCTGGCCGCGCCGCGCCCGCCGGCCGTGCTGCCGGGGCCGAAGCTCAGGCGCCAGTGGTCGCGCAGCCGGTACTCGGCGTAGGCGTTCTCGATCAGCAGCGCCTTTTCCTTGACCAGGTTGAACACCAGTTGCTGGCTCTCGCGCTGGTAGGGCGAGAACAGCGTGCTGGCATCCAGCACGGCCAGCAGCTCGTCGTCCAGCCCGAACACCGGCGCCGCGCTGCAGCTCAGCGGGATGTTGTCGACGCGGAAGTGGTCGGTCTTGTGCACCAGCACCGCCTCGCGCGTGGCGATGGCGGTGCCCACGCCATTGGTGCCCTCGCTCTCCTCGGCCCAGCACACGCCGGGGCGCACGCCGGCGCGTTTGAAGCGCGCATCGGCATCGCCACGCTGGCGGAAGTCGAGCGTCACGCCGGCGGCGTCGGCGAACAGGATGCAGTAGTTGGCCGGCGCCACATGGCGATCGAGCTCGTCGACATGCGGGCGCGCCAGGTCGAGCAGGGCGCCCACGCGCTCGGCGGTCTCGCGCAGCTCGGCCGCGCCCAGCACGCGGCGGTAGCTGGCGCCGGCCGGGTCGAGCCGGTGGCGCTGCAGCGAGCGCTGCCACGACTCGGCGATGAAGCGGTCGCCCGCGCTGCCGGCCTGGGCGTCGGCCGCACCAGGCAGCGCATCGGGGCGGCGTTCAAGCGAGCCGAGCACACGCTCGACGTGCTGGCGGCTTTCGGGATCGGTCATCCGTGTGCGCATGGGCGGCACGCGCCGCCCGAGAACTGCCACGGCGGCAGGCGGCGCGTGCGGCGCATGCTAGGCAAGCTGCTGGCGGATCGGCAATTGGCGTATGCGCTTGCCTGTGGCCGCGTACAGTGCGTTGCACAGCGCCGGCGCGATCGGTGGCACCCCCGGCTCGCCCACACCGCCCAGCGGCAGATCGGGGTTCGACGGCATCAGGTGCACGCGGATCTCGCGCGGGGCCTGGAACATGCGCAACAGTTCGTAATCCTGGAAGTTGCGCTGCTGCACACGTCCGTTCTGGAACGTCACTTCACCGAAGAGCGCCTGCGACAGCCCGTTGATCACCGCCCCCTCGATCTGCGAGCGCACGCGGTCGGGGTTGACGACGGCGCCGCAGTCCACCGCCACGTCCACGCGCGGTATGCGGATCTGCCCCTTGGCGTCCACGCCCGCATGCACCACCGCCGCCACGTAGGTCACGAAGCTGTAGTGGGCGGCCAGGCCCAGCGCGGTGCCGGCCGTGCCAGGCCGGCCCCAGCCGGCCTCGGCGGTCACGCGCTCGATCACGCGGCGCAGCCGTCCGGTGTCGATGGGGTAGCGCTCGGGCGACTCGCCGTGGTTCCAGCCGTCCTGGATGGCCGCGGGGTCGATCTTGCGGTCGGGCCCCAGCAGCGCCAGCAGGTGGTCACGGTGGTCGCGCCCGGCCGCGGCGGCCAGCTCGGCAACAAAGCTCTGCGTGGCGAAGGCGTGCTGGATGTTGTTGACCGAGCGCAGCCAGCCGATGCGCGCATGCGCTTCGGCGGCCGGGTTCTCGATGCGGATGTTCGGGATGTCGAAGGGCAGGCCGACCAGGCCCAGGCCGATCTCGATGCCGTGCAGCTGCTTCGGGTCGGGCATGAACAGCGACATGAAGGTCTGCTCGGCCGCGCGGTGCCGCCACGCGATGAGCCGGCCGTCGGCGTTGACGCCGGCCTCCAGGCGCTGGGCCGAGATGGTGTGCAGGTAGTCGTTGGCCAGGTCGTCCTCGCGCGTCCAGGTCAGCTTCACCGGCGTGCCGCCCAGGGCCTGGCTGAGCAGCGCCGCTTCCACCGCGAAGTCGGGCTTGCTCTTGCGGCCGAAGCCGCCACCCAGCAGCGTGACGTTCACCGTCACCGCTTCGAAGCCCAGCTTCAGGCGCTTGGCGATGCGGTCGCGCGCCGCCTGCGGCGACTGCACCGGCGCCCAGCACTCGCAGCGGCCGCCACTGATGCGCGCCACCGCCACCGGCGGCTCCATTGGCACATGCGCCAGGTGCGGCACGTGGTACTCGGCCTGCAGCTGGCGCGCGGCCACGGACAGCGCGGCGCGGGCGTCGCCCTCATTGCGCAGCAGCTTGCCGTCCTCGCTGTTGGCGGCTGCCATCAGCGTGCTGCGGTAGGCCGCCGTGTCGTAGCTGGCGTGCGGGCTGTCGCTCCACTCCACCACCAGGGCCTTGCGGCCCTCGATGGCCGACCAGGTGTCTCGCGCCACCACGGCCACGCCACCCAGCGGCTGGAATTCCGACGGCGGTGGCGTGCCCGGCAGTTCGATCACCCGGACCACGCCCGGCACCTTCAGCGCCGCGGCGGCGTCGAAGCGCTTGACCGTGCTGCCCAGCACAGGCGGGCGCGCCACCACGGCGAACAGCATGCCGGGCAGCATGACGTCTTGTCCGTAGAGCGCACGGCCGCTGACCATGTCGGCGCCATCGACCGACACCTTGCTCTCCTGGCCGATGTAGCGCCAGCGTTCCGGCGTCTTCAGCACCAGCGCGGCGCGGTCGGGCACCGGCAGGGCGGCAGCGGCCTCGGCCACGGCACCGAAGGGCAGCACGCGGCCGCTCCTGGCATGCACCAGCTGGTGGTGGCGGGCGGCCACCTCCGAGGCCGGCACGCCCCACTTGGCGGCGGCCGCAGCCTCCAGCATCTGGCGTGCGGCGGCACCGCAGCGACGCATGGGACCGAACCAGTGGCGCATGCTGCGCGAGCCATCGGTGTCCTGGTTGCCGTAGGTCTCCTCGTCACCCGGGGCCTGCCGCACCTTCACGCGCGACCAGTCGGCCTCCAGCTCGTCGGCCAGCACGCGCGGCAGGCTGGTGCGCACGCCCTGGCCCATCTCGCTGCGGTGGACCAGGATGCTCACCGTGCCGTCGCGGCCGATGGCCACGAAGGTGGCCGGGCTGTCGCGCCAGCCGTTGGGCATGCCATCGGCGCCGAACTTGGGGGCATCCTGCGCGTGGGCGATGCGTGGCAGGCCGTCCAGGCCCACGGCCAGCAGCAGGCCGCCTGCCCCCGGCAGCAGCTGCAGCCAGCGGCGGCGGGTGAGCTGTGCGCCGCCTGTCGTCATGTCGGTGCTCATGCCTTGCCTCCGGCGGACTGTCCGGCAGCCTGGTGAATGGCCGCCCGGATGCGGGTGTAGGTGCCGCAGCGGCACAGGTTGCCGCTCATGGCCTGGTCGATCTCGGCGTCGCTGGGCCTGGCGCGGCTTTTCAGCAGCGCGGCGGCGCTCATCAGCTGGCCGCTCTGGCAGAAGCCGCACTGGGCCACGCCGTGGGCCTGCCAGGCCTGCTGCAGCTGGCGGCCCACGGGCAGGGCCGCCAGGCCCTCGACCGTGGTGACGCGCTTGCCCGCCACGGCCGACAGCGGCGTGGTGCAGGCGCGCACGGCCGTGCCGTCCAGGTGCACGGTGCAGGCCCCGCAGGCGCCGATGCCGCAGGCGTACTTGGTGCCGGTGGCGCCCAGCCGGTCGCGCAGCGCCCACAGCAGCGGCATCTCGGGCGCGGCATCCAGCTGCACCGGTTTGCCATTGAGATGAAAACTCGTCATCGCGTCGGTCCTCCGGGGTTCAGCGGGCCAATTTGTAGACCATCAGGTTGCCGCCTTGCGGCACCGTGGTGGTGGTCTTGAACAGGCTGTTGAAGGCGCCCTGCATGCGCTCGGCGTCCACGCCCCAGCCGCTCTGCACGGCGATGTACTGCTCGCCATCCACCTCGTAGCTGCTGGGCACGCCGGTCACGCCCGAGGGGGTGGCGGTTTCCCACAGCGTCTTGCCGGTGCGGGCGTCGAAGGCGCGGAACTTCCGGTCGTTGGTGCCACCGGCGAACACCAGGTTGCCACCGGTGGTCATGAGTGGCGCCCACAGGAAGGTGTTGAACTTGGTGCTCCAGGCCAGTTTGCCGGTCTTCATGTCCCAGGCCTGGATCTCGCCGATGCTCTGGTCGGGCTTGGGCACCCGCACGTTGTTCAGGATGCCTTCGAGCGGGAAGCCGATCCACAGCTCGCCCGGCTTGTACTTCTCGCTCTGCCCGGCCGGCAGGTTGGAGCACAGGTTGTTGTTGGCCGGCACGTAGAACAGGCCGGTGTCGGGGTTGTAGGCTTCGGGTGTCCAGTCCTTGCCGCCCCACAGGCTGGGGCAGTAGTCGGCCCCCTTGCCGATGGCCGGCTTGCGCGTCATGTCGTAGCTGGGGCGGCCGGTGTTCTTGTCCAGGCCGGTGAACACGTTGTTGTTCACATAGGGCCAGCCGTCCACGAACTTCAGCTTGCCGCCATCGCGCTCCAGCACCCACAGGTAGCCGTTTCGCCCCGCGTGCACCGCGGCCTGGATCTTGCGGCCCTTGAACTCGGTGTCGAACAGCAGCGGGGGCGAGACCTCGTCCCAGTCCCAGCTGTCGTTCCAGGTGTACTGGTGGTGGCCGGTGATCTTGCCGGTGTCCACGTCCAGTGCCACGGTGGAGCTGGTGTAGAGGTTGTCACCCTTGCGGCTGTCGGGCGTCCAAGGCGCCGGGTTGCCGGTGCCCCAGTAGGCCACGTTGCGCTGCGCGTCGTAGGTGCCGGTGATCCAGATGCTGCCGCCGCCGGTCTTGTAGCTGCCGTTGTCGGGCCAGGTGTCACCACCGGGCTCGTTGGGCGCGGGCACGGTGTAGGTGCGCCAGGCCTGGGCGCCGGTCTCGGCGTCGTAGGCGGCCACGAAGCCGCGCACGCCGAACTCGCCGCCCGAGCTGCCGACCATGATCTTGCCCTTGGCGGCCAGCGGCGCCAGCGTCATGTAGTAGCCGGTCTTCCAGTTCTCCACCGGCTTCTCCCACAGCACCTTGCCGGTCTTGGCGTCCAGCGCCACCAGCATGCAGTCCAGCGTGGCGAAATACAGCTTGTCGCCATACAGCGCCACGCCGCGGTTGGTGGGGTGCAGCTGGGTCAGCTCGGCCGGCAGCGACTTCTTGTAGCGCCACAGCTCGGCGCCGGTCTTGGCGTCCAGCGCCACGATCTGGCTGCCCGGCGTGGTGATGTACATGTAGCCGCCGTTGACCATCGGCGGGCTCTGGTGGCCTTCCACCTGGCCGGTGGTGAAGGCCCAGGCCAGCTGCAGCTGGCCCACGTTGTCGCTGTTCACCTGTTTGAGCGGGCTGTAGCCCCAGCCGCCGTAGTTGGCGCGGTACTGCAGCCAGTTGCCGGGCTCGGGGTTGGCCAGGCGCGCATCGGTCACGCTGGGGTAGGGCCGGGCGCCCTGGGCCAGCGCAGAGCCGGCCAGCGTGGCGGCCGCCAGTGCGGTGGCCAGCAGCGGCAGGGTCAGACGAGGGGTGCTCGAACGGGTCATGGGTCGGTCTCCTGGGCTTGTGGGTCTGGGGAAAGCAGCGTGGTCATGCGCCACGCATCGGGGAACGTCTGTCGGGCCGCGAAGCGGCTCAGGCCTTGTGGCCACCCGGCGGCTGCGTGAACCCGCCAGCCACGATCAGGCGACCGCCTTCCACGCGCAACGGCAGCGCGGGCAGCGGGCGCGGCGCTGGGCCGGCCACCACCGCGGCGCCTTGCGCCGGCTGGAACTGCGAGAAGTGGCAGAAGCACAGCAGGGTCTTCTCCTGCTCGCGCCAGGCGCTGACATCGCAGCCCTGGTGCGTGCACACCGATGAATAGGCCATCACGCCATCGGCGGCTCGCCGGGCCGTCTCGGCGTCCAGCGCCACGGCGTCCAGGCGCACCAGCAGCACGCGGTTCAGGCGAGACTGGTCGCGCAGCTTCATCGTCTTGGGATCACAGGGCCAGGCCTGCTGCTGCTTGGCATTGGGTTTCAGATCGGCCACGGTCAGCGGCACGGGCTTGTCGGCATCCACCGACACCAGCCAGTCGCCCGGCTGCGGGCCTTGTTCGGCCGACCAGGCCTCGGCACTGGCCAGGCCACTGGTGGCCAGTGCGCCGCAGGCCAGGCGTTGCAGCGCGGCGCGGCGGCCGGCATCGCAGCCGGCGCAGGGCGCGGCGGGCGTTGGGGCAGGGGAGTCGTTGGGCATCATGGCGGACAGGTGACGGATGACGGGTGAAGACGGGGCACGGCCTGGCGCTCGGCAGCCGGCGGCAGCGGATCAGGCAGGCGCAGGCAAGCTCACGCCGGCAGCGCGGCGGCGGCCGTGCCGGTGGGCTGGAATCAAGGGGATGACACCGCGCAGCGCGCGATGCAGTCGCTCAACCGCAGCGTTGGGGAGGTGCACGCCAGCGTGGCGCGAGATGGGCAACCCTGGCCGCTGGCGGCGGCGCGCAGTGCAGGGCGGGCGGGGCAAGGCGGTACAACATGGCGTCTCCTGGCGGGCACCGCCCCGGCGTGCATGGCACCGGGGCTGGCGTGGCAGGCATCAGCGCAGGATGCGTGCCAGGCGCCGGGTCAGGGATTGCCCGGGCGCTGGCGGGCGCTGTTGGCCCCGCAATGCGTCATTGCGCCAGTGCTGTGGGCCGGGCGTGCGACGGACGTCTCAGCGACGCCAGGCCAATTGGGACGCCTGCTTCACAGGGCGCAGGCTGGGACAGCGGCCAAGCCGCCTGCCGGCGCATCAGCGATCCGTCGCGCCATCTTGAGCAGCATCCAGCGCCTGCAGCAGCGCGGCCCACGGCGCCGGATGCGCGGCCATGTGCACATGCGGCACGCCCGCCAGATGCACGTTGCGCGCACCGGGCAAGGTGGCGCTGCTGGCGGGGAACACGATGTTGTCGCAGTGGCTGTGAAAGCAGGTGAAGCCCGCGTGACCGGCCGCGCCGTGGGCCTGCTCCAGCGCCTGCAGATGGCGCAACCAGGGGCTGCCCAGGCGCATCTGCACCCCGTTGCGGCTGAAGGCCCAGCGCGCCAGCCAGGTGCCGTGGTGCGGCGTGCCGAGCGTCAGCACCGCACCCACGCGCCCAGCGTGGCCGGGCTGGGCGCGCCAGCGGCGCAGCACCAGGCCACCCATGCTGTGCGCCACCACCACCGGGGCCCGGCCGGTGTGTGCCTGCAGGCGCTGCACGGCAGCCTCGATCACCGGCAGCATGTCGTCGATGGAGCCGAACACCGGCGCCAGATTCACCGCGATGAAGGGCACGTTGCGCTGGCGCAGCCGCAGCAGCCAGGGCCGCCACAGCCCGCGGTTGCAGACAAAGCCATGCACCAGCAGCACGCCGGTGCGGCCCTGCGCATCGGCGGGCAGATGATCGGCCGGCGCGTTGCTGCGCCAGGGCTGGCGCCACAGGAAGACCACCGGCGCGGCCAGTGATTCGGTCAGCCAGGCGTGCAGCAATTGCCCGGTGGTGGCGGGGGGTGTGGCGTTACGGCGGTTGATGGCGGTGGCCAGCATGAACTCGATGCCCAGCACGAAGGCGTGCCCGAGGAGCAGCAGGGTGAACAGCGACCACCGCGCGGGGCTTGGGCCGAATATCTGTACGGCGGCCAGGCAGACCAGCAGCGCCACGGCCCAGGCCAGGCTGATGGCGCGCTGCAGCCGGGCGAGCGTGGGGTTGGCGATCGGCATTGGCGGGGTCATGGCGGTGGAGCGAAAGCTGCGGCACTACCCCGTCAGCGCATCCGCCATCATCTCCGCCTGCCGGATCAATGGTGCGGACACTGCCCTTGTCGCTTGAACCGCTCTATCGAACGCGAAGGTACGCAGCGGCGAATGAAGAGTTCGCTCAGGTCTTCAATGGTGAAGCGCCGGAACCCGGTAGGGATGTCTTCACCGAGTGCGTCAACCGACCGATCAGTCATCGTCGCTCCCATGGCTGCTGTGACTCAACCTCGCCTGTGCCTCCACCAACGCCCGGTGCAACCTCTCCCGCAGCACCTCTGGCGGCGGCAATTGCAGCCAGTACTCGGCCACGTGGACCTGGTCCCTTTGCAGGTCCATCAGTTCCACAAGCTCCGGGTCCTTGTCGCTGCACAGGATGATGGCAATGGGCGCGTTCTCGCCGGGCTGCTGCTCGTGTTTGGCCAGCCATTTGAGGTACAGCTCCACCTGGCCCTTGTGCTCAGGCCTGAACTCGCCCAGCTTCAACTCGATCATCACCAGGCGGCGCAGGCGGCGGTGGAAGAACAGCAGGTCGATGTAGAAATCGTGCCCGCCTACCTGGATGCGCCTTTGCCGGCCCATGAAGGCGAAGTCACTGCCCAGTTCCAGGATGAACCGGTCCAACTCAGCCAGGATGGCGGCTTCCAGGTCCTTCTCGGTGAAGCCGTCCTTCAGATCCAGAAAGTCCAGCAGGTAGGGGTCTTTCAGAAACAGTGCCGGGCTGGGGTTGACACTCGCGCCCTGGCCCAGTTGCGCCAACTCTTGCCGGACGGCGGCCTCGGGCTGCCTGGCAATGGCCGTGCGCTCGAACAGCAGGCCGTCGATGCGCTCGCGCAGCGTGCGCACCGACCAGCGCGACTGGGCGCACAGGCCGGTGTAGAACTCGCGCCGCGTGGGGTCGTCGATCTTGATCAGCTCGACAAAGTGCGACCAGCTCAATTGTTGCGACAGCGTCGCAACTTTCTGATCGTCGGGCAGGGCATCGAATAACCTGGCCATGCGCGTCAGGCCCGAGTGGCTGAAGCCGCTGCCGTAGTCACGAGTCAGGCGCTCGGCCAGGGCCTTGAGCACGCCGGCCCCATAGGCGGCACGCTGCGCCCTGCAGCACCTGGGTGCGGATGAGCTTGCCAACCTGCCAGTAGGTGAGCACCAGCGCCTGGTTCACCTGGGTGAGGACCTGGGCGCGCGCGTTCCACACGTTGGCGGATGTCCTGGTACAGCGCGTCCACGGTCGGCTCGGCGGCGCCGCCCGCGTCAGCGGTCAGCCCAGGGGTCAGACGCTTGCGGCCCACAACTGTCCCCTGGCCGGATTCATGCGTTCCAGCAGTTCTTCGTGGGCAGACTTGTCAGCCTTCGGGCGGGCCATGGTGGCGAAAACTCCAGGGTGGGTACGGGGAACGGCCTCGCATTGCGGGCGAATCGTACCTTCCCGATACCTGCCAGTCAGTGCCGCCACGCCCCCAAACTCCAGCCCCGGCAGGGTGCCCTGCCGCCGCCACTCATCCTGCAGTCGGATCGTGCAGATCAGGCGCCAGGTGTCCACACCGCGCACTGGTGATCGGCGGCGAAGCCAGCCGTCACCGTGCTGGCGGCTGGCACGAACTGCAGCAGCCGGTCGTCGCTGCGGCTGTAGGCCGGCCAGGTGTTGCTGCCGCTGGCATTGGGGTTGCCGGTGCGCATGAAGCGCACCCAGTGCCCCAGCATGTCGGCGGCCAGCTGCTGCTGTGCGCTGTTGAGCAGGGAGGTGCTGGGCAGATCGAACAGGTACTGGATCTCGGCCGCGTGGTAGGCCTTGTAGGCGAAGCTCACGGCCGGCTGCAGCACCATCGGCGCGTTCACGTCGTTGAACTCGTAGGCCCACACCGGGTTCCCGGCGGCGGCCAGTTGGCGCACGCTCTGTCGCACACCGCAGGCGAACAGGCTGTCGGTGACGGCGGCGCTGAGCGCCAGACTGGGGCTGTCATAGCGCGACAGCGGGTACAGGCCGGCCACGGTGGCGCCCAGCGCGGCGCCGTAGGTGGCCGCCAGTGCGGCGGGGTAGGCGCTGGCGGACAGCGGTGCGCCGGTGCGCAATTCGGTCTGGCCCTGGAACGCGGTGAACTCGTCGTGGGTGCTGCCCATCAGCACCGGCACCTTGGCCGCCAGGCCGGCGGCCAGGCCGTCTCGCCAAGTTGCGGTGAGGTAGGCGCCGTCGACATTGGGGCCGTTCAGTGGCGAGAAGCCACCTGGCTGTGCCGCAATGATGCGCTCCACCGGCAGCGCGCGCAGGCAGGCCGCGGCATTGGCATCGTCGGCGCAGCCGAAGGCGCTGGCCGCGGTGCTGGCGCCCAGCGCCTGGGCGGCTGCGCCGGTGGGCTGGGTGATGGCTGGCGGGCTTTGCAGCACGGCCTTGTGGAACAGGCCCGACGCCATCGGCGAGAGCAGCTGTGTGAGCGTGCTGGCCGCCCCGGCCGACTGACCGGCCAGCGTGACGTTGGACGGATCGCCACCGAAGGCCGCGATGTTGCGTCGCACCCATTGCAGCGCCGCCACTTGATCAAGCAGGCCGTAGTTGCCCGAACGCCCGTTGGCATCATTGAGCGCCGGGTGGGCCAGGTAGCCCAGGGCGCCCAGGCGGTAATTCAGCGTCACCACGGTGATGCCCTGCTCGACCAGGCGGGTAGGCGTGTAGCCATTCGAGCGGCCCAGGTAGAACGCGCCGCCATGCACCCACACCAGCACGGGATGCGGCCCCGGCGAGGTGGGCGTGAAGACGTTGAGGAACAGGCAGTCCTCCTGCCCGCCGGGCGTGCCGTAGGCCAGCGGCGTGGTGTCGGGCTGCGGGCAGTGGGCACCGAAGGTGGTGGCGTCGCGCACGGTGGTCCAGGGCGTCACGGCGGCCGGTGGCTGCCAGCGGCGGGCGCCCACCGGCGGGGCGGCGTACGGAATGCCCAGGAACTGGCGCATGCCGCCAGCCTGCGCGCCCTGAACCGGACCGTCGGCGGTGGCCACGCGCAGCGGATCGACGGGTGGGTCGCCGCCTCCGTCCAGGCAGGCGCCCAGCAGCAGCGCGGGCAGGGTGGCCAGGGCCAGGCGGTGGAACCGACGGGGCAGGGCGGGGCGATTGGGCATGGCAAGTCTCCGGTGTTGTGGTGTCGGGCGGGCCAGGCATGGCCGCCGCCGGCCACTGTGGCCGGGCACCGGATCGGAGGTCTTCCAGCTTGTTGCGCCGTGCAGCGCAAGATGTGCGGGCCAGGCGGCCCGGGCACTCAGGGTGCGCGACGCAGCTCGGCCGACGTGCAGCCCAGCACACGGCGGCAGGTGTCGGCCAGGTGGCTCTGGCTGGAGAAGCCACAGGCCAGCGCCACCTCGGCGGCGGGCAGCGCAGTGTCGCGCAGCAGTGCGCAGGCGCGCTCCAGCCGCAGCGCCAGCAGGCGCTGGTAGGGTGTCTGCCCGGTACTGGCCTTGTAGACGCGGGCGAAGTGGTAACGGCTCAACCCGGCGGCCTGGGCCAGGTCGTCCAGGCCGATGGGTTGGTCGAGCCGGGTGCGCAGGCAGTCTTCCACGCGGCGCAGCTGGGTGGCCGACAGGCGGGCACGCTGCTCGCCGGGCGACGCGCGCAGGCCGCCGAAGCGCTCGAACACGCGGCGCGCCAGACCCACCGACAGGGTTTCGGCATACAGCCGGCCATGCGGGCTGCCAGCCTGCACCTCGCGCCACATGCCGCGCACCAGACCGGCCAGCTCGGCGTCCTGGAAGCAGGATTCGCCCTGCAGGGGCCGCGGTGCCATGCGCACGTCGTCACCCTCGAAGTGCTGCAGCAGCGTGCGGTCGATCTCCACCGACACGATGCGCGCCTGCTGCGAGCGCCAGCGAACGCGCTGCATGGCCACATCGCCGGGAAAGCAGATCAGGTCGCCGGCCCGGTAGGCCTGCTGGCGGCGGCGCAGCCCGCGTGTCAGCGTGCTTTCGGCCTGGCCGCCGATGAACAGCGTGAGCACCGCCTGCGGGCCGTAGACCTGGCGCTCCTGCGTCTCGTCGGCGATGGTGAAGCGGCCCATGCGCAGGCCTGTCCAGCGCGCCAGGCGCGGCAGGGCGTAGTCGGGCGTGGCCGACAGCAGCTGTGTGTGGCCGTTCTTCTCGACCCAGATCTGGTGGCGGTCCATCGCCGTGGTGCCGGGCTCAGGCGCGCGCGTGTGCAGGCAGCGGCGTGGTTTGCAGTCCCGGCAAGGTGCCCTGCCGCCGCCACTCATCCAGCAGCCGGATGAACACCGTGGGCCCGCGCCAGAACTGTGCGTTGCGTTCGCTGCGCTGGTCGTACACGCCTTCGTTGTTGTAGTAGCCCGGCGTGCAGGCGGCCAGGTAGTCGCGGCGGGCGCGGGCGTACTTGACGATCTTGGCGGTCCAGTCGGCTTCGGCCTGGGCGTCGGCTTCCAGCGTGCCGATGCCGCGTGCGCGCACCTCGCCCAGCACATGGGCGATGTGGCGTGACTGCTCGTCGAGCATGTGCTGGAAGTTGGCGCTCTGGCCCGACTGCTGCGTGCCCATGACGAACAGGTTGGGAAAGCCGCGCGTGAACAGGCCGTGGAAGGTGCTGGCGCCCTCGCGCCACTTCTCGGTGAGCGTGAGGCCGTCGCGGCCGCGCACCTCAAAGCCCAGGCGCCGCGTGAAATCGGTGCCCACCTCGAAGCCGGTGCCGTAGATCAGGCAGTCGAGTTCGTATTCGCGGCCATCCACCACCACGCCGCGCGGGGTGATGCACTCCACGCCCTGGCCGTGGGTGTCCACCAGGTGCACGTTGGGCCGGTTGAAGGTGGGCAGGTACTGGTCGTGGAAGCAGGGGCGCTTGCAGAACTGGCTGTACCAGGGCTTGAGCGCCTCGGCGGTGGCGGGGTCGGTGATCAGCGCGTCGATGCGGGCGCGCACGCGCTGCATCTTCAGGTCGTCGGCATGCTGGATCAGCGCCTCGGTTTCCTCGCGGCTGGCGGGGGGCTGGCCGTCCTGGCGCGCATGGCGCGCGGCCAGCAGGATGCCGCTGATCAGGTCGGTCCAGCCGTCCTGCACCAGGTCGGTGTCGAAGGGCTCGCCCGAGATCACCGCGGTGAAGTTGTCCATGCGCTGGCGCTGCCAGCCGGGCTGCAGGCTCTTCACCCACTCGGGATCGGTGGGGCGGTCATTGCGCACGTCCACCGCCGAGGGCGTGCGCTGGAAGACGAAGAATTCCTTGGCCGCCGCGCCCACGTGCGGCACGCATTGCACGGCCGTGGCACCGGTGCCGATCAGGCCCACGCGCTTGTTGGCCAGGCCCGTTAGCGGCGCGCCGGACGCGTCGCCGCCGGTGTAGGCGTAGTCCCAGCGGCTGGTGTGGAAGCTGTGGCCGGCAAAGGTCTCGATGCCGGGGATGCCCGGCAGCTTGGGCCGGTTCAACGGCCCGCCGGCCAGCACCACGAAGCGGGCGCTCAGCACATCGTCGCGGTCCGTCGTGATGCGCCAGCGCGCCTCTTCGGGCTGCCAGTCCATGCCGGTGATGGTGGTCTGGAACAGCGCGGCGCGGTACAGGTCAAAGTGGCGGCCGATGCGCTGGCTGTGCGCCAGGATCTCGGGCGCGCGGGCGTACTTGCTCACCGGCATGTAGCCGGTTTCCTCCAGCAGCGGCAGGTAGATGTAGCTCTCGGTGTCGCAGGCCGCGCCGGGGTAGCGGTTCCAGTACCAGGTGCCGCCAAAGTCGGCCGCCTGCTCGATGATGCAGAGGCTGTCGTCCTGATCCCAACCGGCCTGGCGCAGTTGCGCGCCGGTGAGCAGGCCGCCGAAGCCGCCGCCCAGGATCAGCACATCCACCTGCCGCACCTGCGGCGCGCGGTGGAAGTCGGGGTCGGCATGCGGGTCGTCGCGGTAGTGGGCAAAGCGGCCTGCGGCCTCCACATACTGCGCATTGCCCTCGGCGCGTGTGCGGCGCAGGCGCTCCTGCGCGTAGCGCTGGTGCAGTGCGGCGGCGTCGAAGTCGGCCGCGGCCTCGGGCAACTGAAAAGGCGCGGGGAACGGGGTGGGCTGGCTCATCGGTGGGCTCCGTGCGGCAACCCTGGCACCACGCACCCGGCCCGCCGGGCCAATGTAGGCGCGGGCCGGGCCGCGGCGATGTCGCGCACCGGTCAGCGGGCGGCGCTGACGCACCGGGGGATTTCCCCAGCAGGTTCACCGCTCGGCGCAAACGCATCCGCATGGATCTGCGATGCACCCAGGCCCAGGGCCAGCAGGCGCAGTCGCGCGGCATTCACCATCACGGCATTGCCGCACAGGAACGCACCGGCCGCGCCGCTGGCCTGCAGCAGCGGCGCGGTGATGCCGTCCACCACCCCTCCGCGCGGGCCGGCCCAGGCGCTGCCGTCGGGCTCGTCGCTCAGCCAGATCTGCACCTGCACGCGGCCGGGATGCGCGTGCAGCAGCGGCGCCAGCAGCGGCGTGGCGAAGTCGTCGGACTGGTTGCGCAGGCCCAGCAGCAGCGTGAAGCGCGCTTGGGCCGAGGCGCGCAGCCGATCGGCCACCAGCGACAGCATCGGCGCCAGACCGGTGCCGCCGGCCACGCCCAGGATGGGCAGATCCGCTGCCAGCGGCGCCGCCGTGCCGTACGGCCCTTGCAGCCGCATGCGCGCGCCGGGGGCAGCGTGGCGGAACAGCAGCTCGCTGAACTGGCCGCCGGGCAGGCGGCGGATCAGGAACGACACGCTGCCCAAGCCCTCGGGCTGCGGCGCCTCGCACAGCGAGTAAGAGCGCTGCGGCGCGTGGCCATCCAGCGTGAGGTGCACGTACTGGCCGGCGTGGAAGTGCAGCGGCGCGTCCAGCGCCAGGCGCAGGTGCATCACGTCGGGCGCGGGCTGGCTGGCGTTGGCGATGCGTGCGCCCAGTGCCACGATGGCCGGCGCGGCGCCTGGGGCAGTGCCTGGGGTCGGCATGGGCACATCCACCAGCAGGTCTTCGCGCACGCGGCTCTGGCAGGCCAGCACATGGCCGGTCTTTAGTTCGTCGGCCGTCAGCGGCGACAGGTCGAAGTCCATCAGCGGCTGCACGCGGCCCTGCAGCACGCGGGTCTTGCAGGCACCGCAGGTGCCCACCTGGCAGTTGTGCGGCCAGGGCAGTCCGGCGGCCAGCGCGCCGGCCAGCAGCGTGTGGCCCGGCGCCACGGCCAGCGGTGCGCGGCCGTCGGCAAAGCGCACCTGGCAGGGGGTGGCTGTTGGCGTGCTGGCCGGTGCAGTGGCGGGCGTGGCGGCACGCTGGCGCCAGCGGGTGAGGAGTCCGATCATGGGTGGGCGGCGAGGGTTCAGGGCAGGCCCATCGTCGGCGCCGCCGCCTGGGCCGTCCCCCGACCGAAGTCGGGGCCGGGCTCGGGGCTGGCCCAACCTCGCTCGCCGTCCGCAGGTTCAGCGCGGCAGCAGGTTCAGCGTGCGGGCCTTGGCCAGCGCGGCGGCGCGGCTCTTCACGCCCAGCTTGGCGTACAGGTTGGACAGGTGCCACTTGACCGTGGGCACGGTCAGCGCCAACCGGTCGGCGATGTGCTGGTTGCCCAGGCCCAGGGCCAGCAGTTCCAGCAACTGCAGCTCGCGCGGGGTGAGCGGGCCCACCTCGGCCGGCGCCTGAGGAAGCGAGGGCGGGGGCGGGGCGTCGGCGCTGCGGCAGGCATCGCGCAGGTCGTCCAGCAGGGCCAGCTCGTCGGCCTGGGTGAAGCCGAAGTCCTTGGCGCTGGAGCGGGCCAGCACGCGGCCTACGCTGGCCAGGTGCTCGTAGAACGGCCGCAGCAGCCGCCGGCGCACCGCCAGCAGCACGGCCAGCGTCAGCGCGCGCTGGGCCGGGCGCAGCTGGTCGGCGCGCACATGCAGGTCCAGCGCCAGCAGTTGCAGCTCGATCTGCTCGCGCGCGGCCTCCGCGGCCTGGGCGGCCTTGAGCCGGCGCTCCACCTGTTGCAGGGCCTCGCGGGCATGGCCGCGCGCGGCCAGCACCTCCACGGCCAGCAGGCCGGTGGTGGCGGCCAGCGTGGTGCCGGGCAGGGCCTGCGCCTCCAGGCTGTCGAGCGCGGGCAGGCGGTCCACCAGGGCCAGCGCCTCGGCCGTGCGGTCGAGCTGCAGCAGCCGGCGTGCCTGGCACACCGCCAGGTGCTGCTGCACGCGCGAGGGGTAGCGCCGCGCCACGGCCTGCAGCGCATCCAGCGCGAACGGGCCGTCGTCTTCGCCCTGCCACAGCGCCACGCAGGCGGTCAGGCCGTGCAGCGCGGTCTCGCCCACGCCATGCAGGCCGGCCCGCCGCAGGCCGCGCAGGGCCTTGTCGCGCGCGGCCTCCACGCGGCCCATGTCGAGCAGGGCGCGGGCATGCACGAAGTCGAGGCTGCCGATGATCAGCGCCTCGGCGCCCAGGCGCGCACTCACGCGCGGCAGCGTGCGCGACAGCAGGCGGTCGGCGGCCAGTGGCTCGCCCTCGGTAAGTTCGATGCAGGCCGTGGCCACCGCCACCCAGGCGTGGCCGTAGCCGCTCTCGGTGCGCTCCACGGCGGCTGTTGCGCTTTGCATCAGCGTGCGCGCCTGGCGCCGATCACCCAGGCCCAGGCGGGCCATCGCGGCGCCGGTGGTGACGGTGGCCACCGACAGCGCGTCGGGCGTGCGCGCCTGCGCCAGCCAGGCACCGGCCTCGCTGCACACCAGGTCCAGCGCGTCCAGGTACACGCCGGCCACCACGCGCAGCAGGCGCAGCCGGGCCTGCATGGGCGCGTGCAGCGCGCCGCCGTCGTGCGTGCGGTCGCCGGCCTGGGCCAGGCGGTGGTCCAGCGCATCCAGCGCGGCCTGGGCCTGCTCTTGCCGTAGCGTGAAGCACAGCGACCACACATACCAGGCATGGGCCTCCAGCGACAGCACGCAGCCCGCCGCCACCAGCTGCTCCACCCACTGGATGTACTCGGACAGCCGGCCCTGGTCGCCGGCCACGGTGCGCGCCATGCGGTCCAGCAGATGGCTGGCCAGCGCCACGGCCGGTGCGGCCAGCGCGGCATCGAGTGCGGCGGCGTCGTCCCCACGTTCGGCATGCCATTGCGCAGCGCGTTCCAGCAGGGCGCGGCGCTGCGCCGGCGTGAGGCGGCGATGGGCCTCGGCCAGCAGGTGCTGGCGCAGCAGCGTGTGCATGCGCAGCCAGTGGCGGCCGCGGTCGATCGGAAAGATCAGCACATTGCGCTGCAGCAGGTCGGTGATCCAGGCGCCGGCCTGGGCCTGGCCGGTCATGGCCTCGGCCAGCTCGGCGCTGAACTCGCGCACCAGCGCAATCTGCGTCATGAACTGCACCACCGGTGGCGCAAAGCCGGCCAGCACGCGGCGCGTGAGCACCTGGGCGATGTCGTGGTCGTCACCGCTGAAGCGCGCCAGCACGTCGGCCACCGGCTCGTCGCTTTGCGACAGCAGCACCTGCAGCAGGCGCACGGCGGCCGGCCAGCCTTCGGTGAGGGCCAGCATGCGGCCCAGCGTGTCGTCATCAGGTCGTGGCAGGCCGGCGCGCTGCAGCAGCGCGGCCACGCTGGCGGCATCGAAGCACAGCTGCGCCGGGCCCAGCTCTACCGCACCCAGCTCCAGCTTGGCGCGCACGCCATCCAGCGGCAACGCATGCGTGGCCGACAGCACCAGGCGCAGCTGTGGCCCGCTGCCGAAGGCCAGGCGCTCCAGCAGCGCGGGCAGCTGCGCATCGGTGCAGAAGTGCAGGTTGTCGATGAACAGCACCGTGGTGCCGGGCAGGCCGGCCAGCTCCTGCAGCAGCTGATCGGGCTGGGCGTGCGGGTTGCCGATGCGCTCGCCCAGGTCTGCCTGGGCATCGGTGTGTTGCACTCCCTGGCCTGGCTGCTGTCCCAGGTGCTGGCGCAGTGCCGCGTCCACCAGATAGCCCAGGCTGGCGACCGCGGTGTCGCGGTCGTCCAGGCTCACCCACAGGCAGCGCTGGCCGCGCGCGGTGAGCGCCTGGTGCAGATGGGCCAGCACCACGGTCTTGCCATAGCCGGCCGGTGCGCAGGCCAGCACCAGCTTGGCCAGCACGGCGGTGCGCAGCAGCACCTCGGCCGCGCGCGGCAGCACCGCAGCGAACTCGCAGCGCGGCGGGGCCAGCTTGCCGCGCGGAACGCCTGGCACGCCTGGCACGCCTGGCACGCCGGGTGCGGCATGGGCAGGGCCATCGGCCGGTGCGGCCAGCAAGGCGGATGGCGGGGGGTGGTGCATCGGATGGCGGTGGGGCGCGGCCGGCCATCGTGCGCGGTGGCGCAGGCCGGCCAGCCCATCCGAAAGTATGGCCCGCGACGGGGCTTGCCCCAACCGGCTGGCGCCTTCTGGCGCTGCAGCGTGGGTCAGACCCTGGGCGCCGGCACCGCGCGCGACGCGCTGAACGTGCCCACATAGAACGGCTGGCGCGCCAGATGCTGGGCGCGGCGCGCGTTCCAGATGCGCAGCATGCGGTAGAACGGTGCGCCGGGGTACAGGTGGTGCACCAGGTGGTAGTTCTGGTAGGTCATCAGCGGGGTCAGCAGCCACTCGCAGCCGCCGCGGATGGAGGTGGCCTTGTACTCATCCTGCTCGGACGTGTGGCTGAACGGCGCATGCGGCAGGTACACGAACATGGTGACGAACAGGAACGAGCTGATGCGCGACGGCAGCAGCCACAGCGCCACCACCTCCCAGCCATAGCCGAACCAGAAGCCCGCCACGATGATGGCCGCCACCAGCGACAGCTGGCCCACCAGCCCCGGCAGCAGCTTGCGCACCCGCTCGACTCCGGCGTTGCGCAGGAAGTAACTGGTGTAGAAGTAGTCGAAGTTGGCCCAGCGCAGCGGCATCCACACATCCATGCGGTGGCCGAAGTAGTCGGGGTCGTTGCCTTCCACATTGGTGAAGCGGTGGTGCTGCAGATGGATCCACCGCCCCAGGCCCAGCGTGGCAATCGGCCCGAAGAACAGCAGGCTGATGCGGCCCAGAAACTCGTTGAGCGGGCGGATGGTGGAGATGGCGCCATGCGCACTGTCATGCGCCACGCTGAAGAAGAAGTAGACGATCACGCCATTGACCAGCGTGCCCGCCCACAACGGCAGATGGTGGGCCAGCACCAGCGCCGACACGCTGGCCAGCCCGCCCAGGCAGGCAAAGAACAGCGCCACCGTGGGCCAGGCCACGCGCGGCGCCGTGATCAGTGCGCGGAACTCGGCATCACTGACGCCGCCGCCACCAGCACCGCCGGCCGGCGCTGCATCCAGGGTGGGCATAGGGTTCATCACAGGTCTCCTCGTTGGCAGGTCTTGTCCCGCCATCGTGAGCCCGCGGCGTGCGCCGGCACCCCGACTGAAGTTGGGCGCAGGGCAGGGTGTTGCCCGGGTGGGGCGCGGCACCAGGTGGTGACGCCCACACCCGGACCATGCCTTGCGGCGGATCAAGCACGGCCGCCAGCAACTGCCCAGAATGGGCTGTGTCTGCAGGAATGCGCTGCAATGCTCGGCCGCCGGTCAGACACCGAGAGGGGGACTTGTGAACGTCCGATGGATCGCGGTTGCATGGGCCGTGGCATCGGTGGCGGGCGGTGCCGCCGCCCAGAACGCCACCAAGCCGATCTCGCCCGCCAACGTCTATGAGTTCTGCCTGCCCGTCGAAACGCGCCTGGCCACCGAGAAGAAGGAAGACAAGCCCGCCGTCTTCGCGCACTTCATCTGCACGTTCTATGCGGGCGTCTGCAAGGACCAACCGGATGCGGATGCGTGCCAGAAGGCGGTGAAGCGGTACTCACCTGTTGAGGCAAGCCGGTAGCCAACATCCGTATCCAGATGACTTTCCACCGCTCGCTGTTCATCTCGTGTCTGCTGGCTGTCGCAACGTCCGGGGCGGTCGCCGTCGACATGGCGCGGTCCACGGAGCCGGATGCAGAGGTTCATTTCGCAGAAGTGTGCGACGGCCGTATCAACCTTGTGCCGAAGTTCGGCTTGAGGCCGAAGTGCAAGGCACTGCTGGATCTTGACCAGGCCTTTCTCGACTTGATGGATCGCGACTACGACCACGATCGCCGCAAGGCATCGATGGCCGTGTCGCAACGGGGTTGGGAGCACTTCCGATCCGGCGACATCGACACCGGAATGAAGCGATTCAACCAGGCCTGGCTCCTAGACAGCACCAACGCTGTGGCCATCTGGGGCATGGGGGCGATACAAGGCCGGAAGGAGCAATGGCAATCAGCCTTGATGCTGTTTGACGAAGCACGTGGACTGATCGGCGGCAATCTGAGGTTCAGGGTTGACCACGCGAGGCTGCTGGCAGTGGCAGGAATCGAGCTCAAGAATGACCAACTCCTGAATCGTGCATTCGCGGCCTTCGATTCCATTCATCGTGACGTGCCGCAGGACACCGCCAACCTGCAGAACTGGGCCATGGCTCTGTACATGACGGGCAGGATTGAAGACGCCTGGTCCAGGCTGCAGGAGGCGCTTCGAACGCCGGGTGCGAAGATGGTGTCGGTGGAGTTGATCAACGAAATTGAAGCAAGGCGCACGATCGCGAAGTGACGCCCCATGATTCGTCCTTTGAACCTGACCATGACCGAGCGCATCGTCGCGCTGGTGGTGGCCGCGCCTTCAGCCTCCCCGGCGCGCCGTTCACGAATCGATCTTGATCCCCGCCGCCTTGACCAGCGCGCTGTACTTGCTGCGCTCGGCGCGCATGAACTCGGCAAAGCGCTCGGGCGAGCCGCCGCCGTCTTCGGCGCCGTTCTGAGCCAGGCGCTCCTGCACGTCGGGTAGGGCCAGGGCGCGCTGGATGTCCTCGCTCATGCGCTTGACCATGGCTGCCGGCATGCCCTTGGGGCCGGCCAGGCCGTACCAGACGGCTTTGAACGGGACATCCTGCCCGCCGACAAGGCGCCGGTGGATCAGCGGTCAGCGGCGTACGCGCTCCGGATTTCGATGAGCGTGGACCGGTGGAACGAGACCCAAGACGCGGTGAAGGAGCTCGTGACCCTTCGCAATGAACTCGTCCATCACTTTCTGGACCACTTCGATCTTTGGTCAGAGGAAGGCTGCGTACAGGCCCAGCAGCATTTGACCGACGCATACGGGCGAATTGATGGGCACCTGAACCAACTCGCGGCTTGGGCCAAGGACATGGAGCGGGCTCGACAGTACGCCGCCTCGGTCGATGCCTCAGAGGCCTTCGGTGAATTGATGGATTCACTGTTCGCGCAGTTCGACGAGGTCGACTGGACGCAGGCCGGTATCGTCAAGGACTGGAAAGAGGCCTTCGATCGCCTTGCGGTTGAAGGATGGGCGCCCCTTCGGGGGACAGTCGCTCGATGACGAAGCGAGGCTGCAACAGACTGAATCCGGTCAGACGTGGTGCGCCTACCGGGCGGCGGCTATCGACCCGAAGCGGAAGCACGCGCGCGCAGTTTGATGACCGTGGGCCAGGGTCGGTCTACCTGACTTCGGCAGCCGGATCAAGAATGTACTGCGCCACGTTGGCGATGGCACGCGACACATAGTCATCCTTCTCGCCGACCGGTGCGACGTAGTGCATGGCGCTTCGGGCGGCCTCGGTTCCTTCGGTCCGGGCAATGATCCAAGTCGCCAGATACTGGGATGCGAGGCAGCCGCCGGCGGTGGCGACGTTGCCCTTCGCAAAGAAGGGCTGGTCCAGCACGCTGACCCCGGCCTCCAGAACCCAAGGCTTCGTCGTGAGATCGGTGCAGGCAGACACGCCGTCGAGAAGCCCGAGTTTGGCAAGCACCAGCGTGCCCGAGCACTGAGCGCCGATGAACTGTCTCTTCGGATCCAGTTGCAAACGCGACATGAGTTCAGCATCAGCCGCGACTTCGCGTGTCTGCATGCCGCTGCCCACGATGACGGCATCGGCGGCGCTTGCGTCCTCCAGCGTCGCCTGGCGTTCGAGCACGACGCCGTTCATCGACCGTACCCGCTCTGTCGGGCTGGCGATCGACACCCGCCAGTCGGGCCGTTTGATGCGGTTCAGGATGCCCAGTGCGATCAGCGAGTCGAGTTCGTTGAAGCCTTCGAAGGTCAGGATGGCAATGTGCATGGCGGCCCCGCTGGTGCGACGAATGTCGACCTACGGCCATGCTAGACGGACAATCCAATACGATCAAATGATTGTCATGGATACATTGCCGCATGCCGATCGCTCGCTACAAGCAATTGGTCGACCGCTACGCAGCCGAGATCCGTGACGGCCGGCTGGCGCCGGGCACTCGCCTGCCGACCCATCGCCAGCTCGCTGCAAGCGAGGGCTTGGCACTCGTCACTGCGTCACGGGTCTACGCGGAACTGGAGGCCATGGGCCTGGTCAGCGGGGAGACCGGCCGCGGCACCTTCGTGCGCGAAGCTGCGCTGCCGCGGGGTCTGGGCATTGACCAGCAGGCGCCAGCGGCTGGCGTGGTCGATCTGAACTTCAACTACCCCGCACTGCCAGGACAAGCCGACCTGCTTCGATCGGCGCTGCGGCAACTCGCGGCGTCCGGCGACCTCGAAGCGCTGTTGCGCTATCAACCTCATGGCGGTCGCCCGCACGAACGCGCGCTGATCTCAGAACATCTTCTCACCCGCGGGCTGAACGTGACAAGCGAGCAGGTGCTGATCGTGGACGGTGCCCAGCACGGCCTGGCGACAACGGTCATGGCGCTGTTGCGGCCGGGGGATGTCGTGGCCGTCGACGCGCTGACCTACCCCGGCTTCAAGGTGCTGGCCGAGCAACAACGGCTCGAACTGTTGCCGCTGCCAGCCTCGGGCCAGGGCCCGGATCTCGACGTACTCGAATCGGCCTGCGGGCGCAGGCGTGTGAAAGCCGTCTACGTGATGCCTACCCTGCACAACCCCTTGGGGTGGGTGATGAGCGCTTCTCGTCGACGGCGACTGGCGTCCCTGGTGCGCCGTCACGGTTTGCTGCTGATCGAGGACGCGGCCTACGCGTTCCTCGTCACGGATCCGCCTGAGCCGCTGGCCGCTCTGGCACCGGAGTCGACGGTCTATGTCTCCGGCTTGTCCAAGAGCGTTGCCACGGGTCTGCGCGTGGGGTTCGTCGCGGCGCCGTCGGAGCTGATTCCGCGAATCGAGCGCGCGATTCGTGCGACGACGTGGAATACGCCGGGCGTGATGACGTCCATCGCCACCGGCTGGCTGGCTGACGGTACCGTCGCACGATTGGAAGCCGAGAAGCGCCGAGACGCCGAAATGCGCCAGGCGCTCGCAGCCCAAATCCTGCACGGCTTGCGGACGCGTTGTCATCCGTCTTCGTACTTCATCTGGCTGCCGCTGCCTGAGGACGTGCGTGCGGATCGAACCGCGAAGGTGTTGATGCAAGCCGGCATCGCGGTCTCGACAGCCGAGCCCTTTGCCACCGGCTCTCACGTACCGCACGCCCTGCGCCTGGCACTCGGTTCCGTGCCACCGGACCACCTCACCCGCGCCCTTGAAAGGGTCAGGCAGGAAGTCGAGGCGCCAATGCTCTGAGCACTGGTGCTGCGTCGCTACGGCTGCTTGGGCCGCAAAACTGCTCCCAGAGGTGTCCGCCTTTCATTCGCACCGCGCGTGCCTCGGCTTCCGCGCTGGGGTGTCAAACGGCCCGCAGTGAGCAGCGCCACCAATCGTTGCGCGCCCGGGGATGCGGTGCGGCCGGCCAACTGCACGATGGCGCACTCCAGACTCATCAGGTCGCCTGGTAGGGCCGGGCGCAGTCTTTCGCCAAGGTCAATGGCCTTCGCAGCGCGAATATCGTCCTGGAGCCAGGACCTCCAGGTGAAGAGGAGCGTGTCGCTGGTGAGCATCGCCTCGCGCAGCAGGCTCTGGTTGTCACAGCTGAGGGCCACGGGCAAAGGCGCTTGAGGGTGCACGCCGAACAGCGCGCGCAGACGCACCGCCAGGGCGTCCGGGAGCTGGATCAGCGCCCACGGGTAGGTGGGCACCTGCCGTAGAGCAGGATGCCTCACCGACGCTAGCGGGTGGTCAGCCCTGCAGAAGACTGACGCGGGCTGTTTGGCCAACGGCGTGACCGCGAAGTTGGGGTCTTGAGCCAGCGGCCCAGGGTAGCCGACGAAGAGCTCGATGCGCTCCTGCTCCAGGTGCTGCTGCAGCAACTGCCACTGTCCCACCTCGACCCGCAGCGTCAGCGCGGGGCTCAGTTGCCTCAGCGCCGGCAGCACACCGCCGAGCACGCCTTCGATCGCCATGAGGCTGGCACCCAAGGACAGCTCGCCCCCTTCAGCGTGGGCGATGCCATCGATCTCATGGGCGAGGTCTCGAGCACGCGCAAGCAGGTCGCGAGCGCGCTCGAGCACTCGCCGCCCCGCGGCCGTCACCCGCACGGTGCGGGTGTCGCGGTCGAACACGCGTACACCGAACTCCGCCTCCAGCGCCTGGACGCTTCGGCTGAAGGCGGTCTGTGACAGGTTGGCGCGCTCGGCTGCGCGGGTAAAGCTGAGTTCCTCGTCCAGCAGGACGAGATGCCGTAGCCGTCTCAGGTCGATTTCTGCGTTCATTGCATCAATCTTGACCGAAAAATGCATTGGACACCTGAATTGCCCGATCTCAGAATGTTTGAAGACAAAGCGCCTTCGTGCGGCGCATCAGACAGGAGACAAATCGCCATGCGAACGAAGGCAGTCACGGCCCTGAGCCTGTCGCTCTTGCTACTGACGGCGTCAGCCCAAGCCCACGACGACGCTTCGACCAAGTCTGCTTGCGCGCAGTTGACGGTGTTCGTCGCGAAGAAGTTCTACACAATGGACCCTGGTCGCCCGCATGCACGGGCGGTAGCCGTCTGCAACGAGCGCGTCGTCGGCGTGGGCGACTCGCTCGACGACCTGAAGCCCTGGACGAGCACGGTCCCGACAACGGTCGACCAGCGCTTGGCCGGGAAGATCGTGTTTCCCGGCTTCATCGACGCGCATCAGCATCCACTGCTGGGAGCGATCACCTCAAACCTGCCGATGATTGCGGCTCTCGACACGGTGCAGGCCTACAGCCCTGACATCAAGGGTGTGAAGAACGAAGCCGAGGCCTTCGAGCGCATGCGGCGTTTCGAGGCGGAGCTGAAAGACCCTTCCGCGCCACTGCTGGTTTGGGGGTGGGACGTGCCGGCCATGGGTCGCCACCTCACGCGCCAGGATCTCGACAAGATCTCGACCGTGCGACCGGTGCTGGTATGGGACGCGTCGCAGCACCACGGTTATGTCAACAGCGCCGTCATCGCACAACGCAAGATCCCGAACGACCTGAAGATCCTAGGCGTTGGCCGCGACGTGCACGGCGAGCTCAACGGCCAGTTCCTGGGCGTGCCGGCCGCCAGCTACGTGATCTTGCCGCTGATCGCCGGCAAGCTGCAGCCGGCGGAGGCCATGCGACTGATGCGCTGGCTGATCGACCTGAACCGTCGCAACGGCATCACGATGACCACCGACCACTCGATGGGCATCTTCAGCGTCGACGCCGAGGCGGCCCTGCTGAACGGCATGTTCAACAACCCGGATACGCCGCAACGACTGCTGGCGATCCCGGCCATGCACAGCTTTCTGGCCAAGTATGGGGCCCCGGACAAGGCGATCGAGGCCGTGCGCGCGCTGCAGGCCAAGAGCACCGACCGGCTGCTGTATCGCGGCGTCAAGTTCTTCACCGACGACAGCTTCAACGGCCTGACCTTCAAGCCCGGCGCCGGTGGCTACATCGACGGCCACGATGGACTGTGGGTGACGCCGCCCGAGAAACTGGCCGGTCTGATGGAGCCCTGGTGGAGAGACGGGCAGCAGATCTTCGTGCATTCGATCGGGGTTGAAGCGCAGGAGGTGACGATCGCTGCGCTACGCCAGTTGCAGGCCAAGGCGCCGCGCTTCGATCACCGCTTCACGTTCGAGCACGTGGGAATGATGCGCTACGACCAGGCCCGCGCGCTGAGGGCGCTGGGCGCATCGGCCAATGTCAACATCTACTACGTGTGGCTGCGTGGCGAGATGTACCCGAAGGTCGTTGGAACTGACCGCGCCGAGGATCTCTCGCCACTGGGCACGCTCCTGAAGGCAGGCGTGCCAACAACGGTCCACTCTGACTACCCGATCGGGCCTCCCAAGCCGCTTCTGGCGATCACACTGGCCATGACCCGCGTAGGTCAGTCTGCCAGCCGGACGCTCGGCGCCGGTCAGGCCATCACGCTCGACGAAGCTTTGCGCATGGTCACGACCGATGCTGCGTATGTTCTCGGCATCGACGACAAGGTCGGGAGCCTAGAGCCCGGCAAACTGGCCGACTTCACGGTGCTGGAGCGCGACCCGCACGATGTCAAGCCCGCGGCCGTCAAGGACATTCCCATCTGGGGTACGGTGCTGGGCGGGCGCGTGTTTCCGGCCACCGAGATTCGCCCGCAGTAGCTCGCCAAGAGCAGCGCCTTTCGGCGTCTCGGAGGCGTGCACGATCATCCTGCGCGAGCGTCTGGTACCGCCGGTTGCCTGGGACCGTCCCGGGTCGATTCGGGTCCGCCGCACCGGCAGGGACCGGTCGTTCACAGCGCCACACTGCTACCAGGCAACGCGAACCCCGATGCCCAACAGCCCGCCGACATTCACGGCGGACCCGGCCGCCAAAGCGAAGGTTGGTTTGATGGCGATCAGCGTGAGTTCGCGCGTCCAAGTCGACCGGCGGCACCCGCTGCACAACCGCCACTGCTACCTCGTCCCCCTCCCCGTCGCCGGGTCCTCATGCCTCAGCAACAGCTTGTTCAGGAGCTGGCGCAGCGAGTCGTACAGCCTGCCGACCTGCGACGGGGTCAGACCGTCGAAGTTGCGCATGAGGATGTAGCGGGTTGCCAGCGGGCTGCGCTCGCGCCGGCTCAGAAGAGCAGGGCCTTTCCTTGATGAACTCGGGCTGGGCGGGTCTGCGCATGAAATCTGAGGCGCCGCCACAGATCACAGCCGCATCAGGGCACCACCACCTCCACCTCCACCCGCCGCCGTGAGGCCTCGGCCAGCGCGGGGGACGCGTCAGCCGAGGGCGTCGCGTTGTCCCCCCACCTCACCACCATCTGATCCCGCGGCCAGCCCAGGCGCACCAGCGCTTCGGCCACCATCTCGGCGCGCGCGCGGGCCAGCGTCGGTTCTTCGGTGAGGGTGCGTCCGCTCACTGTGGCGGAGGCCGTCGTCGCATGGCCGGTGACGTGGATGCGCGTGGCGCGGCCGCGGGTGGCCAGGCGCACGGCGGCTTGCAGAAGCACCTCCGCGTGCTGGTAGCGCAGGTAGTCGTCGTTGAAGTCGAACTCGATCGTGAAGCGTTGCGTCACGTAGGGCGGCTGGGGTTGCGGCTGCGGCAGATGGTTCGGCGTCATCACCGAGCCGGGCAGCACAAACATCTTGCCGGGATAGCCCTCGGCCGGGATCACGGTGGCGGGGCAGGCCTCGGCCAGCACCGAGGCGCGCACCGGCGCCAGCACAATGCCGCCGCACACATCGGCCTGGGGTGTGGCGGGCACGGCGGCCTCCACCAGCACGGCCTGGCCCAGCTGAGGCTTGGTGGGGGCTTGCTGCAGGTCGTAGCGCAGGCCGGTGGCGGGATCAGTCACCAGCCAGCACCCGGACTTGCGGGCGTTGACCGTGTCGCGGTACACCGGACAGGCCACGAAGCGCAGCGGCACGGCACCTGCCGAGCCGGGCGCGGCGGGAGGGGCCGTCTGTGCTCGGCCGGGCGTGCTGCCCAGGGCCATCAGCAGCGCCGCCACGGCCACGGTCGGCAGCACACCCCATGCGGCTTGCCTGCGCATCACAGCGCCTCCAGCAGGTGGGTGAGGTCCTGCTTCTCCTGCTCGGTGTAGCCGATGCGGTAGCGGCGGTCGTAGTAGTCGACGATGTCGCGGATGTTGCGCGCCGAGCCGTTGGAGAAGTACGGCGCGCGCGCCGACAGGCCGCGCAGCTGCTGCATGGTGATCTTGCCGATGTCGCGGCAGCGGCCGGTGCTGAGCGCAAAGCCGGGGTCCTGCGTGTAGACCACGCGGCCCAGGTAGGGGTGGGGTTTGGCGTCGGGCCGGCAGGTCAGCTTGAACATCGGCAGCTCGGGCGCACCGTCGGCATGCGGCATGTTGGTGGTGCCCAGGTCGATCTGGCCGGGCGCCACGTCCAGGCCGCTGCGCAGCATGTTGTGGCACAGCGAGCAGCCATCGCGCACCGGGTTGCCCAGCGGGATGTTGTTCAGGCCGGCCGAGTCCTGGATCAGGAAGGTGCGGCGGCTGTAGACCTCCACGCCGCGCAGGATGGATTCGCGCAGCGCCTGCTGCTGCGGGTTGGCGGCGGGGCGCTGCTTCCAGACCTTGAACTCCTCGTCCCAGCTGGGGTTGCTGGCTGTGCTCTGCAGCGCGCCGGCCAGCGCGCGAGCCAGGAAGTCAGGGCCGCCCTGGGCGCCGTCGGCATCCAGCGCGCCGGCGCCGCGGTGCTGGCTGGCGGCGCTGAACAGCACGGTCTCGAAGGCCACCAGCTGCGCCACCACGTCAGGCGAGGGCGCACCCTGCACCTGCAGATGCCAGCGCATGGCATCCATGGCCTGCGCCTGCAACGTGAGTGCACGGCCGTCGGCCATCAGGTTGCCGCTGCTGGGCTGGCCGCTCACCGGGTCCAGCATCAGCGGCAGGCCGGTCTTGGGCTCGAAGTCGAAGCCGGTGGCGGTGGCGTACTTGAGGTTGGCCACCGGCCGCGGGCGGCGGTAGACCGAGATCTGCGGCTGCGCGCTGGACAGGCCGTGCTGCGGATGGGTGTTGCAGCCGGTGGGATCGCGCACCACCTCGATGCTGAACTCGGGCGTGATGCGCTGGCCATCGGGCGCCAACGGCGGCCAGGGCCGGAAGATGCGGAACAGGCCCTTGTCCAGCAGCAGCGAATGCGAGGCGGCCTGGCCGGTCGGCAAGTGTGGGCAGTTGGCGCCGTCGATGGGCGCGAACAGCGGATCGCGCCCCTGCGTGGCTTGCCAGCGCGCACGGATGCTGGCCACCGACAGGCTCATGCCATCGGCCGGCTGGTGGCAGCTGACGCAGGCGCGGCCGTTGCGGCCCAGTGGCGTGAAGAACGGGTGGTTGCGCGTGTCGATCGGCCCGGCCAGGCTCAGCGTGGTGATGCGGCCGGTGGGCGTATCGGCCTCCAGGCGCTCGGGCAGGGTCTGGCCGCTGCCGGGCGCCCACCACTGCGCGGCGGCGCCGGTGAGGGCGGGCGACAGGGCCGAGGCGCCGGCCAGCAGGGCCAGGCCGGCGATGGCGGCGGCGGCGCGGATCACGGTGCGTCGCAGGCTCGGCGCCAGGCGGTGGGTGGCAGACACGAAGCGCTTCCTCAGGGGCGGGGGTCGGGCGCGGCACACGCGGTGGGCGTGGCGGCGCAGGTACGCGGCAGCGGGCCGGCGCGCTGCGCGGTGAAGTCGGCGTTCGGCTGGCCCAGCGCGCGCGTGGCGGCGTTCAGAACCTCGGGCGCCACGGCCCAGCGGCCGCTGTCGATGCGCAGCTGCAGCGCCCGCAGCGCCACCTGGTACTCGGTGGTGCTGAACGTGCAATGGCCGCTGCGCTCCAGCCAAGCGCTGGCCACCAGGGACGCCGCCTGGCCCTGGCCTGCCGCGGCAGCGTCTGCAGCGTGGGCGCGGTGGGCATAGTCGGCACTCAGCTCGGCTGGAGTCATGGCATCGGCCACGGTCTGCATCAGCAGTAGCGGCGCGCCGGGGCGGCCGCTGGGCTGGTAGTGGCGTGCCATGTAGGCGGCGGCTGGCGGATCGGCCGCCACGCGCGGTGCGCGGGCCAGCGTGGCCAGGTCGTCGTCCAGACTGGCGCCGGCTTCGGCGTAGCGCTCGCGCACCCACGCAGCCTGGCCGCTGTGGGCCAGCAACGCGGCGTAGTCCACGCCGGCGTTGCCGCTGAAGTTGCCGCCGGCGCGGCGCTCCTGGTCATCGCGCGGCAGGCTCACGGCTTCCAGCAGGCCGCGGGGCAGCTGGGCCAGTCGCGCCGCCACGTCGTCATCGGCCGGGCGCGGGCTGCCGGGCACGGCCCAGGCCGGCGCCTGGCCCAGCGCCGCGGCCAGTGCGCTGCGGGCGCGGCCCAGCGGTGTGGCCTGGGCGGCATCGATGGCGGCCTGCCAGGCCAGGCGCTGGGCGGGCACCGGTGCGGCGGCACCGTTCAGGCGCAGCGGCAGATCGCTGCCGGGCGCCACCAGGGTCTTGAAGGCATAGGCCGCGTCGAACGATGTGGCCATCATGCCCGGCGTGCCGGCGGCTGACGCGCACAGGGCCACACCGCCGGCAAAGCGCGCGCCATGCTGCTCCAGCAGCGCCACGGTCACCAGGCCGCCCATCGAGCTGCCCCAGGCGATCACCTGCTTAGGCCGGCCCACCGCTTGCGTGAAGGCGTCGAGTGCGGCCAGTTGATCGGGCACGGCCTCCTCGATCGCCCAGCCGGTGCGCGCATACGACGAGCCCAGCAGTGCGTGGCCTTGCGCCAGCAGCGCGGCGGCGGCCTCATCACGCGGCACATGGCGTGCCGGGTTGGCCGGCCCGCGCGCATAACCGTGGCTGAACAGCAGCAGGCTGCCGCGCCAGCCCTCCGGCACCTCGGCCAGCCAGCGCGCGCCGCTGGGCAAGGTGCCTTCCAGGCGGCGGGTGGCTGGCGTCGCGGCGGCCGCAGCGGTGGCGCCTTGTGCGTCGGTCTGCGTCCGGGTTTGCGCAGGCACGGCCTGCGGCCAAGACAGCGCGGCGGCCAGCGCGATCACGGGCCAGGCCGCGCGCAGCGCGCGCCCGGCGCGGCAAACGTCATGGGGCAAAGAAGTGGTCCTCCAGCGCCATCAGGAACTTCAGGCTGTCGGTCACGTGGCGGCGCATCACCTTCTCGGCCGTGGCGGCATCGCCGGCCAGCAGCGCCGTGGTCATCTGGCGGTGATCGGCATTGGCCGACTTCAGCGCCTTGGAGTCGAAGAAGCGGTGGAACTGCGCCAGCAGCAGCGGCAGGCGCAGGCGCTCCAGCACCTCCAGCGCCAGCTGGTGGTTGGCCACGCGGCGGATCAGGTTGTGATAGTCGTCATTGAGCTGGCGGAAGTGGTCCTGCTGCAGCGCGCGCTCGGCCTTGTCCAGCGCCGCCTGCAGTGCGCGCAGCTCAGCCTTGTCGGCCGCGGTCCAGGTGGACTGCGCGGCCAGGCGGATGGCAAAGCCCTCCAGCAGCTCGCGCAGCTGGTACATCTCGATCACCTCGGCGCGGCTCAGGCGGCGGATGCTGGCACCCTTGAACTCCTCGATCTGCACGAAGCCCTCGGTGGCCAGCTGCTTGAGCGCATCGCGCACATGGGCGCGGCTGGCGCCGGTGGCGGCCACGATCTCGGCTTCCACCAGGCGGTGACCGGCGGTCAGCGCGCCCAGCTTGATCTGCTGCTTGACATGCGACACCACGGCGTCGATGGCCTGGCTGGGCGTGCGGCGCGGCTCGGCGCCATCGGCGGGCGGCACGTCGGCCTGCGAGGCGGTGGACGGGTCTTGCGAGCGGATGCGGCGGGTGGGCATGGCAGGGGCCTGCGGCAAGGCAGGCGGGAGGCGGATACCCGCAAATTCTGGCGCGGCTGGCGGCGTCCGGCGCCCCGTGCGCAAGCGGGCGCGCGGTGCGATGGCGTTCATGGCGCCTGGCACACAAAGCTATCGGCCGCGGCGGGTGAGCCGGTGCCGCGGTAGTGCGCATGGGCCGGGTAGGGGCACAGCGGCCGCACGGCATCGGGCCACTGCCGGGCCAGCGCGCCGCTGGCGGCCGGGCGCGCCAGGATCTGCGCCGGGCGCTCGCCCTGCTCCACCCAGCGGATCAGCGGCGCCAGCGGGTCAAAGCGTTCCAGCCCGTCGCCGCCGCGGCAATGGTCCATGCCCGGCACGATGAACAGCGCGGCCATGCGGTCGGCGCCGGCCGCGCCGTACTGCGCGCGCAGCCGGTCCATCCAGGCCATGATGCCTGGCGCCTGCACGCCATGGTCGGCCGCACCGGTGTAGACCAGCATGCGGCCGCCGCGTTGCGCAAAGGCGTCGAAGCTGGGGCCGGGCTGAGACGGATCGGTGTTGGCGCCGTGAAAGTCCAGCCGACCCTGGGCCAGGCGCGGCGGCTCGGTGTCCAGATCAAAGCCCGCCACATAGGCGACTGACGATGAGGGGTAGGCACCGAGCGCATCCGCTGGTCCGCTCACCCCCGGCCAGCCGCGAAAGCCATAGCCCATGAAGTACAGGTTGGGCATGATGCTGTCGTAGAAAGCGCCCAGCAGCGGGCCGCCCGGTGCGCCGCCCAGGTAGGGCTTTCGCATTGCCCGCTCCATGCTGCCGGGCACGAAGCCGGGCCACAGCAGGCGGCCATCGCGCGTGGTGGCGCCGGTGTGGATCTGGCGCAGGCCCTCGGCTTGCAGGCGGGTGAGGCAGGTGCTGGGGTCATCGCTGGCGCCCCCGTCGGCGCGGCAGGTGAGAGCGCGGTAGTCGGCCTCGCTGGCGCGGCAGGCCTGGGGGTGGCTTACCAGGCCATCGGCCAGGCCATCCAGCGCATCACAGCGGGCCAGGAAGTGCGCGGCCACCTGCTGCAATTGGGCATCGCTGTAGGCGCGGGAGGTGTCGGTGGGCACCTGTCCCGCTGGCGTGCCGGCCACGCGCGCCACGATCTGCAGCACGTTCAGGTTTTGCAGCCATTGGTCATAGACGGCCAGGCCGGGAGCGCCGGCCACCACGCCGTCAAAGTCGGCATGGCGCTGCGCCGTCACCAGCGCCTCGCGTCCGCCGTTGGAGCAGCCCACAAAGTAGGCATGGTGCGGCCGCGCCCCGGCCACCGCGGCCAGCAGCGCCTTGCCGGCCTGCGTGGCCTGGTGCACGCCCTCGTGCGCGAAGGCGCGATAGGCCTGAGCATCCAGCGCGAAGTGCGGCGCGCGGCCCAGGTGGCCCGAGTCCTGTGCCAGCACGGCATGGCCACGGCCCAGCGCGGTGCTGCCATCGTTCAGGCGGCCCAGCGCATCGCCCAGAACGCCGTTGTTGCCGCCGCCGCCCTGGAACACCAGGCGGCCGTCCCACCCGGCCGGCACGCGCAGCCGGATGTGGTTGCCATAGGCCGTGTCGGCCGGCGCGCCTCGGTGCTCGCCGATCACCGCGGTGATCTCGCAGTGCGGTGGTTGGCCGTCCGGCGGCGAGGCGATCCACTGGGCCTGCTGCAACCGCAGCGGGGTGCCCAGGTCCAGGGTGGTCAGCGCGGCGGCTGCCGTGGTGGCATCGCACGCCAGAGGTGGCGTTGCCGCCGGCGCACACGGCGCGGCAGCTGCCAGCGCGCACAGCAACAGCGGGGAGCGGATGCCGGGCATGCCCACCCTCAGAAGCGCTTGCCCACGGTGAGCGACACCATGCGGCCCACGGCGCTGACGTTCTGCGGGTCGAAGGCCAGCGTGCCGTTCTGCACATAGGGCGGCGCGGCGTCCAGCAGGTTCTGCACGGCCAGCGTCAGGTGCGTGCCCTTCAGCCACGGCGTGCCCAGCTGGCGGCCGAGTTCGTAGCGCAGCGTGAAGTCCAGTGTCGAGGCCGCGGCCACCGCCGGGTTGCCGGCCACCGTGGTGTTGTTGTACGCGTTGGTGTGGTTGATGAAGGCATTGAGCTGGAACAGCCCCTCGCGCGCCCAGCCCAGCTCCAGCCGGCCGCGCAGGCGCAGCGGGTTGTTCAGCGTGTTGAGCAGCCCGCCCACCAGTGGCGTGGTGGGGGTGAACTGCTGGCGGTAGTCGATGATGTAGGTGCCCGACACGCCCGCGGTGAAGGTGCCCAGTGCGGCATCCCACACATGGCGCGCGGCAAAGTCCACGCCGCTGGTCTTGACCACACCGGCATTGAAGCGCCGGCCGTCGATGATGAACTTGATGCCGGCCACCGGCTCGGTGGCGGATCCTGAGTACACCGGGTTGGCGATGGCCGCCTGGATCTGCTCGGCCGTGGGGTTGCGATTCACATACGCGGCCAGCTCGGGCCGCTGCAGTGCCGTGACATCGTTGCCCGGCGTGAGGATGCGGTTGCGGTAGTCGATGTTGAAGTAGTCCAGCGATGCCGTGGTGCCGCGCCGCGCATTCGGCCGGAAGCCCAGGCCCAGCGTGGCGATGTGTGCGGTCTCGGGCTTCAACCCCACCGGGTTGCCGCCCAGGTACAGGATGCCGTGCACCGAGGTCTTGCCATCGGCATCGATGCGGTCCACCACGTTCACGGCGCTGCCGTTCACCGGATCGGTGTCGCCCAGCGTGGGCGCGCGGAAGGCCGTGCTGTAGGTGCCGCGCACTTCCAGCCCTTCAGCCGGCACCCAGCTCAGGCCCACCTTGGGGTTGCTGGTGGTGCCGAAGTCGCTGTAGCGCTCATGGCGTGCGGCCAGTGACAGATCCAGCCGCTGCACGCCGGGCACGCCCTGCTTGGGCGAGATGAGCGGCACATAGGCCTCGGCAAACAGCGCCTGCACCGTGCGCTGCGGGTTGGCGCTGCTGTTGTCCACGGTCTTGGTGATGCTGGTGTTGGCCGTGGTGTTGTTGGAGGTGAGGTAGTAGGGCAGCTGGTCCTCGTGGTACTCGCCACCCACGGCCAGGCGCACCTGGCCGGCCGGCAGCATGAACAGCGGACCATCGGCCTTCACGCCCACATCCTTGAGCGTGTAGCGTGAGTTGCGGCTGTTGTAGGCGCCCAGCTTGGCCAGCGTGGCCGGGTTGTTGCAGGTGAAGGCCGCGCCATCGCAGAACAGGTTCAGCGCGGTGGCGGCGTTGGTATCGGCCAGCGCGGCGTTGATGGCGTTGGTGTTGATCGACGGGGCCAGGTTGTGTTCCTGCGTGACGCTGTGCGCCACGAAGGCGCTGGCGCTCCACTTGTGGGCCAGCTCCCAGTTCAGCGTGGCGGCCAGCTGCTGCGAGCGCTCGAAGCCGGTGGACACCGCATTGCCCAGGTCGTTCAGGAACGAGTAGTTCACCGTCACCGAACTGCTGCCCGTGGGGCTGACGAAGAACGGGTTGGTGTTGCGCACCGTGTAGTTGCCGTTGGCGGCCACCAGGTTGCGGCGGAACTGGCGCTCTGTCCAGAAGCCTTCCACGCCCAGCTGCAGGCTGTCGGTGATGTCCTGGCTGAGCGAGAACACGATGCTGTCGCGGTGCTGCTCGGGCAGGGCGCTGATGCCCTTGGTGATGCTTTGCAGGTTGCTGGTGCCGGCCTTGAGGCCGCTGGCGACCAGGCCCACGCCGTTCTGCCCCGCCGGGATGGCATAGCGCACGCCGCTCACCAGCACATTGCCGGGGCTCGACTGCACCACGCGCAGATCAGGCCCGCCCCAGGGGCGCATGTCCTCGGTGTAGAAGCGCCGCGCGTCGGCCGACAGGGCTGAGCGCTGGTTGCGCTCCAGCGCCACCATCACGTTGCCGCTGCCCCAGGACTTGCCGCCGATCAATGCCACCAGTTCCTGGTGCAGGCCATCGGCCGCACCGATGCGCAGCTGGCCCTCCACGCCCTCGAAGCCGCGGCGCAGGCGCATGTTGACCACGCCGCCCACGGCATCGGAGCCGTAGGTGGCCGAGGCGCCATCGGTCAGCACCTCCATGCGCTCGATGGCGATGGCGGGGATGGATGATGGATCGGTGAATTGGCCCGCCACGCCGCCCGGCGCCACGCGCCGGCCGCTCAGCAGCGTGAGTGTGGATTCCGGTCCCAGGCCTCGCAGATTGATGCCCGAGCCGACGGTAACGTTCTGGTTGGCGTTCTGCGTCGTGTTGGTGTGGCCTTCATCGGCGCCCAGGTTGTGGATCTGCGGCAGCTGGCGCAGCAGATCGGTGGTGCTGGCCGCGCCCGACTGTTCGATGGCCTGGCGGTTCATGGACGTGACTGGAGACCCCACCGGCCCGGCGCCTCGGATCAGCGTACCGGTGATCACCACGCTGCTGTCGGCCGTACCGGACGCTGCCGTCGTCTGCTGGGCGTGAGCGGCCGGCAGCAACGCTGCGGCAGCGGCCAGTGCGCACGCGCTGCGGGTCATGATCCGGCGATGGGCGTGGGGCGCGGTCTGGCGGGTGGCGCGGCATCTGGCTGGCGCGGTCGTTTGCTGCATGGCTTGTCTCCGGGTTTCTTGGCCTGCATCACGGCTGGACGCAGTGCATCGTGATCCGTATCATGAACTTGATTGTTAACAATGTGATTAGCAACAAACCCGGAGACATGGCCGCATGACCCAGCCCAAGACGGCGCCCGCCACTTCGGCGCCCGCCACCTGTCCGCACGCCTGTCAGCACAACGGGCCTGAGGACTTCGACGCCCTGGCCCCCGAGGACTTCGACAGCCCCTACCCGATGTACGCCAGGCTGCGCGCCGAGTGCCCGGTGGCGCGCACGAACGCCTGGGGCGGCTTCTGGGCGCTCACTCGCCATGAAGACGTGGCCCACGCCGCAGCCGACTGGCGCAGCTTCACCACCACGGTGCAGAACGTGGTGCCGCGCCTGGCCTTCACCGGCCGCCGCCCGCCGCTGCACCTGGATCCGCCCGAGCACACCACCTACCGCCGCGCCATCGATCCGCTGCTCAGCCGCGAGCGCGTGCAGCGTCTGGAGCCGGTGATCCGCCGGCTCTCGCGCGAGCTGCTGGCGCCGATGCTGGCGCGCGGCCGCGGCGATATCTGCAGCGAGCTTTCGGCCAAGCTGCCCATCGCCGTGTTTGCCGAGTGGATGAACCTGCCCGCTGACCAGGTGGATGCGCTGCGAGAGACCGGCCGTGCCTATGCCATTGCGGTGCAGACCGCGGCCGATGACGATGTGCGCCAGACCAGCTTTGCGCTCTACGACATGGCCCGCGCGCTGATCGCCGAGCGCCGCCAGCGCCCCATGCCCGCCGATGAGGACATCACCAGCGCGCTGCTGGCCCTGCGCGTGGACGGCGCACCGCTGCCCGACGAGCTGGTGGTGGGTGCCGTGCGCCAGATCCTGGTGGTGGGCATCATCGCGCCCAATGTGCTGATCGGCAGCATTGCCGTGCACCTGTCTCGCCATCCCGATCTGCAGCAGCGTCTGCGTGCCGATGCCACGCTGATGCCGGCCGCGATCGAGGAGTTTCTGCGTCTGTACACGCCCTACCGCGGCTTTGCCCGCACGCCCACGCGCGACCTCATGCTGCACGGCGTCACGCTGGCCAAGGACGCGCCGGTGGCCCTGGTGTACGCCGCCGCCAACCGCGATGAGCGCGTGTTCGAGCGGCCGGATGATTTCATCCTTGACCGGCCCAACATCCGCAGCCACCTGGCCTTTGGCCGCGGCCCGCATGTGTGCCCCGGCGCCGGGCTGGCGCGGCTGCAGCTGCGTGTGGTGTTCGAGGAACTGCTGGCTGCCACCACGCACTTCGAGGTGGATGGCCCCATCACCACCACGCGCTGCCCCGAGATCGGCGCGCTGGAGGTTCCGTTGAAGCTGATGCCGTCCAAGCAGTCAGGTGGCGCGGCATGAAGGCGTCTGACCTGCATCTGCCCGCCGTGGCGGCCGGCGCTTGCAGCACCACAGGGGTCGACCCCGCCGACGTCAACCGCCTGCTCACGCTGCGCCTGATCCTGCCCTTTCTGGGCCTGATCGTGCTGAACTCGCTGGACCGCGTGAATGTGGGCTTTGCCGCGCTGCGCATGAACGCCGAACTGGGCTTCAGCCCCGCCACCTACGGCTTCGGCGTGGGCCTGTTCTTTGCTGGTTACATGGTGGCGCAAGTGCCCAGCATGTGGCTGCTGCAGCGCTACGGCATGCGGCGCTGGATGTGCGGCGTGGTGCTGTCCTGGGGCCTGGTGGCCACGGCCACGGCCTTTGTGCAGGACGCCACCTCGTTCTTCGCGCTGCGCTTTGCGCTCGGCCTGGCCGAGGCCGGCTTCGCGCCGGGTGTCACCTGGTGCTGCGCGCGCTGGGTGCCGCAGCGCTTTCGCGGCGGCGCCATCGGGCTGACGATGGTGGCCATTCCGCTGTCGGTGGTGATCGGCGGGCCCTTGTCGGGCTGGCTGATGGAGATCCGCAATCCGCTGGGCCTGCCGGGCTGGCGCTTCATGATCCTGGCCGAGGGCCTGCCCACCGTGCTGCTGGGCGTGGCGCTGTGGTGGTGGGTGGTGGACTCACCCGAGCAGGCCACCTGGCTCACGCCCGCTCAGCAACGCTGGCTGGCCGATACGCTGCGCGTCGAGGCGCGCGGGCGCAGTGAGCCACACGCCACCGAGAGCCAGCTGCAGCCCAGCAGCCAGCGCATGTGGCAGGCACTGCGCCCGCTGCTGGGCAGCACGTTGTTCTGGGGTTGCGCACTGGTGTGGTTCAGCCTGCTGACCGGCGCCTACGGCCTGATGTACTGGCTGCCGCTGGTCATCAAGCAGGCCTCGGGGCAGGGCGCGCTGGCCATCGGCTGGCTCAGCGCGCTGCCCTGGGTGGGCGTGGCTGCTGGCATGCTGCTGAACCCGCGCCACTCCGACCGCAGCGGCGAGCGCCACCTGCACATCGCCGTGCCGGCCTTGGTGGCGGCCCTGGCCCTGGTGGCTGCCGCCTTTGCGCCCCACGGCGCATTGGCCCTGGCGCTGCTGGTGGCGGCCGGCCTGGGCCTGGGCGCCGCACAAGGCACCTTCTGGACGCTGCCCACCAGCGCGCTGAGCCCCGCCGCCCTGCCCATGGGCATCGCGCTCGTCAACATGGCCGGCAACCTGGGCGGCCTGCTCGGGCCGTCGGCCATCGGCGCGCTGCGCCAGGCCACCGGCTCGTACCAGTGGCCGGTGCTGGCGGTGGCGGCGGTGATGGGGCTGGGGGCGGTGGTGGTGCTGGCCATGCGACCGTCGGACGACAGGAGGCCGTGAGCCGCATCGGCCTCAGGCGCACCACGGACTGCGAGCCAGTCGTCCAGCCGCCGGACCGGGTCGCCACCCTGCAGTTTAGAATTCACCCAGCTATTCAATGAACTATTCATTGGAGTATCTGGTTGGGCACTGATCTGCATTCAGCTGGCGTGGTGACGGCCCAGGCGCTGGAGCGTCAGTTGCGGCGTGGACCCCAATCGGCTGCGCAGCTGATGGCGGTGCTGGGCGTCAGCCAGCCCACGCTGTCGCGGGCCATTCAGCGACTGGGCCCTGCAGTCACCACTTTCAAGCCCCAGGGCGAGCGCACGCCGCGCTATGCGCTGCTGCGCCCGCTGCCCGATGGCCTGCCGCCACGCCAGCGCATTTACCGCGTGCTGCGCAGCGGCAGCATCGAGCCCTTTGCCGATGTGGAGTTTCTGGTGGGTGGCGCGACGCTTGAGCGCATCGGCAAGCTCGCCCGGCTCTACGAGGGGCTGCCGCCCTACATGGTGTTTGCGGCCCCGTCGGGATTTCTCGGGCGCCAAGTGGCCGGGCAGGCGTCCAGGGGACAGCCGTCGCTGCCCGTCAGCCTTAAGGACTGGGGCGACTACCATCGCGTGGTCTACCTCTTTCTGCATGGCACCAACACGCCCGGCAATCTGCTGTACGGCGAGTTGCCAGTGCAGCAGTCGCTGAACCTGAGGCAGATCGTGCCGACGACCGTGGCAGAGAAGCTCGGTCACTACGACGCGATGGCGGCCATGCTGCGCGAAGCCTCGCACGGCTCCAGCGCCGGCGGCGAGCAACCCAAGTTCCTGGCCAGGGTGGAGGACGCCGGACATGTCATCGTGAAGTTCGCCCGGCGCGGCAGCCGCATGGCCGAACTGCTGCCGCTGGAGCACCTGGCGCTCAAGGCGCTGGCGGATGTGGGCGTGCCCGCCGCCACCACGCAATTGCTGGCCTCCAGCGAGCATGTGTTTCTGGAGGTGCAGCGCTTTGACCGCGTGGGGCCCCATGGCCGCCTGGGCATGCTGTCGGCCGGCGCGGTGGACGACGAATTCTTCGGGCTGCGCGACACCTGGTCGCAGTTTGCGAGGCGCTGCGCGCAGGCCGGGTACATCTCGGCGGCGCACGCCCGCCTCATCGACGTGATGGCTGCGTTCAGCGAACTGATCGGCAACACCGATCGGCACTTCGAGAACCTCTCGCTGCTCATCGGCGAGGACGGCGAGTACGCGGGCGTGGCGCCCGCCTACGACATCCTGCCGATGCGCTACGCCTCCATCGGCGGTGGCGTGGACCCCGCACTGCGGCCCATCACGCCCCAACTGGGCGCCGTGGGTGCCCAGCCGGCCGTGTGGCTGCCAGCAGCCCGCGCGGCCGAGCAATTCTGGTCCGCCGTGCAGACAGCCGAACTGGCAGCTCCCATTTCCCAGCCCTGGCGGCAGCTGGCGGAGACCAACCGCCAGGTGGCCAGGGACTTTGTGCAGCCCCTGCTGCCGGATGTTCCGGTGGGACGTTAGGCGCAAGGCGGAGTGGATGCCGCGATTGCTCGTTTGAGAGGCGTTTCGGCACCGGCGGCGCGCCGTTCACGAATCGATCTTGATCCCCGCCGCCTTGACCAGCGCGCTGTACTTGCTGCGCTCGGCGCGCATGAACTCGGCAAAGCGCTCGGGTGCGCCGCCGCCGTCCTCGGCGCCGTTCTGCGCCAGACGCTCCTGCACATCGGGCAGGGCCAGGGCGCGCTGGATGTCCTCGCTCATGCGCTTGACCATGACTGCCGGCATGCCCTTGGGGCCGGCCAGGCCGTACCAGGTGGTGGCGTCGAAGTCGGGCAGGCCGGCTTCGGCCACGGTGGGCACATCGGGGTAGGCCTTCGAGCGCTTGGGCCGGGTCTGGGCGATGGCGATGACCTTGCCGCTCTTCACATGCGGCGTGGCGGCCGTCATGGTCTCGAAGCTGTACTGCACCTGGCCGCCGATCAGGTCGGTGATCAACGGGCCTGAGCCGCGGTAGGGAATGTGCAGCGCGAACACCTTGGCGCGGTGCTTGAACAGCTCCAGCGCCAGGTGCTGGGCCGAGGCGGGGCCCGACGAGCCGAAGGTCACCTGGCCGGGTTGCGCCTTGCACGCGGCGATCAGCTCGGGCAGCGTGCGCGCGGTCTGGCTGGTGTTGCCGATCAGCAGGTTGGGTGTCACGCCCACCAGCGTGAGCGGGCTGAAGTCGGTTTCGGGGTTGTAGCTCAGCTTGGGGTTGAGCGCCGGGGCGATGGCGTGGCTGTTGATGTGGGCCATCAGCAGCGTGCTGCCGTCGCCCGGCTGCTTGGCCACATGCTCGGCGGCCAGCACGCCGGCCGCACCGGCCTTGTTGTCGACGATGACGTTGAGCTTCCACATCTCCTGCAGCTTGGGCGCCAGCACGCGCGCCAGCGTGTCGGTGCCGCCGCCGGGCGGAAAGCCCACCACGATGCGCACCGGCCCATTGGGCAGGGCCTGCAGGTTCTGCGGGGTCTGAGCCTGCAAGGCGGGGGCGGCAAGGGCCGCGCCGGCCCCGATGGCAAAGCTGCGCCGGTCGATCATCGTGGGTCTCCTGGTGTCTTGTGAAGGTCTGGCGGCTCAGGCCAGCGGCGTGAGCGCGGCGCCCGGATGCGCAGCGAAGTGGTCCATCGCCGCGTGCACGCCGCTGCCGGCGATGGCGATGCCGGCCAGCTTCAGCCCCATCTCCACGCCGGCCACCATGGCCAGCAGCGTGAGGTCGTTGCTGTCGCCCAGATGGCCCATGCGGAACATGCGGCCCTTGAGCTTGCCCAGACCCGTGCCCAGCGACAGGTCAAAGCGCTGGTGGATCAGCTTGCGCAGCGCGTCGGCGTCCACGCCCGGCGGCGTGATCACGCCGGTGAGCACCGGCGAATAAACGGCCGGGTCAGCGCACTGGATGGGCAGGCCCCAGGCGTTGACGGCGGCACGCACGCCCGCGGCCCAGCGCTGGTGGCGGGCGAAGACGTTGGCCAGGCCTTCCTCGCGCAGCATGTCCAGCGCCTCGGCCAGGCCGTAGAGCAGGTTGGTGCTGGGCGTGTACGGCCAGTAGCCGTCGGCGTTCATCGCCACGATCTCGTCCCAGGCCCAGAAGGCCTTGGGCAGGCGCGCCGTCTTGCTGGCTTCCAGCGCCTTGGGCGACAGCGCATTGAAGCTGATGCCCGGCGGCAGCATCAGGCCCTTTTGCGAGCCGCTGACGGTGACGTCCACGCCCCAGGCGTCGTGCCGGTACTCGGCGCTGGCCAGGCCGGAGATGCTGTCCACCATCAGCAGCGCCGGGTGGCCGGCGGCATCGATGGCGCGGCGCACCGCGGCGATGTCGGAGGTGACACCGGTGGAGGTTTCGTTGTGCACCACGCAGACGGCGCGGATGCGGTGCGCGGTGTCCTGCTTCAGCCGGGCCTCGATCAAGTCGGCCTGCACGCCGCGCCGCCAGCCGGGCGCGGCGGGCAACTGGTCATCGGCGCCCTGGTAGCTCAGCACTTCGGTCTCCAGGCCCAGGCGCGCGGCCATCTTCTGCCACAGGCTGGCGAAGTGGCCGGTTTCGAACATCAGCACGGGGTCGCCGGGCGAGCAGGTGTTGACCAACGCCGCCTCCCACGCGCCGGTGCCCGAGGCCGGGTAGATCACCACCGGGTGCTGCGTCTGGAAGACCTCGCGGATGCCCGACAGCACGCGCCGGCCCAGGGCGCCGAACTCCGGCCCGCGGTGGTCGATCGTCGGCAGGCTCATGGCCCGCAGGATGCGGTCGGGCACCGGGCTGGGGCCGGGGATCTGCAGGAAGTGGTGGCCGGTGGCGTGCTGGTCGAGGCGGAGCATGGCAGGGCGGGCGCAAAGGCCGTTTCGTCGGATGGCCGCAAATATTGCATGCAAAACGCAAAGCGGCTTGAGCGTTTACCCGGCATATCCAACGGATCATGGCGTTTGATTTGCATGCAAAATGCGATACATGGCTGAAGTCATCGAAATCTCCCGCCTCGGGCTCACCGACCAGGTGGCCGCGCGGCTGCGCACGCTGCTGGTGGAAGGGCGCATCCCGCCCGGCGCCAAACTCAATGAACGGGTGTTGGCCGAGCAGCTGCGCGTGTCACGCACGCCGCTGCGCGAGGCCATCAAGCTGCTGGCCCAGGAGGGCCTGGTGGACCTGCTGCCCAACCGCGGCGCGGTGGCCGTCAAGCTCACCGAGACCGACATCCAGCACAGCTTCGAGGTGCTGGCCGGTCTGGAAGCCTTGTCGGGCGAACTGGCCGCACAACGCATCACGGCCGCCCAGCTCACCGAATTGCGCGCCAAGCACCACGAGATGCTGGCGGCCTTCGAGCGGCGCGACCTGTCGAACTACTACCGCCTGAATGCCGCCATCCACGCCGGCATGAACGAGGCCGCGGGCAACCCGGTGCTGGCCGCCACCTATGCCCGCATCAATGCCCGGGTGCAGTCACTGCGCTTTCGCACCAACCAGGACGAGGCCAAGTGGCGCCTGGCGGTGGACGAGCACAGCCAGATGATGCAGGCGCTGACCGAGCGCGACGGCCCGCGCCTGGCCCGCATCCTCACCGAGCACCTGCAGCACAAGCGCGATTCGGTGCTGCAGCAGTTGCGCGCCGCGGGCGATGCCGCGGCCATCGTGGCCGCCCCGAAATGACCGCACCGGATTGAGCGCCCCATGAAGATCGACCCTGCCTCCACCCTGCAGTCACCCCAGGCGCCGCTGGGCACCGTATCGCCCCCCAACGAGGCCTGCGCCGCGCTGGAGCGCCGCCTGCGCGCCGAGGCGCGCGGCCAGGTGATGTTCGATGCCGCGTCACGCGGCCGCTATGCCACCGATGCGTCGATCTACCAGATCATGCCGGTGGGCGTGTTCGTGCCCGAGACGGCGGAAGACATCGCCACCGCCATCGCCATCGCGCGCGAAGCCGGCGTGCCGGTGCTGCCGCGCGGCGGCGGCACCAGCCAGTGCGGCCAGACCGTGGGCGCGGCCCTGGTCATCGACACCAGCAAGCACTTCCGCCGGGTGCTCGATCTGAACGTGGACGAGCGCCGCGTGACCGTGGAGCCCGGCATCGTGCTGGACCACCTGAACGCCCAGCTCAAGCAGCACGGCCTGTGGTACCCGGTGGATGTGTCCACCGCGGCCCAGGCCACGCTGGGCGGCATGGCCGGCAACAACAGCTGCGGCTCGCGCTCCATTGCCTACGGCAACATGGTGCACAACGTGGCCGGCGCCCAGGCCTGGCTGGCCGATGGCAGCCTGCTGGACTTCGGCCCGATGGCGCAGATGAGCGGCCGGGCTTTGCAGATCGGCGAGTTCGTGCGCGATCTGGCGCTGGCCCACCGCAGCGAGATCGAGGCCCACTGGCCCAAGGTGCTGCGCCGCGTGGCCGGCTACAACCTGGATGTGTTCCACCCGCAGAGCGAGCGGCCGTACACCGCCGATGGCAGCGTCAACCTGGCGCACCTGCTGATCGGATCGGAAGGCACGCTGGCCTTCACGCGCAGCCTGACGCTGAACCTGGCCGAGATCCCGCGCGGCAAGGCGCTGGGCATCGTCAACTTCCCCACCTTCCGTGCGGCCATGGCCGCCGCCCAGCACATCGTGAAGCTGGGGCCCACGGCGGTGGAACTGGTCGACCGCATCATGGTCGAGCTGGCGCTGACCAACCCGGCCTTTGCGCCGACGATGAAGACGGCGCTGATCGGCCAGCCCGAGGCCATCCTGCTGGTGGAATTTGCCGGGCCCGACAAGTCGCAGCTGCAAGCCAGGCTGCGTGACCTGGAAGCGCTGATGGGCGACCTGGGCCTGCCCGGCAGCGTGGTGCTGATGCCCGACGAGGCCGCGCAGAAGAACCTGTGGGAGGTGCGCAAGGCCGGCCTGAACATCATGATGAGCCTGAAGGGCGACGGCAAGCCGGTCAGCTTCATCGAGGATTGCGCGGTGCCGCTGGAGCACCTGGCCGACTACACCGATGCGCTGACCGAGGTGTTCGCACGCAACGGCACGCATGGCACCTGGTATGCCCATGCCTCGGTGGGCACGTTGCATGTGCGGCCCATCCTGGACATGCGGCAGGATGGCGCGCAAGGCGGCGCCGCCCGCATGCGTGCCATCGGCGAAGAAGCCGCGGTACTGGTGCGCCGCTACAAGGGCGCCTTCAGCGGCGAGCATGGCGACGGCCTGTGCCGTGGTGAATGGATCCGCTGGCAGTTCGGCCCGAAGCTCGACGATGCGCTGCGCGAGATCAAGCGCACCTTCGATCCGCAGGGCTTGTTCAACCCCGGCAAGATCATCGATCCGCCGAAGATGGACGATGTGTCGCTGATGCGCTTTCCGCCGCCCTCGTCGGCGCGCGCGTACAAGCGCATTCCGCTCACGCCGGTGCTCGACTGGTCGGCCTGGAACGTGCAGAACGATCCGGTGACCGAGCAGACCACCGCGCCCGGCACCGGCGGCGACGTGACCGGCGGCTTTGCCAAGGCCGTGGAGATGTGCAACAACAACGGCCACTGCCGCAAGTTCGACGCAGGCACCATGTGCCCCAGCTACCGCGTCACGCGCGACGAGGTGCACAGCACGCGCGGCCGCGCCAACACGCTGCGGCTGGCGGTCTCGGGCCAGCTGGGCACCGAGGGCCTGACCGGCGAGGCCGTGCGCGAGGCCTTCGACCTGTGCGTGGGCTGCAAGGGCTGCAAGCGCGACTGCCCCACCGGCGTGGACATGGCGCGCATGAAGATCGAGTTCACCGCGCAGCACACCGCCCGCCACGGCCACACGCTGAAGGACAAGCTGGTGGCCCATCTGCCGCGCTATGCGGCACTGGCCAGCCGCGTGCCGGGGCTGCTGAACCTGCGCAACAAGGTGCCTGCGCTGGCGCGGCTGACCGAACGCCTCACCGGCATCGCCGCCGCGCGCTCACTGCCTGCGTGGCGCAGTGACACCTTCTGGCGCGCCGACCCCCAGGCCCTGGGCCTGGTGGACCTGCAGACCGCGCTGGTGCGCCAGGCCGCGGGCGAGCGGGTGGCCGTGCTGTTCGTCGACACCTTCAACGGCAGCTTCGAGACCGAGAACGCTTTGGCCGCACTGCAGGTGCTGCAGGCCGCCGGTTATGCGGTGCATGCCATCAGCAAGAACGCCAGCAAGGACGCCAGCGCGGGCGGTGGCCACCACTGCTGCGGCCGCACCTACCTGGCCAGCGGCATGGTGGACGAGGCCCGGCGCAGCGCCGGCGCGCTGCTGGATGCGCTGCTGCCCGCGGCCGCGGCTGGCATCGCCATCGTGGGCCTGGAGCCCTCGTGCCTGCTGACGCTGCGCGACGAGACCCTGGTGATGGGCCTGGGCGACAAGGCGCAGGTGGTGGCGGGCCAGGCCCTGCTGTTCGAGGAGTTCATCGCCCGCGAGGTGAAGGCGGGGCGCTTCGCGCTGAAGCTCAAGCCCATAGCCCAGCCCGTGCTGCTGCACGGCCACTGCCACCAGAAGGCCTTTGACGCGGTGAGCCCGGTGATGAGCGTGCTGCGCCTGATCCCCGGCGCCAAGCCGCAGCTGATCGAGAGCAGCTGCTGCGGCATGGCCGGCAGCTTCGGCTACGAGGCCGCGCACCAGGCCGTGTCGATGCAGATGGCCGAGGCCAGCCTGTTGCCGGCCGTGCGCGCCCAGCCCGACGCGCTGGTGGTGGCCGACGGCACCAGCTGCCGCCACCAGATCGCCGACGGCGCCGGGCGCCAGGCGCTGCACGTGGCGCGGGTGCTGGCGGATCAGTTGCTGCGCTGATCGGCCGGCGCGGCGGACTGGCACACCTGCCATTCGCCGTCCGGTCCTTCGGCAAGCGAGGCCAGCGCCACCCGAAGGGCCCGCCGCCGGTTCGCCCAGGCGCCCGATCCCACCGCCTGGCACACACGCGCCACCGCGGCGTCCACGCCGCTGGCGCGCAGCTTGGCCAGCGAGTCCAGGCCCACCTGTTCCAGGCGTTGCACCACGGCCGGGCCGAGGCGCGGGGTGGCGATCAGCAGGTTGCGTTCTTCCACGGTGAAGGGCATGGGATGGGCTCCGGTGAAGGATCAATCCAGCCGGAAGCGCTGCACGTGCCACAGCGGGTCGCGGCACAGGCCGCAGTCGGCGCCCTTGAACTGGCGCGCAGCCTGGGTGTCGCCCTTGAGCTGCCATTGCAGCCAGGCCACGGCCACCGGGGCGTAGGCGCCGCCGTTGGGCTCGCGGTAGGTGCCGCTGTGGCCGGTGTGCTCGCGCCAGGCACGGAACACCGGCACGCCCTGGTAGCGCGCCAAGTCGTCGTTGGCGTTGTTGAAGGCCACCTCCGACGGCTCGCCGGTCACGTAGATGGCGGGCGTGCGCAGCAGCGGGATGTCGCGCTTGGTGACGCGGGCACCGGCGATCTCCCAGGCGCGCAGGTCGCCGTCGAACAGGCCGCTGTTCCACACGCCCAGCGTGGTCACGCGCGGGTCGCGGGCGGCGTCGATGGCCTGCACACCGCCGCAGCTCTGGCCCATCACGGCAATGCGGTTCAGGTCGATGCGGCCTTGCAGCGGGCTGCCTTCGCGCCGGTTCTCGGCGGTGGCCCAGTCGATGGCGTCGATGAACTGGTTGGAGAAGGTGTAGGCCGCACTCACGCGGGCCGTGGCGGCATCGCGCGGTACGCGGCCGCCGGCCACCAGCACGCCGGCCGGCGAGCCGGCTGCGGGCTCGCCGCGCACGGTGCTGCTGCCGCCCGTGGTGCGCTCGGCCTCCTTCGGCCCGATGGGGCCCAGGGCCACCGCCAGGAAGCCGTGCGAGGCGATCTCGGTGAGGAAGTAGCGGAAGCGGTTGCCGGTGTTGACGCAGGCACCGTTGCCCCACACCACCAGCGGCAGCTTGTCGGTGCCCAGGCGGGCCAGTTGTTGCGGGTGGTACAGCGTGTGCGTCGGCAGGCCGGCATCGCTGCGCATGATGGCCGGGTGCGGGCCGGTGCCCTGCGGTGTGTCGGGCGTGACGTAGGGCGGCGGCGGCACCTGCGGGTACTGCGGGGCGCTGGCGGCGGCCTGGGCCGCAGGCGCTGCGTTGGCCGCTTGGGCCAGGGCTGGCAGCGGGGCGCTGGCCAGGGCGGTCAGCGCCGCCGCGACGGTCAGCCGCATCAGGGTGAAGGAGGTCATGGGCATGCCTTGCTCGGGATCGGTGTCAGAAGCGCTTGTCGAACGACACCGACACGATGCGGCCGATGGGGTTGGTCAGCGTGGGGTCGAAGCCGCCGCCACCGTTGGTGCTTTGCGCCACGTTCACGAACGGCGGCTTGCGGTCGGCCAGGTTGGTGACGCCGAGTGCCACGGTGGCGTCCTTCAGCAGGCCGAAGGGGCCGTCGCTCTCAAAGGCCCAGGCTGCGCGCACGTCGGCCGTGGTGTTGCTGGCCACGCGCTGCACCGGGCTGGCCAGCGTGTTGTCGTAGGCATTCTGGTGGTTGATGGCCAGGTTCAGCTGCAGCGGGCCGCGCACCCAGCCGGCCGTGCCGCGGGCCTTGAAGCGCAGCGGGTTGTAGATGGTGTTGAGCTGGTCCACCAGCGCGCCGCCGGGGGTGAGGGCCACGCGGTAGCTGGTGAACACCGTGCCGCTCAGGCCCAGCATCACTTCGCCGCGCTCGCCCAGGCTCACGCGGCTGTTGGCCGAGAAGTCGACGCCGCGTGATTGCGAGCGCGCCAGGTTCATCTGGCGGCCGTCGATCACCAGCGTCCAGTTGGCCGGCAGCACGCCCGAGGCCAGCGGGTACTTGGCGATCAGCGCGGCCACGGTCTCGGCCGAGGGGTTGCGCTGGATCACCGACGTGCCGGCGAACTGCGCCTCGCGGTTCAGCACGGTGAGGTCCGAGAGGTAGCCGGTGATCTGGTTGTCGTACTCGATGTCGAACCAGGTCAGGCTGAACTTGGTGCGGGTGATGAACTTGGGCGTCCAGTCGATGCCCAGCGTCTTGGTCTTGGCGGTCTCGGGCTTCAGGTCGGGGTTGTTGCCCGAGATGGCCACGCCCACACGCAGCGCGCCGCCCAGCGTGGGGTCCGAATAGTTCTGCACATACAGGCCGCCGCGCCCGCCATTGGCGAAGCCGCGGATCTGCGTGAGCCCCGGCGCGCGGAACGAGGTGCCGTAGCTGCCCCGCAGCGCCACGCCGTCCACCGGCACCCAGGTGACGCCCAGCTTGGGGTTGCTGGTGCTGCCCACGTCGCTGTAGCGGTCGGTGCGGCTGGCCAGGCTGACGTTCAGGCTGCGCATGAAGGGCACGCCGTTGCGCTCGCCCACCACGGGCACCAGGGCCTCGGCGTAGAGCGAGTCCACCTCGCGGCGCAGAGACACCTCGCCAAAGGTGGGGTTGGTGGCCGGGCCGGTGGTCTGGCCGCCCACGGTGAGCAGGCGCTGGCCTTCATAGCCCACAGCCGCGCGCAGCGTGCCGCCGGGCAGTTCCACCACCGGGCCGTCGGCCTTGAGCTGGTAGTTCTGGAAGCGCGTGTGGCCGGGCGAGTAGGCCACGTTGTTGGCGATCTTGGCCAGCGTGGCCGGGTTGTTGGCGCCCGAGCCGAAGACGTTGAGCGCGGTGGCCGGGTTGGTGTCGGCCAGCGCTGCGGTGATCGCGGCGGTGTTCAGGCCGCCCAGCGTCACGGCCAGATCGCGGTTGTCGCCGATGCCGAACATGGCGCCCGCCTTCCAGCCCGCGGCCAGCGTGACATCGGCGCCCACGGTGAGCTGCACCGACTTGCTGCGGCCGTTGTTGGTGTTGACCGGCAGGTCATTGATGAACGAGTAGGTCACCGTTTCCGAGGTGCCGGCCGGCGCACCCGCCGGGCGCACATAGAACGGGTTGGTGCTGGGCACGGTGAGGTTGGCCGACAGCGCGCCGGGGTTGAAGCTGTAGTCGCGCTGGCTGGCGAAGCCATCGGCCCACAGCGCCAAGGTGGGCGTGAGCGTGTGGTTGAACGTGAAGGCCAGGCTGTTGCGCTCCTGGCGCGGCAGCAGGTCCTGGATCTGCAGGTTGTCGCACTTGTTGCTGGTGCCGGCCACCAGGCTGCCGGCGGTGGCCGTGGTCACGCCGCCGGTCGGGATGGCGTAGCTGGTGCCCGAGATCACGATGTTGCCGGGGCTGCACTGGGTGGAGCGATAGTCGCCGCCGCCCTGGGCGCGCAGGTCGCCGCGGAAGAAGTCGCGGTCGCGCCCGCTCAGCTGGCTGCGCAGCGTGTTCTCGGCCGTCAGCGTGATCTGGCCGCCCTGCCACTTGTGGCCGTACAGCACGCCGATCTGGCGCTCGTGGTAGCCGTCGGCCACGCCAAAGCGCACCAGAGCCTGGCCGCCGCGCTCACCGCGCCGCATGATCAGGTTGGCCACGCCGGCCACGGCATCGGAGCCATACAGCGCCGAGGCGCCATCGGCCACCACCTCCATGCGCTCGATGGCCAGCGATGGCAGCACGTTGGGATCGACCGAGGCCGCGCTGGTGCCCTGGCCGATGATGCGGTGGCCGTTGACCAGCACCAGCGTGGCAAAGGGGCCGATGCCGCGCAGATTGATGCCCGAGCCGTAGGTGATGTTGCCGGCGCCGCCGCCCTGGCCGCGCGAGCTCTCGGAGACGCCCAGATTGAACACCTGCGGCATCTGCTGAATGATCTGTGCGGTGCTGCTGGCACCGGAGGTCTCGATGTCGTCGCGTGACACCGCGCCCACCGGGGCGCCGATGGCCGGTGCGCCGCGGATGCGGCTGCCGGTGATGACCACTTCGCTGGACGAGGCCGTATCGGCGGCGGCCGCGGCGGTCTGGGCCTGTGCCTGGGCCGCGGCGGCCAGCAGGGTCGCCAGGGCCATCGCGGCGGCGGCTGTGGGGTGGAGGCGGTGGTTCATGGTCTTGTCTCCTGGATTGTCTGGGCATGGCTCCGCCCGGCACCGCCCGCGCAGCCAGGCACGGCGGTGGTTTGGGGCGGTCGGGGGGGACGGGGCTGCGGGTCTTACGGGGTGCCGGCCGGGGTGGTGACCGGCAGCGTCAGCCGCGACGGGTGCGCGGCGTCGCTGAGCACGCTGAGCCGCGCGCCGGCGGTGGCCGGCTGCCGCTCGCGGGGATCGCTGCCGGTGACCACCAGGCGCCAGCGGTGGCCGGCCTTGAACAGGTGGGACAAGGGCAACAGGTCGAACTGCAGGCGCACGGGCTGGTCATCCAGCACCGGCTGGGCATCGGATTCCAGGCTGCGGTGCCAGGGCAGGCCCAGGAAGTCGTACGGGGGCTTGTGCATCGCGCGCAGGCTCACCTTCAGCCGTCCGTCGGTCACCTGCGTGCTGGTGCCATCGGGCGCCACGTCTTCCAGGTAGGCGTAGACGTTCTGCTCGGGGTCGGTCACGCGCACCCACAGGTCCAGCAGCGGGTGGCCGGTGAGCTCGGTGTCGCGGGCCAGCGCCGGGCCGTCGAAGCGCAGGCCGTTGGCCGTTTGCGCACAGGCCGGGGCCTGCGGGTTCCAGCCGGCCGGGCAGGCGATGGGCGCGGTCACGGTGAGGGTGGCGCCGGGAGCCTGCCGCGCGGGGGCCTGGGTGGTCAGCGCCAGATCCGACACCGCGCCGGCGCGGGCCCGCGTGTCCAGCGTCCAGGCCTGGGGCCGTGTGCCGGCCGGGGGCCACACGGCGCTCTGGCGCCAGGCCTGGGCCGGCACCGCGTTCACGACGTGATAGGTGTAGGGCGGCTCGCGCATCACGCCGTTGTCCACGCCCTTGAGCCAGTGGTCGAAGAAGCGGTGCGCCTCGGCCAGCAGCGCGAAGTCGGGGTTGCGGCAGTGCAGCCACGGGCCGATCATCAGCTTGCGTGGATTGCCGGGCAGGTTGGCATAGGCCACCAGGCCCTCGCGGCGGAAGTCGTCGTACCAGCCACCGAACACGTACAGCGCCACCTTCGATCGCGCGATGGCATCGCGGTAGGTGCCGGCGCTGCCCTCCAGCCAGAAGCGGCTGCCCACCAGGTCGGACCAGCTGTCGCGGTAGGGCATGCCGCGCCACAGCGCGGCCAGCGGCGTGTTGTCACGGTGCTCCTCGGCCGCCTGGCGCAGCAGGGTGCGGCTCTCGTCACCGTCCACCGGCGGGTTCTTCAGGTCTTCGTCGAACGTGCGCTCGACGCCTGCACCCCAGTTAGCAAAGATGCCGCCGCGCAGAAAGCCGTCGTACTTGGACCAGCTGAAGCAGCCGGCGAAGATGGCCTTCAGCGCGGGTGGCATGCGCGTGGCCACGTGCAGCGCCGCGTCCCCGGTGTTGCTGCAGCCGTAGACGCCCACCTTGCCGGTGGACCACGGCTGCGCGGCCAGCCACTCGGTCACGTCGTAGGCATCGCGCGCCTCGGTGCGGTCGTGGTAGCCGCGGCGGGTGCCGAACGAGCTGCCGGCGCCGCGGCGGTCCACTTCCACCACCACGTAGCCGTACTGGGCCAGCTCGGGCATCTGGCGCACGGCCGAGAAGCGCTGGTCAGGCGCGATGCGGCGCGCCACCGCGTGCTGCCACAGGACCGGGTAGGGCGTGTCCACCGCCTTGCCGTTGACGGCCGGGCGCGTGATGTCCATCGCCAGGCGCACGCCATCGCGGGTGCGGAAGTAGATGGACTGGCGCACGCTCTCGGTGTAGAGCCGGGGCGAGTAGCCGCTGTATTCGCCGGGGCGGGAGACGCGGGCGGCGCTGTCGGTGGGCGCGGTCTGGCTGTGCGCCGGGGCCGTGGCGGCCAGCAGCAAGGCGGCCAGCGGGGCGAGCAGCGCACGGGAAGCGGGTGTGGACATCATGTGTGGGTGGCTCACGTGGGGGCCGCGGCTCAGCGCGTGCGGGCGGCGGTGGCAGCCGCCTGGTGGCCGCGACCGAAATGCGCCTCCAGCCGGCGTTGCACCAGCGACAGGCCGCTGAACACCACCAGGTACCAGACGACGGCCACCAGCAGCAGTGGCACGACCTTGAAGTTGCGGTTGTAGATGGTCTGCACCGAGAACAGCAGGTCGGTCATCGCGATCACGCTGACCAGCGAGGTGCCCTTGAGCATGCCGATCACCTGGCTGCCGGCCGGCGGCAGCACGATGCGCATGGCCTGCGGGAACACGATGCGTCGGAACGTGCGGGCCGGCGTGAAGCCCAGCGCGCGCGCCGCGTCGCGCTGGCCCGGATCGACCGACAGGATGCCGGCGCGCATGATCTCGGCCATGTAGGCGGCCTCGTTGAGCGCCAGGCCCAGCACCGCGGCCACGAAGGGCGTGATGACCTCGTTGGTGTCCCAGCTGGCCCACTCGGGGCCGAAGGGCAGGCCGATGCTCAGACGCGGCACCAGGTACGCCAGGTTGTACCAGGCCAGCAGCTGGATCAGCAGCGGCGTGCCGCGGAACAGCCAGGTGTAGAAGCCGGCCACGGCGCGCGCGGTGGCAAAGCCGCTGAGCTTCATCAGTGCCAGCACCGTGCCGATCAGCGTGCCCAGGCTCATGCTCACCGCCGTGAGCAGCACGCTCACGCCCAGACCGCTGAGCACGGCCGGGCCGGTGAGGTGCTCGGCCACCACGGCCCATTCCAGCCGCGGGTTGGTGGCCAGGAAGACGAGCGCCTGCACGGCCAGCAGCGCCACCAGCGCATTGGCGGCCCAGCGGCCCCAGGGCGTGCGCGGTCGGGCCTGGGCCACGTCGATGGCCGGTCCGGTGGCGGCGGCGGCGGCGTTGGGCCGGGTGGCGGGGTTCACGTCAAGGGCGGCTTGCATCGGTGTCGGGGTGATGGGCAGGCTGTGGACGGGCGGGCCGGCCGGGTTGGGCGTGCGGGGCGCGTGGGGTGTCATGGCGGCCGCCTCACTGCGCCTGGTTGAAGCGCGCCTGGGGCACGCTGACCGCGGCCACGCCCCAGTGGTCCATCACGCGGGCGTACTGGCCCTCGGCCATCAGCCGGTTCATGGCCTCGGTGAGCACCGGCCCCAGGCCCGAGCGCTTGGTGACGAACAGGCTCAGCAGGTCGCGGCCCAAGGCACCGCTGGCGTCGCTGTACAGGCCGAAGCGCTGCGGGTTCACGTGCACGGCGTGCGAGGCGGCGGTGAGCGTCATGCCGGCCAGATCGGCGCGGCCGGCCTGGGTGGCCACCAGCGTCATGTTGGTGTCCACCAGCGGCACATGCTGGGCCGCCGGCAGGCCCTGGCGCTGGCAACGCTCGCTCAGCCGGTTGACCACGCGCTCGGTGATGCTGCCGGCCACATAGGCGATCTTGCGGCCGCACAGATGCTCGGGCGTGGTGTAGCGCGGCGTGCGGTCCTGCGGGTAGACGAAGGCCGGGCGGTTGGTCATCCAGCTCACACCGTCGAAGCGCTGCTGGCGCTCGCGCGTGGCCACGGCCGGGCCCATGGCCACGTCATAGCGGCCCGACTCCAGCCCGGCCAGCGTGGCCGACAGGCTGTTGACCACATGGTGGCGAATGGGCAGGCCCAGTTGCCGCTCGAGCGCGCGCGCCAGATCGGGATCGATGCCCGCGCTGATGCGGCGGTGGTCGTCCACGATGCGGTAGGGCGGGTGCGAATCGCCCACGAAGCGCAGCGCACCGGCCAAGCGCACGGCCTCGGGCAAGCGCGCATACAGCGGCGCCTGGGGATCGGGCCCGGCCAGCGGCGCCAGACCAGGCAGGGCGGTGTCGCCCTCACGCGTGCCGGCGCTGCCACCGGCCTGGGCGCTGGCGGCCACGGCCAGGCAGGCGGCCGCCAACAGGGCGGCGGCTGGCCGTGCGGTGGCCGTTGGGCGTGGGGGCAGGGCGCGGACGGGCATGTCGAAGGTGCCGTTCAGATCACGCCCGCCGCGGCCAGTGCGGCGCGCTGCGCGCCATCCAGGCCCAGCCAGTCGCCATAGACATCGTCGTTGTGCTCGCCCAGACCGGGGGCCGGACGGTCGAAGCCGGCAAACGAGCCGGTCATGCGGATCGGCAGGCCGCCCACCACGATGTCGCCCACGGCGCCGTAGCGCGGGTGCTCGATGGCCTCGGTCTCGCCGCGGGCCAGCAGGCGTGGATCGCGCGCGGCCTCACCGGGATCGCGCACGCGGCCCGAGGGCACGCCGGCGGCCTCGAGGGCGCGCACGGCGGTGTCGGTGTCCACGCTGCGGGTCCAGGCTTCCACCTCGGCATGCAGGTCGTCGTGGTGGCGCACGCGCTGGTCGCGGCCGGCAAACCGGGGGTCGGCGGCCAGGTCGGGGCGGTTCATCGCGGTGAACAGCGAGTGGCTGAACCCGTCGGTGGGCGCACAGATGGCCACATGGCCATCGCGCGTGGCAAAGATGCCGAAGGGCGCCAGCCGCGGCATGGTGTTGCCGGTGCGCACCGGCTGGCCGGCGCGTCGCATCAGCTCGAAGGGCTCGGCCGCCACCATGGCGGTGATGGCGCCCAGCAGCGACACGTCGACATGCTGGCCACGGCCGGTGAGCCGGGCCTGCATCAGCGCGGCCAGCGTGCCGATCACCGCATACAGCGGCGCGGCCAGGTCGCCAAACGGCACGCCCACGCGCACCGGCGGATCCTCGGGCCGGCCCGAGGTCATCATCAGGCCCGACAGGGCCTGCACGATGGTGTCCATGGCCTTGTTCTGGCCCGAGACCTGGTCGGCGCCGAAGCCGCTGATCGAGGTGTAGACCAGACTGGGGTTCAGTGCCGACAACGCGGCGTAGCCGATGCCCAGGCGGTCGGCCGTGCCGGCGCTGTAGTTCTCCACCACGCCGTCGGCCAGCAGCACCAGGCGTTCGAAGAGGGCGCGGCCCTCGGGGTGCTTGAGGTTCAGCGTGATGGACTGCTTGTTGCGCGCCCGCTCCATGATGGCCAGCGACATGTCGTCGGCATGCTGGCGCACCATGCTCACGCCATCCCGCCCCACGAAGGGCGCATTGGCGCGCGCGGTGTCGGGCTGGCGCGGGTTCTCGATCTTGATCACGCGCGCACCCAGGCCGGCCAGCAGCAGCGTGGCATACGGTCCGGCCAGGGCGGTGGTGAGATCCAGCACGGTCACGCCTTCGAGCGGGCGTGGCAGTTGTTGGGTGTTGGTGCGCAAGGCGGTGGTCCTCGGAATCGGTGTGTGCGTTGGTTCAGCGCGGCGCGGGCGGCGCGTCGGACGCGGCGGGCAGCACGCGCACCCAGTCGCGCGAGCCGTCATGCGTCCATTCGAAGCGGGTGTGCAGGCGCCAGCGGCGGCTGATGTCGGCGATGTAGTCGGCGGTGGCCTGGCCCTGGGCATCGCGGCCCAGCGGCACCGGGCGGGCTTGCGTGTCGATGTAGCAGGGGATGAAGCCTGCCTCCACCTGCGCGCTGGCGCCGCTGCCGCTGACCCGGCATCGCGCGATGGCGGTGTGCCGGCTCTCGGGGTGGAACGGGTAGCTGGGCATGGCCGGGTCGGGGCTGAAGCCGAACAGCGCCTCGCGCCGCTTGGCCCAGGCCAGTCGCTCGGGGCTGTCGTTGTCCTTCACCGACAGCGCCTGCGTGACGGTGACGAAATTGCCCAGGCCGTGGAAGATGGGCCGGCCGCGGTAAACCTCGATGCCGCGCAGGATGTGGGCGTGGTGGCCGGCCACCACATGGGCGCCCGCATCGATGGCGGCGCGGGCGACGCCGAACTCGTAGTGCTCGATGCGCGCCGGCGTGTGGCCGCAGCCCTTGTGCAGCGCCACCACCACCACATCCACCTGGCGTGCCAGTGCGGCAACGGCCTCGGCCATGGCGTCCAGGCTGTCGGGTGCGGCAAAGGTGTAGATGTTGGGCGGGCCGCCGGGGTTGGCGTAGTCCAGCTCGTAGTGCGTAAGCACCTTGACCCAGGCGGCACCGGCCTTGCGTGAGGTGGCCCAGCTTTCGCGCGGGCCCACGCAGTTCCAGCTGAGCACCCCCACGCGCTGGCCACGGCGCTGCAGCACGGCGGGGGCCAGCGCCTCGCGCAGGTTCATGCCCGCGCCGGTGGTGGCCAGGCCCAGACCGCGCAGCGTGGCCACGGTGTCGGCAATCCCTTCGGCGCCGCAATCGGCGATGTGGTTGCCGGCCAGCGTGGCGACGTGAAAGCCGTGCTCGGCCAGTGCGCGCAGGTGCGCGGGGTCGGCCGGCGGGGCCGGCACATCGGTGCTGGTGGTGGCCGTGCCGTGGGTGTGGGGCACCTCCACATGGCCCACCAGTACATCGGCGCTGGCCAGCGTGGCGTGGGCGGGTTCGAACAGCGCGCCGCAGCCGGGCACGTCCAGGATGATGTCGCCGACCAGGTGCAGGTCGAGCGGTGTGTCGGCGCGGTCCGTCAGGTCGGCGCTCACAGCCGCTCCTCGATGAACTGCACCATGCGCTCGCGCATGGCCTGCTCGTTCCAGCCGCGCGCGTCCACCATGTCGCTTTCGATCAGCAGCGTGGGGATGCCCGCACCTTCCAGCGCGGCGGTGATGAACAGCGTGCCGCTGGCGGCCGGCCGGTTGCCCTTGGGCATCAGCACCACGGCGCCGTCGATGCGGTTGCGCTCGGCCTCGCGCACCATCCAGGCCGGGGCATACGGCGGGTTGTGCAGCACCTCGTTCATCGTGACCACGCGGCTGGCCAGCGCGCGCATCGGCTGATCGGCGCCCGGCCCCATGTGGCGGATGTACCAGTCGGGGCCGAAGGGCAGGTACATGCTCCACACGAAGGTGGCGCCGTGGCTCTCTTCGAACGCGTTGTAGAAGGCCGTGTTGTGCCACAGACCCGCGCCAACCCACATCAGGCGCTTGCGCTCGCCGGGGCAGGCGGCGATGCCGGCATCCACGCGGGCACGCACCTCGTCGCGGAAGGCGCGGGCGTGGTTCAGCGCCCAATCGCTGCCGCGGTGCCACTGCGTGGCCATCACGTTGGGGATCTGCTCACCGATGCGCACGGGGCACTTCGGCGCGGTGGCGATCATCTCGCGCACGTCCTCCAGGATCTCCTCCTGCTGGTTCACCTTGTCGAGGAAGGCGCGCAGCGCGTCCAGGTCGAGCTTGCGGCCGGCAATGCCTTCGAGCACACCGGTCAGCTCCTGAAGTTCCTGCACGGCCAGGTCCAGGCGATCGGGTTCGCACAGTTCTTCCCAGCGGTCGCGCGAGAGCTCCCACCACTTCGCGGGCAGTGCCTTGGTGCCGGGGGCCTCCAGCGCGAAGAACGGGGCACCCAGGCGATCGGCCCACTGGGCAAACACGCGCTGCATGCAGTCGCAGGTGAGGCGGGCACACAGCAGCGCGGGCTGCGGCAGGCCGCCCCAGGGCGAGCGCTCGCCCAGGTCGATCAGGCTGCTGGCCAGGCCCATGCTGCAGTAGCGGCACAGGTCCTCATGGAAGCCGCGCGCGTTCATGCCGTCGAGGTAGTCGGTGGACAGGCGCTTGGCCGCGATCACCGCCGCCCACCACTGGTTGGTGACCACCGGGATGCCCAGCACATGGAACAGGTCGTGCGGCGTGTCGGCGTTGATGATGGCGTAGGGCTTGCGCTGCTCAAACACGTCGCGGCGCAACGCTGCAAACCAGGTCTTCTGCTTCTCGCCGGCGGCCAGGGTGCTGGCCAGCTGTTTGTCGTTGGACATCGTGATCTCGGTCTTCAGGCCCGGCGCAGCGGCTGCGTGGACAGCCAGGCCTGCAACTGGGCGCGCAAGGTGTCGGGGTGCAGGCGGACATCGGCACGCAGGCTCAGCCAGGGCAGGCCGGCCGCTGCGACGCGGTCGCGGTCGGCGGGGAACTGCCAGCCGTGGATGTCGTCGGGCGGGGGCAGGTGGAACAGCACGCCGTCGATGACCGCGGGCTGGCCGGCCGGGGCCAGTTGACGGTCCAGCCAGTCGGGCCGCGGCTCGGCCGGGTGCCGGCGCACGCAGGGCACGTCGCGCCACACGTGCTCGAAGATCGCGGTGAGTGGCGCCAGATCCTCGCGCTCGGGGATCAGCGTGTCGGCCGCGCGGCTGCCCCACTCGTCGTTCTCGGCCACGATGCAGGCCCCCAGGTCGTCTACCAGGGCGTGCAGCAGGGCATGGTCGAGCGGCACGCCGGTGACCAGCAAGCGGGGGCCAGACGCAGCGGGGGCGGGCCCATCGGCCACGCTGTCCAGCCAGGTCTGCAGGGCCTCCAGGCCGGCCTGCAGCGGCATGAACTGCTGCGCGCCCGTGGCCCATTGCGCGGCCAAGCCGCTCACACGGCCCTGCAGGCGCAGGTTCTGCAGCCGCTGCAGCGCCCGGCGCTGGGCATTGCGCAGCGCGATCGCGCAGGCCAGGTCGGATTCATCGGCGCGGCGGCCCGTGATCTCGCCCAGGCGATCGCGCAGCGCCTCGGTGCGGCGCACACCGTAGGCGTGGCTGCTCGGCCGCTGGGTGTGCGGGATGTCGTACAGCCAGATCTCCGGGCCGCGCGTGACCATGCCGGTGCGCCACATCTCCCGCAGCGACAAGTACAGCTTGTGCTGCGACTCGGTGGAGCGCGGCACGACCAGCAGCGCCAGATCGTTCAGCGCGCCGCTGGCGTAGGCCTCGACGATGCGCCGCACGTCCGGATCGGACACCTCCTCGATCACGCGGTCGGCCCAGGGCGTCGCGCCGGCATTCGGGGCCACGCGCAGCGGCGTGGCGCCGCAGGCATCGATCAGTTCCAGCGGCACGGTGTTGCCCACCACACCCACCAGCGGCTGGCCGGGCAGGGCCTGGCGTGCGCGCTGGATGGCTGCGTCACGGTCCTGGTAGGCACGCTGCAGCGGCATCAGGGACGCGGGGTCGGCGGCCATGGGCAAAGCCTTCATCGATTCGGAGCTCATGCCGCATTCACCCGGCTGAGAAAACTGCGCAGCCGCTCGGTGGTCGGTTGCGAGAGCACTTGGCGCGCGGGGCCTTGTTCCACCAAACGGCCGCTTTCCATGAACACCACGCGGTCGGCCACGTCGCGGGCAAAGGCGATCTCGTGCGTGACGATCAGCATGGTCATGCCCTGGCGCGCCAGGTCCTGCACCACGGCCAGCACCTCGCCCACCAGTTCGGGGTCGAGCGCGCTGGTGGGCTCGTCGAAGAGCATGGCCTGCGGCCGCATGGCCAGCGCACGGGCAATGGCCACGCGCTGCTGCTGGCCGCCGGAGAGTTGGCGCGGGTAAGCATCGCGCTTGGCCAGCAGGCCCACGCGGTCCAGCAGTTGTTCGGCCTGCTGGCGGGCATGGTCGGGCGTGTCGCCCAGCACCTGCACCGGTCCTTCCATCACATTGCGCAGCACGCTCATGTGCGGAAACAGGTTGAATTGCTGAAACACCATGCCGATGCGCTGGCGCTGCGCGGCGATGGCGTTCTCACCCAGCGCGCGCAGTGCGCCGCCGTGCTGCTCGTAGCCCTGCAGCTCCCCGTGCACATGGATGCTGCCGCCGTCGATCGGCATCAGCTGGTGCACGCAGCGCACCAGAGTGGATTTGCCCGAGCCGGACGGGCCGATCAGGGCCACGACCTCGCGCTCGGCCACCGTCAGGTCGATGCCATCGAGCACCACCGTGGACCCGAAGGATTTGCGCACGGCCCGCAGCACGATGGCGGGAGCTGCGGTGGGGGGGGAAGAGGTCTGGTTCATTTCAGATAATTAACGGTTCAAATTCTGAACTGTTGATGCGCTACGATCAAGGCGTCCGGCGGTCCATGCGCCTACGGACTTTCCCGAATCCACGCCACGCCATGAAGAAGACTCCCGTCAGCCGCACCACCGCCGCGGCGCCGCGCCGCCTGAAGCTGGGCCCGCTGCGCGACAACCTCGGCTACCTCACGCGGGTGCTGCGCAACGTCACGCAGCAGAGCAGCGCGCGCCATGTCGATGACCTGGGCCACGCCACCGGCCAGATCACGATGCTGGGCCTGATCGCCGCCAACGAGGGCGTGTCACAGAACGAACTCGCCGGCGCGATGCTGATGCGCAAGTCGCAGGTCACCTCGCTGATCCAGGATCTGGTGGAGCGTGGCCTGGTGCAGCGCGCCGAACAGGGCGGCGACCGCCGCTACAACGCGCTGACGCTCACCCCGCCGGGCCAACAGGCCTGGAAACGCGCGCGTGACCGCATCCACCAGCACAGCGACGAGTTGCTCGGTGCGCTGTCGCCGGACGAGCGCGAGCAACTCACCGCGCTGGTGCGCAAGCTGCTGGCCGCCCACCTGCAAGACGCGGAGATCGACTTCGACTGACGGCCAGCGGCTGCAGGCGCTGGTGCAAACCGTGGTGCGGGCGGTGGTGCGGGCGGCATGGCCGGCGCATGCCCGGCCCGCTGCCCATGGCTACCCCGGCTTGCGATACCGGTGCGTGAACCGGTCGGACTCGCCGATCGCCAGCATCGCCTCGCGGCCTACGTCGCGGCCGCGCAGCGTGGGCGGCAGCGACCACACGCCGTGCGGGTGGTCGCGGGTGTCGCGCGGGTTGGCATTGACCTCGCTGCGACCATCGGGCACGAAGCCGGCCGCCTGGGCCCGCTCGGCCATCAAGTCCTCGGCGATGTAGCCGGTGCGGATCTGCTGCGCCAGCGGTGTGCCGGGTGCGGCGCGGTGGTCCACCACGCCCAGCACGCCGCCGGGCCGCAGCAGTGCGAAGCTGGCGCGCAGCAGCGGGTCGAGCCGGCCATCCTCCAGCCAGTTGTGCACGTTGCGGAACGTGAGCACGCGGTCCACGCTGCCCGGTGCCAGCGGCAGGTCGGGCAGGCGTGCGCCGTCGCCGGGGTTCAGCAGGGTACCGACGATCACACGGTCATAGACCGCCGGGCTGGCGGCCAGCTTGGCTTCGAAGCTGGCACGGCCGCGGCGCCGGTAGTCCTCGGCATCGTCGCGGGCGAAGTGGGCCACGGCCAGGCGACCGCGCTCGCGCAGCCAGGGGGCCAGGATCTCGGTGTACCAGCCGCCGCCGGGCGACAGCTCCAGCACCGTGTGCGTGGACTGCACGCCGAAGAACTGCAGCGTCTGCGCCGGGTGGCGCGCGGCGTCGCGTGCGCGGTTGGCAGGGCTGCGCTGCGGCCCGGCCAGTGCGACGGCCAGGCCCGCATCGGTGGTGTCGGCAGCGGGCTGTGCGCGCGCGCCCAGGCTGGACAGCGTGGCCAGGCCGGCGGCCAGACCGGCGAGGTGGGTGCGGCGACGGATGGCGGGAGGGGTCATGGCGGCGGCGGGATGTCGGTGCGGGCAGCCCGAATGATGAAGCACACTGGCCCGCGGTGGCCGGGCTCTGGCAACATTGAGAAACAAACCGGCGCCCCGGCCCTCTCCGACCCGACGATCCGAGCCATGACCGACCTTCTTGCCGCCTACCGCCACAGCACCCGGAACCAGGCCGAGATCGAAGCCAGCACGGTGTGCGGCTGCTTCAACTGCACGCAGATCTTCCCGCCCGAGGAGATCATCGCCTGGGGCGGCATCGACGCCGCCAGCTTCGACGACCCCGACGCGCTGGCCGCGCTGAACGGCACCGCGCTGTGCCCTCGCTGCGGCGGTGAGACGGTGATCGGCGACAAGTCGGGTTTCCGCATCGACCTCGATTTCCTGCGCGACATGAACGAGGCCTGGTGCCAGCGCACCATCATCCGGCCGAAGAAGCCGATCGCCTGACGCCGCTCGGGGGCCGGGCACGGGCGCTCACCGCCCCGGCTGCCGCAGCGTCTGCACCAGCATGCGGTGCAGGCTGTCCACCGCCTTGCTGCCTTGCGAGGCCCGGCTGCGGTACACGGCCACCTGCATCGGCTCCAGCGGGCCCAGGCCGTGCTCGCGGCCCAGGATGGTGAGCTGCGGCGGTGCGCTGCACTGGGTGAGCGCGGCCACCGCCAGGCCGCTTTCCACCGCGGCGATCTGACCGGCCAGGTTGCTGCTGTTGTAGACCACCTTGTACGGCCGCCCCTGCATGGCCAGCGACTGGATGGCGCCGCGCCGCCCTGGGCTGGCGGCCTCGTACATGGCGATCGGCAGCGGGTTGCGCTTCCACACCTCGAACTGCGGCGAGCCCACCCACACCATGGGCTCGTGGAACAGCAGCGTGCCGCGGCGGGCGTGGTCGCGCGAGATCAGCGCCAGATCGAGCTGGCCGCTGGCCACGCGCGGGATCAGCGCGGGCGACTGGTCGCAATCCAGCTCGATCTCCACGCCGCCGTGGCGCGGGCCGAAGCGCTTGAGCACCGGCGTGAGGTAGCGGCTGGCGTAGTCGTCGGGCACGCCCAGGCGCACCACGCCGGTGATGGCCTCGTCCACCAGCGCGGCCTGGGCCTCGGCCTGCAGGTCCAGCATGCGCTGGGCATAGCCCAGCAGCAGCTGGCCGGAATGCGTGAGCCGCAGGTGGCGTGGGCCGCGCTCCAGCAGCGCGCAGCCGGTGGCGGCCTCCAGCTTCTGCAGCTGCATGCTCACGGCCGACTGCGAGCGGTGCACCTCGTGTGCCGCGCCCGACAGCGAGCCGGCGTTGACGATGGCGACGAAGCTGCGCAGCCAGTCGATCTGCAGGTCTTGCATGGATTCGGAAATCGGATGGCAACGCCAAGAATTATCCGCTTTCCGGGTGGCCGACCTGCGGGCACAGTGGCGCCCATGTCAACGCCGAAACGCTTGCCGCTCGATGCCCGTGCCGTGGGCTGGATGGGCCTGATCAGCGCCCTGTGGGGCCTGCAGCAGGTCTCGATGAAGGCCGTGGCCGCGCAGGCCAGCCCGATGCTGATGGTGTCGCTGCGCTCGGTGATCGCGGCGGCGCTGCTGTGGGTGTTGATGCACTGGCGCGGTGAGCGGCTGCAGCGCGCGCGCTGGCCGGCCGGGGCGCTGGTGGGGGCGCTGTTCGCGCTGGAGTACGTGCTGGTGGGCCAGGCGCTGACGATGACGCAGGCCTCGCAGGTGCTGGTGTTCCTCTACACCGGCCCGATCTTCGCGGCGCTGGGCCTGCACTGGCGTCTGCCGGCCGAGCGCCTGGGCGCGGTGGCCTGGGTGGGCATCGCGCTGGCCTTCGCCGGCATGGCGCTGGCCTTTCTGGGCGGGCAGGCCAGCGCCACCGATGCGGCGTCGCTGCGCAGCGGGCTGGGCAGTGCGCTGGCCCTGGTGGCGGGCGTGGCCTGGGGCGCCACCACGGTGGCCATCCGCTGCTCGGCGCTGGCCCGCGCGCCGGCCACCGAGACGCTGCTGTACCAGTTGCTGGGCGCGGCGGCCTGGCTGCTGCCGGCCGCGGCGCTCAGCGGCCAGTGGCACTGGAGCGTCAACGCCACCACGCTGGCGCACCTGGGCTTCCAGGCCGTGGTGATCTCGTTCGCCAGCTTCCTGGTGTGGTTCTGGCTGCTGACGGTGTACCCCGCGTCGCAGCTGGGCGTGTTCTCGTTCCTCACGCCGCTGATCGGTGTGGGCTTGGGCGTGGCGCTGCTGGGTGAGCGGCTGGACGCGCACTTTGTCATCGGCAGTGCGCTGGTGCTGGCGGGCATCGTGGGTGTGAGTGGGCAGGCGGCACTCACACGCTGGCTGGGCCGGGCGCTCAATACGATTTCGCGAGCCCCAGCACCTTCTCGGCGATGAAGCACAGGATCAGCTGCGGGCTCACCGGCGCCAGGCGCGGAATCCAGGCCTCGCGCAGGTAGCGCTCGACGTGGTACTCCTTGGCGTAGCCCATGCCGCCATGCGTGAAGATGGCGTTCTCGCAGGCTGAGTAGCAGGCCTCGGCGGCCAGGTACTTGGCGCTGTTGGCCTCGGCGCCGCAGGCCTTTCCTTGGTCATACAGCCAGGCGGCCTTGTGCACCATCAGATGCGCGGCCTCCAGTTCCATCCAGCTTCTGGCCAGCGGGTGCTGGATGGCCTGGTTCTGACCGATCGGTCGGCCGAAGACCTCGCGCTCCTGGGCGTAGTTGGCGGCGCGCTTGAGTGCCGCGCGGCCCAGGCCCACGGCCTCGGCGGCGATCAGGATGCGCTCGGGATTCAGGCCGTGCAGGATGTAGTCGAAGCCCTGGCCCTCTTCACCAATGCGGTCGGCCACGGGGATGCGCAGGCCGTCGATGAACACCTGGTTGGAGTCGACGCACTTGCGGCCCAGCTTGTCGATCTCGCGCACTTCCACGGTGGACCGATCGAGGTCGGTGTAGAACAGGCTCAGGCCTTCGGTGCCCGTGCAGTCCTCCACCGGCGTGGTGCGCGCCAGCAGCAGGATCTTGTGCGCCACCTGCGCGGTGCTGATCCACACCTTCTGGCCGTGCACCACGTAATGGTCGCCCCGGCGCACCGCGCGGGTCTTCAGCTTCAAGGTGTTGAGCCCGGTGTTGGGCTCGGTGACGCCGAAGCAGGCGCGTTCGCGGCCCTGGATCAGCGGTGGCAGCCAGCGGGCTTTCTGCGCGTCGGTGCCGAACTTCACCACCGGGTGCAGGCCGAAGATGTTCATGTGCACGGCGCTGGCCCCCGACAGGCCGGCGCCGGTGGCAGCGATGGTGTGCATCATCAGCGCCGCCTCGCTGATGCCCAGCCCGGCACCGCCATAGGCCTCGGGCATGGCAATGCCCAGCCAGCCGGCCTGGGCCAAGGCCTGGTGGAAGTCTTCCGGAAAACCGCCGTCGCGGTCGCGCCGCAGCCAGTAGTCGGCATCGAAGGGCGCGCACACCTGCTCGATGGCGCTGACGATCTGCGCCTGCTCGTCGCTGTGGGCGAAGTTCATGCGCTGGCTCCGGGCACGGCGGGGCGGATCACCTTGCTGGGCGACTCGCCGTACGGCGGGCTGTAGATCACCAGCAGCTTGACCGGCGTGTCGCTGGTGACGGTGAACACATGCATCACATCCGCCGGGAAGAAGCAGGTGTCGCCGGGCACCATGTCGAAGGCCTCGTCGCCGACCTGCACATGGGCCGTGCCGTCCAGCAGATGGCAGGCCTGCTCGATGCCGGGGTGGGCGTGCGGCAGCGCGCCGCCGCCCTTGTGCAGCGTGCCCAGCAGCACCTCCATCTGCTGCGCGCCCACGGTCTCGGGGCCGATCAGGCGCTGGTTGAAGGTGTGGTGGTGGTTGGCGGGCTGGTAGCTCGGTACGTCGGCCGTGCGCACCAGGTAGCGGGGTGTCGTCATGTCGGTGGGCTCAGGAAGGGGTGGGATCGGCCGCGCGGCAGGCGCCGCTGGCCAGCAGGGTGGCGATGGCCGCGTCGTCGTAGCCGGCCTCGCGCAGCACCTGCCGGCTGTGCTCGCCGAGAAGCGGCGCCGGCTCTGGCGTGCGCGCGGGCGGCGTGGCTGACCAGCGTGTGGGATGGCTCAGTGCATGCATCGCGCCCTCGCTGGGGTGCACCACGTCCTGCACGAAGCCTGTTGAGCGCAGCTGCGCATCGTTCAGCAGATCGGCCGGGCTGTTGACCGGGCCGTTGGGCACGTCGGCGGCATCCAGCAGCGCGCGCCATTCGGCGGTGGTGCGGCTGCGCATCAGCCGCGCCACCTCGGCATACACCGCGTCGATGTGCTCGGCGCGCGCGCTGTGCGTGGCAAAGCGGGGGTCGGCGCCCAGGCCCTCGCTCTCGCCGATGGCAGCGAAGAAGCTGCGCCAGTGCTTGTCGTTGTAAATCAGCACACACAGCTGGCCATCGGCCGTGGCGTAGGGCTTGCGGTGCGGGGTCAGCAGGCGCGCATAGCCGGGCGGGCCTTGCGGCGGATCGAAACTCATCCCGGCCATGTGGTCACCCAGAACGAACTGCGCCATGGCCTCGAACATCGGCACCACCACCACCTGGCCCTGGCCGCTGCGTTCGCGGGCGAAGAGGGCCGTGGTCACCGCGTACACGGCATGCAGGCCGGTCACGCGGTCGGACAAGGTGGTGGGCGTGTAGGCCGCGTCGCCGCCGCCATAGGCCTGCATCAACCACGGGATGCCGGTGGCGCCCTGGATCAGGTCGTCGTACGCCGGCCGTGCGGCATCGGGGCCTTCCTGGTCGAAGCCGCAGCAGCTCACGTAGATGAGCCTGGGGTTGCGCGCCTGCACGGCCTGCGGGTCCAGCCCCAGCCGGGCCATGGCGGCGGGCCGCACATTGGTGATCAGCACGTCGCAGCCCTCGGCCAGCTTCAGCGCGGCCTCGCGGCCGTCGGGGTGCTTCAGGTCCAGCACGATGCTGCGCTTGCCGCCGTTGGCGTGCAGGAAGATGTGGCCCATGCCCGGATGCGCCATCGGCCCCACATGGCGCATGTTGTCGCCCTCGGGCGTTTCCACCTTGATCACGTCGGCGCCCAGCTGGGCCAGGATCTGGGTGGCGAACGGGCCCAGGATGACGGTGGTGAGATCCAGGATGCGCACGCCCGACAAGGGGCCGGGGCGTGCGTTCGGCGATGTCTCGGTCATGCTCAGGCCGGCACTCACTCGGGCCGGATGCCGGCGCGCTTGATCAGGTCGGTCCAGTGCGTCAGCTGGTCCTGCACATAGGTGGCGAACTCGGCCGGCGTCTTGCTGGGCCAGACTTCGAAGCCCAGCGCCGCGAGCTGTTCCTGCACCTCTTTCTCGGCCAGCACCGCCTGTAGCTCGGTGTTGACCCGCTCGACGATGGGCGCCGGCAGTCCGGCCGGGCCGAAGAGGCCGTTCCACGAGGTCAGGTCAAAGCCGGGGATGGCGCTGGCGATCGGCGGCACGCCGGGCAGGCTTTTCAGCGGCGCGCGGGTGGTCACGCCCAGGGCCCGCACCTTCTCGGCCTTCATCATCGGCAGCGCGCTGCCCAGGTCGGCCACGTACATCTGGATCTGGCCGCCGATCACGTCGGTCAGCGCCTGCGGGCTGCTCTTGTAGGGCACGCCCACCACATCGATGCCGGCGATGCGCTTGATGGTTTCCGACGCCACCAGCGAGGTGCTGTTGGGCGTGGCGTACGAGAACTTGCCGGGCTGTGCCTTGGCCTGGGCGATGAAGTCGCCGAGCGTGCGCGCGGTGGACGTGCCGTTCACCACCAGCGCAAAGGGCAGCTCGCCTACGCGGGCGATGGGTGTGAAGTCCTTGATCGGGTCGTACTTCAGGCTGGCGAACAGCGCCGGGTTGGCCGAGTGCGAGGTGTTCGTCGTCATGAACAGCGTGTGGCCATCGGGCTTGGCCTTGGCCACGTACTGCGCGGCGATCTGCGCGCTGGCACCGGCGCGGTTGTCCACCAGCACCTGCGTCTTCAGCCGGTCGCCCAGGCGCTTGGCCACGATGCGCGCCACCGCGTCGGTGCCGCTGCCGGCGGCAAAGGGCACCACCAGGTTGATCGGGCCGGACGGCCAGCTCTGGGCGAAGGCGCTGGTAAGGGCACTGGTGCCGAGGGCGGCCAGCAGGCACGCGGCCAGCGCGCGGCGTGTGACGAGAGGCATGCGGTGTCTCCTGAGGATTCTTGTGGTGAGCGCATGCTGCGCCGCCCAATCATTCAAGTCCAATCCAATCGCTGGCTTGGACGATACATTTCATGAATCGTTGAATCGCCGCATGACCGAGCATGAAGCTGCACAGCCTGCGCTACTTCACCGTGCTGGCCGAGGAGTTGCACTTCGGCCGCGCCGCCAGCCGCCTGGCCATCACGCAGCCGCCGCTCAGCGCCGCCATCAAGGGCCTGGAGGACGAGCTGGGTGTGCAGCTGCTGCGCCGCAACAGCAAGGGCGTGGCGCTGACGCCGGCCGGCGCCGCCTTCGTCGACGAGGCGCGGCAGATCCTCGACCGCGTGGCGCGTGCCGGCCAGGTGGCCAAGGCCGTGGCGCGCGGCATCCGTGGCCGGCTGGACATCGGCATGACCGGCTCGCTGGTCTACCGCGGCGTGCCCGGCCTGGTGCAGGCCTATGGCCGTGCCATGCCCGAGGTGGACGTGGTGCTGCACGAGATGTCCACGGCCGAGCAACTGCAGGCCGTGCTGCACGGCCGGCTGGACGCTGGCTTCATCAACACCGCCACGGTGCCGCCGCCGCTGGCCCACCAGGCGCTGCCGGACGACCGCTTCGTGCTGGCGCTGCCCGAGGGTCACCCGCGGGCCCGCGCCCGCGCACTCGACCTGGCGGCGCTGGCGGACGAGCGCTTCGTGATGTTCTCGCGCGAGGTGTCGCCGGCCAACCACGACAACGTGATCGCCGTGTTCAGCCGCGCCGGCATCCACCCGCAGACAGTGCATGCCGCGCGCCAGTGGCTGACCATCGTGGCCATGGTGGCGCAGGGCCTGGGCGTGTCGCTGGTGCCCAGCTCGCTGGCGCAATCCAGGGTGGCCGGCGTGCGCTTCGTGCCGCTGCGCGGGGCGCCGGTGGCGGCGCCCGCGCTGCTGGTGTGGAATCCCGGCCGCAGCAGCGCGGCGCTGGAGGGCTTCATCGCCGCGGCGGCCCGGCACTGGCCGGGGGCGGGGCCGCAGGTCTAGCTAGCGTCGGCCATGGGCCAGCACCGGCGCCAGCGCCGACAGCAGCAGCACCGCGCCCGCCAGCACGGCCAGCAGGCCCAGGCCATCGGCTTCGCTGCCCAGGCCGAAGGCCTGCTGCAGCGCGCAGGCCAGGCCGTCGCAGGGGCGGCCGTCCCACAGCAGGTAGGCCACGGCCGTGGCCAGCAGCAGGGCTGCACCCACCAGGCTGCCGGCCGCGGCGCGGCGCGCGATCGCGCCCGGTGACAACGGGACCGACAGCGCGCGGGTGGTGCGCCCGGTCAGTTGCCGCAGCAGCGCGTCCATGTCGTCCTGGAAGCGCGCGGTGCGCAGATCGAAGGCACTGCGCTCGGTCAGGCCGCGCAGATCCTCGGGCAGGTCGGCGGGCCGGGGCATGGCTGCACCGTCCACCAGCAGCGGCACCACCGTGGCGCCGCTGCGCAGGGCCTGGGCCACCTCCAGGCGAACCATGTCGTCGGCCTGGGTGATGCGCGCGGGCTCAGGGGCGGTGCGCGGCCCCCGCCACTGCCGCCCCATCAGCACGATGACATGGCTGGCTTGCGCCAGCGCGTCGCGGATGCGCTGGCCGAAGCGTTGTGCGGCATCGATGTCCTCGACGTCGAGGAACACCGATTCGACGCCCGGCGTGTCGCTGAAGTAGCGCTCGACCAGCAAGGCCACGGCCTGCGTGTCGGCGCGACGGTACGAGATGAACAGCTTCATCGCAGGCTGCCCAGCAACCCGGCGCGCTGCAGGTGCAGCCGCACCTCGATGCGGCTGGGTGGCGTGCGCGCCGTGGCGGTGGCGCTGCGCGAGCGCTTCTCGAACTCGTAGACCAGCGCGTGCACCACGTGGGTCTCGGTGAATGGCAGCTCGCCCACACGCGCCGGCAGCGGACGCCCGGCCTCGCGCGTGATGGTGCGCAGGGCGTCGGCCGTGGGCGCGCCGGTGGGTGCTTGCATCGGCTGGTCGGAGATCACCAGCACGATCTGCCGGTAGCGACCCGGTGGCGCGTAGAACAGGCGTCGGATCCAGGCCGCCAGGCTCACGTCCTCGCTGGCGCCCGGCGGCTCCCAGGCCCGGTCGCCCGGCAGACGGCGGCCCTTGTCGTCCACCTGCTCCAGGTCGAGCACCATCGCGAAGCCATCGCAGCCGATGCCCAGGAACTTGGGGTTCACGAAGCCTGCCGCGCGCACCGCGCGCTCCAGCCTGGCCGCCACGTCGCGCATGGATTCCGCGCCCTGGGTGTCGGTGCCCAGCAGCAGTGCGCGCGACAGCGTGTCGGCCGCCGTCCACTGCGGCGGGTTGGGCCAGGGGAACTCGGCCATGCCCTGGGTGGGGCAGGGTGTCTCGCGCGGGCTGGGCGATGCCGTGGGCGCGCGGCCGTGCACGCGCGTGCCTACCACCTCCAGCTCGACACGGCGGTTCTTGGCGCGCCCCTCGGGCCGGCGGTTGTCGGCCACCGGCTGCGTGGCACCGCGACCTTCCGCCACGACCCGTGCACCGTCCAGGCCCAGGGCCATCAGCCGCGACCGGACCGCTTCAGCGCGTGCCCGCGCCAGGCCTGCCGCGTCACGTTCGCTGGCATCGGCATGGCCCACGGCGAGCACCACTTCCAACTGCAGGGTCCGAGCCTGACCGGCCAGCTGGGCCAGCAGCGTCGCGCCGTCGGCGCGCAGCGTGGCACGGCCGCTGTCGAAGAACAGGTCGCCGGCCATCGTCAGCTTCTCGGCCACGGGCGCCGGTGCCGGTGCCGTGGGCGGCGCCGGCTTGGGCGGCGGCACGGCGGCGGCGGGCGGCGGTGGCGGTGGCGCTGGTGGGGCCACCGGCACGGGCGCAGGCCCCGGCACGCCGGTCGCGGTGGGCGGCAGGCCGGCCCCGGTGTCAGGGAGCCCGGGCGGCGTGGCGCAACCGGCCAGCGCCAGGACCAAGGCCATGCCGCAGAACGCCTGCCAACGCGCGGGTGGCGGGGCCGGCGCTGCGGTGGCTTGCCGGCCAGCGCGCAGCGCAGACCGGGGCAGACGCGATGGAGGCCGGGGACAGCGCGGGGTCATGACGGCAGCCGGTGGTGACGGCCCCATCCTGTCTGCGCCGAAGGGCCCCCCTGCGCATGGGCGCAGGGGGCCGGGCGTCAGACGCCGGTGACCGACACCGCCTTGGTGTTGAGGTAGGCCTCCAGCGCCTCAGGGCCGCCCTCGGTGCCATAGCCCGAGTCCTTGATGCCGCCGAACGGCAGTTCGGCCGAGGGCGTGGCGGCCTGGTTGATCCACAGCATGCCCGACTCCACGCGCTGGCTCAGCAGCTGCACGTTCTTGAACGAACGCGTGAAGGCATAGGCCGCCAGACCATAGGGCAGGCGGTTGGCCTCGGCGATGGCGTCTTCCAGGCGGTCGAAGGGCAGCACGCCGGCCACCGGGCCGAAGGGCTCCAGGTTGAACAGATCGGCCTTGGTGTCGAGCCCGCCGATGATGGTGGGCGCGAAGAAGTTGCCGGCCGTGCCCACGCGCTCGCCGCCGGTGAGGATCTGGCCGCCGCGCTGGCGCGCATCGGCCACGATCTGCTCCATGGCCGTCACGCGGCGCGGGTTGGCCAGCGGGCCCAGCTGCGTGCCCTCGGCCAGGCCGTCACCCAGCTTCAGGCCCTGGGCCTGCTTGGCGAAGGCGGCGGTGAACTCGTTGACCAGGCTGCTGTGCACGAGGAAGCGGGTGGGCGAGATGCACACCTGGCCGGCGTTGCGGAACTTGGCCGCGCCGGCGGTCTTGACCGCCAGCGTGACGTCGGCGTCTTCGGCCACGATCACCGGCGCGTGGCCGCCCAGTTCCATGGTTACGCGCTTCATGTGCTGGCCGGCCAGCGCCGCCAGCTGCTTGCCCACCGCGGTGGAGCCGGTGAACGTGACCTTGCGGATCACCGGGTGCGGGATCAGGTAGTTGCTGATCTCGGCCGGGTTGCCGAACACCAGGCCCACCACGCCCGGCGGGATGCCGGCGTCGACGAAGCAGCGCAGCAGCGCGGCCGGCGCGGCCGGGGTTTCCTCCGGCGCCTTGCACAGGAACGAGCAGCCGGTGGCCAGCGCCGCGCCGATCTTGCGCACGATCTGGTTGACCGGGAAGTTCCAGGGCGTGAAGGCCGCCACCGGGCCCACCGGCTCCTTGATGACCATCTGTTGCGCAGCCAGGTTGCGGCCCGGGATGGTGCGGCCGTAGACGCGGCGGCCCTCGTCGGCGAACCACTCGATGATGTCGGCGCCGGCATTCACCTCCACCTTGGCCTCTGCCAGCGGCTTGCCGTTCTCCTGCGTCAGCAGGCGGGCGATGCCGTCGGCGCGCTCGCGCAGCAGCGCGGCGGCACGGCGCATCACGGCGGCGCGCTCGTACACGCTGGTGAAGCGCCAGACCTCGAAGCCGGCCTGGGCGGCGGCCAGCGCGCGGTCGAGGTCGGCGATGCCGGCATGGGCCACCGTGCCGATCACCTGGCCGGTGGCCGGGTTGCGCACGTCGATCGTCTTGCCGCTGGCGGCATCGACCCATTCATTGGCGATCAGCAGCTGGACGTGGGGGTAGGAGTCGCTCATCGGTGGGGCTCGCAGACGGTGTTCGGGGGTGGCAAGCGTACCCGCATCGCGCGCTGCAAGCCTGCATCCGGAGATTGCGCGCGGTGGCGTCTCGCCGCACCTGGGTGGCCCGGGTCAACCCGGATGGCATTTATTTCACAGTGGATCAACGATAGCGTCATTTCGTAATATTTAACGCATGTCGCCGTCTCCCCGTTCGCTGATCCTGAACCTGCTCGTGGGCACCGAGTCGCGCGGTGGCGAGCCGCTCAGCGTGCGCGAGCTGCTGGCCGCCTGTGCGGTGTTCGGCCTGGAGGGCAATGCCGTGCGCGTGGCCCTGGCCCGCGGCGTCGCCGCCGGGCTGTTGATGGCGACGCGGCGCGGCGTGTACGCGCTGGGCCCGCAGGCGCGGCCCATTGCCGACGAGGTGCACAGCTGGCGTGCCACGGCCACGCGGCTGGCCGAATGGTCGGGCGACTGGCTGGCGGTGCATGTGGGCGCCACCGGGCGCAGCGACCGCGTGGCGCTGCGCGCGCGTGACCGCGCCTTCGGCTTCCTGGGTCTGGCCGAGTTCGAGCGCGGGCTGCACCTGCGGCCCGACAACCTGACCGGCGGCATCGCGGCGCTGCGCCAGCGCCTGGGCGCGCTGCTGCCTGCGGGCACCGAAGCCGGCACCGCCTTCGTGCTGCGCGGTTTGACGGCGGCCGACCAGCAGCGTGCCGAGTCGCTGTGGGACAGCGAGGCCCTGGATGCCCGCTACCGCGACGCCACCGCACAGATGGCGGCCTGGATGGACCGGGCCGAAGGCCTGCCGCTGGACCAGGCCGCGCGCGAATCCTTCGGCCTGGGCAATGACGCGATCCGCCATGTGGTGTTCGACCCGCTGCTGCCCGCCCCGCTGGTGGATGGTGCGGCCCGCATGCGCTTCTTCGACACCGTGGCCCGCTTCGACGACCTGGGCCAGGCCATCTGGCAGCGCCTGCTGGCCAGCGTGCCGCGGCCCGGCCAGGCCTTGCCGCCCACCCCGGCTATACCGGCCACACCGGCCATTCCGACGACCGATCCCGCGACCCGGGTCCCGCCCGATCCGGCCGCCGCCCACCCCTGAACCGGAGATCCGCCATGAACGCTCCCGATCCGCTGGCCGCGCACCAGCCCTGGCTGGCCACGACGCACGAGGTGCACAACGTCGGCTGCGAACTGGTCGACTACGACATGTACCGTGGCGATGCCGCCCTGGTGGAGGGCGTGCAGCGCGAGGGGGCGGCCTGGGCCGATGCGGAACTGGGCGGATTCGGCCGGCTGGCCGGCTCGGCCGATTACCTGGAGCTGGGTGCACTGGCCAACAGGCACCCGCCCGAGCTCGACACGCACGACCGCTTCGGCCACCGCGTCGACCTGGTCCGCTTCCATCCGGCCTACCACGCGTTGATGCGCGAGGCCATCGGCCGTGGCATGCACTCGTCGCCCTGGACCCACCCGCGCCCCGGGGCCAACGTGGCCCGTGCCGCCTACATCTACCTGCAGACCCAGGTGGAGGCTGGCCACCTGTGCCCGGTGACCATGACCACTGCGGCCGTGCCCTCGCTGCTGACCACCCCGGCCCTGGCCGAGGCCTGGCTGCCGAAGATCAACGCCCGCGTCTACGACCCGCGCAACGTGCCCGATGCACACAAGCAGGGCCTGACCATCGGCATGGCCATGACCGAGAAGCAGGGCGGCTCGGATGTGCGCGCCAACACCACCCGGGCGCATCCGGTGGGCGCTGCCACCGGCGCGGGGGCCGAGTACGAGCTGGTGGGTCACAAGTTCTTTGTCTCGGCGCCGATGTGCGACGCCTTCCTGGTGCTGGCGCAGGCGCCCGGTGGCCTCAGCTGCTTCCTGGTGCCGCGCTGGCGCCCCGACGGCAGCAAGAACCCGCTGCAGGTGCTGCGCCTGAAGCGCAAGATGGGTAATGTGTCCAATGCCAGCAGCGAGACCGAGCTGCGTGGCGCCCTGGGCTGGATGGTGGGCGAGGAAGGCCGCGGCGTGCGCACCATCATCGAGATGGTGTCCAGCACCCGCTTCACCTGCATGGTGGGCTCGGCGGCCGGTCAGCGTCAGGCGGTGGCCCTGGCCATCGACCACTGCCGCGTGCGCGCGGCGTTTGGCCGTCCGCTGATCGATCAGCCCCTGATGCGCAACGTGCTGGCCGACCTGGCCCTTGAGCACGAGGGATCGCTGGCCCTCACGCTGCGCATCGGCCGCGCGATGGATCACCGCAGCGATGCCCATGAGGACGCCCTGGTGCGCCTGGTCACCGCCGTGGGCAAGTACTGGATCTGCAAGCGCACGCCGATGCATGCGGCCGAGGCCATGGAATGCATCGGCGGCAGCGGCGTGATGGAGGACAGCCCCTTCCCGCGGCTGCTGCGCGAATCGCCGGTCAACGCCATCTGGGAGGGCAGCGGCAACGTGCAGTGCCTGGACGTGCTGCGGGCGATGGAACGCAGCCCCGCCGTGGTGGGAGCCTTGTTCGACGAACTGGACCGCGCGCGCGGTGGCCATGCGCTGCTCGACCGCTGGGTGGACGCGCTGCGCACCGATCTGGCCGACACCGCCGACATCGAGTACCGCGCCCGACAGCTGGTCGACCGCATGGCGCTGGCGCTGCAGGCCGCGCTGCTGGTGCAGCACGCGCCGGCCACCGTGGGCGACGCCTTCTGCGCCTCGCGCCTGGCCGGTGAGGGCCACCGCCAGTTCGGCACGTTGCCGCGGGGCGTGGACGCGGCCGCGCTGGTGGCCCGCGCCGCCCCCCGCTGAGGGGCGTGCGGCGCCGGAGGTGGCGGGCGCGCGGTGATGGTTCGCCAAATGAGCGGACACGCCGGCGCCCGCGACCGGGCGGTGCTACACTCTTGTGGCTTTTGGTGACAGTGAACTTTCTTCGCTGCACCGGGATCACACGCTGATCTCCATCCCTCGCCAGACTGTCTGATTGCTTCGGCTGTCCTTCCTCTCTGGCTGCCTCCGGCCCGCCGCGAACGACCCCGCGGGCCTGACGCCGGACAGAGTTCGACCGACGCCCGCGCGAGCACCGCGCGCCCTCCACACCAGACAGACCGGACCCGCACCTCCCCAACCGCGGTCCGCCGAGGAATCTCCATCTCCACATCGTTCCAGGCCGGCAAGGACGCGATCCTTCTGCCGTCCCTGCCCAACCCCGGTGGCCGCAGCGGCGCCGGCTTGCCCGTTGGCGGCCGTTTCGGCCGCATGGCGCATGCCCGCGTGCCGCACCGTCCGGCCGCCACCCCATTCAGCCTCCACGTCAGGAGGCTGCTGACCCGCACCGGCAAGAGCTGGGGCATCTTTTCAACGCATCCAGCAAGGATAGACAACATGACGACGCAAACCGGCACCGTGAAGTGGTTCAACGAAGGCAAGGGCTTCGGCTTCATCGCCCCCGACGACGGTGGCAAGGACCTGTTCGCCCACTTTAAGGAAATCCAGGGCACGGGCTTCAAGACCCTGGCCGAGAACCAGCGCGTGGAGTTCGAGGTGACGCAAGGCCAGAAGGGCCCGCAGGCCTCGCGCATCCGCGCCCTGTGATGGCTCGGCGCCGTACAGGCGCCGACATGCCGCCCGCGGCCGTCTGAGCGGTCTGCCTAGAATCCGTGCCGTGGCTCCGGCATGTGAAGCTGCGGGCCAACCGAGCGATGCCCGGTTCGCGCATCCACCTTAACCTTGAGACTCATGGCAACTGTGAAGAAGGCGCCGGCCAAGAAGGCCGCCGCGAAGACGACCCCCACCAAGGTGGCAGCCAAGCCCGCGGCCAAGGCCGCTGCGAAGCCCGCCGTCAAGGCCGCGGCCAAGCCGGCCGCGAAGCCGGCCGCCAAGGCCGTCGTGGCTGCGCCGCAGAAGCCGGTCGTCACCGGCCCGCTCAAGCCGATCAAGACCGCGTTCAACAAGACCGGCCTGATCGCCCACCTGGCCTCTGTGGCCGCGGTGGATGCCAAGGCCGTGAAGGCCGTGGTGGCCGCGCTGGAAGCGACGATCGCCGCCTCGGTGGCCAAGAAGGGCCTGGGCGAGTTCACGCTGCCCGGCCTGTTCAAGGTCACCGCCCAGCAGGTGCCGGCCAAGAAGGCCCGCGTGGGCATCGACCCGTTCACCAAGCAGGAACGCAAGTTCGCCGCCAAGCCCGCGACCACCAAGGTCAAGGTGCGTGCGATGAAGAAGCTCAAGGACGCCGCACTGGCCTGAGCCAGTCCGCATCCCTGCGCATCCGAAGGGGCCGAGAGGCCCCTTTTTTCATGCCTGGTCGTCGCCGAACAGCTCGAACACGATGCCCCGCAGCCACTGGTGCATCGGTGAGCGGTGTACCTTGGCATGCCAGAAGACGTTGATCGCCACATCGGGCAGGTCGAGCGGGTGCGGGCGGAAGCTGAGTTCGAACGGGCCGGCCAGGCACTGCGCCAGCCGTTCGGTCACGGTGGCCACCATGTCCGAGCGCTGCAGGATGTGGCCCACGCTGACGAAGTGCGGCACGGTCAGGCGGGTGCTGCGCTCGATGCCGGCGCGCTGGATCAGCGCGTCCACCCGGCCATGGCCGGTGCCGGCCGACACGATCACCAGGTGCTCGGCGGCTTTGAAGTCGGCCAGTGACAGGCGCTTGCGGTCCAGTGCATGGCCCTGGCGGAACAGGCACACATAGCGCTGGCGGAACAACTGCCGCTGGAAGAAGCCGGCCTTGAGCTGTGGCAGCGGGCCGATGGCCAGGTCGACCTTGCCGGCCTCCATGTCGTCGCGCAGGCTGGTGGCCGTGGTGCGCACCGTGGCCAGCGAGATGCCGGGCGCTTCCTGGCGCAGCCGCGCCACCAGGGCCGGCAGGAACACGATCTCGCCGATGTCGGTCATGCCGATGGTGAGGGTGCGCTCAAGGCTGGCCGGGGCGAAGCGGCTGTGCTGGTTCAGGCCGCTGTGGATCATGCCCAGGGCGTAGCCCACGGGTTCGGCCAGCTGCTCGGCAAAGGGCGTGGGCATCATGCCCGCCGGGGTGCGCACGAACAGATCGTCACCGAACTGCCGCCGCAGCTTGGCCAGCGTGTTGCTGACCGCCGGCTGGGTGAGGCCCAGGTTCTCTGCCGCCCGGGACACGCTGCGCTCGGCGATCAGCTGCTGGAACACCACGAGCTGGTTCAGGTCGATGTCCGTCAGCTCCATGGCGCCTCCATCACTAGCAGTGATGTATCACATTCACGCCATTCTATTTGCCGAATGCGCGGATCGGGCGAGGATGCCGCCGGCCATCCCACCCCGACATGGACATCCTCGTTCAACCGCTCAACCGCCTGATCCAGGCCGAACCCGGCGCCAACCTGCTGACCGTGCTGCAGGCGGCGCAGGTGCCGATGTCGTACTCGTGCATGGCCGGCCGCTGTGGCACCTGCCGCTGCCGGGTGCGGGCCGGTGAGCCGCGCGGTACCGTGGACGACGAGGCCGCCGAGGTGCTGGCCTGCCAGACCTACCTGACCGAGGCCTGCACGGTCGAGATCCCGGAGCCCGACGAGGTCGTCGTGCACCCGGCGCGCATCGTCAAGGCCACCGTGGTGGCGATCGAGGCGCTGACCCACGACATCCGGCGCCTGCTGCTGCGGCCGGCCAAGCCCATCGCGTACTCGCCGGGCCAGTACGTGCAGTTGCAGTTCAGCCCGGCCCATGCGCGGCCGTACTCGATGGCCGGGCTGTGCGACGACGCGCTGTTGGAGTTCCATGTGCGGCAGGTGCCCGGGGGCCGGGTCAGCGGCTACATCGCAAGCGATCTGCGCGTGGGCGATGCGGTCAAGGTCAGCGGCCCGCTGGGATCGGCCTACCTGCGGCGCCAGCATCGTGGTCCGATGCTGTGCGTGGCCGGCGGCACCGGATTGGCTCCGGTGCTGTCGATCCTGCGCGGCGCCTTGGCCCTCGGCATGCGCAACCCGATGCACCTGTACCTGGGCGTGCGATCGCCGCGCGACGTCTACGGCCTGGACGCGTTGCAGGCCCTGCAGCGCCAGCATGCCGGGTTGAGCGTGCAGGTGGTGGCCGCCTCGGGTGGCGACGGGCAGGGCCTGCGCGCCGGCCTGGTGACCGAGGCCCTGGCGCAGGACCATGGCGATCTGGCCGGCTGGCGTGCCTACCTGTGCGGCTCTGCGCCGATGGTGGAGGCCGCCACCCGCCTGGTGCGCCACAAGGGCATCGCGCCGGCGCACATCCACGCCGACGCCTTCTATCCCCAGGGCGGCTGAGCGCACCCGGGGCGGCAAGACATCCACACACGCACACCCACACGCAGGAGACAGGACATGGACCCGGCATCGACGGTCTTTCCGGACCGCGCCACATGGGACGGGGAGGGCACGCACCGCATCCCGTTCGTGGCCTACACCAGCGACGCGCTGTACCGGCGCGAACTGGAGCGCTTCTTCTACAACGGGCACTGGTGCTATGTGGGCCTGGAGGCCGAGGTGCCGAACCCCGGGGATTTCAAGCGCACCGTGATCGGCGAGCGCTCGGTGATCCTGGTGCGCGACGCGGACGGCGCGATCCATGTCGTGGAGAACGTCTGCGCGCACCGCGGCATGCGCTTCTGCCGGGAGCGGCATGGCAACCGCAAGGAATTCGTCTGCCCGTACCACCAGTGGAGCTACACCCTGCAGGGTGAGCTGCAGGGCGTGCCCTTCCGCCGCGGTGTCAAGCAGGATGGCCAGGTACACGGCGGCATGCCGGCCGACTTCAAGACGGCGGACCATGGTCTCACGCGGCTGAAGGTGGCCACGCGCGGCGGCGTGGTGTTCGCCTCGTTCGATCCCGACGTGGAGCCCTTCGAGCAGTACCTCGGCCCGGCCATCCTGGGCTACTTCGACCGCCTGTTCAACGGTCGCCAGCTCAAGATCCTGGGCTACAACCGGCAGCGCATTCCGGGCAACTGGAAGCTGATGCAGGAGAACATCAAGGACCCCTACCACCCGGGCCTGCTGCACACCTGGTTCGTGACCTTCGGGCTCTGGCGTGCCGACAACAAGAGCCAGCTGCGCATGGACGACCGGCACCGCCATGCGGCCATGATCTCCACCCGCGGCGCAGGCGGCAAGGCCGGCCAGGTGACCCAGGTCGCGAGCTTCAAGGAGGAGATGAAGCTCAACGACCCGAGCTTCATCGACATCGTGCCCGAGGCCTGGTGGGGCGGGCCCACGGCGGTCATGACCACCATCTTCCCCAGCGTGATCCTGCAGCAGCAGGTCAACAGCGTGTCCACGCGACACATCCAGCCCAACGGGCATGGCAGCTTCGACTTCGTGTGGACGCACTTCGGCTTCGAGGACGATGACGAGGCCATGACCCAGCGCCGGCTGACCCAGGCCAACCTGTTCGGTCCGGCGGGCTTCGTCTCGGCCGACGACGGCGAGGTGATCGAGTTCAGCCAGCAGGCCTTCGAGAGCAAGCCCTTCCACCGCGCCGTGGCCGAACTGGGCGGGCGCACCGTGGAAGACACCGAACACATGGTCACCGAGACGCTGATCCGCGGCATGTACCGCTATTGGCGCGACGTGATGGAGGCTTGACCGTGGCCCATCCCCTGACCTTCGATGACTGGCTGGCGTTGACCCAGCTGTATGCCGACTACGCCAGTGCCGTGGATTCCGGCCACTGGGACCTGTGGCCCGAGTTCTTCACCGACGACTGCCGCTATCGGCTGCAACCGCGCGAGAACCATGAGCGCGGGTTCCCGTTGGCCACGCTGTCGTTCACCAGCAAGGGCATGCTCAAGGACCGGGTGTACGGCATCCAGCAGACGCTGTTCCATGACCCGTACTACCAGCGCCATGTGGTGGGCGCGCCGGTGATCCGCGAGGTGACGGCCGGGCGCATCCGCTGCGAGGCCAATTACGCGGTGTTCCGCACCAAGCTGTCCGAGCCCAGCACCGTGTTCAACGTGGGCCGCTACCTGGACGAGGTGGTTCGCACCCCGGCCGGCCTGAAGTTCGCGGTGCGTGAGTGCATCTACGACAGCGAAATGATCCCCAACTCCATCATCTACCCGATCTGAGACCGACATGAGCAACACGAACTGGGTGGACGCCCTGGCTGCCGACGACCTGCCCGACGACGACGTGCTGGGCGTGGCCGTGGCCGGACGCGACATCGCGATCTACACGGTGGGCGAGGGCGTGTACGCCACCGACAACCTGTGCACGCACGGCAATGCGCGGCTGTGCGACGGCTTCCTCGAAGGCCATGAGATCGAGTGCCCGCTGCACCAGGGCCGGTTCGACGTGCGCGACGGCCGTCCCACCTGCGCGCCAGTGACCGAGGCCCTGCGCCGTTACCCGGTGCGGATCGCGGGTGGGCGGGTGTTCGTCGGCATCGACGGCGGCTGACACGCCGGCACGGCACCCGTGGCCGTGGCGCGACCGGGTTACCCGTCCGGGGTTAACCCTTTATTGTTGGATCGCATTGAAAGCTCGGCTCGACCGAATTCACTTTTTCGATGGCATGGGGCGCCCGGACACTTGCGCCCATGTTGTCGGAACATGTTTCAGAGCGCCGCCTGGTACAGCCGCTGAACGGCTGCGCGGTGGCATCGACCTGGGGGGCGACGCTGGTCGGCGCGGGCCGCGCGCCCCAGCTGCCGCCCGCGCTGGCCGCTGCAGCGGGGGCGGTGGCAGAGCCGCCGCGCGCCGTGCTACAGCGCTTCGTCGACCTGCTGTTTCGCCGCCGCCAGGTGCGCGCCGCGTTCGAATCCTGCGTGGTGGCCACGGGCTACCGCGACCACGCCTGGCCCGGCCGCGGCAACCGCGCCGGTGTGATGGGCGCGCTGTCGGCGCGCCTGGCCGATGCGCAGCTCACGATCGAGGTGCTGCACCTGATGGTCGACGGCGATCTGGGCATGGTGCACCTGCGATGCCGCCATGCCGGCCAGGCCCGCGCCGATGACCGGGTGGAGATCTTCCGCATCGATCAGGGCCGCATCGTCGAGCACTGGTCGGTGGCGGGCGCGCCGGCCGCGTCCATCCCGGCGTGAGGCCAAGCATGTCGGCCGAACATGCCCACACGGGCCGCGGCTTTGCAGAGGCCGAGCGCCGCCGGTTGCTGACCACACCGGGCATCGGCGATCGCGTGGTGCAGCGGCTGGAGGCCGCGGGCTACGCCTCGCTGGGGCAGATGCGCCAGTGCGGGCTGGACCAGGTGATCGATCGCGTGGATCGGCATGCCGGTCTGCCGGCCCTGGCCAACCGCCGGCGTGCGCTGGCGCGCCTGCTGGCCGCCGATGGCATGCCGGCCGGCACCCCGCGCTGAGGGTGGCGTGCCGTGGGGGTGACGATGCTGCCGGCCCGGATCCCAGCCATGTGGTGTGGCCTTCAGTGCGCCTGGCGGGCGGCGGCCGCCCCCACACGGTCAGGCCGAGTCGCGCACCACCAGCTGGTGGGCCAGCGTGCGCGAGGGCAGGCGCTCGTCGCGAAGGCGGGCCAGCAGGATCTCCGCCGCCGTGGCGCCCAGCTCGCGCATGGGCTGGCCGATGGTGGTCAGGCCGGGCTCGAACACCGCCGACAGCGGCAGGTCGTCGAAGCCCATCACGGCCACATCGTCGGGCACGCGCCGGCCGGCGCGGCGCAGCGCCTTGATGGCGCCGATGGCCAGGGTGTCGGACACCGCGAACACCGCGGTCGGTGGCTCCAGCAGCGCCATCAGGCCGCCCACGGCCTGGCTGCCGGCCTCGTAGTCGGTGCTGCTGGCGGTGCGCACCAGCGCGGGGTCAGGGGCGAGGCCGGCGCGCAGCATGGCCAGCTCATAGCCCTCGTGGCGCAGGCGGGCCCAGCGGTAGGTCTCGTCCGCGCTGATCAGCGCGATGCGGCGGTGGCCGCGGTTCAGCAGGTACTGCACCGCGTCGATCGCGGCCTGTCGGTGGTCGATGCTGACGTAGGGCACACCGCTGTCGGGCAGGAATTCCGAACAGTTCACCCACGGCAGCTGCTGCACCTCGCTGACGATGGCGGCGTCGTCGTCCAGATGGGCCAGGTTGATCACGCCATCGGCCAGGCGGTTGTACAGCGCGTCCAGCGCCGTGCCGTGCGGCGATTCACCGCCGCTGGCATCGGTGAGCACGATCTTGTAGCCGGCCTGCCGGGTCACCGATTCCACACCCTGCACGATCTGCGCGTAGAACGGGTTGGCGAAGTCGGGCACCAGCACCATCAGCAGGTGGCTCTGCGCCATGGCCAGGCTGCGCCCGGCCGCATTGGTGCGGTAGCCCAGCTGGGCCACCGCCGCCTCCACGCGGCGCCGCGTGTCGGCATTGACCGGCTTGCTGTTGTTCAGCACGCGCGACACGGTGGCGATGGACACATCCGCCAGCTTGGCCACGGCGTTGATCGACGGCAGTTCCTTCACGGTGTGCGCATCCCTCGGGAAAAGAATTTTTCCCATTGTGCCCGCGTTTGCGCCCCGTGCAAGCCGAACTTCTTGCTGTCCTGACACCCCCTTTGAGCAACTAGTGAAAGCCCGCAAGGAAAACTTTAGGAAAGCGCTTACCCTTCCGTCCAACATCAGAACAGGACGACACCGAACGTCGCCGGGCATCCGCCCGCGACGCTGCAACGCCCCCCAGGAGACATCATGATCAAGACCTTTGCCCTTCGCCCCCTCAGCGGCCTGATGGCCGCCGCCGGCCTGATCACCGCCGCGGTGCCCGTCATCGCCCAGACCACTGCTCCGGCAGCCACCGCCGAGTCCGCCAAGGACGTGCAGGAGGTCGTGGTCACCGCCAACAAGCGCAGCACGCTGGCCAGCAAGACGCCGCTGGCCCTGACCGTGGTGGATGGCGACCAGCTGAAGGCCGCCGGCGTGGTCGATGCCCGAACCATCCAGGACATCAGCCCGGGCGTGCAGATCAGCCAGGACTCCGGCCGCCTGCAGATCAACATCCGCGGCGTCATGAGCATCAACACCACCGAGCGTGGTGACCCGTCCAACGCGTTCAACATCGACGGCATGTACGTGGGCCGTCCGGAGGCGCAGTTCGCGTCCTTCCTCGATGTGCAGCGCGTGGAAGTGCTGCGCGGCCCGCAGGGCACGCTGTACGGCCGCAATGCCACCGGCGGCGCGGTCAACGTCATCTCCAACAAGCCGGGCAACAAGCTGGGCGGCAAGGTCAGCCTGGAACTGGGCAACTACAACGCACGCCGCGCCGAGGTGGCCGTCGACGTGCCGGTCAACGATCTGCTGAAGCTGCGCGCTGCGGTCAATGCCAACAAGCGCGATTCGTTCTTCAGCAATCCGTCGGGCATCGGCCTCGAAGATCAGGACGATCTGGCCGCCCGCGTGCATGGCCTGCTGACCTTCTCCAAGGACACCAGCCTGCTGCTGACCGCCGAGCACAGCAAGATCAACTCCAACGGCTTCACGCCGGTGCCGCTCACCAACTTCTTCTCCGGCACGGCCAAGGGCGGCAACGCCACCTGGCCCAACGACCTGCTGAACCCGGTGTGGATCGGTGACAGCGTGAGCAACGAGGTCAAGCTCACGGTGCCTGACTTCTACGCCAAGCCCACGACCCGCTACTTCGAGAACAACGGGCTGCGCGCCGAGTTGCGCCACAACACCCGCCTGGGTGAGGTCGTTTACCAGCTGGGCTGGCTGCAGGCCAACGGCCACTTCGACAACATCAGCGCCTTCAACGGCAATCCGTTCCGCGGCAACGTCAACGCCTCGAACAACAAGCAGATCTCGCACGAGCTGCGCCTGCAATCGCCCGACAACCAGCCCTTCACCTGGGTGGTGGGCGCCTATTACTTCGACGAGAACCTGGGCCGCGACATCGTCTACAACACCTTCGTCAACTCGAACTTCACGTTCCGCATGAAGTTCCTGTCGCAGGTGGAGAACACGGCCAAGGCCCTGTTCGGCCAGAGCAGCTACGCGCTGTCGCCCACGCTGCGCCTGGTGACCGGTGCCCGCTACAGCCAGGACACGAAGTTCGCCACCGACCCCTGCAACGGCGGCTGCCTGACGATTCCGGCCGCGCCGTTCAGCCGCCAGGTGGACAGCGCCAAGGCCACCTGGAAGCTGGGCCTGGACTGGGATCTGAGCAAGGAAACCTTCGTCTACGGCGCGCTGTCCACCGGCTACAAGGCCGGCGGCTTCAACACCAGCAGCGACACCATGACCTACCGGCCTGAGGAGCTCGCCGCCGCCGAGGTGGGGGTGAAGACCCGGCTGCTGAACAACCGCCTGCAGCTGTCGGCCAGCGCGTTCGCTTACGACTACAAGGACCTGCAGCTGTCGTCCACCGTGTGCGTGACCAATGCGCAGAACGTCAGCACCTGCGGCACCCGCACCGTCAATGCCGAGAAGGCCACGATGAAGGGCTTCGAGCTCGAGGGCCGCTTCCGCCCGTTCAGCCAAGGTGTCTTCGACATGGCCGTGGCGCTGAACAAGACCGCCTTCGGCACCTACATGCCGGTGAACAAGCCGGTGCAGGCCCCCACCGTGGTGGTGGACTGGACCGGCCAGGCCCTGGACCGCGCGCCCAAGACCACCGTGCGCCTGGGCTACACCCACACCTTCGAACTGGCCAACGGCTCGGCCATCGAGGCCGGCGTGGCGGCCCGCCACAACAGCGGCTACCTGATGTCCAGCTACGGCGACGACTACGCCACCCGTTACCGCCAGCCGGCCTTCACCAAGTACGACGCGCAGGTCAGCTGGCGCAGCGCCGACGACAAGTACTCGGTGCAGCTGTTCGGCAAGAACCTCAGCGACGAGATCACTGTGGAGAACCGCCTGCCCAGCTCGGTGAACGTGGCCGAGCCGCGCACCTACGGCGTGCGGGTCAACGCCAAGTTCTGAGTCCCCGGAGCGCCGGTACCACCGGCGCTCCGCCGGGCCGCCGCGCCTGTGGCGGCGGCCCTGCCACCGACATTCCATCGCAAAGCCAACGATGCCCACCACGATCCAAGGCCCGGCCATCTTCCTCGCGCAGTTCGCGGGGGATGCGGCGCCGTTCAACTCCTGGCCCGCCATCACGAAGTGGGCGGCCTCTCTCGGCTACCGGGGCGTGCAGGTACCCACCTGGGACGCGCGCCTGTTCGACCTGGACCGCGCGGCCGAGTCCAAGACCTGGTGCGACGAGTTCGCCGGCATCGCGCGCGAGAACGGCGTGGCCATCACCGAGCTCAGCACCCACCTGCAGGGCCAGCTGGTGGCCGTGCACCCGGCCTATGACGAGGCCTTCGACGGCTTTGCGCCTGAAGGCCTGCGCGGCAAGCCAGCCGAGCGCCAGCGCTGGGCGGTGCAGCAGGTGCTGAAGGTGGCCAAGGCCTCGAAGCACCTGGGCCTGAACGCCAGCATCAGCTTCCCCGGCGCGCTGGCCTGGCCGTTTCTCTACCCCTGGCCGCAACGGCCCGCGGGCCTGGTGGAGACGGCCTTCGACGAATTGGCGCGGCGCTGGCGGCACATCCTGGATGCGTACGATGAGGCGGGCGTGGACCTGGCCTTCGAACTGCATCCCGGTGAAGACCTGCACGACGGTGTCACCTTCGAGATGCTGCTCGAGCGCGTGGGCAATCACCCTCGGCTGAACATCGCCTACGACCCCAGCCACTTCGTGCTGCAGCAGCTGAACTACCTGGACTTCATCGACCTGTACCACGAGCGCATCAAGGTGTTCCACGTCAAGGACGCCGAGTTCCGCCCCAGCGGCCGGCAGGGCGTGTACGGTGGCTTCCAGAGCTGGCAGGACCGCGCCGGGCGCTTCCGCTCGCTGGGCGATGGCCAGGTGGACTTCAAGGCCGTGTTCTCCAAGATGGCGCAATACAACTTCCAGGGTTGGGCCGTGCTGGAGTGGGAGTGCTGCCTGAAGCACCCCGAGCAGGGCGCGGCCGAGGGCGCACCCTTCATCCGCGACCACATCATCCGCGTCACCGAGAAGGCGTTCGATGACTTCGCGGGTGCCGATACCGACCCGGCGCAGCTGCGCCGCATGCTGGGGCTGGCATGAAGCCTTCACGTATTCGATTGGGCATGGTCGGTGGCGGCGAGGGCGCCTTCATCGGCGCCGTGCACCGCATGGCCGCACGGCTGGATGACCAGTTCGAGCTGGTGGCCGGCGCGCTGTCGGCGACGCCGGCCAAGGCCCAGCGCTCGGGCCAGGCCCTGGGCCTGGCGGCGGACCGCATCTACGACAGCTTTGAAGCCATGGCCGCGGCAGAAGCCGCGCGGCCCGACGGCATCGAGGCGGTGGCCATCGTCACGCCCAACCATGTGCATGCGCCGGCCGCCACGGCCTTTCTGAAGGCCGGCATCCATGTCATCTGCGACAAGCCGGTGACGGTGCACAGCGCCGATGCGCGCAAGCTGGCGGCGCTGGCCAAGAAGCAGGGCCTGGTCTTTGCCGTCACCCACAACTACAGCGCCTACCCGATGGTGCGCGTGGCGCGCCAGATGGTGCAGCAGGGCCAGCTGGGCGAGATCCGCGTGGTGCAGGCCGAGTACCCGCAGGACTGGCTGGCCGAACCGCTGGAGCAAAGCGGCCAGAAGCAGGCCGCCTGGCGCACCGACCCAGCCCAGGCCGGCGGCGGTGCCATCGGCGACATCGGCTCGCACGCCTGGCACCTGGCCGACTATGTCACCGGCCAGCCGCTGGTCGAGCTGTGCGCCGAGCTCAGCAGCTTCGTGCCCGGCCGCAGCGTGGACGACAACGCGCAGGTGTTGCTGCGCTATGCCAATGGCGCGCGTGGCGCCATCTGGGCCAGCCAGGTGGCACCGGGCCATCTGAACGACCTGCGCCTGCGCGTCTACGGCAGCCAGGGCGGCATCGAGTGGCGGCAAGAGCAGCCTAACCAGCTGCGCTACACGCCGCTGGGCCAGCCCACGCAGGTGCTCGAGCGTGGTGGTGCAGGCTTCGGCGCGGCCGGTGCGCGCCTGAACCGCATCCCCGGCGGCCACCCCGAGGGCTACCTGGAGGCCTTTGCCAGCCTGTACAGCGAGGTGGCGCAGCACCTGCGCGCCGCCCGCCCCGGCGCACGCAAGAGCGACCGGCCCGACAAGGCCTGCCACTTCCCCACCATTGCCGATGGCCTGCGCGGTGTGCAGTTCATCGAGGCCGTGCAGCGCTCGTCGCGCGCCGGTGGCCGCTGGGTGAAGCTGCCCGCGGCGCAGGACTGAACCTCCCTTCACGAGAACCGCATCATGAGCCATCAGATCAAGCGGGGCGTCAGCCTCTACAGCTTCCAGAACGAGACCTTCCTGCGCACCATGTCGCTGGAAGACTGCATCCGCACCTGCGCCGAGATCGGTGCCAAGGGCATCGAGGTGGTGGGCGAGCAGACCTTCAGCGGCTGGCCCGAGGTGGGCATGCCCACGGCCGAGATCGCGCACTGGCACGCGCTGATGGAAAGGTACGGCACCTACCCGGTGTGCCACGATTTCATGCTGGACTACAAGCGCGTCAAGGGCCAGGTGATGCCCTTTGCCGAGCAGGTGGCCAGCGTCAAGCGCGACATCGACTTCGGCGCTGCGCTCGGTGCGCCCTACATCCGCGCGCTGGTGTCCATCGCGCCCGAGGTGCTGGTGGCCTGTGCCAGCTATGCCGAAGACTTGGGGCTCAAGATCCTGATCGAGATCCACGCGCCGCTGCACTTCGACCACCCGTGGATCGTGCGCCACGCCGAGGCGTACGAGAAGTCGGGCTCCCAGGCGCTGGGCTTCCTGCCCGACATGGGCATGTTCGTGCACCGCTTCCCGCGGGTGTGGAAGGAACGCTTCATCCGCAACGGCGTGCCGCAACACATTGCCGACTACATCGAGAAGGCCTATGAAGACCGCACGCTCAGCGAGTACGTGCTACTGGATGTGCGCGAGATGGGCGGCACCGGCCCGGCGCTGGCCATGGCCGAGACGCTGCGCCACAACGCCGCGTTCGAGCCCAAGCGCATGCTGGACTTCATGCCCCGCATCCACAACATCCACGGCAAGTTCTACGAGATGACCGAGGACGACGTGGAGTACTCCATCCCCTACGACGAGATCGTGGCGGTGCTCAAGCAAGGTGGCTTCAAGGGCCACATCTGCTCCGAGTACGAAGGCAACCGCTGGATCGAGGACGCGCACCCGGTGCAGTCGGTGGAGCAGGTCAAGCGCCAGCACCGCATGCTGTGCCGCCTGCTCGATGAGCCCCTGCCCGCCGCGCTGCAGAAGAACTGAACCCGCAAGGACACCCGATCATGATGGACGCACACATGCTCTGCGACGACGGCTTCGAGAACGTCGTCGAGGGCGGACAGATCACCGGCTTCGCGCTGCTGGCGCGCCTGCCGTACTACCGCGGCCTGGGCCTGTCGATGGTGGAAGACATCGCCGTCACCGTCGATGGCGAGGCCGTGCCGCGCGAGGCCATCCGCCTGCAGCTGCGCGGCCGCAGCTGGAGCCTGGACGAGATGGAGCGCTGCTTCGACGAGAAGTGGAACTTCGGCGAGAAGGCGCGCGTGGTGGTGGCCCGCCCCGGCGGCCTGAGCGCCGGTGAGCACGAGATCGGCCTGGCCGAGCGCCTGCGCATCAGCTACCTGCCCTTCGTGCCCACCACGCAGACCCGCAAGCGCCTGCGCATTGCCGGCTGACCGCCCCCCAATCTCTGAAAGCCTGCCATGGCCCGATTCTTCAAGAACGCCTTCAGCGACTACCTGATCACGCCCGAGGACTCGCTCGTCACGCCCGAGGGCCTGGTGCTGGATCTGCGCCTGCCCTGGTACCGCTCGCTTCCGCTGTCGGTGGTGATGCCCACACAGGTGCTGGTGGACGGCGAGGCGCTGTCGCTGGAAGGCGCCACCGTCGAGTACGAAGGCAAACGCTACACGCTGGCCGAGTTGCCCGAGCAGACCGGCACCTTCTGGTTCATCCAGGACTCCGTGCTGCTGCATGTGCCCAGCCCGAAGCCGCTGGCCGCCGGCAAGCACCACGTGGTGGTCACGCTGAACCTGTACCCGCCCTACATCCCGATGCTGACCCATGTGACCCGCGGCGACGCGCAGGTCGAAGCAGCTTGAGCAAGGACCTTTCATGACGACCACACCCGCCAAGGGCTTCCAGCTCGGCTCCACGCTCTACAGCTTCACCAACGAGTGGCATGAGCGCCGCTACGGCTTCGAGGACCTGATCGCCGAAGTGGCCAAGCGCAAGCTGGGCCCCGGCCTGGAGCTGATCGGCTTCTCCAGCATCCGCGGCTTCCCGAACGTCAGCGACGACTTTGCGGCGCGCTTCAAGGACCTGATGGCGAAGTACGAGCTGACGCCCAGCTGCCTGAGCATCAACGCCGACATGGCCATCCGCCGCGGCACGATGATGAGCGTGGACGAGGCCGTGGCCTACCACGCGCCGCAGATCGAGGCCGCCGCCAAGATGGGCTTCCCCACGGTGCGCTGCCAGTTCGCCGCGCCGGTGGAGGTGATCATCCGCCTGCTGCCGCTGCTGGAAAAGCACGGCATCCAGATCGGCCCCGAGGTGCATGCACCGCTGAACCCCAGCTCGCCGCCGGTGATGGCCTGGCGCGAGGCCTATGCCAAAGCCAACTCGCCGCTGCTGGGCTTTGTGCCCGACTTCGGCTGCTGCGCCAGCCGCCTGCCCGCCACCTACATCGCCAACCTGCGCCGCCAGCAGTTGCCCGAAGACCTGATCCAGCTGGCGCTGGAGGTGTGGCAGCTGCCCAAGGACGCCGGCTGGAAGCGCCAGGAGTTCGCCCGCCGCGTGGAGCCGCTGAACGCCGATCCGGCCGACGTGAGCGCGCTGGCCGTGATGTTCAACATCCTCAGCCCCGGCAGCGCCGAGATGTGGAAGGAAATCATGCCCCAGGTGGTGCATGTGCACGGCAAGTTCTACGACTTCGACGACGAGGGCAACGAGGCCTCGATCGACTACGGCAGCATCCTGCCGGTCTTTCACGACGGCGGCTTCACCGGCTTCATGTCCAGCGAATGGGAGGGCCACCTCTACATGCGCAACATCGACGCCTTCGACATGGTGGCCAAGCATCAGGCGCTGGCGCGGCGCATCATCGCCAAGCACACGGGGCAGGCAGCGTGAGCCAGATTGGCGCGCCGCTGGCAGGGCGGCATCTTCGCTACGCCTACATGGACCACTGGCGTGTGGACACGCCGCAAGGCCCGCTGTCGCAGTACACCTCGGTGGAGCGCTTCGATGCGTTCCTGAAGCAGGTGGCCGGCGTGGGCTTCGAGGCCATCGAGACCTTCGATTTCCATCTGCCGGTGCTGCGTGACCTGTTCGGCTCGCTCGACGCCGCGCGGGCCCACATGCAAAGCCGCGGCATCGACCGCGTGCTGAGCCTGTTCCACGCGGTGATGTACGACGCGCGCCAGAGCACGCCGCATGTGCGCGCCACGCACGACCGCATGGCGGGCTATGCCGAATACATCATGAAGAGCAGCGCCGGCCTGGGCGTGCAGAACTTCATCGTGATGCCGGCCGGCCTGTACTTCGACGTGGAGCCGGTCACCGACGACAAGATCCGCGCCTGCGCCGAGCTGTGGAACCGCATCGGAAAAATGACGCTGGAAGGCTATGGCGTCAAGACCTGCTGCCACCACGAGTTCTTCTGCGGCATCCGCTCGGCCGAGCAGCTGAAGAAGTTCTATGACTGGACCGATCCGCGCTACGTGTTCCTGTGCCTGGACACGGCCCAGCATGTGATCGCCGGCGTCGACCCGGTGGACCTGTTCATCCAGCGCCGTGATCGCGTGGCCGCATTCCATCTGAAGGACACGCACCACGTCGACCTGAACGGCGACTACCGCCGCAAGCCCGATGCCGAGGTGATGGCCCCCACCACCGACCGCTGGTTCTACGAGATGGGCACCGAGGGCGGCCTGGTGGACTTCCCCGCGCTGTACGGCGCCATGAAGGACACGAACTGGGCCGGCTGGGTGGGCGTGGAGCACGACAAGGCCGACGTGGGCGGCGGCAACTACCCCGAGAGCACGGCCATCGCGGCCTGGACGATCCGAAATGTGCTGAGGTCGATTCATGACTAAGTGGGCTTACGCCACCAACCAGTGGAAGGCCGGCTTCACCGGCTTTGCCCGTATGGAGCAGCAGGAGCGTGCGCTCAAGACCACGTCGGCCTGCGGCTTCGACGCCATCGAGCTCAGCGCCGGCACCGGCCGCTGGGACCCGATGGGCCGGCCCGAGAACATCGCGCTGAACTTCGGCTCGGTGGACCACTTCAAGCTGAAGCTGCGCGAGTGGGGCATCCACCGCGTGGCCAGCCTGTTTCTCGATCCGCAGCAGATGAGCTTCGAGGAGCTGCACCACGGGCTGGACTGCACCGACCGCAGCCAGCACGCGCTGCTGCTGGAGCAGACGGGGGTGTTCGCCCGCTTCCTGGCCGAGGTGGGTGGTGATTGCCTGGTGCTGCGCGCGCTGCCGCCGTTTGGCAAGCACGGCGGCCTGGATGCCGAGCGCCAGGCCGCCGCCGCCGCGTGCTGGAACGCCGTAGGCGCCATGACCGCCGCGCTGGGTGTGAAGACCGTGCTGCATCTGGATGCGCTGGCTGCACTGCGCAGCATGGACGAGATCGAGGCCTGGCTGAAGCAGCTGGACGCCGCCACCGTGGGCCTGGCGATGGACACGGCCGAGCTCACCATCGCCGGCCATGACGTGGCGGCCTGGTACCGGCGCTTTGCCAGCCGCGTGTGGCACATCCATGTCAAGGATGCGCTGGCTGTGGACGCGCTGGACGAATACCGCGCGCCGAATGCCGAGCGCGCGCTGATGAAGGCCGGTGGCCAACGCGGCATTGCGCGCTGGTTCGGCGAACTGGGCACGGGCCTGATCGACTGGCCTGCCCTGATGAGTGCCCTGCGCGAGACCGGCTATGCCGGCTGGCTGGTGGTGGAGAGTGACCAGGGCCCCGCGCCCCAGGCCGCGGCCATGATGCAGAACGCCTGGACCGTTCGGCATGTGCTGCAGCCGCTGCTGGCCTGAGGTGGGCCTGCAGTTCCAACCTGCCGAAAGAGCACCCCATGAAGCTGTCCGCGGTCATTGAAGACCTGTACATGTTCAACGAGGCCGGCGACATGCCGGCGCGCATCCGCGCGGCCGCTGCCGCGGGGCTGGAGAAGGTCGAGTTCCACATGTGGAACCAGGTCGACCTCGACGCCGTTGCGGCCGCGCTGAAGGAAACCGGCGTCCACCTGCAGAGCATCACCGTGGGCCCGCGGGTGGGCTGCGTGGACCGCAGCAAGACCGACTTCATCCGCGAGGCGCTGCAGCGCACCATCGCCACCTGCCAGCGCCTGGGCGCCACCGACATGATCATCGCCGGCGGCCCGGCGCTGAAGGACGCCTCGGCCGCCGAGCAGCATGCCGCGATGGTGCACAACCTGAAGCACCTGGCACCGGTGGCGGCCGATGCCGGCATGCGCCTGTTGCTGGAGCCGCTGAACACACGCGTGGACCACCCGGGCTTCTTCATGGCCTCGGCCATCGAAGGCCTGGACATCGTCGAGGAAGTGAACCACCCGGCCGTTCGCCTGCTGTACGACGCCTACCACGCGGAAGTGATGGGCGAGGACCACGCGCAGATCCTCCAGCGCGCCCACCTCATCGGCTATGTGCAGGTGGCCGACACGAATGGCCGCCACGAGCCCGGCACCGGCACCATCGATTGGGCCACCTGGTTGCCGGCCCTGACGGCCGCCGGCTACACCGGTGACATCGGGCTGGAGTACCGCCCGAGCAACGGCACGCTGGCGTCGCTGCAGCGCACGCGCCAAGTCTTCGGCATGGCCTGAGCCGGGAGAGCCCGCATGCGACTGATCCCCTGCATCGAGATGCTCTACAAGACCGAGCATCCCGATTTCATCCAGCGCTTCCACGCTGCCAAGGCCGATGGCTTCGATGCCGTGGACACCTGGCTGTGGCGAGACAAGCCCATAGCCGCCATGGCGGACGTGGTGGCCGAGACCGGCGTGCAGGTGTTCAGCCTGTGCGCAGACCCGCGCGCCAGCCTGGTCAACTCGGCCGAGCACGCCACCGTGCTGGGCGCCGTGCGCGACGCCGTGCCGGTGGCGCGCCGGCTGAATGGCCGTGGGCCTGCCGCGCGCATCATCCTGGCCTCTGGCTTCGGCCTTCCCGGCCAGGCGGAGAGCGACATGCGCGCCAATGCCGTGACCGTGCTGCGCGAGGCCGCCCGCATCGCGGCCGATGGCGGCGCCACGCTGCTGCTGGAGCCGGTGCACATGGTGATCCACGGCAACCTGATGGCCGTTCGCAACATCCGCCAGGGCCTGGATATCGTCGAGGAAGTGGACCACCCGGCGCTCCAGCTGCTGGCCGATGTGTACCACCACGCGGTGGACGGCCAGGCACTCGAAGACGCCTTCGACAGCCGCACCGCGGCATTGGTGGGCCATGTGCAGGTGGCTGACTACGAGGGTCGGCATGAGCCCGGCACCGGCAGCCTGCCCTGGGCCGCTCTGCTGCCGCTGCTGAAGCAGCGCGGCTACACCGGCGCCATCGGCCTGGAGTATCTGCCCTCGCTGCCGCACGCCGAGTCGCTGGCGCTGACGCGCCGCACGCTGGGTCTGTGAGCCCACCGCACCGATCACACGAAAAGACACGACATGAGCCAATCGACCCCCGCCACGCCAGATCCCGCAGCGCTGGCCGCGCGCATCGCCGAACTGGAACACCGCCTGGCCCGCACCGAGGCCCGCGGCGCCGTGGAGAACCTGTTCTCCAACTACATGCACCTGCACAACGGCTACGAGGACGAGAAGATCATCGGCCTGTGGGCCAGCCCCGGCACGCCGGGACTGCGCGCTCAGTACTCCAACAAGGGCATCTACGACAACTGGGAATCGATCACCGCCTACCACCGCGGCCGCCCGGCGCCGGTGGGCAAGCTGCTGCTGCACTACAGCACCACGCCGTCGATCGAGGTGGCCGGTGACGGCCGCAGCGCGCGCGGCATCTGGATCGTGGGCGGCGTGGAGTCGGGCCTGACCGATCCGGCCCAGGCCGCCAATGCGCCCGAGTTCCTGTACGAGAAGGAGCTGGTCAACGGCCAGAAGGTCTGGGCGCACTGGGTGGCCATGAAGTACGAGATGCACGCGTTGCTGCAGGACGGCGTGTGGAAGATCTGGCGCTTCCGCTGCTTCGAGGTGTTCCGCGCGCCGTATGGCCGCAACTGGATCGACTTTGCCGCCTGCACCGAGGCCATCCCCGACTTCCAGCGCTTTCACGAGAACCTGGCCTACTTCGGCCACGATGGCAAGCCCGTGTGGCTGCCCGACACCGACCAGCCGGCGCAAGACTTCTACCAGGCCTACAGCACCCAGACCGCCCAGGCCGTGGTGCCGCGCCCGCCCGCCCCGTACGACACCGATCCCGAAACGCCTGCCCATTGAATTTCGCTGCCATGACCGAAGAAGTGTTTGACGCCATCGTCGTGGGCTCCGGCGCCACCGGTGGCATCGCCGCCAAGGAGCTCACCGAGCGCGGCCTGAAGGTGCTGGTGCTGGAAGCCGGCGGCCCGCATCCCGAGGCCAAGTTCGAGGCCGCGGCCAAGGCCCAGTTCGCCGCCATCGGCTCCTGGGCGCGCATCAAGGCCGGGATGAGCGGCCAGCACAAGCAGGCGCTGACCTCGTTCTACACGCCCGAGAAGTCCTTCCTGTTCGTCAACGACAACGAACACCCGTACGAGTCGCCGCAGGACTTCTACCTGTGGTTGCGCGGCAAGCAGGTGGGCGGGCGCTTCCTGGCCTGGGGCCGGGTGGCGCTGCGCATGTCGGACTACACCTTCAAGTTCAAGAGCCATGAAGGCGCGGGCTTCGACTGGCCCATCGGCTATGCCGACCTGGCGCCGTACTACGAGCACGTGGAGCGCTTCCTGGGCATCATGGGCAACGACGACGGCATCGACTACTGCCCGTCGGGCAGCTACGCCGCGCCGGCGGGTCTGTCCAAGGCCGAGCAGAAGTTCAAGGCCGCGGTGGAGGGCCGCTTCAGCGATGCCAAGGTGATGGCCTGGCGCTATGTGCGCAAGGAGGCCACGCCGGTGGACGGCCAGCGCAACCGCACCACCACGCCGCTGCAGGCCGCTGCCGCCACCGGCCACCTGACGCTGCGCGCCAACTCGCCCGTGGAACGGGTCAACACCGATGCGCGCAGCGGCCGCGCCACCGGCGTCACCTACATCGACGCCGCCACCGGCAAGCGTCACGAGGCCCGCGCCAACGTGGTGATGCTGTGCGCCTCCACCATCGAGACCATCCGCCTGATGCTGAACTCCAAGGGCGAGCGGCATCCGCAGGGCCTGGGCAATGGCTCGGGCCTGGTGGGCCGGTACTTCATGGACCAGATGCTCACACTGGGCTTCGGCACGGCGCCGGGCTTCAAGGGCGGCGAGCTGGTGGACGCCAAGAACCCTGCCGACAACCATGGCGGCATCTACATCCCGCGCTTCCGGCAACTGAAGAAGGCGGGCGAGCTGGGTTATGCCGGTGGCTTCAACCTGCAGGGCCTGGTGGGCCGGCCGATGCTGCCGCCGCACATGGATTCGGTGTTCGGCCTGACCGGCCATGGCGAGATCCTGCCGCATGCCGACAACCGCGTGCAGCTGGCCACGCGCAAGGACCGCCTGGGTGTGCCCATCCCGTCGGTCAGCATCCGCCTGCGCGACAACGACCTGAAGCTGCTGCACGACCAGGTGCAGGTGCAGAAGGAGGTGATGAAGGTGGCCGGCCTGAACGTCGACTTCCTGATCAGCCCGCTGGGCATCAGCTCCGACGGGCCCTTCATGCCCAACGCCAAGTGGTACGAGCGTCTGATGTTCCGCATGGCCTACAAGCGCAGCGTGGCCGTCGGCGGCGCCATCCATGAGTGCGGCGGCGCACGCATGGGCGATGATCCGGCCAGTTCGGTGCTGAACGCGCACAACCAGATCTGGGATGCGCCCAACGTGTTCGTCACCGACAGCAGCTGCTTCGTCACCAACGGCACCTGTGGCCCCACGCTGACCACGATGGCGCTCACCGCGCGCGCCTGTGACTTCATCGGCAAAGAGTACGGCCACTCGGCCGCACTGCGCGCCTGAGGCTCTGAGCCCCGAGCCAACTCCCGCCTGCAGTCAAAGGAAGCAACCATGCACACCCCACGCCGCGCTGGCTTCGCCCAGGGCCTGGTGATCATCCTGATCGGCATCCTGCCGATGATGGCCATCGTCACGCTGATGCCCATCGTGCCCGCCCTCGTCAAGGCCTTCCCCGAGGTGGGCGGCATCCAGACGCTGGCGCCGCTGGTGCTGTCGGCGCCGGGGCTGTGCGTGGCACTGTTCTCGCCGTTCGCCGGCGCACTGACCGACAGGCTGGGCCGGCGCAAGCTGCTGATCATCTTCACCACGCTGTACGGCATCGGTGGTGTGCTGCCCTTCTTCATCACCAGCTTCACGGCGCTGATGGCCGGGCGGCTGCTGCTGGGCGTGGGCGAGGCCTTCATCCTCACCATCGGCAACACCTTGCTGGGCGACTACTTCGACAAGGACGCGCGCGCCAAGTGGTTGATGTGGCAGAGCTTCGTGGGCCCGGCCCTGGGAGCGGTGCTGGTGGCCGGCAGCGGCAAGTTGTCGATGGTGGCCTGGAACCTGCCGTTCCTGATCTACGCCGTGGCACTGGGCATCGCGGCCTTTGCCGTGTTCACCGTGTACGAACCCGAGCGCCGCACCGACGCCGATCCGCGCGAGCCGGGCACGGCCACGGTGATGGCCTTCCCGTCGGGGTTGATGATGCGCATCGCCGCCACCACCTTCGTGCTGGCCGCCATCTACTTCGTCTACACGCTGCAGTTTTCGCTGGCACTCGACCAGATGGGCATCAAGAAGGGCAGCGAGCTGGGCCTGTACACCGCGCTGGCCAGCGTGGGCGTGCCGGTGGGATCCATCCTGTTCAAGTTCATCGCCGGGCGCAGCGCCAACCTGCAGTTCACGGTGCTGTTCGTGCTGCTGGGCATCGGCCTGACCGGCATTGGCATGGCGCTGGGCCTGGAAGCCACGATGGCCTTCGCGTTCGTGCAGCAGCTGGCCGCGGGCATGACCATCCCGGTGCTGATCGGCTGGAGCCTGCGCGAGCTGCCCGAGCGCTTCCGCGGCCGTGGCATGGGCTGGTGGTGCAGCGCGTTCTTCCTGGGCCAGTTCGTCTCGCCCTTCTTCGTCACCGGCATGCGCGCGCTGGCCGGCGGCCTGCTGCAGGCCTTCGTGGTGTTTGGCGTGCTGTGCATCGCCATCGCGCTGGCCAATGCGCTGCTGTCGCGCTCGCCGGGCCAACGGCCGCGTCCGCACCTGGCCGGCTGACCCCCTCGTTCCCCCACATTGATTCCTGGCCGATCCCTGGACGGCCGGAAGGATCCGTCATGACCGATCGCCTCTACGCTGACCTGCCCATCGTTCGCTACGAGGGCCCGCAGTCCACCAACCCGCTGGCCTACCGCTGGTACGACGCCCAGCGCGTGGTGCTGGGCAAGCCGCTGGCCGAGCACCTGCGCCCGGCGGTGTGCTACTGGCACACCTTCTGCTGGGGCGGGCAGGATCCGTTCGCACTCGGCGACGGGCTGTTCCAGCGTCCCTGGTTCAGCGGCGCGCCGCTGGCGGCGGCCCAGCTGAAGCTGGACAACGCCTTCGACTTCTTCACGCGCCTGGGCCTGCCGTTCTGGTGCTTCCATGACCGCGATGTGGCGCCCGAGGGCGCGACGCTGCGCGAATCCAATGCGCTGCTCGATGCGGTGCTGGAACGCGCCGCCCGCAAGATGCAGGACAGCGGCGTCAAGCTGCTGTGGGGCACGGCCAACCTGTTCAGCCATGCGCGCTACATGGGCGGCGCCGCCACCAACCCTGATCCTGAGGTGTTTGCCTATGCCGCGGCCCAGGTCAAGCATGTGCTGGAGTGGACGCACCGGCTGGGCGGCGCCAACTACGTGCTGTGGGGCGGGCGCGAGGGCTACGAGACCCTGCTCAACACCGACTTGCGGCGCGAGCTGGACCAGTACGGCCGCTTCCTGGCCGCGGTGGTGGAGCACAAGCACAAGATCGGCTTCACCGGCACGCTGCTGATCGAGCCCAAGCCGCAGGAGCCCACCAAGCACCAATACGACTACGACAGCGCCACGGTCTACGGCTTCCTGAAGCGCTACGGGCTGGAGAGCGAGGTCAAGGTCAACCTCGAGGTCAACCACGCCACGCTGGCCGGGCACAGCTTCGAGCACGAGGTGGCCACGGCCGCCGCACTCGGAATTTTGGGTTCGATCGATGCCAACCGCGGCGACGAGCAGCTGGGCTGGGACACCGACCAGTTCCCCAACAACCATGTGCAGCTGGTGCCGGCCATGCTGGAGATCATCCGCCACGGCGGACTGGGCAGCGGTGGCATGAACTTCGACGCCAAGGTGCGGCGCCAGAGCATCGACCCGATCGACCAGCTGGAAGGCCACATCGGCGGCATCGACACGCTGGCCCGCGCCTTCTTGAGTGCCGCCGCGCTGCACGAGGCCGGCGCGCTGGATGCGCCGCTGGCCGAGCGCTATGCCGGCTGGCAGGGCGAGCTGGGCCGCAGCATCCTGGCTGGTGCCAGCCTGGATGCGCTGGCCGATGTGGTGCACGGCCAGGGCCTGTCGCCCGTGCCGCGCTCGGGCCGCCAGGAGCGGCTCGAAAACATCGTCAACCGCTTCGTCTGATGGCGGCTGGGCCTGGGGCGGCCAGCCCTGACAACGTGGACCACAAGCTGGCATCTCGCGAGCCCGGCGCGCTCACCGGCCGGCGCCGCACCTGGGCGTTCGCTGTCGTGGCCATCGCCTTCGTGATGGACCTGCTGGACGTCACCATCGTCAACGTGGTGCTGCCGTCCATCGGCCAGTCGCTGCACGCCAGTGCGGCGCAATCGGCCTGGCTGGTGGCGGGCTACGCGCTGTCGTTCGCGGTGCTGCTGGTGGTGGGCGGCCGGCTGGGCGATCTGTACGGCCATCGCAGCATGTTCCTGTGGGGCGTGGCCAGCTTCACGCTGGCCTCGGCCGCCTGCGGCGTGGCGCCCACGGCCGATGCGCTGGTGCTGGCGCGCCTGGCCCAAGGCGCCTGCGCCGCGCTGATGGTGCCGCAGGTGCTCACGCTGATGCAGGCCCTGTACGCGCCGCACGAGCGCATGCGCGCCTTCACCATCTTCGGCCTGCTGGGCGGCGTGTCGTCGGCGCTGGGCCCGGTGCTGGGCGGCCTGTTGGTGGATGCCGATGTGGCCGGTCTGGGCTGGCGCCTGGCCTTCCTGGTCAACCTGCCGGTGGGCGCGCTGGCCATGGCCGGCGCGCTGCGCCTGTTGCCACGCGATCCGCCGCAGCCCGGCATCACGCTGGACCTGGCCGGCACCGCCTGGTGCCTGGCCGCCGCGCTGGCCTGGGTGGTGCCGCTGATGCAGGGCCCGGAGCACGGCTGGACGCCGGCACTGTGGGCCCTGCTGGCCGGCGCGCCGCTGCTCAGCGCGGCGCTGTGGCGCCACTGCCAGCGCCTGGAGGCACGCGGCGGCCAGCCGGTGGTGCTGCCCTCGCTGCTGGCCGATGCGGGCTACCGGCGCGGCATGGGCCTGTCGCTGCTGTGCACGGGGGTGGTGCCGGCGCACCTGTTCGTGCTGACATTCGCGTGGCAGCTGGGGGCGGGCCTGAGTGCCACGCAGATGGCCCTGCTGTGCATGCCCATTGCGGCCGGGGTGATGCTCAGCATCACCACGCTGGGCAAGCTGGCCTTCGCCCGCCTGGGTGGGCGCTGCATCGCGCTGGGCCTGCTGATCCAGATGGCGGGCATGGCGCTGATGGCGGCGGTGGCTGCGGGCTGGCTGGGCGATCCGGCGCAGCGGGTGATGGCCTGGCCGGGCCTGCTGGCGCAGGGCCTGCTGGGTCTGGGCGTGGGCTTCATCGGTCCGCCGCTCACTTCGGTCACGCTGCAGTCGGTGCCGCGCAGCCAGGCGGGTGGTGCATCGGGCGTGGTGAACGCCGGGCGGCAGTTCGCCGCCGTGGCGGCCATTGCGCTGGTGGCCGCGCTGATCCAGGGCAGCCAGCGCAGCTACACCCCCCTCACGCTGCTGCAGGCCGCGCCCGCGCTGGCGCTGCTGATGGGGGTGAGCGCATGCCTGGCCTGGCGCCTGCCCCGCCTGGCGCCTTGAGTTCCACCGCAGGAGAGTCCGCCATGTTGGCCAACGACACACGCGAGAACCGACACATCCGCTGGCAGTACGCCGACCACTGGCGCGCGCCGTCGGCGCAAGGGCCGGTCAATCAGTTCGCCTCGCGCCGCGAGATGGACCGCTTCATCCAGCAGATCTCGGCCGTGGGCCTGCGCGGCATTGGCGTGTTCGCCTGGAATCTGGGCGCCATTGCAGGCATGTTCGGTTCGTTGCGCGCTTACCACCAGTTCCTGGTCGAGCGCGGCTTGCACAAGATCGTCGACCTGTTCTGGTGCCTGCCCCAGGCCAGCCGCGGCCTGGCCATTCACAACCCAGCGCACCACGAGGCCATCTTCCGCATGCTGGAGCACTTTGTGCAGATGGCAGATGGCCTGGGCGTGGAGAACCTGGTGGTCATGCCGGCGCATGCGTACCGCGACACGGAACCGGTGGATCCCGGCCGCATCGCCTGCATCGCCGATCTCTGGAACCGCGTGGGCCGCATGGCCAGTGACCACGGCCTGAAGCTGGGCTGCCACCACGAGTTCTGGTGCGGCATCCGCTCGCACCGCGAAATCGATGCCTTCTACGCGGCCACCGACCCGGACCATGTGCACCTGTTCATCGACACGGCCCAGCATGTGATTGCGGGTGTGGACCCCGTGGCGCTGTACGAGCGCTACCACGATCGGGTCTGCGGCTTCCACTTCAAGGACACGCGGCATGTGGACCAGGTGTCCGACTACCGCGCACTGCCCGAGCCGGAGCTGGCGGCGCGCACCACGCCGCGCTGGTTTCATCCCATGGGCACGCCGGGCGGGCTGGTGGACTTTCCCGCACTGATGCGCGCGCTCAAGGCCCGCGGCTACCGCGGCTGGATCGGTGTGGAGCATGACAAGGCTGACATCGGCGGCGGCAGCTATGCAGAGAGCACGGCGCTGGCGATGTGGTACGCCAAGAACGTGCTGGAGCCCATTTACCGCTGATCAAAGGACTGGTCGTGACACTGCGCTGGAGCTACGCACTCAATGCCTGGAAGGGGGGGCACGACCTGTTCGTGCGGCCCGAGGACCACGAGAAGGCGTTCAAGACCTTGTCGGCCTGCGGCTTTGACGCCATCGCGCTCACGGCCGGCACCGGCCGCTGGGAACCGCTGGGTCGCAAGGACTGGATCGAGACCTACTACGGCTCGGTTGGGGGCTTGCAGCGCGTGCTGGCGGCCGCGGGTATCCACGCCGTGTCCAGCTGCGCATTCGATCCGGGCGCCATGATCCTGGAGGAGGGGGCTTTCGGACGCTCGGTGCTGAATCCGGACGACCATGGCCGCATCGTCGCGTCGATGGCGCCATATGCCGAGCTGCTGGCCGAGCTGGGCGGCGACACGCTGGTGGCGCGCGGCCTCCCCGCCTGGCGCGCCGGCTGCACGCTGGATGCTGCCCTGGCCGCCACCGTGGCGCACTGCTGGAACGCTGCCGGCCGCATGGCTGCAGAGCACGGCGTGCGCCTGTCGCTGGCGTTCGATGGCCTGAGCCAGGCTCGCTCGATCGATGACATCGCCCGCCTGTTGGACGCCTGCGATCCGGCCTGCGTGGGCCTGTCCATCGACACCGCCGATGCCGTGATCGCCGGCATCGACCCGCTGGCGCTGCACACCCGCCTGCGTGAGCGGCTTTGGCATGTGCAGCTGAAGAACACCCGCCATTGGGATGCGCTGGCCGAGTACCAGCAGCCCGGCGCCGAGCGCACGCTGCTGGCCGGCGGCGGCGCACGCGAGATCGCCCGCTGGTACTGCGAACTGGGTGACCCTCACGGCCTGGTCGACGTGAAGGGCTTCTGCCAGCAACTGCTGGACAGCGGCTACTCGGGCTGGACGGTGGTGGATTGCCCGCACAGCCCGCTGGCCGCAGAGAGCGCCCTGCTCAACGGCTGGTATGTGCAGAACGTACTGGCTGCGCTGGAGCCTGTTTGACCGCGTCGTGACCGCGGCCGCCGCGCGCGCGGATCAGCCGTCCGCCTGCGCGTCCATGCGCTGCACCGCCTGGCGCAGCAGCCCGCGCAGCCACACCAGGCCGGGGTCTTGCGTGCGGTACTTGTGCCATTGCGCGCATTGCTCCATCGGTGGCATGGCCAGCGGCGTGGGGTACACCTTCAGCCCCCAGGCCGGTGCCGCCAGCTGTGCCAGGCGCGCGTGCACGGTGGCCACGTGCTCGGTGCCACGCACCAGTGGCGGCATGGTTGCAAAGCCGTAGGTGGTCACGGCCACGCGGCGGGCGAAGCCGTGGCGCTTCATGAACCAGGTCTCGAACGAATCGCCCATGCCGCCGGGCGGCTGCATCACCACATGGCCGGCGGCCTGGTAGCGATCGAGCGTCAGCGTGCCCTGGGCCAGGCGGCTGTGCGCGCACACCACGCAGACGAACTGCTCCTCGTACAGCAGGTCCTGTGGATGATCGGGCGACAGAAAGCCACGCGGGATGATCAGCAGATCGGCCTCGCCGCGTTCCAGGCTGCGCTGCGGGTTGCTGACCTGCGGCAGGAAGTCGAAGCGCGCCGTGCAGCGCTGCTGCGCGGCCAGCGCCAGCAGATGCGGCGCCAGCACGGTCTGCGTGTAGTCGGACAGGAAGATGCGGAAGGTGCGGTCGGTGGCCGCGGGGTCGAACTGTGGCTGGCTGGCGATGGTGGTGTCGATGCGCACCAGCACGTCACGCACGGCATCGTGCAGCCCTTCGGCGCGCGGCGTGGGCTCCATCTTGCGGCCCACCTGCACCAGCAGCTCGTCGTCGAAGTAGGTGCGCAGCCGTGCGAGTGCGCTGCTCACGGCCGACGGCGTGAGGTTCAGCCGCTGCGCCGCGCGCGTGATGCTGCGCTCGGTGAGCAACGCGTCCAGCGCGATCAGCAGGTTCAGGTCGAGGCGGTTGAATCGCATGGGCGCCTGGCTTCACTTCTTGGGTTAACCCTCGATTGTGAGATGGCATCGAATCATTGCGTCAACCGAATGCGTTTTTCTTGTGGGCTGTGCTTGCCTAAGCTGCCGCCACCGCGGTGATTGCACCGGTCTCAGCACATCCATGTTCAAGTATTTCCCCACCAATTACGTCTGGAACCTCTCGGTCGATCTGGCCATCGAGATGGGCGCACGCATCGGCGAGATCGAAGCCATGTGCGCGCCGCTGCAGGAGGCAGCCAAGGCGCCCGATGCGGCCGGCACCCGCGCCTTCCGCGAGACCTGGGTGCGCATGGCCGATCAGCTGTGCTCGCTGGCCGACGAAGACCGCGCGCGTGGCCGCCTGTTCTCGGCCGGCGAGAAGCTGCGCCGCGCCAGCGGCTACCTGATCACCGCCGAGCGCCTGCAGGCGCACGACGCGCCGGGCCGCCGCGCGCTGTACGAGCGCGAGCTGGCCTTGTTCCTCGAAGGCTCGCGCCTGATGGGCGATCGTGTGCAGCGCGTCGAGATCCCCTATGAGGGCAAGACGCTCTCCGCGCTCTACCTGCCCGCAGAAGGCCTGCAGCCGGGCCAGCGCGCACCGCTGCTGATGCAAGTGAACGGCCTGGACTCGACCAAGGAGATGAAGTACCTGGTGGGCCTGCCCGGCTGGCTGGCCCAGCGGGGTGTCTCGTCGCTGATCGTCGACCAGCCCGGCACCGGCGAGGCGCTGCGCTTGCACGGCCTGACCGCCCGCTTCGACAGCGAGCACTGGGCCAGCCGCGTGGTCGACTGGTTGGAGACGCGTGACGACGTGGACCCGCAGCGCATCGGCATGGAGGGCGTGTCGCTGGGCGGCTATTACTGCCCGCGCGCCGTGGCGCACGAGCCGCGCTTTGCCTGCGGCGTTGTCTGGGGCGCCAACCACGACTGGCGCGATGTGCAGAAGCGCCGGCTGGAGAAGGAAGGCAACTTCCCGGTGCCGCACTACTGGGCCCATGTGTGCTGGGTGTGGGGCGCCAAGGACGTGGACGACTTCATGCGCATCGCCGAGAACGTGCACCTGGACGGCGTGGTCGAGAAGATCCGCGTGCCCTTCCTGGTGACGCATGGCGAGAAGGACAGCCAGATCCCGCTGAAGTGGGCACAGCGCACCTACGAGCAGCTGATCAACAGCCCCAAGCGCGAGCTCAAGGTGTTCACCGACCGCGAAGGCGGCGTGCAGCACAGCAGCTTCGACAACAGCATCAACGCCGGCCACTACATCGCCGACTGGGTGGCCGAGACGCTGCACGGCCGCATTGCCTGATCGGCCATCCCCTGAACCCGAAAGACACGATGAGCACGACCTCTGCCAAGACCTTCCCGAACATCACCGGCCTGGAAACCCTGGTCTTCGTCCCCGATGACCTGGCGGCCTGCCGCGAGTACCTGATCGACTACGGCCTGGAGCCCGCGGCCACCGACGCCAACCGCCTGGAGGCGCAAGACGGCACCGGCGTGGAGCTGCGTGCGGCCGGCACGCCCGGCCTGCCCGCCGCGCCGTCACCCACCTGCCAGCTGCGCAAGACCGTGATGGGCGTGGCCAGCGCGGCCGATCTGGCCGCCATCACCGCCGAGCTGTCGCGTGACCGCGAGGTGCGCCAGCTGCCCGACGGATCGATCGAGTCGGTGGACGATGCCGGCTTCGCCATCGGCTTCCAGATCAGCCGCCGCAAGCCCATCATCGGTCTGGGCGAGCTGAGCAATGCGCCGGGATCGCCGATCCAGCGCGCCGCCAACCAGCTGGGCGTGCAGGCCGGTCGCGGCCGCATCCAGCCGCGCGCGCTGTCGCACATCGTCTACTTCGTGAATGACGTGGCCAAGGCCGAGGCCTTCTACGCCCAGCGCCTGGGCTTCCGATGCACCGACCGCTTCACCGGCGTGGGTCCCTTCCTGCAGCCGGCCGGCACGCTGGACCACCACACGCACTTCCTGATCGGTGTGCCGCCGATGGTGCCGCAGGGCGTGGAGCACTTCACCTTCCACTTCGGCGGCCCCACCGAGGTGATGCAGAACGGCCACCGCTTCATCGAGGCCGGCTACAAGGGCTTCTGGGGCCCCGGCCGCCACCTGTTCGGCTCCAACTGGTTCTGGTACTTCAACAGCCCCTTCGGCTGCCATGTGGAGATGGACGCCGACATGGACCTGCACGACGCCGCCTGGCAGCCGCGCGAGGTGCCGATCTCGGCCGACCAGTCGCAAGCCTTCCTGCTGCGCTTCCGCAACAAGTGGATGCCCGGCCCGGGTAGCTCGCACGACGGCGACTACGCATAAGCACGGCCTCTCACAGAACACGATCGAAGGAGACTCCATGACTGCCATCCGCAATGCGCTCGTGATCGGCGGCGGCTTCTCGGGCATGGCGGCGGCCATCCGCATGCGCCGCGCCGGCATCGCCGTCGAATTGCTCGAGATCGATCCGCAGTGGTGCCCGCTGGGCGCCGGCATCACCATCAACGGGCCCACGCTGCGCGCGCTGCAGACACTGGGCCTGTTCGAAGCCTTCGCGCAGCACGGCTTCACCTCGGTGGGCGTGGACATGTACACGCAGCAGGGCCACCCCATCGGCCGCATCGAGACCCCGCCGCCGGTGGGCACGCAGCTGCCCGGGGGCGGCGGCATCATGCGTCCGGTGCTGGCGCGGCTGATGGCCGATGCCGTGCGCGCCGCTGGGGCCACCGTGCGCCTGGGCTACGGCTGGCAGGACATCACGCCGGTGGGCGACGCGATGCAGGTCACGTTCGCCAACGGCGACGTGGCGCAATACGACCTGGTGGTGGGCGCCGACGGCGTGCACTCGGCGCTGCGCACGCGCTTCATGCCCGAGGTGCCGGCACCGCAGTACATCGGCCAGGGCGTGTGGCGTGCCGTGGCGCCGCGCCCGGCCGGGCTGGAGCGGCCGGCCATGTGGCTGGGCCCGCACATCAAGTGCGGCGTCAACCCGGTGTCGGCCACGCACATGTACGTCTTCATCACCGAAGACCGGCCCACCAAGGAGCACATCGACCCCGCCACCTGGCCGGCCGTGGTGCAGGGCCTGCTGCAGCCGTTCAGCGCGCCGATCCTGCAGGCGCTGATCCCCGGCATGACGGCGCCCGAGGCCGCCATCGACTACCGCCCGCTGGCCAACCTGCTGGTGCCCGCGCCGTGGAACCGCGGCCGCCTGCTGCTGATCGGCGACACCGTGGCCGCCACCACGCCGCACCTGGCCTCGGGCGCCGGCATCGGCATCGAGAGCGGCATCGTGCTGGGCGAGGAACTGGAGCGCCACAGCGACCTGCAGGCCGCGCTCGACGCCTTCCACGCCCGCCGTTTTGAGCGCTGCGCCATGGTGGTGAAGAACTCCGAGCGCCTGTGCCTGATCGAGATCCAGGGCGGCGACAAGGCCGAGCACGGCAGGATCATGCGTGAATCGCTGGGCGCGCTGGCGCAGCCCATCTGAGGGCGGAGCACATGGCCAACCTCCCGCAAGGTACGCGTCCCAAGCGCCCGGCCAGGCGCTTCGTCGACCTGTCGATCTACCTCGAAAACGACGTGCTCAGTGACCCGCCGCCCTTGGCGCCCAAGATCACCTACCAGAAGCACGCCGACACGCTGCCCGAGTTCATGGCGCTGCTGCCCGGCACGCGGCCCGAGGACTACCCCGACGGCGAGGCGGCCGCCGCCGAGTGGGTGACGCTGACCACGCACAACGGCACGCACCTGGATGCGCCCTGGCACTTCCACTCCACGCAGGACGCCAAGAACGGCGGCGCGCGCCCCAGCATCACCATCGACCAGGTGCCGCTGGAGTGGTGCTTCCAATCCGGCGTGAAGCTCGACTTCCGCCACCTGCCCGACGGCCATGTGGTGACGGCCGCGCAGGTGGCCGTCGAGCTCGACCGCATCGGCCATGCACTGCAGCCGCTGGACATCGTGGTGGTGAACACCCGCGCCGGCAGCCGCTACGGCCACCCCGACTACCTGGGCGCTGGCTGCGGCATGGGCTACGAGGCCACCATGTACCTGCTGGAGCGCGGCGTGCGCCTGACCGGCACCGACGCCTGGAGCTGGGACGCGCCGTTCTCGTACACCGCCCAGAAGGTGGCCGAGACCGGCAACAAGGCCCTGATCTGGGAAGGCCACAAGGCCGGCCGCGACATCGGCTACTGCCACCTCGAGAAGCTGCACAACCTGGAGGCCCTGCCGGCCACGGGCTTCACCATCAGCTGCTTTCCGCACAAGATCCGCGGCGCTTCGGCCGGCTGGACGCGGGCCGTGGCGATCTTCGAGGACTGATCGCTTGAGTCTTCCATCCATCCACCGCGTGGTCACCGGCCATGACGCCGAAGGCCGCGCCATCGTCAGCAGCGATGGCCCACTGCCTACCGTCGTCGGGTTGCAGGCCATCCCCGGCACCGTGTTCCACGAAGTGTGGGCCACCCACGGCACGCCCGCCCCGGTGGACAACGGCGCCGATCCCACGCTGGGGCCGCTGAGCCTGCCGCCGCCGCGCAGCGGCACGCGCATCCGCTTCGTCGACATCCCGCCCGACACGGCCGACTTCCTGGCCCATGGCGCAGCGCGCATGCAGGGCGCCTTTGCGCAGATCGGCGATGCCGCGGCGTCCACCGTGAAGGCCGACTCCCCGCACCCGCTGATGCACCGCACCGAGTCCATCGATTACGGTGTCGTGATCGACGGCGAGATGACCCTGGTGCTGGACGAAGGCGAGGTGCTGCTGCGCCCCGGCAGCGTGGTGGTGCAGCGCGGCACCAACCATGCCTGGGCCAACCGCTCGGGCCGCGTGTGCCGCATGCTCTTCGTGCTGGTGGATGGCGCCTACGAACCCACCATCGCCACGGCGCTGGCGGCGCGGGCATGAACACGATCGCCGCCGCGTCGTTGTTCGATCTGAGCGGCCGCACGGCCCTGGTCACTGGCGCTGGTCAAGGCCTGGGGCTGGCCATCGCCCAGGCGCTGGCGGCCCACGGTGCGCACGTGCTGGTGTCCGACCGGGATGCCGCCAGCTGCGAGCTGGCGGTGGCCGCACTGCGCGCGCAGGGCCGGGTGGCCGACGCCTGCCCGGCCGATCTGGCCCAGCCGGCACAGATCGACGCGCTGTGCCAGGCGGCGGGCGCCGTGGATGTGCTGGTCTGCAATGCCGGCATCCAGGGCCCGGCCGGGCCGCTGGCGCAGGCCAGCGATGCCGCTTGGCAGCAGGTGTTCGACATCAACCTGCGCGCCGCCGCGCGCCTGACCAGCGGCCTGCTGCCCGGTATGGCGCAGCGGGGCGGCGGTAGCGCCGTGCTGATGTCCAGCATTGCCGGCTTGCGTGGCAACCGCGCCATCGGCCTGTACGGCCTGTCCAAGGCGGCGCTGGCGCAGCTGGCGCGCAACCTGGCGGTGGAATGGGGGCCGCAGGGCATCCGCGTGAACGCCGTGTCACCCGGCCTGATCCGCACGCCGCTGGCCGGGCACCTGATGGCCGACGAGGCCTTCATGGCGCGCCGCCTGCAGGCCACGCCACTGCGCCGCGTGGGCGAGCCGCACGAAATCGCCGGCGTGGTGGTGATGCTGGCCAGCGCGGCCGGCGCCTTCATCACCGGCCACAACCTGGTGGTGGATGGCGGCACCACCATTTCCGATGGCAGTTGAACCCTGAAAGACCGATCGCATGAAGTTCGCCACCCTGGCCGATGACTCGCTGGACGGCCGCCTGGTCGTCGTCTCGCGCGATGCGCAGCGCGCCGTGGCCGTGCCGCACGTCGCCCCCAGTCTGCTGGATGCGCTGCAGCGCTGGGACGCCGTGCAGGTGCCGCTGCAGGCCGCGTATGACGCGCTGAACGCCGGCACGCTGTCCGAGGCCTTCGCCTTCGACCCCAACGCCTGCGCCGCGCCGCTGCCGCGCAGCCCGCAGTGGCTGGACGGCTCGGCCTTCCTGAACCATGGCCGGCTGATGGACCAGGCCTTCGGCATGCCGCCGATCCCCGATTTCGACACCATCCCGGTGATGTACCAGGGCGCCAGCGACGACTTCCTCGGCCCCACGCAGGACGTGCCGCTGCCCAGCGAGGCCGACGGCATCGACTTCGAGGGCGAGTTCGGCGTGGTGGTGGGCCCGGTGCCCATGGCTGCCACGCCCGCCCAGGCGCTGGCCTGCGTGCGCCTGCTGGTGCAGATCAACGACTGGAGCCTGCGCACACTGGGCCCGCGCGAGATGCGCGCCGGCTTCGGCTTTCTGCAGGCCAAGCCGTCCACCGCCTTTGCGCCACTGGCCGTCACGCCCGACGAACTGGGCGACGCCTGGCGCGACGGCCGCCTGCACCTGCGCCTGCAGGTGCAGTGGAACGGCCAGCGCTTTGGCGAGCCGCATGGCGGCGAGATGAACTTCGGTTTTGGTGAACTGCTGGCCCATGCCGCACGCACGCGGCGCCTCACGGCCGGCTGCATCGTCGGCTCGGGCACGGTGTCCAACGTGTCGCGCGCGGCCGGCTCGGCCTGCATCGCCGAGCGCCGCGTGATCGAGAAGATCGATCAGGGCGAGATACGCACCGGCTTCATGCGCTTTGGCGACCGCGTGCGCATGCAGGCCAGCTTCGACGACGGGCGGCCGGGGCCGTTCGGGGTCATTGATCAGCAGGTGATCGCGGCGCGGTGAGGGCGGCGGCGCGGCGCATCTGCAGGATGGCGTCGCAAGCGGCCGCCACACCCTGGCTGGCGGCGGCCTGGCGTGCCAACTCGGCACACCGGGTGCGCCAGGTGGGGTCGCGATCCGGCATGCGCAACAGCCGGGCCAGTGCGGCCGGCGCATGGCGCCCGGTCGGCAAGGTGCGCGCCACGCCCAGCGCCTGGGCGCGCCCTGCGTTGTCGAACTGGTCGAAGCCCATCGGCCGTATCAGCTGTGGCACGCCCGCCTGCAGCGCCTGGGCCGTGGTGCCAATGCCGCCGTGGTGCACGACGGTGGCCACACGCGGCAGCAGCCGGCGCAACGGCAGGTAGCGGAAGTGCGCCATGCCCGCCGGCAGCGTGTCGGGCAGCTGCCGTGCATCCTGGGTCAGCAGCAGGGCGCGCTGGCGGTTCAGACGGCAGGCCTCGATGGCCGACGCGAAGAGGGCATGAGACGAGGCATTGGCCGTGCCGCCGGTCACCAGCACCGGCGCGCTGCCCGCGGCCAGGAAGGCGGCCGCGTCATCGGGCAGCGGCACGTCGGCCTCCGGTGTGTCGAGCGGAAAGCCGGTCAGCTGCAAGGCGACCGGCCAGTCGGGCTGCCGCGGCGCGAACCAGTCGGGGAACAGGCCCAGCACGCAGTCGGCCTGGTGCATCCAGGCGTCGAAGCAGCGCTGCACCGGGGCCAGACCCAGGCGGGCACGCAAGGCGTTGAAGGGCGTGGTGAACAAGGGATCCAGCAGGCGCCGGTCCATCAGACCGAAGGCCCAGCGCTTGAGCCAGCGTGGTGCGCCGGCCAGGTGCCCCAGGGGGCCCAGGCTGGGGGCCCGATGCGCCGAGCGCAGCCATGAAGGCGCCAGGTGCAGCACGGCGCCGGGCGTGCCATGTGTCTCGGACAGCAGGCGCGCCGACCAGGCCAGCGATGTGCCCACCACCAGCGTGCGACCTGCCTCATGCGCCTGGCACAGCAGCGGGTAGCCCTGTGTGGCGCTGCGCAGCACGCCCTGGGCCAGCAGGGCCAGGCCCTTGCGCGCGTCGGTGGCGTCGGGGTTGCTCAGGGCGTCGGCCATGTCGGCGGCGCGGCCGGTGGCAGTGAAGGGCAGGCCGGCCGCCCGGGCCAGAGGCTCGAAGGCCGCGTTGGCGAACAGCTGTGGGGCATGGCCGCGGCGCTGCAATGCCTGGCCCAGCGCGACAGCGGGCAGCACGTCGCCGTGGCTGCCCACGGCACAGAGCAGGATCTTCATGATGTGAACGGCGTAAACTTCGGCCACTCTAGAGGCCAATGTTCACAGTGTCAACATCCGAGCGCAATGCGTACCACCACGGCGACCTGAAGGCGGCCCTGCTGCGCGCGGCCATGGCGTCGCTGGAGCAGGGCGGTGCAGCCGCCGTGAGCCTGCGCGAGGCGGCGCGCCAGGCGGGCGTGTCGCCGACGGCGGCCTACCGCCACTTCGCCGACAAGGACGCGATGCTGGCCGCGCTGGCGGCCCAGGGTTTCGACGCCTTCACCGACGCCATGCAGGCGGCGGCCGAGGCCGTGCAGCGGGCGGCCGGTGCGGCGGGCGAGCCGTTCGCGGAGATGGGCGTGGCCTATGTGCGCTTTGCGGTGGCCCACCCGGGCATGTTCCGTCTGATGTTCGGCCCGGCGGTGGCCGACCGCAGCCGCAGCCCCGAACTGGTGGCATCACTGGCCCGGTCGACCCGCCTGTTCGAGCAGGGCATGGCCGCGCGCACCGACATCACCGGCGATCCGCGTGTGGAAGCCGTGCGCGCCTGGGCCCTGGTGCACGGCCTGGCGATGCTGGTGCTGGACGGCATGCTGCCCGGCCTGGATGCCGAAGGCCTGGCGCGGGCCGTGCTGGGCAGTCCTGCGCCAGGCACGGGCGGCGCGGAGCCCCAGGCAGCCGCCCAGCCGGCGCGCCGGGCGCGCGCGGGTGCTCGGCGCGCGTGAGGCAGCAACCGCGGCGACTGGCGTGGCGGGCAGGCGCCGACCTTGGTCCGGGCCAAACTTCGCGATCAGTTTGCTCGGGTCGTACTGCAGGCCGGGGACCAGCTGGCCGCCGTTGCGACCCGAGCAGGTGATCGAGGGCCTGCTGGAGCGCAACATCGGCATCGCCAAGTACTTCAGCGACATCGTCATCAAGTCGCCGTTCGTGAAGACGCACTGCGAGGTGGAGAAGCTGTTCGCGCAGCGGCGCGATTGAGCCTGCGGGCGCGATCAGGCGGACCGGGGCCGCGGTCTGGCGACGCGGCCGCCGCTGGGCAACGCGCCTGGAACTGAGGTGCCGTCCCGGTCCCGCGGGCCCCGGCGGGTGCCTCGCGGGGCCGAGAGCCCCTGTCCCTGCAGAACCGGCAGCGCGCGCAGCCGCTCGGCGGCGAACTGGACGAAGCTCCGCACCTTGGCCGTTGCGGCGCGGCCGGCGGGGTACACCAGGTGCACCGGCACCGGAGGTGGCTCGTGCGTGGCCAGCAGCACCATCAGCCGGCCGTCGCGCACCTCGTCGCTCACCTGGTAAGCCAGCGCGCGCGCCACGCCCTGGCCGGCCACCGCGGCAGCCACCTTGGTGGCGTTGTCGTTGACGATCAGCCGCTCGTCGGGCTGCACCGGCGCGCGCTCGCCGGCAAAGGTCCAGCCCGCTCGCCCCTGGCCCTCGATGGTCAGCCCCACGGCGCGGTGCTGGCGCAGATCGGCCGGGGTGCGCGGCATGCCCTGCCGCTTGAGATAGGCGGGCGAGGCCACCAGCACGTTGCGCATGTGGCCCACGGGCACGGCCGTCAGGCCCGAGTCGGGCAGGGCCGCGATGCGCAAGGCCACGTCGAAGCCCTCTTCGATCAGGTGCACCAGCCGGTTGGTGAAGAAGGCGCGCGCCTGCACCTGAGGGTGCCCGTCCAGAAACTCGAACAGCAGCGGCGCCACATGGCGCTGGCCGAAGAGCTGCGGTGCCGTCACCGACAGCAGGCCTTGCGCATGCAGGCGCTGGCCGGTGACGGCGGCTTCGGCGGCATCCAGCTCGGCCAGCACGCGGCGCGTGTCAGCCAGGAACTGCTCGCCCGCCTCGGTCAACCGCAGGCTGCGCGTGGTGCGCAGCAGCAGCGAGGTGCCCAGCCGCCGCTCCAGCGCGGCGATGGCCCGCGTGGCGGTCGGCGCCGAGATGTCGCGCTGCCGCGCCGCGCCCGCCAGGCTGCCGGCATCGGCCACGGCCACGAAGGTTCGCAGGGTCTGCAAGTGGTCCACGGGGTTGTCCGCATTGTTTCGTCCGGTGCAATTCTGAACTGATCCAGCGGCGTATTCCGTCCGATTGACGCAATGCCTAAGCTCCGGGCTCCTCCACGTCTGACCAGGATCCACCCATGACCCATCCCACCTCGTCCATCCGGCTGCATGGCTTCCCGATCTCGGGTCACTGCCACCGCGTGCAGCTGATGCTGTCGCTGCTGGGCCTGCCGTTCGACAGCGTGACGGTGGACCTGCCGGCCGGGGCGCACAAGCAGCCGGCATTTCTGGCTCGCAACGTCTTCGGCCAGGTGCCGGTGCTGGAAGACGGCGGGCTGACGCTGGCCGACAGCAATGCCATCCTGGTGTACCTGGCTTTGACCTATGACGCCAGCCGCCGCTGGCTGCCCGCTTCGCCAGCCGTGCAGGCCGAAGTGCAGCGCTGGCTGAGCGTGGCCGCTGGGCCGCTGGCCTACGGGCCGGCCGCTGCCCGCGTGGCCGTGCTGTTCGGGCGGCCCGACAACCCGGCCGCGCGCACGGCGGCCGTCCAGCTGTTCACGACGATGGAGCAGCACCTGGAAGGCCGCGACTGGCTGGCCACCGACCACCCCACGCTGGCCGACGTGGCGATCTACAGCTACACCGCCCATGCCCCCGAAGGGGCGGTGTCGCTCGCGCCTTATCCGCGCCTGCGCGGCTGGCTGGCACGTGTGCAGGCGCTGCCCGGCTTCGTCGGCATGGTGGCCTCGCCGGTGCCGCCGGCGCTGGCCTGAACGGCGTGGAGGACGAGGCCATGACATCGCCCGCCTTCCACGCCGGTGAACTGGCATTGCAGCAACGGCTGGGTGTGCGCGACCGCATGGCGGCCGTGGGTCAGGCCATGATCCGCAGCCACATGCCCGGGCAGCACCGCGAGCTGTTCCACAAGCTGCCCACGTTGTGGCTGGGCACCCTCGACGCCCAGGGCCGACCCTGGGCCACGGTGCTGACCGGCATGCCGGGCTTCATGCACTCACCCGACGACAGCACGCTGGACGTGATGGCCAGCCCCGATGCGCAAGACCCCGCCGCCGCCGGCCTGACCCCTGGCGCTCCTGTCGGCCTGCTGGGCCTGGAGCCGCACACGCGGCGGCGCAACCGCATGAACGGCGAGCTGCTCAGCGCCGGCGCGCAGGGCTTCACGGTGCGGGTGCGGCAAAGCTTCGGCAACTGCCCGAAGTACATCCAGGCGCGCCAGCCGCAGCCGATGCCAGACCGTGCACCGGGTCGAGCCCATGCCGAAGGCCCTGTGCTCGGTGCCCAGGCCCTGGCACTGGTGCAGGCCAGTGACACCTGCTTCATCGCCAGCAGCAGTGCTGCCACACCGCGGCACGACGGCACGCCGGGCGCCGGCGTGGATCTGTCGCACCGCGGCGGCCGGCCGGGCTTCGTGCAGGTCAGCCGCACGCCGGCGGGCCACCAGCTCACGCTGCCCGACTACGCCGGCAATGCCATGTTCAACACGCTGGGCAACCTGCTGCTGTGGCCCTGGGCCGGCCTGCTGTTCGTCGACTGGACCAGCGGCGACCTGCTGCAGCTGTCAGCCACCGCCAGCCTGGTGCAGGAGGGGCCGGCGCTGGCGGCCCACCCCGGCGCGCAACGGCTGCTGGTGCTGCAGGTGGCGGGCGGCCTTTGGCGCCCCGCGGCCGTGCCCCTGGCCTGGTCGGCCGCGCAGATGGCGCCGCAGTTCCAGGGCGGTTGAGCGCGTCGTCAAACGCCGACAACGCGGCCGAATGGCCGCATCACCCGGTCGCCCCCTTCACCGCGGTGCCGCGTCCCTGACCAGGCCGCCAGCCGGTACGCTGGCCAGGCTTTGTGCCGGCCGGCGCAGCGTGGCGTCGAAGGGGTTCAGGCGCGGTGACAGCGCCTGGGCCTCGCGCTGCAGCAGCGCCACCACCGTGGGCAGGCGCTCGGCATTCAGACGGTCGCTCAGCGTGCCCACGCTCAACGCGGCCACGGCGCGGCCTTCACGGTCCAGCACCGGCACGGCCACGCCGGCCATGCCTTCGAGCAGGCCGGTGTTGCGGCCGGCGTAGCCGAGCGCGCGCACGCGCTCGATCTCGGTGCGCAGGTAGACCTCGTCGTACACGCCGTATTCGCGCACCCGCGCCAGGTTGAAACGGATGACCTCCTCGCGCTCGGCCTCGGGCAGAAAGGCCAGGATGGCCAGCGCGCCCTGGCCCACGCCCAGCGCAATGCGCCCGCCCACATCGCCGGTGAAACTGCGGATCGGGAACGGGCCTTCGGCGCGGTCCAGGCACACGGCGTCGAAGCCGCTGCGCGCCAGCAGGAAGATGGTGTCGCCCAGGCTGCCGCACAGGCGCAGCAGGGCAGGGCGGGCCAGCGTGCGCAGATCGCCCGGATTGCCGGCCTGCGCGGCCAGCGCGAAGAAGTCCAGGCTCAGGCGGTAGCGCTTGCTGCGCTCGTCCTGCTCGACCAGGCCCTCGGCCACCAGCTGCGCCAGCTGACGGTGCGTGGTGGCCTGGGTCAGGCCCACGGCGCGCGCCAGTTCGGTGACGCGCCCGCCCTCGGCCTGCACCGCGCCCAGCGCGCGGATCACGGCGAACACGCGCGCCACGCCGCCGGTCAAGCTGCCACCTTCAGCGCCCGTGTCGTCCATGCCATCACCTCGTGGAATGCGATCGCCCGACTCTACGGCAAAGATTCGATTGAATGGAATAAATCGAAGAAAGATTCGATTTAATGGAATACCTGAGGCAATCTGGCGCGGCCGTTGCAATAGAGTGATTCGACGACGGGTGGATGGATCCAGGGTGCGCGATCCTGGTGCGCCGGTCGGAACCGGGGTTTGCGATGGCGTTTCTCACGCTGACCGATGTGACGAAGTTCTACGGCGCCACCTGCGCCGTGCAGGACATGAACTTGGCCATCGAGCAAGGCGAGTTCGTGTCGCTGCTGGGCCCCTCGGGCTGCGGCAAGACCACCACATTGCAGATGGTGGCTGGCTTCGAGGCCGTCACCCGCGGGCAGATCACGCTGGCCGGGCGCGATATCACGCACGCCAAGGCCAGCACGCGCGGGCTGGGCATCGTGTTCCAGAGCTATGCGCTGTTCCCGCACATGACCGTGGCGGCCAATGTCGGCTTCGGCCTGGAGATGCGCCGCGTGCCGGCGGCCGATCGGGCGCAGCGTGTCCAGCAGGCGCTGGCACTGGTGCACCTGAAGGCCCTGGCCGATCGCTACCCGCGCGAGCTGTCGGGCGGTCAACGCCAGCGCGTGGCCCTGGCGCGCGCGCTGGTGATCGAGCCGCCGGTGCTGCTGCTGGACGAGCCGCTCAGCAACCTCGACGCGCAGCTGCGCGAGGAGATGCAGTTCGAGCTGCGCCGCATCCAGCGCACGCTGGGCACCACCACGCTGATGGTCACGCACGACCAGGACGAGGCGTTGTCGATCAGTGACCGCGTGGTGGTGATGCGCGCCGGCCGCACCGAGCAGATCGGCCACCCGCACGCGGTGTACGAGACGCCGCAGTCGCGCTTCATCGCCGGCTTCGTCGGCAAGGCCAACCTGCTGGAGGGCCAGTTGCTGCGTCCCGAGAAGCTGCAGCTGCTGCCGGCTGGCAGCGGCCGCCTGGCTGGCACGGTCAAGGAGCGCTACTTCCTGGGCAGCCAGTGGCTGTATGCGCTGGACACGCCGGCCGGCACGCTGATGGCCCTGGCAGCCAACGACAGCCGCGAGGCGCTGGCCGAGGGCCAGGCCTGCGGCATTGACTGGCCGGACAGCGCCCTGCGATCGCTGCCCTTGCCGGCGGCCGATGGCGCCCAGGCGCAGGGCGCGCACTGACATGGGGGCGTCCACGTTCACTGCGCCGGCGTCGGTGATGTCGCGTGCGGCCCCGTGGCTGCTGACCGGCCCGGCCCTGCTGTTGTTCTGCGTGCTGCTGCTGGTGCCGATGGCGCTCACCGCGGTGCTGTCCTTCAACCAGTTCGACGTGGCCACCGGCGTGAAGGCGGGCCAGTTCACGCTGGCGCACTACCTGCAGGTGGCGCAGGACGACTACTACCGCGGCATCTTCTGGCGCACCTTCTGGATCTCGGGCCTGGTGGCACTGATCTGCGCGGTGGTGGGCACGGCCGAGGCCATCGTGCTCAGCCGCATGGCCCAGCCCTGGCGCTCCATCCTGCTGCTGGTGGTGCTGGCGCCGCTGCTGGTCAGCGTGGTGGTGCGGGCTTTCGGCTGGAGCATGCTGCTGGGCCCCGAGGGCCTGGTGAACACGGCACTGCAGGCGCTGGGCCTGGGCCGGGTGCGGTTGCTGTACACCGAGTGGGCGGTGGTCATCGCGCTGGTGCACGTGATGCTGCCCTTCATGGTGATCCCGGTGTGGACCTCGCTGCAGAAGCTCGACCCGCAGGTCGAGAACGCGGCGCTGTCGCTGCAGGCCTCGCCCTTCACGGTGCTGCGCCGCATCGTGCTGCCGCAGGTGCTGCCGGGGGTGCTGTCGGGCGGGCTGATCGTGTTCGGCCAGTCGGCCAGCAGCTTCGCCATTCCCGGCCTGCTGGGCGGGCGGCGCCTGAAGATGGTGGCCACCATCGTCTACGACGAGTACCTGCACGAGCTGAACTGGCCCCTGGGCGCCGCGGTGGCGCTGGTGCTGCTGGTGGCCAACCTGCTGGTGCTGGTGAGCCTGAACCGGTGGGTCGAACGCCGCACGCGGCGCACGCTGGGCTGATGCGCATGGCCGTTCAACACGCACGCCGCAACGGGCCGCTGGCCCTGGCCTTCAATGCCGTGGTCATCGCCTTCATGCTCGCGCCGCTGCTGGTGGTGTGCGCGGTGGCCTTCACACCCGAGAACACGCTGAGCCTGCCCACCACGCGCTGGAGCCTGCGCTGGTTCGAGGCCGTGTTCGCCCACCCCGACTTCGTGCAGAGCTTCTGGAACAGCCTGTGGCTGGCGCTGGCCTCGGCCACGCTGGCCACCGCGGTGGCGGTGCCGGCCGGGCTGGCGCTGGCGCGCCACCGCTTCCCGGGGCGTGATGCGCTGAACGGCCTGTTCCTGTCGCCGCTGGTGGTGCCGCACCTGGTGCTGGGCGTGGCCCTGCTGCGCCTGTTCGGCCTGGTGGGCGGCACTGGCAGTTTTGGCTGGCTGGTGCTGGCGCATGCGCTGGTCATCGCGCCCTATGTGCTGCGCCTGGTGCTGGCGGCGCTGGTGGGCTTCGACCGCAGCGTGGAGCAGGCGGCCGAGGCGCTGGGCGCCGGGCCGATGACGGTGTTTTGCCGCATCACGCTGCCGATGATCCTGCCCGGCGTGTCGGGCGGCTGGCTGCTGGCCTTCATCAACAGCTTCGACGAGGTGACGATGAGCATCTTCGTCACCGCGCCCAGCACCGTGACGCTGCCGGTGCGCATGTACATGTACGCCACCGAATCCATCGACCCGATGATGGCCGCGGTGTCGGCGCTGATGGTGGCCGTCACCGCGCTGGCCATGGTGGTGCTGGACCGCCTGGTAGGCCTGGACCGTGTGCTGGTGGGCAAGGCATGAGCCAAGGACCGAGCCACACCCCCCATCCCACCGGCCTGCTGCACCGCGTGGCCGAGACGGGCCGCGCCACGGTGCTGCTGCGCATCGACGGCCAGCCGGTGCAGGCCCTGGCCGGCGACACCGTGCTCACTGCCGTGCTGGTGCAGCGGCAGCGCCTGCGCCGGCACGAGCGCGACGCCGCGCCGCGTGCCGGCTTCTGCCTGATGGGCGCCTGCCAGGACTGCTGGGTGCAGCTGGCCGATGGCCGGCGCCTGCGCGCCTGCGCCACCCCGGTGACGGACGGCATGGACGTGCGCACCGATGGAGGCTGGGCATGAAGCCGGTCGTCGTGGTGGGCGCCGGCCCGGCCGGTGTGCGCGCGGCCCAGACCCTGGTGGCCCACGGCCTGCGGCCGGTGCTGGTGGACGAGGCGGCCCGGGGCGGCGGCCAGATCTACCGGCAGCCGCCCGAGGGCTTCCGGCGACCGGCCGAGCAGCTCTACGGTTTCGAGGCCGGTCGCGCCCGCGCGCTGCATGCCGCCTGGGCCGCGCTGCTGCCCCAGGTCGACCACCACCCCGACACCCTGGTGTGGCATGCCCTGCCGCCCGATCAGGGCGGCACGCTCGACCTGCTGCACGGGCCGAGCGCCACCGCCACCACGCTGGCCTATGGGCAGGTGCTGCTGGCCACCGGCGCCACCGACCGGGTGCTGCCGGTGCCGGGCTGGACCCTGCCGGGCGTGTTCAGCCTGGGGGGCGCGCAGGTGGCGCTGAAGGCCCAGGCCTGTGCCATCGGCCAGCGTGTGGTGTTCATCGGCACCGGGCCGCTGCTGTACCTGGTGGCCTGGCAGTACCTGAAGGCCGGCGTGCAGGTGGCCGCGGTGCTGGACAGCGCGCGCCTGGCGGACCAGATCGGTGCCCTGCCGCGGCTGGCTGCGCAACCCGCCGTGCTGGCCAAGGGCGCCTGGTTCGTGGCGCAATTGTCGGCGGCCGGCGTGCCGGTGCACCGCGGCGCCCGCGTGCTGCGGCTGTTGGGCGAGGGCGACGCCACCGCGCAAGCCTTGCGCGCCGTTCACTGGACCGACGGCCGCACCGAGCACACCACGCCCTGCGATGGCGCCGCACTGGGCCACGGCCTGCGCAGCGAGACCCAGCTGGCCGACCTGCTGGGCTGTGCCTTCGCCTGGCAGCCGCTGCACCGCGCCTGGCTGCCCGAACGCGATGCTGCCGGCCGCAGCCGCCAGCCCGGCATCTACCTGGCGGGCGACGGCGCCGGCATCCTGGGCGCCGATGCGGCCGAATGGGCCGGCGAGCGCGCCGCACTGGCGCTGCTGGCCGACCGCGGCATGGCGGTGGATGCCGACCGCGCCCGCTGGCTGGAAGAGCGCCTGGCCCGTGCCACCCGCTTCCGCCAGGGCCTGGAGCAGGCCTTCCCCTTCCCCGACGACTGGGCCGCGCACACGCCCGACGACACCGTGGTGTGTCGCTGCGAGGCGCTGACCGCCGGCGAACTGCGCCAGGCCGTGCGCGACACCGGCGCCGACGAGCTGAACCGCCTGAAGGCCCTGTGCCGCGTGGGCATGGGCCGTTGCCAGGGTCGCATGTGCGGCCCCGCCGCGGCCGAAGTGCTGGCCCAGGCCACCGGCCGGCCGGTGCAGGCCGTGGGTCGGCTGCGTGCCCAGGCGCCGATCAAGCCGGTGCCGGTGGCGATGCAGGCCGCACCGCATGCGACCGACGCCGTGGAGGACCGGCCATGACGACGCACCGCACCGACGTGGTGATCATCGGTGGCGGCATCGTCGGCGCCTCGGCCGCGCTGGCGCTGCGCGGTCGGGGCCGCGCCGTGGTGCTGCTGGAACGCGACCTGTGCGGATCACGCTCCAGCGGCGTGAACTACGGCGGCGTGCGGCGCCAGGGCCGGCTGCCCATCCAGCTGCCGCTGGCCCAGCGCGCCCACGGCATCTGGGCCCGGCTGCCACAACTGCTGGGCATCGACGGCGAGTACCGCCGCAGCGGCCATTTCAAGATCGCCCGCAGCGCCCCCGACATGGCCGCGCTGGAAGCCTATGCCGAGCTGAGCCGCGACTTCGACCTGGGCCTGCAGCTGCTCAGCGCCGCCCAGGTGCGCGCGCGCTGCGACTGGCTGGGCGGCGTGGCCGTGGGCGGCTCGCTGTGCCCGGAAGATGGCCAGGCCAACCCGCGCCTGGTGTCGCCGGCCTTCGCGCGGGCCGCGGCCCGCGCCGGCGCCACGGTGCTGGAACGCCATGCGGTGCAGCGCGTCGACCACGATGGCCAGAACTTCCTGGTCACGGCGGGTGAGGGCGGGGCGCTGACCGTGCAGGCCCCGGTGCTGCTGAACACCGCCGGCGCCTGGGCCGGGGCCCTGGCCGCGCAGTTCGGCGAGCCGGTGCCGATGCACAGCGGCCACCCGGCGATGGCCGTCACCGAGCCGCTGCCGGCCTTCCTGCCCTGGAGCCTGGGCGTGGAGGGCGGTGGCATCTATGCCCGGCAGGCCGCCACCGGCCAGGTGGTGATGGGTGGTGGTCAGGGGCTGCCGCTGGATGACCGCCGCACGCGCGTCGACGCCCCCACGCTGACCCAGCTGCTGCACCAGGCCACCGCCCTGCTGCCGCCGCTGCGCCATGCGCAGATATTGCGCACCTGGAGCGGCACGGAAGGCTACCTGCCCGACCGCCAGCCGGTGCTGGGCCCCAGCGCCACCACGCCCGGCCTGTTCCACGGCTTCGGCTTTGCCGGCGCCGGCTTCCAGATCGGCCCGGCCGCCGGCGAGGTGCTGGCCGAGCTGGTGCACCAGGGCCGCAGCACCACCCCGATCGACGCCTTCTCGATCACCCGCTTCGCGCCCGTCGCCAGCACCTGTCCCACCCCCGCCCCCCCCTGAGGAGACCGCCCATGACCCGTCGAACCCTTCTGCCGGCCCTGGCCACCGCGGTGGCTGCGGCCGCGCTGCTCGGCACCGCCGCCGCGCCGGCCGGCGCCCAGACCAAGACGCTCTACATCGGCATGAACGGCGGCACGATGGAGAAGGCGTACACGCAGTACGTGTTCCCGGCCTTCGAGAAGCTGCACAACGTGAAGGTGGTGGTGGTGCCCGGCACCAGCAGCGACATCCTGGCCAAGGCGCAGGCCAACAAGGACCGGCCGCAGATGCACGTGATGTTCCTGGACGATGGCGTGATGATGCGCGCCATCGGCATGGGCCTGTGCCAGAAGCAGAAGCCCAGCGAGGCGCTGAAGTCGCTGTACCCGGCCGCCCGCTTCAAGGACGACATGGCCAGCGGCGTCAGCCTGGGCATGACCGGCCTGGCCTACAACAAGAAGATGTACGACGAGAAGAAGTGGGCGCCGCCCACCTCGTGGATGGACCTGGCCGACCCCAAGCTCAAGGGCAAGGTGGTGTTCCAGAGCCTGTCGTCGTCCACCTTCGGGCTGCACGGCTTCCTGATGTTCAACCGCATCCAGGGTGGCAACGACCAGAACGTCGAGCCTGGCTTCAAGGCCTGGGCCAGCAAGATCGGCCCCAACGTGCTGGAGTACATCCCCAGCTCGGCCAAGATCAGCGAGATGGTGCAGACCGGCGAGGCCGCGCTGTTCCCGCTCACGCCCACCGGCGTGGCGGCGCTCAAGGCCAAGGGCATTCCGGTGGAATACGCGCAGCCCAAGGAAGGCTCGGTGGTGCTGGTGGTGGGCCAGTGCCTGATCGCCAACAACAGCGAACCCGAGCTGGCGCAAAAGCTCACCGAGTTCCTGCTCAGCCCGCAGGCCCAGGCCAACGTGCTGCAGTTCGGCGCGCAGATCCCCACCAACCCCAAGGCGCCGGTGGTGGGCGACGGCGTGGCCCAGGTGGCCGCCATCAACCAGTGGATGAAGAACGCCGTCACGGTCGACTGGGACAGCATCAATGCCAACCGCCCAACGTGGAACGCGCGCTGGAACAAGACGGTGGAGCGCTGAGCGCCGCCGCCATCCGCGAACCCAGGCCCGCGTGGCGGGCCCAGCCGCTGCCGCATTGCACGTAGAGTCGCCGGCATCCACCCCTGCACGATGAACCCATGAATCCCCGATCTGCCATTCCCTTGCGCTCGCCGCTCACGCCGTGTGTGGCGGCCCTGTGCGCCCTGATGCTGGGCGCCTGCGCCACGCCCACGGTGCCCGGCGGCACCGGTGGTACCGGCAACCCCACGGCGGCGACCCCCGTGGCCGCTGCGTCGCCGGCGGTGCCGGCCGCCACCCGGCCCGCGGCGGCGCCGCCTGCCGACGAGGCGCTGCGCGCGCGCGCACAGGCCGAACTGCCCGCGTACCTGGAGACGCTGAAGACGCTGGTGGGCATCGAATCGGGCAGCCGCGACCTCGAGGGCCTGGCCCGCCTGGCCGACCACACGGCCGGCCGGCTGCGCAGCGCCGGCATGCAGGTGCAACTGCTGCCGGCCAAGGCGCCCGAGTTCCACCCGCAGCTCAAGGGCGCCACCCTGGGCTCGATGGTCTACGCCACGCGTGCGGGCACCGGCCAGAAGAAGGTGCTTCTGATCGCGCACATGGACACGGTCTACCAGAAGGGCATGGGCGCCAAACAGCCGTTCCGCATCGATGGCGACCGGGCCTACGGCCTGGGCATCGCGGACGACAAGCAGGGTGTCGCCCTGATCCTGCACGTGGTCGACCTGCTGGCCCGCGCCGGTTTCAATGATTACGCCCAGCTGGGCGTGCTGATCAACGGCGACGAGGAGATCGGCTCGCCCGGCTCGGGCGCGGCCATCACCCAGCTGGGCAGCGAGTACGACGTGGTGCTGTCCTTCGAGGGCGGTGGCAGCGCCAACAGCCCCAACAGCGACATGGTGCGCCTGGCCACCAGCAGCATCGCCATCGTGGAGATGAAGGTCACGGGCAAGGCCAGCCATGCCGGCGCCACGCCGCACCTGGGCCGCAACGCGCTGTACGAGCTGTCACACCAGGTGCTGAAGAGCCGCAACTTCGGCGATCCGGACAAGGGCCTGCAGATCCACTGGACCGTGGCCCAGGCCGGCGGTTCGCGCAACGTCATCCCGGCCGAGGCCTCGGCCATCGCCGACGTGCGCTCGCTGACCAACGAAGACCTGGACCAGATGGAGGCCGCGCTGAAGCAGTCGATCCAGGACAAGCTGATCCCCGACACCAAGATCGACCTCAGCTTCTACCGCAGCCGCCCGGCCTTCGTGGCCAATGCCGCGTCGCGCGCGCTGGCGCAGCACGCCACCCGCGTGGCCGCCGAGATCGGCCTGCCACTGGCCATCCGCGACCGTGCCACGGGCGGTGGCACCGATGCCGCTTTTGCCGGCCTGCGTCCCAAGGGCGGCGTACTCGAGAGCTTCGGCCTGCGCGGCTTCGGCGCCCATTCCAACGACGACGAGTACGTGCTGGTGTCGAACGTGGTGCCGCGCCTGTACCTGGCCACGCGCATGGTGATGGACAGCGGCCGCGGCCTGGTGCGCTGGTAGGGCGGCGCTGCCGCTGCGGCGCGCACGGCGCGCTGCTCGGCGGCCTGGCGCCGGCCGGCCGACCGGTGAAGTGCCATCGATGAATCGCCAAGAATTATCGATTGGACTGGCGGCATCGCGCTGCTGATACTCCGTGACGACAGAGGCCGCTGTGAGCGGCCCGGCACCGAACGGAGACACGGATTGCGCGCCACCCGCGAGCCTGGCCAGGCCTGGCTGTCCTGCGACAGCCACATGCACATCTACGACGGACGCTATCCCGCCGTGGCCGGTGCGCGGCTCACGCCACGCGATGCCCTGGTGCCTGCGTACCGCCAGCTGCAGGCCCGCCTGGGCCTCAAGCGCTGCGTGGTGGTCACGCCCTCCACCTACGGCACCGACAACCGCTGCACTGTCGACGCCGTGCGCGCCTTGGACGCGGCGGGCACGCAGGCACGGGGCATCGCCGTGGTGCACGCCGGCGTGGATGACGCCACGCTGCGCCAGCTGCACCAGGACGGCATCCGCGGTGTGCGCTTCAACCAGACGCTGGGCGGTCTGTCGCTGGACGACCTGGAGCCGCTGGCCGCACGCATCGCGCCGCTGGGCTGGCATGTGGAACTGCTGCTGCCGGCCGATCTGTGGCCCGCCGTCGGCCGCCGCCTGCAGGTGCTGCCGGTGCCGGTGGTGCTGGACCACTTCGGCCGCCTGCCCTACCCGATGCACCGGCACGCCGGCCAGCGCGAGATCCTGCGCCTGCTGGAGAAGGGGCGCACCTGGGTCAAGCTGTCGGGCGCCTACCTGCAGACCGGTGTGACCCGCACCGATTGGGAAAGCGACGCCGCTGCCATGGCCGCTGACCTGGTGCGCACGGCCCCGCAACGCCTGGTGTGGGGCAGCAACTGGCCACACCCCACCTCGCATGCCGGCCTGCACCAGGCGCCCGACGACGCCGACCTGCTGACCCTGCTGCACGCCTGGGCGGGCGACGACGCCACCGTCCGCCGCATCCTGGTCGACAACCCGGCCCAGCTGTACGACTTCGCCTGACCGGCCGCTCCCTCCTACCGAGACAAGCCCATGAACCCTCGCTCCCGCCTCCGCCTGATCCTGTCGCTGGCCTCCCTGGCTGCCGCCGGCCTGCCGCTGTCCGCTGCGGCGCAAGAGCCCTGGGCCGGGCGCAACATCAGCTACGTGGTGCCCTACCCGCCGGGCGGAACCACCGACATCCTGGGCCGCACCATCGCCCAGCGCCTGGGCGAGGCGCTGAAGACCACGGTCATCGTGGACAACAAGGCCGGCGCCACCGGCACCATCGGGGGCGCCTTCGTGGCGCGCGCCGCCCCCGATGGCCTCACGCTGCTGGGCACCTCGATCGGCCCGCAGGCCATCGTGCCGCACCTGATGAAGCTGCCCTACGACCCGGCCAAGGCCTATGAACCGGTGGCGCTGATCGGCACCGTGCCGCACCTGCTGGTGGTGAACCCCGCAGCGCCGTGGGCCAACGTGGCGCAGCTGGTGGCGGCCGCCCGCGACAAGCCCGGCGCCATCAGCTTTGCCTCGGGCGGCAACGGCACCATCCTGCAGATGCAGGGCGAGCTGCTGCGCCTGCAGACACGCACCACCCTGACGCATGTGCCGTACAAGGGCGACGCACCGGCGCTGCAGGATGTGATCGGCGGCCAGGCCGGCTTCGTCTTCGCGCCCATCGCCGCGGCGCTGCCGCACGTGCAATCGGGCAAGCTCAAGGCGCTGGCTGTCACCTCGGCCGCGCGCCTGCCCGGCTTGCCCAGCGTGCCCACCATGGTGGAGCAAGGCTACAAGGACTTCGTCGTCGAGCAGTGGCAGGCCGTCTACCTGCCCGCCAAGACCCCGGCCCCGGTGGTGCAGCGCCTGCACCAGGAGATCAGCCGCATCCTGAAGGACAAGGACGTGGTGGCCCAGTTCGAGAAGCTGGGCATCACCGTGGTGGACGGCACGCCGGCCCAGCTGGCGCAGCGCCAGGCCGCCGACTCGCAGCGCTGGGGAACGGTGATTCGCGACGCCGGCATCAAGCTGGACTGATCAGCATCAGTCCGACGCAGCGCGCACGAACAGCTCGATCAGCCGCTGCGCCGCCGGTGACAGGAACGCGTTCTCGCGCCAGGTGACCACCAGCCGGCGGCGCATGGTGGCGCCGCGCACCGGCACCTCCTTCAGGCCGCGGATGCGCTGCTCGCCGTCCAGGTGGTGGCGCGAGATGAAGCTGAGCAGGCCGGTCTGCACGATCAGCGCGGGCAGGGCCAGCAGGCTGGTGGTTTCCACCTGCACGCGCGGGCGTGGCAGGTGCTTGCGGTCGAAGGTGTTGTCCAGCCAGTCGCGCGTGGGCGCGCCGGGGGGCTGCAGCGCCCAGGCGTGGGCGCCCAGGTCGCGCAGCGTGACCGCAGGCTGCTGGAACACCGCGTGGTGTTCGCTGGCGGCCACCACGATCATGTCTTCCGCCAGCACCTTGGACACCTGACCCGGCTCGGCCGCCCCGGCCGTGCCCACCACCAGGTCCAGCTCGCCGGCACGCAGGCGCGGGCGCAGCGTGTCGATCAGGCCCACGGCCGTGTGCAGCGTGACGCCCGGCGCCTCCTGCAGCAGCTGGCGCGCCACCGGCGGCAGGATGAACTGCGCCGCCGTGGGCACGATGCCCAGGCGCACATGGCCGGTCAGCCCGGTGCCGATGGCCGCCAGCTCGCGCTTGGCGTCCTCCACGTCGAAGCGCATGCGTTGCGCCCACTTCAGCAGCACGCGGCCGGCATCGGTGAGCCGGATGCCGCGGCCCGCCTTCTCGAACAGCGCCGCGCCGCAGTCGGCCTCCAGCCGGCGGATGCTGCTGGTCAGCGCAGGCTGCGAACGGTGCAGCCGCGTGGCGGCGCGGCCCAGGTGCTGCAACTCGGCGATGGTCTCGAAGTAGCGCAGGTCTCGCAGGTCCATTGCAAAAGCGGCGTGGATGAATGACGAGAAATTATCGAATGGACGCGATGCGATCGGAAGCCAATACTTCCGTTCCACGGTGCCCGCCCACGATGGCGCCGGCCAGAACCTGATGGAGACGTTCCGCATGCACCCCACCCGCCGCACCACGCTGGCCCTGGCCGCGCTGGCCTCACTGACCGCCGCCGCGCCAGGCCAGGCCCTGGCCCAGGCCTGGCCGGCCAAGGCCATCCGCCTGGTGGTGCCGTTCCCCCCGGGCGGCGGCACCGACATCATCGCCCGCGAAACCAGCCAGCGCGTGGCCAAGGCCACCGGCTGGACTTTCGTGATCGACAACAAGCCCGGCGCTGGCGGCAACCTGGGCGTGGACGCCGTGGCCAAGGCGCCCGCCGATGGTTACACCCTCGTGATCGGCCAGACCAGCAACATCGCGATCAACACCACGCTGTACAGCAAGCTGCCGTACGACCCGCAGAAGGACCTGGTGCCGGTGGTGCACCTGGCCGATGCGGCCCTGGTGCTGGCGGCCAGCAGCAACTCGCCGTTCAAGAGCGTGGCCGACCTGGCCGCCGCGGCCAAGACCAAGCCGGGGCAGGTGAACTTTGCGTCGTCGGGCAACGGCACGGTGGCGCACCTCACCACCGAGCTGTGGCAGAAGGCCGCCGGCGTGCGCCTGCAGCATGTGCCGTACAAGGGTGCCAACCAGGCGCTGACGGACGTGATCAGCGGCAACGTCGAGCTGTACATGTCGTCTGTGCCCACGCTGCTGCAGCACATCCGCAACGGCAAGCTGCGCGCGCTGGCCGTGACCTCGGCCAAGCGTGTGGACGACCTGCCCAACGTGCCCACCCTCAACGAGTCGGGCTACAAGGGCTTCGACGCTGTCACCTGGTTCGGCCTGCTGGCCCCGTCCGGCACGCCCAAGGACGTGATCGCCAAGCTCAACGCCGAGTTCAACAAGGCCCTCAAGCAGCCCGAACTGGCCAAGCGCCTGGGTGACGAGGGCGCGGACGCCGTGGGTGGAACCCCCGAGCAGTTTGCCGCGCTGATCAAGGACGACATCCCGCGCTGGGGCAAGGTCGTCAAAGAGTCGGGCGCGAAAGTGGATTGACCCCCCGAAGCGCCTCCGGCGCTCCCCCCTGGGAGGGGGGCGCCGCTGGCGGACCGGCAGAGCCGGATCCGCGGCGGCCGCTGGATTGGACCGCGAACCATCACCACCGTCTTTTCAAGGAGATTCGCATGAGTCAAGCCGCTGCATGGCTGCCCGACGTGATCAAGACCATCGAGCGCGTGGACCCCGCCGTGGTCGAGCAGGCGGGCCAGTTCCCGTCGTCCATCCTCGCCGACGTGGCGGGCCGCCGCGGCGCGCTCAGCGGCCGCATCGCGCCGCTGGCACCCAGCATGCGCGTGGCGGGCAGCGCCATCACCGTGGAAGTGCGCCCCGGTGACAACCTGATGATCCATGTGGCGCTGGCCATTGCCCAGCCCGGCGACGTGATCGTGGTGGACGGCAAGGGCGACCTCAGCAGCGCGCTGATGGGCGAGATCATGAGCCAGCAGGCCAAGGCCCTGGGCATTGCCGGCGTGGTGATCGACGGCGCGGTGCGCGACAGCGAGGCCATCTGCGCGCTGGGCTTCCCGATGTACGCCGCCGGCCTGAACCCCAACGGCCCCACCAAGTCGGTGGCCGGCCGCGTGAACCACCCGATCTCGATCGGCGGCGTGACCGTGAACCCCGGCGACCTGATCGTCGGCGATGCCGACGGCATCACCGTGGTCGAGCGCAGCAAGGCCGCCAGCCTGCTGCCGCTGGCCGTGGAGAAGGTGGCCGCCGAGACCAAGCGCATTGCCGACATCCGCAGCGGCAAGCAGCTGCGCCCGGGATGGCTGGACGGCGCGCTGCGCGCCGCCGGCGTGCTGAAGGACGGAGAGTCGCTGTGAGCAAGCCCGTCTTTCTGGTGACCGGCGCCGACCTGGCCGCCGACGCACTGGCGCTGCTGGGCCGCTACGACGTGGTCTATGCCGGCGCCAAGCCCACGGAGGCCGATCTGGTGGCGCTGTGCCAGCGCCACAACCCGGTGGCCATCATCGTGCGCTACGGCGCCGTGAACGCCGCCGTGATGGACGCCGCGCCCGCGCTGAAGGTGATCTCCAAGCACGGCAGTGGCACCGACACCATCGACAAGACCGCCGCCGCCGCCCGCGGCATCCAGGTGGTGGCTGCGGCCGGCGCCAATGCCGCCGCGGTGGCCGAACATGCCCTGGCCCTGCTTCTGGCCTGCGCCAAGTCGGTGGTGGCACTGAACCAGCGCATGCATGCCGGCCACTGGGACAAGGCCACGCACAAGAGCGTGGAACTGGAAGGCCGCACCGTGGGCCTGGTGGGCCTGGGCGCCATCGGCCTGCGCTTTGCCCGCATGGCCGATGCCATGGGCATGCGCGTGCTGGGCTTCGACCCGTACGCCAAAGACTTGCCAGCCTACGTGCAGCCGGTGGACCTGGCCACGATCTGGCGCGACAGCGATGCCATCAGCCTGCACTGCCCGCTGACCGCCGACAACCGCGGCCTGCTCAGTGCGCAGACGCTGGCCGCCTGCAAGAAGGGCGTGATCATCGTCAACACCGCGCGGGGTGGCCTGATCGACGAGGCTGCGCTGCTGGCAGCCATTCAGAGCGGCCAGGTGGCCAGCGCCGGGCTGGACAGCTTTGCGGTGGAGCCGATGAGCGCACCGCACCCGTTCCATGGCGAGCCGCGCATCACGCTCAGCCCGCACATCGGCGGCGTGACCGCCGACGCCTACGTGAAGATGGGCGTGGGTGCGGCGCGCAATGCGCTGGCCGTGCTGAACGGCTGAGCCCGGAGCCGCGACCATGGCCCAGCGCTGGAAGCACGCGCCCGAGGGCAGCCGCTGGGGCGAGTTCGGCCCCGACGACCAGCGCGGCCGCATGAACCTGGTCACGCCGGCCAAGGTGCTGCAGGGCGTGGCCGAGGTGCGTGAGGGGCTCAGCTTCGTGCTGAGCCTGCCGCTGGATGTGCCGGGTGGCCGCGCCATGAACCCGCGCCGAATCCCGCCGCAGCGCTATGCCGTGATCCGCGACGGCAAGAGCGCCGGTCAGCAAGGGTTCTGCTGGTCGTACCAGGTGGAAGATGCCGACCTGAGCGACGTGGTCAACGACGACGTCGTGCTGTTGGGCCTGCAGTACTCCACCCAGTGGGACAGCCTGGCCCATGTGGGCAGCCGCTTCGATGCCGATGGCGACGGCGTGGCCGAGGCCGTGTTCTACAACGGCTTCCGCGCGGGTGAGGAGATCCGCCCCGGCGTGGAAGACCCCACCGCCGAGGCCCGCGGCGAGCCGCATGCGCGCTACCGCAACCCCGAGGCGGGCGCGCTGGGCATCGAACGCCTGGCCGAGCACGGCGCACAAGGCCGCGGTGTGCTGATCGATCTGGCCCACCACCTCGGCCGCACACGCCAGGCCGTGGGCTACGACACGCTGATGCGCATCCTGGACGCCGACGGCATCACGGTGGAGGAGGGCGACATGGTGTGCATCCACACTGGCTTTGCCGACACCCTGCTGGCCATGAACCGCCAGCCCGACGTGGCGCATCTGCACGCCACCGGATCGGGCCTGGACGGCTGGGACGCCAAGCTGCTGAACTGGATCGTCGACAGCCGCCTGGCCTGCCTGATCGCCGACAACCCGGCGGTGGAACTGGTGGTGCCCAAGCTCACCCAGCCCCGCGCCACCGGTGGATCGCTGCGCCAGCCGCGCCTGCCGCTGCATGAGCACTGCCTGTTCAAGAACGGCATCCACCTGGGCGAGCTGTGGTACCTGACCGCGCTGGCCGCCTGGCTGCGTGCGCATGGCCGCAGCCGCTTCCTGCTCACCGCGCCGCCGCTGCGCCTGCCCGGCGCGGTGGGCTCGCCGGCCACGCCGATTGCCACCGTGTGACACGGCGTGGCCACCGCTTGAAAACGCACAACGACACCGCACTGGAGACCTGCTGATGAACCGCCGCTCCCTGTACCGCGCCGCCGCCATGGCGCTCGCCCTGGCCATCACCGGCACCGCCCACGCTGCCTGGCCCACCGACAAGCCCATCCAGCTCATCGTGCCCTACGCGCCGGGCGGCACGGCCGACGCGCTGGCCCGCCTGGTGGCCGAGAACCTGGGCCCCAAGCTGGGCACCACGGTGATGGTGGTGAACAAGGCCGGTGCCAGCGGCACGCTGGGCGAGGCCGAGGCCGCCCGCGCCGCGGGCGACGGCTACACATTGCTGTACACGGCCACGCCGTATTCGATCAACCCGCACCTGCAGAAGCTGCCCTACGACCCCAAGGACCTGCAGCCCGTCACCCAGGTGGCCGTGGCACCGATGTTCCTGGCCGTGGGCAAGGCCTCGCCGTACAAGACGCTGCCCGATCTGATCAAGGCCGGCAAGCAGGCGCCGGGTCGGCTGAACTTCAGCTCGGGCGGCCAGGGCACGGTGCAGTACATGGGCGCCGAGCTGCTGCTGCAGGCCGTGGGCATGAAGGCCACGCACGTGCCCTACAAGAGCGGCGGCCCGGCGCTGCAGGCCATCATGGCCGGTGAGGTGGATTTCGGCTTCGGCAACGTGTCGGCGCTGGCCGGCCATGCCAAGAGCGGCCTGGTGCGGCCGCTGGCCATCACCTCGGCCGCGCGCAACCCCAACTACGCCGACGTGCCCACCGTGGCCGAGACCGGCGTCAAGGGCTACGAGGTGTACGAGTGGAACGGCATCTTCGCGCCAGCCGCCACGCCGCGCGAGACCGTGCAGCGCCTGAACACCGCGCTGCGCGAGGTGCTGGAATCCACCTCGGTCAAGGCGCGCATCTATGCGCTGGGCGCGCGGGTTGTCGCGTCGCCGTCGGAGGACTTCAAGCAGTTCCTGGCCAAGGAAGAGGCACGCTGGGGCGCCACGGTCAAGGCCGCCGGCATCAAGAAAGAGTGAGGCAGGACGCGCCATGTTCCTGCTTCAATCGCCCCAAGTACGCGACTGCGAAGTCTTCACCCGCCTGCCCGAGCGCTTTCGCCGAACCGGCCAGCGCTCGGACTGGGCCGATGCCAACCGCGGCGGCGCGCCCACCGATTCCTTCCTGGAAGGGCCGGTGTTTGATGCCGCCGGCAACCTCTACGTCACCGACATCCCGTTCGGCCGCATCTTCCGCATCGATGCGAAGGGCGATTGGGAGCAGGTGGCCGAATGGGGCGGCGAGCCCAACGGCGCCAAGTTCCTCAACGAGCGCGAGCTGCTGGTCACCGACTACCGCCACGGCCTGATGGCGGTGGATGTGCAGAGCGGCACCGTGCGGCCCTACCTGACACGCCGCAACAGCGAACGCTTCAAGGGCGTCAACGACCTGATCTTCGACAGCCGCGGCAACCTGTACTTCACCGACCAGGGCCAGACCGGCCTGCACGATCCCACCGGACGGCTCTACCGCTTGCGGCCCAGCGGCCAGCTGGATCTGCTGCTGGGCAACGTGCCCAGCCCCAACGGCGTGGCACTGTCGCCCGACGAGCGCGTGCTGTACCTCGGCGTGACGCGTGGCAACCAGGTGTGGCGTGTGCCGCTGCTGGACGATGGCAGCGTGTCCAAGGTGAGTGCCTTCTTCACCAGCTACGGCCCCAGCGGACCCGACGGCCTGGCGGTGGACGCGGCCGGCCGCGTGATCGTGGCCAACCCTGGCCTGGGCGTGTGCTGGGTGCTGAACCACCGTGCCGAGCCCGACCTGGTGCTGCGCAGCTGCGCCGGCAGCTCATTCACCAACATCGCTTTTGGCGGGCCTGAGCGCAAGACGCTGTACGCCACCGAGTCGGTCACCGGCACGGTGATGCGCGCCACGCTGGCACATGCCGGCCTGCCGCTGCACCGCCCGGCCACCTGAACGACACCGCCACCCAACCCGACGCACACCGCATGACCCTATCTGCCAACCCAAGCATCGTGGCACTGGCCGCGTGTGCCGCCACGCTGGCGATGGCCCTTCAGCCCGCCGGCGCCCAGCCTGGCGGCTACCCGCAGCAGCCGGTGAAGCTGATGGTCGGCTTTGCCGCCGGCGGGCCGTCCGACCTGGTGGCACGCGCCTTTGCCGACCAACTGGGCAAGGCCACGGCGCAGACCGTGATCGTGGAGAACAAGCCCGGCGCCAATGCGGTGCTGGCCACCGAGGCTGTGGCCGCGGCCAAGCCCGATGGCCTGACCCTGCTGGCCGCCGCCACCAACCACACCATGATCCCGGCGCTGTACGGCGGCCGCATCAAGTTCGACGCGGCCAAGTCGTTCACGCCCATCTGCACACTGGCCAGCAGCGCCACGGTGCTGGTGGTGGGGCCCTCGCTGCCGGTCAAGACCGTGGCCCAGTTCCTGGAGCGCGCCAAGGCCAAGCCGGGCAGCCTGACCTTTGCCACGCCGGGGCAGGGCAGCTCGCCGCACCTGGCCACCGAGCAGTTCCGCAAGCTCACCGGCGTGGCCATGGTGCACGTGCCCTACAAGGGCGCGGCGCCGCTGGTGACCGACCTGCTGGGCGGCCAGGTGGATCTGTCCTTCGCCACCCTGGGCTCGGTGCTGCCGCACCTCAAGTCGGGCAAGCTCACCGCGCTGGCGGTGGCCTCGCGTCAGCGCTCGGCCTTGCTGCCCAACGTGCCCACCTTCGACGAAGCCGGCGTCAAGGGCTTCACGGTCGACACCTGGTACGGCCTGCTGGCCCCGGCCGGTACGTCGGCCGACGCCGTGCGCGTGCTGAACCGCGAAGCGCTGGAGTTTGCGCGCTCGCCTGCCGTGCACGAGCGCCTGGCCAGCGCCGGCCTGGAGCCGCAAGGCGTTTGCGGCGAGCCGTTTGCCGCACAGCTGGCGCGTGAGATCGAGGCCAATGCCCGCATCGCGCGGGAGCTGAACCTCAAGGTGGAGTGACGGGCGGTCACTCCACCACCAGGCGCGCCCTGGCTGCCACCATGCGGTAGCGCGCGATTTCCTCGTCGATCAGCGGCCGCAGCGCGGCACTGCCGGCGAAGGCGGGCTCCATCGCCTGCTGGCGCAGCGCCGCCTGCACGGCGGGATCGGACAGGGCGCGCTGGGTGGCGCGTTCCAGCAACTCGCGCGCCGCGGCGGGCAGGCGGCCCGGTGCGGCCAGGCCGTACCAGGCGTCGAAGCTGGCGCCGGGCAGCCTCAGCGTGGCCAGCGTGGGCACGTCGGGCAGGGCGGCGCTGGGGCGGGTGTCCAGCACGTCCAGCGCGCGCAGCGTGCCGGCGCGCACCTGCGGAGCGGCCGAAGCCGCGGTGTCGATCAGGAACTGCAGCTGGCCGCCCAGCAGATCGGTCAGCGCCGGGGCGCTGCCCTTGTACGGCACGTCGAGAAACTGGGCACCGGCCTGCAGCGCCAGCAGGGCCGCCGCCAGCTGCGGCGCCGAGCCGGGGCCGAAGCTGGCATGGGCCAGTGCGCCGGGCTTGGCGCGTGCGGCGGCCAGCAGTTCGGGCAGCGTCTTCCACGGCGCGTCGGCGCGCACCACCAGCACCAGCGGTGCGCGGGCCAGCCGGGCCACGGGCAGCAGGTCGCGTGCGGGGTCGTAGGGCAGTCGCTGGCGCAGCGCGGGGTTGACGGTGAAGGTGGTGGAGCCCGACACCAGCAGCACATGCGCGTCGGCATCGGCCTTGGCCACGCTGTCGGCGCCGATGATGGTGGCGCCGCCGGGCTTGTTCTCCACCGCCACGGGCTGGCCGAGCTGGGTGCCCAGCGCGGTGGCCAGCGCGCGGGCCACGATGTCGGTGCCGCCGCCCGGTGCAAAGGGCACCACCACGCGCACAGGCCGCGTGGGCCAGGCGGCCGCCTTGGCGGACGGGGCGGACGGGGCGGACGGGGCGGGCGGGTTGGCCAGTGCACAGGCCGGTGTCAGCAGCAGGCCGGCCAGCAGGCGGCGGCGGTCAGGGCGCATGGGGGAAGGCTCCGGGGCGAGGGTGGGGGACAAGGGACGGCCGGTGCGCGGCGGCTCAGGGCAGCAGGGGGGCGGGCCAGGGCGCATCGGGCTCGCCCAGGTCCCACCACAGGCCGGCCATGATGCGCAGGCCTTCGCGCGCGATGGGCAGCAGCAGGTGCTCGTCGGGCGCGTGCTGGGCGCATGCCGGGTACGAGTGCGGCACCCACAGCGTCGGCAGACCCAGCACGTCGGCGAACAGGTCGTTGGGCAGGCTGCCGGCCAGGTTGGGCAGCAGCACGGGCGGCTGGCCGCAGCTGGCCTGGATGGACCCCGCAGCCCACCGCACCCAGGCGTGGCCCAGGTCCAGCCGGGTGGCGGCGCAGGACATGCCGCGTTCCACGGTGATGTCGTCGAAGCCGGCCTGCAGCAGGTGCGTGCGCACATGCGCCTCGGCGTGCAGCCAGTCGGTGCCCACCACGAAGCGCAGCTGCAGCTGTGCCACGGCGTCGGCAGGAATGGCGTTGACCGGCCGCTGCGGCTGCCCGGCGCCCAGCGCCAGCACCTCCAGCGTGTTCCACGCGTACAGCCGCTCGGCGGGGCTGAGCCCGGGCTCGCCCCAATCGGCGTCCAGCGTGGGGTCATCGGGGTCGCCGCCCACGGGCACCTCGGCCAGCGCGGCGCGGATCTGTGCGCTGGGTGCGGGCGGGCGCAGGCCGGGCACCTGGATGCGGCCGTGTGCGTCCACCAGCGTGGCCAGCGCCGCCGCCAGGCGCTGCGCCGGATTGGCCAGCACGCCGCCCCAGTTGCCCGAGTGGTAGGCCTGGCCGCGCCGGCTGGCGCGCAGCCGCAGGTTCACCGCGCCGCGTGAGCCCAGGAACAGCGTGGGCCGTTCGGCCTGCACGCGCGGGCCATCGCACGCGATCAGCAGATCGGCACGCAGCAGTCCGTCGCGCTCGCGTTCGCACAGGGCGCGCAGGCCGGGTGAGCCGGCTTCCTCGCCGGTTTCGATCAGCAGGGTGACGTTGTAGCCCAGGCGGCCGCCGCGCGCGGCCAGCGCCGCCGCAAGCGCCAGCAGGCTGATGGTGTGCTGCCCCTTGTTGTCGGCCGTGCCGCGGCCGTACCAGCGCGGGCCCTCACAGCTGAGCTGCCAGGGCGAGCGGCCGGCGCCCCAGCGCGCGTCCTGGCCCGACACCACGTCGCCATGGCCGTAGCTCAGCACGGTGGGCAGGGCGGGGTCTTCCTCGCGGCGGGCGATCAGCATCGGCCCGCCCTGGCCCGACGGGTTGTCGATCAGGCGGCCGCTGAAGCCCATCGCCTGCAGGCCCGGCATCAGTTCATGCTGCAGGTAGGCGGCCAGCTGGGCCGGATCGGCATCAGGACGGTCGCTTTCGGTGCGGCAGGCCACGCGGCGCGCCAGCAGGGCCTGGAAGCGGCCGTCGTCGATGGTGGCGGCAGCATCGTCCAGCAATTGGGTTCGGCTCATGCGCACATGGTGCCCGCGGTCTGGTTTGCGCGCCATCGCTGATGAGTGAACGATACTTTGCGTCAAACGCATACCACGGCAGCATGACAAGCCACTGCCTGCCGGCCTCATCCAACCCTGCACTGTCCATGCGCGCCGATCCCGATGCCCTGCTGCTCAGCATGCCCATGCGCTACTTCGCGGCCGTGGCCGATGCCGGCTCGGTGAGCCGGGCGGCGCAACGCCTGCACGTGGCCGGGTCGGCCGTGAGCCGGCAGATCACCGCGCTGGAAGACAGCCTGGGCGTGCGCCTGTTCCAGCGCGCGCAGCGCGGCATGCGCCTCACCGAGGCCGGGGACCGCCTGGCCGCGCACCTGCGCGTGCTGTGCACGGACGCCGCCCACACCCTGGGCGCCGTGCGCGGCCTGCACGATGAGGCCGAGCGCAGCGTGCGCATCGCTTGCACCGAGGGCTTTGCCGCAGGGTTGCTGCCACAGGCGCTGGCCGAGTTCCGCGCGCGGCAGCCGCAGGCCCGGCTGGAGATCCATGTGTGCCCACCGGATGAGGTGCTGCCGCGCCTGCAGCGGCGCGAGGCCGACCTGGGCCTGCTCTATGCCACCCGCCGCATGAAGGACGCCCACACCTGGCTGGACCGGCCCGTGCCCGCCGTTGCCCTGATGCGCGCCGGCCATCCGCTGGCTGGCCGCAAGACCCTGCGCGTGGCCGAGGCGGCAGGCTGGCCGGTGCTGCTGGGGGCGGCTGGCACCACGGCGCGCGCGATGTTCGAGACCGCCTGCGCGGCGCGCGGCGTGCAGGCCGAGGTGGTGGTGTCGTCCAATGCCCTGGCACCGATGCTGCCGCTGCTGGGCCAGCGTGAGCTGCTGATCGCCAGCCAGGCCACCGCGGCACCGCTCACGGCCGATGGCCAGCTGGTGGCCGTGCCGCTGGCCGCCACCGACATGCCGATGCGCCGGCTGCAGCTGTTGTCCTTGCGCGGGCGTGCGCTGGGCGCCCTGGCCGAAGACTGCGTGGCCCGCCTGGCCGAGGGGCTGCAGCGCGGGCTGGCGGCGGGGCTGCCGGCACGGCGGGGCAGGACTTCGGCGAGTGAAGGATCCCGTTGACGCTCGTGCCGGCTGTGGCCGGCATGTCTCGCGGTGCTGTCGCCGAGGTCCACGGGCGGGCTCGTCGCTGACCAAAGCATCGAGGCGGCGCGTTGGTGTAGCGCCATGAAAGTGGCATCAGCCGCGCTTCGTAACCCAAGCCATCGCCCAGTGCGCTGGCCCGTCTTCCGCCACCAGGGTCAGCGGCTCCATCAGATCGATGAGCACCAGGCATTGCTGTGGTGAAAGCCGAGCCTATTGCGCGCTGTCGGCCACGGCCACCATGCGGCCGTCCAGCACCAGCACGGCCGCCAGCGGTGCTGCGGACAAGCGGCAGCCCATGCCCAGGCGGCTGTACAAGTGGCCATCAAATCTCTGGCGATCGAACATCAGGTTCCACAGGCAGGCCGGCCCGCGTCCCAGGCGTGCAACCACCGCGGTCTCGCCCTCGAATGTGTGCACGTCGCCTGTGTGGTGGAAGGCCATCGCGCCGTGCGGAGACTCCAGCATCAGACCCTCACCCTGCAGCAGGGTGGCGAGGCTGGCGTCGACTGCGCCACCTCGATGGCCAGCGTCGCTCGGTTGGCCTCGTCGATCACCTCGGCATCCTTGTCCTGCGGCAATGCCAGCACCTTGCAATACGCCGCCCGCGGCAAGCCTGTGGCGCTGCAGGCTCGACTGATCGACAGTTGGTGCTGGGTCACCATGACCTCCACCACCTGCCGCTTCACGGACGGCGTCAGAGTTGCTTTGCAAGTACGTCCTTGATGGCCACGTTCTCCAACGCCAGGGCCGCGTACATGCGCTTCAGCCGGGCGTTCTCAGCCTCAAGCTCCCGCATGCGCGTCAGGTCCGAGACCGTCGCGCCCTGGTTGCCGGCGCAGCATCCTCCGGCCGGCGCGCCTCGTGGGCGCGCCGGGGATCGTCCGTCCCGCCGGGGCGGACGACGGGTGCGCGATCAGGCGCCGATCGCGTCGAGTGCGGCGTTGAACGTCGCGCTCGGGCGCATCACGGCCGAGGTCTTGGCCATGTCGGGCTTGTAGTAGCCGCCGATGTCCACGGCCGCGCCCTGCACGCTGTTGAGTTCCTCGACGATCTTGGCCTCGTTCTCGGTCAGGGTCTTGGCCAGCGGCGCGAACTTGGCGGCCAGCTCGGCGTCCTCGCTCTGCGCGGCCAGTTCCTGGGCCCAGTACATCGACAGGTAGAACTGGCTGCCGCGGTTGTCCAGCTGGCCGGTCTTCGGGCTCGGGCCCTTGGCGTTGTCCAGCAGCTTGCCGGTGGCGGCGTCCAGCGTCTTGGCCAGCAGCTTGGCGCGGGCGTTGGCGTTCTTCAGGCCGAGGTCTTCCAGGCTGACGGCCAGGGCCAGGAACTCACCCAGGCTGTCCCAGCGCAGGTGGTTCTCCTCGACCAGCTGCTGCACGTGCTTCGGGGCCGAGCCGCCGGCGCCCGTCTCGTACATGCCGCCACCGGCCATCAGCGGCACGATCGACAGCATCTTGGCCGAGGTGCCCAGCTCCATGATCGGGAACAGGTCGGTCAGGTAGTCGCGCAGGATGTTGCCGGTGGCGCTGATGGTGTCCAGGCCGCGGACCACGCGCTCCAGCGTGTAACGCATCGCGCGCACCTGGCTCATGATCTGGATGTCCAGGCCATTGGTGTCATGCTCGTGCAGGTACATCTTGACCTTGCGGATCAGCTGCGCCTCGTGCGGGCGGTAGCTGTCCAGCCAGAAGACGACCGGCATGCCGGAGTTGCGCGCGCGGTTGACGGCCAGCTTGACCCAGTCGCGGATCGCGGCGTCCTTGACCTGGCACATGCGCCAGATGTCGCCTTCCTCGACGTTCTGGCTCAGCAGCACCTCACCGGTCTCGATGTCGGTGATGTTGGCGATGCCGGCCTCAGCGATCTCGAAGGTCTTGTCGTGCGAGCCGTATTCCTCGGCCTGCTGCGCCATCAGACCGACGTTCGGCACCGTGCCCATGGTCTTCGGGTCGAAGTTGCCATGCCACTTGCAGAAGTTGATCATCTCCTGGTAAATGCGGGCAAAGGTCGATTCCGGCATCACGGCCTTGGCGTCCTTCAGGCGGCCGTCGGCGCCGTACATCTTGCCGCCGGCGCGGATCATCGCCGGCATCGAGGCGTCGACGATCACGTCGTTGGGCGAGTGGAAGTTGGTGATGCCCTTGGCCGAGTCCACCATCGCCAGTTCCGGGCGGTGCTCGTGGCAGGCGTGCAGGTCGCGCTTGATCTCGTCGCGCTGCGAGGCCGGCAGCTTCTCGATCTTGGTGTACAGATCGACCATGCCGTTGTTGACGTTGACGCCCAGGTCCTTGAAGGTCTGCGCGTGCTTGGCGAAGGCGTCCTTGTAGAAGATCTTGACGCAGTGGCCGAAGACGATGGGGTGCGAGACCTTCATCATCGTCGCCTTGACGTGCAGCGAGAACATCACGCCCGTCTTGCGCGCGTCCTCGATCTCCTTCTCGTAGAACTCGACCAGAGCCTTCTTGCTCATGAACATCGAGTCGATGACCTCGCGGTCCAGCAGCGACACCTTCTCCTTCAGGACGATGGTCTTGCCGGAGGTGGTGATCAGCTCCATGCGGACGTTGCGCGCCTTGTCCAGCGTCATCGACTTCTCGCCATGGTAGAAGTCGCCGTGGTGCATGTGCGAGACGTGCGTGCGCGACGCCTGGCTCCACTCGCCCATGCTGTGCGGGTGCTTGCGGGCGTATTCCTTGACGGCCTTGGGCGCGCGGCGGTCCGAGTTGCCCTCGCGCAGCACCGGGTTCACGGCCGAGCCGGTGCACTTCGAGTAGCGCGCCTTGATCGCCTTCTCCTCGTCGGTGGCCGGGTTCTCCGGGTAGTCGGGGATCGCGTAGCCCTTGGCCTGCAGTTCCTTGATCGCGGCCTTCAGCTGGGCGATCGAGGCGCTGATGTTGGGCAGCTTGATGATGTTGGCCTCGGGGCGCAGCGTCAGCTTGCCGAGATCGGTCAGGTAGTCGGGAACGCGCTGTTCCTCGGTCAGGTACTCGGGGAAGGTGGCCAGGATGCGGCCGGCCACCGAGATGTCGGCGGTGGTGACCTCGATGCCGGCCGGCGCCGCGAAGCTGCGGATGATCGGCAGGAAGGAGGCGGTCGCCAGGAACGGCGCCTCGTCGGTCAGCGTGTAGACGATGGTCGGCTGCTTGGTGCTCATTCAACTCTCTCCAGGAGGGGCGGCTGGCAGGGGGTCGCCAGGCCAGCGCCGGTAAGCGATCGGGGGGAAGCGGGTGTTCCTGCCTGAAATTGTCTCTCGCAGTGCGGAAACTGTCTGCGCCATGCGCACTGTGCGAGCGAAAAATGTGGTGTCCCGGCGTCGGCCGCAGCGTGCCATGAAGTCGGGCCGTCCCACGCAAGTGACTGTCGTTTAAGGGAAAACACCGGCCGTAAGGGCGTGTGGAGGCGTTGACTAGGTGTTTACCCTAGTCTTCTATCAGATAGCAGTCATAAGTTGCAGTGCTGCAGTCATCGTTGGCAGGACTGCCGCGGCCGGCCGGCCGCGCAACGTCAGACGCTCCCGGCGTCCATCCGCCGCGCGGCCCGGTGCAGCAGCGCTCGCAGCCAGACCAGACCGGGATCCTGGGTGCGGTAGCCGTGCCACTGCAGGTTCTGCGTCATCGGCGGGATGTCGAGCGGCAGCGGCCGCAGCTCGACCGCGCAGGCGGCCGCCAGCCGCCGCGCCAGCCGACGGTGGGCGGTGGCGATCAGCTCGGTACCCGGCACCAGCGCCGGCAGCGCGACGAAGCCGAAGCTGGTGGCCGCGATCCGGCGCGTGATGCCCAGGCTGTCCGTCCCTGCCAAGTCTGGCTGCCGCCCCGGGCGCGCACACCGCAACGGTGCGCGTCCAGCCTGCGTGATTTCGCCAGCGCGCTCGCGGCAACGCTGTCAGCGACAGGGCCCGAAGGCCGGTGGGCCAGCCGCTGCCGTACAGCGCGGCGGCGTGGGGATCGACTCGGGAAGAACATTCGGTCTGTTTCAGAGCGGCCATAGCGACATGCAGGCCAAGCTCGCTTCACTCATATATTGACATAATGTGTATAGTAGCGGATACATGGTCACTGCACGGTGGCCGTTGTCTGGCCGCGCGTCCGCGGTTGAAGCTCGCCATCGTTCAGGGTGTCAAACAATCCGACAGCTGCTCACGCCCCTGGGCCGGCCAGTGCCCGTTTATGCGGCATCGCAAGCAAAGGCCCCGCCTGACAAGGACTTGCGGCGGCCGTGCCAAGGCAGGCCACAGACTTGTCCACAGAAGCTGGGGATCGAGCAGGCGGCGCGTGGGCTGGTCCGGAGGCGTTTTGGCCTCGGCGCAGCGTCATGCTGCCGCCGACCCGCGGGGGGCGCGTCGCGGTGCGCGCTACAGGTCCTGCAGCGCGGCCTCGATGTGGGCGTTGAACAGCGTGGCATCGCCCAGCGCCTGGGCGTTCAGCAGTGCCAGCTTGACGAGGAACAGGGGTGCCTTGGCGTCGCCGGCGGTGTCGATGGCCTGGGCCAGGCGGTCGTAGACGGCCTCGAGGCCGCCGATGTCCAGAGGGGTGGTCGCGGAGGTCATGGCGGGTTCTGGTTCAGCGGGGCAAGGCGGTGGCGAAAGCGGCGCGCAGCCGTGTGGCGTCGAGTGTGAGCCAGCGGCCGCACACATGCTGGTCTGGCCGCAGCAGGTAGGCCGCCCCGGTGCTGCCCACGCCATAGCGGGCGCGCAGGTGGCCGTCGGGGTCGGTTAGGCAGGTGTCGGCGCCGGCCACGGCCGCGGCACCGATGGCGGTGACGCGCACGGCCACGCCGCTGGCCTTCACGGTGTCGATCTCGGCTTGCAGCGCCGGGGGCAGCGCGTCGGCGGTGCTGAAGTACAGCAGGTCGAAGCCGCCGCCCAGGTGGTCGAGCAGGTAGTCGTTCGGGCCCAGGCGGACATTGCGCGGTGGTGCGCCGCGGGCCGGGCCGGCAGTGAACAGCGCGTCGTCGTCACCGGTGGCGTTGAGCTGCGAGTGCGTGTACTCGTGCGGCCGCGAGGTGCGCCAGTGGTAGAGCGGGCGCACGAACGCGTGCTGCAGCGACAGCGACAGCACGGCGTCGCGCAGCAACTGGAAGCCGCGGGTGGGCGGCGTCATGAAGCGCGTGCTCTTGCCGGCCTCGTCGATGATCTCGCGTGCCGCGCCCACGCGCTCGGCGCTGTAGTTGGCCAGCAGCCGCTCGCCGGCCAGGCCCTTGACCACATGGGCCAGGTGCCAGCCCAGCGACTGCGAATCCTGGAATGCGGTGTTGGCGCCGCGCACGCCGAAGATCGGCAGCAGGTGGGCCGCGTCGCCGGTGAAAAGCACGCGGCCGCTGCGGTAGTCGGGCAGGGTCAGTGTGCGTGCCGAGTACACCGAGGCCCAGTCCATCTCCCACGGTGCGCCGGCGTGGCCCACCATGGCCAGCGAGGCGTCGATGCGGGCCTTCAGCGATTCGGGCTGCAGCGCCTGCTCGGGCGTCTCGCCCGCCGGCAACTGGTAGTCCACGCGCCAGATGCCGTGCGGCTCGCGGTGCATCAGCACGGTGTTGCCGGGGTTCCAGTCGGGGTCGAAGAAGGCCAGCCGCTCGGTGGGCAGCGGCAGGTCGACACGGATGTCGGCGATGACGAAGAAGCCCTCGTAGGACGCGCCCTCGAGCTTCAGGTCGAGCATCGTGCGCAACGGCGAGCGCCCGCCGTCGGCGGCCACCACCCAGTCGGTGGGCAGGGTGTACTCGCCGCCGGGCGTGTCGATGCGCAGCTCGGCATGGCTGGCCTGCTGGGTGATGCCCACCAGCCGGTTGCCCCATCGCAGCTCGATCAGCGGTTGCGCCGCGCAGGCGTCGACCAGGTATTCCTCCAGGTACTGCTGCTGCACGTTCAGCATCGGGAAGAAGCGGTCGTCGGGATCGTGCGGCGCCTCCATGCGGAACACGCGCTGGCCGCGGTAGAACGAGTTGCCGAAGCGCCAGGGCAGGCCGGCCGCCGTCATGCGGTCGGCCACCCCCACCTGCTGCAGGATTTCCATCGATCGGCGCGTGAACACGATCGCCCGGCTGCCCAGCGAGACCTGCAACTCGCTCTCCAGCACGATGGAGGGCACGCCGTGGCGCGCCAGCTCCAGCGCCGCCACCAGACCCGCCGGCCCCGAGCCGACGATCACCACCTGGGCCCGCGGCTGGACCGCCGCGCCCTGCGGTAGCCAGGGCTGGTGCACCTGGTAGCGGTAGTAGATCGAGTGGCGCGGCACGTCGGTGGGGCGATGCATGCGGAGGGCCTTGGGGCGATGTTGGTTGCGTACGCAACCAGTCTGCCTGTCTTGGCTGCCGGTGGCGATTCGGGCATTTACTTAGTTGCGTGCGCAACCAGATGCGCCTGGCAAGACCGGGATGCGCCTGGCGCTGCGCCCACCTGGCCCGAGGGGGTCTTGATCCGTTTCAGCGTGCCGCGCTGCGCTGGTGTGGGAAGGCGCTGTTGCCTTGGCCCTTACCGAAGCCCAACCCACCATGCCCCGCCCCTGCCTGACCCGCCGCGCCGCCCTGTTGCTGGGGGCGCTGACCCTGGCGCATGCCGCCGCCTTTGCCAAGGATGCCCCGGTCGTCGTGCCGGTGGATGCCGACTTCAAGCCCGCGGAGGTGGCGGCCAAGGCCTTCGAGATTCCGGATGCCAAGGCCTTGAAGGGGCTGCGGCGGGCGGCCGTGACGGTGTTTGTGGTGGAGTTCGTCACTGCCGATGCCGTGCATGCCCAGACCTCGGGCTTCGGCGCTGCGGGGCGGGCCAACTCGTCGCTGTACTACCGCCTGCTGGGCGTCGGCCAGCCCGAGTTCCAGGCGATCACCGACCGACTGCATGCCGACTTTGTGCAACGGCTGGCTGCCAGTGGGGTGGAGGTGGTGCCCACCGAGCAGCTGCGCGCAGCGCCGCAGTATCGAAAGATGGCCGAGGGTGGCGGCAAGCTGCCGTCGATCAGCGACGACCGCATGCTGCTCGGTGCAGCTGGCCTGGGCCTGTTCGGCGTGGCGCGCATGACACCCCAGGCCAAGGGCCCCAAGACGCTGATGGGCGCGCTGAGCAGCATCGGCGAGGGCTATGCCGCCGTGGCCGATACCGTGTCGATGCACGAGCTGGCCACGACGCTGGAGGCCAGCCTGCTGGAGGTGCGGGTGCGGGTCAACTTCGTCGAACTGACCAACCACAACAAGGGCTTCTGGGGGCGCATGTCGAACACGGCCTCCACCTCGGGCAAGGTGGGGCCGGCGATCGAAGGCGTGGTCGTGGGTGTGCAGACGGGCCCGCAGCGCGCCACGTTGACGATGAACCAGACCCTGGCACTGGAACCGTCGGCCTTTGCCGATGTGCGCGAGAAGGCCACCACGGCCGGTGATGTGGCCGGCGCCGTGCTGGTGGGCCTGATCAAGCTGGCCTCCAAGAGCAACGACACGCACAGCAGCAAGGAGATGGAGGCCGTGGCCGACCCCACCCGCTACACCCAGGTGGTGGGCGGCGGGCTGGCCAGCCTGGCCGACGTGATCGTGGCCCGGCTGGTGGCAGAGCGCTGATCGGCCGGGGCCCGCGGCGCGTGCCGGGGGCGCCGGCCGGCATCGCCTGCGCGACTGCGCGGCCGCCCTGCCCCGGCCTACGATGGGTGCCCCGTCCACCCATCGCCTGCCCCGCCATGCCCCAGCTCGCCGACCCGTTGACCCTGGCCCACGGTGCACCTCTGGCCAACCGGCTGATGCTGGCGCCGCTGACCAACTTTCAGAGCCACGACGACGGCACGCTGGGCGACGACGAGCTGCACTGGCTGACGATGCGCGCCCGCGGCGGCTACGGCCTGACCATGACCTGCGCGGCCTACGTCAGCGATGGCGGCAAGGGCTTCCCCGGCCAGCTGGGCATCTCGAAGGACGCGCACCTGCCCGGCCTGACCCGCCTGGTCAGCGCGCTGCGCGAAGCCGGTGGCCTGTCCTCAGTGCAGATCCAGCACTCGGGCCGGCGCGCCAGCGCCAGGTTCACCGGCCAGACCCCGGTGGCCCCGTGGGACGACGCAGAAACCGGCGCCCGCGCCCTCAGCACTGCCGAGGTGGAACAGCTGGTGCAGGACTTCATCAACGCCGCCGTGCGCGCCGAGCAGGCTGGCTTCGACGGCGCCGAACTGCACGGCGCCCACGGCTACCTGCTGGCGCAGTTTCTGGATGCCGAGCACAACCAGCGCAGCGACCGCTACGGCGGCTCGCCCGAGAACCGCAGCCGCATCCTCGATGAGATCATCGCCGGCGTGCGCCAGCGCACCGGCCCGGCCTTTCAGCTGGGCTTGCGCCTGTCGCCCGAGCGCTTCGGCATCCAGATGCCCGAGGCCCTGAGCCTGGCCCAGCGCATGCTGGCCAGCGGCCAGCTGGACTACCTGGACATGTCTTTGTGGGACGCCTTCAAGACCCCGCAAGACCCGGCCTATGCCGCCAAGCCGCTCATCGACTGGTTCACCGCCCTGCCCCGCGGCACCACCCGCCTGGGCGTGGCCGGCAAGATCATGGGCACCGCCACCGCCCAGGCCTGCCTGGACCACGGCGCCGACTTCGTGCTGATCGGCCGCGGCGCCATCCTGCACCACGACTTCCCGAAGCGCGCGCTGCGCGATCCGTCATTCGTGTCCGTCAAGCGGCCGGTGACGCGCGCCTACCTGGCCGACCAGGGCGTGGGGCCGGCGTTTGTGCAGTACCTGGCAACGGAGTGGAAGGACTTCGTCGCCGATTGAACGGGCCGGGCACGCCAGCCGCCGCGCGCCGGGTCTGCCGAGCCTGTGGCGCCCTGGCCTGCCGCCTCAGCCGGCGGAGGTGCGGCACGACTGGATGTGGCGGGCCAGCGCCTTGTCCACAGCGGCCACAGGCCAGGTCTGCACCTGGCACAGCAAGGCGTGGTCGATTGCACCCGGCCCGGCGTGGCCCAGTCGTTCGGCCAGCGCCTGCTGCAGGCGCAGCAGCAGGTGGGCGGTGACGGTGGCATCGGCCAGGGCCCGGTGCGCGCGCCCCGCATCGGGCAGCCGGTGCCAGGCGGCCAGCGTGCCCAGCCGGTGGTTGGGCGCCTGCGGGAACAACCGGCGTGACAGGCGCACGGTGCAGGCGAAGGACGCGTCCACGGCGCTGGTGGCCGTCGCATCGCCCTCGCACGCCAGCAGCGCCTCGGCGCGCCAGAACGCACGGTCGAAGGCCGCGTTGTGCGCCACCAGCGGGCAGCCGGCGGTGAAGGCCAGCACCTCGCGCATCACCTGCGCGGCCGGCGGTGCGTCGGCCAGCATCGCGTTGCTGATGCCGGTCAGCTGCTCGATGAAGGGCGGCACCCAGACGCCGGTGTGTATCAGGCTCTGGTACTGGCCCACGATGCGGCCGTCATCGACCAGCACGGCCGCGATCTCGGTGGCGCGCGCGCCCTGGCCTGGCGAACTGCCGGTGGTCTCGAAGTCGATGACGGCGATGGGCATGGCGCGGATCGGGCGGCACGCGTGGCGTGGCCAGGGCTTGTGCGGGTGGGGCTGGCGATTATCCGGGGGGGGCCTGATGGCGGCCGAAGATCGCAACAAATGGTGAACGGCGGGGATGAAGGCACCGCGCCAGGCCGTAGACGGGCTGTCCAACGAGACGAGGAGACACGGACATGCGCAACAACCCCCTGCGGCGCCCCAGCACGCTGCGCACCGCCTGCCAACTGGCTCTGTGCATCGGCGCCCTGCCGAGCGCGCAGGCGCAGGTCTTCGGCAGCCTGGCCAATTTCGACGCGGTGAACAACACCGGCCACGAGGCCCATGGCTTCGAGATCCGGATCGAGGACCCCAGCTACACGCGCGCCAGCCTGTACAGCGTCTTCGGCCTGGACCGCAATTTCGGCGTGCCGCCCACCTCGGTGGAGCGCTATGGCGCGCCGCTGATCACGGAGCTGCCAGGCATCGGCGTGACCATCCGCTACCAGGCCAGCTTCGCCAACGGGGCCTGGAGCGTGGGCACGCCCACCGGCCCCTATCCGCTGGCCGGCGACAGTTGCTGGCCGCTGGGCAACCCGCAGTACGCCAGCGGCACGCTCACCTGCGACCATTTCGGCGTGGCCACCTACGGCAGCCCGGCCAAGACCACCTACAGCTGGCTGATCGACCCCGGCAACACCGGCACGCTGACCGCCGTGACCGCGGCCTTGCCGGCGGTGAACTTCGCCTACCAGCCGCCGGCGCCTGGCCCGGTGCCGGTGGCGCGGCCCGTGGTGGCCGAGATCGAGGCCCACCGCGAGAACGGCGAGGTGTTCGGCACGCCCTATTGGGTGAAGGTGTACAGCAAGCACCTGGACCACGACGTGAAGCTCGACGACCTGATGCACAAGAACCCCGACGTGCCGGGCGACGCCGAAGTCGAGGTGGAGTGGGAACTGTTCCAGGCCGGCGGTGACAACGGGCTGAAGCAGCACGGGGTGGACCTGGCGGCGGCCGACCAGGCCCTGGTGCTGCGCTACGAGTTCTACCAGTACCTGGGCGAGCGCGACGCGCTCGGCGAGGCCCTGTGCAGCGGCAAGGGTGGCGGCGGTGGCGGCAAGCGCGGGGGCGTTGGCGCAGGTGTTGGCGGGGGTGGTAACGGCCCCGACGCCTGCGGCGGCCTGGGCGACTACGTGGGCGCGCAGATCGCGGGCTTCAATGCCGTGCAGGCCCCGCTGGCGGCCGTACCCGAGCCGGCCAGCGCTGGCCTCCTGGCTGCCGGCCTGGGGCTGCTGTGTGTGCGCTTGTCGCGCCGCCGTCTGTGACCGGCGCAGCACGCCGCATGACGGGCAAGACCCGCCCCGCTTGCCGCTGAACGCCCGCCGCTTGTCGTGCTCGCACTCGCCGCAGCGCAGCCTCAGGAAGCCATGGGCCAGGATGCCGCCCTGGAGGAAGGCGTCGCAGTGTGGTTGATCAGCCTGGCAGTGCACCGCGGGTGCTGGCCTCGCAGCGGGCGTTGAAGCTGGCCGAATGCGGCTGCGCCTAGCGGTACGCTGCGGACTGTTCCGGCCGATGGCGTTCGTCGTGCAGCGCGGCGCCATCCGGCGCTCGCTGCCTCGCACTGGGCCGCCGGCCATTGGCGGGCCCGATGGGCTCCCACAGGGGTGAACCCTCACGGTCTCAAGCCGAGTCATCGCCCCGTCGTGGCCGCGGCCTGATCCGACGGCAGGTCGTCCTTCCTGCTGCGGCTGCTACCGGGCCGCGTTGAGCGTCCGCTCCGGGCCGATGCCTCGATGCGGCCCCCGCCGTGTGAAGCGCGTCTGAAGCCGGCTTGAAGCGCCTGTGACCGGCCGGCGCTTCACCAGGCCGTGGCGCCTGCATCGATGGCGAAGTCGGCCGCCGTCACCCAGCTGGCTTCGTCGGAGGCCAGGTACACCGCGGCCCAGGCGATGTCTTCGGGCTGGCCCAGGCGCTTGACCATGAACTTGCCCAGCACCTGCTGCTCGAAGCCGGGGATGTTGTCCAGCGGGTCGCGTGTGGCGGCGGTCACCACGAGGGCCGGGCTGATGGTGTTGACGCGGATGCCGTGCGGCCCGCCCTCCATCGCCAGCTGGCGGCTCATGGCCAGCACCGCGCCCTTGCCGGCGCAATGCGCCAGCGCCGGCGACAGCGGCAGTGCCATGCGCGCATTGGCGCTGGCAAAGTTGATCACTGCGCCGCCGCCGCGCGCCTTCAGGTGCGGCCAGGCGGCCTGGCAGGCCAGGAACACGATGTCCACCTCGCCGGTGAGTGTGCGCCGCCACTGCGTCTCGTAGTCCATCTGCTCCAGCCACTCGAAGGCGCCGAAGGCGGCGGCATTCACGACGATGTCAATGCCGCCGAAGCGCAGCGCCGCCTGCTGCATCAGCGTGGCGGCGGCGGCGGTCTGCGTCAGGTCCAGCGGGTGCAGGCTGTGCACGGCCAGGCCCTCGGCGGCGCAGGCATCCACCGTGGCCTGGGCGGCGGCGGCGTTGATGTCGCAGCCCAGCACCTGGGCTCCCTGCATCGCAAACAGCCGGGCGATGCCCTGGCCGATGCCGGCGCCGATACCGGTGACCACCGCCACCTTGCCGGCCAGGCGTTCACCGCGTTGGGCCGGCCGTGCCGGCTTGAGCACGGCTTGAGTCGAATCAGTCATGAGGGGTCAGAACTTCCATCCAACGTTGACGCCCACGGTGCGCGGGTCGGTGATCTGGGCGCGGCCGAAGGGCAGCACCTGCGTGGTCTGGGCCTTGTTCTCCAGGTTCTTGACCCACAGGCCGGCGGACCAGCGCTCGTCCAGCGGCGCGTAGTTCAGGCGCAGGTCGGTCTTGTGGAATTGGCCCTGCTGTCCGTTGAGGTTGCCGCCGGGCATGCTGTCGTTCAGCGAGACGGTGTATCCGTCCGAGAAGCGCGTGCTCCAGCCGGCGCGCAGCAGGCCGCCCATCAGCTCCCAGGTCTGCTCGGCACCCAGCGTCAGGCTCCAGCGCGGCGTGCCCACCACGCGGGCGCCGTTCATGTTCTGCAGTGCGGCCAGCGCAAAGTTGCCGTAGTGCGCATCGGTGTAGGTGACGGCCGCGCGCAACTCAGTGTCGGGCAGCGCGCGCCAGCGCGATTCGAGCTCGAAGCCGCGGATGCGGCCGGCGCCGGCATTCACCACGTACTGCATGAACGAGGCCGTGCTGTCACCGGGCACCGGCGAGGGCGCTGCCGAGTCCGCGTACATCACCTGGTAGTTCTTGTACTGGTAGGCGTAGAACTCGCCGTTGACCTGCAGCCGGTTGTTCAGGAACCGGCTCTTCATGCCCAGCTCAATGGCGTTGAGGTGCTCGGGCTCATAGGGCTGCGGCGGCATCGCGATGCCGAATCCGCCGGCCTTGTAGCCGCTGGCCCATTGCGCATAGGCCATGGATTGCGGCGCCACGTCCCATTCCAGCCCCAGCTTGCCGGTGGCGGCGCTGTAGGTGTTGCTCACCTGCTGGATGCCGCTGTCGTAGGCCGTGCCGGTCCACACCGAGGTGCTGTGCACGCCGTAGTGGTAGGTCTTCTCGTCGCGTGTGTAGCGCAGGCCGGCGGTGCCGCGCAGGCCGGGCATCAACGGGGCCGTGAGCTGGCCGAAGAGCGCTCGCGACGTGGCCGGTACGCGCGTGTCATAGCTCTCCCAGGTGGGCGGCGGGAAGGAGGGCGGCACGCCGGTCTGCACATTGCTGGCCTCGAAGGCATAGACGCCCAGCACCCATTGCCAGGGCGAGCGGGCCGGCGAGGTCAGGCGGATCTCCAGCGTCTTCTGCGTCTCTTCCCAGGTGGTCTCGGGCAGCGGCAGCGTGGTGCCCGGTACGGCGATGCCGGCCACCAGGTCGGTCTGCGTCATGCGGTGGCTTTTGACATAGGCCGGCTGCACGGTCAGCAGGCCGAAGCCCAGGTTCACGTCGGCCTGCAGCGCGTAGGTGGTGAAGCGCGTGCGCTGCACATCGGCCGGGTGCAGGTCGTCCACCTGCCAGGGGTTGGCGTAGTCGGTCTTCCAGTTGAAGAACGGCGGGCCGCCGGCAAAGGCGCGCGGCACCGTGGTGGCACCGGCACCGCTGCTGTCGAAGCTGTCCACCGTGGCCAGCAGCGAAACATCGGCATTGGGCTTGTACTGCAGCTTGATGCGGCCGGCGCTCAGGTCTGACGCGCGGCCGCCGTTGCTGAAGTAGCCATCGCGCGTCTCGCGCATGGCCGCCACGCGCAGCGCCCATTGCTCGCCCAGCGGCACGTTCAGCGCGCCATCGGCATGGCGCAGGTTGTAGTTGCCGAGCTGGAGGTTGACCGCGCCGCCCAGCCGCGGGCCGGGGTTGTGGGTGAGTACGTTGACGCTGCCGCCGGTGGCGTTGCGGCCGTACAGCGTGCCCTGCGGGCCGCGCAGCACTTCCACACGCGCCACGTCGTACATGCTGGAGAACACGCGTTCGGCGCGGCCGCTGTACACGCCGTCCAGGTTCAGGCCGATGGCCGGATCCACCCAGTTGCTGTCGCCCTGCGAGCCCACGCCGCGCACGAACACCTGGCCGCCCTGCGGCGTGGCCATCACGGTGACAGCGGGCGTGTCGCTGAGCGCGGCTTCCAGCGTGGTCTGGCCCTTGTCGCGCATCTCTTCGCCGCTGACGGTGGCCAGCGAAATCGCCGTCTTCTGGACATTGGTGGCGCGGCGCTCGGCCGTCACCACCACTTCCTGCAGCGCCTTGCCTTCGGTGGCTTGGGCCTGGGCGGCTTGTGCACACAGGCCCATCACCGCCAGCGCCAGCGCCGTCCTGCGTGCACGAGGCGCGCCTTGCATGGTGTTCATCATGAAGTCTCCTTGTCGATCCGTGATGGCGCGCCGGCCGCGGGGCCAGGCGCTTGACCTCACTGGTCGCAGTTGCAGTTGTTGTAGGTCTCGCCCCAGGTCTTGTAAGGCCGCGGCAGGTGCGGGTAGACGATGCCGGGGCGCTGCGGGCTGTAGGCCGGGTAGCTGTACTTGGGCTTGCTGAAGCCCGGCGGCAGCGCGCCGTTCATGCGCTCGCCGGCTTCCACGGCCGTGCCGCCGGCCAGGCCCTTCCAGGCCAGGTCGCCCAGCTTCTTCTGGATGTCGGCCACCATCTCGGCGGGCAGGCCGGGCACGAAGTCATAGGCCATCTGCAGGTGCCAGATCTTCCAGACGCCGTTCTCCTTGACGAAGTCGCCGCCGTACTTCTCCCAGAACATCACCGGGTTCAGCTTGACCTTGCCGTCCACCACCGTGGGCATGATGCCGATGCCCGGCGAATACCAGGCGCCTTGAGCGGTCTGCCCGTCATCGGCGATCTCGATGATGGGCGTGGTGCTGGTGTGCATCACCCACTCGGCCCCGGCGCCGAAGAAGGCCTCGGTGTCCTTCACGCTGGGGTCGATCGCCGACAGCGCCTTGCGCGCGGCTTCGGCGTCCTTGCGGCTGCCCTGGCCGTAGGCACCGCGGATGGTCTCGATGCCGTTCATCACCCAGGCCGGGCTGGCGAAGGCGGCGGTCTTCGCGAACTTGCCATCGCGTGCCACCCAGAAGCTGTCCACCTCCTCCAGGTTCAGGCCGGCGGCGTGCATGTACTCGTGGCGGCTCATCAGGTTCTGCACCGCCCAGGTGGCGGCGGCGCGCTCGCCATCGCTGATCGTCGCCTTGGCCCTGGCGCCATCCTGTGCGGCGCGCTGGGCCATCAACGGCGCCATCTTCTTGTCGAAGGCCTTCATTTCGGCCAACGTGAGCTGGCCGTCGTGGTTGGTGTCGATGCCGTCCGGCGCGGGCGTCTTGGACATCTTCTCCACGGTGACGCAGCCGCGCTCGTCCTTCAGCCCTTCATAGCTGGAGATCGGTGCACCGGCGCGCAGCCATTCCTCGCGTGTGGCGCAGCCGTCGCGGTTGCGGTCCACCGCGCGGAAGAAGGGGCGTACGTCCATGCCGCGGCCGCTGTCCTGGGGGGCGGGCTGAGCTTGGGCGACGGGGGTGGCCAGGGTAGCGGCCACGCTGGTGGCGATCAGCAGCGCCAGGCGCTGCATGGTGAATCGTTGGGGCACTTCTGCGGTCTCCATGCGGGGGGAAGGCCACGCTGCACAAGCACTGCCCGCGTGGCATGCCGCCAGCTTAGAAAGCGCCGCCCGCCACGCCAACGGGATTGGCCATGAGCACTTTTTTGTGCCCTGCCGGCCCGGGCCGTGGTGCGGCCGCTCAGCTCCGCCGGGCCGCCCCAAGGAGCTGAGAGCCCCCTCGGGGGGGCAGGAGCGCAGCGACGTGGGGGCAAACGCCTCAGTCGGCTGATTCGTCGGCCGATGGCCCGGCCGCACCGGGGTGGCGGCGGTCGTAGTCATCGCGCGCTGCGCGCACCGCGGCGCTGGTGTGCTCGGCCCAGCGCACCAGCGCCGAGAAGTGGGCGTAGGCCTGCTCGCCCAAGGCGGTGAGCTGATACGTCACGCGTGGCGGCACATCGGCGGTGGTCTGGCGCAGCACCAGGCCGTCGCGCTCCAGCGTGCGCAGCTTGAGCGTCAGCACGCGCTGCGAGATGTCCTGCTCGGCCGACACCAGGCCGATCAGCCGGCGCAGCTCGGCATGGCGCAGCATGCCGCCGCTGAGCAGGTGCATCACCAGCGAGCTCCAGCGGTCGCCCAGCAGGGCTGGCACGGTGCGAACCGGGTCGTCGCGGCGGTTGCCGTAGCGCGCCATGTTGGCCAGCAGGTCGGCCAGGTTGCGCAGATGCCGGGCATGGGCCTCGGCCGGGCGGTCGCATCCGATCACGGCCTGCACGGCGCTGAGGTCGGGCGTTTCGGGGGTCGGATCCATGGCGGAGGCGGGCATTGGCATGGCGGGCGCAAGGCCGCCATTGTCGGGCCGCTAGACCAGCACGGCGCCGGTCTGCCATCACGGCGCACCGGCCTCCACTTCCAGCACACCGCCGCCGGCCAGCGTGTGGCGGCCCGGCGGCAGCGCAGCGCCCTGCACGCGGGCACGGATGCTCACGCCGCGCGGCGCGTCCAGCTGGGCCAGCGTCATCGGGCCGGCCAGCAGCACGCGCGAATCGGCGGTGGCCGTCCATCGGCTGGCGGCGTCCAGGCTCAGCGCCACATCGTGCACGCGGCCGCGCAGCTGTGTGGCTTCCAGCGCCACGTTCAGGCGGCGTTCGGCGTCCAGGTTCAGCAGGTTGCCGTTGAGCCGGGCGCGGCGCAGCACGGCGCGGCTGCCCGGCGCGGTGGTGCCGTTGAGCGGGGTGCGGTGGCTGTCGTCGTTGACCACGGCCAGCAGCAGGTCGCCGTTCTTCGCCTCCAGCCGCGTGCCGTCGAGCACGATGTCGGCATTGGCGCTCTTGACCACGATGGCGGCGTTGGTTGACGTCAGCCTGCCGCCGGTCAGCCGCAGCGTGGCCATCTCGTCGGGCCGGCCCATCACGTTGTGGATCATCACCGTGTTGCCGCCCGACCGGCTGCTCACGCGGTTGAGTGCCAGGCTGGCCTGGCCGGCGATCACGCCGCCGAAGGTGGGCACATCGAGCGTGGAGTCGTTGATGACCACCGCGGCGCCGTTGTCGGCATAGGTGCCGTAGCCGCTGCGGCGCACCAGCACCTGGCAGCGGTCGACCTGCAGTGTGGCGCCGCGCGCGGCGTCGGTGGACAGCGCGCCCCAGCCATCGGCCACGATGCGCGAGTCTTCGTAAAAGGCCTTGGCGCTGCCCAAGACCAGCGTGGTGCGCGCCGTGCCGGTGATGCCCAGCGGCGTGGGCGGCTCCATCATGCCGGGGCCGATGCGGCGCACATAGCCGCTGGGCAGCGGCCCGCCCTCGGCCACCAGGGTGCTGCGCTGCACGCGCAGCGTGGACTCGCCCGTGGCGGTGACGGCCGCGGCCACCACGCCGCGCGTGGTGATGCGCGCGTCGCGCAAGGTGAGCGTGCTGCCGTCCTTGACCAGCACGCCGGCGGCCACGCCGTCGAAATCGCTCTTGCCCCGGCCCAGCACCTCCACCTTCAGGCGTTCGGCCTGCAGCTTGGAGCGGCCGGCCACGATCAGGCCGCCCTGCCCGTCTTCGGTGACGCGCAGCGTGCGGCCGGCGGGCAGTGTGCTGGCGTCGTTGAGCACCAGTGCAGCGCGCAGCGTGACCGGCTCGGACGGCGGTGGCGGCGGCATGCCTTGTGGCGCGCCTGGGGGCTGGCCCGGCACGGCGCCCAGCGGCTGCCCGTTGGGCATCGGCGGCCCGCCTGCCGGCTGGGCCAGTGCGGCACCGCCGACCAGCAGCACGGCCGTGGCCAGCGTCTGAAGCCGCAGCGATGGGGTGATGAGGCGCGCGGTCATCAACGGCCCTCCCCCGGCGTGAGTTCGATGCGGCCCTGGTAGCGGCCCGGCCGGATCGGCGTGGATTGACCGTCCACCGTCATGCGCAGCGTGCGTCCGGCGCTGGCCTGCAGCGTGGCGCCCGGGCCGATCTCCAGCGCCGTGAGGTGCGCGGGGCCGGTCACTGTCCAACTGCTGCGCTGCAGGCGCACGATGACGCCGTTGTTCACCGCCGGGGCGGGCGTGTTGGTCACGCGGCCCAGCCACAGGTAGTCCGCCGCGGTGATGGGACTCTTCAGGTGCTTGGCTGTGGCGGCCGTGACCACGCCGGTCAGCGTGCTGTCGGTCAGCGTCAGCACCAGGTTGGCGCCGCTGGGCTTGGGCGGCTCCTTGCTGGGGCCGTCGGGGCCGAAGCCGCCGCCGATCTGGCGCGCGCGGATGGCGTTGAAGAAGTCGCCGGTGAGCGTGGACTTGATGAAGCGCAGGCGCATGTCGGTGTCGTGCTCGGCCGCCAGGTCAAATCCGGGCAACTTGGCCACCGGCCCGGTGGGCTCCTGCCACACGCCGGTGTTGGCCATCAGGCCGCTGGCATCCATCACCGGGCCGGGGTCGTCGTTGTCGATGGCCTGCAGGATCACGCCGTTGGCGGGCTTCAGTTGCGCGCCGGCTGAGCCGTCCATGTCCACCGTGAGCGTGGCGCCCTTGTTCAGGAACGTGGCCTCGCCGGTCTCGAGGCGCGTGGCATCGGTGATCTTCACCGTGGCATCGCCCCAGCTCATCACCGCATGGCGCCCGGCCTGGATCACCGTCTGAGCCACCGGAATGGCCGCCAGATCGGCGGGTGAGAAGCCCAGCTTCAGCGTGTCGTTGAGTTTCGCCAGCACCTCGGGCCGGCTGGCGCCGAACTCCGCATGGCCACCGGTGATGATGATGCCGTGCGTGGGCACGTCCATCACCGCGCCCAGGAAACGATTGGTGGAGTTGCCGATGGCATACGAGCCATAGCCGCTCTCACCCTTGAGCATGATGCGGCTGTTGATGGCGTTGAGGTGCGCGTTCTGGCTCGCGTCCACACTCAGCACGCCCCAGCCATCGGCCATCAGCGTACTGTTCAGGTAGGTGGCCACCGTGCCCTCGCCCAGGAGGTTGGTGGCGCGGTTGTTGCCGCGGATGCCCAGCATCCACGGCGCGTCCTTCATCTCGCCCGGCGTGACGTTGCTGACGTAGCCGGCCGGCAGCGTGCCGCCGAGTGCCTGCACCTCGCTGTTCTTCACCAGCAGATGGCTGCCGCCGGCCGCCACCACGGCGGTGCGCACGGCGCCATGGGTGCGAATGCGCGCGCCATCCACCACCAGGCGGGTGGTGGCACCATCGCTCATCAGGCCGGCGCCGTAGCCGGCGAAGTCATTGCCGCCATTGCCCTGGGCGTCAAGCTGCAGCCCCTGCACCGTGTGGCTGCCGCCCGCAGCCAGCAGGCCGTTGAAGTTGTCGCCCGCCGAGCGGATGCGCGCGCCGGTGAGCACGCCGTTGCGCCACACCGGCTGGCCGGCTGCGGCCAGCACCGACTTGGCGGCGTTCAGCCCGCCCTCGTCCAGCAGCACGGCCTGGCGGAACGGGTGCGTGGCCAGCGGCGAGAACACCACGTCGTGCGCGGCGGTCACGCTCAGCATCAGATCACCCTGGTAGCGGCCGGGGCGCGCGGTGGTCTCCACGCCATCCACGCTCAGCGTCAGGCGCTGGCCGGCGGGTGCGGCCAGGGCGGCGCCGGGCGCCAGCGTGAGGCTTTGCAGCCGCGTGGCGCGGTCCACGATCCAGGCTTCGCCCGCGCCCAGGCGCGGGTTCAGGCGCGCGGCGGCAATGGCCTCGGGCGGCACCGGGCCGGGCATCTGGGCCAGCGCCGGGCCGGCCAGCGCCAGCAGCAGCGCACGGGTAGCAATGGAAATGGGCGGCTTCATGGAAGTTTGCACAGTCAAGCGGCGTTAAGCCGGGCTGAAAACGGCAACGCCCTGGCGCGCCAGAGCGTTGCGATGGAAATCAGTGGAGGTACAGCTCAGAACTTGGTGCTGGCCACCACGCCGAACGTGCGCGGCGCGCCCACCATCGTGGAGCCCACGAAGTTGGCCACCTTGGGCACGTAGTTGCTCAGGTTCTTCACGTAGACGTTCAGGCCCCACTTGTCGTCGGCGCTGCGGTAGCTGGCCGAGACGTCGGCCTGGGCGTAGGCCGGCTGCAGGGTGTTGGCGTTCTCGGTGATCGAGATGTACTGCTTGCCGGTGTGGCGCAGGTCGGCGCGCAGTGTCAGCGCAGCGCCGCTGGCCAGCTCCATCGGGTACTCGTAGCCGGCCTTCATCGACAGCCGCGGCGCATGCGGCAGCGGGTTGCCCTGCAGCGAGTACTGCGTGCCGTCGGGGTTGGTCTGGCGCAGGTCACCCAGTTTGGCGTCCAGCCAGGTGAACGAGCCGCGCAGCCGGCCGGCATGGGCCGGCAGCAGGTACTGCACTTCGGCCTCCACGCCGCTCATGGTCTGCTGCGGCACGTTCAGGAATTTGGCGAACAGCGTGCCGGTGTTCAGGATGGCGAAGTCGATGGCCTGGTAGTTCTTGTAGTCGTAGCGGAAGACCGCGCCATTGAGCTGCAGCCGGTTGTCCAGCCAGCGGCTCTTCAGGCCCAGCTCCAGCGAGCGCAGCTTCTCGGCCTCGAACGTGCCACTGTTGCCGGGCAGCGTGTTGAAGCCACCGGGCCGGTAGGCGGTGGACAACGTCAGGTAGGTCATGGCCTGCGGCGCCAGGTCATGTTCCAGGCCCAGCTTGCCGTCGGTGCTGGTCCAGTCGCCCACCGAGCCGTCGATGGCGGTCTTGTGGTCCTTGGTGTGGCGCAGGCCGCCCACGATGCGCGTGGCCGCGCCCAGCGGCACGCTGACCTGGCCGAACGCGGCCTTGGACGTGGTGGTGTCACGCGTGTTGTTGCTACCCGCGCAAGCCGAGGCGCCCAGCAGGCACTCTTGCGCGTTGAGCATGTCGTACCAGTAGGCGCCGGCCACCCACTGCACGGCTGAGGCCACCGGCGAGGCCAGACGCACCTCGCCGCTCTTCTGGCGCGCGGTCTTGGGGTCGGCGTTGTACTGCTCCTCCGAGCCCGGCGGGCGCGAGGCGTCGTAGCGGCGGTAGACGATGCCCGAGGCGTCCTGCCAGGCCGGCAGCACGGTCAGCGTGCCGAAGCCCAGGTTCCAGTCGAGCTGGGCCCACAGCTTGGTGGCGTCGTAGTCCTGGTAACCCACCTTCTCCAGGCCCGGCGTGGTGGGGTTCACCGCGGCAGTCAGGCGCGTGTCGGCGTTGTCCCAGTTGGCCTGCGGGATGAAGCCCGGGCCCTTGCCGCCCAGGTGCACGCGCTCGGCCCCGGCCACCAGCCGCAGGTCGGCGCTGGGCTTGTACAGCAGCTTGACGCGCGCGCCCGTGGCCTTGGCATCGTTGAAGCCGTCGCTCAGGTAGCCGTCGCGGCTGATGGCCGCGCCCGAGAAGCGCAGCGCCAGCGTGTCGGAGATCGGCAGGTTGAAGCCCAGCTCGCCGCGCATCAGGCTGTGGCTGCCGACCTCCAGCGAGGCATTGCCCTCGTGCTTGCCCAGCACCGGATCGCGCGTGACGTAGTTGATGGCGCCGGCCGCCGCATTGCGCCCGTACAGCGTGCCCTGCGGGCCGCGCAGCACCTCCACGCGTGCCAGGTCGAAGAAGCCCAGCGTGCTCATCTCGGCGCGGAAGTTGTAGACGCCGTCGTAATTGGTGGACACGGCCGACTCACCCATGCCCGGCGGCAGGTCGGAGCCGATGCCGCGCATGGCGATCACGTTGCCGCGCGCGGCGCCCTGCACCTCCACGTTGGACACGTTCTTCAGGATCTCGCTGCCCGACGACAAGCCCTGCTCGGTGATCTCGGCGCCGCTGACGGCCTGCATGGCGATGGCCGTCTTCTGGATGTTGGCGGCGCGCCGCTCGGCCGTGACGGTGACGGTCTGCAACTGACCGCTCTTTTTCTCGGCCTTGGCGCTGGCCTCGTTGGCCGCATCGGTGTCGGGCGTGGCCTGGGCCCAGGCGGGCGTGGCCAGCAGCGGCAGCAGTGCGGTGAGGGCGGCACTGGCGGCAGCGGCCAGCGGGGAGAGGGTGAAACGTGGGGTCATGGTGCGTCGTGTCTCCGGATGTTGTGGGGGCTGTGTGGCGCAGGTCCGGCAACGTCCGGGGGGGGCTGCGCGCGGCGCCTTTGCCGGCCGGCGCGGGTGGGCGCCAGCATGAACGCGATGTTCGGCAGGGGCCGCCACGGCGTCAGCCGGGTTGGCACGGTGATTTGCGTTAAAGCTGGTTAAGTTCAGCGGTGAGCGGCAGCACCAGCGTCATCACCAGGCCGCCGCCGTCGCGGTTGGTGGCCGTCAGCTCACCGCCATGGGCCTGCACCGCGCGGCGCGCGATGGCCAGGCCCAGGCCGAAGCCCTGGCCCGGCGGCACGCCCGGCGCGGCCTCGTCACCGCGCACGAAGGGCTCGAACACGCGCTGCAGCGCCGCCGGCGGCAGACCCGGACCGCGATCGGCCACACACACGCGCAGCGCGGGGTGGGCGCCGTGGGGCTGCAGCTCGGCGCTCACCGCCACGCGGCTGCCCGGTGCGGTGAAGCGCACGGCATTGCGCAGCAGGTTGTCAAAGGCGCGCAGTAGCAGCTCGCCATGGCCGGTGGTCAGCACCGGCTGCTGCGGGCCGGCGAAGTCCAGCTCGCGCCCCTGGATGCGGGCCTCGAAGCGGGCATCGTCGGCCACCGAGGCCAGCAGCGCCACCACGTCGATCTCGCACGGCCGGCCCAGCGGCGTGCCCGACTCCAGGCGCGCCAGGGTCAGCACCTCGCCCACCAACTGGTCCAGGCGCTCCACCTCGCGGTCGATGCGGCGCAGCGCGGTCTGGCCAGCCGCGTCGGTTCGTTGCAGGCCATCGCGCTGCAACAGCGCGCTGGCCACCTGCAGCCGGGCCAGCGGCGAGCGCAGCTCATGCGACACATCGTGCAGCAGGCGGCGCTGGGCGCCCAGCAGGTCCTGCAGGCGTTGGGCCATGCGGTCGTAGTCGCGCGCCAGCTCGGCAAACTCGTCGCGTTGCCGCCCCAGGCGCGGCGCCACGCGCAGCGCCAGCTGGCCCGCGGCCGCGGCGCCAAAGGCCTGGCGCAACAGGCGGATCGGCCGCGACAGCGACCAGGCCAGCAGCGCACTGATCAGCGCCGCCATCAGGCCACCGGTGAGCATGGGCATCAGCACCGACTGCGACACCCGCGGCGGCGTGGGCGGCAGGTCGATCAGCGCCGGAAACAGCCGCGCGAACACGTTGATGCCCAGGCCGGTGAGCAGCGCCGTGAACCAGCAGGCCGCAAACACCTTCCAGAAAAGTCCGCCGGGCTGGCGTGACATGGACGCGTCTAATGAAGGTTTCGCACCAGCTGGTAGCCCATGCCACGGATGCCGCGGATGCGCGGTGTGCCGTCGGGCAGGCTGCCCAGCTTGTGGCGGATGGCGCAGATGTGCACGTCGATGCTGCGGTCGAAGCGGCTGATCTCGCGGCCCATGGCGCGGCGCGACAGCTGGTCCTTGGACACGATCTGGCCGATCTCGCTGGCCAGCACCTCCAGCAGCTTGAACTCGGTCGGCGTGAGCACCAGCGGCTGGCCGCCCCACTCGGCGCGGCCCTGCTCGGGCCACATCACCAGGGCGCCGGCGCGAACCACGGTCTGCGGTGTCAGCTGCGGCAGCGCGGGCTGTGTGCGGCGCAGGATGGAGCGCACGCGCGCCGTCAGCTCGCGCGGGCTGCAGGGCTTGGCCACGTAATCGTCGGCGCCCAGTTCCAGACCGGTGATGCGGTCGGCATCGTCGCCCCGTGCGGTGAGCATCAGCACCGGCAACGCGCCGCGCTGGTGAACGTGCTCGGCATCGCGTTGACGCTCACGCTGGCGGATGCGGCGCAGCACCTCTTCACCATCCACGCGCGGCAACATCGAATCGAGCACCACCAGGGCATAGTCGCCCTCGTGGCAGGCGCGCGCGCCGCTCCAGCCGTCGTGCACGGCGTCGACCTCGAATCCTTCCTGGCTGAGGTACTCGCCGAGCATCTGTGTCAGCTCGACGTCGTCGTCCACGATCAGGAGTCGGGTCATGCTGGCCTCTGCCTGCTCAGCGGCCCTTGCGCAGCACGGCCACCGCCAGCGCCACCAGGCCCAGGGCCAGCAGCACCTGTCCCTCGATGCCCACGGCCAGCGCGCGCGTGCCGACCAGTTGCTTCTCCAGGCCCACGATCAGGATCGGGTTGATGAACATGCCGAAGAACAGGCACGACTGGAAGGCGCCGGTGCCCATGCCGCGGCGCGACACCGGCAGCACGCGCATGGTCCAGGTCACCATGGTGGGCAACAGGATGCCGGCGCCCAGGCCGTTGACGAAGCCGGCGGTGGTGAGCGCCACGTAGCCGGATGCGCCCTTCATCAGCCAGAAGCCCAGGCCGGCCAGCAGACAGCCGAGTGTGAGCTGCCAGGCCACCACCACCCGCTGCGCCAGCACCCAGCCGAACAGCAGCGTGCCGGTGATCACGCCCAGGCTGTTGATGCCGTAGGCCATGCCGATCTGTGCCGGGCTTTGCACGCCGATGGCGCCATGCAGGTAGCCGAAGTGCACCGGCACCGTGAGGAACATGATGCCCAGCAGCACGGCCAGTGCGCAGATCAGGCCCAGCAGGCGCGGACGGAAGGCCTGCGTGTCCTCGCGTAGCTGCTCGGCGCTCATCGTGGCGCGGGTCTGCGGCTCCCACAGAAAGATCGCCATCAGCGGCGCCAGCAGCAGGCTGATGGCGAACACCGCATAGGGCGCGCGCCAGCCCTGCTCGGCAATCATGCCGCCCACGGTGTTCATCAGGAATGCCGAGGTGGCCGACACCGTGGTCTGCAGCGACATGAAACGCTCGCGCCGCGCGCCGTCGTAGTAGTCACCGATCATGGTGGTGCTGACCGTCATCAGCACCGCCTCCATCACGCCCAGCGCAAAGCGGCTGGCGATGATGGCGGTGAGCGAATCCAGATAGAGCGGCGCCGTGCCCACCACGGCGTAGAAGAACGTGGCGCCCACCAGCAGGCGCTTGCGCCCCACGCGGTCGGCCAGTTCGCCGACGAAGACGCTCAGGCCCGCCATCATCAGCATCGGCGCGGTCATCGTCAGCGGCACCAGGAAGTCGGCACCCGGCACGTCCTTGAAGTGCGCCTGCATGGCCGGCAGGCTGGGGCCCAGGATGGCCGTGACCAGCACCGTGAGGCTGGCGGTGACCAGCAGGATGAAGGCCTGGATCAGGCGTGGCTCGCGCAGCGACGGGGGCGCGCGATCGGCCGCGCTGCCTGGCCGGGACAGCGTGGCATGGCTGGCGGTGCTGGTCATGGGTTGTCTCCTCGACATGGGTGTCGTTGTGGGTGTTGTGCGTCCAGTGTCGTCTGCGGTCTGGCCGGTGCTCAGTCGCTCGCGTTGCGGACTTTCCCTGGGAGCGACGCTGCCGACACGAGCGGGCGGTAGAACTCCACCTGCGGTCGCTCGGCCAGGTGGTCCTGCAGCAGTTCGCGCCAGCGTTGGTGCGCCAGCGATCGGGCGAAGCCCAGCGTGCGGTCGTCCACCGCGCGCCACTCGATCAGCAGCGCATACAGCTGCTCGCGCTCGACCGATCGGCGCAGCTCGTGCGACAGGTAGCCGGCCAGGCCGGGCAGCAGGCGCTGGGCCTTGTCGAACGCCTGCTCGAAGGCCGCCTCGTGGCCCGGCTGCACGGCGAAGGTGGCCACTTCCAGGATCATGGTGCCGTCATGGTGCGGTGCGCCCGGAATCAGCCGCGCGGCCAGTGCGCCAGCGGCAGGCCGGCCACCGGTGAGCGAAAGCTGGGCAGCGTGCTGCCGGCCAGGCTGCCCAGGTACACGGTGCGCAGATCGGGCCCGCCGAAGGCGATGCTGGCCATCATCGGCGCCAGCGTGCCGCGGCAGGCGGCCATCAGCTCGGGCGTGGTGGTGCCGGCCTGGTAGTGGCGCTCGTATTCGGCCAGGGCCTCGGGCTTGCCGTCGTCCAGCAGCGTCAGCACCTCGCCGTCGGGCGTCAGCGCGATCAGGCGCTCGGTGAGCACCAGCGTGATCCACAGGTTGCCGATGCTGTCGATGGCAAACCCATCCGGGAAGCCGCCCAGGTCGGCCGGGCCGTAGACCTCGCGGTCGGTCAGCGAGCCGTCGGGCTGCACGCGCAGGCGCGAGATGCGGCGCGCATTGGTCTCGGCCACGTAGAGCCATTCTTCGTTGGCATCCAGCCGGGCCTCGTTGGTGCCCACGAAGCCCTCGGCCACGATGCGGATGCCGTGCTCATCGATCAGGCCCACATAGCCGTCGGCAGTCTTCTCGTTGATCGAGCGGTTCCAGGGCACGACGCGTGTGGTCACCGTGAACCAGATGCGGCCCTTGGAATCGGTGAGCACGAAGTTGGTCTTGCCCAGCGGCTGGCCGTCCAGCTGGTTGAACAGCGTGCGCGACTGCCCGTCGCGGGTCATCAGCTCGATGGCGTCGGTGCCGAAGTTGGCGATCAGGATGTCGCCATCGGCGTTGAAGGCGATGCCATTGGGCAGGCTGCCGCCCAGGATCAGCGATTGCGCGTCGAGCGTGCGGTCACTGCCTTCGGCCTGCTGGCGGATCAGCTGCTGCGTGCCATCGGGCGCGATGCGCATCACGCCGCGGGCGTCGGCCGTCCACAGCGTGCCATCGGGTTCGGCCAGGATGCATTCGGGCCGCTGCAGGCCGCTGCCGCGATGGACGATTTGCGCGCGGTCCACCTGCCAGCCCCGCAGCGGGTTGTCGTTGAGGCTCATGTCGGATTGGGATTGAGAGTGCGGCGATGCTAGGCAGCGCCTCCGGCAACGGGAAATCGAATCTGGCGATGCGCGGCATCGCGAACTCCCATATGCGGGGCAACCCCAGGTGCCCGGCCGCAACCCTGGCCAGCCGCCTAAACTGCCGACGCGTCATCTGCCGTCACCCTCACCGCCCTCGCCCCGCCATGCGCTACCAGCGCCTCGACCTGAACCTGCTGACCGCGCTGCGCGCGCTGCTCACCGAGCGCAACGTCACCCGCGCCGGCGAGCAGCTGCATGTGTCGCAATCGGCCATGAGCGGCATGCTGGCGCGGCTGCGCGAGTACTTTGACGACCCGCTCATCGTGCCGGTGGGTCGCAGGATGGAGCTGACGCCGCTGGCCGAGACGCTGGTGGACAAGGTCAATGACCTGATGCTGCGGCTGGACGCGACACTGTCCACGCGGCCCGATTTCGACCCCGCCACCTCGCGTCGGCAATTCAGCGTCGTGGCCTCCGACTACGTGGCCCAGGTTCTGCTGCTGGATGTGTTGCGCGAGCTGCACCACGAGGCGCCGGGCCTGCGCGTGGAGTTCCGTCACCCCAGCAACACCGCGGCCGTGGATCTGGAGAACGGCGAGGTCGATTTCGTCATCAACCCACAGCGCTTCACCACGCCCAACCAGGCCAGCACCGTGCTGTTCGAGGACAGCTACCACGCCGTGGTCTGCGCCGGCAACACGGCCGTGGGCGACACGCTGAGCCTGGACGAGTACCGCCGGCAGCGCCATGTGACGCTGGAGGTCAACGGCCGCCCGCAGTTCGAGACCTGGTTCATCAGCGAGCACGGTGCGCCGGCGCACACCGAGGTGGTGGTCAACAGCTTCGGCCTGCTGCCACCGCTGGTGCTGGGCACCACGCGTGTGGCCACGCTGCACACCCGCATGGCACTGCAGGCCGCGCGCCAGTGGCCGGTGCGCCTGGTGTCGCTGGGCTTCGAGGCGCCGCGCCTGGTGGAGACGCTGCAGTGGCACCGCTACCGTGACCTCGATCCCGCCAGCCAGTACCTGCGCGACAAGATCATCCGCCACGCGCAGGCGCTGCCGGCGGTGGAGGCCTTGATGGGCTGACACCGCGCTGCTGCGCCGCCCTGCTGCTTGACCGGCGTCAATACCCTGCCCTGCATCTGTGCCGACCATGGCGGTGAAAGCAGGAGAAGACGTCATGAGCAGACTCGAGGTGTTTGAACCGGCCATGTGCTGCCCCACCGGCGTGTGCGGTGTCAGCGTGGATCCGGTGCTGGTGCAGTTCAACGCGGATCTGCAGGCGCTGCAGGCCAGTGGTGTGGACGTGGTGCGCCACAGCCTCGGCCACGATGCAGCGGCTTTCGCGGCCAACCCGCGCGTGGTGCAGGAGATGGAGGCCGGCATGGACTGCCTGCCCATCGTGGTGGTGGATGGCCGGGTGGTGTCCACCGGCATGTACCCCAGCCTGGCCCAGCTGCGCCAGAAGCTGCATGCCGCCGTGCCCACGGCCGAGAAGCCGCGGGTCAAGGTGGGGGCCTGCGGCTGCGCGCCGGGCCAGTGCGGCTGATCGGCGGCCCGCGCCATGGCCCTGCCCCGCATCGACACGCGCTACGCCTTCTTCACCGGCAAGGGGGGCGTGGGCAAGACATCGCTGGCCTGTGCCTGCGCGCTGAGCCTGGCTGAGGCGGGGCATCGCGTGCTGCTGGTCAGCACCGATCCAGCCTCCAACCTGGACGAGGTGCTGGAAACACCGCTGTCCACCACACCCACGGCGATCCGCGGTGTGAACGGCCTGTTTGCGCTGAACGTGGATCCCGAGGCGGCGGCGGCCGCCTACCGCGAGCGCATGGTGGCGCCCTACCGCGGCATCCTGCCGGCTGCGGCCATCCGCAGCATGGAGGAGCAGTTCTCCGGCGGTTGCACCGTGGAGATCGCGGCCTTCGACGCCTTTGCCGAACTGCTGGCCGGCCGCAGCCACGCGCAGGACGTCGACCGCGTGGTGTTCGACACCGCGCCCACCGGGCACACGCTGCGCCTGTTGACGCTGCCGTCGGCCTGGAACGAGTTCCTGTCCAGCAACACCACCGGCAACTCCTGCCTGGGCCCGCTGGCAGGCCTGGAGAAGAACAAGGCCATCTATGCGGCGGCCGTGGGTTCGCTGAAGGATCCGGCCATGACCAGCGTGGTGCTCGTCGCGCGGCCCGAGACCGCCGCCCTGCGCGAGGCCGAGCGCACACGCCACGAACTGGCCGACCTGGGTGTACGCCACCAGGTACTGGCACTCAACGGCGTGTTCGACGCGCAGGGCAGCGCCGATGCCGTGGCCCAGGCCATGGCGCAGCGCCATGCACAGGCGCTGGCGGCCATGCCTGCGGGCCTGGCGGGGCTGGCGCGCACCGCCGCCGGCTTCATCCCGCGCGGACTGGTCGGTCTGGCTTCACTGCGCGCGTTTCTGCATCCCGATGCCGGTTTGCCCGCTGCAGCAGTGGCGCCGGACACCGACACCCTGCCGGGCGGGTTGACGCCCCTGGTGCGCGAGATCGAGGCGCTCGGTCACGGGCTGGTGATGACCATGGGCAAGGGCGGCGTGGGCAAGACCACGGTGGCGGCGGCCGTGGCGGTGGCCCTGGCGCAACGCGGACACCGGGTGGTGCTGTCGACCACCGATCCGGCTGCCCATGTCAGCTGGGCGCTGGGCGAGGCGGTGGCGAACCTGAGCGTCGAGCGCATCGATCCGGCGCTGGAGATCGCGAACTACCGGCGCGAGGTGCTGGACAAGGCCGGTGCCGGGCTCGACGCCTCGGCGCGGGCCATGCTGGAGGAAGATCTGCGCTCGCCGTGCACCGAGGAGATCGCGGTGTTCCGCGCCTTTGCCCGCACGGTGGACATGGCCGCACAGGCCTTCGTGGTGCTGGACACGGCGCCCACCGGCCACACCATCCTGTTGATGGACTCGGCCGAGGCCTACCACCGTGAGGTCAACCGCACACAGCAGGGCGAGCTGCCCGAGGCCGTGCGCACCCTGCTGCCGCGTCTGCGCGATCCAGCGTTCACGCGGGTGCTGATCGTCACACTCGCCGAGGCCACACCGGTGCATGAGGCCGAGCGCCTGCAGGCCGATCTGCGCCGCGCACGGATCGAGCCCTATGCGTGGGTCATCAACCAGAGCCTGCTGGCCAGTGGCACGCAGGACCCGGTGCTGCTGCAACGCGCGCGCTGCGAGGCGCCGTACATCCGGCAGGTTCAGCAGACCCTGTCGACGCGCTGCGCCCTGCTGCCCTGGCAGCTGTCGGCACCCATCGGGGTGGAGGCCCTGGGCCGCCTGGTCGATGGCGCCGACGCGATGGGCTACCGCATCGACCCGACGGCCGACGGGCTGCACATCCATGTGACAGCGCCGGCCGGGCAACAGCAGGCACTGATGGAGGAACTGGGCAAGTGCGCGTCCGGCCACTGCAGTTGCCCGTCGCCGCAATACCAGAAGCTGGCCGCTGTGGAGGTGCAGGCGGGCGCCGCCGGCGTGGAGGTGGTGCTGAAGGCCCGGCCGGGCGAGGTGCTGGTGGCGGACGACATCGCCCATTGCCTGGCACACACGCTTCGCGAAGTGAGCGGCGCATGAGCCCGCGTGCCATCGCATCGTGCGCCCTTGACAGTTGACCGCCCGCAAACCGATGGCAGTGGGTATCGCCCAAGAATGAATCCCAAAGCTCAAGCAGAGCGGGGATCAGGATCATGACGCGACGCGACCACAGGTTCATTTCGGTATGGCGCACCTGTTGCCACATGGCCGGTGTCATGGCAGTCGCAATGACTGCCGGCAGCGGTTGGTGCCAGCCTGTGGTGACCGGGCCCGATCCGGCATGGGTGGGTCGCTGGTCCGGCGAGAGCATCTCCGAAAATCGTGGTGTGATGCGCTGGGTCGTCGAGCGCCGTGAGGACGGGCGCTACAGCCTGAATCGCAGCGTCTACGGCCGCGAAGGGGTGGTTGAGCAGCGCGAGGAAGGCCGTTGGTCGGTGCGCGACGACGCGCTGACCTACGAGCCAGCCAGCGAAGGTACGCCGCGCCATGTCTGGCGTACCGCGCCACTGGTCCGTGGCTGCATGCAGCTTCAGGCGGTTGATGTGGCATCCGGCAAGGCGATGTCCCCGGCGTGGCGTGTGGGTGAGTGCCGGGTCCCTGGCGTCTGGCCATTGCCAGAGCGGATTCAGCACCGCTGCGTGATGGATGCGCCCGGCATGAAGACAGGCACGGTGGATCTGCAGATCGTGCGCGAGGCCAATGGCGAATACCACCTGCTCAGCGACGGTGAACGCGATCCCCAGGTGGTGGACGTCCGTGACTATCCGATGCTGCGCGATTTCGACGTCAGGCAGGTCATGACGATGACCAATGCCGGTGAGGGCTTGCTTGTGCTGGTGCAGATGAACGCGGACAAGAGCCCTGAGCTGCGCAATGCGCTGGGCTTCAAGCCGGCACAGGTGCGATCGGTGCGCGCGTGGGTGGTCTCGCCGCCGCGGCCGCAGCGGCCGATGGAGTTCTACTCGGCAGGCCGGTTTGTGCTGATGCAGGCGCTGGATGAGGAGGGCCGCGTTTTGGGTGGCGCGGCCTACACGCCATTCATCATGGCCTGCCCGGCAAGCCCCTGATCGAACCTGTCCTGCCCGCCGTTACAGTCTGGGCATGAAGTACACCCTTGCAGGCTGCATCGCCACGATGGCCGGTGCCTTGTCCGCCCTGGCGCTGTGTGCGCCTGGGCACGCGCAGACGCCGGCGACGCCGCCCGTGCGCGAGCCCTTGCGCATCGATGCCGCGGGCAGCTTGCGTGGCGCACTCACCGAGCTGGCGCGGGCGTTCGAGCAGCATGCGCTGGTGAGCGTGACACTGAACTTCGGCCCCTCCGGGCTGCTCAAGGATCGCATCGAGGCGGGCGCACCGACCCAGGTGTTCGCCTCGGCCAACATGAGCCATCCGCAGGCGCTGCGTCAGTCTGGTCAAGCCGAGGTGGTTCAGGCGTTTGCCCGCAATGCCTTGTGCGTGCTGGCCCATGGCGGCTTCTCGTTGCAGGGCAAGAGCCTGGCGTTGCGCCTGCTGGACCCCGATGTGCGCGTGGGCACCTCGACGCCCAAGGCCGACCCGGCAGGCGACTATGCGTTCGAGATGTTCGAGCGCATCGAGGCCTTCGGTGCTGGCGGCGCGGGCTCTGCCGCGGCGCTCAAGGCCAAGGCGTTGCAACTGACGGGCGGGCCCAATTCAGCGCAGGCGCCAGTTGGCCGCAACCTGTATGGCCTGTTGCTGGAGCAGGGTCAGGCCGACGTGTTCGTCACCTACTGCACTGGCGCCACCGAGGCGCAACGTCAGGTGCCCACGCTGAAGGTGCTGGCGGTGCCCGATCCGATCAATGTCTCGGCGGTCTATGGCATGGCCATCATCCGGCCGGCCAGCGAGGCTGCCAAGGCGTTCCTGGCCTTCGTTCTGAGCCCACCGGGTCAGCAGATGCTGCGCACACATGGGTTCAGCGCGCCCTGAACAGCAGGGCTTGCGTGGCCTGCAAATTGCAGCGCGCCTGTGCATTACCCAGCACACGGAGCCTGAGCCATGCCATTCACTGCGGTTTGTCGCAAAGCCGACGTTGCAGAAGGCGGCATGGGCCTGTTCCAGGTGGGCAAGAAGAGTGTGCTGGTGGTCTGGCTGCGCGGCGGCGAGCTCAAGGCCTACCGTGGCCGCTGCCCGCATGCCGACATGCCGCTGGAGAACAAGTGCTTCGATGGCCAGCGTGTGGTGTGCGGCATTCACCAGTGGGGTTTCGATGCCGGCACCGGCAAGTGCGTGACACACGCCCACCCTTCCGCCCTGCACCCGTATGAGCTGCGCGTGGAGGGCGACGAGATCCAGGTGGATGTGGGTGTGGTGAAGCCGCTGCGCGCGGCCCGCCAGTAACGCAGCAACGGCCGCTTGCTGAGTGCAGGTGGGATCGTGCGGCCCCGCGCTCAGTCCGAGTACACGGTGAGGAACACACAGCCGCCGGGGCTGTGGAAGTGGCTGTCCACCGTGCCGGTGGCGGCCGTCGCGGCCCATCCCGGGCCCAGGCGCTGTTCCTGCTGTACCGCTTCGCCCTCGATCAGGTAGATGAACTCGGGCCCGGTGTGCGTGTGCAACGGGAACGCGGTGCCCGGCGCGAACCGCACCAGCTGCATCGACCGGCCATCGCTGCTGCCCAAGTCCTTGACCTCGACGCCGGAGGCGAAGGTAGATGGGCGCCACGGCGTGGCGTGGGCGTCGGTGAACGTGTATCCGGTCATCTGCAGGCGAAAAAGTGTCTGGATCCTGCAGTCTAGAGATGCGTCTGGATGACCTGAAGGGTCAAAACCATCAGATCAGTATTCCAGCGTCCGCAAGAATGCGCGGCCTGGTTGAACGCCATCAGCCTGACACCGCGTCGATCAGCGTCTTCTCCATGAACACGCTGTGGGGGTCGTCCCAGTAGTCGCCGAACGGGCCGCGGCGGACGAATCCCTGCCTGGCGTAGAAGGCCAGGGCTTCAGGCTGGAGCGGGCCGGTCTCCAGCATCAGGTGGCGGCAACCGCGGGCCACGGCGCTGTGCTGCAGCAGCGCCAGGATCCGGGCGGCCACACCCTGGCCGCGTTGGGACGGCAGCGTGAACATGCGCTTGAGCTCGCCGTACTCGGCGCACAGCACGATGGCACCGCAGGCCACGGCGCCGCCGGTGGCATCGCGCGCCACGGCAAAGATCACCTCGGGCCGGCTGAGTGCCGCGATGTCGATGCCGTGGTGGCTCTCGGCCGGGTACAGCGGCTTCTGGTAGTCATCCAGCGCGTTGATCAGGGCGATCACGTCGGGCTGGTCGGCGGGTTCAAGGGCAATGTGCATGCCCGGCAGTGTCTACCATTCGAGGCCATCGACCTGCCGGTGGGGGCCGCGGCGTGCTTCACCGCGGCGCACCTCGGCCTCAGAAGCTCATGTTGAAGCGCACGCCGCCGTAGCGCCTGGCGTCGCGTGCGGGCTGGCCGATCACGGCATTGGCCGTGGCGCCCCACAGGCCGCTGAAGAAGTCTTCGGCATTGACCAGGTAGAAGCGGTTGGTGACGTTGTTGACGAACAGCGTCACCGCGTACTTGCCGTCGGGCGAACTGGCCGTGGCGCCCAGGTTCAGGATGCCGAAGGACGGCTGCCGCGTGTACGGGTTCTGGTTGGCCTGCAGCATGGCCGATGTGCGCCAGGCGTACTGCGCATTCACCCGCAGGTCCCAGGGCAGCAGCTTCTGCTCGATGCCGTGGTCCAGGCCCAGCGTGATCTTGAGCTTGGGCGAATCGGGCATCGTCTTGCCCGACAGATCCTGGGCGCCCACCGACGCGCCGGTGGCGGTGATGCAGCCGGTGCTGGTGTCCTGGCCGGGGTAGCAGGCGGCGCCCTGGTAGCGCAGGAACTTGGCATCGATGTAGGCGGCGCTGGCCGTCACGCGGGTGTCGGCACCGGCATTGAGCACGGCATCCACTTCCACGCCGCGCGTGCGGGCCTTGCCGGCACTCGACAGGATCAGGTTGTTGACATAGCCGGTGCCGTCGTTGGCGAAGATCTGCACCTGGTAGTTCTTGTACTCGGTGTTGAACACGGCCGCGTTCAGCGTCAAGGCACCGCCCATCAGCGTGGTCTTGGCGCCGAGCTCGTAGTGGTCGATCTGTTCCTTCTCCACCGGGGCCAGGCTCTTGCCGTCGTCGCTGGCCTGCAGGGTCTGGGCGGTGTTGTAGGCGCGCGGCTTGTAGCCGCGGGCATAGGTGGCGTAGGCCATCTGGTCGTTGCCGAACTTGTGGCGCCAGGTCAGGTCGCCCACGGTGGCGCTGGAACTGTCGCTGCCGGCCGAGCCGAGGTTGTTGGCGATGTCGTGGATGCTGTAGCTGATCTTGTCGCGGTTGTAGCGCGCGCCGGCCAGCAGGCTGTCGGTGGGTGAGATCGTCCACGTGGCACGGCCATACAGGCCCAGCGACTGGGTGCTGGAGCGCACCTCGTCGACCTTGGGGTTCACGAACATCTGGCGGTTGTCGCTCAAGTCCACCTTCACGTCGCTGTAGAACAGGCCCGCCACGTAGCTCACCGGCTGGTTGACCGGCGAGGCGACCTTGAACTCCTGCGTCAGCGAGGTGGGCCGCACCTGGATCGGCTGCTGGTTGTAGAAGTACGGCGGGCCGCCGGCGTCGGGCGCCGGGATGGGGCCGCGCAGGTCGTTCAGGAAGTAGGTGGCCACGATGGGCACGTCCTGTACGTTGTCCTGCCGGTTGCGCTGGTGCGCGGTGGTGGACGTGAAGGTGTAGTCGCCCACACGCTTCTCGATGTTCAGGCTCAGGTCGCGGTCACGCGTCTTCGAGCGCATGTGCACCGGCGAGGCGTAGTCGGTGTTGCCGTAGTGCGGCGTGATGCCCGGCAGCGCGGTGGTCTGCGTCACGCCGTGGCCGGCGTTGAACGGAAAGTACGGGAACAGTTCGGCACCGGGCGTGAGGTACTGGTAGGTGAAGGTGCCGCCCTTCGATTCACCCTCGGCCACGCGGCCGGTGAGTGTGATGTCCAGCGTCTTGTCGGGGCTCAGCAGCAACTTGGCGCGTGCGCCCTCGCCGCTGGACTGCGAATGCTCGCGCAGCAGGCGGTTGTAGATCGGGTACTCGCGGTGCTGACCGTACAGGCTCAGGCTGTAGGCCAGCACCGAGTTGACCGGGCCGGTGACGAACAGGCTGCCGCGGCGCTCGTTGTCACTGGTCAGCGTGAGGCCCAGGTTGCCCTGGAAGCTGCGCGCCGGCGCCTGCGTGACGAAGTTGATCACGCCGGCCGAGGCTGTGCGTCCACCCAGCGTGGCCTGCGGGCCTTTGAGCACCTCCACACGGCGGATGTCCTGCAGTTCATTGGCGGCGGTGGAGTCCGACGGTACCGGCACGCCGTCGATCAGGATGGCCACGCCCGAGGTCAGGCCCACGGCGCTTTCATTGGCCGAGGTCGAGATGCCGCGCATGGCATAGGGCACACGGCCGTTGAAGCTGCCCTTCAGCTGCACCGAGGGCACGAGGTTGTTGATGTCGGAGATGTCGGTGGCGTTGGCCTTGTCCAGTGCGTCGGCCGACATCACGGCGGCCGAGACCGGCGTGTCCTTCAGCCGCTCGGTGCGCTTTTGCGCCGTGATCACCACTTCCTGGTTCTTGGCGTTGCCGGTGTTGCCATCAGCGGCCGGCGCATTGGCCTGGGCATGCGCCAGTGCGGGCAGCAGGCCGGCCAGCATCAGGGCTGCGGCGGCACGGGCCACGGGCGTGGGCCGGGGGGCGGGGGTGTGCGACTTCACGTGCTTGTCTCCAGTGGGTGCGGGTGGCTGGCAGCGGCGGGGCCGCGCCGGCTCTGATGGCTCGGTTGAGTGCAAAGAAATGCTAAGAACCGGCCCGGCGTCGCACCAATCGTTTCGACGGATGCGGGCCATTGCGCCGCCTGATGCGTGGGTGGCTCTCCTGGGGAGATGCGCCAGCAGAGGACACCGCCTTACCGCTGCACAAAGGGTTTGTCAGGAGCCGCAGTGCGTGGGGATGGCACCACACCGGCGTTGACACATGGGCCGCCACAAACACGAAGGCCCGATGCGTGCGCACCGGGCCTTTGCTGCATTCTTCGCCGCGCCGGGCGCGGATCGGGGCTCAGAAGCCGAAGCCGCCACCGTCCACGTTCATCACCTGTCCCGTGTAGAAAGCCGCGTCATCGCTGACCAGGAAGGCCAGCGCGCCGGTCAGGTCCTCAGGCACCTCGGTGCGCGGGATGAACTGGCGCTGGCGCACATGCTCGAAGGCCTGTGGCGGCAGGTTGGCGGCGCTGCCGGGGTGGCGGGTGAGGCCCGGCGAGATGGCGTTGACGGTGATGCCGTGCGCGCCCAATTCAGCCGCCAGCGCACGCGTCAGGCCGATCACGCCCATCTTGCTGCTGGCATAGGCCGCCATGCCCGGCGGCGGCCCCCACACGGTGCTGCTGGCCAGGTTGACGATGCGGCCCCAGCCGCGCTCTGCCATGCCTGCGCTGAAGGCCTGGGCCAGCAGGAAGGGCGCATCGATGTTCACGGCCATGATGCTGCGCCACAGCGCGGGTGTGATGTCGCGCAGCGGTGCCATCGGCATGAAGGCGGCGTTGTTCACCAGCACATCCACACGGCCCATGCGCTGCAGGGCCTCGGCAGCGAAGCGCTGCACGTCGGCGGCATCGGCCAGGTCACATGCCAAGGCGTCGGCCTGGCCGCCAGCCTGCTGCACCTGGGCGACGATTTCATGGCAAGGGGCGCGGTCGGTCAGCAGCAGGCGGTGGCCACTGGCGGCCAGGCGCAGCGCAAAGGCCTGGCCCAGGCCGCCGGCGGCGCCGGTGATCACGGCCACGCGGGCCTGGGCTGCGTTGGGGGATGTCATGCCGGTCTCTCCGATGAAATGGGCGATGGACGGGACCGGCGGGGCGCCAGCCCTCAGGGTTGCTTGGCAGCTGCATTGCCCGCGCGGAACAGCACGCCGATCAGGCGGCCGGTGCGCTCGCGGTCGTTGCCGGTCAGGGTCTTGAGCGGCTGGCTGGCATCGCTGATGGCGAAGCCGGCGGCCTTCAGGTCGGCTTGCAACGCATCCACGCTGCGACCGGTGAGCGGTGCCACCTGGGCCAGCGTGCCACCCAGCACGGCCTGCATGGCGCGCACCGGCGGGCTGCCGCCGCCTTCCTTGGCGGGTGGCTGGATGACGAACGTGGCCGCCAGCACCACCAGCGACACGCCGATGACGGCCTGGCCCATCCGGTTGGCGGTGAGGTGGCGCTTGAACGCCGGCCAGTTGACCACGCAGTGCAACGCCACGCCGGCCACCATGGCCCAGCCCAGCCATTCATGCGCCAGCTTGTTCAGGCCGATGTCCAGGTGAAAGAACATCAGGATGCCGGTGACGCCCATCAGGGCAAAGGCGCCGATGGTCAGCGGTGTGGCCCAGTCGCGGGAGATCTTCACTTCAGGTTCCTCTTGGGTGTGCTTCTTGGCCGCGGCGATGTGCCGGGCCTTCCCTGGGAAGCCTATCCAGACAATGTGAGGAAATATTGAAGACGCGCCAGCCCGGTTTGGCCTGGCTCAAGGTCCGTCAAAGGGGCGCGCGCAGCTTCTCCTGCGCGTCGCGCATCACGGCGGTGTGTTCCTCGCGCGAGCCGCCCTGCTGCTCGATCTGGCCCATGCGGCCCGAGGCTGTGACCACCAGGCGCGCGCGGTCGTAGTGGCGGCCGGCATAGGCCAGCAGCGCGCCTTCCAGGCTGTGGCGGCGGGCCAGTTCCTCGGCCAGCACCAGCGCACCCTCGATCGCGATGCCGGCGCCCGAGGCCAGGTGCGGCGTGGTGGCATGCACCGTGTCACCCAGCAGCACGATGCGGCCCTTGTGCCACGGCCCGTCGATCATGTGGCCGGCCAGCGGGCGGTACAGCAGCTTGGCGTCGCGCATCTCGCCGCGGCGCAGCGCATCGCGGATGTCGCCCACCTGGCCGCCAAACTCGGCCAGCAGCGTGGCCAGCTGCTCGGGCCATTGGTCTTGCGGGATGAAGTCCATGCCGGCGCGCTTGTCCAGCACGAACAGATAGCACTCGGTGGCGCTGATCGGGTTCATGCCCGCCTTGGTGGTGGCGCCCATGTAGATGGTGCTGTTCTCGCGCAGCCGCGGCACCACCGCGCGCCATGAGCCCTGGCCGCTGAACTTCGGCCCGGCAAAGTCGGGCATCACGATCTTGCGCACGGCGCTGTTCACACCGTCGGCGCCGATCACCAGGTCGAAGCGGCCCTGCGTGCCGTCGGTGAACAGCACGTCCACGCCATCGGCGTCCTGGGTCATGCGCTCGAACGTGAGACCCAGGCGCACCGTGGCGCCGGCATCCTGCGTGGCATGGCCCAGGATGTCGGCCAGCACCGGGCGCAGGATGCCGCCGGCGCCGGGCAGGCCCTCGGCGCCAATGGCCGGCGCGATGGGCACGGTCATCTTCACGTCGCCTTGGGGCCCGCAGATGTCCACCGCGTTCCAGTGGCCGCCCAGCGCCAGCACCTGATCCAGCACGCCCACCTCGCGCAGCGCGCGCAGTGTGGGGCCGCTGATGGTGATGCCGGCACCATCGGGCGCCCAGTTCGGGTTCTGCTCCACCAGCGTGACGGCCACGCCCTGTTTGCGCAGCTGGATGGCGGCGCACATGCCGCCCACGCCGCCGCCCACGATCAGCGCGGTCTGGATCAGTGCCATGGGTGTCTCCTCGGAATGTCTCTGGTCTGCAATCGCGTCGAGCCGATGGCGTGCTAGACCGTCGTGCCCGACAACTGCTCGGCCAGCCAGTCGGCGATCTGGTTGCCGGCGTTGTTCGGGTTGTCCAGCGAGCTGTGCTCCACGCCGCCGGTGCGCGCGTCGAAGATGAACAGATCCTTCTTCGGGCAGTTCACCAACTGCTCATAGGTCTGGTGCGCGTACTTCAGCGGGATCTGGCGGTCGTTCTCGCCGTGTGTCACCAGGAAGGGCACGCGGATGCGGTCGAGCACGCCGTTCAGGTGCATGGCCTCGGCCTTGGTGAAGAAGTCGTCCATGTCCTTGGCGCCGAACACCCACTGCACATGTTTCCAGTAGTGCGGCACCGGGTTCTCGCCCTCGCGCTTCAGGCGTGCCTGCTGCACCGCGCGCCAGTCGTGGTTGGCGCCCCAGACCGCGCCGCAGGCAAAGCGCGGCTCGAAGGCCACGGCACGCGGGCAGTAGTAGCCGCCGAGCGAGACACCCAGCGCGCCGATGCGCTGCGGATCGACATCGGGCCGCTGCAGCAGCCAATCCACGATCTTGCTGGCCCACACCTCGGTGTTGGCCACGGCATGCAGGCCTTGCAGGCGCAGCGCCTCACCGGTGCCGGGCTGGTCGATGAACAGCGCGCTCAGGCCACGGCGGGCGAACATGCTGCCCATCACGCTCTTGGCCAGCATCTCCTTGGTGCTGTCCAGGCCGTTCATCACCAGCACGATGGGGGCGCGTTGGCCCGGTTGCAGGCCCTCGGCGCGCACCAGCAGGCCGGCCAGGTGGCTGTCACCGTAGGGCAGTTCCACACGCTCGCAGTTCTCGCGTCCGTGCTCGCGCGCCAAGGCAAACAGTTCCAGCGAGCGTTGGTACATCGCCAGCCTCGCCTCGAAGCCATGGGCCTGCATGCGCTCGGCAATGCCGTAGTACAGCGCGGCGCGGCCGTATTTCTCGCCAGCCGAGAGCTTGTGGCCGCGCGCCATGTCGGCCTCGGCCAGCGCGATCAGCCGGTCGCCGCCGCCCTTCCACGCCTCGTAGAAGGCCAGCGTGCCGGGATCGTCACCCGCGCGGGCCGCTTCCAGGATGGGGCCGCACATGGCATCCACCTCGCCGATGTTGCCGCCGTGGGTCAGCGCAATCATCGTGGACAGGCTCCACACGTAGTTGGTGGGGAAGTACTGGAACATGCGGGTCCTTGGCGGGATTCAATCGAAGATGGACGGAAGCTCGGCGGGGATGAACACCTCGCCATCACGCACCGTGGCCGGCACCTTCACCAGGTGCTGGCCGGTGCACGGCCCGGCGAAGCAATGGCCCGTGCGGATGTCGAAATGCGCCGAGTGCGCGTAGCAGACGATGTGGCCGCCGTCCGACGACAGAAAGCGGTCCTGCCGGTACTCCATGGGCCGGTGTTCATGCGGGCAATCGTTGAGCCAGACGAAGACCTCATCGCCCTGGCGCACCACGCACAACTGGTCATCGAGGTCACGCCGCAACATGCCGCGCGAGCCGCCGTCAGGGATGTCCGTCAGTGCGCAGAGACGTTGCTCGCTCATCGCGAGATCACTCGCCCGGCGCCCATTTCGGAGCGGCGTTGAAGAGGAAGATCTGCGAGTTGTCCTTGCCCGGATCGCAGGCGCGCGGCACCCAGCTGTCGTCGTGGATGTCCATGTCGGCATCCACCTCCATCACCGCGCCGAACGGGCTGTTGAAGTACCAGAAGTAGTTGCTGCCCAGGATGTGGCGGCCCGGCCCCCAGAAGCTCTTGTAGCCCTTGCGCACGAATTCCCAGCCGTGCTGCAGCACCTCGCTGGCCGAACCGAGGTGGAACGTGAAGTGGTTGCAGCCCACCATGTGGTCGTTGAAGCGCTGGATCATGAACAGCGTGTGGTGATCCTGCGTGCCGGCCGGGCGCATGAACGGGCCCAGGTGGTTGAAGCGGTCGGTGGTGATGAAGCCCAGGCGCGCATAGAAGGCCTCGGCCTTGGCCACATCGGGCACGAAGTACACCAGGTGGCTCAGCGTGCGCGGCTTGATCACCTCGTCGGGGTTGGCGGCGCAATCGTTGGGCGCGCGGCCCGGCGGCTGGCCCGGCACGTTGAAGCCGAGGAAGCGCGCGGTGTAGGGCTTGCGGATCGTGGTCTGGAAGCCGATGGCGAAGCCGCCGTCGTCCATGGCGCGCAGCACACCATCGGCGCCGCGCTCGGCCGGGCGGTCCTTGGCCAGCTCGGCCTGGATCGCCGCCAGCGTGGCTTCATCAGCCACGCCGTAGATCGTCTCGCGCAGGCAGGGGCTGTGCGCGCCGGGCGGCAGCGGCGGCAGGCTGGGGTCGGCCGCGTGGCGGATGGTGATGCAGGTACCGTCGAGTGCGGCGTAGCTGCCGCCCACGGCGGGGTCGAAGCGCACTTCGTCCAGGCCGTAGTCCAGCAGGTACTGGCGGCTGCCGGGCATGTCGTCCACGCCGAAGACCAGGGTGTCGAGTCCGACGATGTTCATGGGGTTCCTTGGCGATGTCGATTCAGGTTGACGTGGCGCGGTCGATCAGCGTGGCAATGTCGCCGTCGTGCTTCAGGCCCAGCGCCAGCGCCTCGGGCGTGTGCAGCGGTGGGTAGCTGGCGAACAGGCGCTGGATGAACGGGTCGGGCGCGTAGCTCACCAGCGCCTGGCGGTCAGCGCCATAGCGCACGGAAAGCGCGTCCACCAGTTCGCCCACCGTGAAGCGCAGCACCGGCATCTGGTAGCTGCGGCGCGGGTTCAGGCGCGCAGGGTCCACGGTGGCGGCATGCAGCAGGTTGTCGACACAGGCGCCCACCGAGATCCACCAGGCCACGCCCTCGGCCGTCACCGGCACGGTGATGGGCTCACCGGCGGCCAGCTTCCAGAACAGCTGGCTCATGAAGGCGCTCATCATCCCGGCACCGTCGCCCGGACGCGCCACCACGCCAGGCAGGCGCAGTGAGCAGCCTTGGCACCAGCCCTTGCGCGTGGCATCGGCCACCAGGTACTCGCCGGCCAGCTTGTGCGCGCCGTAGCTCAGGCCCGGGTTGGGCAGCGTGGCCTCGTTGACCTCGGGCGGCAGGTGCTCGCCATAGACGGCGATGGTGCTGGCGAACACGAAGCGAGGAGCCCCCGGATCGCCGACAGGCGATCCGCCCCCCGCGGGGGCTGTGTGGCGCTGCTCAGCTTGCCCCCGCAGGTCTTCCAGCAGCCCCAGCGTGGCATCGAGGTTGATGCGGCGGCCCAGCTCGTAGTTCTTCTCGGCGGCACCGCCGGGGATGCTGGCCAGGTGGAACACGGCGTCCACCGGGCCGTCATAGGCCTGGGCGCGCACGGCGGCATCGGCAATGCTGCCTTCGATCTGGCGCACGCGGGCATCGGTGGGTGGCGCGGCAAAGCGCACGTCCATCAGGCTCAGGCGGGTGATGGGCTGGCCGCCCAGGCCTTGGGCCAGCAGGCGCTGCACCAGCACCTGGCCGACGAAGCCTTCGGATCCGGTGACGACGACATGGGTCATGGCATCAGTCCTTCGGTCCGGAGCGGAACGGCAGCGTGGCCAGGAAGGCCAGCTTGCCCAGGCCCAGCAGCTTCAGTCCCGCGCGGGCCGAGGCTGCATCCAGTCGCGCCTGCATCGGCATGGTGCCGAAGCTCTTGCCCTTGATCACCAGCTCATCGCCGACGCGGTCGATGGCTTCCACGTGCATCAGTTCTTCATTCGCAGCGCCACGCAGCACCATGCCGTCCTTCTTGGCCGCTGCGATGATGTTGGGGTTGGCGTTGTCCTGCCGCGCCCCGGCAGCCACGCTGCCGAAATCCAGCCCCAAGGCCTCGAACACCTTGATGGCCGTGGCACGCCCGGCGCCATACACGCCGCCGCCCGGGTGCTGCGACGGACCGGCCAGGAACAGGCGATCGACGCCCGGCACGGTGTACTGGCCCAGCTCTGGCGTGGGCCGCGCCCCGGCGCTCTGGTGGAAGTACGGCGCCACACCGTGCAGGTCGCCGCGCATCATGCTGTTGGGGCTGCTGCGCTCCAGGTCCACCGGGCTGACGATGCTGCGGGCGATGATGTTGTCGCTGGTGAGGTTCTTGACGAATTTGCGGTAGTGGGCCAGCGAGAGATCACCGATCTCTTCCTTGAACTCGTCCCAGTGCTTGTCTTTCCACCGCTTGTCTGTCACCGTGTAAGGCGCAAAGGTGATGCCGTGGAACATGCCGGCGCCGGCTGGCACGCGGCTCTTGTCGCCGATGCTCTCGTCGCCGCCGGCGCACAGGCGGCGCTCGGTGATCAGGCCACGCTTCAGGTCATCGAAGTCGGCGATCATCTCGTCGAGCCGGTCTGTGGCCATGAACTCCAGCATCGTGGCGTAGCCCACCTGCGGATCGGCGTGGAACTGCGCGTTCTCCTTCAGGTCGTAGTGGCTCACCATGATGGAGAACGGCGCCAGCTGCGCGCGCTCGGCCTTCTTCATCACCGGCTCTGGCACACCTTCGACGAACTTGCGGATCACGTGCGGGTGAATGGCGCCGATGACCGCGTCCTTGGCCAGAATCTGCTCGCCATCGGCCATGCGCACGCCCGTGGCCCGCCCGCCGCTGGTGAGGATCTGCGCAACTTCAGCGTTGCAGCGCACCTCGCCGCCAAAGCCCTCGATGCAGCGCACCAGCGATTCAGTCAGCTTGCCGCTGCCACCCACCGGCTGGCTCACGCCATAGGTGTGGATGATGCCGGGCATCAGCAGCACGCCCATGCCGGTGCCCAGCTCGTTGGGGTGCTGCAGGTTCTCGCTGACCAGGCGCAGCAGGTGGATCTTGATCTTGTCGCTCTCGTACAGGTCGTTCACGAGACTGAGGCAGTCGCGCGTCATGTACTCCAGCATCAGCCGGCCTTCGTCGCTGCGGTCCAGCATGGCCACCAGCTCGCCCAGCGGCGGCGGCGGGCTGTACAGGCCCGGCATGAAGACCTTCAGGATTTCGGAACTCATCTTCACGAAGTTCCGGTAGGTCTCGGCGTCCTTGGGGCTGATCTTGGCAAAGCACTCGCAGGTCTTGTCCACGTCCTTGTAGGTGAACAGCACGCTCTGATCCGGAAAGATCGTGGCGTGCGGCACCGGCGAGTAGTGGTAGTTCAGCCCGTGCTGGCCCAGCAGTCCCAGCTCGTCCTGCCGGATCATCGGGTTGCCCTGGATCATGATGTGCACGCTGCTGTGCTCGTCATGCCAGTAGCCGGGGGTGTTCAGCTGGCGCGTGCTGACGCCGCCGCCCGGATAGCCCTTGCGCTCCAGCACCAGCACCTTCTTGCCGGCCTTGGCCAGGTAGGCGGCAGCCACCAGGCCGTTGTGGCCCGCGCCCATCGCGACGATGTCATAACCGCTCATTTACGCGCCCGCCTTGAACGGCACGAACTGGTGGTCCACCGCGCCGAAGATCGACTGCCCATCCGCGCCGTGCACCTCGAAACGCAGCTTGTCGCCGATCTTCAGGAAGGGCGTGGTCGACTCGCCTTTCTCGATCATCTCCAGCGCCCGCTTCTCGGCCAGGCAGGCCGAGCCGACCGTGCGCGCGGCCTTGTTGCTGACCGTGCCGGTACCCAGAATGGTGCCGGCGCGCAGGTTGCGGTTCAGGCCCAGGCGGGCCAGCAGTTCGCCGAAGCTCCAGTCCATCTCGCGGCCATTGGGGTGGCCGAACCATTCGCCGTTGCGGCTGACCTTCATGTCCAGATGGATGCGGCCATCGGCGCCCCAACCTTCACCCAGTTCATCGGGCGTGACCGCCACCGGGCCGAACACCGTGGCCGGCTTGGCGTTGATGAACCCAAAGCCCATCTGCAGCTCGCGGAACAGGTGGGCGCGCATGCTCACATCGTTCAGGATCATCACCAGCCGGATCTGCTGCGCGCACTGCTCGGGTGTGCTGGCCATCGGCGTGTCACCCACGATGACCGCGAACTCGCCCTCGAAGTCGCCGTTGTCGGCCTCCACCAGCGGGTAGTCGTCGCAGGGGCCCCAGAAGTCGTCGCTCTGGCGTTGCACCAGCACCGGGATGCCGGGCGTCTTCTTGACGTCCAGCTTGTAGGCCTCTTCCATAATGTTGCCGTGGTTCAGGAAGGCCGAGGCATCCACGAATTGGTGCGTGCGTGGCAGCGGCGACATGGCCTGCGCCGGATCGAACGCGAAGTGGTCCACGCCACGGCCGGCGTTCAGCATCTCGTAAATGGATTGCAGGCCGGGCGCGCGCGCGTCCCAGTCCTCGATCAACTGCTGCATGGTGGCGGCCACCGGGGCGGCATCGGCGGCGCGGTTCAGGTCGCGTGAGACCACGACCAGGCGGCCGTCGCGTGTGCCGTTCTTCAGGGTGGCGAGCTTCATGGGGTGGTGTCTCCTGGGATGTTGTTCGGGCTCAGGCCAGCGTCAGGCCAGCGGACGGCCGCCGTCCACGGCGATCACCGTGCCGGTGCTGAAGGTGAGGTGCGTGGCGCAGGCCACCACGGCGGCGGCCACTTCCTCGGGCGCGGCCAGGCGCTGCAGCGGCGTGCGGCCGGCCTGCTCGTTGCGCCAGGCGGGGTCCATGCTCTTGACGAAGTCGGTGTCGGCCAGGCCGGGTGACACGCTCAGCACGCGCACCGCCGGGGCCAGCGCGCGCGCCAGGCTCTTGGTCATGTTGTCGAGCGCGGCCTTGCTGGCGCAGTAGGCGATGTTGCTGCCCATGGCTGTGACGGCAGCGATCGACGAGATGTTCACCACCAGGCCGTTGCCGCCCTCGGCGCGCGGTGCGGCCAGCAGCGGCTTGAGCGCGCGCACCGCGGCCAACGGCCCGCGGATGTTGGTGGCCAGGATCTGGTCGATCAGCGCATCGTCCAGCGCATCGAGCTGCGGGTGCGGCACGAAGCGCGTGGTGCCGGCGCAGTTCACCAGGATGTCGCAGCGGCCATAGCGCTGGCGCAGCGTGTCGGCCAGGCGGCCGAGTGCGGCCGAGTCGGTGACGGGCGCCGGCAGCGCGGCGTGCGGCATGGCGGCGGGGGCCAGCCGATCGGCCAGCGCGCGCGCCGGGCCTTCAGAGCTGTTGTAGCCCACCACCACGGTGCAGCCGGCCTGGGCGAGGCCCAGGCAGATGGCCTCGCCCAGGCCACCGGCACCGCCGGTGACGAGTGCGACCTGGCCGTTCAATGTGCCGCTCATTTCAAACGATGGGTCAAGACTTCTTCAAGCGGCGCACGCGGATGGCCGCCTGCTCCTGGTGCCCACTCATGTGCTCGTAGCCGCACAGGCGCGCGCAGTACTCACCCACCATCACGCTGGCCTCGTCGGTCAGCACGCGCTGGTAGGTGTGGGTCTTGATGAACTTGCCCACCCACAGGCCGCCGGTGTAGCGGCCCGCGCCCTGCGTGGGCAGCGTGTGGTTGGTGCCGATGACCTTGTCGCCATAGCTCACATTGGTGCGGTGGCCCAGGAACAGCGCGCCGTAGCGCGTCATGCGCTGCAGGAACCAGTCGGGGTCTTCGGTCATCACCTGCACATGCTCGCTGCACAGGCGCTCGGCCTCGGCCAGCATCTCTTCCTGCGTGTCGCACAGGATGATCTCGCCGTAGTCGCGCCAGCTCACGCTGGCAACCGGCGCAGTGTCCAGGCGGTCCAGCACGGCCTCGATGGCGGCGGGCAACTGCTCGGCAATGGTCTTGCTGCGGGTGATGCAGTAGGCCGGGCTGGTGGGGCCGTGCTCGGCCTGGCCCAGCAGGTCCACGGCCACCAGTTCGGCATCCACCGTGTCGTCGCAGATCACCATGGTCTCGGTCGGGCCGGCGAACAGGTCGATGCCCACGCGGCCGAACAGCTGGCGCTTGGCCTCGGCCACGTAGGCGTTGCCGGGGCCCACGATCATGTCCACGCCGGCAATGCTCTCGGTGCCGATGGCCATGGCCGCCACGGCCTGCACGCCGCCCAGGCAGTAGATCTCGTCGGCGCCGGCCAGGTGCATGGCGGCCACGATCTCGGGGCAGGGTTGCCCGTCGAACGGCGGCGCGCAGGCCACGATGCGCTTGACGCCGGCCACCTTGGCGGTCAGCACGCTCATGTGGGCGCTGGCGATCAGCGGGTACTTGCCGCCGGGGATGTAGCAGCCCACGCTGTTCATCGGGATGTTGCGGTGGCCCAGCACCACGCCGGGCAGGGTCTCCACCTCCACGTCCTTCATGCTGTCGCGCTGGATCTGTGCGAAGCGGCGGATCTGCTCCTGTGCAAAGCGGATGTCGTCCAGCGTGGTGGCGGGCAGGCTGGCGATGCAGGCCTCGATCTGCTGCGCCGTCAGGCGGAAGCTCTCGGGCGACCACTTGTCGAACTTGGCGCTGTACTCGCGCACTGCCGCGTCACCGCGGCTTTCGATGTCGGCCAGGATGCCTTCAACGGTGGCGCGCACCTGGGCGTTCAGGTCGGCCTTCTGGGCGGCGGGCTTGCCGGCCTTGATGATCTGCACGGTCACGGGAAATTCTCCGGAAGGTGTTCAAGCTGGATGGGCGCCGATGCTAGGAAGCCGCCGCGCGATCGGGAAATCGTTTGTGCGGATGCGCGGCATCGGGGCCATCGATACCGAGGGTTCACCCCGGTGTAGGGGTGGGCCTCAGGCAGCGGGGGTGGCCTTGGGCGGCCGGCTCTCGAAGGGCTGCAGCAGCTCGATCAGGTTGCCGGCACAGTCGCGCACGAAGGCCGTGGGGTTGCCGTCGACGGTCAGCTCGAAGGCGATGTCGGCGCCGGCCGTGCGCAACGCGGCCACGGCGGCCGGCACATCGGGCACCTCGAAGCACATGTGCTTGTTGCCATGCGTCTTCAGGTCGAGGTTGGGCACGCGGCGGTCGGCGGGCAGCGGCGCCGCGCCCTCGACTTCGAAGATCTCGATGCGGAAGTCGCCGCGCTTGACGAAGGCGATGTGTGCGGGGATCTTGGCGATGTGCAGGCGCTCTTCCACGCTGAAGCCGAGCATGCGCTCATACCACGCGATGGCGGCTTCAAGGTGCGGCACGCTGATGCCGAAGTGATGCGGCCGCAGCGGGCCGATGGCACAGGTCAGGGATTCGGTCATGGGCCGATCTGTCTCCGGGTGGCCCGCTGTGCGCGGGCTCGTGATCTGTTGTTCGGCGCGCATGCTAGGCATGCGCATTCGTGCTGACCATCAGTTCCTTTTGAGGCCAGCTGTTGATGGCATCGAACGGTTCACCGGCCGCGCACACAATGCAGGCCATGCGCCTGGGCCACTTCGACCTGAACCTGTTCATCACGCTGGACGCGCTGCTGGAGACCGCCAGCGTCAGCCGCGCGGCCGAGCGCCTGCACATCGGGGCTTCCGCCACCAGCAGTGCGCTCGGACGCCTGCGTGAGCATTACCAGGACGAACTGCTGGTGCCTGCCGGCCGGGGCATGACCCTGACCCCGCTGGCGCAAAGCCTGCGCGAGCCGGTGCGCGACCTGGTGCTGCGCGCCCAGGCGACGCTGGCCAGCGGCAGTGCGGTGGTGCCGGCCACGCTGCGCAGGCGCTTCGTGATCCACGCGTCGGACTACGCCACCACGGTGCTGCTGACGCCGCTGTCGCAGCGGCTGGAGGCGCTGGCGCCCGGCGTGTCGATCGACGTGGTGAGCCTGGGCAACAACAACGTCGAGCGGCTGGAACGTGGGGACGTGGATCTGGCGATCTACCCCGACCGCAACGCCAGCGCCGCGCACCCGCAGTGCGAGCTGCTGACCGAGCGCTACAGCTGCGTGGTGTGGACCGGCTTCCACCTGCAGGGCGAGGCGCTGAGCCTGGCGCAGTACCTCGCCTCGCGCCATGTGGCGGCGCAGTTCGGCGACCTGCGCGTGCCCACCTTCGAGAGCTGGTTCCTGGCCACGCACCAGGCGCGGCGCGAGGTGGTGGCCAGCGCCAGCAGCTTCAACGCCCTGCCCCTGCTGGTGGTGGGCACGCAGCGCATTGCCACCATGCACACGCGGCTGGCGCGCATGTACGCACGGCTGCTGCCGGTGAAGCTGCTGCCGCCGCCATTCGAGATACCGACGCTCACGCTGGTGGCGCAGTGGAACCGGTTGAAGGAGCAGGACGCCGGCCTGGCCTGGCTGCGCGAGCAGTTGCTGGCCGTGGCGGTGGAGGCCTGAACCTGCCACGCCGGCGGGTGTGCTTCAGGCGGGTGCGTCGGCGCTGAACAGGCCGATCTGGCGCGAGCGCTGCAAGGCACGCTCCAGCGCGCGCCGCCGGTTCGACCAGGCCAGCGAGCCCTGCCCTTCGCAGATGCGCCGCACCACCACCGACGGGCCGAGCGCGGCCAGCTGGGCCAGCGAATGCACGCCCACCTCCTCGAGCCGTTCGATCACGCCCTGACCGATGCGTGGCTCGGCCAGCAGAAAGCCGCGTTCGCTGGGCGGGAAGCGGGTGTCGGTGCAGGGCTGGGCAGGGACGGTGGCAGTGGGCATGACCGGCGAACAGGAAGACAGCGCAGTGGCGTCATCCTAGGCAGCGCCGGTGGCGGGCGGAAATCGATTCGTCGGATGCCGGGCATCGGGGGCGGTGATGGTGCGCAGGGTGCGCTGTGCGCCACCATTCGGGGGGGGGGCGCCCGGGGTTCAGCGGCCGAGCGCCCGTCCGAAGAAGTCGGCCTCGCCCATCTGGCCGCCCTTGAGTGCCAACTCCAGCCCGTCGCGTTGCGGCAGCGCCGACCAGGCGCGGCACAGCGGCGCGCCGGGCACCAGGCCGGCCACCACGGTCAGTGCGTCGATGCCCAGCGTGCTGGCCACCTCGCCCGAGCTGTCGCCACCGGCCACCACCACGCGGCGCAGGGCCGTGCGGTCCAGCAGGCGGCGCATCACCTCGGCCAGCGCCGTGCCCACCAGGCGCGCAGCCTCGGCACGCGGCAGGCCGGCTTCGGCAGCCAGGGCGTCGAAGTCGCGCACGCTGGGGTCGTCGGGGCCTTCGGCGCTGAACACCAGCGCGCTGCGACCCTGGGCGACCGCCTGTGCCGCCGCGGCCACGGTGCGTTCGATCTCGGCCTCGCGGGTGCTGCCGTGCAGGGCCTGGGGCAGGCGCAGGCGCTCGGTGGCGAAGCCGTTTGCGCGCGCCCAGGCGATCTGGCCTGCCGTGACCGGCGAGCAGCTGCCGCTGACCGCGGCGATCTGGTCCACCGGTGTGATGGCCGGCAGGCCGGGCTGGGCGGGCAGCAGGCCCTGGCTGCGCCAGTGCGCGGTCAGCGCGTAGGGCAGCCCGGACGACGAGGCGCTGAACACGCCGGCCCCGCGCTGCTCCCAGACCAGGGCGCCGGCCTCGCGCAGCGTGGTCTCGTCCAGCACGTCGATCATCACCACCGGCACGGCGTCGGTCGCGGCCGCGGGGGGCGGCTGCAGCGCGGCCACGCGGGCCGCGCCGGCACCCTGGCCCAGCTGCACCATGTCCACCAGCGCGATCGGCCGATCGGTCTGGCGGGCCAGGTGGCGGCGCAGATCGGCCTCGTCCATCGGCGTGACCGGGTGACGCGACATGGTGGGATGGCGGTCGAGCCGGTGGCCCTCGCCATCCACCGCGGCGAACAGGTTGCCGAACAGCTGGTAGCGCTTCAGGCGCGGCGCACCGACGATGCAGGGCGACCAGCGGCCCGGCATGTGGCGCACGCCGATGTCGATGGCGCGGCCGATCGAGCCGATGGTGGGCGATGAATCGAAGGTGGAGCACACCTTGTAGTGCAGCACCGGGGCGCCGAGCGCGGCCAGCGCCGCGAAGGCTTGGGGCAGTTCGGCGTCCATCCAGGCCGGGCTGCGCCCGCGCGAGGCGCCGGCCAGGCCCACGCAGCGTGCCTGCGGAAAGCGCGCCAGATCGGCCGGCGTGGGTGTGCGCAGGAACAGCACCGTGGGCACGCCGGCGGCCGTCATGGCCTCCATCGCGTCGGTGGAGCCGGTGAAGTCGTCGCCGTAGTAGGCCAGCAGCAGGCCGTCGGGCCAGCTGGCCGTGCCGCGGCTCATCGCCAGAACTCCAGCGCGCCGGCCAGGGCGGCATCGCGCCGGGCGCGCTCGGCCAGCGGCTCGCCGGCCATGGCGGCGTCCCAGCTGGCACGCAGCGCCTCGACACCGGCGCGCACGCCTTGCGGGTGGCCGAAGATGCCGCCGCCGGCGGTGTGGATCAGGTCGGCACAGCCGAGCGCGCTGTAGGTGTCGTGCGCCTGCAGACCGGTCTGGCCCGAGCTGAACACCGGCATGGCCGTCATCGGCGCGCCGGGCATCAGGGGAGCCAGCACCGAGCGCGCGGCGGCGATCACGCTGTCATCGGGCTCGCTGAACTTGTTGCGCAGGCCGTTGACATGCAGATGGTCGGCGCCCGCCAGGCGCCAGAACACCTGCCACGGCGCGTAGTCCCAGCCCAGTGCATCGCTGCGGCTGAGCCAGCCCCAGCCGGCGCGGTGCGCATGGATGGGCAGCTGGGCATGGCGCCGCAATTCGCGCAGGCCCACCAGGCCCACCGAGTTCAGGCACACCATCACGCAGGTGCCGCCCTCGGCCAGCACCAGGTCATGGCGGCGGCGCATCTTGTCCAGGTCGCCGGTCAGGTTGAAGGCCACCATGGCCTTCTTGCCGGTGCGGTCGGCGGCCTCGTTGACCACCCGCATCACACGGCGCACGCGTTCGTCGAATGGGCAATGCGGGCCATCGGCCTGCAGCTCGTCGTCCTTGATGAAGTCGATGCCGCCATCCACCAGCAGGCGCACCTGCTCGGCCGTCTCGCTGGCCGACAGGCCCACGCTGGGCTTGATGATGGTGCCGATCAGAGGGCCGCGGTCCACGCCGGCCAGGCGCCGCGTGCCGGCAATGCCGAACGCGGGGCCGGGGTATTCAGCGGCGAACGCTGGCGGCAGCCTCAGGTCGGTGATGCGCAGGCCGGTGACGCAGCGCAGCTCGAACAGGTTGCCGGCCACGGTGGCCATCAGCGTGGGCAGGCAGGCGCCCAGGTTCTCGATCGGCCACGACAGCTCGAGCCGGCAGCGCGTGTAGCGCGTGCTGCGCACGGGCGTGGGCAGGCTGGGCGTGGCCGAGTGGTCCAGCACCTCCAGCCGCTCCACGCGGGCGCCCGACCGGGCCTTCAACTCGGGCGTCTCGGTGGCCAGTGCCACGAAGGTGCCGCTGGACTGCTCGCCCGCGATGGTCTCGGCCGCGCGGGCCGGGTCATCGCCGGTCTCGAGCCAGTAGGTGGCGTGGATGCGGTCGCTCATGGGGTGCTCAGGTGATCCGGCGGATGCTCTCGGCGATCTCTTCGCGGTCGAACACCTTGAGCCAGTCGTCGCGCATCAGGCGCGGCTTGCCAAAGGTGATGGCCTTGTTGCAGGCGTCGGAGAAGGCGCCGGGAATCTCGTTGAAGATCACCGCGGCCAGGATGTTCATGTGGCCCAGCAGGAAGTCGCGCGCGCAGTCGTGCGGCACGCCGCGGCGCACGGTCTCGTCCATGGCGTCGCGCATCACCTGCAGCAGCGTGGCGCACACGGTTTCCGACAGGCCCGGCTCCAGCAGGGCCATCTGGTCGACGGTCAGCCGGTACGAGTTCTTGATCGGCTGGTAGATGGCCTTGGCCACGGCTTCGCCCAGGTCGAAGGCCGACTCGGGGCCCTGCATCAGCGCGCTGGTGATCGACTGCTTGGCCGCACCGCCGCCGAAGTAATCGCGGCGGCCGGCCTCGGTGGTCTCGTCGTTGAAGATGGTGGGGTGGCAGGGGTGGGCCACGAAGTAGGTCAGGTCCTTGCGGTCCGGCAGGTGGCCGGCGAAGGGCGCCGCCGCGTCCAGCAGCATCACCATGGTGCCGGCCTTCAGCTTCGGGGCGATCTCGTGCGAGATCTTGCCGATCAACGTGTCGGGCACGGCCAGGATCACCACATCGGCGTTGTCGATGGCTTGGTCGGCGCTCACGCAATCCAGGCCGCACTCGGTCTTCAGGCGGTCACGCCCGACCTGGCTGGGCTCGACGTGGCGCACCACGTAGTCGGACTTCTGCAGGTTCTTGGACAGGCGCACGCCCATCTTGCCGCCGGCGCCGAACAGGGCGATGGTTTCTTTCATGGTCTCGGATTCCTGGGTGGGTGGCTGCGGGTGGGATCGGGCGTTCCGGCCCTACTCATATACTCATCACACCAGCTGATCGGACGAGCGTACGGTCTTGGTGGAGATCTGATTCAGAGGGTTTACCCTTGTTTTCCCAGTGCGGGTGGCTGCAGGGGTGGCCTGGGCGATCCAGCCCGCCGTGGTAATGTCAGCAGACCATGGCCGACACGATCCAGCGCCGCAAGATCTACCAGGAAGTTCTGGACCGCCTGATGGCGCGCATCCGCTCGGGCGCCATTCCGCCCGGCGCACAGTTGCCGTCCGAGCGCGAGCTGATGGAGGAATACGGCGTGGGCCGGCCGGCGGTGCGCGAGGCGCTGCAGGCCCTGGAGCGCTCGGGCATCGTCGAGATCGCGCATGGCGAGCGCGCCCGCGTGGTGGTGCCCACGGCCGAGCGCCTGGTGGCGCAGATCGCCGGCGGCGCCATGCACCTGCTGCGCAGCCAGCCGGGCAGCCTCGAGCATCTGAAGGACGCGCGCCTGTTTCTCGAGACCGGCATGGCGCGGCTGGCGGCCGCCCGTGCCACCGAGGAACAGGTGGCACGGCTGCGCCTGTCGATCGCACAGCACCGCGCGTCGATGGTGAACCTGGAGCAGTTCATCGAGCGCGACATGGCCTTCCACCGCGAGATCGCCGGCATCAGCGGCAACCCGATCTTTCCGGCCATCGTGGAGGCGCTGTTCCGCTGGGCCGGCGAGTACTACCAGCAGATGGTGCGCGCCCCCGGTGCCGAAGACCTGACGCTGGCCGAGCACGAGCGCATCGTCGAGGCCATTGCCGCACACGATCCCGATGCCGCGGCCGCGGCCATGCACGCGCACCTCAGCCGCGCCAACACGCTGTACCAGCAGCTGTCGCCCCAGACCTGACCCTGGCCCCCGGGCGGCCGCGGTCTCACTGGTAGGTGATGCGGCAGGTGATCTCGATCGACGCCACGCTGCGGCCCGGCTCGACGCCCGCGTCGATGGTGACCGGCAGCGCGCTGCCGGCCGGCCGCACCACGGTGGCGCCGGTTGCTGTGGGCGCCGGGGCTGACGCGCTCGCGGGCGGGCTGGCAGGCGCTGCAGAGGGGCGTGGTGGCAGGCCCAGTTCGTCGGGCCGCACGCGCTGCTGGAAGGCTTGCATCGCCGGGTCGAGCTTGCGCAGCTGGTCCTGGTAGGCGCCCTTGGCGAAGTCGGACGCCACCTGCTGGATCCAGGGCTGCAGCCGGGCCTCGTCGGCATGTCGGCCCAGGCCGCGGTAGGCCTCGGCCAGCGACAGGTAGACCCATTCCTGGTCGCCGCGCCGCGCGAAGGCGGCCTCGTCGGCGATCAACGCCTCGCAGATCTCGGCCACCTGCTGGCGGATCATGTTGGCGTGGCCGTAGTTCACGATGGCCTGGAAGCGGTCTTCCATCAGGTTGGCCCGCAGCGTGTACATGAAGGCCACGTTGATGCCGTTGTAGTAGTCGCGCTTGACGTAGAAGCCGCGCTCGTAGAAGCGGATCGCCTGGTCGAGGTAGCTGCGGTCCTGGCTCAGGTCGAACAGGCGCTTCTGGATGGCGCCGGACAGCCCGAGGGTCTCGGGGTCGTTCGAGATGCGGGGCTCGCAGTAGCGTTGCAGGATCTGCTCGGCCTCGATCAGGGCCGCCATGGCCACCTGCACATCCAGCCGGCCATCGGCCGCGGGGCGCTCGCCATGCTTGTAGGTCACCAGGGCCAGGCGCTGCGCCAGGAACACATCGGGCTTGCGGCCCGGCTGTCCGCCGGTCTGGCGCTCGATGGCCAGGCCGAACACGCGGATGGCCTCGGCAAAATCCTTGCGCTTTTTGGCCGCCTCGGCGGAGTCGATCAGGCTGGCCAGTGACTCGCCCGGTGGCGTGCCCTGGCGCTGGCGCTGGGCCGGCGGCACCCAGGGCGGCGGCTCGATGTAGCTTTGCGCCACGTAGCTGGGCGGCGTCATGCCGCTCAGGCTCTTGAACACCGGGCTGTCGGTCTCGGCGGCCAGCGGTTCGGCCGCGCGCATGCGTCGGCCCTCGATGTCGATCAGCTTGCGCAGCACCGTCGACAGGTGGGCCACGAAGCGTTGCTGCTCGGCCTCGGCGATGGCCTCGCCGCCATGCTCGTACTTGTGCACGACGAAGGTGCTCAGGTCGAAGGGGATGCGCTGCACCAGCACCGACTCGGCGATGATCACCGTGGTGTTGGGCCGCTGCGCATGGCGCACGCCCAGCTCGTAGAACACGTTGGCGTTCAACGTCGACAGGTCGGCGATCACGATGTCGGCGTGGTAGATCCACCGGTACATGATCGAGTCGATGCTGCCGGTGAGGTTGGCATCGATGGCGCGAAAGCAGTTCACCTCCACCGCATCGCAGGCCGGCTGCACCAGCTGCTCGAAGGTCTTGTCGAGGTTCAGCACGCGACCGGTGGCGTGGTCGGTCTTGTTGCCGAAGCCGGTGACGACGAAGCAGGTCAGCTGGCGCGGCGCGCCGGGCGTCGGCGCCGTGGTGGTGGCGGTGGCGGTGGCACGGCGCGATGGGCGCGCCGCCGGGCGCACGCTGGTCTTGGCCATTGGCTGGTCTCCCCCTGGCCTGCACTGCGCGGCCGGTGGCCCCAGCCTAGCGCAGGCCCGCAGGGGCGCCTACACCTAAGGCCGCACGGGCCAGGCTCAGGCCGGCGTGTCGCCCGCCAGCAGCGACACCAGCTGCGGCACCAGGGCTTGCGGCCCCAGGCGCTCCACCGCCTGCGCCAGCGTGGCCTGCACGGCGGCGGCGATCTGCTGCTCGGCGCCCGTGGCCGCGGCCATGGCGGTGTAGTAGTCGAGGTCCTTGCGCGCATTGGCGATCGAGAAGCGCAGGCCCGACGGATCCTGCGCCAGCAGGTAGGGCTTCATGCGCTCGAGCGCCACGCCGCCACCGCCGCCCTGGGCCAGCACGTTGACGAAGACCTCGGCCGACACCCCGCTGCGCGCCGCGCAGGCGCCGGCCTCGGCCAGCAGCGTGGCCATGCCCAGCGACACGTAGTTGTGCAGCAGCTTCATGCTGTGGCCGGCGCCCAGCGGTCCGGCGTGCAGGATGTTCTCGGCAAAGCAGCGCAGCAGCGGGCGGCAGGCATCCAGCACCGCGGCCTCGCCGCCCACCAGCAGGTTCAGCCGGCCCTCGGCGGCCTCCTTGGGCGTGCGCGTCATCGGCGCATCGAGAAAGCGGCCGCCGCGTGCCTGCACCAGCGCGGCCATGCGCAGCGTGGTTTCGGGCAGCGAGGTGGAGCAGTCGATCACCACGGTGCCGGGCTGCAGGCCGGCCAGCACGCCGTCGGGCCCGGTGAGCACGGCCTCGACCTGGGGCGCGCCGGTCAGCACCAGGATCACCGCCTCCGAGCGTGCGGCCAGCGCCGACGCGTTGGTGAAGCTCTGGGCGCCAGCGGCCTTCAGCGCATCCAGCGGCTGGTTGCCGGCGTGCTCGAGCACCGCCAGCGCGTGGCCGTGCTTGCACACGTTGGTGGCGATGCCGTGGCCCATCAGGCCGATGCCGACCATGCCGATCCTGTTCAATCCCTGCTCCTCGTGTCCAACGGTGGGGCGGGCGGCGGTGCCCGCGTGGCCCCGGATTGTCCGGCGGCGCGATGCTGCAAAGCGGCCGGCCGCGTGTGCGGCGATGGTGCTCAGGTGGCCAGCAGCGCCTGCACCTGGGCGCGCCCTGGCATGCCGGCAATGGCGCCGCGGCCCTGCACCGCCAGCGCCGCGGCGGCGTTGGCCTGGCGCATGGCGGACGCGATGGCCTCGCCCCGCGCCAGCGCAGCGGCCAGTGCACCGGTGAAGGTGTCGCCGGCGCCGATGGTGTCGACCACCGGCACGCGGTGGCCGCCCAGGTGCTGCGCGGCCGCATCGCGGGTGTGCAGGCGGCAGCCGTCGGCGCTCAGCGTGACCAGCACGCGGCCCACACCGCGCGCCAGCAGCGTGGCGGCACAGGCGGCCTCGGGTGCGTCGGCCGGTGCGCCGGCCAGCGCGCGCAGTTCGCCCTCGTTCGGCGTGAGCAGGTCGGTCAGGGCCAGCAACCCGTCGGGCAGCGTGGCGGCAGGCGCGGGGTTCAGCAGCGTGGTGACGCCGGCGGCGCGGGCGATGGCGAAGGCGGCCAGCGTGCAGGCCTGCGGCACCTCGTTGCTGGCCATCACCACACGGGCCTGGCGCAGCAGCGATTCGGCGGCCTGGGCGTGGTGCGCGCCCAGGCCCATGCCGGCGCCACGGTAGACCGCGATGCTGTTGTCGCCGTCGTCGAACACCTGGATCTGGGCCACGCCGCTGCGCTCGCCGGTGGCCACGGTCACCTGCCGCGCGTCGATGCCTTCGGCCTGCCACAGCGCCAGCGCCATGCGGCCGAAGTCGTCGTCGCCGATGCGCGCCAGCAGCGCCACCTTGGCACCCTGGCGTGCGGCGGCCACCGCGGCATTGCTGCCCTTGCCGCCAGGGCTGATCTCGAAGTCGCTGGCGAACTGGGTTTCGCCGCGCGCGGCCGGCCGCGGCACGCGCACCACCAGGTCGGCGTTCCAGCTGGCCAGGCAGACGACGTCGATGCGGGGCGGGACTGGGGTCATGTCAGCGTTGCAGGCGGTCGAGTCCGTAAGCCTGCCACTGGGCGGCCAGCCTGTCATGCGCCGCATCGTCCAGCGCCACCAGCGGCGCGCGCACGCGGCGCCAGCCGGCGTGGCCGGTCAGCGTGGCCATCGTGCTCTTGAAGGCCGCCGTGAGGCCGTAGCCACCCAGGATGGCCAGCAGATCCAGCACATCGCGCTGGTCGGTCTGCGGGCTGGCCGACTTCGGCCCCTGGATCAGGCGCTGCACCAGGCCCGGCGCGATGTTGCCCACACCGCTGACCGCCCCCACCGCACCGGCAGCGGCCAGGGTCTGCAGATCGGGCTCGTTGCCCACCCACACCTGGAAGTCAGGCATGAAGGCCTGGGCGAACACCAGCGAATCGGCGCGCTGGCAGCCGCTGTCCTTCAGCGCGATGAAGGTGCCGGCGAAGCGCTCGCGCAGCGCGCGGATGACGTTCACCGTGAGCGGCACGCCCGACACCTGGGGGATGTGGTACAGCACGATGCGCAGGCGCGGGTCGTCCACCGCCGCCACCAGCTGGCTGTAGTAGTCGATCACCCCGGCCTCGGGCACGCCCTTCAGGAAGAACGGTGGCAGCACCAGGCAGCCGCGTGCGCCCAGTTGCGTGGCGTGGCGCGTGAGCGCCACGGTGTCGGGCAGCGCGGCGCAGCTGGTGGAGACCAGGATGCGTCCGGCCGGCACACCGCCGTCCACCAGGCCCTGCACGGCGGCCTGCCGCTCGGCCACGCTGAAGGACGGCCCTTCGCCGGTGGTGCCGAAGGGTGTCACGCCGGCGCAGCCGGTGGCCAGCAGGTTCTTGGCATGGGCCGCGAAGGCGGGAATGTCGATGGCCAGTGATTCGGTCAGCGGCGTCAGCATCGCGGGCCACAGGCCGGCGTAGGGAATGGGTGCGGTCACGGCGGGGATTCTTGTGGGGTGAGAGAGAGAACGGGGCAATGGGTCAGCCGCCGAACTGTTCGTCCAGGCGCTGGTGCGCGGCCAGGTCGACGATGCCGGTGAAATCGGTGTAGCTCGTGGTCGGCACGGCGCGCGGCGTGCCGTCGGCGGCCAGCGTGGCCATGGCCTGCTGCACAGCGCGGGTGGCGGCGAACAGCGCGGTGACGGCGTAGAACACGACAGAGAAACCCATGGCCTGCAGATCGGCCGTGGTGAGCGCGGTGGTCTCGTTGCCATCGACGATGCTCACCACCTTGGGGCCGGGCAGCTGGCGCGCCACGGCTTCCACCTCGGCAATCTTCTTGATGCCGTCGACGAAGACCAGGTCCACGCCGGCGTCCTGGTAGCGACGCGCGCGGTCCAGGGCTTCGTCGATGCCGACTGCGGGCAGCGCATCGGTGCGGCCGATGATCAGCAGCTTGCGGCTGCCGCGTGCCGCGATGGCGCAGCGCAGGCGGCGTGTGTTCTCGGCCGCATCGATCAGGCGGATGCCGGCCATCTGGCCGCAGCGCTTGGGCGCCACCTGGTCTTCCAGGTGGATGGCGGACACACCGGCCTGCAGGTACTCGTCCACCGTGCGGGCGATGTTGCTGGGCCCGCCGTAGCCGGTGTCGGCATCGGCAATGATGGGCACGTTGACCGCGCGGGCCATGTCGCGCGCATGGGCGCACATCTCGGTCTGGGTGAGCAGGCCGATGTCGGGCTGGCCCAGCCGCGCGGCGGTGGCGCCGAAGCCGGTCATGTAGATCGCCGGAAAGCCGGCCTGCGCCACGATGCGGGCGCTGAGCGCGTCGTACGCGCCGGGGGCACGCACGATCTGGCCGGTGGCCAGCAGCGCGCGCAGCTGTTGTGCGGGATGGGTCATCGGTTCAGCTCATCATCAGGCCGCCATCGATGTTGATGGATTGACCGGTCATGTAATCGGACGCCGACGACGCCAGGTACAGCGCGAGATTGGCCACGTCCGATGGTTGCTGGGCGCGGCCCATCGGGATGGCGGCCACGCGGCTGGCAAAGGCCTCGCCCTGGGGCTGGCCGTTCAGCGCCGTCCAGTCGCGGTCCATCTGCGTCCACATGTCGGTGGCCACGATGCCGGGGCACAGCGCATTCACCGTCACGTCGGGCGCCAGCGTGTAGGCGGCGCTCTGGGTCAGGCTGATCACCGCGGCCTTGCTGGCGCGGTACGGCGCGATGACGCTGGCGATCGGCCCGGCGCCGGGCCGGCCGGCAATGCTGGCCAGTGTGAGGATCTTGCCGCGCGGCCGGCCCTCGGCCAGCGGCGCCTGCTGGCGCATCTGGCGGGCAGCGGCCTGCAGCGTCAGGAAGGTGCCGGCCACGTTGACGCCCAGCATGCGCTGCCAGTCATCGGCCGTGAGGTCCATGAAGGGCTTGACCTGGCTGATGCCGGCGTTGCAGATGGCCAGGTCCAGCCGGCCATGGGCCTGCACCGCCAGCGCCACCAGCGCGGCGTTGTCGTCGGCCTGCGTGATGTCACAGCGCAGGCTTTCAGCCGCATGGCCTTGCGCGCGCAGCGCATCGCGCGCGGCCAGCACGCCGGCCTCGTCGCGGTCGCCGAGCACCAGGCGCGCACCGTGGCGCGCGAAGGTCTCGGCCAGGCCGCGGCCGATGCCTTGGGCGGCGCCGGTGATCAGCACCACCAGGTCGGCGGGCAGGCTCAGGTCATTGGCCATGGGGATTCACTGGCCGCGGATGCGCTTGAGTTCGCCCATCACCAGGCCCATGGCCTCGTTGCCGATCTTGCCGGCCTGGTGCTCGTAGACCACCTTCACCTTGTCGCGGATGCGGGCCATCTCGGCCGGGGCGATGTCGTTGACCTGCATGCCCTTGGACTTCAGCTCGGCCAGCGTGCTCCCGTTCTTGGCGCGGCTGACCTTGCGCTGCTCGTCGCGGCCTTCCACGGCGCAGGCCTTCAGCGTGTCCTGCTCCTGCGGGCTCAGGCCGTCCCACACCTTCTTGCTCATCAGCATGGCCATGGCCGCGTACGAGTGCTTGGTCAGGCTGAGGTACTTCTGCACCTCGTAGAACTTCATGTTGTCGATCAGCGCGAACGGGTTCTCCTGGCCGTCCACGGTCTTCGTTTCCAGCGCCGAGTACACCTCGCTGAAGGCCATGGGCACGGCGTTGGCGCCCAGCTCCTTGAAGGTGTCGATGTAGACCGGGTTCTGCATCACGCGCATCTTCAGCCCGCTGAAGTCTTCGATCCGGGTGATCGGGCGCTTGCTGTTGGTGGCGTTGCGGAAGCCGTTCTCCCAGTAGGCCAGGTTCACCAGGCCCACGGCCGGCAGCTTGGCGCTGAAGTAGGCGCCGGCCTTGCCGTCGAGCACCTGGTCGGCCTCGGCCTCGTTGCTGAACAGGAAAGGCAGGTCCAGCACGCCCAGTTCGGGCACCATGGCCACCAGCGGCGCGGTGGACGGGATCACCAGGTCGATGGTGCCCGAGCGCACGCTTTGCGTGGCGGTGCTGTCGTTGCCCAGCTGGTTGTCCCAGTACGGCGTGATCTTCATCTTGCCGCCCGACTTGGCCTGGGCGCACGACGCCATCTTGGCGATGCCGTTGCCGGTGGGGTGGTCTTTGCCCGAGCCGCTGGACAGGCGGAAGTTGCGGTCCTGGAACTGGGCGTTTGCAGCGCCGGCGGCACAGGTGGCGGCCAGCGCAATGGCGGCCAGGCGAAGGGTCAGGTTCATGGTTGTCTCCGGTCGATCCATCACATCAGCCACTTGAGTGGCACGGTCACAAGGCTGGGGAACAGCACCAGCAGCGCCAGCACTGCGAGTTCGGCCCACAGGAAGGGCCACAGCCCCTTCATCAGCTCGCCCATCGAGATCTTGCTGACGCCGCAGATGACGTTCAGCACGATGCCCACCGGCGGCGTGATCAGTCCGATGGCGTTGTTCATGATGAACAGCACGCCGAAGTACACCGGGTCGATGCCGGCCTGCTTGATGATGGGCATCAGCACCGGCGTCAGGATCATCAGCGTGGGCGCGAAGTCCAGCGCGGTGCCGACGATGACCACGATGACCATGATCACGGCCATCAGCAGCACCTTGTTGAACATGAAGGGCTCGAGCATCGCCCCCACCTGCTGTGGCACCTCGGACATCGTGATCAGCCAGCCCGAGACCAGCGCCGCGGCGATCAGGAACACCACCGACGCGGTGCTGCGCGCCGCGCCGATCAGGTGCGAGAGCCAGGCCGAGGGCGCCAGTTCGCGGTAGACGAAGGTGCCGACGAACCAGGCGTACACGCAGGCCACCACGCCCGCCTCGGTGGGCGTGAAGATGCCGAACTTCAGCCCGCCGATGATGCCCAGCGGCATCAGCAGCGCCCAGATGCCGTCCACGCCGGCCTGCACCCGCTGGGCGAAGGCCTGGCGCGGCAGCACCTGCACCTGGTCGCGGCGCGCCACCCACAGCCAGGTGAGCAGCAGCGACAGGCCCATCATCAGGCCCGGCACGATGCCGGCGAGGAACAGCTTGCCGATCGACACGTTGGCGATCACGCCGAACACGATCAGGCCGATGGACGGCGGGATCACCGGCGCGATGACGCCGCCGGCGGCGATCAGGCCCGAGGCGCGCGGCACGTCGTAGCCGGCCTGGCGCATCATCGGGATCAGCAGCGCGCCGATGGCGGCGGTGTCGGCCGCGGCGCTGCCGCTGATGGCGGCCATCAGCACCGAGGCGAAGATGGCCACCAGGCCCAGGCCGCCGCGGATGTGGCCCACCCAGGCCAGCGCCACCGCGACGATGCGCTTGCTGATGCCGCCGGCATTCATCAGCTCGCCGGCCAGCATGAAGAACGGAATGGCCAGCAGCGGGAAGCTGTCGGCGCCCTCCACCAGCTTTTGCGACAGGATGGTGGCATCCACCTGGCCCTGCACCACCATCAGCGCCATGCCGCACAGCATCAGCGCAAAGGCGATCGGCACGCCGATGGCCATGGCCCCCAGCAGCGAGAGCGTGAACACGAGGACGGTCATGGACCAGCCCTCCGGTCACTGCGTGACCACCTCCCCGGGGGAGGGGGCGCGCCGCCTTCGGGCGGCCGGGCGGCGGCGCTCATGCCTCATCCTCCCCATGCGGGCCCATCGCGGCAAGCTCGGCGTCGCCGATGCGGCCGGTGAGCAGGCGCCACAGCGTGTGTGCGCTGATCAGTGCGATGGCCGTGCCGGTGACATAGCCCACGCCGAAGATCCAGATCATCGACAGGCCGGTGATCGGTGCGGTGGTGGTGGCGTTGATCTCGTGCTGGCGCCATGTGCCCCACACCAGCATGGCGCAGGCGCCGATCACCAGCAGCTGGGTGATCGCCAGCGCCATGCGGCGGCCGCGCGGGCCCAGCCGCTCGACCAACATGTCCATGCCCAGGTGGCCGTTGTCGCGCATCACGCCAATGGCGCCGATGAAGGTCAGCCAGATGAAGCAGAAGCGCGACAGTTCCTCCGACACGCCGATGCCGGAGTTGAAGGCGTAGCGCAGCACCACGTTGCCGAAGACCATCAGCACCATCAGCAGCAGCAGACCGGCCAGCAGGCGGTCGATGGCCCAGAACACGCGGTCGATCGGACCGGCCGGCAGGGTGCCGGGGGCGCGGGCGGTCGACATGCTCAGATCACCTTGCCGGGGTTGAGCAGGCCCTGCGGATCCAGCGCGCTCTTCAGCGTGCGCATCAGCGCAATCTCGGCCTCGCTGCGGCTGTGGCCCAGCCACTTGCGCTTTTGCGTGCCGATGCCGTGCTCGGCCGACACGCTGCCACCGTACTGCTGGACCAGGCCATAGATGGTGGCATCCATCTGCGCCTTGGGCTGATCGGCCAGGGACAGGCCGTCGCTCCAGGCCACCAGGTGCAGGTTGCTGTCGCCGATGTGGCCGTAGTAGATGCTCTCGATGCCGGCGCCGGCCGGGCGGCCCGCGATGTCACAGGCCAGCAGCGCGGCCTTGCAGTCGCGGGCGAAGTCGGCGATGCGGCCGATGGGCAGCGACACGTCGTAGCTGATGTGCGGGCCGATGACCTGGAAGAACTCGGCACACGCATCGCGCAGGGCCCAGAAGCCCTGCACGTCGGCCAGGCTCTGGGCCACGGCGGCGTCCTTCAGCAGGCCCCGCTCCATCAGCGCCTCGAGCCAGGCCTGGAAGCGCGGCCCGTCCACCGCCTCATCGGTGCCCTGGGCTTCCACCAGCACGTACTGGGCGTGGCCCTGGCCCACGGCGGCCTGCACCCTGGCGCGTTCGGTCACCACCTGCCAGTAGTCGGGCCACATCACCTCGAAGGCCGAGAGCAGCGGGCCCAGGCCCGAGCGGGCGGCGTTCAGCAGGGCCAGCACGCTGTCGTAGCCGTCCACGGCGCACAGCGCGGCCATGGTGCAGCGCGGCTTCCCGTGCAGGCGCAGCACGATGCGGGTGATGATGCCCAGCGTGCCCTCGCTGCCGATGAACAGCTGCTTCAGGTCGAAGCCGGCGTTGTTCTTCAGCATCTTGTTCAGGCTGGTGATGATGGTGCCGTCGGGCAGCACCACCTCCAGGCCCAGCACCAGCTCGCGCGCCATGCCATAGCGTATGACCCGGTTGCCGCCGGCGTTGGTGCTGAGGTTGCCGCCGATGGCGCAGCTGCCGCGCGCGCCCAGGTCGAGTGCGAAATAGAGGCCCGCGGCGTCGGCCGCGCGCTGCACCACTTCCAGCGGGGTGCCGGCCCACACGGTCAGGGTGCTGCTGGCGCTGTCCACCTCCTGCACGCCGCTCATGCGTTCCAGGCTGATGGCGACCCAGCCGTCCTCGGGGCGAGCGCCGCCGCACAGGCCGGTCAGGCCGCCCTGCGGCACGGCCTTCAGCCCGGCTGCGGCGCAGGCTTTCAGTGCGGCCGACACGCCCGCGGCATCGGCGGGGCGCACCACGGCCAGCGGCCGCACCGGCAGCTGCGAGCTGTTGTCGTTGCGGTTGCGCTCGGGCACCTCGTCGCCGATCAGCACGGCGGCATGGCCCAGCTCGGCGCGCAGAGCCTGCAGCGTGGCCAGGGCGAGCGCGGTGGGGCCGGCCGCGGTTGGGGCGATGGCGTGGCTGGCGTTGGTGTTGGCAGAGGCGGTCATGCGCGGGTGTCGCCGGTCATCTCGGCGGTCATCGGAACGGCCCGCAGCGTAGCTTGTATGTAAGGTACTAGAGTACTGGTGAAAGCCCCAACTGGCGCCGGACAGCGTTCCGGCGTCGGGATCTGACAGACTCGCGCCGTGATGGAAACCGCCGCCCGCTTCAAGCTCGACACGCCCAAGTCCCTGGCCAGCCGCGTGGCCGAACGCCTGCGCGAGGCCATCATCGACGGCGAGTTCGCGCTCGGCGCGATGATTCCGGAGGAGCAGCTGGCCACGCAGTTCGGGGTCAGCCGGACGCCGGTGCGCGAGGCGCTGAACCAGCTGCAGTTGCAGGGCCTGGTGGTGGTGCGGCCGCAGCGCGGCAGCTATGTGTTCGAGCCCAGCGAGGACGACATCGCCGCGATCTGCGAATTCCGCTGCGTGGTGGAGCCCAGCGCGGCCGAACTGGCCCATGCCCATGACCTGGCCGGCACCGCGGCCACGCTGCGCGCAGCCATCGACGAGATGGCGCAGGCCCGCACCGACCGCGATGCCGTGCGTTACGGCCGTGCCGACACCCGGCTGCACGAGGCCTTCTTCGACCATTGCGGCAACCCGTACCTGCAGGGCGCCTATGCCACTGCGGCGGTGAAGATCGCCACGCTGCGCACCCACCTGTCGGCGCCGGCCGATGTGCTGCACCCGCGCGGCTTCGAGCAGCACAGCCAGTTGCTGGCCCTGTTCGAGCGGGGGGAGTTCGGGGCCTTCCGCACGCTGATGCATGCGCATGTGACCGGCACGCGCGACGCCTACGTGAACCGGCTGAAGGCGCGCCGCGGCTGATCCGCCTGCCGGAACCTGCCGCCCAGGCGACGCTGCGCGGCCGGCGGCACGCGCAGAATCCGCGCTCCGCATTGCAACCCCACACCGCGAGCACCCCATGTCTGCCCCCTTCGACATCGTGATCCATGGCGCCACCGGCTTCACCGGCCGTCTGGTGGCCGAGTACATGGCCCAGCGCTACCCCAATGCCGGCAACCCCGAGGGCATCCGCTGGGCCATGGGCGGGCGCAGCGCCGATAAGCTGGCGGTCGTGCGCGACGAGATCGGCGCCCCGGCCGACACGCCGCTGGTGGTGACCGACCTGGCCGACCCGGCCTCGCTGAGCGCACTGATGTCCTGCACCCGCCTGGTGCTGACCACCGTGGGCCCCTACCAGCTGTACGGCAACGAACTGGTGGCCGCCTGCGCGGCCAGCGGCGTGCACTACGTCGACCTGTGCGGCGAGCCGGCCTGGATGCGCCTGATGATCGAGGCGCACGAGGCCACCGCGAAGAAGAGCGGTGCGCGCATCGTGTTCTCGTGCGGCTTCGACTCCATCCCCTTCGACCTGGGCGTGTTCCACCTGCAGGAAGCCTTCCGCGCCAAGTACGGCCATGCCGCCCCCCGCGTGCGCGGCCGTGTGCGCAAGATGAAGGGCACCTTCTCGGGCGGCACCGCCGCCAGCCTGAAGGCCACCATGGCCGCGGCCGCGAAGGACCCGCGCGTGCTGGACTGGCTGCGCACGCCCTTCGCGCTGACGCCCGGCTTCACCGGCCCCAAGCAGCCCTCGGGCAACAAGCCCATGGTGGACGAGGCGCTGGGCGCCGTGAACGGCGAAGGCGTGTGGTGCGCGCCGTTCGTGATGGCGGCCATCAACACCAAGAACGTGCACCGCTCCAACGCCCTGCTGGGCCATGCCTGGGGCACCGACTTCGTCTACGACGAGATGCTGATCACCGGCCCCGGCGCGCGCGGCGAGCAGATCGCGCAGCATGTGGCGGCGGACAAATCGCTCGGTGGCGAGGGCGGCCCCAAGCCGGGCGAAGGCCCGTCGAAGGAAGAGCGCGAAAGCGGCTTCTACGACGTGCTGTTCCTGGGCGAGGACGCGCAGGGCCAGCGCCTGTCGGTGGGCGTCAGCGGTGACAAGGACCCCGGCTACGGCTCCACCAGCAAGATGATCGCCGAGAGCGCGGTGTGCCTGCTGAAGGACGCCGGCGCCCTGCCCGGCGGCATCTGGACCACCGCACCGGCCATGGGCGCGGCGCTGATCGCGCGGCTGCAGGCCAACGCCGGCCTGCGCTTCGGGGTCGAGGGCTGACGACGCTCAGTCGCCCAGCGGCCCGAAGCGGGCCTCGAAGGCCGCGGTGAAGCGCGGGCTGGCGGCGATGCTCAGCGTCACCGTGCGCCAGCCGCCGGCCTCGTCCACCACGCGCAGCTCGTGGTGCCAGTCCTGGCCGTCATCGACCGGGCCGTGGCTGTGCGCAAACTGCTGCCAGCACCAGGCCAGCACCTGTTCCACCTCGGCCATCACCGCGGCATGCTGGCCGGCCTGGGTGGAGGCCATGGCCTCCAGCGCGGCCACGCCTTCGCCGACCTCGTCGAGCTGAAAAGTCAGGTAATCCATTGGCGGATTCTGGCGCGCCTGCCGGTGGCCCCGCCGGCAGCCCACACAAGCCGACAAAGCGCCACGGAGGCGCAACGAACGCCCCACGCAAACCGACGCGGGGCCACGCACAGCCACAGGGCGCCACCCGGTGCCACGCGCCGCCACAGTGACCCACGGGGCACCGTGCCGGTGGCTCTGCTCCGGTGATGGCCGCGGGAGCGGCTGCCTAGGATCTCCTGACCGAAACACGGAGATCGTCATGTCCTCGATCAGTTCTCTCTCCACCGCCGGCTGCGGCGTGCAGAACCTCGGTGCCTACGAGCGCAACGTCAAGAACTACGGCGCCGCCGTGGCCACGGTGATGGGCGCGGCCGACGCGCTGGGCTCGGCCGCATCGGCCACCGCCAGCTTCAGCAGCACGGCCCTCACCCAGGCCAGCCAGGCCATCGGCGACGGCGTCGATGATGTGGTGAGCACCGCCAACGAGGCCTGTGACGCCGTGGGCAGCGCGATGCAGAAGACCTACAGCGCGGTGGCCGAGGCCGGGCAGGACACCGTCGAACTGGTGGGCGATGCGCTGGACAAGCTGGGCGACTACGCCACGGCGGCCATGGTGGGTGCCGGCCAGGCGCTGGAATGGGTGGCCTGAGATGGCGGCGCTGCACCTTCTTCGCCTGGCGGCGCTGGCCGGCGTGCTGCCGCTGCTGGCGACGGCCTGCTCGGTGATCTCGCCCGCCCCCACCTGGGAGCTGGTCAAGGCCGCCGGCAGTGCAGCCAACCTGGCCCTGGTGGGTCGTGGCGCACGGGCCAGCAACACGGTCTACACGCCCCACGCGCTGCCGGCCCAGGTGTGCATCGAGTACAGCCCGCAGCCGCCCCTGGCCGACTGGCTGCCGGCGCTGCAGATCGAGCTCAAGCGCCACGCCATCGACAGCCGTGTGTTCCCGCCGGCAACGCCGGTGGACGGTTGCACGCACTGGCTGCGCTATGCCGCCACCACCGACTGGGAGATACCGCCAATGGAAAGCCGCCCCGTGCACCAGCTCACCCATGCGCGGCTGAGCCTGCAGCGCGCCGACGGCCGCGTGCTGTCAACCAGCGAGTACGTGGCCGGCAGCGGGCTGCTGTCGGGCAAGTGGGGCAGCACCCGCGACAAGCTGGCGCCGGTGGTCACGGCCCTGCTCACCGGCGTGGAGGAGTGAGCCATGCGCGGTCATCGATTCCCCGCTGGGCCATGGCGGCGCGCGGTGCTGCAGGGGCTGCTTCCGGCCGTTGCGGCCGGCCTGGGCGGCTGTGCCAGCACGCCCGAGAGCGCCATCACGCTGCCGGTCACGGCCGCGCCACGAGCGGCGCCACCCAATGTGGAGCCGGTGCTCACCGGCTCGCTGTTCCGGCCCGACCAGCCCGGTGCGCTGCTGTTCACCAGCGAGCGCCGGGCCCGCACGGTCGGCGACACGGTCAAGGTCGACATCGCCGAGACGCTGGCCGCCCACAGCCGCCACACGGCCGACAACCAGCGCGAGAGCAAGCTGACCGCCAAGGGGCCGGGCAGCGGTGCGTCGTCGCTGCCCTCGGCCATGCGCGGCCTGCTGAACATGGACGCCAATGCCTCGGGCAGCGATTCGTTCAAGGGCGACGGCCAGGCCGAAGCCAGCAACTCGTTCAAGGGCCGGCTCACGGCCACGGTGATCAACGTGCTGTCCAACGGCAACCTGGTGGTGGCCGGCGAGCGCGTGGTGCGCCTGAGCAGCGGCGCCACCACCTTGCGCTTCTCGGGTGTGGTCGATCCCTCGGACATCCGCCCCGGCAACGTGGTGGCCTCCGGCGACATCGCCGACGCCCGCTTCGAGGCCCTGGCCTCGGGCGAGCTGGGCGACAGCGCCCGGCGCAGCTGGCTGCAGCGCGTGCTGACCGAGTCGCTGCGGGTGTGGTGAGCGCCCGCGAGGGTTGCTTGCCACGCCACCGAAAGCCGCCCGCATGGCGGGTTATGGGGATCACTCGGGCATCCGGGTAAACCACAACATTGCTTCACATGCCGCAACGCCGCACTGACGCGGTGACGCTCAAATTGACGATCGTTTCCTGCTGTTGACATCCGCATGATCCCCGCCGCCGAACACCGCACCGCCCGCCGCCAGGTTCACCTGGTCGAAGACGACGCCGAGCTGCGCGACATGCTGGGTGGCTACCTGGAGCGCCATGGCCTGCAGGTGCGTGCCATGGACAACGCCGAGGAGCTGCTGCGCGGCCTGGGTGGCGGCTTGCGGCCTGACCTGATCCTGCTGGACCTGGGCCTGCGCGGCATGTCGGGGCTGGAGGCCTGCCGCCAGCTGCGCGCGGCCGGCAACCATGTGCCGATCGTGATGCTGACCGCGCGGTCGGACGAGGTCGACCGCGTGGTGGGCCTGGAGATGGGCGCCGACGACTACCAGTGCAAGCCCTTTTCGGCGCGTGAGCTGGTGGCCCGCATCAATGCCCTGATCCGGCGTGCGCAGCGGCCGGTGGACGAGCCGGCGCCGGCGCACGAGGTGCGCATCGGCGAGTACCGCTTCAATCCGGCCACGCGCAGTGTGAGCCGGGGCGACGAAGTGCGCACGCTGAGCCCGGCCGAGCACGCCATCCTCGACGAGTTGTGCGCCAATGCCGGCCGCGTGGTGCTGCGCGAGCGCCTGCACGAGGTCTCGCATGCCGGCGACAGCACCGCCAACCTGCGCTCGGTGGACGGCATCGTGGTGCGCCTGCGCCGGCTGCTGGAGCCTGATCCGGCCGACCCGCGTCACATCCAGACCGTGCGCGGCGAGGGCTACCTGTTCGTGGCGCATTCGGGCGCCCGTTGAGCCGGCCGGCCGCGTTCTCGCTGGTGCGCCGCCTGACCGCCGTGGTGGCGGCCGGCGCGGCGCTCATCGTGCTGGCCAACATGGCGGTGATCGCCGTGGTGCTGGTGCCTCTGGTGGACGACCAGCTGGAGGACAAGGTGCGCCAGGTGGCCCAGGCGCGTCAGGCGCTGCTGGCCACGCCCGCGGCCGGGCGCGCGGCGCTGGCGGCCGCGCTGCAGCCGCTGGGCCTGGCCGTGGTGCAGGCCGAGCCCGCGCCGCTGCAGCCCGAGCCCAACCGGCCGCCGCTGCCGATGCTGGACGAGGCCTCCGCCGCCGCGCTGGCGCTGGAGGTGGGGCGCTCGAGCGTGTCGGGCCGGCCCGACCTGCTGCTGCGCGGGCGTTTCGAGGTGGACGGCGGCCGCTGGTGGGTGAGCACGCGCCTGCCACCGCCGCGCCTGCCGCCGCTGATGCCCAGCCTGCTGCTGCTGCTGCTGGTGGGTGGCGCGGCCGCGCTGGCCGCCACCATCAGCGTGCGCGCCTATGCCCAGCCCATGGCCGACATCGCGCGGGCGCTGCGGGCGCGGCGCGGCAGCCTGCACCCGATCGACGAGCCGGCGCGCGCCAGCGTGGAACTGCACGAGCTGATCGCCGCGTTCAATGATCTGGTGCGCGCGGCCCAGGTGGGCGACGAGCGTCGCCGCCAGGCGCTGGCCGGCCTGTCACATGACCTGCGCACGCCGCTGGCACGTCTGCGGCTGCGCGCCGAGTGCGCCCTGCCGGACGAGGCGCTGCGGCCGATGGAGGCCGACTTCGACACGCTGGACCGCATGATCAGCCAGTTCGTGGCCTACACCCATGCCAGCAGCACCGAGCAGGCCAGCGGCCAGCAGCTGCCGCTGCCGCAGATCGTCGAGGCCACGGTGCGGCGCTACCGCGAGCGGCACGCGGTGAGCATCGACCCCTCGGTGCGCGAGGTGACCCAGCGCTTCCCCGACCTGGCCCTGCACCGCGTGCTGGCCAACCTGATCGACAACGCGCTGGCCTACGGCGCCGCGCCGGTGGCGGTGGTGGCGCGCCAGGCCGATGGCGAACTGCGCATCCTGGTGCGCGATGCCGGCCCCGGAATCGCCCCGCAGGACCTGGCCACGGCGCTGGCGCCCTTCGGCAAGCTGGATGCCGCGCGCCCGCGGCCCGGCGCCAGCGGCCTGGGCCTGGCCATCGTCGACCAGGTGGCGCAGCAACTGGGCGGGCGTGTGGTGGTCGAACCCTTTGACGGCCAGGGCTCGGCCGTGGGCTTGGCGGTGCCGCTGATCAAGGTCCAGGGCTAGCCTGGGCGCTGCATCGGCCGGCGTGTGCCGGAGCCCAAGAAAAACGGGCCCCGCAGGGCCCGTTCTGGTGGGAAGGCGACGCTGGGTCGCCAGCCACAATTACTTCGAAGCAGCCTTGGCGGGCTTCTCGGCCTTCTTCTCGTCCTTCTTCTCGGCCTTGGCTTCGGCCTTCTTCTCGGCCGGGGCGCTGGCCTTGGCCGGGGCGCCGCCGGCGTGCGAGGCGGCTTGGGCGCCGAAGGCGAAGGCGGTCAGAATCAGGGCGGACAGGATCTTGGTCATGGTGTGCTTTCCAATAGGAAGGTTGGTTCATGCGCCGGCACCATTCGGCCTGTGACGTCAGCCCCCAACAACTGCAGGCTCTGGCGTTCCGTAAGTGTCCGGTGAGCCTTCAACGTGTTTCCGGTGCAGCGGTTGACAGCCGCCGCAGGTTTTCGTCGCTTTTCAGCCGTTGTTTTGGCTGTGGATCGGTCCATCCGCTTGCCCTGACCCACTCCGATGAGCATTCGTTCACACTTTTGGCGTGCCGTGAAAACGGCCTGCCTGGCCGCGGTGCTGGCCGTGGCGGTGCCGGCGGCCGCTGCGCCCTTCACGCCGCAGCGCGACGACCAGGTGCTGGAGCGCCTGCCGGAGCGCGCCGCCGACCCGCAGGCCCGACGCCAGGCCGCCTTGCGCCAGCAACTGCGCCAGCGCCCGCAGGACGCCGCGGTGGCCGCCGAGCTGGTGCGTGGCTACCTGCAGGCGGTGGCGGCCGAGGGCGATCCGCGGCTGATCGGCTACGCCCAGGCGGCGCTGGCGCCGTGGTGGTCGCAGCCCGCGCCGCCGGCCGAGTTGCGGGTGCTGCGCGCGCGGCTGCTGCAGTTCAACCACCAGTTCGCGCCGGCCGTGGCCGATCTGCAGGCGGTGGTGGCGGCCGACCCCGCGCAGGGCGAGGCCTGGAGCTGGCTGACGGCGATCGCCATGGTGCAGGCGCGCTACGCCGACGCCCGGGCGGGCTGTGCGCGCCTGGCACCGCTGGCCGAGCCGCTGATCGGGGTGGCCTGCCAGGCCGCCGTGGACGGGCTGACCGGCCAGGCCGACGCCGCGGCGCAGGCACTGGACGCCGCGATGCGCCGTGAGGCCAGCACCACCAGTGCCCCGGCGCGCCTGTGGGCAGCCACCCGGCTGGCCGAGTTGCAGGAGCGCCGTGGCCAGGCGGCCGCCGCCGAGGCGGCGTTCAAGACCGCGCTGGCGGCCGATCCCGTCGACGGCTACGCACTGGCCGCCTACGCCGACTTTCTGCTCGACCAGCGCCGGCCTGCCGAAGTGCTGACCCTGCTGCGCGGCAAGGAGCGCGCCGACCTGCTGCTGCTGCGCCTGGCGGTGGCCGCGCAGGCGGTGCGCGCGCCCGAGGCTGCGCGCTGGGCCGACGAACTGGGCGCCCGTTTCGACGCCGCCCGCCAGCGGGGCGATCTGGTGCACCAGAAGGAAGAGGCCCGCTACCGGCTGGCCCTGCGCGGCGATGGCGCCGGTGCGCTGCCGCTGGCCCAGGCCAACTACGCGGTGCAGCGCGAACCGGCCGATGCCCGCATCCTGCTGGAAGCGGCGCTGGCCGCCCGCCAGCCCGCGGCGGCCGAGCCTGCCCTGCGCTGGCTGGCGGAGCACCGGGTGCAGAGCACCGTGCTGCAGGCGCTGGCTGCCCAGCTGAAGGGTCTGAAATGACGGCGGCACTGCGGTGGATGGGGCGCGCGATGGACCGGTTGCGCCGGCTGGGCTGGGTCGGCCTGTTCGGCCTGCTGGGTGCGATGAGCCTGCTGGCCCTGCCGGCCCGGGCCCACAAGGCCAGCGACAGCTACCTGGCCATCACGGTCGAGCCCGATGGCCGGGTGCACGGCCAGTGGGACATCGCGCTGCGCGACCTGGACCATGCGCTGGGTCTGGACGCCGACGGCAATGGCGAGATCACCTGGGGCGAACTGCGCGCCCAGCATGGCGAGATCGCCGCCTACGCGCTGGCCCGGCTGGCGCTGTCGCGCGATGGCCAGCGCTGCATGCTGGCGGCCGGCCCGCAGCAGGTGGACAGCCACACCGACGGCGCCTACACCGTGCTGCCGCTGCGCATCGACTGCCCAGCGGTGCCCGGCGGCGGGCCCGGCGACACGCTGGCGATGGACTACCGCCTGTTCGCCGATCTGGACCCGCAGCACCGCGGCCTGCTGCGCCTGCGCGCCGGGGTGCTGACCCGCAGCGCGGTGTTTGCGCCCGAGTCGGCACGCCAGAGCTTCGCGCTGGCCGCCCCCGGCACGCTGGCCCAGCTGCTGGACCATGGCCGCGAAGGGGTGTGGCACATCTGGATCGGCTTCGACCACATCCTGTTCCTGGTGTCGCTGCTGCTGCCGGCCGTGCTGGTGTGGCAGGCGGGCCGCTGGCTGCCGGCCCCCACTTTCCGCGGTGCCTTCATCGATGTGTTGAAGATCGTCAGCGCGTTCACGCTGGCGCACAGCCTGACGCTGTCGGCCGCCACGCTGGGCTGGATCACCCTGCCCTCGCGCCTGGTGGAGTCGACCATCGCCGCGTCGGTGGTGCTGGCCGCGCTGAACAACCTGTGGCCGCTGGCGCAGGGCCGGCGCTGGCTGGCGGCCTTCGGTTTCGGGCTGATCCACGGCTTCGGCTTCGCCAGCGTGCTGGCCGACCTGGGCCTGCCGGGTGATGCACTCGCCCTGGCGCTGGTGGGCTTCAACCTCGGCGTGGAGCTGGGCCAGCTGGCCATCGTCGCGGTGTTCCTGCCGCTGGCCTTCGCACTGCGTGGCACGCGGCTGTACCACTGGGGCGTGCTGCGCGCGGGCTCGGTGCTGATCGCGCTGCTGGCCGCAGTGTGGTTCGCCGAGCGCGCCTTCCACCTGCAGTTGCTGGCCTGAACGCCGGCGTTCAGCGCGGTGCCGGCGCCACCTCCAGCGCCAGCGTCATGAAGCGACTGTCGAACTGGTCGGGCTGCTCGGTGGACAGGCGCAGGTCGATCGCACGCAGCAGCCAGTGACCGGCCAGCGGCAGCGGCTGGGTGACCAGGCCCTGCGCATCGGTGCGCTGCCACAGGCCGATGCGGCCGCGCTCGTGCCGCCACTCCACCGACAGGCCGGGCACCGGCTGGCCGTCGCGCAGCACCTGCACCGTCACGCGGTCGCCGGCCTGCAGCGTGCGGCGTTCGCCCTGCAGCAGCATGTCCATGCCCAGGCCGCTGGGCACCGCGGCCGGCCCGCTGCCCGGGCGCTCGATGCGCAGGTGCTTCACGTAGCGCTCGCGCCAGGGCAGGCCACGCGCGGCCATGGCCTGCCAGGTGGCCAGCATCTCGGCGCCGGGCCGCACTTCCTTCAGGTAGGCGGGGATGGTGCGTGGCGTCAGTTCCACATCGAAGGCGCTGGTCTGCATCCAGCAGCTGGCGGCACCGGCCGGCGGCCGTAGCGGCAGCGCGGTGGCGGTGTAGGGCAAGGCCGTCGGCCGCGGCAGCGGCTGGCCGGCAGCGTCCACGCAGCCCTGGCGCGGCAGGTATTCGGTGCCGATGGGCGTCTCCAGCACCGGGAACTGGTCTCCCGTGCCCAGCAGCCACACGCCGTCGGGCTGCGGTGCCAGCCAGCTGTCATGGGCCAGGGCGGCCAGGCTGGTGCCGGCCAGGCAGGCAGCGAGCAGGAGCGGTCGGATCGAAGCCATGCCGCACTGTACGCGGCCGGCCCCGTGGCGGATGCACGGGCTCGGCTCAACCCACCGTGCTGCGCTGGGCGGCCTGCTGTGCCTGCGCGGCCAGCACCTGGGCGCGCACCGCCTCGGTCAGCCGCGCCTTCAGGCCGGCGAACTCGGGCGTGGTCTTCACCGAGTAGTGGCGCGGGTGCGGCAGCGGCACGCGCTCGTCCAGCACGATGCGGCCGGGCCGTGCGCTCATCACCACCACGCGGCTGCCCATGAACACGGCCTCGTCGATGTCGTGCGTGACGAACAGCACCGTGGTTCGCTCGGCCTCCCAGATGCCCAGCAGCAGTTCCTGCATCAGCTCGCGGGTCTGGTGATCCAGCGCGCCGAAGGGCTCGTCCATCAGCAGCATGCGCGGGCGGTTGGCCAGCGCGCGGGCCAATGCGGTGCGCTGCTGCATGCCGCCTGAGAGCTGCTTGGGGTAGTGGTTCTCGAAGCCTTTGAGGCCCACCTTGGCGAGAAAGTCGTGGGCGATGGCCAGTTGCTCGCTGCGCGGCAGGCCGCGCTCACGCAGGCCGAAGCACACGTTGTCCAGCACCGTGAGCCAGGGGAACAGCGTGTAGCTCTGGAATACCATGCCGCGCTCGGCACCGGGGCCGGTGATCCGGTGGCCTTCCAGCTCGGCGCGGCCGGCGGTGGGCTGATCCAGGCCCGCCACGATGCGCAGCAGCGTGCTCTTGCCGCAGCCGCTGGGGCCGAGGATGGTGATGAAGTCGTTCTCGGCCACGTCCAGGTCGGTGGCCTGCAGCGCCAGGGTGGTGTCGAAGCGGCGCTCCAGCCCGCGGACGGTGAGCAATGCGGTGGTGTTCGTCATCGTTCCGTCTCGCTCAGCGGCCGAGCTGGGCCCAGGGGAAGAGGCGCCGGTTGGCGGCCTTGAACAGCATGTCGCTGGCCAGCCCGATCAGGCCGATGACGATGATGCCGAAGATGATCTGGTCGGTGGCCAGCAGGGCCTGGCTGTCGGTGATCATGTGGCCGATGCCGCTGGAAGCGCCGATCAGCTCGGCCACGATCACGTAGGTCCAGGCCCAGCCCAGCACCATGCGCAGCACCTCGGCGATCTCGGGCGCCGCGCCGGGGATCAGCACGCGGCGGATCAGGCCGCGGTCGTTCACGCCCAGCGTGTAGGCCGCTTCCACCAGGTCGCGCCGGGTGTTGCCCACGATCACCGCGATCATCAGCACCAGCTGGAAGAAGCTGCCGATGAAGATGACCGCCAGCTTCTGCTTCTCCCCGATGCCGGCCCACAGGATCAGCAGCGGGATGAAGGCGCTGGCTGGCAGGTAGCGCGCAAAGCTGATGAAGGGCTCGAAAAAGGCCTCCACCGGCTTGTAGGCGCCCATGGCCACGCCCAGCGGCAAGGCGATTACCGCGGCGATCAGGAAGCCGCCCACCACGCGCCACACCGTCCACAGGATGTCCCAGCCGAAGCCCATCTCGGTGAGCAGCGTCACGCCGCTTCTCACCATGGTCAGCGGGTCGGCCAGGAAGGTCTTCTGCACGAAGCCGCCGAAGGTGGCCAGCGCCCACAGCGCCACGAACAGCACGAAGAAACTCACCCCCAGCGCCACGCGGGCGCCGGGGCTCACCGGGGTCAGCGGCTTCATCGTCGACGGTGCCGTGCGCTTACTTCAGGAACTGGGTGGTGGCCAGCTTCGACAGATCCGGGATCTGCTTGATGATGCCGGCCTCCAGCAGCAGCTCGGCCGCCTCCTTGGTGAACTGGGCGTGCTCGCCGGCGAAGAACTTCTGGTTCGCCTCGCGGTCCTGCCAGCGCAGGTAGGCCTGGCTCTTCTCGAAAGCCTCGCCGGTCTGCTTGACGTCGGCGCCCATGATCTCGAAGCTCTTCTTCGGATCGGCCTTGATCATGGCCACGGCATCGAAGTAGCTGTCGGCCAGGGCCTTGGCGGCCTTGGGGTTCTCGGCCAGGAACTTGGGCGTGCAGCCGAAGGTGTCCATCACCATCGGGTAGTCCAGCGTGGTGGCGATGATCTTGCCGGCCTCGGGCTTGGCACGCACGGCGCCCAGGTAGGGCTCGTAGGTCATCGCGGCGTCGATGCCGTCGGTGCCGGCGATCATGGCGTTGGCGGCGGCCTGCGGTTCCAGGTTCACCACCTTCACATCCTTCAGGCCCAGGCCGTTCTTCTTCAACATCCAGGCCAGCGTGAAGTACGGGGCGGTGCCGGGCGCGCTGGCGGCCACGGTCTTGCCCTTCAGGTCGGCGATCTTGGCGATGCCGGGCTTGACCACCATGCCGTCGGCGCCGTAGCTCTTGTCGAGCTGGAAGATCTGCGTGGTGGCCACGCCGTTGGCGTTCCACACCACCCAGGTCTCCACCGTGGTGGCGGCGCACTGGATGTCGCCGCTGGCAATCGCCAGGTGGCGGTCCTTCTGCGGGATCTTCTTGATGCTGACATCCAGGCCGTGCTTCTTGAAGATGCCCGCCTCCTTGGCCAGCGTGAGCGGCGCGAAGCCGGTCCAGCCGCTGATGCCGATGGCCAGCTTGGCCTCCTGGGCTTGCGCGGCGCTGGCCAGCAGCAGGGTGGTGGCCAGGGTGCTGGCGGCCAGGGCGATGCGGGAACGGGTGGAACTCATGACAGGCACTCCAGGAACGGGGTTGCGGGTGGGGTCAGTGGTCGATCAGTGAGGGTGGTGCGACGGGTGGTCGCACACCGTGCCGCCATCTTCGGCGGAGCCGGCATCGCCGTCCATGTCGGCGCGCAAGTCGGCCTGTGGCCACAGCGTGGGCAGGCCGGTCTGGCGGTCGAGCAGATCGCTCAGCCGCCCGCTGCGCAGCAGCGTGGTGGCCTGGGCGATGTCAGGGGCCAGGTAATGGTCGGTGGTCATGGCGGGGCAGTGCTGGCGCAGCAGCGCGATGGTCTCCTCCAGCGCCGGGCTGCTGGCCAGTGGCCGCAGAAAGGCGATGCCCTGGGCCGCGGCCAGCCACTCGATGCCGAGGATGTGCGCGGTGTTGCTCACCATCGCTTGCAAGCGCCGTGCCGCGAAGGTGGCCATGCTCACATGGTCTTCCTGGTTGGCGCTGGTGGGCAGGCTGTCCACGCTGGCCGGGTGGGCCAGGCTCTTGTTCTCGCTGGCCAGGCTGGCGGCGGTGACGTGCGCGATCATGAAGCCGCTGTTCAGGCCCGCGTCGGCGGTCAGGAAGGGCGGCAGGCGCGACACGCCGGCATCGATCAGCATGGCGATGCGGCGCTCGGCGATGGCGCCCACCTCGGCGATGGCCAGGGCCATGCCATCGGCGGCCAGCGCCACCGGCTCGGCGTGGAAGTTGCCGCCGCTGATCATCTCGCCGGTGTCGGCGAAGACGAGCGGGTTGTCCGTCACGGCATTGGCCTCGCGCAGCAGCACCTGCGCGGCGTGGCGCAGTTGATCGAGGCAGGCGCCCACCACCTGCGGCTGGCAGCGCAGGCAGTACGGGTCTTGCACGCGCTCGTCGCCTTCCACATGCGATGCCCGAATGGCACTGCCGGCCAGCAGGGCGCGGTAGATGCGCGCCACGTCGATCTGGCCCGGCTGGCCGCGCAGCGCGTGGATGCGCGGGTCGAAGGGGCCGTCGCTGCCGCGGGCGGCGTCCACTGTCAGCGCGCCCACCACCAGTGCAGCCTCGAACACCGGGCGGAATGCGAACAGCGCATGCAGCGCCAGCGCGGTGCTGGTCTGCGTGCCGTTGATCAGCGCCAGGCCTTCCTTGGCCTCCAGCGCCAGCGGGGTGATGCGCGCCTGCGTCAAGGCCTCGGCCGCCGGCACCGGCTGGCCATCGGTGCCGAGGAAGGCGCCCTCGCCCATCAGCGCCAGGGTCATGTGCGACAAGGGCGCCAGGTCGCCCGAGGCGCCGACCGAGCCCTGGCTGGGCACGTAGGGCACCAGGCCCGCGTTGTGCACGGCCAGCAGGGTGTCGATCACCACCGGCCGCACACCGCTGTGCCCCCGCCCCAGGCTGGCTGCCTTCAACGCCAGCATCAGACGCACCACGGCGGGCTGCAGCGGCTCGCCCACGCCCACGCTGTGGCTGCGGATCAGGTTGCGCTGCAACTGCGCCAGATCGGCCGCGCTGATGCGCGTGCTGGCCAGCTTGCCGAAGCCGGTGTTGACGCCGTACACCGGTGCGTCTCCCGCGGCGGCGGCCTGCACCAGCGCCGCGCTGGCCTGGATGGCGGGCAGCGCCGTGGGGTCGAGCATCAGCCGCAGCGGCCGATCGCCTTCGTTGTGGATGGCCTGCAGCACATCCAGCGTCAGTTCTCCGGGGCGCAACAGCATGCTTACTTGACCATCGGCAGGTTGAGGTTCTGCTCGTGCGCGCAGGCGATGGCCTCGGCATAGCCGGCATCGGCATGGCGCATCACGCCGGTGGCGGGGTCGTTCCACAGCACGCGTTCGATGCGTTTGTCAGCCGCTTCAGTGCCGTCGCAGACGATCACCACGCCGCTGTGCTGGCTGTAGCCCATGCCCACGCCGCCGCCGTGGTGCAGGCTCACCCAGGTGGCGCCGCCGGCGGTGTTGAGCAGCGCGTTCAGCATCGGCCAGTCGCTCACCGCGTCGCTGCCGTCCTTCATGGCCTCGGTCTCGCGGTTGGGGCTGGCCACGCTGCCGCTGTCGAGATGATCACGGCCGATCACGATGGGCGCCTTCAGCTCGCCCTTGCGCACCATCTCGTTGAAGGCCAGGCCGGCGCGGTGGCGCTCGCCCAGGCCGATCCAGCAGATGCGTGCCGGCAGGCCCTGAAAGGCGATGCGCTCGCCGGCCATGTCCAGCCAGCGGTGCAGGTGTGCGTCCTCGGGGAACAGCTCCTTCATCTTGGCGTCGGTCTTGCGGATGTCCTCCGGATCACCACTCAGCGCCACCCAGCGGAACGGCCCCTTGCCGCGGCAGAACAGCGGCCGGATGTAGGCCGGCACGAAGCCGGGGAAGTCGAAGGCGCTCTTCACGCCTTCGTCGAAGGCCACCTGGCGGATGTTGTTGCCGTAGTCGACCGTGGGCACGCCCATCTGCTGGAAGGCCAGCATGGCCTGCACATGCTGTGCGCAGCCCTGGGCGGCAGCGGCCTTCAGCGCGGCGTGCTGTGCCGCATCGGCGCGGGCGGCCAGCCATTGCGCCACGCTCCAGCCCGGCGGCAGGTAGCCGTTGACCAGATCGTGCGCGCTGGTCTGGTCGGTCACCAGGTCGGGCTTCGGGCCACCGGCCTGGGCGCGCTTCACCAACTCGGGCAGCACGTCGGCGGCATTGCCCAGCAGCGCGATGCTGATGGCCTTGCCCTCGGCCGTGTAGCGCTGGATGCGGGCCAGCGCGTCGTCCAGGTCGCTGGCCTGCTCGTCCACATAGCGGCTGCGCAGGCGGAAGTCGATGCGCGACTGTTGGCACTCGATGTTCAGCGAGCAGAAGCCGGCAAAGGTGGCGGCCAGTGGCTGCGCGCCGCCCATGCCGCCCAGGCCAGCCGTCAGGATCCATTTGCCTTGGGCTTGACCGGCGTAGTGTTGGCGCGCGGCCTCGACAAAGGTTTCATACGTGCCCTGCACGATGCCCTGGCTGCCGATGTAGATCCAGCTGCCGGCGGTCATCTGCCCGTACATCATCAGCCCGGCGCGGTCGAGCTGGTTGAAATGCTCCCAGGTGGCCCATTTGGGCACCAGGTTGGAGTTGGCGATGAGCACCCGTGGTGCATCGGCATGCGTGCGGAACACGCCCACCGGCTTGCCGCTCTGGATCAGCAGCGACTCGTCTTCCTTCAGCTGCTCCAGGCTCTTGAGGATGGCCTCGAAGCAATCCCAGTTGCGCGCCGCCTTGCCGATGCCGCCGTAGACCACCAGCGCATCGGGGTTCTCGGCCACCGCGGGGTCGAGGTTGTTTTGCAGCATGCGGTAGGCCGCCTCGATCAGCCAGTTCTTGCAATGCAGCGTGGTGCCGGTGGGCGCTTTCACCGGGCGGGGCTGGGCGATCTGGCGCTGGGTGGACAGGTCGGTCATGGGGGTGGCCTAGGCAGTGCGGAGTGGCGCCAATGTACTTGTCTAGACAAGCCAAGGCAAGTAGCATGCCGGCCAGACCGATCCACGCAAACCCGCATGCCCGCCCGACCGCCATCGCCGCGCCCTGCCCGAAGTCCGGGTCAGGCGTTGGCGCCCTATGCCCAGGTCAAGCACTTCCTGCGCGATGCGCTGGCCAGTGGCCAGTACCCACCCGGCACGCTGATGCCCAGCGAGGCCGAGCTGGTGCAACGCTTCGGCGTCAGCCGCATGACCGTGGGTCGCGCGCTGCGCGAGCTGGTGGCCGAGGGCCTGGTGGACCGCGTGCAGGGCGTGGGCACCTTTGCGGCGCAGCTGGGCAAGGTGGCCTCGCAGCTGATGATCCGTGACCTGCATGAAGAGATCACCCAGCGCGGCCACCACCACCGCGCCCAGGTGCACCTGGCGCGGCAGGAGGCGGCCAGCGCCGGCGTGGCCGCGCAGCTGGGGCTGGCGGCCGGCGCACCGGTGTTCCACACACTGATCGTGCACCTGGAGAACGAGGTGCCCCTGCAGTGCGAAGACCGCTACGTGAACCCCGCGGCCGCGCCCGGCTACCTGGGCGTGGACTTCACGCAGACCACGCCCACGCATTACCTGCTGGAGGTGGCGCCGCTGTGGCAGGCCAGCTACAGCATCGAGGCGGCGCTGCCCACCGCGCGCGAGGCCAGGCTGCTGGGCATTGCCGCCAGCGAGCCCTGCCTGGTGGTGGTGCGCCGCACCACCAACGCGCAGCACGCCATCACCGCGGCGCGGCTGGTGCATCCGGGCAGCCGCTACCGCGTGCAGGGGGAGTTCGCGCCATGAGTGGGCACATGGCCTTGACGGATGCCCGCGGCTGGCAATGGCTCGCCGTGGACCCGGTGCCGCCCGAGCCTTGGCGCAACGGCGGCGGCCGCACGCGCACGTTGTTCACCTGGCCCGGCGGCGGGGGGGCGGACTGGCAGCTGCGCGTCAGCGTGGCCGACATCGAGCGCGACGGCCCGTTCTCGGCCTTCGACGGCGTGCGCCGCGGCTTCGCGGTGCTGCAAGGGGCCGGCGTGCAACTGCAGTTCGGCGCGCAGCAGCGCAGGCTCACGGTGGACAGCGAGCCGTTGCACTTCGACGGCGCCGACGCGCCCGGCTGCACGCTGATCGGCGGCCCCACGCGCGACCTGAACCTGATGCTGCGCGGCCTGGACGGTGGTCTGCTCACTGCGAGGCCGGGTGAGGCCTGGATGCCCCCGCCCGGCACCTGGGCCGCCTGCCTGTGCACCGCCAGCAGCCGCCTGCACCTGGGTGAGGACTGGCTGGACGCGCCGGTGCTGGGCCTGGCCATCGCGGCGCCTGCCGGCGTCGGCCCGTGCGCCGCGCTGCGCTGGACCCCGATCGACCCCGCTGCCCGCGCCTGCTGGCTGTGGGCCCAGCTGCCCGAAAGCCCATCCCCCACGCCATGAACGCTCCCGCCACACCGCTCACCCTGTGGCGCCACGCCCGGCTGGCCACGATGGATGGCGCCACGCCCTACGGCTGGCTGCCCGATGGCGCGCTGCTGACGCAGGGCGACACGCTGCGCTGGGTGGGCCCGATGTCGGGCCTGCCGGCCGATCTGCGCGGCCACATCACCGACGAGGTGGACCTGGGCGACCGCCTGGTCACGCCGGGCCTGATCGACGCCCACACCCACCTGGTCTATGCCGGTGACCGGGCGCGCGAGTTCGAGCGGCGGCTCCAGGGCGCCACCTACGAGGAGATCGCCCGCGCCGGTGGCGGCATCCGCTCGACCGTGGCCGCCACCCGCGCCGCCAGCGAGGACGAGCTGCTGGCGCTGGCACTGGCCCGCGCCCGGCAGTTGCTGGCTGAGGGCGTGACCACGCTGGAGATCAAGAGCGGCTACGGCCTGGATGCTGACACCGAGGCGCGCTGCCTGCGCGTGGCGCGCCGCGTCGGATCGGCGCTGGGCGTCACCGTGCGCAGCACTTCGCTGGGCGCGCATGCGCTGCCACCCGAATACGACGGCCGCCCCGACGACTACATCGACGCCGTGGCCGCCTGGCTGCCCGCCCAGGCCGCCGCCGGCCTGTTGGATGCGGTGGATGTGTTCTGCGACACCATCGGCTTCACGCCGGCGCAGACGCGGCGCGTGTTCGACGCCGCCCGCGCGCTGGGCCTGCCGGTCAAGCTGCATGCCGAGCAGCTGAGCAACCAGGAAGGTGCGGCGCTGGCCGCCGGCTATGGCGCGCTCAGCTGCGACCACATCGAGCACCTGTCGGCCAGCGGCATCGCGGCGATGGCGCAGGCGGGCACCGTGGCCATGCTGCTGCCCACGGCCTACTACTTTTTGCGCGACACCCACCTGCCGCCGGTGCAGGCGCTGCGCGAGGCCGGCGTGCCCATCGCCGTGGCCAGCGACCACAACCCCGGCTCGTCGCCCGGCCTGTCGCTGCTGCTGGCGATGAACATGGCCTGCACGCTGTTCCGCCTGACGCCCGAGGAGGCGCTGGCCGGCACCACCGTGCATGCCGCGCGCGCGCTGGGCCTGCAGGCCACGCACGGCCGCCTGGCGGCCGGCTGCCGCGCCGACTTCGTGGCCTGGAACCTGAACCACCCGGCCGAGCTGAGCTACTGGTTCGGCCACCGGCCCGCGCAGCGCGTGGTGCTGGGTGGCCGCAGCGTGAGCAACGATTAGGAGACAGCCCCATGTTCCCACCCGCCGAACCGGTGTTCCGCCTGCACCGCGGCAGCGCGCCGCTGCTGCTGAGCCTGCCGCATGTGGGCACCCAGCTGCCCGCCGCGCTGCTGCCCCGCCTGGTGCCGCGTGCCCGGCGCGTGGAAGACACCGACTGGCACCTGGAGCGCCTGTACGCCTTTGCGCAGGAACTCGGTGCCAGCGTGCTGGTGCCCCGCTACAGCCGCATCGTCGTCGACCTGAACCGCCCGCCCGAGAACGTGCCGATGTACCCCGGTGCCAACAACACCGAGCTGTGCCCCACGCGCTTCTTCACCGGCGACACGATCTACCAGAGCGGCCAGGCGCCCGATGAGACCGAGGTGCGCCAGCGCGTGGACGCGTACTGGCGGCCCTATCACCAGGCGCTGTCTGACGAGCTGGCGCGGCTGAAGGCGGCGCATGGCCACGCCGTGCTGTTCGACGGCCACAGCATCAAGGACCGCTTGCCCTGGCTGTTCGAGGGCAAGCTGTGGGATCTGAACCTGGGCACGGCCGACGGCCGCGCCTGCGCGCCCGGCCTGCAGGCTGCGGCACAGGCGGTGCTGGCCGGGCAGCAGCGCTTCACGCACATCACCAACGGCCGCTTCAAGGGCGGGCACATCACGCGCCACTACGGTCAGCCCGGCCAGGGCGTGCATGCGCTGCAGCTGGAGATGTGCTGGGGCTGCTACATGGACGACGACACGGCCGAGCCACCGTTCGCCTACCGCGAAGACCGCGCAGCCGAGGTGCAGCCGGTGCTGCGCCAGCTGCTGGGTGCGCTGGTTGCATGGCGCCCGGAGGTCTGACATGACCGCCAGGCTACTCTGGGCGCCGCACGCCTGGCTGCCCGAGCGCGGCTGGGTGGCCGATGTGCTGCTCACGCCCGGCCGCGATGGCCTTTGGCAGTCGGTGCAAGCCGGCGTGGCTCAGCCGCCTGAAGGTGCCACCGTGCTGCCCGGCCCGGTGCTGCCCGGCCTGGTGAACGCGCACAGCCACGCCTTTCAGCGCGCTTTCGCCGGCATGGCCGAGCGGCGCGAGGCCGCGCAGGACGACTTCTGGGGCTGGCGCGACCGCATGTACGCGGTGGCCAACCGCATCACGCCGGGCCAGCTGCAGGCCGTGGCCAGCCAGCTGTATGCCGAGCTGCTGCAAGGTGGCTACACGCACGTGCTGGAGTTCCACTACCTGCACCACGCGCCCGACGGCACGCCCTGGCCCGAGCCGCTGGCCATGGCCCAGGCGCTGGCGGCCGCGGCGCAGGCCACCGGGATCGGCCTGACCCTGCTGCCGGTGCTGTACCAGCGCGCCGGCTTCACGCAGCCGGCCTTGCGGCCCGACCAGCGCCGCTTTGCCACCACGCCGGCCAGCGTGCTGGCCATGCGCGACGGCGTGCGTGCCTGGGGCCTGCCCGGTGTGACGGCGGGCGTGGCCATCCATTCGCTGCGCGCCGCGTCGCCTGAATCCATCACCGCACTGCTGCGCGGCTGCGATGGCGGCGATGGCCCGATCCACATCCACATCGCCGAGCAGACGGGTGAAGTGAGCGACTGCCTGGCCGCCACCGGCCAGCGGCCGATCGAGTGGTTGGCCGGCCATGTGCCGCTGGATGCGCGCTGGCAGCTGGTGCATGCCACCCACGCCACGCCAGCCGAGATGGACGCCGTGGCCGCCGCCGGTGCCGGCGTGGCGATCTGCCCCAGCACCGAGGCCAACCTGGGCGACGGCATCATCGACCTGCCCGGCTGGCTGTCGCGAAACACCGTCATCAGCATTGGCTCCGACAGCCATGTGGCGCGCCATTGGCCGCACGAGCTGCGTGCGCTGGAGACCAGCCAGCGCCTGGCGCTGCGCCAGCGCAACGTGGCCGCCGCGCCCGAGCAGGGCCAGCCGGCCACCGCCGCGCGCTTGTTCCACGACAGCCTGACCGGTGGCGCCGCGGCGGCCGGCATCCGCACCTGGGGCCTGCAGGCGGGTGCCCGGGCCGATCTGCTGGTGCTGGACAGGGCCGCGCCGGGCTTGCTGGGCGTGCCGCTGAGCCATGCGCTCGACGGCCTGGTGTTCGCCGCCGATGCCCCGGCCTTCAGCCAGGTGTGGGTGGCCGGGCAATGCCGGGTGCGCGAGGGCCGGCATGTGCAGGCCGGCGCGCTGGCAGCGGCCTATGTGGACGCCATGCAGGCCTTGGCGGCGTGAGGGTGTGAGGGCGTGACGGTGCTGGCGCGGCCAGGGCGGCCGCCCTGCCCGCCCCCCGCCGATCACTCGGGCTCGATGCCCGCGGCCTTGATCACCTTGCCCCACTTGCGCGACTCGTCCTGCTGGAACTTCGCCAGCGCATCGGGCGTGGTGGGGAAGGCCTCGCCGCCGCTGGTCTCGAAGAAGGCCTTGGCGGCGGGCGACTTCAAGGCGTTGGCCAGCAACTCGTTCAGCCGCGCCACCACCGGGGCCGGCGTGCCGGCCGGCACATAGGCCGCGAACCAGTAGCCCATGTCATAGCCCTTGACGCCGGCTTCGCTGATGGTGGGCACCTCGGGCAGCATGGCCAGCCGCCTGGCGGTGGACACGCCCAGCGCACGCAGCTTGCCGGCCTTGATCTGCGGCACGCCGGTGGAGGTGTCGGTCACCATCAGGTCGATCTGGCCGCCCAGCAGGTCGGTGATGGCCAGCGGGTTGCTCTTGTACGGCACGTGCAGCAGCTCGATGCCGGCCATCTGCTGGAACAGCTCGCCCGCCACGCGGCTGGACGAACTGCCGCTGCCGAAGCTCAGCTTGCCCGGCTTGGCCTTGGCAGCGGCCAGCACATCGGCCACGCTCTTGTACGGCGAGGCCGGGTTGACCACCATCACCTGCCCGCCCTTGCCCAGGCCGCTGACCGGGGCGAAGTCCTTCACCGGGTCATACGGCAGTTTCTTGTAGAGGTGCTCGTTGGCCGCGTGCGTGGTGTTGGTGGTGATCAGCACGGTGTGGCCATCGGCCGGGGCGCGTGCCGCCGCCTGGGCCGCCAGCATGCCGCTGGCGCCGGCGCGGTTGTCCACCACCACGGCCTGGTGCGTCTGCTCGCTGACCGACTGTCCCAGCGCCCGCGCCAGCTGGTCGGTGGCGCTGCCCGCGGCAAAGGGCACGATGAAGCTCAGCGGCTTGGCCGGGTAGGTCTGCGCCTGGGCCTGTGTGGGCGCTGCCATCAGCGGCAGCAGCGCGGCGGCCAGGGCGATCAGGCGTCGGCGGGCAAGGGTGAGGTGCATGCGGGTCTCCGGTCGGGTGTTGTTGTCAGGGGCGTGGCGGCCGGGGCGCGCCGGGCAGGCCGACCAGGTGGCTGGCCAGCGTGTCGGGCACGTTCAGCGGCAGGTCCAGCAGCAGGAAGGACAGCGCCTTGCCGTGGCTGTCGAGGTTGAGCGAGTCGTTGACGCCGCCATCCAGCACCTCGTCGAGCACGAAGTTCATGGCCTGCAGGCGCGGCAGCAGGTGGCGCGTGACGCGCGTGGGGCGGCGGTGCGCAAAGGCCTGCGCCACGGCCACCTCGGTGATCTGCTCGACCAGCAGCGGCCACAGCGCCGGGTGCCAGGCGATGACGCTGATGTTCGAGCGGTTGCCCTTGTCGCCGGTGCGGCCGTGGCCGGCGTGGTGCAGCGGCACGGTGATCATGCGGCGCCCTCCGCGGCCTGTGCGGCACCGTCGGCCGGCACGAAGTGGAAGCGGGCCTGTACCTGCTCGCGCGGCAGCAGGCACGACACCGTGCCCAGCCGGGGCCGCAGCGCGGTGCGCACACCGCCGCCGCCGGCCGGGCCGCAGCAGTACAGGGCCGTCACCTCGCGGGTCAGCCGCTCGGCGGCGGCACGGTCGGCGTGGTTCAGCGCCACGCGCAGGCGCACGTCGCGCGCCTCGCCCGTGGGCAGCGCGGCCAGGCGCTGGCCGGCATCGTCGTTGAATAGGCTGGCCACGCCGATCAGGTCGGCACGCAGCGGGCCCAGCCCGGCCAGGCGCTCGCGCAACACGTCGGCGGCCAGGCGGGCTCGGGCCTCGGCCCGCGCGCCGGCATACGAGATCTCGCCTTCGGCCAGCCAGCCGGTGGCATGGAACACGTTGACCTTCAGCGTGTCCGGGCGGGCCTGGCCGCGCACGCCGGTCAGGCGCACGCGGTCGGGGCCGGTCTCGCACACCTCCGCCTCGGTGATGTCGGCCACCACGTCGGGCGTCAGGTAGGCCGCCGGGTCGTGCAGCTCATACAGCAGCTGTTCCTTCACGGTGTGCGCGTCCACGCGCCCGCCGGTGCCCGCCGGCTTGGTGAGGGTGCAGTGGCCGTCGGCGTCGATCTCGGCGATGGGGTAGCCCAGCGTGGCCAGGCCCGGCACGTCCTTGAAGCCGGGGTCGGCGTAGTAGCCGCCGGTGACCTGGGTGCCGCATTCCAGCAGGTGGCCGGCCATGGTGGCGCGGGCCAGGCGGTGCCAGTCGTCACGCGCCCAGCCGAAGTGCGCCAGCGCCGGGCCCACGGTGAGCGAGGGGTCGGCCACGCGGCCGCACACCACGATCTCGGCACCCGCGCGCAGCGCATCGGCGATGGCCTCGGCGCCGAGGTAGGCATTGGCCGAGACCGGTTGCAGGTCGGCGTCGGCGCCTGCGGCACGCAGCGCGGTGGCCAGCGCCGCGCGATGCGCCGGGCCGCTGACGTCGTCGCCACTCACCACCGCGATGCGCGGCGGCGCCAGGCCCAGCTCGCGCGCCAGTGCGTGGATGCACCGTGCGGCGCCGGCCGGGTGGGCCGCGCCGAAGTTGCTGACGATGCGGATGCCCGCGGCCAGGCAGCGTGCCAGCACCGGCCGCAGCAGTTCGGGCAGCAGGGGCTCGTAGCCGGCGTCGGGATCGGCGTGGCGTGCCAGCTGGGCCAGCGCCAGCGTGCGCTCGGCCAGGGTCTCGAAGATCAGCACGGCCGGGCCGCCGGCGGCGATCAGCGCATCCACCACCGGGCCGGCAGCGTCGGTGCGGTCGCCCGAGAAGCCGGCAGCGCAGCCCACGCGCAGCAGCCCATGGCGCTGCGGCGTGGCGGGGGTGGGCGGCATCGCGCTCGGATTCATGGCCGGCAATGTAGGCAGGCCGTGGTAATTTGTGAAATCGAAAGTTCGACTGGACTGATCTGAAATGCAGATGAATGTGTCGCTGCGCCACCTGCGTGCGTTCCTGGCGCTGGCTGAGCACCAGCGCTTCACGCGCGCCGCCCAGGCCTGCCACCTGTCGCAGCCGGCCTTCAGTGCCCTGGTGCGCCAGCTGGAGGACGCCGTGGGCGCCCGGCTGTTCGACCGCAGCACGCGGCATGTGGCACTGAGCGCCGAGGGCCGCGACCTGCTGCCCGGCGCACAGCGCGCGGTGGCCGAGTTCGATGCCGCGCTGGGCGGCGTGCGCGAGCGGGCCCTGCGCGAGCGCGGCCGCGTGTCGGTGGCCCTGCTGCCGTCGCTGGCGGCCGGCTGGCTGCCGCAGGTGCTGGCCGGCTTTCGCGACCGGCATCCGGGGCTGGAGCTGCAGGTGGCCGATGTGCTGTCGGAGCCCTGCATCGAGCGCGTGAAGAGCGGCCAGGCCGATCTGGCACTGGCCGCCACGCGCGCCGAGACACCCGAGCTGCAGGCCGAGTGGTTCTGCAGCGATCGCTTCCACCTGGTGTGCCGGGCCGACCATCCGCTGGCGCGCCAGCGCCGGCTGGCGCCGGCCGATCTGGCGGCGCATCCCTTCGTGCACCTGTCGCGCACGTCCAGCGTGCGCCAGTACGTGGATGCAGCCATGCACCCGCAACCGCTGCCTGCGGCCATCGAGGTCGATCAGCTGGCCACCGTGGCCGGCATGGTGCGCGCCGGGCTGGGCATCAGCGTGGTGCCGGCGCTCACGCTGTACCAGTTCGGCGGCCCAGAGCTCGTGACCCGGCCGCTGAACTGGCCCGGGCTGGAGCGCAGCCTGTACCTGGTGCGGCGGCGCGACCGCGCGCTGTCGTTCGCGGCCCAGGCCTTCTACGACTGGGTGATGGCGCGCCGACCCGCTCCGCCGCGCATGCGCCGGCGCCTGTCCACGCCGGGACAGCCGCGCGCGGCGCTTTCCGGCACAACGGTGGCTGCGGCCGTGCGCGCCGACACCTGACGAGGAGACGAATGGAATTCGACGATGTGATCCAGGGCCGCCGCAGCATCCGCGGCTACCTGAAGAAGCCGGTGCCGCAGGCGCTGATCCGCGAGATCCTGGCGCTGGCCATGCGGGCGCCCACCTCGCTGAACACCCAGCCCTGGAACTTCTATGTGGTGGCCGGCGCGGTGCTCGACCGCATCCGGCAGGGCAATGTGGAGCGCAACCTGGCCGGCGTGCCCGATTCACGCGAGTTCCGCATGGGCCCCGGCTACGAAGGCGTGCACCGCGAGCGCCAGATCGGCATTGCCAAGCAGCTGTTCGCGGCGATGGGCATTGCGCGCGAGGACAAGGCCGCGCGGCAGGACTGGGTGCTGCGCGGCTTCCGCCAGTTCGATGCGCCGGTGTCCATCGTGGTCACCTACGACCGCTCGATCCAGGGCAGCGACATCGCGCCCTTCGATTGCGGCGGCGTCGTCAACTGCCTGGTCAATGCCGCCTGGTCGCGCGGCCTGGGCTGCGTGATCAACAGCCAGGGCATCATGCAGTCGCCCGTGGTGCGGGCCGAGGCCGGCATCCCCGACGACCAGGTGATCCAGACCTGCGTGGCCATGGGCTGGCCCGACGACAGCTTTCCGGCCAATGCCGTGGTGTCGCAGCGCAAGTCGGTGGACGAGGCGGCCGTGTTTCGGGGCTTCGACGACTGATGGGCGGCGGCTGCCCGCCGCCACATCCCACGTCGATCGACGCGCACCCTGCCCGACGCTGCTGGCCGCTGCCGACAGCCCGATCACTGCCCCATCACAGGGCCATCACCGGCCCATCACCGGCCCGAAGGTCTCGTAGCGCGTGCCGTTGAAGCGCTGCGGCCGCATGCGTTCCACCGGGGCGAAGTCGTCGGCCGAGGTCTTGAGGTTCACGCCGGGGTACTGCATCGGCAGGGCCGTGTCGAGCGATGCGGCCACCTTCATGATGTTCTCGCGCGTGAGGTTGTCGCCGGCCTTCTTCAGCACCTCCACCATGGCCTGGGCGATCACCTGGCCGCTCACATACAGCATGTCGGTGGGATCGGCGCCGGGGTTGTACTTCTTCATCCAGGCGGTGAAGGCCGCCACCTCGGGCGTGTTGGCCTGCTCCAGATCGGCCGGGTCGCGCAGGTAGGTGCAGGTGATGATGCCGATGGAGTTCTCCAGGCCCGCGGGCTTGAGCGTGGAGGACACCGCGCCCGACACGCTGGCCAGGTAGTGCACCGGCTTCCAGCCCAGCTCGGGCAGCTTGCGGATGGCCTGGGCCGCGAACTTGGGCGTGGTGATGTTGAAGAAGGTGTCGGCACCGGTGGCCTTCAGGCTCACCAGTTGGCTGTCCACCGTGGGGTCGGTCACTTCATAGCTCTGCTGGCCTACCACCATGGTCTTGGCCTTGTCGCCCAGACCGTCGAGAAAGCCCTTCAGGTAGTCCTTGCCGAAGTCGTCGTTCTGGAACAGCACGGCGATCTTGGCGCCGGGCTTGTTCTTCAGGATGTGCTCGGCGTAGATGCTGCCCTCGGTGTGGTACGACGGCACGATGCCCATCGTGTACGGGAAGTTCTTGGGATCGTTCCAGCGCGAGGCGCCGCTGCTGACGAACAGCTGCGGCACCTTCTTGGCGTTCAGGTACTTCTGGATGGCGGCGTTCTGCGGTGTGCCGAGCGCCCCGCCGATGAACAGCACCTCGTCCTGCTCGACCAGCTTGCGCACCGCCTCCACGGTCTTGGCCGGGTTGTAGGCGTCGTCCATCGAGATCAGCTTGAGCTTGCGGCCGTTGACGCCGCCCTCGTCATTGACTTTCTGGAACCACGCGGCAATGGCCTTGCCCTGCGCGCCATAGGCCGAGGCCGGGCCCGAGTACGGGATGGTGTGGCCGATCTTGATTTCCGTGTCACTGGCGCCGGGGTCGTACTTCTTCTGCGCCTGTGAGACGCCGGGCAGAAGGGCCGAGGTGGCGGCCGCGGCGATGGCCAGCAGGTGGGCGCGCCGGGTGGTACGGACGGGGTGCGACATGGGTGGGTCCTGTGCGTGGTGGGAACCCCCATTGGGAGACGCGCGGCCGGCCGGCGTCTGTCACCGGTGTGGCCGCTCACCCTGGGGATTGCCCGCGCGCGGGTTGTCCCTGGGAGAGCCGTCCCGGCCTCAGCCGGCGGTGACGGCGATGCCGCGGATCTGGCCTGCTTGCGGCGCGGCCTGCGGCCGCGGGTAGCGCTGCGGATCGAAGCGGTGCAGCAGCTCGGCCTCGCGCGCGCGGGCCAGCGCCACGTTGGCCAGCTTGACATGGCCGTAGCCGCGCATGGCCAGCGGCACGGCGGCGATCTGGGTGGCCAGGGCCTGATTGCCGGGGGTCAGGCCTTGGGTCAACTCGGCCAGGCGGGACTCGAACTGTTCGATCAGCGCGCGTTCCATGCGGCGCTCGTCGGTGCGGCCGAAGATGTCCAGCACGGTGCCGCGCAGGCGCTTGCCGTGGGCCAGCACACGCATGGCTGGCAGCAGCCAGGCGCCCAGACGGATCTTGCGTGGTGGCTGGCCGTCACGGCCGCGGCTGAGCAGCGGCGGTGCCATGTGGAAGGCCAACTGCACATCGCCGTCGAACTGCTCGTGCACGCGGCGCATGAAGCGGCCGTCGGTGTACAGGCGCGCCACCTCGTACTCGTCCTTGTAGCTCATCAGCTTGGCCAGGCTGCGCGCGGCGGTGCGGGCCAGCGGCAGGCTGGCGTCGCCGCCCTGCGCCACGAGGGCGCGCTCGGCCTCGGCCACGCGCTGCACGGTGGACGCGTAACGTTGCGCCCAGGCGGTGTTCTGCCAGGCGGTGAGTTCGTCGATGCCGCGTTGCAGCAGCTGCTCGAACGGGGCATCGCCGTCGGTCGTGGCTTGGGACGCCGCATCGCCGTCGCGCAGTGCCTGCAGACCGGCGGCATCGGCGGCGGCCAGGCGGCCGAGCGCCAGCGCGGCCAGGTTGGCCGGCACGGCCACGCCGTTCAGCTCGATGGCGCGGGTCAGCGCCGCCAGGCCCACCGGCACCAGGCCGCGCTGCCACGCATAGCCCAGCGCCAGGATGTTGCTGGTGATGGTGTCGCCCAGAAACTCCTCGGCCAGGGCCTGGGCGTCGAAGGTTTCCACCTGCGCGTCGCCGGCCACATGGCGCAGCTTGGCCAGCAGGTCGGGGATGCGCAGACTGGCGTCGGGGTTGCGCAGCGCATCGGCCACTGGCACCGGGTGGGTGTTGGCCAGGATGCGGGTGCGGCCGTGGCGCACGGTCTGCAGCGCGTCGGGCGAGGCGCCCACCACCAGGTCGCAGGCCAGCAGGGCATCGGCCTGCTGGGTGTCGATGCGCACCTGGTTCAGGCGCTCGGGCACATCGGCCAGGCGCACGAAGCTCAGCACCGAGCCGCCCTTTTGCGCAAAGCCCATGAAGTCCAGCACGCTGGCGCGCCAGCCCTGCAGGTGGGCGGCCATGGCGATCACCGCGCCCACCGTCACCACGCCGGTGCCGCCCACCCCGGTGACCAGCAGGTCGTACGGCGCGGCCCACACATGCGGTGCCGGTTGCGGCAGCGCGGCCACGCGCTGGTGCAGCGCGTCCAGGCCACCACCCAAGGCGCCGACACGCTTGCGCGGCTGCCCGCCGCTGACGCTGACGAAGCTGGGGCAGAAACCATCGGCGCAGCGGTAGTCCTTGTTGCAGCTGCTCTGGTCGATCTTGCGCTTGCGGCCCAGCGGGGTTTCGTGCGGCAGCACGGCCACGCAGTTGCTCTGCACGGTGCAGTCGCCGCATCCCTCGCACACGGCCTCGTTGATGAACAGGCGGCGCGGCGGATCGGCCAGCTCGGCCTTCTTGCGGCGGCGGCGCTTCTCGGCGGCGCAGGTCTGCTCGTAGATCAGCACGGTGACGCCGGGCACCTCGCGCAGGCGGCGCTGCACGGCGTCGAGCTCGGCGCGGTCATGGAACTGCGTGCCGGCCGGAAAGCGCTGGCGGTGGCCGTCGTACTTGGCGATGTCGTCGCTCACCACCACCACCTGCTTCACGCCCTCGCTCTCCACCTGGCGGGCGATGGCGTCCACGCTGATCTGGCCGTCCACCGGCTGGCCGCCGGTCATGGCCACGGCGTCGTTGAACAGGATCTTGTAGGTGATGTTGGCGCCCGCCGCCACGGCCTGGCGCACGGCCAGGTAGCCCGAGTGGTAGTAGGTGCCGTCGCCCAAATTCTGGAAGATGTGCGGCGTGCGGGTGAAGCGCGCGTGCGAGACCCAGTCGACGCCCTCGCCGCCCATCTGGATCAGACCGGCCGTGCTGCGTTCCATCCAGTTGGCCATGAAGTGGCAGCCGATGCCGGCACGCGCGGTGCTGCCGTCGGGCACGCGGGTGCTGGTGTTGTGCGGGCAGCCGGCGCAGAAGTAGGGTGTGCGCTTGACGCTGTCGGCGGCATTGCTCAGCAACGCCGGCGGGGTGAAGTCGCGCACATGCTGCGCGATGTCGTCGAAGGCGGGTGTGCCGGCGCAGTGGGTGCGCAGCCAGTGCGCCACGATCTCGATCAGGCGCGAGGGGCGCAGCTCGCCCAGTGCCGAGATCAGCGGTCTGCCCTGCGCGTCGTGCTTGCCGACGATGGCCGGGCGGGCTTCGGCCGGGGCGTTGTAGAACAGGCTGCGCAGCTGGGTTTCGACCACGGCGCCCTTTTCCTCCACCACCAGCAGCTCGCGCAGGCCGGCGGCAAAGGCCTGCATGCCGGTGGCTTCGAGCGGAAAGGCCAGGCCCACCTTGTACAAGCGCACGCCGGCCTCGGCCAGCTGCGCGGGCGTGATCGCCAGGCGGCGCAGCACCTCCATCAGGTCGTGGTGGGCCTTGCCGCAGGTGACGATGCCCACATGCGCCTGCGGGCTGGCGATCAGCTCGCGGTCGATGCGCAACACCTGGCTGAAGGCGGCCACGGCGGCCAGCTTGTCGGCCATGCGCGACTCGATGCGCAGGCTGGGCAGGTCGGGCCAGCGGTAATGCAGGCCGTCGGCCGGGTACTGGTAGCCGGTGCTGTCCTGCACGGCCTGGCGGGTGCGGGCCGGGTGGCCCCAAGCAGCGGCGCGCTGCTGCACCTGATCCAGATCGACCGTGCAGCCGCTCTCCACCACCTCCGACAGGGCGGCCAGCCCCACCCAGGCGCCCGAGAAGCGCGACAGCGCCCAGCCGTACAGGCCGAACTCGAGCATCTCGCCCACGTCGGCCGGCTGCAGCACCGGCATGCCCCAGGCCATGAAGGCGTGGTCGCTCTGGTGCGGCATCGACGACGAGACGCAGCCGTGGTCGTCGCCGGCCACCACCAGCACGCCGCCGTGCGGCGACGAGCCGAAGGCGTTGCCGTGCTTGAGCGCATCGCCCGCGCGGTCCACGCCCGGGCCCTTGCCGTACCACAGGCCGAACACGCCATCGGCCGTGCGCTCGGGGTCGCTTTCCACGCGCTGGGTGCCCAGCACCTGGGTGGCGGCCAGTTCCTCGTTGATGGCGGGCTGGAACACCAGGCCGGCTTCGGCCCAGCGTTGGCCGGCCTTCCACAATGCCTGGTCCACCATGCCCAGTGGCGAGCCGCGGTAGCCGCTGACGAAGCCCTGCGTGGCCAGGCCGGCGGCGGCATCGGCCTGGCGTTGCATCCACATCAGCCGCACCAGGGCTTGCGTGCCGGTGAGGAAGACCACGCCCTGCGTGGCCCACAGGTTGTCGGCCAGGCGGTAGTCGGGGCGCTGGATCGCGGGAGCGTCAGCGGATGGGGCCGCTGGGGCGTGGACATCGTTCATGGCGCGGAAGTTTGACCTTCCAGGCCAGGAACGTTGTTCTTATCTTTGCTGCTGGCGGGATCTCTCGGAGAACGGTGTTCTCTCCAGAAAGCAAAGAAGGGGCCGAAGCCCCTTTGGATGGATGCTGCGCTGCGTCACACCACCTTGAACACGCTGACCAGCTGGGCCAGCTGCCCGGCCTGCTGCTTCAGGCTCTCGGCGGCGGCGGCGCTTTCTTCCACCAGCGCGGCGTTCTGCTGCGTGACCTGGTCGAGCTGGCTCATCGCATCGCCCACCTGGCCGATGCCGGCCGACTGCTCGGTGGTGGCTTGCGAGATCTCGCTGATCAGCTGGCTGACGCGCTGCACCTGGCCCACGATGGCCTGCATCGACTCGCCGGTGTCGTTCACCTGCCGGGTGCCGGCCTCCACCTTGTCGACGCTGGCGCCGATCAGGCTCTTGATCTCGCGCGCGGCTTCGGCCGAGCGGCCGGCCAGGCTGCGCACCTCGCTGGCCACCACCGCGAAGCCGCGGCCCTGCTCGCCGGCGCGGGCGGCTTCCACCGCGGCATTGAGCGCCAGGATGTTGGTCTGGAAGGCGATGCCGTCGATGACGCCGATGATGTCAGCGATCTTGCGCGACGAGGCCGAGATCTCCTGCATCGTGGACACCACCTGGGCCACCATCTGGCCACCCTGGGTGGCCGACTCGGAGGCCTCGCGGGCCAGGGTGTTGGCCTCGGCCGCCGTGGCGGCGCTGTTGCGCACCGTGTCCGACAGGCTCTCCATCGAGGCCGCCGTCTGCTGCAGGTTGCTGGCCTGCTCTTCGGTGCGCTGGCTCAGGTCGGCATTGCCGGTGGCGATTTGCGCGCTGCCGGTGGCGATGCTGTCGCTGCCGTGGCGCACCTGGCTCACCATCCGTGCCAGGCTGTCGCTCATGCGGCTCAGGGCCTGCAGCAGCTGGGCGGTCTCGTCGCCGCCCGTGGCCGCGACCCGGATGCTGAGATCGCCTTCGGCCACGCGCTCGGTGACTTGCACGGCGCGGGCCAGCGGCAGGGTGATCGAGCGGGTGATCATCACCGCCGCGCCGATGCCCAGGGCCAGCGCCACCGCCGCCATGCCGTACAGCACGGCGCGGGCACGGTGGTAGGTGTCGGTCGAGGCCTGATCCTGAATGCCGGCGAGCTTGACGTTGTAGTCGAACCAGCGGTTCAGTGCGGCGTAGGCCGCCTCGTAGGCCTTTGTACCGTCGGTGGTCATCAGCGTGGTGGCCTCGGCCTGCTTGGACAGTTCAGCGCTGGTCTGGCGCGAGACCGGGCGGATCTTCTCCCACTGCGCGCGGTAGGCGACAAAGCTGCTGCGAGCCTCGGTGAGCCCCTGGCGGTCGGCGTCGTCCGAGACCAGTTCCTTCTCGTAGCGCTGGAACAGGCCTTCCACGTCCTTGGTGAGCCGGGCCAGTTCGGCCTCGACCTTGTCCTGCTCCTTGTTCTCGCCGACCAGCACGTGGCGGTACTCGTTGCGGCGCAGGTCACCCAGGCGCATGCCGATGCGGCTTTGCACCTCGGCGGAGGGTAGGAGGTTGGTCGCGTAATCGTGTGCGTTGTGGGCCAGGGCAGCCATCTGCCAGGCCGCGACGACCGTGATGGCGCACAGCAGCGCCAGCACCAGCCCAAAGCCCAATTTGAGACGGGCACCGATCTTCAGGTTGTTCATCGTGGTGGGCCCTTGGGCCAGCTGGAATCCGTGGCAGCCAGGGCTGCCACGCGCCCGGGTCCGGGCGCTTAGCCCAGTTTTCGGCGGCGCCTGCCACCACTTGAGACCGACTTCGGTGATGGATTGCGCAGGCTGTCAGCGGCCGCCCCGCCGGTGGCCCTGCCCGTCAGTCGCCGGCACGTCGCGGCGTGCCGCTGTAGCGCGCCACATAGGCCGCATGCTCGGGCAACTGACCCAGCGCCCGATCCACCTGGCCGCGCACCTCGCCGAGAAAGCCGCTCAGTTCGGCATCGCCCATCAGGTCGGCCACCGGGTGGTACTGCTGCGGCACGATGCCCTGGCCCAGCATCACCTGGATCCACGAGTTCTCGGCAAACAGCTCGTTGGGCGCGCGGAACACCCGCGCGGTCTCGCGGAACAGGTCGATCTTGTGGCGCAGCGAGGCCGGCACGTCCATCGTGCGGCAGCGGCGCCAGAAGTCGACGTCGTCGCGGTTCGTCACGTGGTAGTGCAGGATGATGAAGTCGCGGATGTGCTCCATCTCGTTGCGGCACTGGGCGTTGTATTCGTCGATGTCGGTCTGGCGGATGCCGTGCTGCGGAAACAGCTGCATCAGCTTGAGCACGCCGCGCTGGATCAGGTGGATGCTGGTGGATTCCAGCGGTTCCAGGAAGCCGCTTGAGAGACCGATGGCCACGCAGTTGCGGCGCCACACCACCTCGCGCTGGCCGGGCGTGAACTTGATGACGCGCGGCTTCGTCAGCACCTCGCCCTGCACCTTGCCCAGCAGCGTGGCGCCGGCCTGGTCATCGGCCAGCTCGCGGCTGCTGTAGACCAGGCCGTTGCCCACGCGGTGCTGCAGCGGAATGCGCCACTGCCAGCCGAACTCGTGCGCGATCGACCGGGTGTAGGGCACGGCCGGGCCGACCGAGGCCGTCTGCACCGCCACCGCGCTGTCGCAGGGCAGCCAGTGCGACCAGTTCTGGTAGCCCACGCCCAGCGTCTGGCCCAGCAGCAGCGAGCGGATGCCGGTGCAGTCGATGAACAGGTCGCCCTCGATCACCGCGCCGTTGTCCAGGCGCAGGGCCTGGATGTCTCCGGGCTCGCCTTCCGGCGCACCCGGTTCAGGCGCCGCCTGGCGCACCTCGACGATCTTGCCCTCGATGCGCTGCACGCCATGCTGCTCGCTCATCTGGCGCAGGAACTTCGCGTACAGCGAGGCATCCAGGTGGAAGGCGTAGTTCAGGCCGTTGCGCGGCAGGTGGGCGAAGCGGCTTTCCTCGGCGGCGCGCAGCTCCAGGCAGTAGGCGCCGAACTCGGCGGCCAGGCCGCGCGCGCGGCCCTTCAGCCAGAAGTGCTGGAAGCCGGCGGTCCAGTGGTCCTTGCCGGTCAGGCCGAAGGAGTGGATGTATTCCTCGCGCACGTTGCGCCAGTTCTCGAAGCGGATGCCCAGCTTGAACGTGGCCTGCGTGGCGGCCATGAACTCCTGCTCGTTGATGCCCAGCAGCTCGTGGAAGGTGAGCAGCGTGGGGATGGTGGCCTCGCCCACGCCCACGGTGCCGATCTCGTCGGATTCGATCAGCCGGATGTCCAGCAGCCGGCCCAGCGTCTTGCTGATGCACGCGGCCACCATCCAGCCGGCGGTGCCGCCACCGGCGATGACGATGCGGCGGATCGGCTTCAAGGTACGCGTGTCTGGCGTGTTGGCGGTCATGGCTTGTCTCGGGATCGGTCTAGGTCTCGGTCAGCGCGTCAGTCGCTTGATCAGCTGCTGGCGCAAGGCTTGCGCGCCAGTGGCATCCATCGGCGCCAGCACGCTGCGGGCATGGGGCGGGATGTGGGCGGCCGTGTCGGCGGTGGCATCGAACACGTAGTGGTTGAACAGCGCGCGCCAGGCCTCGCGCTGCGCGGGCGGCAGCTCGCGCAGCGTCAGCAGCGCATGCAGCAGCGTGGCCATCGGCGAATCCATTTGCTCGGGGCTTTGCCGCCACCAGTAGTTCACCAGCACGTTGAAGGGCTCCAGCGCCTCCACCTGGTGCCACCACAGGCTGGGGATGAAGATGGCGTCACCCGGGCCCATCTCGGCCACCTGCGCCACGGCCAGCGCGTTGGCAAAGCGCGGGTGGCGCTCGAAATCCGGCGCGGCCATGTCCACCAGGCTGATGGCCTGGCCGGCGGGCGTGAGGTCCAGCGGGCCGACATACAGATCGCCCACGGCCTCGGGCGGGAACAGCGTGAAGCGCCGTCGCCCGGCCACCACGCAGGCGATGTTGTCGGGCAGGTCGAAGTGCGCGGCGATGCGCGTGCGGTTGCCCAGCCAGATGCTGACCAGCGGATCGCGCGCCTGGAAGGCCGGATCGCTCAGGTCGTTGGCGGCGCGGAAGCCCGGCAGGCAGGTGTCCACCGAGGTGGAGCCCACGTACAGCGCCGGGGGCGGCGGCGAGCCGGGCGGCACGGCGGCCAGCTGCATCAGCGCATCCAGCACGCGGCCCAGGCGCCCGCCCTCGCGGCGGAAGTTCAGGCCGGTGAGCGTGTCGTTGTAGAAGAAGCGGCCGCCGATCTCGGGCTGGCCCAGCAGCACGCCCACGGCCGATTCGGCGCCGAAGCCGCGCAGGTAGTCGGCCGCCGCGCGGCCGCCTTGCAGCCCGGGCTGCAGGGCCGCCTGCGTGATGGGCCAGTGCGCCACCATGCCGCGCAGCAGCAGCGGCTGGGTGCTGGTGAGCACGTCTTCGGGCAGCGCATCGGCGCGCAGCCCGTGTAGCTCGCGCATCGGGTTCATGGCGTGCGGGCTCGTGGCGTCAGGCCAGGCCGGTGAGGCGCCGCTTGCGCCGCTCGATCAGCGCCGGGAACTGCGCGGTGGACGCCAGCACCATGTAGATCAGTGCCAGGTGGCCGGCATGGTGCAGCGCGGTGAGCGCGCGGCCATCCAGCGCCGCCAGGCGCTCTTCATGGATGGTGAAGTAGCCGGCCAGGCGGTTGACGCTGCCGTCGTCGTCGGTGACGTCGAGCACGAAGGACTCCAGCAGCTCGTGGCCCAGCAGCGCGTCGATGAAGCCGGGCAACTGTTGCACGCCTTCGTGCAGCGCGCCCAGCAGGCCGGTGATGCGCTCCAGGTAGGGGCTGGGCTGGCCAAGTGCGTCGAACACCGGCTCGCCGTGCGTGTGGCTGACGCGCGGATGCGCCAGGTCGACATGCACATTGAGCTGTTCGCCATGGGGGCCGCCGCGGCCGATCAGGAAGGGCTGGCGTTCCACGCTCATCGGCAGGCAGGGCGCGTCCCAGCCATTCAGGCCCAGGAACAGGTTCTGCCCAGGCTCCAGGCCGAACAGCGCCACCGGCTGGTAGCCGCCCATCGCGCCGTCGGCGGTGGGCTCGAACACGATCGGGTAGCAGGCCTGCACCGCGCGGAACTCGGCCGGCACCACCAGGGCCGACATGGCCTCGTCGCCCCAGGCCGCGCCGCGGCTGGTGAGGATGCGCAGGTGGGCGTGCTGGGCGGGGTCGAGCGCAACGGCTTGGGTCATGGCGGGGGGGCGATCAGTCGTTCAGGGAGGGCGAAGGCGCGGCGATCAGGCCGCGCGCAAGGCCTGCAGGCCGTGCTGGCGGATGTGGGCGATCAGCGTGCGGTTGTCGGGCAGGCCGGCCAGCATGCGGCGGGCCAGTTGCGCGGCCTCGGCAAAGCGGGCCTCGGCCAGCGCCGGCGGCTCGGGACGGCGGGTGGGCCTGGCGGCGTCTGGCCGGAAGCCCATGCCGTACAGCACGTACTGCCAGCTGGCCGACGGAAACACCTCTTCCACGCGCTCGAAGTCGTGGCGGTACGGCGGGCGGCTGCGCCACAGCTGCAGTTGCTCGCGCAGGCGCTCGGGCCAGGTGGCGGTGTCGCGGTGATCGGCCCAGTAGCGGCTGCCGGCGGCGTCGTCGCGGCGGCTGAGCACATAGTGCAGCTTCAGGAACTCGATCACGCGCTGCCAGCGGTGCTCGAAGCGCTCGTTGAAGCGGCGAGCCACGATGTCCATGTCGCCGCGCGTGGCCGGCATCTCGTCGCAGATCATCGTGGCCGACAGTTCCACCAGGGCCAGCGCCGAGGCCTCCAGCGGCTCGATGAAGCCCGAGGACAGGCCCACGGCCACGCAGTTGTGCTGCCAGAAGCGTGCGCGGTGGCCGGGCTCGAAGCGGATGGCGCGGGGCGCCAGGCCCTGGGCCACGGCCGGGCCGGCGGTGGCGCGCACATGGTCCAGCAGGGCCTCGGCGGCCTGCTCGTCGCGGGCATGCGTGCTGCTGTAGACATGGCCCACGCCGCGGCGCGTGGGCAGGCCGATGTCCCAGATCCAGCCATGCGGGCGGGCGGTGGCGATGGTCTGCGACGCAATCGGCGCCTCGGGCTGCGCATAGGGCACCTGCAGCGCCAGCGCGCGGTCATTGAACAGCACGTCGCGCGCGCTGCGCAGCGGCACGCCGTAGTGCTGGCCGATCAGGCGCGCGGCCAGGCCCGAACAGTCGATGAACAGGTCGCCGCGCACCTCGCCCGAGCCATCGCCCGCGCCGCGCGTGACCAGGGCAGCGATGTCGCCTGCCACCTTGCCAACGGGTGCGCCTTCGGTGTGGCAGCGCACCGACAGCACCTCGTCGACGATGTGGTGCACGCCCAGGCGCTGCACGGCATGGGCGCGCAGCGCCAGGCCGAACTTGCCGGCATCGAAGTGGTAGCCGTAGTTGGCCACCGCCGCGTACTCGGGCGTGGCCGCCTGCTTGGGCGCGCGGCCGGCATCGCACAGGGCGGGCTGGTGGCTCACCCGGTGGGCGAAGGGCATGTCGGCATGGCGCGCCAGCCAGCACCCCACCAGGTCGACATCGCCATGGCCCTGCGGCAGCGAGAAGGGGTGGTGGTAGATGTCACCGGGCGTGCCGTCCACCCAGCCATCGAAGCGCGAGCCCTGCTTGAACGACGCGTCGCAGTCGCGCACCAGCGTGTCCTCGGGCAGGCCGATGCGGCGCAGCGTGTCGCGCATCGTCGGCCAGGTGCCCTCGCCCACGCCGATGGGCGGCAGTTCGCTGGATTCGACCAGCGTGACGCGCAGGCCGTCGGCGTCGGCCGCACGGTGCTCGGCGGCGATCAGGCCGGCCACCAGCCAGCCGGCCGAGCCACCGCCCAGCACCACCACGTGGCGGATCGCGTCGTTCACGGTCGAGCCCATCGGAGAACCGTCATGCAGCCACTGTAAACGGGCCGGCGGCCAGGGCATGACCCGGGCCGCCGGTTTCGGGGTGGCACCGCCGTGCGGTGCCGGTTCAAGACGCCTGCGTCAGTAGGTGTAGCGCGCGGCGGCCACGATGCGGCGGCCGGTCTGCGTGGCGTACTCGAGCTGGTGCTCGTTGCGGCTGTACAGGCGGATCACGCCGTCGGTGAGGTTGCGCAACTCCAGCTGGAACGACAGGTTCTTGTTGTACTTGTAGCCCAGGTTCATGTCGAGCTGGCCGTAGGGCGCGGTGTAGACCGGGTTGGCGCCCGCGCCGTCGAAGCGGCCCGACAGGAACTTGCCGCGCCAGTTGTAGGCGGCGCGCACATGCCACTGGTCGTTCTCCCAGAAGCCCACCACGTTGGCCGAGTTGCCCAGGCCTTCCAGTGCGAACTGCTCGCCCAGGCTGGCGTCGTTGTACTTCAGGCCCGACATCACCATGGTGTAGTTGGCACCCAGACCGAAGCCGGTGTTGCCGAAGCGGTGCTGCAGGTTCAGCTCCAGACCGCGCAGGCCCGCCGAGCGCTGGTTGGCCGGCACGGTGATGTTGAACACCGTGATCGGGTCGCCCGCCACGCCCGGGATGGTGCCGGTGGCGTTGCCGGTGCTGTCGGTGCCGGTCTTCACGACGCCGTTCTTGCCGTTGAAGGTGTTGAGGATGTAGTTGCGGATGCAGGTGTTGTCGCTGGTGACGCAACCCTTGGCCACGGCCTCGGTGTACATCGCGCCGCCGATCGGCGTGGGCAGGTTGAACGGCGTGCCCTTGACCTGCGTGGTGCCGATGTAGTTGTCGATCTGCTTCTCGAACAGACCCAGCGCCACGTAGCTGCTCTTGGCGTAGTAGTACTCCAGCGAGACGTCGGAGTTCTTGCTCTTGAGCGGCTTGAGGTTGGGGTTGCCCTGCGAGCCGGTGCCGCCGTTCACGCGCACCAGACCGTCCAGCGTCTGGCCGCCCTGGATGTCGCCCCAGCCGGGACGGCCGATGCTCTCGCCGTAGCTCAGGCGCAGCTTCAGGTTGTCGGTCAGGTCGGTGTCGAAGTCGATGCTGGGCAGCAGGTGGCTGTACTTGCCGGTCAGCGTGGTGAAGCCCGAGGCGCCGTAGACCACCGACAGCTCGTTGTTCGAGCCCCAGGTGATGCCGGTGGCGATGGGCACCATGGCCGACGACGTGACCTTGGTGCTCTCGTAGCGCAGGCCGGCGTTCATCGCGATGGCCTGGCCACCCACGTTGAACTCGCGGCCGTACTGCAGGTACAGGCTCTGCGACTCTTCCTTGGTGCGGCGGTCGGTGCTGTAGCTGCTGGGCATCAGGAACTGCGACTCGTCACCCACCACCTTGGCGGCGATGTCGCGGATGGTCTTGAAGTCCCACACGTTCCACTGGTTGAACAGGCGCGGGTCGTTGCTGCCCGAGATGCGCGTGAAGTACTTCGCCAGCGTGTCGGCCTGGAAGGCGCTGTCGGGGTAGTCGGCCGGCGTGCCGGTGCCGCCCCAGGTGCCACGGTCGATGTTGCCGTAGGCGGTGCGGTTCTTGGCGGTGGTCAGGCTCAGGCCGAAGTCGAGCTTGGACGCGTCAGCGAACTTGTACTTGCCGTTGAGCTGCAGCTGGTCGACCTCGGCCTTCATGTAGCTGTTGCGGAAGGACGAGCCGGTGACCAGCTGGCCCGAGGCCGGGATGCTGGTGTTCTTCAGCATCAGCACCGGGAAGTCCTTGGAGAAGTCGACCGTGGTGTCGCCGCGGCTGAACACCGCGCTGCCCAGCACCGCGTCGCTGCCGTAGGGGCTGTCGGGGCGGGTGGTGGAGGTGGAGTGGTGCACGTCGGCGCCGAAGCGCAGGCGGTCATTCACCTTCCAGTCGAGGTTGAAGCCGAGCGAGCGCAGCTCGGTCTTGGTGGCGAACTGGGCCGCGCCCATGGCCACGTCGGAGCCGCTGACATGCTCGGTGTAGAGCAGCGGTGCGGCCACCGGGCCGTTGGTCCAGGTGCTGGTGGACGGGCCGAAGTTGAACCAGGCCGAGATGTCGTTGCGCTTGGACTTCACGCTGAAGTCCGACATCGTGTAGTCCAGCGTGCCGGTGATGTTGGCGGCGGGCTTGTACTGCAGCGTCAGCTGGCCGTTGACGCGCTCGGTCTGGACGCCGGTGGTGCTGTAGTTGATGTTCTGCGGCACCGAGTAGATGTCGTTGGCGCCCGGGCGGTTGGTGATGCGCTCGCTGCCGGCGGTGCCGGGCTGCGGGATCGTGCCCCAGTTGTTCTCGTCGCCCTTGAAGCTGCGCCAGCCGTTGCCGACCGAGACCTGGTTGTAGCCGCTGTCGCGCTTCTGGTAGCTGCCGGCAATGGCCACGCCCACCGTGTTGCCGGCGAAGGTGTTGCTGTACAGGCCCGACACCTCGGGCGTCATCGAGTCGCCCTTGACGGTGCTGGGCAGGCGGTTGTTCGAGTCGTCGAACATCGTCTTGATGCCGACGGTGGCCTTCAGGCCGGGATCGTCCAGCGGGCGCGTGGTCTTGACGTTGATGGTGGCGCCGATGCCGCCGGTGGGGTTGCTGGAGCGGCTGGTCTTGTAGACCTCCAGCGCGCTGATCGATTCAGCCGCCAGGTTGGCGAAGTCGAAGGCGCGCGAGTTCGACGGGCCGGTGCCGGCAATGGTGGAGGCCGGCATCTGGCGGCCGTTGAACAGCACCAGGTTGAAATCGGGGCCCACGCCGCGCACGGTGACCTTGGAGCCCTCGCCCGAGCTGTTGCGGTCGATGGCCACGCCGCTGATGCGCTGCATGGCCTCGGCCAGGTTGGCGTCGGGGAAGCGGCCGATGTCCTCGGCCACGATGCCGTCGACGATGCCATGCGACTCGCGCTTGAGGTTCAGCGCCGATTCCACGCTGCGGCGGATGCCGGTGACGACCACCTGCTGGCCGGCGTCGGCGGTGGGGGTGGCCGGGGCGGCCTGCTGGGCCTGGGCCGCGGTGGCGCCGGCCAGCAGCGCGCCGCAGGCGGCGGCCAGGCGCGTCACTCGGAAGGCCGGCGAGCGGCCGGGCAGGCCGGCGCCGGCGCGGGACGCGGGGCGGTGAGGGGTCATGGGCTTGTCTCCGGGATTCGTGGACGAACGGCGTTGGCGGTCAGGTCGGGCGGCCACCGATGCCGGGTCTGCTGCTGGGGCGCCAACCAGCTTGAAAGCGCTTGCAAGAGCGTAAAGCCAGCTTCACGAATTGCCACCTAGTAGTCACCCTGTGTTTTTGAAAGCGCGTTCAAAATGCCGGGCTTGTCCTGTCCTGGCGCCGTGGTGCGGCCCCGTACACTGCGCGCCACCGCCGCTGCCACACCCTTCGCTGTCCATGGCCCGAGACCCCGACGCTCCCCGCCCGCCCCGCGCCGCCACGGCCGGCCGCGCACCGCGGGCCACCGCGCCGGCCGGCGTGGTCACGCTGCAACAGGTGGCCGAACGGGCGGGCGTGTCGCCCAGCACCGTGTCGCGCATCATCAATGGCACGGCCATCGTGGCCGAGGCCAAGAAGCAGGCCGTGGCCGATGCCATCGAGGCGCTGGGCTTCGTGCCCAACCCGGTGGCGCGCGGCCTGGCGGGCGGGCGCACGCTGAGCATCGGCGTGGTCACGCAGGTCATCGACTCGCCGTTCTACGGCGGCGCGCTGCGCGGCATCGAGGACGTGCTGCAGCTGGCCGGCTACAGCCCGCTGTTCGTCAGCGGCCACTGGACCACCACCGACGAGGCGCGCTGCATCGAGATGCTGCGCGCGCGCCGCGTCGACGGCCTGATCCTGCTGGACGGGCGCATCAGCGACAGCGCGGTGAAGGCGCTGGCGCGCCAGCTGCCGGTGGTGGTGACCGGGCGGCAGATCAAGGCGCCGGGCCTGTTCTCGCTGGCCTTCGACAACCTGCGCGGCGCGCGCCTGGCCACCGAGCACCTGCTGGCGCTGGGCCACCGCCGCATCGCCTTCATCGGCGGCGATCCGCAGCACCCCGACGCCGTGGCGCGTGAACAGGGCTGGCGTGATGCGATGGCCAGCGCCGGCGTGCCGGTGGACGAGGCGCTGCGCGAGCATGGCGGCTACATCGAGGAAGGCGGCCTGCGCGCGATGGAGCGCCTGCTCGACAGCGGCCACGCCTTCAGCGCGGTGTTCGCGGCCAACGACCAGATGGCCTACGGCGCAGCGCTGGCGCTGCACCGGCGTGGCCTGCAGGTGCCGCAGCACATCTCGCTGGTGGGCTTCGACGACGTGGCCACCTCGCAGTACACGCTGCCGCCGCTGTCCAGCGTGCGCCAGCCGGTGGTGGAGCTGGGCCGGCGTTCGGCCGAGGCCGTGCTCGACCTGATCGCCGGGCGCAAGCCGACGGCCGAGCTGTCGGCGCCCGAGATGGTGGCGCGCGAGTCCAGCGCCGCGCTGCCCGGCTGAACCGCCGCCGGGCCGGCGTTCAGCCCGGGCCCAGCACCCGGGGCAGGGTGAGCGTGAAGGTGCTGCCCTCGCCCGGCATGCTGCGCACCGTGACCTCGCCGCCCTGGGCGCGGGCGATGTGGCGCACCAGCGACAGGCCCAGACCCGCTCCGGGGTGGCTCTTGCTGTGGCCGCTGCTCAGCTGCACGTAGCGCTGGAACAGGCGCGGCAGGTCGGCGGGCTCGATGCCGATGCCGTGATCATGCACGCTCAGCGCCCATTGCGTGTCCGACAGCGGCCAGGTGCGCAGCTGTACCAGGCCGCCCGGGTGCGAGAACTTCACCGCGTTGGCCAGCAGATTGAGCACCATCTGCCGCAGCCGCACGGCGTCGGCGGTGATGTGCTGCGGGCCTTCGGCGGTCTGCAACTCGATGCGCACCTGGCGTTCGGCACTAGCACTGGCCAGCATGCCCACCACGTCGTCCAGCAATGCGGGCAGATCCAGTGGCGCGGGTGCGAACACCATGCGCCCTTTCTCGGCGACGGTGTGCTCGAGCACCGCGTCGATCAGTGCCAGCAGGTGCCTGCCGCTGGCGTCGATGCGCGCCAGCGTGGTGGTGTAGCGCGGCGATCCGGGTTCAATGCGGCCCGTGGCCAGCAGCCCGGTCAGGCCCAGCACGCCATTGAGCGGCGTGCGCAGCTCGTGGGTCATGTTCGAGACGAACTCGTCCTTCAGCCGGTTGACCTCGCGCAACTGCTCGTTCTGCGCGGCCAGCGTACCGGCTTGGGCGCGCAGATCCTCGGCCTGGCGCAGTGCGGTCACGTCGTGCATCACCGAGTTGGAGCACACAAAGCTGCCAGTCTTGTCGTGCACGGCCTGTGCGCTCACCAGCACCTGACGCCGCGCGCCGTCGCGGCCGGTGATCTCCAGTTCCAGCCCGTCCAGCGGCTGGCCGGCCACGAGCCTGGGGAAGTTGGCGGCAAAGGTGGCGCGCCCGGTCTCGTCGAGGAAGTCACGCGGCCCCAGCTGGCCCAGCACATCGCCACGTTCGCAGGCCAGCCAGCGCAGCTCGGTGGCGTTGATGCTGAGGTAGCGGCCGGCCGCGTCCAGCGTGTGGTAGCCGCACGGTGCCTCGTCATAGAGTTTCTGCGCCTCGGCCTGGCGACGAAAGCCCTGGCCCACGCTGCGCGCCAGCGCCCACGAGCCCAGCGCCACCAGGGCCAGCAGGCTGGCCACGGCCAATGTGTCGCGGCGCCAGCCGGCCAGTCGTTCGTCGATGCCCTGGCCCACCATCACGTACAGCGGGTAGCGGGCCAGCCGGCGGTAGGCCACGATGCGCTCGATGCCGTCGTTGACCGCCACGGCGCGGTACACGCCGGCGCGTGGCGCGGCGGCCACGGCGGCCCGCATCTGATCGGACACCGCGCCGGGTGCCGGATTGGGCGCTGCGGATGTGAGCTCGGGCTGGCGCATCAGCAGGCGCAGGTCAGGGCTGCGCAGGCTCACCACACCGGTGCTGCCGGTGTCGGGCAGGTTCACCAGCGGGCGCAGGCCAGTGAGTGGCAGCACCATCACCACCGCGCCGGCAAAGCCGCCGCCCGGATGGCGCAAGGCCCGCCCGAGCATCAGCGCCGGCTGGCCGTCGATGCGGCTGGTCTGAGGGCCAAACAGGCGCACCTGGCCGTCGGGCTGTGCGCGCAGCTGCTGGAAGTCGGCGCGGTCCTCCAGGTTCAGGTGCAGGCAGCGCATGACTGGCAGCCCGCACACCTGGACGCCACGGCTGTCGAACACGCCCAGGCGCTGAGCCTCGGGCATCTGCGCTGTCTGCTCATCGACGATGGCCCACAGCGTGGCCGGGTCGATGCCGCCCTGGGCGATCTGACGCTCGAATTGCAGTGCGGCGGCCGTCAGGCCCAGGGCCAGGGCATCGAGCCGGGCGCTGGCATGTTGCTCGGTGAGCAGTGCGGTGTTGACAGCCTGGGCCTCCACCTCCAGCAAGTCGCTGCGGTAGGAGCCCAGGATCCAGGCTGCACACACTGCAGCGAAGACCAGGTTCAAGGCCAGAAGGCCCAGCTGTAGCTGGCGCGGGGCCCACTGGTGGCCGGCGATGTAGCCCATGCCACCGGGTGCGGCGCCAAGGCGATAGCTGGCTGGCATGGGGATCCTCTCGTGCAAGTGCGATCGAATCTACCCCATACCGCACCCGGTGTGGGTGCGCCGCGTCATGCCGCGGTCAGGGTGCGGGCGTGGGCGTTGGCGCACCGGTGCCGGGCCAGGCCCACAGCTGGCCCGATTCGAGTTGCAGCCGCAGCCCGGCCACGCGCCAGTCGATCGCGGCCTGCGCGGCGGCCAGGGCCTGCTCGTGCGCCAGGCGGCGTGCGGCCAGCAGGTCCGACAGGCTGCCCTCGCCCAGCGCAAAGCCGCGCGCCAGGGTGTCGGCCACGTCGGTCAGGCGCTGGGCGGCCTCGCGCTGGCGCTGGTGGGTGGCGGCGGCGGCGTCGCGGGCCAGCACGCGGTGCGCGGCCTCGACCTGCAGCTGGCGGGCCAGCTCATCGGCCTGACGCTCGGCGGCGCTGGCGCGCAGGGCAGCCGCCTCGGCGCCGGCCTGGCGCGCCGGGCCGCCAAACGGCACGCTCAGCACCACACCCAGCATGCGTTCGTTGCCGCCGCGGCTGCTGCCCATGCGCACGCCCACGCTGGGATCGGGACGCGCCTCGGCCTGCTCCTGCGCGGCCAGGGCGCGCAGCGCGGCGGCCTCGCGGCGGGCCTGGGCCAGTTCGGCGTCATGGGCCAGCTGGGCATCGACCAGGGTCGCCAGGCCGGCATCGGCCGCCGCTGGCGGCGGCGCCGGTTGGCTGGCCGCGCCGTCCGGGGCGGCCTGGGCCACCGTGGGCAGGCCGGGGTACAGGGCGTCCAGGCGCCGGCGCTGCTGCGCCGCGCGCGCGGCGGCCGCTTCGGCCTGGGCCTGGGCCTGGGCCAGCGCGGCCTGGGCCTGGGCGGTCTCGATGCGGGCGGCATCGCCCAGGCGCTGGCGCGTGGCCACGGCCTGGGCCTGGCGCTGCAGCAGCGCCACCAGCGCCTGGGCTTCGCGCTGCACGGCACGCTCGCGCTGCCAGTCGCCCCACAGCGTGAGGTACTGGCGCGCGTGCTCGCGCCAGCCCCGCTGCAGGGCGGCATCGGCGCTGGCGATGCGCGCCTGGCCCAGCGCCTCGGCCGCGGCGCGCTTGCCGGGCAGGCGCAGGCTGCGGTCCAGGCCCAGCTCCCATTCCTGCCACTGCGCCGGCTGGCCACCATCGGTCTGGCGCCAGCGTTGGGTGCTGAGGCTGGCGGTCCATTCCTGCGGACCGGCCAGACCCTGGCGCAGGCCCGCCTGCTCGGCATGGCGGGTCAGCGTGGCGGCCTGCCAGGCGGGGGTGCGCTGGAAGGCCTGGACCAGCTGTGCGGTGTCGGGTAGGTCGGCGTCGTCGGGCGTGGGGGTGGCCTGCGCCATCAGGGCTGGCAGCGCCAGTGCCAGGGCGGCGGCCAGGCGACGGGGGGTCAGGCGACGGCTCATGCGCGGGCTCCCGGTGCGGCCGGGGCGGCGTCGAAGGCGGCGAAGTGCTCCACCGGCATCACCCAGTAGCCGCCGGGGGTGCCGGCCATCAGCCGGGCGATGTCGCGGGTCAGGCCGTCGATGACCGGGCGCGGGGCGATCAGCTTGACCTCCACGCGCTGGGCGTGGCCACGCACCTGCTCGTCGCCGGGCGCCAGGCGCACCAGCGGGCCGCGCGCGGCCACCGCATGCACGCTGAACTCGATCGGCGCACCGTCGCGGGCCAGCAGCCAGTCGACCAGGCGGTCTTCGGTGGCGCTGGGCAGCAGCACGGTCAGGCAGGCCAGCGGGCTGGCCACGGGGGTCTCGTCGGAAGGGGTGGACGGCATCGGGTGCAGGTCGGCATCAGGCATCGGCGGCCTCCAGGGCGGGCTGTGCATCGGCCAGGCCGAAGCGGCGGAACAGGATGGGCAGCAGCAGCAGCGTGAGCAGCGTGGACGAGGCCAGGCCACCGATGACCACGATGGCCAGCGGCTTCTGGATCTCGCTGCCCGGCCCGGTGGCGAACAGCAGCGGCACCAGGCCGCCGGCGGTGATGGCGGCGGTCATCAGCACCGGGCGCAGGCGGCGCTGGGCGCCCTCCACCACCACACGCGCCATGGTCTGGCCTTGCGCCAGCAACTGGTTGAAGTAGCTCACCATCACCACGCCGTTGAGCACCGCGATGCCCAGCAGCGCGATGAAGCCCACCGAGGCCGGCACCGACAGGTACTGGCGCGCGGCGGCCAGCGCCACCACGCCGCCGATCAGCGCCAGCGGCACATTGGCCAGCACCAGCAGGGCCTGGCGCACCGAGCCGAAGGTGGAGAACAGCACGAAGAAGATCAGCGCCAGCGCCACAGGCACCACCAGGGCCAGGCGGGCGGCGGCGCGCTGCTGGTTCTCGAACTGGCCGCCCCAGGCCAGGCTGTAGCCGGCCGGCAGCTTCACCTCGGCGGCCACGGCGGCCTTGGCCTCGTCGACGAAGCCGACCAGGTCGCGGCCGCGCACGTTCGTCTGCACCACCACGTAGCGCTGGGCCAGCTCACGGTCCACCTTGACCGGGCCGTCCACGCGCTGCATCTGCACCAGTTCGCGCAGCGGCACCGACTGGCCGTCGGCGCGCACCAGGCGCAGGGCCTCGAAGTCGGCCGGCGAGGTGCGTAGCGCGGCGCTGCCGCGGATGATCAGCGGCGTGCGGCGGTCGCCCTCCTGGATCACGCCCACGGTCTGGCCCTCGACCCAGCGGCGCAGGTCGGCCTGGATCTGCTCGGCGCTGAAGCCGTGGCGGCCGGCGGCCAGGCGGTCCACCGACACCTGCAGGTACTGCACGCCGTCGTTGCGCAGCATCAGCGTGTCGGTGGCGCCGGCGATGGCGGCCACGCGCTGCTCGATCTGCCCGGCCAGCCGGCCGAGCTGGGCCAGGTCGGGGCCGTAGAGCTTGATGGCCACGTCGCCGCGCACGCCGGTCAGCATCTCCGACACGCGCATGTCGATCGGCTGCGTGAAGGCCGGGTCGACGCCGGGGAACTGTTCCATCACCTGGCGCAGCTGGTCGGTGAGCCAGTCCTTGTCGGGCACGCGCCACTGGCTGCGGTCCTTCAGCACCAGGAAGCTGTCGGTCTGATTCAGGCCCATCGGGTCCAGGCCCAGCTCGTCGGAGCCGCTGCGCGCCACCACGCCGGCCACCTCGGGCACCTGGGCCATCACCGCCTGCTGCACGCGCAGGTCCAGCGCCACGGTGGCGTCCAGGCCGATCGACGGCAGCTTCTCCAGCTGCAGGATCAGGTCGCCCTCGTCGAGCGTGGGCATGAAGGACTTGCCCACCGTGCCCAGCAGCAGCGCCGCGCCCAGCAGGGCCGTGCCGGCCGCGCCCAGCATCGTGCGCTCATGGGCCAGCGCCCAGGCCAGCAGGCGGGCGTAGCCGCGGCCGGCGTGGCGCATCAGCCAGGGCTCGTGCGCGGGGCCGGTGCGCATCAGCCACGAGGCCAGCACCGGCACCACGGTCAGCGACAGCAGCAGCGAGACACTCAGCGCGAAGACGATGGTCAGTGCCACCGGGCCGAACAGCTTGCCTTCCAGCCCCTCCAGGCTCAGCAGCGGCAGGAACACGATGACGATGATGGCGATGCCCGAGGCCACCGGCGCGGCCACCTCGCGCGCGGCGCGGTACACCAGGTGCAGCTTGGGCGCACGCGCGGCCTGCGGGCCGGTGAGTGCGGTCTCGACGTTCTCCACCACCACCACCGCGCCGTCCACCAGCATGCCGATGGCGATCGCCAGGCCGCCCAGGCTCATCAGGTTGGCGCTCAGGCCGAACCAGCGCATCAGCACGAAGGTGCCCAGCGCCGACAGCGGCAGCATCACCGCCACCACCACGGCCGCACGCAGATTGCCCAGAAAGGCGGCCAGCAGCAGCAGCACCAGCACCACGGCCTCGGCCAGCGCCTTGCCGACGGTGGCCACGGCGCGGTCGATCAGGCGGCTGCGGTCGTAGAAGGTCTCGACGCGCATGCCGGCCGGCAGCGTGGGCGCCAGCGTGGCCAGGCGCTGCTTGACCTGGGCCACCACGTCGCGGGCGTTGGCGCCGCGCAGGCCCAGCACCAGGCCTTCCACCGTCTCGCCCTGGCCATTGCGCGTGACCGCGCCGTAGCGGGTGAGCGCGCCCAGGCGCACCTGGGCCACATCTGCCACGCGCACCACGCCCAGGCTGGCGCCCTCGGCCGCACGCACGACCGTGGCCCGCACATCGTCCAGCGTGCGCATGGCGCCCTCGGCGCGCACGATCAGCGCCTCTTCACCGGCGGCCAGGCGGCCGGCGCCGTCGTTGCGGTTGGCGCTGGCCAGCGCCGCCTCCAGTTGCGCCAGCGTGACGCCGCGGGCCAGCAGCGCGGCCGGGTCGGGCTCGACCTCGAAGCTGCGCACATGCCCGCCCAGGCTGTTGACGTCGGCCACGCCGGGCAGGGTGCGCAGCGCCGGGCGCAGCACCCAGTCGAGCACATGGCGGCGCTCGGCCAGGCTTTGCGGGCCCTCGATCGTGAACATGAACATCTCGCCCAGCGGCGTGGTGATCGGCGCCAGGCCACCGCTGGTGCCGGGCGGCAGGTCCTTCAGCACCCCGGCCAGGCGTTCGCCCACCTGTTGGCGCGCCCAGTACACATCGGTGCCGTCGGCAAAGTCGAGCGTGACGTCGGCCAGCGCGTACTTGCTGGTCGAGCGCAGCATCTTCTGTTTCGGGATGCCCAGCAGCTCCTGCTCCAGCGGCACGGTGATGCGCTGCTCCACCTCCTCGGGCGTCATGCCCGGCGCCTTGAGCACCAGCTTGACCTGGGTGGTGGAGACATCCGGGAAGGCGTCGATCGGCAGGCCCAGGAAGGCGAAGACGCCGCCGGCCGTCAGCAAGGCGGCGACGATCAGCACCAGCAGACGCTGGCGCAGCGAGAACTCGATCAGGCGTGAGCCCATGGCAGTGGCGCGTGCGGGACGGGTTGGGTGGGACGGAGGCGGCGGCTCAGGGCAGCGCGGTGGCCAGCAGGGCCTTCAGGCTGGCGGTGCCCTGCACCACCAGCCGGGTGTCGGCGACCAAGCCCGGTGTCTGGGTGGGCTCGGCCGGCCGCACCAGCACGCCCTGGCCGCTGCGCTGCAGCACCTGCACCGGCAGCGCGCGCAGGCGGCCGCCGCCCAGGTCGGCAAACACCCAGTCGCGGCCGCCGTGCTGCACCACCGCGCCGGCCGGCACGGCCAGGCCTGCCGTGGGCGCCCGCAGCAGTTCGGCTTGCACACCCTGGCCCACGCGCAGCGCGGCGGTGGCGGCGGCCGGGGCCTGCACGGCGGCGCGCACCATCACGGTCTGGCTGGCGGCGTCCACCGCGCGGGCGATGGCGATCACGCGCGCCGGCAGCGCCGGCTCGTCGAGCTGCACTGCATCGCCCACGCGCAGCGCGGCGGCCTCGCGCACGGGCACCTGCAGTTCCACCCACAGCGTGTCGAGCGCGGCGATGCGCAGCAGCGGCGCGGCGGCCTCCAGGCGCTGGCCCACGGTGGCCTGGCGCTCGATCACCGTGCCGCTGATCGGCGAGGTGAGCGTGACCACGCCGCCATTGGCCTGGGCCGCGGCGCCGGCCTGGGCCAGTGCGCGGCGGCGGTCGTCGGCCAGCAGCGTGGCCTGGCGCGCCTGGGCGCGCGTGGCCTCCAGCCGGGCAGCGGCGATCAGGCCCTCGTCGAACAGGCGCTGGTCGCGCGTCAGCGTGGACTGGGCCAGTTCGGCCTGCATCGCCGCCGCCTGGGCCTCGCGCTGCAGGTCCTGCGCGGCCGGGCTGCGCAGCGTGGCCAGCACCTGGCCGGCGCGCACCTCGTCGCCCACGCCGACTTGCAGGCGCTCGACCAAGGCGGCCACCGGTGCGGCCAGCACGCGCTGGCGCGACTCGGGCACCACCACGCGGCCGGGATGCCGGCTGCGCAGGCCACTGGCGGCGGCGCCGTCGGGGGCCGATGCGGCGGTGGCCGGTCCGGCCAGGGGCTGGCTGACCAGGCGCAGCGCGCGCAGCTGCTCGGGCGTCAGTGTGAACAGCGTGGGATCGCTCGCGGCGGCCGCGGGCTGGGGGGCCGAGGCCGCAGGGGTGGCCGGGGCGGGGGCGGACCCGGCCGGGCCGCCCCACAGCAGGGCCAGGGCGGCCAGGACGGGCAGTGCAGACAGTGAGCGGCGAATGTCAGGCATGGGGTGGCTGGCTGGGGGGCGGGCGCAGGCGACGCATCGTGAGGATGGCCAGTCTGCGCACCCAAGCTGAAGCGCAGATGAACCCGGTGCGGTGCTGCGGGTGATACCGTGCCGGCCGGTGGCGCTGGCACGCGTGCCGGGGTGCCGCACCAGCCGACCTCACCAGCCGACCGCCCCACCCGACCGCCAACCCCTGCCGTCGCCGACGGCCGACCCACCGCCTGCCCATGCGTTTGCTGCTGCTCGAAGACGACGCCATCCTGGGCGCCGGCCTGCGCGACTTCCTGATCGCCGACGGCCATGCCGTCGACTGGTGCCGCCGCGTGTCCGAGACCGAGGCGCTGCGCCACGAACCCTATGACGCGCTGCTGGTCGACTGGCAGCTGCCCGACGGCTCGGGCCTGGACTGGGTGCGGGGCCGGCGCCGTGCCGGCGACCGCACACCGGTGCTGCTGCTGACCGCCCGCGACCGGCTCGACGACCGCATCCAGGGCCTGGACAGCGGCGCCGACGACTACCTGGTCAAGCCCTTCGCGCCCGAGGAGCTGAGCGCACGCATCCGCGCCGTGCGCCGGCGCAGCGCCGGCAGCGCCGAGCCGGTGCTGCGCTTTGGGCCGGTGGTGCTGGACCTGGCCGCGCGCAGCGCCACGCTGCATGGCGTTCCGGCCGACCTGACCGCGCGCGAATGGGCGCTGGCCGAGGCGCTGGCGCTGCGTGCCGGACGCATCGTCGACAAGCCGCAGCTCGAGAGCCTGGTGCTGGGGCTGGACGGCGAGCTGGCCAGCAATGCGCTGGAGGTGCACATCTCCAGCATCCGCCGCAAGCTGGGCCGCGAGTTCATCGAGACCATCCGCGGCATGGGCTACCGGGTGCCCAAGTGAACACGCCGGCGCAGGGCCTGCCGTCGATCCGCCAGCGGCTGGTGCGGGTGCTGGCCGGCGTGTCGCTGGCCTGGGCGCTGGGGGTGTCGGCCGTGGTGTGGTTCACCGTGCACCATGCGCTCGACGAGGTGCTGGACAACGCGCTGCGCGAGTCGGCCGAGGTGATGTACGGCGTGCTCAGCGGCCAGGCCGGCGTGCTGCGCCTGGGCCATGCGTCCAGCCTGCCGGCGCCGCCGCATGCCGAGCACCTGGTGTGGCAGATCGTCGACGCGCGCGGCGCTGTGCTGCTGCGCTCGCACCAGGCACCGGATGCGGCCTTCGGGCCGCCGCAGCGCGTGGGGCTGTGGAGTGCCGCCGGCGACTGGCGGGTCTGCGGCCTGGCGCTGCCTGCGGGCGGCGACTCGCCGGCGCGCACGCTGTTCGTGGCCCAGCGCCTGGACGAGCGGCATGGCGCGCTGTGGGGGGCCTCGGCGCTGACCGCGGGCGCCGCGCTGGCGGTGGGCCTGCTGTGCGCGGCCTGGCTGCGCCGGCTGGCGCGCGAGGAACTGCGCCCGCTGGTGGCGCTGTCGCGCGCCGTCGAGGGATTCCACCCGCAGCAGGACGGGCAGGACCTGGCGCAGGTGACGCGGGCCGAGCTGGTGCCGATGCGCGCGGCCATCCTGTCGCTGGCGCAGCGTCTGGCGCTGCACGTGGCCAACGAGCGCGCGGTGGCGGCGCATGCCGCGCACGCGTTGCGCACGCCGCTGGCCGGCCTGGTGGTGCAGCTGGCCACCGCGCAGCGGCAGGCGCCGCCGGCCATCCAGCCCGCACTGCAGCTGGCGCGGCTGTCGGCCGACCGGCTGGCGCGGGTGGTGGGGGCGCTGCTGACGCTGTTCCGCAGCGGGGCCGAGCTGCAGTGGCAGCCGGTGGATCTGGCCGCGCTGCTGGCCAACCTGCCGGTCGACGGCCTGCAGCTGCACCTGCAGCCGGCGGGGCCATTGCCCTTGCGTGGCGACCCCGACCTGCTGGCCGCCGCGCTGGCCAACCTGCTGGACAACGCCGCCCGCCATGGCGCCCGCACGCTGGAGGTGCGGGTGCTGGCCGAGGGCGACGGCCAGCGCATCGTGCTGGCCGACGACGGCCCCGGCGTGCCGGCGCAGCGCCTGGCCGAGTTGCAGGCGGCGCTGGCCGCGCAGGACTATGCCTCGGCCATGGGCCTGGGCCTGATGCTGGCCGACCTGGTGGCGCGCGCGCACGGCGGCCAGCTGCGGCTGCCGCCGGCGGCGCGCGGTTTCACCGCCGAGATGTGGCTGGGCCCGGCGCCGCAGGGCTGATCAGAAGCGCACCAGCACGCCGGTCTGGATGCCGTTGATCGTCTTGCCGTTGACGTCGGCGGCGGTGAAGTTGTGCGTCAGGCCGGCCGAGCCGCTGGGGCGGAAGCCGGCATTGCCGCTGTTGCGCAGCGTGTCCACCAGGCCGAACAGCGTGGTCTGCTTGGACAGGCTGTAGTACGCGCCCAGCGAGCCGCCGCTGGCGTTGCGGCCGCTGCCCGAGTTGTCATGGATCCAGCCCCACAGCGCACCCACGCGCAGCAGCGGGCTCACCTTGTAGTCGGCCGAGATCTGCCAGATGTCGTAGCTGCGGTTCACGTCGGCATTGGTGCCGGCCACCACGCCACCCACGTTGCCCAGGATGGACGCGGCGTTGTTGCCGTTGGCGCTGCTGGTGCTGTTGTTGCTGCGCACATAGGCCAGGTAGACCTTGCCCTTGCCGTAGTCGTAGTTGGCGTACAGGTTGTCGTAGAAGACATCGGCGCCCTGGGCCGCGCCCGACGGGGCCTTGCCGCGCAGGCCGGCATAGCCCACGCGGTAGGGGCCGGTCACGTAGTCGATGCTGCCCTGGTAGACGGCCTGGGCCAGCATGCCGTCGGTCTTCTCGGCCAGCGCCACATGGGCGTCGACCTGCACGCCGTTGATGCGCGGCGAGACATAGGCCAGGTCGTTGTCGAAGCGCGAGGGCACGCCGAAGTTGTTGATCATCGAGCCCAGCGTGCGCGAGCCGTAGTCGATGAAGTCGCCCTTGAAGAAGATGCTGCCGTTCTGGCGGCCCAGGCGCACCTCGCCCCAGCGAGCCGAGCCCAGCGCCACATAGGCCTGGCGGTCGAAGAAGCGGGTGCTGTCGGCGTTGGTGCCGGTCTTGCTGTTGATGCCCGACTCGAGCACCACGCGGGCGGTCAGGCCGTCACCCAGGTCTTCGCTGACGCGAAAGCCCAGGCGGCTGCGCAGGTTGGCGCCTTCCTCGGTGCCCTTGATGGTGCGGCCACCGCTGCTGTGCATGTAGTTGAAGTACTGGTCGAGCGAGCCGTAGATCGTCACCGAGCTCTGGGCCCAGGTGGTGGTGGCGAACAGGGCCAGGCAGGCGGCGCCCAGGGCGTGGCGGGTGGGGGTCATGTCTCGACTCCGTTGTTGTGCGGGGGTGGAAAGGCGCCGTGGCCCGCGTCAGTGCGGGGCCCGGCGGCGCGGATTGCACAACGCGGCCCCGGGCGGCCTCAAGCCGCCGGCCGATGGCTTGCGCGCTGATCGCGCAGCCTGCGCGATGGTTGTTCGCTTGGCGGGTTAACCCGGTGCGCCAACACGGTGCGCGCTGTCGCCGGGGCGCGACAGCGCTGGCGGGGCGCGCCGCTGCGCGGCCTGCACCTACAGGATGGCGCGCAGCGCCTGCGCCGCCTCGCGCAGCAGCGGCAGCAGCTTGTCCACCATCTCGTCGGGCGTGTAGGACTGCGACTGCACCGTGGTGCCGATGGCGCCCTTGCACTCGCCCTTGCGGTCCTTCAGCGGCATGGCGATGCCGCGCAAGCCCAGGTCGAGCTGCTGGTCGGTGATCCAGTAGCCCAGGCTGCGTGCCTGGTGCACGTTGTCGACGAAGCGCTGCGGATCGACCACGGTGTGCGCGGTGAAGCTGCCGAAGCCGTGCCCGGCCACCCATTGCGCCAGGGCGTCGTCGTCGAAGGTGGACAGGATGGCCACGCCCGGCGTGACCACGTGCGCCGGCACGCGCACGCCCACGTGGTAGCCGATGGTGACGAAGCGCGGCGGGTTGCTGCGCGCGATGTAGACCACCTCGTGGCCATCGAGCACGCTGACGTTGACCGTCTCGCCCGACTGCAGCGACGCGCGCTGGATGAAGGGCTGCACCAGGCGCGGCATGCGCGCGGCCTGCAGGTAGCTCTGGCCCAGGCGCAGCACGCGTGGCGTGAGCCAGAAGTGCTTGCCGTCGCTGTCGGCATAGCCGTCGTGCACCAGGGTCAGCAGGAAGCGGCGCGCCGCGGTGCGGGTGATGCCGGCGCGCGGCGCCAGCTCGCTGGGCGTGAGGCGCACATGCTCGTCGTCGAAGGCCTCGATGACGCGCAGGCCCTTGCTGAGACCTTCGATCAGGTCCTTGCGGTCGATGGGAGGACGCTCGGGAGTGCTCATGGCGCAGGGTGGAAAACCCGTGTTGGACACGATGATCGCACAGCTCGCGCGATCATCGCGCAAAACCCAGCGGGCCCTGTTGTGGTGCCAGTGAGGGCTGCCTATGGTGTCGGACGCCGGCCGTCCGGCCCTCCCTGGCCGGGCGGGCCCGGGCCGCCGCCGGCCCAGCGCACACACCGAACGACACCGCCAGGAGACACGACATGCCCATCCTTCGCCGCCCCCGGATCATCCAGGCCGTGGCCCTTGCCGCCCTGCTGGCTGCCACCGGCGCCCAGGCCCAGGCCACGATCAAGATCGCCAGCCTGCAGGAACTGTCGGGTGGCGGCGCCACCGCCGGCAACAACTTCAAGAACGGCATGGACCTGGCCATCAAGGAGATCAACGCCGCCGGCGGCATCCTGGGCAAGAAGATCGAGGTCACGCACGCCGACACGCAAAGCAACCCGGGCGTGGCCAAGGGCCTGGCGCAAAAGGCGGTGGACGACAACGTGTTCGCCGTGTTCGGCCCCGGCTTCTCGGGCTCGATGATCGTCAGCATGGGCGAGACCCGCCGCGCCGAGGTGCCCAATTTCACCGGCGCCGAGGCCGCATCGATCACGGCCCAGGGCAACCCCTACGTGTTCCGCACCAGCTTCGGCCAGGCCACCTCCATGCCCAAGGTGGCGCGCTACATCGCCAACAACCTGAAGGCCAAGACGGTGGCGGTGATCTTCGTGAACAACGACTTCGGCAAGGGCGGCCGTGACATGGTGGGCAAGGCCCTCACCGAGCTGGGCGCCAAGGTGGTGGCCGACATCTCCACCGAGGCCGGCCAGGTCGACTTCTCGGCCCCCGTGCTCAAGGCCAAGCAGAGCGGTGCCGACGCGATCTTCGTCTACACCAACGAGGAGGAGTCGGCGCGCGCGCTGCGCGAGCTGCGCAAGCAGGGCGTGAACAAGCCCATCGTCGGCGAGACCACGCTCACCGGGCAAAAGGTCATCGAGCTGGCGGGCGACGCTGCCAACGGCGCCGTGGCCCATGTGGGCCTGACCGTGGACGCGCCCAACCCGCTGATGCTGAAGTTCAAGGCCCAGTTCTACCAAGCCTACAAGTACATCCCCGATCACAACGGCATCAAGGGCTACACCGGCGTGTACCTGATGAAGGCCGGCATCGAGAAGGCCGGCAAGATCGACCGCGCTGCGCTCACCAAGGCCATGCACGGCCTGAAGGTCAGCGCCGCCAAGGAGCCCGGCGTGCTGATGGATGTGAGCGTCGACGACAAGGGCGACCTCGACCGCGAGAGCTTCCTGGTGGAGGTGAAGGACGGCCGCCAGGTGGTGCGTGACGTGCTGCCGGCGCTGTCGGCTGCGGCCAAGAAGTAAGCCGCCGCGACGCGAACGCACGCGGACCGGCAACGAGTCTCGGCCATGACCGACTTCCTCCAACTGCTGTTCTCCGGCATCGCCACCGGCAGCATCTACGCGCTGGCAGCGCTGGGCTTCACGCTGCTGTGGCAGGCCTCGGGCACCATCAATTTCGCTCAGGGCGAGTTCGTGATGCTGCCGGCCTTCCTGATGCTGGGCTTTGCCGCGCTGGGGCTGCCGCTGCTGCTGGCCTTCGGCGCCGCCTGCATGGTGGCCGTGGTGCTGCTGGGCTGGGGCTTCAAGCGCGGCATCGCCGACCCATTGCTCAGGCACGGCATGATGCCCATCGTGGTGGCCACCATCGGCCTGTCGATCGCCATGCGCAACGGCGTGCGGGCGGGCTACAGCGCCGAGGCGCACCCGTTCGCCAGCCTGTTTCCGGACAAGCTCTTCAACATCGCCGGCGTGACGATCACGCTGCCCGAGCTGGGCACCATGGCCCTGGCCCTGGCCCTGGTGCTGGGCACGCAGGCCTTCCTGTCGCGCACGGTCACCGGCCGCGCCATGCAGGCCGTGGCGCAGAACACCGAGAGCGCCACGGTGCTGGGCATCGACGTGCCGCGCATGGTGTTCTATACCTTCGCGATCAACGCCTTGCTGGCCTGCGCCGCGGCGCTGCTGGTCACGCCCACCTACCTGGCCAAGTTCGACATGGGCGAGGGCCTGGGCAACAAGGCCTTCTTCGCCGCCATCATCGGCGGCTTCAACAACAGCCGCGGCGCGCTGCTGGGCGGCGTGATCGTGGGCGTGTGCGAGAACCTCGCCGCGGCCTACATCTCGCCGGTCTACAAGGACGCCGTGGCGCTGGTGATCTTCATGGGCGTGATCCTGTTCAAGCCCCAGGGCCTGCTGGGCAGGAAGGTGGAGCGCAAGGTATGAACGCCACCGTCCGCAACCTGCTGCTGGCCGCCGCGGCCGTGCTGCTGCTGGCCGTGCCCCCGCTGCTGAAGAACTACGGCGTGTACCTGCTGTCGATGTGGCTGGTGTACGTGGTGGCCAACATGGGCCTCAACCTCACCGTGGGCTATGCGGGGCAGAAGTCGCTGGGCCATGCCGCCTTCTTCGGCATCGGCGCCTACACCGTGGCCATCGTGATGAAGGCCGGCTTCAGCTTCTGGCTGGGCCTGCCGCTGGCGGGGCTGGGCTGCTTCGTCATCGGTCTGGCGCTGGGCTTTCCGGCGCTGCGCGTGCAGACCATCTACCTGGCCTTCGCCACCCTGGGCTTCAACACCGCGGTGTGGCTGGTGATGCGCAACGAGGAGTGGCTGACCGGCGGCACCTTCGGCATCAACAACATCGCGCGACCGTCGCTGCCCGGTGTGTCGCTCGAGGGGGCCCTGCCCTACTACTACTTCGTGCTGGCGGTGACGCTGCTGCTGGCGGCCCTGCAGTGGGGCCTGCTGCGCTCGCCCTGGGGCAAGGCCTTCACGGCGCTGCGCGACAACCCGATCCGTGCCGAGTCGCTGGGCGTGCACATCCAGGCCTACACGCTGCTGTCGTTCGCCATCGGTGCGGTGTATGCCGGCGTGGCCGGCGCGCTGTTCGCGTCGCTGGTGCAGTTCATCGAGCCGGCGCCGTTCACCGTGGGCGCGTCGATCATGATGTACCTGATGGTGGTGGTGGGCGGACCGGGCTACTTCTTCGGCCCGGTGCTGGGCTCGGCCGTGGGCGTGCTGCTGCCCGAGTGGCTGCGCTTCGCCCAGGGCTGGTATCTGGCGGTGTTCGGCAGCGCCGTGGTGCTGCTGATGCTGTGGCTGCCCGACGGCCTGCTGAGCATTCCGGACCGCCTGCGTGCGCGCCGCCAGGCGCGTGCCGCGGCAGCCGCCTCGATCCCCGGAGGTGCCGCATGACCAAGCCCGTGTTGGAAGTTTCCGGCCTGAAAAAGGCCTATGGCGCCATCCAGGCGGTGGGCGGCGTGTCGTTCCGGGTGATGCCGGGCGAGATCTTCGGCGTCATCGGGCCCAACGGCTCGGGCAAGACCACCATGTTCAACAGCGTGCTGGGCCAGATCACGCCCGACGAGGGCCGCATCGCGCTGAACGGGCGCGACATCACCGGCCGCAGCCCGATGCAGTTGAACCGCCTGGGCGTGGGCCGCACGTTCCAGACGCTGCAGGTCTTCGGCAAGATGAGTGTGCGCGACAACCTGATCGTGGCCGCGCAGGAGCACCGCGGCTCGATGTTCAGCCGCATGTTCGCGCCGGGCGACTCGGGCCTGGGCGCCAAGGCCGATGCGCTGATCGATCAGTTCCGCATCCGGCACGTGGCCCACAAGCGTGCCGGCGAGCTGAGCTACGGACAGCAGAAGCTGGTGGACATCGCCATGGCCTTCATGAGCGAGCCGGCCCTGGTGCTGCTGGACGAGCCCTGCGCCGGCGTGAACCCCAGCCTGGTGGGCGGCATCAGCAGCCTGCTGAAGGACCTGAACCGCACGCGCAGCGGATCGTTCGTCGTCATCGAGCACAACATGGACTTCGTGATGGACCTTTGCCACCGCATCATGGTGATGGTGGAGGGCCAGGTGATGGCCATCGGCACGCCGGCCGAGATCCGCGCCAACAAGCAGGTGCTCGACGCCTACCTGGGGAGCTGAGCGGCATGGCAAACCACGATCCGCAAGACAAGCGCGACATCGCCATCGAGTTCGACAACGTGCTCGCCGGCTACGGCGAGTTCATGATCCTCAACGGCCTGATCTTCGCGGCCAAGCGCGGCAAGATCACGCTGCTGCTGGGCCCCAATGGCGCTGGCAAGAGCACCGTGCTCAAGACCCTGTTCGGCCTGCTGAAGGTGCGCTCGGGCGCCATCCGCCTGAACGGGCGGGACATCACCGGCGCCAGCGCCAAGGCACTGCTGGTGCAGCACGGCATCGCCTTCGTGCCGCAGGGGCGCAACCTGTTCGGCCAGCTCTCGGTCTACGAGAACCTGGAGCTGGGCGGCATCACGCTGGGCATGAAGACCACGCACGAGCGCATCCCCGAGGTGCTGGCACGCTTTCCGCGCCTGCAGGAGCGGCTGCACTCGGCCGCGGCGTCGCTGTCGGGTGGCGAGCAGAAGCAGCTGGAAGTGGGCCGCGCGCTGCTGCTGCGCCCGCAGGTGATCCTGATCGACGAGCCGTCCATCGGCCTGAGCCCGCTGGTGGTGCAGGACGTGTTCAGGCTGCTGCGCCAGCTGGCCGACCAGGGCACCACGGTGCTGATGGTGGAGCAGAACGTGAAGAGCGCGCTGAAGATGGCCGACGAGGCCATCGCGCTCGAATCGGGCCGCCTGGTGCTGCACAAGGACGCCGACGAACTGCTCAACGACCCGCACATCGAGCGCTTGTTCCTGGGCGCCGCGCACAGCGCGCCAGCCGCCCCGGCCGTCACGGCCGCCTCCGCATGAACCCACGCAAGGACACCCCATGAGCCACCCGACCGCGCACGACCGCGAAGCCCTCAACGACGTACCCAACCCGCTGGGCCTGGACGGCATCGAGTTCATCGAGTACGCCACCAGCCGCCCGCAGGCGCTGGGCCAGGTGCTGGAGATGATGGGCTTTCGCCCCGTGGCGCGGCACCGCTCGCGCGAGGTGCTGCTGTACCGCCAGGGCACGATGAACGTGGTCATCAACGCCCATGTGAGCGCCCGGCCGCAGCACAGCCAGCCCACCGAGACGCCGGTGATCACCGCCGTGGCCTTGCGCGTGCGTGACGCGGCCACCGCCTACCAGCGCGCGCTCGACCGTGGCGCCTGGGCGGTGCCCACCCGCGTGGAGGTGATGGAGCTGAACATCCCCGCCATCCACGGCGTGGGCGCCAGCCGCATCTACTTCGTCGACCGCTACAAGGAATTCAGCATCTGGGACGTGGACTTCGTGCCCATCCCCACGGTCGATCGCCATCCGCCGGCGCTGGCCGGCCTGCACTGGTTCGGCATCGTGCAGTACATCGGCACCGACCGGCTGGACGACTGGACCGAGTTCTACCGCGAGCTGTTCGACTTCCACGAGCTGCCCGACAGCCAGCGCTTCGGCATCCTGCCCAAGGGCCGCATCCTGCAAAGCCCGTGCAACAGCTTCTACCTGCAGCTGATCGAGCCCGAGCCGGGCATCGTGGACGTGGAAGGCGACGAGACGCTGCAGCGCATGGGCCTGGGCGCGCTGGATGTGCCGACCGCCGTGGCCGCGCTGCGCGAGCGTGGTGTGGAGTTCGTGCAGGGCAACGGCGATGCCGCGGCCGCGCAGCGCGGCGCACTGACCAAGAGCTGGCTGGGCGGCGTGATGTTCGAGCTGGTGCACGACGAGCGGAGCCTGTGATGTCGCGCACCACGGGCAACTTCGACGACTTCGGCATGGACACCATCACCCTGGCGGGATCGCTGGGGGCCAAGCTGACGGCCATTCGCGAGGCGGGCTTCAGCCAGGTGATGCTCAAGGCCAACGACATCGTCGGCCACGAGGGCGGTGTGGATGCGGCCGTGCGCCTGGTCAAGGCCAGCGGGCTGCGCGTCACCGGCTTCCAGGTGCTGCGTGACTTCGAAGGCCTGTCGGGCCACCTGCACGACTACAAGGTGGACATGGCCAAGTCGATGCTGGAGATGGCGCGGGCGCTGGGCGCGCCGGTGCTGCTGGCCTGCTCATCCGTCAGCCAACATGCCACGCAAGATTTGGACGCCATCGCCAAGGACCTGCGCAAGCTGGCCATGCTGGCCGTGCCGCTGGGCATCAAGGTGGCGTTCGAGGGCCTGAGCTGGGGCCGCACGATCAACGAGTTCACCACCGCCTGGGACGTGGTGTGCCGCGCCGACGCGCCCAACCTGGGCCTGGGACTGGACAGCTTCCATGCTTTCGCCACGCAGACCTCGCTGGACGAGCTGGACATGCTGGACCCGCGCAAGATCTTCCTGGTGCAGCTGGCCGACTTCATGTGGCAGGAGATCCGCTCGGTGGAGGAGCGCATCACCACGGCGCGGCACTTCCGCGTGTTTCCGGGTGAAGGCGTGCACAGCGTGCAGGTGGCCGACCTGGTGACGCGGCTGGCGGCGCTGGGCTACCGCGGCGACTACAGCTTCGAGGTCTTCAACGACGACTACCAGCAGATGCCGCTGCCGCTGGTGGCGCAGCGCGCCCGCGCCTCGGCCGAGTGGCTGGGCGAGCAGGTGCTGCGGCGCTCGGTGCCGCTGCCGAATCGCATGCGACTCGCCCGATGAGCCGCGCCTATTCGCTGGCGGCCCTCACGGTGCTGGAGCTGACGCCGCCCGAAATGGTGAGGTGCGCGGCCGAGGCCGGCTACAGCCATGTGGGCATCCGCCTGCTGCCGGCCACGCCCACCGAACCGCAGTACGACCTGGTGGGTGACACGCCGCTGCTGCGCGAGGTGCTGCGCCGCCTGGCCGACACCGGCGTGCAGGTGCTGGATGCCGAGATCTTCCGCCTGAAGCCCGAAACCGTGGTGGCCGACTGCGAGCCGGCCATCGCCACCGCGGCACGCCTGGGTGCCAGCGAGCTGCTGGTGGCCGGCAACGACCCCGATGAGGCGCGCCTGACCGAGCGCTTTGCCGTGCTGTGCGAACTGGCGGCGCGTTACCGGCTGGGGGCCAACCTCGAGTTCATGTCGTGGACCGATGCGAAGAACCTGACGCAGGCGGCGCGCATCGTGGCAGCCGCGGGCCAGCCCAATGGCGCCGTGCTGATCGATGCGTTCCACCTCAGCCGATCGGGCAGCCGCATTGCCGACATCGCGGCCATGCCCGCTCACCATCTGCGCTATCTGCAGCTGGGCGATGTGCCCGCCGCCATGCCTGCGACCGAGGCCGAAGTGCTGGCCGAGGCGCGTGCCGAGCGCCGGTTTCCCGGCGATGGCGGGCTGGATCTGGTGGGCCTGCTGCGCGCAGTGCCGGCCACGCTGCCGATCAGCCTGGAGGTGCCCACCGCCACGCTGGCCAAGACCGTGGGCGCGGTGGAACGCGCCCGGCGTGCGCTGGCGGCGGCCAAGCGGGTGGTGGCGACGGCTGAAGCCGTTTGAACGCGATGAGCCACGCGCAAGCGCCTGGCGCGACGACAGCCGCTGAATTGAGCTGCGATCTGCTGGTGATTGGCTCGGGGGCTTCAGGGCTCGCCGCCGCCGTCACAGCCGCCCACCACGGCCTGAAGGTGATCCTGGTCGAGAAGGATGCGCAACTGGGCGGCGCCACCGCCTGGTCGGGCGGCTGGCTGTGGGTGCCCGGCAACCCACTGGCGCAGCGCGCCGGCATCCATGAAGACCTGCAGCAACCCCGCACCTACCTGCAGCATGCGCTGGGGCAGCATTTCGACGCCGCGCGGGTCGATGCCTTTCTGGCGCACTGCGGGCCGATGGTGGGCTTCTTCGAGCAGCACACCGCGTTGCAATGGGTGGATGGCAACGCCATCCCCGACATGCACAGCCACCTGCCGGGCGCCGGCACGCAGGGCCATCAGGTGGCGGCCGCGCCGCTGGATGGCCGCACGCTGGGCCCGCTGATCCACCGGCTGCGGCCCACGATGCGTGAGACCTCGTTCATCGGCATGCCCATCATGGCGGGGGCCGATCTGGCGGCGTTCCTCAGCCTGACGCGCTCGGTCCGGTCGTTCGTGCACGTGGCGCGGCGTGTCAGCCGCCATCTGGTCGATCTGGCGCTGCACGGCCGCGCGATGCAACTGGTGAACGGGGTGGCGCTGGTGGCGCGGCTGGCGTTGTCGGCCGAGCGGCTGGGCGTGCAGATGCTCACCAGCGCGCCGGCGCGGCGCTTGCGCATCGAGGGCGGGCGCGTGTGCGGCGCCGTGGTCGACAGTGCCCAGGGTGAGCGGGTCATCCACGCCACACGCGGGGTGGTGCTGGCGGCTGGCGGCTTCTCGCACGACCTGGCACGCCGCCGCGCCCTGGTGCCCCGCGCGCCGCGTGGCGACGAGCACCTGCCGCTGCCTCCCCCCGGCTGCAGCGGTGACGGCATCACGCTGGGTGAATCGGCCGGCGGCGTGCTGGACACCGAGCTGGCCGCGCCGGTGGCCTGGGCGCCGGTGTCGCGCGTGCCGCATGCCGATGGCACGGTGGGCCACTTTCCGCACATCATCGACCGCGGCAAGCCCGGCGTGATCGGCGTGCTGGCCGATGGAAGGCGCTTCGTCAACGAGGCCGACGGTTACCACGACTACACCGCGGCCATGATCGCCCGTGTGCCGCCGGGCCAGGAGGTGGCCTCGTGGCTGGTGTGCGATCACCGCTTCATCCGGCGCTACGGTCTGGGCCATGTGCGGCCGTTCCCGTTGCCTTTGGGCGGCCACCTGCTCAGCGGCTACCTGAAGCGCGGGCAGACCATCGACGCACTGGCGCGCGCCTGCGGCATCGACGAAGCCGGCTTGGCCGACACCGTGCGCGCCTTCAACCACCATGCGCGGCTGGGCGAGGACCCCGCCTTCGGTCGCGGGCGCACGCCGTTCAACCGGCGCAGCGGCGATGCGCGCCACACCGGCCCCAACCCGTGCGTGGCGCCCATTGCGCAAGCCCCGTTCTACGCCGTGAAGGTGCTGCCTGGCAGCTTCGGCTGCTTTGCCGGGCTGAAGACCGATGTCTCGGCCTGCGTGCTGCGCGCCGATGGCAGCGTGGTGCCGGGCCTGTACGCCGTGGGCACCGACCAGGCCAGCGTGATGGGCGGCCACTACCCCTCGGGTGGCATCAACCTGGGGCCGGCGATGACCTTCGGCCACATCGCCGGTCTGCACGCCGCAGGACAGGTTCAGGGTTAACCCGTGTTCTGTGCGCAGGGCGACCGGCCTGCGCGATCAGCGCGCAAACGCGTGCGGCAGCCCTGGGCCGAGGCGGTGGCGCTGCCTACATTGGCGGCCCGAACCGGAGACCCCCATGTCAAGCCTCACCGAACACGAGCCGCGCGGCAAGCACCAGGCCAACAAGGCCACCGCCAGCGGCTGGATCGGCTCTGCCCTCGAGTACTACGACTTCTTCATCTACGCCACCGCGGCGTCGCTGATCTTTCCGCAGATCTTCTTTCCCAAGGGCGATCCCAAGGTGGCCATCATCGCTTCGCTGGCCACGTACGGCGTGGGCTATGTGGCGCGGCCCATCGGTGCCTTCGTGCTGGGCCACTGGGGCGACACCCATGGCCGCAAGACGGTGCTGATCACCTGCATGTTCCTGATGGGTCTGTCGACCATCGCCGTGGGCCTGCTGCCCACCTACGACCAGGTGGGCCTGTGGGCACCGGCACTGCTGGTGCTGCTGCGGTTGGTGCAGGGCTTTGCCGTGGCCGGCGAGATCTCGGGTGCCAGCTCGATGATCCTGGAGCATGCGCCGTTCGGCCGCCGTGGCTTCTACGCCAGCTTCACGCTGCAGGGCGTGCAGGCGGGGCAGATCCTGGCGGCGGCCGTGTTCCTGCCGCTGGCGCACTACATGGACAAGGAGGCCTTCCTCGGCTGGGGCTGGCGCATCCCGTTCCTGTTGAGCTTCCTGGTCATCGTGGCCGGCTGGATCATCCGCCGCGAGGTCGACGAGACGCCGGCCTTCGCCGAGGAAGGCCAGCAGCGCGCCGTGCCCAAGGCGCCGGTGGTGCAGGCCATCACCGAGAGCTGGCGCGACATGCTGCGCGTGGTGTGCTGCTCGCTGATGAACGTGATTCCGGTGGTGACCACGATCTTCGGCGCCGCCTATGCGGTGCAGCCGGGCTACGGCATCGGCTTCGAGAAGGACGTGTACCTGTGGATCCCGGTGCTGGGCAACATCGTCGCGGTGGCGGTGATCCCCTTTGTCGGCAACTGGTCCGACAAGGTGGGCCGCAAGCCGCTGATCATCTCGGGCGCGCTGCTGTCGGGCCTGCTGAGTTACGGCTACCTGTACGCCATCAGCATCCACCACGTGCCGCTGGCCATCGCCATGTCGCTGCTGATGTGGGGCGTGGTGTACCAAGGCTACAACGCCGTGTTCCCCAGCTTCTACCCCGAGATGTTCCCCACGCGCACCCGGGTGTCGGGCATGGCCATCTCCCAGAACCTGGGCACGGCCGCCACGGCCATGCTGCCGGCGCTGTTCGTGGCGGTGGCGCCTCCCGGCGCGGCCGGCATCCCGTGGGTGGTGGGGTCGATCACGCTGGCCATCTGCTGCGTGGCCGCTTTCGCCGCCTGGACGGCCCGCGAGACCTACCGCGTGCACATGAACGACCTGGGCAACCCCGCCGTGCGCGGTGTGGCCAGGGACGAGTACCTGCGCCTGCGCCGCGAAGCCCTGGGCCAGGGCGGTGGCAGCCGCGTGTTCACCTGACGGGGCGCGAGCGAAGCTGCAACGCGGGCACAGGGCGGCACTGCGCCCAGCCGCCCGCGACGGCCTCTTGACCCCTCGTCTGCATTCCAAAGGTTTCTCATGATCCGCGGCAGCACCGCCCTCATCGCCCACATCGGCTGGCCGACCCACACCTTCAAGTCGCCGATGATCTACAACCCGTACTTCGAGCAGGCCGGCATCGACGCGGTGGTGGTGCCCATGGGCTGCCAGCCCGGCCCCTACCCGGCGCTGCTGAGGTCGCTGTTCACGCTGGAGAACCTGCGCGGTGCACTGATCACCATGCCCCACAAGGTGGCCACCGTGGCGCTGCTGGACGAAATGACGCCGACGGTGCGCGTCACCGGCTCGTGCAATGCCGTGCGCCGCGGGCCGGAGGGCCAGTTGCAGGGCGACATGTTCGACGGCGAAGGCTTTGTCCGCGGCCTGCGCCGCAAGGGCTGCACGCTGTCCGGTGCGCGAGCCCTGGTGGTGGGCAATGGCGGCGTGGGCTCGGCCATCGCGGCGTCGCTGGCCGCGGCCGGCGTGGCGGTGCTGGCACTGTTCGATGCGCGGCCTGAATCGGCCATGGGTCTGGGCCAGCGGCTGACGCAGGCCTATCCGGATCTGGAGGTCATCACCGGCCACAACGACCCTGCCGGCTTCGACCTGGTGGTCAACGCCACGCCGATGGGCATGAACGACGGCGACGCGATGCCGATGGACGTCTCGCGCATCGCGCCCGAGGCCTTCGTCGGCGAGGTGGTGATGAAGGCCGAGATGACCGCCTTCCTGAATGCCGCCAGTGCGCGCGGCTGCCGCTACCAGGTGGGCTCGGACATGCTGTTCGAGCAGATCCCGGCGTACCTGGAGTTCTTCGGGCTGCCCAGCACGACGGCGGAGAACCTGCGGGCGGTGGCGCGGCTGAGCTATTGAGGGCCGTGCGGCGCGGCCCGGTTCTCCAAGCTCAAGGCGCGAAGCCGACGCCCCTCGTCACCAGCGGCAGCGCGTCGCTGCGCCAGGGCGAGGCCGGCAGGCCGCGGCCATCCACCAGGTTGGCCTGGGCCGGGTTGTCCACCCAGCCGTAGCGCAGCCAGCGGGGCTGTGGCACGGCGTCGCTCCAGGCGATCAGGCGGTCGCCTTTCTCAGCGTCGATGCGACCCTGCGCCGGCACGAAGCGGCCATCGACGCCGGCGATGCTCAGGCCCTGCAGGGCTGAGCCGGCCGGGCGCGTGGCCAGGCCACCGGCGGTGTGCGTGAAGCGCGCCACCAGCGTGTGGCCCTGGCGCTGCACATCGCGCAGCTGCGGCCCGGTAGGCGCCTCGGCGCCGCGGGGGCCCAGGCCGGCATCGTGCAGCGCCAGCGCGGCCAGGCGCTGGCCCACCGTGCGCTTGTCGCGCGGGTGGATGTCGAGTTCGTCGCCGACGTCGGTAGCCACGGCCATGCCGGTGTGCGGCAGCGCCAGGGCCTGGCGCTGGGCTTCGCGCAGCTCGGCCCAGGGCGCGCGGTTCACATCGTTGTCGGCCAGCGGACGAAAGGCCGCCAGCTGCACCCAGTAGAAGGGCAGCGCCGGCTGGCCCCAGCGCTGGCGCCAGTCGGTGATGAAGTCGCGCAACAGGCTGGCATAGGCCGCCGCGCGCGGCACATTGCTCTCGCCCTGATACCACAGCACGCCGCGCAGCGGCAGGCCCTGCAGCGGCTGGTGGATGGCGTTGTGGGCCAGCGCCGGCGCGTCGTTGGCGGTGGGTGCATCGGCCACGGCCAGCTGGGCCACGCGGGCACGCCAGGCGCCGGCCAGCGGCACCGGGGCGGCGTGCGTGTCCAGGCGCAGCAAGGCGGCATCGCCATGCAGGCCGCCGCCCCCGCCGGTGTCGGTGACGCGCACGGCCAGCACGTTGCGGCCGGGCTTTAGCAGGCCGGGCGGCAGCGTGTAGCGGCGCGGCAGATCCCAGCCGCACTGGCCGCCGACGCGCTGGCCATTGACGTAGGTGTCGTCGCAGTCGTCCACTGCACCCAGGCTCAGCTGCGCCGCACCGGTCACCTGCTCGGCACTGAGCGTGACACTGCGGCGCAGCCACACCACGCCATCCACGCCGGGCAGGCCCTGGCCTTCCCAGGGGCCGGGCGTTTGCAGCTGGGGCCACGCCCCATCGTCCAATGTGGGCGACATCCAGTCGCGGCTGTCCACGTCCTGCCAGGGCAGGCCCGGTTGCCAGCGCTGCACCACGGCGCCCAGCGCGGCCAGGCGGGCGCGGCGGAACTCACTGGCCTCGGCCGGCGTGGCGCGCACCGCGTCGGCCAGATCGGGGCGGCGCAGGGCAGCCTCGCGCGGCAGCCAGGTTTCCAGGTGGCTGCCGTTCCAGGCCGTGGTGATCAGGCCCACCGGCACCGGCTGGCCGTCGGCCAGGCGCGGCTGCGTGGCCTGCCAGCGCCGCGCGAAGTGCCAGCCCACGGCGCTGAAACCGCCGGCCGTGGCCGGGCTGTCCACCTGCCAGCGGGCGCCGTCGGGCAGATCGGCCTGCGGCCGCAACGCGGCCACGTTGGGCACGCGCATCTCGCGGAGGCTGGGCGCATCGGCCGCCGCCGCTTCGGCCACGCCGTCCTGTGACTCGGCCAGCGGCCAGGCCATGTTCGACTGGCCGCCGGCCAGCCACACATCGCCAATCAGCAGGTCGTTGAGCTGCAGGGTTTCAGCGCCCTGACCTGCCGGACCCTTTGCACGCACATCCAGCCGATGCGGGCCGCCGGCTGGCAGCGCAGGCAGTTGCAGGCGCCAGCGGCCGTCGCGGGCCACGCGGGCTTGCGAACTGTGGCCGGCCAGCGTGGCAATCACCTGGTGGCCCGGCGCGGCCCAGCCCCACAGCGCGATGGGCTGTCCGCGCTGCAGCACCATGTGCTCGCCGAACACGCGGGCCAGGCGCAGCGTGGTGGTGGGGTGCGCCCCGGCGGCCGGCGGCACGGCCGGCTGCGCCAGGGCCGGCGCCACCGCCAGCGCGGCCAGGGCATGCAGCGCCAGCGCGGCACCGGCCACCCGGCCCGCCGTGGCGCCGCAACACCAGGTGCCAGGCGGGCGGGTCATGCCATTGCCGGCAGGCCCCAGTCCTGCGGGCGAAAGTGCTGCAAACCATCCAGGATGGCCGTGGCCTCGGTGTAGCGGCTGCGGTCCATGGCCGGATCGGGCACGGCGATGGCGCGCAGACCAGCGGCCACGGCCGACAGCACGCCGTTGGGCGAATCCTCGAAGGCCAGCGTGCGGGCCGGGTCGGCGCCGATGCGGCGCGCTGCCACCGCGTACAGGTCGGGCGCCGGCTTGGCGGCATGCACCTCGGGGTCGTCGGGCGTGACGATGGCATCGAACAGCGCGAACCAGTCGCGGTGGCGCTGCGTCTTCAGGTCCACATAGTGCCGGCGCGAGCTGGTGGCCACGGCGATGGGCACGCCGTGCGCGGCCAGGTGGCGCACCAGGGCCTCGGCACCCGGCATGGCCTCGGCCTGCACGAACAGCTGCTCCAGCATCGGCTCGCGCTCGGCCAGAAAGTCCTGCGGCGTCATCGGCAGCTCCAGCGCCTGCACGATCATCGTCGCGAACGGCAGCGCACCCAGGCCCAGCGTGTGCTGCTTGAGCCGCCAGTCGAACACCTTGCCGAAGCGCCCGGCAATGGCCTGCGTGCTCTGCGTGTAGAAGCCCTCGGTGTCGAGCAGCAGGCCGTCCATGTCGAAGATGACGGCGGTGATGGGCAGGCCGGCCTGGGGCGCGGGCGACGGAGCAAGGGGCATGGGCATGGCGGGCTGATGTCGGGCACGGCGACCAGGGCCGCCGCCGCGGCATTGTCGGCGCTGCGCCAGCGCGGGCCGTGCGGCGCGCGCACGGGTACCACAGTCGGTATCGTTCTGCAGCAGCGAGGCCATGCACGGCCTGCCCACAATGCGGCGCATCGCAGTCCAACCACCCCGCAGGCCGGGGCACCGCATGAACCTGATCGAGACCCTGAACTGGCGCTACGCCACCAAGAAGATGGACCCCTCCCGCGCTGTGCCGCAGGACAAGGTCGACCGCATCATCGAGGCGGCGCGCCTGGCGCCCACCTCCAGCGGGCTGCAGCCCTTCGAGGTGATCGTGGTCACCAGCCCCGAGGTGCGCGCCAAGATCCGCGAGATCGCCTGGAACCAGGCGCAGGTGACCGAGGGCTCGCACCTGCTGGTGTTCGCGGCCTGGGACCACTACACGCCCGAGCGCATCAACCACATGTTCGACTACACGAACGAGGTGCGCGGCTTCCGCAACGAGGGCTGGGAAAACTACCGCCAGATGCTGCTGAACACCTACCCCAAGCGCGATGCCGAGGTGAACTTCCAGCACGCGGCACGCCAGGCTTACATCGCCTTCGGTGTGGCCATGCTGGCCGCAGCCGAGGAAGGCGTGGACTGCACGCCGATGGAAGGTTTCGACCCCGCCAAGCTCGACGAGATCCTGGGGCTGCGTGCGCGCGGCCTGCGCAGCGTCACCATCCTGCCGCTGGGCTACCGCCAGGAAGACGGCGACTGGCTGGTCAAGCTGGCCAAGGTGCGCCGTCCGCGCGAGCAGTTCGTGTCGGAAGTGAAGTGACCGGCCCGCGGCGCCGCCGACCCTACGCGTTCAGGTAGGGCGTGCGGCGCGGCGGCGGGCTATGCTGCGGCGGCCGCCAGCCGTCGCGGCGCTTGCCGCCGCCATGCCGATGAGCCAACACCCCGCGCGCGTCACCCTGCGCCAGCTGTGCCACCTGGGCCTGCCGGCGCCGCTGCTGCTGCCGTCGCTGCTGCCGGTGTTGCGCGAGTTGGTGCCGGCCGATCACGCCGGCTTCTTTTTCTGTGACGAGCGTGGCGGCATCACCAACCTGTACGCCGAGCGCATGCTGCCGCCCAACGCGATGGCCGGCTTTCATGACCGGCACAGCAACGAGCAGTTCCGCCGCCAGTACCTGGCGCGGGTGGCCGCACCGCGGCCGACCAGCCGCCGCTCGATGGGCGCCGACGAACTGGCCAGCGCCTATGGCCGCGACGTGCTGCTGCCGCTGGGCATTGCCCAGCTGCTGTACGCCATCGTGCGCCACCAGGGCCAGGTGCTGGGGCAGCTGAGCCTGTACCGCGGACCTGACGCCCCACCGTTCTCGGACGCCGACGAGCAGACCTTGGCCGGCGTGCTGCACTACCTGGGCCACGGCCTGGCGGTGCCGTCGCCGGTGGCGCCGCATGCGCTGCAGGACCAGGCCATCGAGGAAGCGTTGGCCGTGCTGACGCCCGAGGGCCATGAGTTGTGGGCCGACGAGAACTGGTCGCGCCTGATCCGTCTGGCGCATGGCAATGCGATCGCGCCGGCCTCGGCGCTGGCCGAGCGCGAGACGCTGCCGCGCTTCGTGGCGGCGGTGCTGGCGGCCGTGCAGAGCGCGCCCCAGGCCATCCACCAGGTGGTGACCAGCTGGGGTCGCTTTGCCTTCCGGCGACACAGCCTGCACAGCGGCGACGGAGCGCAGGCCGTGGCGCTGCGGCTGTCGCGGCTGGCCGCCGAGCCCCTGCGGCTGGCGCAGGGCGCGGCGGCCCTGGGCCTGTCGCCACAACAGCGCGAGGTGGCGGTGCTGATGGCGCGCGGGCACAGCAATGCCGAGATCGCCGAGCAGCTGGGCGTCAGCGGCAACACGGCGGCGTACCACGCCAAGCAGGTGTTCGCACGGCTGGGCGTGCATGAGCGCAGCGCCATCGCGCGGGTGCTGGGCGAGGCGGTCAGCGCGCGCCAGGACGGTTGAGGCCGTTGGCTTCGCCGGCGTCCCCCTAGAAGAAGGTCCGTGGGCGGCGGGCGGCGCGCTGGTCCCTACCTTGGCGGGTAGGGACGCGCCCGGGGGCGGCTGGCCATCATGTCCTGGCAGGAGGGATGTGCCGGCCGACGGCGGGCTGCCACCTGCGGGAGAACAAGCATGTACACGGTTCAGGAAGGCGCGGTCGCCCGTTTGGAGGCGTTGGAGAGGATGGCCGCGGGCGCGGCGCTGCACGGGGCCGGCCGGGCGCAGGCGCGACCGGCCGGGGTGGTGGCGCTGGACGGCCTGCTGCCCGGGGTGCTGGATGCGCTGGGCTGCGGCCTGGTGCTGGTGGACGCCGAGGGGCATGTGCTGCACGCCAACGCGGCGGCGGTGCAGCAGTGCCGCGAAGGCCTGCCGCTGGTGCTGCCGGCCACCGGCCAGCCGGCCGATGGCCTGCTGGCGGCGCTGCCGGCCGCCGAGGCCCTGCGCCTGCACACGGCGCTGCGCCATGCCGCGCGCGGGCAGTGGGCCTTGGTCACCCTGCAGGCCGGGGAGCGCGCGGTGTCACTGGGCGTGGCGCCGATCCGCGTGGCCGAGGCCGACGGGACCGGCGCGGCGCCGGTGGCGTTGCTGATGCTGGGCGCCGAGCGCGGTGCGGTGCGGCTGTCGCGCCAGTTCTTCGACAGCGAGCATCAACTCACCAAGTCGGAGCGCGCGGTGCTGGATGCGCTGTGCGATGGCTGCACACCCCAGGAGATCGCCGCCCAGGGGCAGGTGAAGATCTCGACGGTGCGCACGCAGATCGCGGCCATCCGCGAGAAGGTGGGCGCGCCCAGCATCCGGCGGCTGCTGCAGCGCGTGGCGGCACTGCCGCCGATGGCCGGGCTGTGCTGGCGGCGCGCCAGCTGAAGGCGGCTGCCGCGCTGCGCTCAGGGCTTGACCGACGCGAGCATGGCGTCGACGGCGGCCTTGACCTCGTCGTCGCTGAGCGCGGTGGAGCCGCCCTTGGGCGGCATCACGCCCTTGCCCTTGATGGCCGAGGTGACCAGTGCGTCGCGGCCGCTGGCCAGGCGCGGTGCCCAGGCGGCCTTGTCGCCGAACTTGGGCGCGTTGGCCAGGCCCACGTCGTGGCACATGGCGCAGGCCTTCTTGTAGACCTCGGTGCCGGTGTTGGCCTGGGCACTTGCGCCAAACAGCGACAGCGTGACACCGATGGCGGCCAGTGCGTGTCTCGAAATGGGGTGGTTCATGCGGGTTGCTCCTGAAGAACGTGGATGGATTCGGGGGCCGCGGCGGCGCGTGGGACCGCCCGGCATCGGCGGGTTGCCCCCGGTGCAATCGCCATGCCCACGGCAGGCCGGGCCGGCGCCCTGTCCACGTCGTCGGGATTCAGAGCACCATCACCTCGGCATCGGGGGTGTCGGCGTACAGGCGCTCGACCAAGGCGGCACGCCGGTCCAGGCCGGCGCGCTGGTTGATGTAGCCCTTGTCGGTCAGCTCGTTGCCGTCGATCGAAGGCGGCTCGGTCATCAGCAGCACGCGCGCCACGCGCATGCTGCTGGCGCCCGCGGCCTCGGCGTTGTGGGCGCTGAGGCCGGCGCGCACGCGCTCGCGCACGGCCGGATGGGCCACCACCGTGTCGAAGCCCGCCTCGGGGTCGCCGATCAGCTGCCGACAGGCGTGCAGGTTGGGCCAGGCCAACAGGGCAACGAAGGGCCGGTCCTGGCCGGCCACCAGCGCGTCCAGCAGCACCGGGGACGCCGCGGCAATGGCGGCGGTGCGCAGCTCGCCCACATGCACGAAGGTGCCGGTGGTGAGCTTGAACTCCTCGGCCACGCGGCCCGAGAAGATCAGGCCCTGGGCCGGGTCGTCGGGGTTCACGAAGCTGCCGGCGTCGCCGATCTTGTAGAAACCCTCCTCGTCGAAGGCGGCTTGCGTGAGGTCGGGCCGGCCGTAGTAGCCCGGGGTCACGTTGATGCCGCGCAGCCGCAGCTCGTACTTGCCGCCGGCGGTGGGCAGCAGCTTGAGCTCGACACCAGGGAACGGCAGGCCGATCAGGCCCACACGCTCGGTGTTCCAGTAGGTGCCGGTGGAGGTGGGGGCGGTTTCGGTGGATCCCCAGCCCGTGTAGAACACGATGCGGTGGCCGGTGCTTCGCACGGCCAGCGCCTGCATGCGCTCGTACAGGTCATCGGGCAGGCGCGCGCCGCCGTAGGCCATCATGCGCAGGTTGCGGAAGAAGTTGTCGCACAGCGCGCTGTCCTTTTCCATCGCGGCGGCCAGCGCCGCATAGCCGGCGGGCACATTGGCGTAGTAGGTGGGTGAGACCTCGCGCAGGTTGCGCAGCGTCTCCTCGATCTGGCCGGGCAGTGGTCGGCCGTCGTCGATGTAGAGCGTGCCGCCCTCGTTGAGCAGGGCGTTGAACAGCGCATTGCCGCCCATCGTGTGGTTCCACGGCATCCAGTCGAGGTAGACCGGGTGGTGGTCGGCCGTGGGGCGGCGCACCTGGCTGCTTTGCGCCACGTTCGCGCACATCATGCGCTGCGTGTTTATCACCGCCTTGGGCATGCCGGTGGAGCCCGAGGTGAACAGCAGCTTGGCGGTGGTGTCGGGTGTGATGGCGGCGATCGATTCCGCCACGGCCGGTGTGACCGGTGTGCGAGCCAGTGTCTCGAACGCGCGGCTGGGCGTGCAACCCTCGGGCAGCTGCGGCGGGCGCTCGACATGCAGCACGGTGACGCCGCGCAGGTCCAGCGCGTCGAGCGCCTTCTGGAACATCGGGCCGTCCTGCACCAGCACGACCGCCGGCTGCACCAGGCCGAACAGGTACTTCAGCTTGGCGTGGTCCTGGCTCATCAGCGAGTAGGCCGGCGAGATCGGCGCCACCGGCAGGCGCGCCTGCATGGCGGCCTGCGTGAGCAGCGCGTGTTCGAGCGAATTGCCCGACAGGATGGTGACGACCCGGCCGGGCGCGAGGTTCAGGTCCAGCAGCGCCTGGGTGAGGCTGTCCACCTGTTGTTTGGCTTCGCTGTACGACAGCTTGCGCCACTGGCGTTCCGGGCCGCGGCGCTGGGCCAGCCAGGTGCGGTCGGGACGCTCGGTGGCCCACCGGGCCAGCAGTGAGGGCAGGTGTGGCGCATAGGGCTGCAAAGGTGTGTTCGAACGCAGCACGACCACGCCATCGGCGCGTCGCTCGACCGCGATGTCGCGCGGCAGCCAGTCGATCGGACGGAAGTCAGGCGCCGGTGTGGCGCCGTGGGCGGGGGTGTTGGGGGTCATCGGCAGGCCTGCAAGGGTAGGCGGCGGGGCCGGCGAGCGGCCGGGAGGGGGTGTCGGAACGTCTGCGACGGCAGCGCCGAGCGGGATTGGCCCATGCTAGGCGTGGGGCTGCAGGCTGGCATCCGGGCAGGCCCGCAATCACCCCGTCCCCGTGGCGACAGTTCCGACGTTCGTGGCAGGACGCGATCCGCGCCGCCGCTGCCCACGAAAGCGGCAAAGGTCTTGACACCCAGCACTGGTGCGGCCTGCAGCACCGTGACCACAGCTTTTCCACAGGCTTGTCCACCGTCAGTGGGGACATCTCGATCGAGGCCGACCGCGGGACTTTCCCGCGCCGTGTGGCTCGCCGAATCTCGGCGATCACATAAAACGAACTAACGGCACTGATATGTTTCAGCACAACGAACAACCACCGCGACCCAGCAACAACGGCAAAGAGCAAAACAAGGCGTTAGTTCGTTTATCGGCGCGCCACATCCCCTCTTCTTCCGTGTGCCGCTGGCGACGGCCGGCGCACGCCGCGCGGTGTAGTCTTGGATCACGTTCCATCGGCCGCACCGGCCCTGTCCCCCGTCGCTCCATGCCCCTGCCGCCTCCCGACTGCCCCCGCCAAGCCTCGCACCAGCGCAGCATCACCGTCCGTTCCTACGCCCGCAGCGATGGCCTTTGGGACATCGAGGGCCACCTCACCGACATCTGGCCCGAGCCGGTGCGCAAGGCCGACGGCCTGCTGGCGCCGGGCGAGCCGATGCATTCGATGTGGCTGCGGCTCACGGTCGACCGCAGCGCCACCATCGTGGCCGCGCAGGCCGTCACCGATGCCGGTCCGTACGACAGCGCCTGCGCCACGATCGGCCCCGACTACGCGCAGCTGGTCGGCGTGCAGGTGGCGCGCGGGTACAAGGACGCGATCAAGCGCCTGTTTGGCCGCACCGCCGGCTGCACCCACATGAACGAGCTGGCCGGCACGATGGGCAGCGCGGTGCTGCAGGCCATGTGGAGCGAGCTGACGCAGTCGCCCGACGTCAAGCCCTTCAGCATCGACGGCTGTCACGCCCTGAAGTCTTCCGGGCCGCAGGTCGCGCGCTTCTTCCCGCGCTGGCACCGCCCCGAGCCCGACACAGCCTGACCGCGGGCGCCGCGGTGGCGTCTAGGGAATCCTCGGGCCCGGTACCGCCCATCACCGCGGCGACACTCGGGCGGCCGCCCAGCCGTGTCGACCACCGGGGGAGGAGCCGCGACGGCGGCCTGGGTGCACGGGAGAGTCACCATGTTCTCGATCTCGGTTTGTCGTGGTGTGTGGCAGGCCGCCGGCCTGGCCGTGCTGGCCGCTGCCTTGGGGCTGTGCGGCGGCGCCCGGGCCAGCACGCAGATCGTCGTGGCCACGGTCAACAACGACCACATGATCGAGATGCAGCGCCTGACGCCGCACTTCGAGCGCGCCAACCCCGACGTGCGCGTCAAGTGGGTCACGCTGGAGGAAGGCGTGCTGCGCCAGCGCGTGGCCACCGACATCGCCCGCGGCGGCGGCGAGTACGACGTGCTCACCATCGGCATGTACGAGGCCCAGGTCTGGGGCCGCAAGGGCTGGCTGCAGCCGATCACGCCCCCCCCGGCCTATGACGTCGACGATCTGCTGCCGGCCATCCGCGCCGGTCTGTCGATCGACGGCCGGCTGTTCGCCGCGCCCTTCTACGGCGAGAGCTCGATGCTGATGTACCGCAAGGACCTCACCGACAAGGCCGGCATCCAGTTCCCCGAACGGCCCACCTGGCGCCAGGTGCGCGAGGCGGCCGAGCGCATCCACGATCCGAAGAACGGCGTCTACGGCATCTGCCTGCGCGGCAAGCCGGGCTGGGGCGACAACATGGCCCTGCTGCTGACGATGGTCAACGGCTTCGGCGGCCAGTGGTTCGACATGGGCTGGCAGCCGCAGGTCGACAGCCGCCCCTGGCGCGAGGCGGTGTCGCTGTACGTCGACCTGCTCACCCGCTTCGGCCCGCCGGGCTCGGCGGCCAACAGCTACAACGAGATCCTCACGCTGTTCAAGGACGGCCGCTGCGGGCTGTGGGTGGACGCCACCATCGCGGCGTCCTTCCTGTCCGACGCGCGCAGCAGCAAGGTGGCGCACAGCGTGGCCTTCGCGCAGGCGCCGTACGCGGTCACGCCCAAGGGTGCCAACTGGCTGTGGTCGTGGTCGCTGGCGGTGCCGGCGGCCAGCCAGCGCGCGGCACAGGCGCAGCGCTTCGTGGCCTGGGCCACGTCCAAGGAGTACATCGCGCTGGTCGCGCGTGAACGCGGCTGGGCCGCCGTGCCCACCGGCACACGGCAGTCCACCTATGCCCACCCCGAGTTCCGACGCGTGGCCAGCTTTGCCGCCGCCGAGAAGCGCGCCATCGACAGCGTGAACCCCGCCGACAGCACGCTGCCGCGCAGCCCGTACCAGGGCGTGCAGTACGCGGCGATCCCCGAGTTCCAGACCATCGGCATCGCCGTGGGCCAGCAGATCAGCGCCGCGCTGGCCGGGCGCATCAGCGTCGAACAGGCCCTGAAGGCCGGCCAGCTGGCCGCCGAGCGCGAGATGCGCGAGGCCGGCTACTACCGCAACGACCCCACCCGCGACACCGCACGGGCGACCGCGCGATGAACCCACTGGCGGCCCTGCTCCACCCGCGGCGCAGCCTGCGCGCGCGCTTTGCGCTGCTGATCGGCGGCAGCGGCATCGCGCTGGCCCTGCTGTCGGCCGGCCTGGTGGAGCACACCCAGCGCGCCCAGCTCACCACCCAGCATGGCCAGGCCATGCGGCGCGAGGCCCTGCTGCTGGCGCGCACGCTCGACAACGCGCTGCGCCAGCGCCTGCAGCAGCTGCAGGACACCGCCACCCACCCGCTGCTGGCCAGCGGCCTGGTGGAGCCTGGAGATGCCCGGCTGCTGCTGGAGAACCTGCGCAGCCAGCAGCCGGCGCTGGCCTGGCTGGCGATCGTCGACCCGCGCGGCCAGGTGCAGGTGGCCACCAATGCCCTGCTGGAAGGCCAGGACCTGGCCGCCGAGCCCTGGTTCGCACCGGCACGCCAGTCACCCTACATCGGCGCCCGCCGGCCGGCCGGTCCGCTGACCGCGCAGCTGGGCCTGGTGGACGGCCGCGCGCCAGCGCTGATCGACCTGGCCGTGCCCCTGGTCGACATGAAGGGCCGCGCCAGCGGCGTGCTGGTGGCGCGCCTGCGCTGGGACTGGCTGGACGCGCTGTTCCAGGGCCTGCAGCCGGCCGACGACGCACTGCCCGGCAGCCAGCGCCTGGTGCTGGGCCGCGATGGCCGGGTGTTGCTGGGCGCCGCGCCGTGGCTCGACCGCACGCTGCCGGTGGACCTGGCGCGCCTGCCCGCGCCGGGCGTGCTGGACTGGCCCGGCGAGGGCGCGCACCTGACCGCCTGGGTGCACGACAGCGGCGCGCCCGACCGCGGCTTCCGCACCGCCATCGGACCGGGCGCCGACCTGACGGTGCTGGTGCGCCAGCCCACCAACCTGGCCTTTGGTGACGTGCGCGAACTGCAGCGCCGGCTGCTGTGGCTGGGCATCCTGGGCACGCTGGCCTTCATCGCCCTGAGCATCTGGATGGCCGGCCGCGTGGCACGGCCGATCCGCGAGCTGTCGGCCGCCGCGCTGCGCGTGGTGCGCGACGAGCCGCCGGCCTTCGCCTCCATCGCACCGCGGCGCGCCGACGAGGTGGCCGAAGTGGCGCGTGCGCTGCAGACCCTGCATGCCGAGCTGAGCCGGCGGCTGGCCGAGCAGCAGCACGCCCAGGCGCAGCTGCGCGAGCTGAACGCCCACCTCGAGCAGCGCGTCGCGGCGCGCACCGCCGAGCTCAGCGCCGCCAATGCCGAGCTGGACGCGTTCGCCTACGCCGTCTCGCACGACCTGCGCGCGCCGCTGCGCGCGATGAGCGGCTTCTCGCAGGCGCTGCTGGAAGACCATGGCCCGGCGCTGGACGCCAACGCGCGCGAGGACATCGACCAGATCATCAAGGCCAGCGCGCGCATGGGCGAGCTGATCGAGGGCCTGCTCACGCTGTCGCGCAGCGTGCGCGGCTCGCTGGGCGCCACCGAGGTCGACCTCAGCGCACTGGCGGCCACCGCCGTCGCCGACCTGCGGCGCGCCGAGCCACAGCGCACGGTGGCGGTGGCCATCGCGCCCGGGCTGCGCGCCAGCGGTGACCGGCGCATGCTGGCCGCCGTGCTGGCCAACCTGCTGGGCAATGCCTGGAAGTACACCGCCGGCCGGCCCGATGCGCGCATCGCGCTCGACCAGCGCCAGATCGACGGCGAGGCCTGGTTCTGTGTGCAGGACAACGGCGTGGGTTTCGACATGGCGCACGCCGGACGGCTGTTCAAGGTGTTCGCCCGGCTGCACCGGCACGACGAGTTTCCCGGCCTGGGCATCGGCCTGGCCACGGTGCAGCGCATCATCCGGCGCCACGGTGGCCGCATCGTGGCAGAGTCGGCGGTGGGCGCCGGGGCCTGTTTCCGATTCACCTTGGCGGAGCGGCCGACAGTGCTTCCGCCCGAAAGCGAGATCGCATGAGCGAACGCGTGATCCTCCTGGTCGAAGACAACCCGCAGGACGAACTGCTGACGCTGCGCGCCCTCACCCGTGCCCGCGTGGCCAACCGGGTCGATGTGGTGCGCGATGGCCAGCAGGCGCTGGACTACCTGTTCGGCGAAGGCGAATTCGCCGACCGGCCCGGCCCCGCGCTGCCCACCGTGGTGTTGCTGGACATCGGCCTGCCGCGCCTGACCGGGCTGGAAGTGCTGTCGCGGCTGCGTGCCGACGCGCGCACGCGGCTGCTGCCGGTGGTGATCCTGACCTCGTCGGACGAGGACAGCGACCGCATGGCCAGCTACGAAGGTGGCGCCAACAGCTTCGTACGCAAGCCGCTGGCCTTCGGCGACTTCGCCGAGACCGTGGCCCGGCTGGGCGTGTACTGGCTGGCCACCAATGAGCCCTGCCAGGCCCGCTGAGGCCCCGCCCCGATGAACCCGACGCAGCCTCCCGACGCGGCCCCGGCCCGCCCCGCCGACGCGGCCGACCGGATCCTGATCATCGAGGACGCCGACGCCGACTTCCGCCTGCTGCAGCGCCACCTGCAACGCCACGGACTGGGCGCACAGTGCAGCCGCGCGGCCAGCCCCGAGGCCATCGACGCCGCACTGGCCGCCGGTGGCTGGCAGGTGGTGCTGGCCGACCACCAGGTGCCAGGCGTCGACTTCGACACCCTGCTCGCACGCCTGCGCGCCGCGCTGCCCGGGGTGCCGGTGATCCTGGTGTCGGGCACCATCGGCGAGGAACTGGCGGTCGACCTGCTGCACCGCGGCGTGTCCGACTTCGTGTTCAAGGACCGGCTGATGCGGCTGGTGCCGGCCATCGAGCGCTGCCTGGACGACGTGCAGCGCCGGCGCGAGGCCGAGCGCTCCGCGCTCGCGCTGGCCGAGAGTGAGGCCTTCAGCCGCACGGTGCTGGGTTCGCTGGCCGACGGCCTGTTCGTGGCGCAGGACCGGCGCTTCGTGTTCGCCAACCCGGCGCTGCCGGCCATGCTGGGCTACAGCGAGGCGGCGTTCGCAGGCTGCCGCTTCGAGGACGTGGTGGCGCCCGAGTCGCTGACGCTGTGGGACGAACGCTTCGCCCGCCGCGTGCAGCCCGACCTGCCCGAACCCGAGCGCCACTACGAGGTGGCCTTCATGCACCGCGACGGCCGTTACCTGTGGCTGGAGTTGCGCGCCACGCGCTTCCAGTACCACGGCCGGCCCGCCGTGCTGGGCCTGCTGCGCGACACCACCGAGCGCCGGCGCTTCGTGGCCGAGCTCGAGCAGCACCGCCACCATCTGGAAGCGCTGGTGGAGGAACGCACGCACAAGGCCGAGGCGGCCTACCGCGCCAAGAGCGCGTTCCTGGCCAACATGAGCCACGAGATCCGCACACCGCTCAACGCCATCACCGGCACCGTGCACATCCTGCAGCGCAGCACGCTGGACGGCGCCCAGCAGCGCAGCCTGGCCATCATCGACCGTGCCGCCCAGCACCTGCTGAACCTGGTGAACGACGTGCTCGACCTGTCGAAGATCGAGTCGGGCAAGCTGGCGCTGGAGCAGATCGACTTCGAGCTCGACGCGCTGGTCGAGCACACCTGCGGGCTGGTGGCCGAGCGCGCGCGCGAGAAGGGCCTGCGTCTGGTGATCGACAACCAGGCCGCAGGCGCGCGACTGCGCGGCGACCCCACGCGTCTGACCCAGTTGCTGCTGAACCTGCTGGGCAATGCGGTGAAGTTCACCGACCGCGGCGAGGTGCGGCTGCGCTGCGTGCTCGACACGACCGAGCCTGCGTGCCCAGTGCTGACGCTGGATGTGAGCGACACCGGCATCGGCATCGCCGGCGAGCGCCTGGCCCAGCTGTTCAGCCCCTTCGAGCAGGCCGACAGCTCCACCACGCGCCGCTACGGCGGCACCGGTCTGGGCCTGGCCATCTGCCGCCACCTGGCCGAGCTGATGGACGGCAGCATCCATGTCAGCAGCACGCCCGGCCAGGGCAGTCGCTTCGAGGTGCAGTTGCGGCTTCGGCCCGCGCTGTCGCCCCTGGCCGACGGCGCACCCGACCCCGATGACCGCTCGGACGAGGCCGCGCTGGAGCAGCAATTGCGCAGCCGCCACGCCGGCGCCCGCGTGCTGTTGGCCGAGGACAACGAGGTCAACCAGTTTGTCGCCTGCGAGCTGCTGGCAGCCGCCGGCTTGACAGTGGACGTGGCCGACAACGGCCAGCAGGCGGTGGAGATGGCGCAGCGCCAGCGGTACGCGCTGGTGCTGATGGACGTGCAGATGCCGGTGATGGACGGCCTGCACGCCACGCAGGCGCTGCGCCGGCTGCCGCAGACTGCCGACCTGCCGGTGATCGCGATGACCGCCAACGCCTTCGGCGAGGACCGCGCGGCCTGCCTGGAGGCCGGCATGAACGACCACCTCAGCAAGCCGGTGGCCGTGGCCCAGCTGTATGCGCTGCTGCTGCGCTGGCTGCCGGGCGGATCGGGGCCGGCCCCGGCGGCACCGCTGCCGTCGTCGGCGACCGCCGAGGTGCCGGTCGCCGACCCCGTGGCCGCGGGCGGTGCGGGCTGGCCCGCCGCGCTGGCCAGGGTGCCCGGCCTGCAACCGCCGATCGGCTTCGGCCAGTTCGGCCACAGCAGCGCGGTGTACCTGCGTGCGCTGCAGCAGTTCGTGGCGCAGTACGGGGCCGGCCTGCCTGGCTTTGCCGATGCCGAGGCCGCCAACCCGGCGCAGCTGCCAGGCCCGCGGCCGCTGCTGTGCCTGCGCCTGCGTGCGCTGCACGCCACCGCGGCCATGCTGGGTGCCACCACGCTGGCGGCGCAGGCGCAGTCGCTGGAGACGCGGCTGCTGGCGGCCACCGCCACGCCCGCAGATGCGCAGGCCGAGCCCGACCTCGCGCGCCGCGTGGCCGCGTTGCAGGCCGACCTGCGGCAGCTGACCCAGGCGCTGGGCGAAGCCCTGGCGCGCCTGCCGGCCGGCGGCTGAACCTGCGGCACCGGTGGCGCCGGCCAGCTGGTCTGGTTGCGTCTGATTCAAGTTAGGGATGGGGCCCTGATTGCAAGGGCGCTTGGCCGCCTGGCTGCGTGTAGCCGCATGCCGGCACGGTGTCGCGCCTTGCGACACCGCACGGCGCCCCCCGGGAAAACTTGGGCACACGCAGCGCATCGCGCGTGCAAGATGGCCGGCCCAGCAGCCCGTTCTCCCCGGAGGAATCATGGTGCAACGCAACACCCGAGGCGCCGCCGCGCGGCCGGCCGATGTGGATGTGGTGGTGGTGGGCGCAGGCTTCGCCGGCCTGTACCTGCTGCACAAACTGCGCGGGCTGGGCTTCAGCGTGCGCGTGCTCGAAGCAGCCAGTGACGTGGGCGGCACCTGGTACTGGAACCGCTACCCCGGCGCGCGCTGCGACATCCCGACCACCGACTACACCTTCGGCTTCGACCCCGCGCTGGAGCAGGCCTGGCGCTGGTCGGAGAAGTACGCCACGCAACCCGAGATCCTGCGCTATGCGCAGTTCGTGGCTGAGTTCTACGACCTGCGGCGCGACATCGACTTCGACACCCGCGTCGAAGCCGCGCTGTGGGACGAGGCCGACGGCCGCTGGCACCTGCGCACCAGCACCGACGAGCACATCCGCTGCCGCTTCACCATCATGGCCACCGGTTGCCTGTCGCAGCCCAAGGCGCCCGAGATCACCGGCGCCGATCGCTTCCAGGGCGCCACCTACCTCACCAGCCGCTGGCCGCAGGGCGGCGTGGATTTCACCGGCAAGCGCGTGGCCGTCATCGGCACCGGGTCGTCGGGCATCCAGTCGATCCCGATCATCGCCAGGCAGGCCAGCCAGCTGACGGTGTTCCAGCGCACGCCCAACTTCTCGATCCCCGCCGGCAACGGCCCGGTGCGCGAGGAGCGTCTGGCCCCGCTGCGCGCCGACCGCGCGGCCTACCGCCAGGCAGCCAGGCTGTCGCGCGCCGGCGTGCCGCTGGAGCCCACGCAGGTCTACGGCCGCTACAGCCCGCCCGAGGTGCGCGCCGAGCGCTTCGAGGCCGCCTGGCAGACCGGCGAGCTGATCCCGATCCTGAGCGTCTTCGCCGACCAGATCCTGTTCAAGGATGCCAACGAGATCGTCTGCGAGAAGGTGCGCGAGAAGATCCGCGCCGTGGTGCACGACCCTGAGACCGCCGAGGCCCTGAGCCCGCGTGACCATGCCTTCGGCACCAAGCGGCCCTGCCTGGACACCGGCTACTACGCCACCTTCAACCTGCCGCATGTGCGCCTGGTGGACCTGCGCAAAACGCCGATCGAGCGCATCACCGAAGGCGGCATCGCGCTGTCCGGCGGTGAGTCGCTCACGTTCGATGCCATCGTCTACGCCACAGGCTTCGACGCGATGACCGGCGCGCTGGTGGCGGTGGACATCACCGGCCGCGACGGCCTGACGCTGAAGGACAAGTGGGCCCCCGGCCCCAGCACCTACCTGGGCCTGATGAGCCGCGGCTTCCCGAACCTGTTCACCATCACCGGGCCGGGCAGCCCGTCGGTGCTGTCGAACATGATGGTCTCGATCGAGCAGCATGTGGAATGGGTGGCCGATTGCCTGGCCGCCCTGCGCGCGCAGGGGCACACGCGCATCGAGCCCACCGCGGCCGCCGAGGCCGGCTGGGTGCAGCATGCCAACGACTGCGCCGACATCACGCTCTACCCCAGCGCCAACAGCTGGTACATGGGTGCCAACGTGCCGGGCAAGCCCCGCGTGTTCCTGCCCTATGTGGGCGGCGTCGACGCCTACCGCCGCGCCTGCGACGAGGTGGTGGCGCGCGACTACCTCGGCTTCGAGCGCAGCGGCCCGGCCGGCGAGCGCTGCAACGACGGCCTGGTGCGCCGCCTGCAGCCCGATGTGCAGATGGTGCTGGAAATGATGGCGGCGATGAACCTGCCCACCTTCGACAGCCTGCCGGTCGACGCGGCACGCGGCCTGCTGGCGCAGCTGTCGGCCGCCTCGCCGCCGGGGCCGGCGGTGGGCGAGATCGTCGACGGCCAACTGCCCGGCGCCGACGGCCCGCTGGACTACCGGCTCTACCGCCCGACCACGCCGGGGCCGCACCCGGTGGTGGTGTATTTCCACGGCGGCGGCTGGGTGCTGGGCAGCCAGTCGTCCGACGATCCGATGTGCCGCGACCTGTGTGCCCGCTCGGGCGTGATGATCGTCTCGGTGAACTACCGCCACGCGCCCGAGGCGCGCTTCCCGGCCGCGGCCGACGATGCGCTGGCCGCCGTGCGCTGGGTGAGCGAGCACGCCAGCAGTCTGGGCGGCCAGCCCGGCGCGGTGGCGGTGGCGGGCTGGAGCGCCGGTGGCAACCAGGCCGCGGTGGTGTGCCAGCGCGCCCGCGACGAGGGTGGGCCGCCCATTGCCGGCCAGTTGCTGCTGACCCCGGTGACCGACAGCGACCTCACGCGGGCCTCCTACGTCGAGAACGCCGAGGGCTATGTGCTCACCGCGGCGCTGATGCGCTGGTTCTTCGACCACTATGTCGACGCGGCCGACCGCACCGACCCGCGGGTGGCGCCGCTGCGCGCCGACAGCCTGGCCGATCTGCCGCCGGCAATGATCGTCACGGCCCAGTTCGACCCGCTGCGTGACGAGGGCCTGGCCTATGCGCAGGCCCTGCAGCTGGCCGGCGTGCCGGTGCACACGATCACCGCCCGTGGCCACACCCACACCTCGCTGACCATGGTGGACGTGGTGGTGTCGGGCGAGCCGGTTCGCGCGCAGATGGCCGCCGCGCTGCGCAGCTTCTTTCGCTGACCGCAGCCGCTGATCAGCCTTTGCGCTCCAGCGCAAAGGCCAGCAGGGCACTGTCGGTCACGGGTGCCGGCCACAGCACGCCGGCCAGCCAGCGGAAGAAGGTGCTGCGCGCCACCGGGCTGTGGACGCCCTGCTTCTGCCACGACCGCGCCACCGGCCCGAGCAACTCGCCCAGGCATTCGGCCTCGAAGCGGGCGATGTGGGCCTGGCGCTCGGTTTCGCCCATCGCGTCGAAGGCCGTGCGCGCCTGCTGGATGCGCTGGCCTTCCCACTCGTCGCGCAGGCGCTGCATCTTCTCTTCCAGCGAGGGTTCGGCGGTGGCCGGCTCCTCGCGCGCGACGCTGGCGCCCTGCCCGCCCTGTCCTGCGTAGCCCTTGCGCAGCGCATCGCGCAGGTAGGCCGCCGGCGAATCCAGCGGCGGCAGCGTGGCGTTCTTCTGGCGCGCTTCCACCAGGTCGACCGCCGCGCGCAGCGCACCCTCGTCGGTGGAGGCGTACAGGTCTTGCGCATCGGCACGCTTGAAGCCGATGACCACCAGGCGCTCGACCAGTTGCAGGTCGAACACATTCTTGCCGCCCTGCTCCAGGCCCTGCAGCGTAGGCTGGGCCTTGGGGATCACGCGGAACTGCAGTTCCTCGACCTTGCGGCCGCGCTTGTGCTCCACCACCTCCATGCGGAAGCTGTCGTTCAGCGTGTCCAGTTCGATCAGCGCCTTCTTGATGGTGTCGCGGTGCAGGATGCGGTAGTCCACGCTCTCGATGTCGGAACGGCCGGTCAGCACCGAGGCCCACCAGATCAGGTCTTCGCGCATGGTCAGCCGACCCGGCGAGGTGAGGTAGCGCGCGCCCAGCTCGTAAAGCACGGCCGCCGCATAGGTGCGCATCTGCGCGCTGATCTCCAGGAACACCTTGGTGTAGTGCGCCGGCTTGACCAGGCGTTCGCGGATCGGCTCGGGGTAGCTCCAGGTGATGCTGCAGGGACTGCCGCGGCCGCGCTCGTGGATGTGCACGGTGCCCAGCAACTGCGTGGAGGTCCAGCGCCGCTGCTCACCGATGCTAGTGTGCCACTCGATGGTGGTGGCCTGCATGTCGCGGATGTGGGTCTTCAGCAGCTCGGTGTTGTTGGAGTTGAAGCGTGCGTCGTCGATCAGCTCGGACAGCAGGATGGTGTAGCTGGGCTGATCGACCCCGGCGCGCTGTGCGTGGTACAGCAGCGCGTTGTAGATGCGGCGTGACAGCAGCGTGAGCTTGCCGCGCTTGGGGCGGATGGCGATGCTCTCATTGGCCTTGGAGACGGCCTGCTCGTCGCGGCGAGCGTCGTCGGCAGATGTATCGGTGCGGGCCGAACCGTTGGACGGGAGCGAGAGACTTTCAGCCATCACCGGTGTTTGTGTCAGGAGCAATCAGGCGAGTACACCATAGGACTTTACGGTGAAGCGGTCAACTCACAATTCAAACCTGGCGTCGACTTGTCTTCTTTGAAGATGAACACTTGAATACCTTGAAGAGTTGCGGCGACGGAAAGCCTATTGCCGACAAGCACTTGCCTGTGTTTTGCGGAGTGGATATGGGTTGGCGGCGGAGATCTTTTGGGATACTGCGGCGGTGGACTTGGGCAACCAGGCGCTGAAATGGCGATCCGGTGGGCATTTCGGTGAGTGGATTTGGGGATCTGGACGGCTGGATGGCCGATTGGGTGCCTCCAGGTCCGGCTGGCGCGCTGGCAACCGTCTTCGGCCGGCCGCTCCGGTGGCCTTGAGGGGCTGTTTGGTGGGTTTGCGGCGGATGAACCGTTGCGCTGGCGGTCGTTCCAGGCGGTGCGGGTGGGCCAGGTTCCCAAACTCTCTCCACTTTTCGGTGTCCAAAAACAGGTGGTTTAGACGATTCGCTGTAGACTCTGCGAGAACCGTCGAATCGACGATCTGTTGATGGTATCGCGATGCCTCCCTCCCCTGCCCTGCCCTCTTCCAGCGCCCTGAGCGGTGCTGCCACCGACCCGGCTGGCAACCCGGTTGCCACCCCGGCCGGCCCGGTTGCCGACACGGCCCTCGGCGCGCCGCTGGCGCGCTCCAGCATCGACATGGCGCGCATCCAGGCGCTGGCGCTCAAGGCCGGCGGCATGGTCGAGCAGATCCGTGGTCGCCTGCTGGCGCCCGAGGCGCGCAAGCTGCCGCCGCACTACTCCACGGCCCAGGTGGCCGCGCTGTGCGGGGTGGACAAGGCGCATGTGAACTACCGCGTCACCAAGGGCGACCTGCCCTCGGGCCAGCTGACCCCCAGCGGCGGCAAGCGTGAGTTCAGCCTGGCCGAGACGCGGCAGTGGGCCCGCACCTACCGCCACGAGAAGATGCGCCCGGCCGGCCAGCGCGCGGTGTGCGTGGCGGTGGCCAACTTCAAGGGCGGCGTGTCCAAGACCACCAGCGCCATGGTGCTGGCCCAGGGCCTGAGCCTGCGCGGTCACCGCGTGCTGGCCATCGACATCGACCCGCAGGGCTCGCTGACCACGCTGCATGGCATCCTGCCCGAGGCCGAGGTCAGCGAGGAGATGACCATCTCGCCGCTGTGCCAGGGCAGCAGCGACGACATCACCCCGGCCATCCGCTCCACCTACTGGGACGGGCTCGACCTGGTGGCGGCAGCGCCCTTCCTGTTCGGCGCCGAGTTCGCGCTGCCCGCGCGGCAGATGAACGATCCGAGCGCCCGCTTCTGGGACGTGCTGAACGCCGGCATGGAGCCGGTGCGCGAGCTGTACGACGTGATCATCATCGACACGCCGCCGGCGCTGTCCTACGTCACCATCAACGGCCTGTGGGCCGCCGACGGCCTGGTGGTGCCGGTGCCCCCCTCGGGCCTGGACTTCGCCAGTTCGGCGCAGTTCTGGTCGCTGCTGGCCGACCTGGGCGGCAATCTCGACCGCCAGGAAAGCGCGCCCGAGTTGCGCAAGGCCTTCGACTTCCTGCACATCCTGCTCAGCCGCGTTGACCATGCCGATGCCGCGTCGCCAGCGGTGCGCCAGTGGATTCAGGCCACCTATGGCGAGTTCGTGCTGCCGGTGGAAATCCCGAAGACCACGGTCACCAGCAACAAGGCGGCCGAATTCGCCACCATCTACGACATCCAGAAGTACGACGGCTCGGCCAAGACCTACAAGCGCGCGGTGGATGCGTACGACCGTTTCGTGGACCTGGTGGAAGAGTCGATCGTCGAGGCCTGGCGCGCGCGCCAGGCGGGGGCCTGAGGTGGTTGACGACGCCGCGACCCGCGGCCGCGCCAACGCTGGCAACCCGGTTGCCAGCCATGCCGCGCCGGCGGTGGACCGGTCGGTGCAACAGCAGGGAGCAAGCGCATGAGCATCAAGAACAAGCTGCTGGCCAAGACCAGTGATCTGACGCTGCCCCCGGCCGCGCCCTCCCCTGCCCCGGCGCCCGCCGCCGAGCCGGCCCTGCCCCCGGCCGCGCCGCCGCAGGCCGGTCGCTTTCCGCCGGCCCTGCCCGCAGCGGCCGCCGCCGCGGGCGGCCCGGGCCCGCACGGCCAGGCCCCGCGCACCGGCCCGGGCCAGATGCTGCAGTTCCGCGGCCAGCTGCTGGCCGTGGAAGGCGAGTTGGGCAAGCTGCGCGACCGCCTGCGCGAGCACGACGGTGCGCTGCCCACCCGCAGGCTCGACACCGCGCTGATCCAGCCCAGCCGCTGGGCCAATCGCCATGCAGACGCCTTCGGCAATGCCGAGTTCATGCATCTGAAGCAGGACATCGAGCTGGCCGGTGGCAATGTGCAGCCGATCCTGGTGCGGCCGCTGCCCGAGGGCACCGGCGGCAACGGCACGGCGCGCTACGAGCTGGTGTTCGGCCACCGCCGCCACCGCGCCTGCGCCGAACTGGGCCTGCCGGTGCTGGCCGTGATCGACCACGGACCGATCAGCGATCTGGACCTGTTCGCGGCCATGGACCGCGAGAACCGTGAGCGTGCCGATCTCTCGCCCTACGAGCAGGGCGTGATGTATCGCCGTGCGCTCGACGAGAAGCTCTACGCCTCCAACCGCCGGCTGGCCGAGGCACTGGGCGTCTCGCACACCTGGGTGGCCAACGTGCTGGCGGTGGCCGACCTGCCGCAGCCGGTGCTGGACTGCTTCCGTTCGCCGCTGGAGGTGCAGCACAGGCATGCCAAGGCCATCGCCGCGCAGCTCGATCGCGACCGCAAGGGCGTGCTCAAGCGCGCCGACAAGCTGCGGCAGCAGGCCCAGCGCCTGGCGCCTGGCGCGGTGGTGGAGGCTTTGCTGGGCAAGACCGCCACGGCAGTGGCCGATCGTGCCCTGCCCGGCAGCCAGTCGGGTGAGCTGGCGCTGGGTGGGCGTGTGGTGGGTCGCTGGTCGCTCGACGCAGCCGGTGCACTCGACCTGCACCTGGTCGCCGGCGTGGTGAACGCCGCCGACGCGTCCCGGCTGGCGCAGACGTTGGTCCAGGCACTGGCGCAGGGCGGACCGTCGGGCGCCTGACGGTCCGTTCTGGCCGGCCGTGCCACCGGCCGCACCACCGCCCGACCAACGGCCGGACGGGTGAAGAGCGCAACGGGTGGCAACCCGGTTGCCACTCGCGCATCTACGCCAGGCCAGCCTCAGGAGCCCGGCTTTGCGGGCAGCGTTGCCGAAGTGTCAACGGGCTCAGCACCCAGGTAGCGGCCAGTACTGGCCAGGCTGGCGTGGCCCAGGGCCCGGCGCAGCGCATCCAAGGGCATGCCGGCCGCCACCGCCTCGCGGCCGAAGGTGTGCCGCAACCAGTGTGTGGAGGCGGCCCGCAGGCGCTCACGCGACAGGCCATCCACCGCCGCCGCGTCCGCCGCGATGCGCCGGAAGAAGCGCTTGAGCGTGAGGTAGACGCCGGCTGCGCCCAGGGCGCGAATCGTCGGTGGCTGCTGCGGCGACAACTGAACTACGCCGTCCGGGCCGTCGATCCAGCGCCGCGGGCGTTCAGCCAGCGTGCAGACGATGGGCGGGGGCGAGGGCAGGGTGGCGATCGCGGCAGCATCCTCGTGGTGGCGTGCGATCAGGGCGTGCAGGGCGGCATCCAGCGGCAGCTCGCGCGCGCCGCCGTGACGGCTCTGAACGCGGATCAGCCACCCGGCGCCGAGCGCCATGTCTGCGACCGGGCCCTCCTCGGCGCCGGCCTCCGGGCCAAGCGCCAAGTCGCGCGTGCCCGATGGCGGCCTCAACCGCAGGTCAGCCAGCGTTGCCGCAGCGATCTCCGACAGCCGCAACCCCGTGGCCGACAGCAGGTGCAGCAGCAGCGCGATGCGCCGTGCCTCGGCCTGGCCGCGATCGGTCGGGTCGCGGGTCAGCAGTTGCCGGTCGAGTTGGCCCATCACGAAGCGCCATTCGGCCTCGGTAAAGGCCCGCTCCAGCGCCGGCGCCCGCGGCAGCGCGGTGCGCTGGCGCGCCAACGCACGCATCGGGTTGGCCGGCAGGTGCCCGCTGGCGCACAGGTCATCGAACAGGTTCTGCACCACCACCCGGGCGAAGTTCAGCGACGCGCCGCCCAGCGGCCCGCGCAGCGGCCGCCAGGCCGGGTCGGTGCGGGCGGCAGGGCGTGCATTCACCCACTCGGGCGGCGGCGCCGCCAGAAAGTCCAGGTACGACCGGCAGTCGGCCACATCGATGGCCGCGAGCGGCTTGCCGCGCGCGTGCAGGCACCACAGGTAGAAGCGCTCGGCCTCCTTGGTATAGGCGCGCCGTGTGGCGTCCGGGCGTGGTTGCGACAGCCAGGCGCGCAGGGCCTGCAGGTCATTCAGCGCCGACGGCGGCGAGGCTGGCACGGCACGGCCCGCCGGGGCCGCAAGGCCCGCACCGCCGGCCAGGTGCGCCGGCACGGCCAGGCGTTCCAGCGGCACCAGCGCGAAGCGCGGTGCGACGTGCGGTTGCCCGGGTGCGGCGGCAGGCGGCGGCCTGCGGTGGCGCGATGGGTCGAGCACGGCGCTGGGGATGGCGTGGCCGAACTGTTCGGCCAGCGGACCCAGCCAGGCCACCAGCGCCGCCGCCCGGCGCTCGCCCAGGCCGCGCGCGCGTGCGTGCCAGCGGCGGCCGTACACGCGCACCGTGTCGGCCAGCGCACCCAGCGTGCCGATGCCCGCGGTGCGCAGCAGCGCCGCCAGGGCCGGCGAGAGCCACAGGTCGAGCCGGTCGCCCGCCTCGGGCTGGCGCGCCAGCAGCGCCTCCACCTGGTTCAGCGCCCGCACCTGCGCCTGGCCCAGGCCGCGTTCGGCGTTGGTTTCGGGCGGTGCCGAGTCGGTGGCCCCATCCAGGTGAAAGAACTGCCGGTACTCCTGCAGCAGCTCTGACTCGCTGTAAAACTCGCGGTCGAGGCCCTGTGCATCGACGAACTCGTCCAGCGAGGGCAGGGGGGTGCTGCCGGCGTCGAACGGTGGCTGCGCCAGCAGGGCCAGCTGCGCGGTGATCTGCCGTGCCGGCGGCAGATCCAGGTTGAGCTGCTGCCCGGCGTCGAGCACCTGGTGCAGCAGGGCCTGGCGGCGATGCTCGATGTGGCGCAGGTCGTCGCTCATCGCCGAGAAGGCCAGGTAGCGCTGCCAGGCGTGGCGCAGGTCCAGACCCAGGAACCAGCTGCGCAGGAAGGCGAAGTGGTGCACGCCCAGCGCGCCGTCGTGCCGCAGCACGCGCGTGCGGGCGCCTGGGGGCCGGCCGCGCGGACGACGCTGGATCAGGCCTGTCATGGCATTGTTTGAGGCGGCAAGATCATCGGAGGCATCGAAGATGGCCAGGCAGGCGGACGCGCCCTGCCGCGCAGGTTCTCCTGGGGAGAAGCACCAAAGCGGGCTCGTCGTCCGCGCCAGATGCAAGATCCTTGAATTTTTATAGCGTCATGATAATGAAATTTATCAATGCGCGAATAGGGGGAATTTCGAAGCCTGCGGTCAGCCCGCCCAGGAGGGACAGGCAAGGCACGATCTGACCAGATGCGATGCGTACCCGAGCGGCTCGCGCAGTACAGTGCAACGTGCAACCCGCCGCCGCGGGCTCCGACCAGGCGCCATGGCCCCCCAGCAGTTCTCCGCCGCCATCCTTCCGGCTGACAGGGCCGCACTGCACGAGGCCCAGCGCCAGGGCGAGGCGCGGCTGCGGGCGGTGTTCGCCACCATGACCGAGGGTCTGATCGTCAACGACGCCGAGGGGCGCGTGGTGGAGGCCAACGAGGCCGCCTGCCGCATCCTGGGTGTGCCGCGCGACCAGGTGTTGGGCCGCACCGGCGACGACGCGCAATGGCCCGCCTGGCGCGCCGATGGCTCGCCCTGGCACCCTGACGATTTTCCCGGTGTGACCGCGCAGCGCACCGGCCTGCCGCAGCGCGAGCAGGTGATGCGTCTGGGCGGGGCCGACCCCGTCGGCGGGCCCGAGCGCTGGATCAGCGTCAATGCGCTGCCGCTGGCCAAGGACGATCCGGCCCTTCCGGGTGGCGTGGTGGTGTCCTTCATCGACATCACGACACGCGTGCATCTGGCGGCGCAGAACGCGAAGCACCTGCAGGAGATCGTCGACCTCTACGACCTGGCGCCCTGCGGCTACCACGCGCTGGGGCCCGATGGCGTGTACCTGCGCATCAATGCCACCGAGTTGTCGTGGCTCGGGTGCCAGCGCGACGAGGTGGTGGGGCGCTGCCGCCCGTCCGACTTCCTCGATGAGCGCGGGCGCGAGATGTTCCGCACCCAGCTGCCACGCATCCTGGCCGGCGAATCGCTGCACAACGTGCCGATCACGCTGTATGGCCGCCACGGCCAGCGCCGCGAGGTGCTGCTGAACGCCACGCCGGTGTTCGACGCCCAGCGCCGCGTGGTGATGACCCGCAGCGTGATGCACGACGTGACCGAGCTGCACCAGCTGCGCCAGCAGCACCAGGCCAGCCAGGCCCACGGCGCCGAGCTGACCGCCTTGCTGGCCGAGCGCACCGAGATGCTGGCCGTGCTGGCCCACGAGGTGCGCCAGCCGCTGCACAACGCGCTGGCCGTGCTGCAGGGCGCGCGCCGCGTCGACGCGGGCGCACCGGCCGGCGGCCTCGGGGCGCCCGGTGGCGATGCCCTGCGCCGCACCACCGACATGCTGCGCGTGGTCATCGACAGCGTCGACAACACCCTGGCCGTGGCCGAACTGCTGGCGCGCAGCGGGCCCATCGAGCGCGGCGACACCGAGCTGCAGGCCCTGCTGGGCCTGGCCATCGCCGATCTGCCCAGCGACGAGCGCCAGCGCGTGCAGATCCGTCGCGACACGCAGGCGCGCAGCGCGTCGATGGACATGAGCCTGATGCGCCTGGCGCTGCGCAACCTGCTGGTCAACGCGCTGGCCTACAGCCCGCCCGGCAGCCCGGTGACCGTGACGCTGGGCGATTGCGATGACCCGCTGGCCCTGCTGATCGACGTGCAGGACCAGGGCCCCGGCATCGCGCCCGAGTTGCACGGCCGCCTGTTCCAGCGCGGTGCCAGCGGCCGGCGCACGCAGCGCGGGGCCGGTCATGGCCTGGGCCTGTACATCGTGCACCGGGTGATGGCGCTGCACCGCGGCAGCGTGCAGGTGCTGGCCACCGGTCCCGCGGGCACGACGCTGCGCCTGCAGCTCAACCAGGACGACGACTGACCGGCGCGCGGGACGCCGTCCGGCCCGCCCCGCTCAAGCCATGCGCAGGGGGGCCCGGAAGACGTAGCCCACGCGCGAGCGCGACTGCAGCGGCATGGTCAGCGGCGTGGCGCGCTCCACGCGCCGGCGCAGCCGGTACACAGTGGCGTTCAGGCCCTGGTCGGCGTCCTCGCGGCCGATGGCCACCTGTAGCCGCTCACGCGCCACCACCTGGCCGTCCACATCGGCAAAGCAGGCCAGCAGCGCGACGTCGGCCGGGCTCAGCTCCACATGCGTGCCGTCGGGCGCCACCAACTGCCGGCTGTCGCGCAGCAGCACCCAGGCCTGGCCGGCCAGTGCCGGCGCACCGGCGCGTCGCTGCACCGCGCGGATGGCCAGTTCCACCTGCTCGAACTGCACCGGCTTGGCCAGGTACATGTCGGCGCCGGCGCGCATCACCCGGGCGAAGGTGTCGGCGGCCAGGCGGCCCGACACCACCACCAGCCCGGCACTGCTGCGCCGTCGCAGGATCTGGATCAGATCGACGCCGTCGATGCCGGGCAGCATCAGATCGACCAGGTAGAAGCCGTAGCCGAAGCCGCCGTCGTGGGCCAGCAGGTCGTTGCTGTCGGCGAACACGTCCACGGCCACGCCCAGGTGGCGCAGGTAGTCGGCCAGGTACTCGGTGAAGGCCGCGTCGTCGTCGACCAGGGCCAGGTTGGAGGGCAGCATGCAGCGTGTGGCAACACTTCGGCCCGCTGATTCAAGCACAGTTGCGCCGCCGGCTTTACCCGCCTGAACTTCGCATATATGCTGGCTGCCTGCGAACAAATTCGCGCATGGCAATTTGCCGGGTGCCGGGACGTGGTGGCACGGTCGCACCGTCCTGCAGCGCTTGCGGCTGGCTGCCTGCCGCCGCCCGCCATGACCGCCGCCGCCGCGCTCACCCACGACCAGCCCGACCTGCTGCCGGCCTTGCTGCGTCTGGAGCCTGCCGAATGGGATGCGCTGCGTTTCGGCGTCATCGGCTTCGATGTGCACAGCCACCGCGTCACCGTCTACAACGCGGAAGAGGCGCGGCAGGCCGAACTCGACCCCGCCGACGTGATGGGCCTGAACGTCTTCACCGAGCTGGCGCAGTGCATGAACAACTACCTGGTGGCGCAGCGCTTCGACGACGCACGCAACGCCCGCACGGCGCTCGACGCCCGGCTCGACTACGTGCTGACCTGGCGCATGCGGCCCACGCCGGTGGCGCTGCGCATGCTGTGGCAACCGGGCGACGACCTCGCCTACCTGGTGCTGCAGCGGCGGCCCTGAGGGTCGGATCGGTGGCCGGAGCCCGCAGATGTCCAGTTCGCCCGGCGCCTATGAGTCACTGCTGCGGTTTCTGTACCGTTCGCCGGTGGCCCTGCTGCAGACCACGCTCGACGGCCAGATCGAGTTGATCACGCCGATGGCGGCGCGCTTCCTGATGCCGCTGGCGCCGGCCGGACGGCTGGATTGGCTGTTCCCGCTGATCGAGCCGCAGCATCCGGGCCTGGCGGCAGCAGTGGCCGCCTTCACCGAGCCGCGCGGCGTGGTGTGCGATGGCGTGCTGTTGCGCATCCCCGATGGCGCCAGCACACACCTGCTGTCGATGTGCATGCTGCAGATGGACAAGGCCCGCGCCGATGCCGGGCTGCCGGATGCCAGCGGCGAGGCCGTGCCGCACGACCTGGTGGTGGACGATGCGCCACGCCTGCTGGTGCTGCTCAACGACATCACCTTGCCGGTGGGCACGGTCGAGCGCGAGCGCCGTGCGCTGGAGGAGCAACTGCATCTGGCCACGGCGGCGGCCGGCCTGGGCAGCTGGGTCATCGACGGGCCGCCGGCCGATCCGCCTGCGGCCGACGCCAGCGTGGCCGAGGCCCCGGCCCGGCCACCGCGCGAGCCGCTGGCCGGTCTGCGCTGGAACCCCCGCACCTTTGCGCTGCACGGCTGCGCCGACGCCAGCCGGGTCAGCCCGGCCCAGGTGCTGGCCGAGACCACCACGACCGCCGATCGCCAGGCCCTGGCCGACTGGATCGCCGCGCAGCTGGCCGACACCCGTGACGACACGCTGGAATACGCCGTGCGCTGGCCCGACGGCCAGCGCCACTGGCTGTGCGTCAAGGGCCAGCTGCTGCGCGAGGTCGATGGCCCGCAGCGCCGACTGCTGGCCGTGGTGTGGGATGTCACGCCCGCCCACCAGCACCGTGCGGCCGTGCAGGCGCAGCGCGTGGCCGAGGAAGCCAGCCGCGCCAAGAGCGAGTTCCTGTCGCGCATGAGCCACGAGTTCCGTACGCCGCTGAACGCCATCCTGGGCTTTGCCGAGGTGCTGCTGATGGCGCAGGAGCCCGAACTCTCGCCGCGCCAGCGCCGGCAGGTGGGCCACATGCGCGATGCCGGCCGCCTGCTGCTGCAGCTGGTGAGCGACCTGCTCGACCTGTCGCGCATCGAGGCCGGCATGCTGCCGGTGCGGCCCGAGCCGGTGGATGCGCTGCCCGCGGCGCGGCGCGCCATGCAGTCCCTGGAGCTGGCGGCCAGCGCCGCGCATCTGCAGCTGGTCCTGGCGCCGCCGGCCACCGGCGCGGTATGGGTGCAGGCCGACCCCACGCGGCTGGAGCAGGTGCTGCTCAACCTGCTGAGCAACGCCGTCAAGTACAACCGGCCCGGTGGCCAGGTGCTGCTGCGCTTCGAACAGTTGCCCGGCCACTGGCAGCTCAGCGTGGAAGACAACGGCCTGGGCATGAGCCCCGAACAGCAGGCCCGCCTGTTCCGCCCCTTCGACCGCCTGGGCCGCGAGACCTCGGGCCTGCCGGGTGCCGGCATCGGCCTGGTGATCGCGCAGCAGCTGGTGCTGGCCATGCAGGGCAGCCTGAGCGTGCGGTCGCAGCCGGGGCAGGGCAGCAGCTTCATGGTCGTGCTGCCGGTGGCCGAGTTGCCGGCCCAGGGGGCCGAGGCCGCGCCCGGCCGCACCGGTGCCACCTGGCGCGCCGACGTGCGCGGCGTGGTGCTGAGCGTGGAAGACAACCCGCACAACCAGGCGCTGATGGCCGACATCGTGGCACTGCGCCCGAACGTGCGCCTGCTCACGGCGGCCAGCGGTGAACAGGCGCTCGCGCTGGCGCGCGCCCATCCGCCCGACCTGGTGCTGCTGGATCTGGGCCTGCCCGACATCGACGGCCTGAGCCTGTGGGAGCAACTGCGCCAGCTGCCGGCGCCCAGCGTGCCGGCTGCCGTGGTGGTGTCAGCCCATGCGGCGCCGGCCGAGATCACCCGCGCCCATCAGGCGGGCGTGCAGGCCTACCTGACCAAGCCGGTGGATGCCGCGCGGCTGCTGGGCACGGTCGACCGGCTCCTGCTGCGCGGGCCCGGCGCCAACGATGCGGCCGTGCCAAACCCCCAGGCGCTGGGCCGCGCGCCCTGAGCTGGGTGGATGCGGGCTGCGCCGGCCAGGCGCCGGCGGCAGGCTCAGCGGTAGAAGGCCTCGACCTTGCCCTTCAGCTTGATCAGCAGCGGGCGACCCTTGCGGTCGACCGTCTTGCCGGCGGGCACCTTGATCCAGCCTTCGCTGACGCAGTATTCCTCGACGTCGGCGCGTTCCTGGCCGTTGAAGCGGATGCCGATGTCGTACTGGAACACCGCGGCCACATGGTGCGGGCTGCGCGGGTCGATCGACAGGTGGTCGGGCAGGTCCGGGCGGCCTGCGGTCTCGGGGGTGTTCGGGGTATCGCTCATGGTGGGGCGCGAGTGTAGCGGCGCGCCCCACCTGCGCCCCATCCAGGCCCCGTCAGGGCATCATCGCGAAGCGGTCGCGGTTGGCCTTGGCGCACTCGCTGATGACGGTCAGTGTGCGCAGCACGCCCGCGTTGCCGATGACGAAGGGGTTAGCCATGGCTGGGTTGGCCTTCATCGCCGCCAGGCGCTTGACGGTCAGGTCATTGGCCGGGTGGTTGGACAGCAGCACCTCGATGTTCTCGGTGCGTGCCAGCTCGCGCATGCGGTCGGCGGCGGCGATGTAGGCATCCAGGCGCTGCATGTCGCGGCCGAAGTTGAAGCTGGTGCCGCCCCACACCAGGGCCTTGTAGCTGCGGCCACCGCTCCTCACGTCGAACACCGGCGACAGCGTGCCCAGGGTGTGCCCCGGCGTGACGACCAGCTTTACCGTGGTGTCGCCCTGGCGCAGCAGGTCGCCGTCCTGGGCCGAGACGTCACGGGCGCGGTCGATCTTGGGCGGTGCCGGCCAGATCGGGCTGGCGAACTCCAGCTGTGTGGCGGTCATGGTCCAGTCCAGCGCACTCATCACCACGCGCGGCTTGGTGGCGCCGGCCAGGGCCTTCACATGGTCGGCGCCGCCGTAGTGGTCGCCGTGGCCGTGCGTGACCAGCACCGTCTTCACGTCGGACGGGCTCAGGCCCTGGCTCTTCAGGCCGGGCACGATCAGGCGGTCGACCTCGTCCACCGTGTTCAGCGCGTCGATCAGGATCACGCCGTCGCTGGTCTTCAGCGCCCAGGCGCTGACCCAGGCGCTGCCCACGTAGGCCAGGTTGTCGAAGGCCGCGCCGGGCGGCGGGGCGGGGCGGGCGATCAGCGCGGCCAGGTCGATGCTGCCGGCCTCGGGCCGCTTCACCGGGGCCGGCTTGCACAGGCCCAGGTACTCGGGGTAGTCCTTGCCGGCGGCGGCTTCGGCCGCGGCGATGTGGGCCTGCACCGAGGCCTCGGTGGCCGGTGGTGGCGTGGTGGCGCAACCGGCCACCAGAGCGGCCAGCGTGGCGGCCAACGTGGTGGCCAGGGCGGTGCGAACGGGGCGCTTCATGCGTGTGTCTCCTCTTCGGGTGGGCAAGATGTCCAGCGGTCCACGCTAGGGCCGTTGTCGGCGTTGCGTGTACGTGATGTCGCGTACCGCCCGGTGCAGGCCTGCAGGGCCGGGCTGCGCGTCAGCCGAAGCAGCGGCTGCCGTAGGCCAGGCGTTCCTGGCATTCGGCCACCATGCGCTCCAGCAGGTCCTTGCAGGTGGGGATGTCGTCGATCAGGCCCACCACCTGGCCGGCCCACACCAGGCCCGAGTCGACCTCGCCGCTTTCCAGCGCGCCGCGGCCTCGGGCGCCGGCCACCAGGTGGCGCACGTCCTCGTACTGCGCACCGCCGGGGCGGCGCTCGATGGCCACCACCTCGTCGGAGATGGCGTTCTTCATCACGCGGCCGGTGTTGCGCAGCGTGCGGAAGATCAGCTGCGTCTGGCGCTCGTTGGCGCCCACCAGGGCCTGCTTGATGTGGTCGTGGATGGGCGCCTCCACCGTGGCGCAGAAGCGCGTGCCCATGTTCACGCCCTCGGCGCCCAGCACCAGAGCGGCGGCCATGCCGCGGCCATCGGCGATGCCGCCCGAGGCGATCAGCGGGATCTTCACCACGCGCGCCGCCGCCGGGATCAGCACCAGACCGCCCACGTCGTCCTCGCCCGGGTGGCCGGCGCATTCGAAGCCGTCGATCGAGATCGCGTCGACGCCGTCGCGCTCGGCCGACAGCGCGTGGCGCACCGAGGTGCACTTGTGCACGATGCGCACGCCGGCGGCCTTGGCCTTCTCGATGAAATCTTTCGGGCTGCGGCCGGCGGTCTCGATGATCTTCACGCCGCTCTTGATCGTGACGTCCAGGTACTCGGCATAGGGCGGCGGGCTGGCCGTCGGCAGGATGGTGAGGTTGACGCCGAAGGGCTGGTCGGTCATCGAGCGGGTGCGCTCGATTTCGGCGGCCAGGGCATCGGGCGTGGGCTGGGTGAGCGCGGTCACCAGGCCCAGACCGCCGGCGTTGGACACGGCGGCCGCCATCTCGGCGCGGCCCACCCATTGCATGCCGCCCTGCACGATGGGGTAGCGGATGCCCAGCAGTTCGGTGATGCGGGTCTTCATGGTGCGGCTCATGGCGAAAGTCTCCTCGCAGGGAAAAAGGGTTTGCGGGCCATTCTGGCCAGCGGACCCGGCGGGCGATGTCACGCGCGGGGCAGGGCAGAGCGGTGGCGCAGAGACAATGGCCCGATGCCCCGCCTTCAATTCGAATTCACCGAGCCGCCGCTGTTCTCCACCGGCATCCAGATCTACGTCAGCCATGTCAACCAGGGCGGCCACCTCGACCATGCCCAGCTGATGACCCTGGTCAGTGAGGCGCGGGTGCGCTTCTTCCAGCACCTGGGCTACCGCGAGCGCACGGTGGAGGGCTGCTCGATCGTGGTGGCCGACATCGGCGCGCAGTACATGAGCGAGGGCTTCCACGGCGAGGTGATGCGCGTGGGCATCACGCCGGCCGACGTCAACCGCTACGGCCTGGACCTGCAGTTCCGCATGGACGAGGAAGCCAGCGGCCGGCCGGTGGCGCGCGGCAAGATCGGCGTGGTGTTCATCGACCCCGAGACGCACCGGCCCACGCCGGTGCCGGCGGCCTTTTTGGCGCGGCTGGAAAACGGCTGAGCCGCCGCCCCGGGTTGACCCGCAGCGCCGCTGTCGCCTGAGCGAAGCGCGCGCCGGCAGGCGCTGCCCAGAATGCGCGCATCGCCCCAGCCGGAGACGCGCGCATGACCGCCACACCGAATGTGCCAGCCAAGGCGCCCGACGCCGTGGCCACCGTGGTCACGCCCGATGCCGCCTGGCTGGCGCGCCAGCCGGCCGAGCCCATCCTCGATCCTGAGCGGCCCATCGTCGACCCGCACCATCACCTGTGGCAGCGGCGCGGCCACCGCTACCTGCTGGACGAACTGCTGGCCGACACCGGCAGCGGCCACCGCGTGGTGGCCACGGTGTTCGTCGATTGCGTGGCCTTCTATCGCGCCGATGGTCCGGTCGAGATGAAGCCGATCGGCGAGACCGAGTTCGCCAACGGCGTGGCGGCCATGGCGGCCAGCGGCCTGCACGGGCCCACGCGGGCCTGCGCCGGCATCGTCAGCCATGCCAACCTGACGCTGGGTGCCGCCGTGCGGCCGGTGCTGGAGGCGCATCTGCGTGCCGGCAACGGGCGCTTTCGCGGCATCCGCCATGCCGGCGGCTGGGACGCCAGCCCGCAGATCCTGGACAGCCACACCAAGCCGCCGCCCGGCCTGTACGGCGAGCCGCGCTTTCGCGAGGGCTTTGCGCAGCTGGCGCCGCTGGGCCTGAGCTTCGAGGCCTGGCAGTACCACCCGCAGCTGCCCGACGTGCTGGCGCTGGCGCGCGCGTTCCCGGATACGACCCTCGTGCTCAACCACTGCGGTGGTCCGCTGGGCGTGGGGCCCTATGCCGGCCAGGCCGATGCGGTGTATGGCCAATGGCGGCGTGATCTGCTGGCGCTGGCCGCCTGCCCGAACGTGGTGGTCAAGGTGGGCGGGCTGGGCATGCGCACCACGCACTTCGGCTTCGATCGCCGACCCGTGCCGCCCAGCTCGCAGGAACTGGCCGCGGCCTGGAAGCCCTGGGTCGAGACCTGCATCGAGGCCTTCGGTGCCCGGCGCTGCATGTTCGAGAGCAACTTCCCGGTCGACCAGGTGAGCACCGGCTATGCGGTGCTGTGGAACGCCTTCAAGCGCCTGGCCGCGGGCGCGTCCGCCGACGAGCAGCACGCCCTGTTCGCCGGCACGGCGGCGCGCGTGTACCGGCTGGACCTGCCGCCGGCCTGAGGCCGCGCGCCGCCCACGCTCAGTCGATCGTCACCTTCGCCGCCTTCACCAGCTTCGCGAACTTGTCGGTCTCGGCCTTGATCTGCTGGGCCATCTGCTCGCTGCTGTTGCCGATCGGCTCGGCGCCGATCTCGGCCATGCGCTGCTTGAACTCGGGCGAGTGGATCACCTTGACCATCTCGGTGTTCAGCCGCGCGAGCACGTCTTTCGGCGTGGCCGCCGGCGCCAGCACACCGAACCAGGTGCCGATGTCGAAGCCCTTGAGCCCGGCCTCCTCCAGCGTGGGCACGTCGGGCAGCACGCTGGCGCGCTTGCCCGTGGTGACGGCCAGCGCGCGCAGCTTGCCGGCCTTGATGTGCTGCAGCACCGGCGTCACGGTGTCGAAGGACATCGTCACCTGGCCGCCCAGCAGGTCGGTGGTCAGCGGGCCGCTGCCCTTGTAGGGGATGTGCATCAGATCGGCGCCGGTCAGGTTCTCGAACTGCGTGCCGATCAGGTGCTGGGCCGTGCCATTGCCGTTGCTGCCGTAGCTGTAGGCGCCGGCCTTGGGCTTGATCAGCGCCACCAGCTCGGCCACGTTCTTCGCCGGCGTGGCGGCGTTCACCACCAGCACATTGGGTACCAGGGCGATGGTGGTGATGGGCGCCAGGTCCTTCTGGAAGTCGTAGGGCAGCTTCTTGTAGACGCTGGATGCGATGGTGTGGTGCACCGCGCCCACCAGCAAGGTGTGGCCATCGGGCTTGGACTTGGCCACGTAGTCGGCGCCCAGCGTGGCACCGGCGCCCGGCTTGCTTTCCACGATCACCGTCTGGCCCAGCGCGGGCCCGAGCTTGTCGGCCAGCGCGCGGGCCAGCACGTCGGTGGTGCCGCCGGCCGGGAAGGGCACGACCAGCGTGACCGGCTTGCTCGGCCAGGGCTGGGCCTGGGCCAGGGTGATGGCGTGGCCGGTGATCAGCAGCGCCGCCGCGGCCAGGGTGCGCAGCACGGGGCGGCGCCGGGAGAGCAGGGTGGGCATCGGGGTCTCCTGGGTCTTGTTCGGGTGCGCGCAGCCGCTCAGGCGCCGGTGGTCAGCAGTTCGCACACCGCCTGCGTCACCGCGGCGGTGGTGGCGGTGCCGCCCAGGTCGCGGGTGTGCAGCGCCGGGTTGGCCGTGACCTGCTCCACCGCCTGCATCACGCGCTGCGCGGCCTCGGGCTCGCCCAGGTGCTCCAGCATCATCACCACCGACCAGAAGGTTCCCACCGGGTTGGCCAGGCCCAGGCCCATGATGTCGAAGGCCGAGCCGTGGATGGGCTCGAACATGCTGGGGTAGCGGCGCTCGGGGTCGATGTTGCCGGTGGGCGCGATGCCCAGGCTGCCGGCCAGCGCGGCGGCCAGGTCGCTCAGGATGTCGGCATGCAGGTTGGTGGCGACGATGGTGTCCAGCGTGGCCGGGCGGTTGACCATGCGCGCGGTGGCCGCGTCCACCAGTTCCTTGTCCCACTTGACGTCGGGGAACTCCTTGGCGATCTGCACCGCGATCTCGTCCCACATCACCATCGCGTGGCGCTGGGCGTTGCTCTTGGTCACCACGGTCAACAGCTTGCGCGGGCGGCTCTGGGCCAGCTTGAAGGCGAAGCGCATGATGCGCTCGACGCCGGCACGGGTCATCATCGACACGTCGGTGGCGGCCTCGATCGGGTGGCCCTGGTGCACGCGGCCGCCCACGCCGGCGTACTCGCCTTCCGAGTTCTCGCGCACGATCACCCAGTTCAGGTCCTGCGGGCCGCAGCGCTTGAGCGGCGCGTCGATGCCCGGCAGGATGCGCGTGGGCCGCACATTGGCGTACTGGTCGAAGCCCTGGCAGATCTTCAGGCGCAGGCCCCACAGCGTGATGTGGTCGGGGATGTGCGGATCGCCGGCGCTGCCGAACAGGATGGCGTCCTTGCCGCGCAAGGCATCCAGGCCGTCGGCCGGCATCATCACGCCATGCCGGCGGTAGTAGTCGCCGCCCCAGTCGAAATCCTCGAACTCGAAGCGGAAGGCGCTGCTGCTTCTGGCCAGCGCCTCCAGCACCTGGCGGCCGGCCGGCACCACCTCCTTGCCGATGCCGTCACCGGGGATGGTGGCGATCTGATAGGTCTTCATGCGGGGCTCCTGGCAGGCGGGTGGGGTTGAACAGTGGCCGCACTGTAGGAATTGGACGGCCCGTCTGCGCGCCGCTAAAGTCAATCCATCGTTCACCTGAAGTCAACAATCCAGGCCAGTCGCGCATGAGCTCCAGCCCCGCCATCCAGCCCACCGACCTGGGCTTTTTCTCGGTGCTGGCCGGTGCCGGCAGCCTGAGCGCCGCGGCGCGTGAGCTGGGCATCACCACGCCGGCGGTCAGCAAGCACCTGGCGCAGATGGAGCAGCGCCTGGGCCTGCTGCTGGTCAAGCGCAGCACGCGGCGCATGAGCCTCACGCCCGAGGGCGAGCTGTACTTGGCGCATGCGCGCCGCATCCTCGGCGACATCGACGACATGGCGCAACGCCTGGGCCTGTCCAAGGCCGTGCCGCAGGGGCTGCTGCGCGTCAACGCCACGCTGGGCTTCGGCCGCAGCCACGTGGCACCGCTGGTCTCGCGCTTCGTGCGCGCCAACCCGCAGGTGGAGGTGCAGTTGCAGCTGTCGGTGAACCCGCCGCCGCTCACCGACGATGCTTTCGACGTGTGCGTGCGTTTCGGTCCACCACCCGAGTCGCGCGTGATCGCGCGGCGCATCGCTCCCAACCGCCGGCTGCTGTGCGCCTCGCCCGCGTACCTGGCGCGGCACGGAACGCCGCGTGTGGCGGCCGAGCTGGCCGGTCACAACTGCATCGGCATCCGCCAGGGCGAGGAGGCCTTTGGCGTGTGGCGCCTGGCCAGCGGGCGCGGCCGCAGCGCCGCGGCCGGCGCCGACGCGCAGGCAGTGAAGATCCGCGGGAACCTCACCACCAACGATGGCGAGGTCGCGGTGAACTGGGCGCTCGACGGCCACGGCATCCTGATGCGCGCGGAGTGGGACATCGCCCGCTACCTGAAGAACGGCCGCCTGGTGCAGGTGCTGCCGCAGCTGCGCACGCCCGATGCCGACATCTACGCCGTGTACCCGCAGCGCCACCAGCTGGCGGCGCGGGTGCGGGCCTTCGTCGACTTTCTGGCCGCGCAACTGGCGCAGCGCAGTGCGGTGCGTGCAGCCTGAGCGCCGGCGCAGGTCGTTGGCGCATGGCACCTGCGCTGGAGCGGTCTGCCTAGTTCACGCAATACGGCCGAGGCCGGCCGGCCCCACAATCGCGCCCGCCCACGCGCCCTGTGCGCTGCCCACTTTCTTGCCGATCCATGAGCGTTCATCCGTCTGCCAACCTGCCCGGCAATTCGCCGGCGCCCGCGCGCCCTGCCGTCACGCTGCACCGTCTGCGCGAGCAGGTGGCGCGCGGCGAGCCGCTGGCCATGCTGACCTGCTACGACGCCACCTATGCCGCGCTGCTCGACGCGGCCGGCGTCGACCTGCTGCTGGTGGGCGATTCGCTGGGCAACGTGATCCAGGGCCAGAGCGGCACGCAGTCGGTCACGCTGGAGCAGATGGCGTACCACACGGCCTGCGTGGCGCGCGGCCGGCGCAGCGCCTTCCTGCTGGCCGACCTACCGTTCGGCTGCTACGAGGCCTCGCCGCAGCAGGCCTTCGAGTCGGCTGCGGTGCTGATGCGCGCCGGCGCCCAGATGGTCAAGCTGGAAGGCGGCGGCGAGATGGTGGCCACGGTGCGTTTCCTGGTCGACCGTGGCATCCCGGTGTGCGCGCACCTGGGCCTGACGCCGCAGCGCGTGCATGCGCTGGGCGGCTTTCGCGTGCAGGGGCGTGACGACGCGGCGGCCGCCGCGCTGCGTGCCGATGCCACCGCGATGGCCGATGCCGGCGCCGCGATGCTGGTGCTGGAGCTGGTGCCCACCGCGCTGGCCACCGAGATCACGCAGGCCCACCCGGCCATGGCCACCATCGGCATCGGTGCCGGTCCGCACACGGCGGGCCAGGTGCTGGTGCTGCACGACGCGCTGGGCCTGACGTCCGATGTGAGCGGCCACGGCGCACGGCGTCCGCGCTTCGTGCGCGACTTCACGCGCGAGGCGGCCGATGGGCAGCCCTGCGCGACGCTCAGCCCCGGCCAGGCCGTGGCCATCTATGTGGCCGATGTGCGCGCGCGGCGCTTCCCCGACGCGCAGCGCCACGGCTTCTGACCACCGCATCCCCGATTCGACCGCTTTCACCGCACGCCATGCAGATCATCCACACCATCGCCGAACTGCGCGCCGCGCTGGCCGGCCAGACCGCCACCACCTGCGTGCCCACGATGGGCAACCTGCACGAAGGCCACCTGGCCCTGGTGCGCCAGGCCGCCGCGCTGGGTGGCCCGGTGGTGGCCACCATCTTCGTCAACCGCCTGCAGTTCCTGCCGCACGAGGACTTCGACCGCTACCCGCGCACGCTGCAGCGCGATGCCGAGCTGCTGCGCGGTGCCGGCTGCGACATCGTGTTCGCGCCCGATGAGCGCGAGCTCTACCCCGAGCCGCAGGTCTACAAGGTGGCACCGCCGGCGGCGCTGGCCGACATCCTGGAAGGCGAGTTCCGGCCCGGCTTCTTCACCGGCGTGTGCACGGTGGTGCTCAAGCTGCTGCAGATCGTGCAGCCGGCGCAGGCCGTGTTCGGCCGCAAGGACTACCAGCAGCTGCAGGTCATCGAGGGCATGGCGCGGCAGTTTGCGCTGCCCACCCGCATCGTGGCGGGCGACACCGTGCGCGCCGCCGACGGCCTGGCGCTCAGCTCGCGCAACGGCTTCCTGTCGGACAGCGAGCGCGCCGAGGCGCCGGCGCTGGCGCGCACGCTGGCGACGCTGGCCGCGGCCGCGCGCGATGGCGTGAAGCCACTGGCCGCACTGGAGACCGAGGCCCTGCAGACCCTGCGCCAGCGCGGCTGGGCCCCCGACTACCTGACGGTGCGCCGCCGCGCCGACCTGCTGGCACCCAGCGACGATGAGCGCCGTGCCGGTGTGCCGCTGGTGGCGCTGGGCGCCGCGCGCCTGGGCAGCACGCGGCTGATCGACAACCTGGAGTTCTGAACCCGCCTCAGCCGAAGGCCAGCTGCGCCTTCGCCGCCTCGGCGTGCACCCAGGCCAGGAAGGCCTCTACCGTGGGCCGCTTGGCATGGCGCGCCGGGTAGACCGCGAAATGCGCCTTCACGCGCACGCACTTGTCCAGGCCGAACACCGGCCTGAGCTTGCCCTCGCGGATGTGGCCGGCGGCCAGCATCGCGCTCTCCAGCGCCACGCCCAGGCCCTGGATGGCGGCCTCCATCGCCATCTGCGCGCGGTCGAAGCGCAGTGACAGGCGCTCGGGCGGGCGCTTGTCGCTGTAGGCCTTGAACCAGTCGCTCCACTGCACCACGTTCACGTTGCTCTGGATCAGCGGCACGTCCAGCAGCTGGTCGATGCGGCGCAGCCGCTGCGCGCGCAGGAAGGCCGGGCTGGCCAGCGGCACGATGCGCTCCTCGAACAGCGGCTCCACCACCAGGTCGGGCCAGTTGGGCACGCCGTAGCGGATGTCCAGGTCCACCGTGCCCTGCGTGAAGTCGCTGTGGATGTGGGCGGCCGACAGGTTCAGCGCGATGCCGGGGTTGGCCTGCGCGAAGGAAGGCAGGCGCTGCATCAGCCACAGCGTGGCGATGCTGGGCGAGCAGTGCACGTACAGGCTGTTGGCCACGCCCTGGCGCAGGTCGTCCGAGGCGGCCGCGATGGCCTGCAGCGCGCCGCTGATGCGCGACAGGTACTGCTCACCCGCGGCCGTCAGGCGCACGCCATGCGCGCTGCGCTCGAGCAGGCGCACGGCCAGCTGCGATTCCAGCCGCGCCACCTGGTGGCTGATGGCCGAGGCCGTGACATGCAGCTCGGCGGCGGCCAGCGCAAAGCTGCGCCGGCGCGCCACGGCCTCGAAGGCCTGCAGGTTGGCCATGGGGGGCAGGTGAGACATCGCGCGGCAGGTGGGTCAGGGCGCCAGGCGCGGCGCGTCCTGCAGCAGGCGCGCCACCTCGGCCTTCCAGAAGCGCGCCTGGCCGGTGGTGCCGTGGCCGGCGGTCTGCGGGCTGCCGGGGATCAGCAGCAGCCGCGCGCCAGGGATGCGTGCCAGCGCCGGCTCCATCACGCCCAGCTCGGGCGGGTTGCGCTCGTCGTCGGCCGAGTTGATCGCCAGCAGCGTGCCGCGGACCTTCTCCAGCCCGGCGCTGGCGTCGTAGTCGCGTGACGAGTCCCACTGGTAGAGCACGTCGTTGGCATCGGCCGTGAACGGCGCGGCCAGGCGCTGGTCGAGCAGCGCATCGGCCGCGGCGCGGGTGGGCGCCTGGCGGTACAGCGCCTGGTGGCCGCCATTGGTGGCCAGGTTGTAGAACACCGAGGCGATGCGCGCGCTGGCCGGCTGCTGCGTGTACTGGCCGCCCTGCCACGCCGGATCGTTGCGGATGCTGTCGACGATCAGCCGGCGCATCGCCCAGTTGCGCCCGCTCATCGCCACCGGCTGCGCGGCCATGGGCACGGCGATGTCGGCAAAGCCGGGGTGCTGCTGCGCGAACAGCCACACGTGCATGCCGCCCATCGAGTTGCCCAGCACCAGGCGCAGGTGCTTGATGCCCAGGTGTTCGGTCAGCAGGCGGTGATGGGCCCGCACCATGTCCTCGTAGTTGTAGCGCGGGAAGGCGGCCCTCATCCCGTCGGACGGCTTGCTGCTGCGGCCGTGGCCGATGGCGTCGGGCAGGATGATGAAGTAGCGCTGCGCATCCAGCGGCTGGCCGGGGCCGAACAGCTCGCCACCGAAGCTGGCCGCCTGCGCCAGGGCCAGGCCGTTGCCGGTGGTGCCGTGCAGCAGCATCACCGGCTCGCCGGCCGGGTTGCCCAGCGTGGTGACGTGCAGGCGCAGCTCGGGCAGCACCTGGCCATCGTTGAAGCGGAAGTCGCGCAGCGTGTAGCTGGCCTGCTTCAGGTTCGGCAGAGCGGATGCGGCGGTCTGGGCCTCGGCCGGCAGGGCCCAGCAGGTGATGCAGGCCAGGGCGGTGTGCAGCAGCCAGCGCAGGGGATGGGTCATGGTCTTGTCTCCAGTCGGGGGGCTGTTTGTATGCCGTGCCGGCCCTGTCACGCCCCTGGGGGCAACCCGGCGTTCAGATGACGAATTGTCATCTTAGTCTGACGAATCTTCGCTTGTCGTCAACCAAGCCTCTCGCCACCATCCGGCCCCATCACTTTCCCCTGCGATGGAGACATTCGAGATGCTGCTCAAGGACAAGGTTGCCGTGATCACCGGCGGCGCGGGCCGCAACGGCCTGGGCTACGCCACCGCGAAGATGATGGCCGCACAGGGCGCGCGCGTGGCCATCCTCGACCTGGCCGGTGCCGAGCCGGCGGCGGCCGCGGCCGACCTGGGCCCGGGCCACATCGGTGTGGTGGCCAACGTCACCGACAAGGCCGCCTGCGAGGCCGCCGCGGTCGAGGTGCTGACCCGGCTGGGCCGCATCGACATCCTGTTCAACAACGCCGGCATCACCCAGCCGCGCAAGACGCTCGACATCAGCGCCGCCGACTACGACGCCGTGATGGACGTCAGCCTGCGCGGCATGCTCTACATGTCGCAGGCCGTGATCCCGGCGATGCGTGCGCAGAAGTCGGGCTCGATCATCAACACCTCGTCGGTCAGCGCGCAGCGCGGCGGCGGCATCCTGGGCGGCCCGCACTACTCGGCCGCCAAGGCCGGCATGCTGGGCCTGGGCCGCGCGATGGCGCGCGAGTTCGGCATCGACGGCATCCGTGTCAATGCGGTCACGCCGGGCCTGATCGCCACCGACATCAACAAGGGCCTGATCCCGGAAGACCGCATGAAGGGCATCCTGGAGCAGATCCCGCTGAACCGCATCGGCGAGCCCAACGACGTGGCCGGCTGCGTGGTGTTCCTGGCCTCGGACCTGGCCAAGTACCTCACCGGCGTGACGCTGGACGTCAACGGCGGCATGCTGATCCACTGACCCCGCGCCCGCCCCACCGATCCTGCGCCGCAGAGCGCGCCCACCACAACGATCCCCGGAGACACACCATGCAACGCAACACCTTCACCCGTGCCCTGATCGCCCTGGCTGCCATGGCCGCGCTGCCGCTGGCCGCCCAGGCCCAGGCCACCGTGAAACTCTCGCTGGGCCATGGCGCGGCGCCGGGCAATCCGCGCCACGAGGCCTCGGTGAAGTTCGCCGAGATCGTCAAGGCCAAGTCGGGTGGGCGCATCGAGGTGTCGGTGTCGCCGTCGGCCCAACTCGGCGATGACGCGGCCATGGTCACCGCGCTGCGCACCGGTGCGCTCGACCTGTCGGCCAACTCGCAGGGGGCGGTGTCCACCGTGGTGCCCGAGTACGCCGCCTTCGGCATGCCCTTCCTGTTCAGCGACCTGCCTGGCGCCTGGAAGGTGCTGGACGGCCCGGTGGGCAAGGAACTGGCTGCCAAGAGCACCGAGAAGGGCCTGGTGGTGCTGGGCTACTGGGACAACGGCATCCGCCAGATGTCCAACAGCAAGAAGCCGATCCTGAAGCCCGAGGACCTGAAGGGCATGAAGATGCGCACCCCGCCCGATGCGGTGACGGTGGACATCATGCAGAGCATGGGTGCCGAGGCGCAGCAGATCAAGTTCGCCGAGCTGTACGTGGCCCTGCAGCAGGGCGTGGTGGACGGGCAGGAGAACCCGCTGATGAACATCTCGGCCAGCAAGCTGTACGAGGTGAACAAGTTCATCTCGCTGACCGGCCACAAGTACGAGATGACGCCTTTCCTGATGGGCAAGCGCAGCTGGGACAAGCTCAGCGAGGCCGACCGCAAGATCGTGCAGGACGCCGCCACCGAGGCCACCGCGCTGCAGCGCAAGCTGTCGCAGGAGGCCGATGACAAGCTGATCACCGAGTTGAAGGCCAAGGGCGTGCGCGTGGACGCGGTGGACAAGGCCGCCTTCGAGAAGGCCACCAGCGCGGTGGACGACAAGTGGATGGCCAGCCCGATCGGCGCCTACGTGAAGAAGGTCATCGCCGCCGCCCGCGCCAAGTGAGCGGGCAAGCCGGCGGTACCCCGACATGAAGACGATCGAACGCGCCATCGTCACCACCTGCCAGGCGGTGATGTGGATCACCACGGTGGTGATCTTCGTGATCCTGTGCGCCAACACCGTGCTGCGCTACAGCACTGGCGCCAGCTTGCAGTGGGGCAGCGAGCTGCCCGAGCTGCTGTTCCCGTGGCTGGTGATGGCCGGCGTGGTGCTGGGTGCGGCGCATGGCTCGCACATCACCACCGCCTTTCTGATGGAGGCGGTGCCCGCCGGCGTGCGCCGCGTGGTCAGCACCATCGTGTGGCTGTGCGTGGCGGGGCTGTACGGCACGCTGGCGCGCGCCACCTGGAACATGCTGGACATCGTGGCCGACGAGAAGTCGCCCATCCTGCAGGTGCCGGGCTCGGTGACCTACGGCTGCGTGATGGGCGGCATGGCCATGCTGGCCGTGCTGGCCCTGGTGTCGGCCTGGGAGGTGTGGCGCGGGCAGTCCAGGGGCGCTGCGCTGCACGACACGCCGGCACCTGAAGTGCACGTGGCCTGAGCGGGCGAGGAGTTGTTGACATGACTGCATTGATCCTCGTCGTCTTTGGTGTCTTCGCGGTGGCGGCCATGCCGATCGCCCATGCGCTGCTGGCTGCGGCCCTGGCCGCGGCGGCCAGTTCCGACCGCGTGCCGCTGGATCTGCTGGTGCAGCAGATGGTGGCCCAGGTGCAGAGCTTTCCGCTGATCGCCATCCCGTTCTTCATGCTCACCGGCACGCTGATGATGGGCGGCAAGCTGGGCGAGTCGCTGATCGGCGTGCTGTCCACGCTGATCGGCCGCTTCCACGGCGGGCCGGGCCAGGTGGGCGTGCTGTCGTCGACCATCTTCGGTGGTGTGTCGGGCTCGGCCGTGGCCGACGCCTCGGCCATCGGCTCGCTGCTGATCCCCTGGCAGAAGCGCCTGGGCTACCCACCGGCGTTCTCGGCGGCCACGCTGGCTGCGGCGGCCACGATCGACATCCTGATCCCGCCGTCGATCCCGATGATCCTGTTCGCACTCAGCTCCAACACCTCGGTGGCGGCGCTGTTCGTGGCCGGCATCCTGCCGGGCCTGCTGATGTGCGGTGGCTTCATGGCCGTGTGCTGGTGGGTGGGCCGGCGCCGCAACTTCCCGCGGGACACGCGCAAGCTGGAATGGGGCGTGTTCAGCCAGCAGCTGCTGTATGCCTCGCCGGCCCTGGTGCTGCCGGTGCTGATCATCATCTTCCTGCGCTTCGGCATCGCCACGCCCACCGAGGTGAGCGTGCTGTCCACGCTGTACGCCGGCCTGGTGTCGGCGGTGGTCTACCGTGACCTGGGGCTCAAGCGCCTGCATGCCGCGGTGGTGGAGGCGGGTCTGGCCACCGGCGTGGTGCTGCTGGTCATCATGGCCTCGGCCGCGATCGGCTGGCTGCTCACCTTCGACCACATGCCCGACGGCGTGGTGGGCTGGGCCAAGACCCACCTGTCCAGCGGCTGGGCGGTGATCGCGCTGATGAACGGCCTGATGCTGGTGTGCGGCATGTTCATCGACCTGCCGGCCGCCGTGCTGCTGCTGACGCCGGTGTTCGTGCCGCTGGCCAATGCCATCGGCATGGACCTCACGCAGCTGGGCATCATGATGACCGTGAACCTGGCCATCGGCCTGTACACGCCGCCGGTGGGCACCACGCTGTTCATCACCAGCGCGGTGGCCAAGGTCAAGGTGGGCCAGACGGTGCGCGAGCTGGGCCCCTTCTACCTGGTGGCCTTCGGCGTGCTGATGCTGGTGTCCTACGTGCCGGCCGCCATTCTCAAGTGAGTGCGCGGGCCGGCCTGCAGGGCCGGCCGCTGCGCCATCCCTCTTCTTCCAGGAGACTTTCCATGACTTCCCGTCCGGACACGCTGTCCGCGCTGGCGGCCTGTGCCCATCGCATCCGCCGTTATGCCGTGCGCATGGGCGATGTGCAGGGCCAGGGCTATGTGGGTCAGGCACTCGGCTATGCCGACGTGTTGGCCGTGGCTTACGGCCATGCGCTGAGCCTCAAGCCCGACAACCCCGAGTGGGAAGGCCGCGACCGCTTCCTGCTGTCGCACGGCCATTACGCCATCGCCCACTACGCTGCGCTGATCGAGGCCGGCGTGATCCCCGAGAGCGAGCTCGAGACCTACGGCAGCGACGACAGCCGCCTGCCCATGAGCGGCATGGCCAGCTACACGCCGGGCATGGAGATCTCGGGCGGCTCGCTCGGCCAGGGCCTGATCATCGGCGTGGGCATGGCGCTGGGCCTGAAGCACAAGAAGAACCCGGCCTTCGTCTACAACAGCATGAGCGATGGCGAGCTGGACGAAGGCTCGACCTGGGAGGCCGCGATGGCCGCCGCCCACCACCGGCTGGACAACCTGATCTGCCTGGTGGACATCAACAACCAGCAGGCCGACGGCCCGAGCCGCCAGGTGCTGGGCTTCGAGCCGCTGGCCGACAAGTGGCAGGCCTTCGGCTGGCATGTGCAGCGCGTGGATGGCAACGACCTGCCGGCGGTGCTGAACGCCTTCGACACCGCGCGTACGCTGGAAGAGCCCCAGCCCCGCGTGATCCTGTGCGACACGCTGATGGGCAAGGGCGTGCCCTTCCTCGAGGCGCGTGAGAAGAACCACTTCATCCGCGTGGACCCGCCCGAGTGGCAGCTGGCGCTGGCCCACCTGGATGCCACGGCGCCGTCAGGCGCCTCGAATGCTCGACCGCAAGGAGCCGCCGCATGAACGCCCCCGTCGTCAACGCGACCGCCGAGCCCAAGAAGAAGCTCACCACCTCGGCAATGATCGCCAGCATCGCCAGCGAAGGCCAGCGCACCGTGGCGGCGCCCTTCGGCAAGGCCCTGGTGGAGTACGCGGCCGATCGGCCGGAGGTCGTGGGCCTCACCGCCGACCTGGCCAAGTACACCGACCTGCACCTGTTCGCCCAGGCCTACCCCGAGCGCTTCCACCAGATGGGCATGGCCGAGCAGCTGCTGATGGGCGCGGCCGGCGGCATGGCCAAGGAGGGGCTGACGCCCTTTGCCACCACCTATGCGGTGTTCGGCACGCGGCGCGCGTATGACTTCATCCACCAGGTGATTGCCGAGGAGAACCTCAACGTCAAGATCTGCTGCGCGCTGCCGGGCCTGACCACCGGCTACGGCCCCAGCCACCAGGCCACCGAAGACTTAGGCATGATGCGCGGCATCCCGGGCCTGACCATCGTGGACCCCTGCGATGCGCTGGACATCACGCAGGCCGTGCCGCAGATCGCCGCGCACAAGGGCCCGGTGTACATGCGATTGCTGCGCGGCCAGGTGCCGCTGGTGCTCGACGAGATCGAGGGCTACAAGTTCGAGCTGGGCAAGGCCAAGCTGCTGCGCGAGGGCAACGAGGTGCTGGTGATCTCCAGCGGCATCCTGACCATGCGCGCGCTGGAAGTGGCGGCGGATCTGGCGAAAGACAACATCGGCGTGGCCGTGCTGCACTGCCCCACGATCAAGCCGCTGGACGAGGCCGCCATCTGCGAGGCCGTGCGCTACAAGCACCGCCTGGTGGTGGTGGCCGAGAACCACTCGGTGGTGGGTGGCCTGGGCGAGGCCGTGGCCAGCGCGCTGCTGCGCCACCGCGTGCAGCCAGCTGGCTTTCAGTTGGCGGGCCTGCCCGATGCCTTCCTCGATGCCGGCGCGCTGCCCACGCTGCATGACCGCTACGGCATCAGCCGCGAGGTGCTGGGTCAGCGCATCAAGGGATGGCTCGGCTGATGGCTACGCAAGACTTGGCGAATGCCATTCGATTTCTCGCCATCGACGCCATCGTCCGGGCCGGCGAAGGCCACCAGGGCGTGCCGCTGGGCATGGCCGAAATCGCCACGGCGCTGTACACGCGCCACCTGAAGTACGACGCGGCCGACCCCACCTGGCCCGACCGCGACCGCGTGGTGCTGTCCAACGGCCATGGCTCGATGCTGCTGTATGCCCTGCTGCACCTGATGGGCGTCGAGCGCATGGGCATCGACCAGGTGCAGACCTTCCGCGACTTCGGCTCGCGCTGCGAAGGCCACCCCGAGCGCGACATCGCCTCGGGCATCGAAGTCACCACCGGCCCGCTGGGCCAGGGCATCGCCAATGCCTTGGGGATGGCGGTGGCCGAGGCCTGGCTGAATGCGCGTTATGGCGACGCCATCTACCGCCACCACACCTACGCCTTCGTGGGTGATGGCTGCCTGCAGGAGGGCATTGGCCAGGAGATGATCTCGCTGGCCGGCCACCTGAAGCTGGGGCGCCTGATCCTGCTGTGGGACGACAACCAGATCACCGACGACGGCAGCACCGCGCTGTCGATCAGCGAGGACGTGGCCGCGCGCTGCCGCGTGGCGGGCTGGCATGTGGTGGAGGTGGACGGGCACGACCTCGAGGCCGTGTCGGCTGCGCTGGCCGAAGCCAAGGCCGATCCGCGTCCGTCGCTGCTGGCCTGCCGCACCACCATCGCCAAGGGCATCGCCCGTCTGCAGGGCCAGCGCGGCGGCCACAGCGGCAAGCTGTTCCCTGAGGATGCCCAGGCCGCGCGCGAACTGCTGGGCTGGCCGCACCCGGCCTTCCACATCCCGCCCGAGGTGCTGGCGCCCTGGCGCGAGGCCGGTGCCCGCCACGCGGCCGAACGTGCGGCCTGGCAGCAGCGCGTGGCGGCGCTGCCGGCGGCGCAGCGGCACGAGTTCGAGCGCCTGCTGACTGGCGCGCTGCCCGAGGGCTGGCAGGAGGCCTTGCTGCGCTACAAGCGCGAGGCCCCGGCGCGCGAGCCGCTGCCCAGCGGCATCTTCATTTCCGGCGAGATCGGCGATGTGCTCGGTGATCTGATGCCCGAGCGCCTGGTGGCCTGCGCCGACCTGGAGGCGCCCACCAACCACAAGCGCCGCCTGGCCGCCTTCACGGCCGAGGACCGGCGCGGCGCCTATGTGCACTGCGGTGTGCGCGAGCATGTGATGGGTGCCATGGCCAACGGCCTGGCCGCGCATGGCGGCGTGGTGCCGCTGGCCGTCACCTACCTGGCCTTCAGCGACTACGAGCGCCCGGCCATGCGCATGGCCGCGCTGATGGGCCTGCCGGTGAAGTTCGTGTTCAGCCATGACTCCATCGGCATCGGCAAGAACGGCCCCACGCACCAACCGGTGGAGATCCTGGCCTCGCTGCGTGCCATGCCCAACATGCTGGTGCTGCGCCCGGCCGATGCGGTGGAAGCGGCCGAGTGCTGGGCCATCGCCCTGGCCCAGACCGCCACGCCGGCCACGCTGGTGTTCGCCCGCCAGACGCTGCCGCATGTGCGGCGCGTGCACACCGATGCCAACCTGAGCGCGCGCGGCGCCTATGTGCTGCGCGAAGGCGAGGGCGGCCAGCGCCAAGTGACGCTACTGGCCACCGGCAGCGAGGTGCTGCTGGCGCTGCAGGCGCGCGAGCGGCTGCAGGCGCAAGGCATTGCCACGGCGGTGGTGTCGATGCCCAGCTGGGAGCTGTTCGAGGCCGAAAGCTCCGATTACCGCGCCAGCGTGCTGGGCCCGGCCGGCGGCGTGCGCGTGGGCTGCGAGGCCGCGGTGCGCCTGGGCTGGGACCGCTGGCTGGGTGAGCGCGGCGGCTTCGTTGGCATGAGGAGCTTCGGCGCCTCTGGCCCCGCCGATGTGCTGTACCGGCACTTCGGCATCACGGCCGAAGCCATCGAGGCCGAGGCGCTGCGGCTGCTGAAGTCTTGATCTGACCAAACAGACAAACCTCACCGGGGTCCCGACATTCGCGTGGGTTGATGGCGGGTTCATGTCGCCCACCATGCATGCACAGGCCGGCGGTGCGCGACGGCATGCGCTGCTCAGCCGCCTTCTGCGATGCCGAAGGCAGCGCCAGACTGGCTACGGTCGTCCAAACTTGACCGGTCGATAGCAGCTATCACCGTCTCCGGACATTCGACCAACAGATTGGGATCTGTCCAAGTTGGGAGCCAATAGGTCGTATCAACCTCGCCGTGCCGTCTTGTGTATCTTGGTCCGCGACCTACGCCGCACTGGCGCACGAGGGCTACTGCCGACCGGCGTGCGCTTGTCCAAATCAAGCGTCATCTCCTTTGCCTGCGGCATGTTGAACTCCAACATGCGCTCAAAGAGTGCCGATCCGGCTGCGCGCTCGGCGGCGCCCATGTCTTGCAACTGCAGCGCTATATCCAGCAACCATTCGGTGCTCAAGTACCAGGATGTCGCGATGTTGCCCATCTGATCGCCAGCCGCGTCGAGTAGTGCATGAACCACTCTGCAGGCGCGCGCCGGTTCCAACGCCACCAGCTTGACCAGCATTTCAGGCAGGCGCTCAGCTCGTCCGTTCTTCAACACGCTGGGGTAAGCCACCAAGGCATCCAACAAGTCTCTGGTCTCGATATCTGCTGCGAACCCATCATTCATGAAGATCGCAGACAACGCGGTCAACACTCGCTCGTCGCTGCTGCCTAGCAGCAGAAGCAAAATGGGATGAACCACTGGCCTAGTCATGGGCTCATGCCACAAGTTGGCCACAGCGTGCGCCACGCCTAGCGCTGTGTCTGAAGCAGCGTCAACACTCAGCGCCTTAACCAGTTCACGAGACCAGTCTTCCGCGGGGAATAGGGCATGTCGCAAACAGGCCAATTCCCCCGCTCCCTGCTGCCCCTCGCCTGCCATCTCAACAGTAGCCGTCATCCATCGCCGTACCGCTGCAACCGAAGCCCAGCGAAACGCATGCGCAACAAAGTGAGCCCAACCCCGCCCCGCAAGGATGGATGGCGCAGCCGTAGTCACCTGATCGACAAGAGCCTCCACCCTAGAACGATCCGCCATGCTCAGATACGTAAGCTCGCGCTGAATCAATGCCTCCCAAACTCGAGGCGACTCTGCGCGCGCGGCATGTTGTTCAAGAATGGAAAGCCAGCGATCAAGTCGCGGAGGCTCCACAGATAGACAGGCTGACGTTAGCGCCGTCAGCGTCGGGTAGTTCCCGTTCGGAAGCGCGGCAAGCGACCCATGCCCCCAAAGGACCGGAGAAGTGGAAGACGTCTCCTTTGCATCCGCCTCGATCTCCGCAGCGTCCTCAGTCGAACAGGGAACCAGCCAGCGCTCCATCCGATCTATGAGTTGGTCCGGAACAGGCGTCTCCTTGCTGGCCGCATTCGCAATTGCGTAGGCGGCATCGCGCCGAAACCCAGACCCGACAAAACCCTTGTCTTCCAATTCGGCAACCAAGGAGTAGAACGCAGGTGCGGTGAGTCCAGCCGGAATGAGTTCGCGAAGGGTACAAGAGACTGGAATCTCGTTGCGACCGGGATCAAGCGACCGCACAATACGGAGAACTTTGGCTAAGTCGTGCTTAGCCAACTCGGCCAACTCACGGCCTGCCTGTATGGCCCCGCCTTTCATTCGGTGCCGCGGATGATCCCAAGCTGCATCATCGGTAAGCTCGCTGAAGAGATTTAGGACGTCCGCGTCGGTGGCCCGATCCATCTGCTGAGCACTCACCGGACTCCCGATCCACTGGGCACCAGAGAAATGCACATCCTTATCAGTCAGGCCCGGAAAGGCGCGCTCCTCTTCGTTTACAAGCCGTTGGAGCGCAGCGCTTCTCCGTCCCTCAGGCAACGCCCGAAGCAATCGGAGTCGGTGCTGGCGAGCCCAATGCTGTCGTTGCTGCCTGGTGCCTGCATCATCTTGCTGCGCTGCCTCGTTGTAGTAGCGCCAATCGCGAAGGATGGTCTCCAGCTCCGCATAGCTAGGGTCATCGAGCAGCGAACTGATCCCTGCAATCATTGCAATGCTTTCCTTGTGTACATCGGTGTAAGGCCCGAGAACAAGGCGTCGAGAATCTCCGCGCAAGTAGTCAAACACGCGCTGCGGTGCGTGTGCGGCGACTCGCACAAGGCCTAGTGCCAAGAAGCGATGCACGAGGAGCAGGTCGGATTGGGAATTTGAGGCGACGAACTCCAGAAAACCATCTGGGTCAGAGTCCGCCCAGCCTTGAATTCCGAGTTGACATGAGCGAAGCAGGGGGCGATCGTTTCGTGCCTCTTCATCGTCCAAGTCTTGAAACATCAGCCCACTGTTTTTCCGATAGCCGATCACGACGCTCGGGGCCTCAGAGGCAAAGTGCTGCAGCCCCTCAAGAAGCAGTGGCCAAATGGCAATGACAAAGGCTCTCGGCGCAGCTTCGGCAATAGCCTCCATGTCATGAAACTGGCGCTCCTCGAACGCCGCCTGAACGTTCTTGGCCATCACGGCACAAGCCGCTTCATCGTCCTTGGGTGCGTTGGCTAGAGGCGCAGTAGCGGCGTCCATTCGGCGCTTGAGCCATGCCGCAATCAACCTGGGAGCGTCCTCAGGCTGAGCTGCACTCACCGCACCAGCTACATGCCCGATAGCCCACTCAGCAATCGGACTTCGACCGGCGATCAGGACAAGGCTGTCCAACCAAAGGCCGGCCTGCGGCGCGACGTCCCCGCCACCCAGGGCCTGCCAGCTTAGGACGTCTCTAGCTGCATCGTTCAACCAATGCCGCCGAACAAGATCGACAACAGCCACTGGACTAAAGTGCAAAGCCTGTCTAAGCATTGGCAACAGTGCCTGAGCTTGGTCCCCCGGCAATGCCATCAATTTGGGAAGATGCGCTTGCGACAATGCGGCAAACCATCCGGGGCTTCCAACTGCGGCCCCGATGAAGCGGGGTACGAACCACTGATCAGTCATGGCCTGTTCTACGAGCTGACGTTCAGCAGACGTCGGCGTAGTCTGCAAGCCCAAGAACTCGATCAACAACATCTTCAGATGCGGGCGCAGGTCCGCTGCCCACAGCCGCCCAATTTCGACGCCGTACTCCTCGGGACTCGCGCCGCGAAAGTATCCCAGCGCATGCCACATCTGAGGACGAATGCGTAGGCTGCCTTGCTGTGCTCGTACCGTTTCCGTAAGGCTTCCGCTTTCTTCCAGGAAGCTACGCGCGCGCACGAATTCATAAAGCGTTTGGTGTCGAAACTCCACTCGACCTGGCCCCTGGTCCAATCGGAGCAGTCCCGCAGATGCTAGACCCTGAATATCCGTGTAGTGATCTTCTACTTGAACAAGAGGCAGCCCCAACACCTCACGGTCGGCCATCAACTTCGCCAAATGGCGCAGAGTTGTGCGGCGCCGGCCGGTTGCGTCACTTAATACCTGAGTTTCCCATTGCTTCTCCAGCAACCCCTGAAAGCTCCTCAAGACTTCTGGCTCAGTAGTCCCGCCGAGAAGAGATAGGAAGATTTCTAGGGCATGTGGCGACCGCAACACCTGCTGAATATCCTGATTCCACACGTCAACGTGAAGGCCCCGCGCCGCCAGAACCGGCTGGACAGTCGACCACTCTGGTAGCTCCAATCGGATGACAGTCGCGTCAAGATTCCGAAGTGCGGGATCATGCTTTTGCTCAAAGGTGCGGCACGAGATGACGGTGTGCACCCCTTCTGCCTCGGATAGGTCTTGAACTAAGTCCAGCAGTACACGCAAGCGCGCTGAGTGCTGGACAACCAGGTCCGCCAATGCATCTACCTGATCAATGAGCACCAGGACAGGCACAGTTCTCGCGAGGCCGCGCAAAATGGTGGCGGTGTCAGCCTCCAGATTCAGATGCCTTGCGAGTGCCTGCCGATCTAGCACGTCCGGCGGGAGTCGGTCAGCCTTGATGGCAAGTACGCACCAGCCTGCCGCCTGCCTCTCCTGCGCCAGTCGTACCAGCAAAGAAGACTTCCCGCATCCTGGATCACCTAGCAAAAAGTGTGTGCTCGACGCCTCGGCAGGAAGGCTCTCTATCAATGAGCTCAGCTCTGGGCGATGAAGCCACGTCCCATCCGACAACGTGCTAGGCCAGCTCAGCAATGGAGCCGACGCACTTCGCAACGTCGTTGGAAGGTCAGGTGAACTCGCCCAGGGCGCCGAGCTTCTCTTTTCAGCACTCGGGGGGGGGGGGCCTTCCGGGCCACTCGCCATACCCTTCAGAAAATCGACCAAAGCCTTGTGGATGAGAGCTTGGCGCGACTTCGGCTTAGCAATCTCGATGTGGTCCCCGTCGATGGCGGTGGGGATAACTCCTTCAATTCCCGGGTCGCTGCTATTCCTATCAACGATCAGTTTCCGCCCGCCAAGCGCAAGGCCAAGTATTCGGCGTCCAATGAAAACACCCTTGGATTCAAAGAAGACTCGCACGCCGAAGCTGCGTTGCGCTTGCAGGTATCGAAACTGCCCATTCAACAACTTCAGCCAGGCGTCATCACTGACCATGTTGGTGACCTGAGCATTCGTCCTCAGCAGCAGACGCAGATTGTGCGCAACGGTAGCAAGGCTTGCCCCCTGATGCGGTGTGCCAATGAAAACAACGCCAGCAATTCGCTGCAGCAGCGTCAGCCGAAGCGGGTCGCCGAGCGCCTGCGCTTGTGTCATGCCAGACTTGATGACCAAGCCACCAAGGCTATGCCCAACCAAGACAATCCTGTGGCCCTGCAAGTCTTGCTCGACCTGCAAGGCAGCAAACAGCGCTTCTCCTAGATCGGCAAGATGCATGGCGTCATCTGTCCAGCCGGAGAGTGCGGCACCGTATCCTGCGACCCAGACATCGCATCCAGCGTCTTCGCCGATCCAACTAGGCCAGAGAGTCGTGTGGTCCTTCGGGTTGTGCATCCACGTAGATCGCGCATCTCCACCGAGACCATGTACGAAAACAACGTGTAGTGCATCTGGCACCGAAGGCTTATGCACCCGCGTCAAGATTGTCATCCGCAGCTTCCCAGCATCCTTGTAGGCACCATTGTGTCTGACTACAAGGTGCGATCAGCAAGGCTAGAAACCAGTTTCTCGGTACGTGTTACGGGTGCCAGTTCGAGAGGGGAACTGCAGGCGCCCCAATCAATTGCAGAGATTGTGCGAATGACAGCACTCAACCGAAACCGCCAGTTCGCTTGAAATGTGCGAACGACCGTAACCGCTGCACAGCAGGCCCTCGTGTAGCGTGTCTACGACGCAACCCCTGGCTCTCGATCGAAGTGCTACGAATCCTGGGGGCAGCGCACGCCGACGTGGGCAAAAGCATCGGCAGATGTGCGCAGTGGATATGTGGTCGGATTGACTGTCGGTCAACATGGGCTGGACCGGATGGTCAGCACGGACTGATGCGCCGTTACCGAATCACTGGGCGCGCTGGTCTTTAAGGGGTAGTGCCTGCGAGCAGCCCCGCGAAATACGCGGCCAGTTCACCAAAGCCGTCCAGTGGCAGCACATTGGCCACGTACTGGTCGGGCCGCACCAGCACCATGCACCCGCGCTCGCGGTCGATGCCGCGCATGTCGAAGATGTCGCCCAGGCCCTTGTGGTCCACGCAGAACACCTTCTCGTGGTCTTGCAGCCCCAGCTTGCCCGTGCAGGGCTTCAGCAGCGCCGGCATCTGCTCGTAGGCCAGCTGGTCGAAGGTCTGTTGGAACACGGCGCGGAAGTCGATCACCGCATCCACGTCCTCGCCGGGCCGGGTGTGGCGCACCACCGGTGAAGCGGGGTCGTTCTGCAGCCAGTCGGCCAGGCGGTGGATGGCCGAGCCCGGTGCTGAGCTGTCGGCCCGGCCGGCAAAGGCGTACAGGCGCCAGCGTGCATCGGCCTCGGCCACATGGCCCAGCTGCATCTGCTTGGCATCCGACACCCGCACCACCGGCGCCGAGTGGAAGCGCCGGCCGATCTCCAGACCGCGTGCCAGCGCCTGGTGCGGGCTGGCGGCAAACAGCGCCGAGGTGTCGTACTTCACCGCCGTGCCGCCGGTGAACTCCAGGTTCTGCTTGAACTGGCGGATGATGCGCGGCTCCTCGGTGCCGTCGCGCTCGGCCTGGGTGGTGGGCGCCGACATGATGCGCGCCCAGGCATGGTCGGTCTCCACCAGGCGCCGGGCCTCGGTGAGCCGTTCTTTCGAGTAGCTGCGCAGCAGGCTGGCATCGGCCCGGCCCTGCAGCACATGCACCAGCTTCCAGCCCAGGTTGAAGGTGTCCTGCATCGACACGTTCATGCCCTGGCCGGCCTTGGGCGAATGGGTGTGGCAGGCGTCACCGGCGGTGAACACGCGCGGCGCGCGGTTGGAGCCTTCGGGCACATCGTCGAACTTGTCGGTGATGCTGTGGCCGATGTCGTAGATCGACCACCACACCACCTCCTTCACGTCGATGCGGTAGGGCCGGATGATGCGGTTGGCCGCGGCGATCATGTCGTCCTGCGTGAACTTGCGGCTGGCCGCCTTTTCATCCGGGCGCAGTTTGTCCAGCTCCACGTACATGCGGAACACATAGCCGCCCTCGCGCGGCAGGATCAGCACATTGCCTTCGCTGGCCGACGAGATCAGGCACTTCTGCCGCACGTCGGGAAAGTCGGTGTTGGCCAGGATGTCCATCACGCCCCAGGCCTGGTGCGCGGCGTCGCCATGCAGCACGCCGCCGATGGCCTTGCGTACGGCCGAGTGCGCGCCGTCGCAGCCCACCACGTAGTTGGCGCGCACGGTGCGCGTGCCCCACCAGTGCACGCCGGTGGCGTCCTTCAGCGTCACGGTCACCGGGTGGTCGTTGGTGTCGGGGTCGATCGTCAGCCCCACCACCTCCCAGCCGTAGTCGGGTTCCAGGCGTGAGGGCGCGTTCTTCATCACCTCCAGGAACAGCTCATGCAGCCGCGCCTGGTTGATCAGGATGTGCGGCATCTCGGAGCTGTCGTCGGCCACGTCCTGCACGCGGCCCACGCGGCGGATGTGTTGCGGGTTGGCCGGATCGGGCATCCAGAACGCGGTCTGGTTCACCCAGTAGGTCTCGCGCTTGACCTTGTCGGCGAAGCCGAAGGCCTGGAACATCTCCATCGTGCGCGTGTTGATGCCGTCGGCCTTGCCCTTGACGATGTTGCAGGGCATGCGCTCGACGATCATCGTCTCGATGTCGGGAAACTGCGCCAGCTGCGCCGCCAGGCACAGGCCGGCCGGGCCGGTGCCGGCGATCAGCACATCCACCTTCTCGGGCATGGGCTCATGCGCACCTCGGTTGCGGCGGTTGGGCGCCGCCTGCTTCACATCCGGGTTGCCGCCGCGAAAGCCGTCTTTGTAGAACTGCATGCCTGGTCTCCTGGGGGTTGGGCAGCGCCATCGACCCATGTGGGCAGCGCGGGATTGAATAGTATCTATGCTTACTATTGCCCGTCAAGATGGTGTGTACACTTATCAATCACGAGGTCAAGCAAGAAAGCGCGGGCATGGATTCACTCGACATGGCGGGGCACCTGATCCGCCGCCTGCACCAGCTGTCCACCCAGGTGTTCGTGCAGCGCACGCAGGCCGCGGGCTTTGACCTCACGCCCATCCAGTTTGCGGCGCTCGACGCCATCCAGACCCAGCCCGGCGCCGACCAGGCCACCATCGCCGAGATGATTGCCTATGACCGCGCCACCATCGGCGGCGTGATCGAGCGCCTGGAGCAGAAGGGCTGGGTGAAGCGCGTGGTGAGCGAGCGCGACCGCCGCGCGCGCGAGCTGTCGCTGACGCCCGACGGCGCACAGCTGCTGAAGGACTTGCTGCCGGTGGTGCGCGACCTGCAGGACGACATCCTGGCCGGCCTGGGTGCGGCCGATCGCAGCCGCTTTCTCAAGCTGGCGCGGCAGGCCGTGGGGCAGTAACTCAGGCGTCCGGAATCCGCGCCCAGTCGGCCAGCCACACGGCCGATTCACCATCGCTGGGGGCCCGCCAGTCACCCCGCGGCGACAGCGAGCCGCCCGAGCCCACCTTGGGCGCATTGGGCACGCAGCTGCGCTTCCACTGGCTGGTCTGGAAGAAGCGCCACAGGAAGGTGCGCAGGTGCTTCTTGATGGCCGGCAGATCGCGCTCGGGCACGCCCGCGAAGGCGTGCTGCGCCAGCCAGGCCACCTTGGCCGGGCTGAAGCCCGAGCGGATGGTGTGGTACAGGCTGAAGTCGTGCAGCTCGTAGGGGCCGAGCGTGTCTTCGGTGCTTTGCGCCGGGGCAGCGCCGCCATCGCCATCGGTGGCCGGCACCAGCTCGGGGCTGATCTCGGTGTCGGCGATGTCGAACAGCACCTGCGCCAGCTCGCGGCCGGACGCGTCATTGGCCTGTTGGGTGCCCACCCAGTGCACCAGGTGGCGCACCAGGGTCTTGGGCACGCTGGCGTTCACGTTGTAGTGCGACATGTGGTCGCCCACGCCGTAGGTGCACCAGCCCAGCGCCAGCTCGCTCAGGTCGCCCGTGCCCAGCACGAAGCCGTTGCGGTGGTTGGCCAGGCGGAACAGGTGGCTGGTGCGCTCGCCGGCCTGCACGTTCTCGAAGGTGATGTCGTACTGCGCCACGCCATTGGCCGCCGGGTGGCCGATGTCGGCCAGCATCTGCCGGCACGAGGGGCGGATGTCGATCTCGATGGCCGTGCAGCCCACGGCCGTCATCAGCCGGCGCGCCTGATCGAGCGTGCGGCTGCTGGTGGCAAAGCCCGGCATGGTCACGGCCAGGATGTCGCTGCGCGGGCGGCCCAGCCGGTCCATCGCACGCGCGGCCACCAGCAGGGCCTGCGTGCTGTCCAGCCCGCCCGAGATGCCGATCACGATGCAGGCGATGCCGCTGGCCGCCAGGCGCTGTGTGAGGCCCTGCACCTGGATGTCGTAGACCTCGTGGCAGCGCGCATCGCGCTCGGGGCCGTCGGCCGGCACGTAGGGGTGGCGGGCGATGCGGCGGTTCAGCGCCAGCGCGCCGGCGGGCAGATCGAGCGTGAACGCGATGCGGCGAAAGCGCGCGGTCTCGCCGCGGTGGCGCGCCGCGCACTGCGCAAAGCTGGTCTGGCGCATGCGCTCGTGCTGCAGGCGCTCCAGGTCGATGTCGGCGCTGATCCAGTGCGACTCGGCCACGAAGCGCGCGGATTCAGCCACCAGCGCGCCGTTCTCGTAGGCCAGGGCCTGGCCGTCCCAGGCCAGATCGGTGGTGCTTTCGCCCATGCCCGCCGAGGCGTACAGGTAGGCCGCCACACAGCGCGCCGATTGCGCCGCCGCCAGGTCGTGCCGGTAGGCGCTCTTGCCCACTGTGATGTTGGAGGCCGACAGGTTCAGCAGCAGCGTGGCACCGGCCATGGCCGCGAAGGACGAGGGCGGCACCGGCGTCCACACGTCCTCGCAGATCTCGGCATGCAGCACCAGGGCCGGCAGGTTGGCGGCCTGGAACAGCAGGTCAGGGCCGAACGGCACACCTTGGAAGCCGGCGACATTGACGCGATCCACCAGCGCATCGCCGGCCGGGTGGAACTGGCGCGCCTCGTAGAACTCGCCGTAATTGGGCAGGTAGGTCTTGGGCAGCAGGCCCAGCAGCCGGCCGCCATGGGCCACCGCCGCCACGTTGTACAGCGCGCCATCCACGCGCAGCGGCAGGCCCACCACGGCCAGCGCCGGGCAAGTGGCCGTGGCCTGCACCACCTGCGCCAGCGCGGCCTCGGCCGCGTCCAGCAGCGCATGCTGGTGGAACAGGTCATCGCAGGTGTAGGCCGTGAGGCCCAGTTCGGGGAACAGCACCACACGCGCGCCGGCCGCGGCGGCCTCGCGCAGCAGCGCGATCGTCTGCGCGGCATTGAAGGCCGGATCCGCCACCTTGCAGCGCGGCACCACCACCGCCGTGCGCACGAAGCCGTGGCGGTACAGGTTGTCGAAGGGGAGGGTGGCGGGCTGGGTCACGCGGGGTGCGGGTGGGGTGGGCGGGGTGCATGGATTCTAGGCAGCGCGGCTTTCGCTGACCGCGGCTGCCGGCGGCATGTCGCGTCGGCGGCCCCAGGCGGGGCCTTGTCATGGCCGCGGCGCCAGACTCAGCCGCGCCCATGACCGCAAACGGGCGCGCGTCGGGACAACTTCTGCCGGGCCGGGATCCTGTTCACGCCGAACACCGCCTCGGCGTGCTCCAGAAACATGCGTGCGATCGGTGCGTGCGGGCTCTGCAAGGCCCAGATCACCCCGCTGCGCCGCACGGGCGCCTGACCGGGCAGCGGCAGCCGTTCAATGGCCAGGCCGCGGCCCCACATGGCCGACCAGTCGGGCAGCAGCGAGATGCCCAGGCCCTGGTCCACCATCGAGGCGATCGACATCAGGCCGTTGATCTCCAGGCGCGTGTGCGGCGTGATGCCCTGCTGCCGCAGGTACTTGGCCGCCAGCTGACCACCCAGCACCGAGCGGTCGTACTGGATGTAGGGCTCGCTGGCGAGCAGCGCGTGCGCGCTGCGGCCCTTGGCCAGCGCCTTGGGGGCCACCACCACCAGCGGCTCGGCCATCAGCGTGCGCCACTCGCAGGTCTTGGGAATGGCGAACTGCGGCTCGATCACCACGGCCGCATCCAGGTCCCCGGCGGCCACCAGCCGGCACAGCTCGGCCGACGAGTTGGACACCACCGACACCGACAGATCCGGCCGCTGGCTGTACATGCGGCGCAGCACCGGCGGCAGCACCGTGGTGAGGGCCGACACGAACGTGCCCAGGCGCAGCTGGCCCAGCTGCACGTTCTCGTTGGCCAGCGCGCGCATGTCGCGCTCCTCGCGCAGCATGGCGCGCGCGCTTTCCAGCATGTTCAGCCCGGCTGCGGTGGGCTTGAGGGATCGGCCGGACCGGCGCACCAGCGTGCAGCCCAGATCGTCTTCCAGCGCCTTGAGCCGCGCGGTCACGGCCGGCGCCGTGAGGTCGAGCCGCCGCGCCGCCTCGGCCACCGAGCCGCAGTCCACCGTGGTGACGAAGCTGTGCACGTAACGCAGGTCCATACCAAACCTTTGTTTTGCTTTGAACAAGATGAACCAAGATTGTATTTGGGGCGTGCGTCTTGGACGATGGCGGCCACAGTGAACGACCCGGAGACACCCATGCCCCTGACGCCCCTGAACCGCCGCGATGCCCTGCGCCTGGCCGCGGCCGCCGCAACCTGCGCCTTGCCCGGGCTGGCCTTTGCGGCCTATCCCGATCGCGTGGTGAAGGTCGTCGTGCCCTTTGCCGCGGGCGGGGCGACCGACATCATCGGCCGCATCGTGGCCCAGCAGCTGGGCACCTCACTGGGGCAGCAGTTCATCGTGGAGAACAAGGGCGGCGCCGGCGGCAACCTGGGCGCCGAGGCGGTGGCCAAGGGCACGCCCGACGGCTACACCCTGTTGATGGGCGCGATGACCTCGCACGCCACCATCGCCACGCTGGAAAAAGGCAAGGTGCGCTATGACCTGATCAAGGACTTCAGCACCGTGGCCGTGGTGGGTCGGGTGCCGCTGGTGTTCGTGGTGCATCCGTCGCTGCCGGTCAAGTCCATGAAGGAGCTGGTGGCCTACATCCGCAGCCATCCTGGCAAGGTGTCGTTCGGCTCGTCGGGCGCCGGCGCGCCGCAGCGCATGGCCGCCGAGATGCTCAAGCTGCAGAACAAGCTGCAGACCGAGAACATCCCCTACCGTGGCAGCGGCCCGGCGGTGTCCGACCTGATTGCCGGGCAGCTGCACTTCATGGCCGAGACCATTCCCGCCGTGCTGCAGCACATCCGCGCCGGCAAGCTGCGCGCACTGGCGGTGGCCGGCTCCAGGCGCGACCCCAGCCTGCCCGACGTGCCCACCACGGCAGAGGCCGGCATGCCCGATCTGGAGGTGAGCTCCACGTTCGGCCTGCTGGCGCCGGCCAGCGTGCCCAAGGACGTGATCCAGCGGCTCAACGCCGAGGTCTACAAAAGCCTGCAGAAGGCCGACGTGCAGGCGCTGCTGGCGCAGCAGGGTGTGCAGGTGCAAAGCCCCATCACGCCGGAGGCGGCGCATGAACAGTTGAAGGCCGAAGTGGCCAAGTGGGCCAAGCTGATTGCCGAGGCCAGCATCAAGGCAGACGAGTGAGCCACCCATGAGCAAAGACACCCCCCAGGGCCTGAAGAAGGGCCTCACCAACTACGGCGACCAGGGCTTCTCGCTCTTCCTGCGCAAGGCCTTCATCAAGGGCGCCGGCTACACCGACGATGCGCTGGACCGTCCGGTCGTGGGCATCACCAACACCGGCAGCAGCTACAACCCCTGCCACGGCAACATGCCGCAGCTGATCGAGGCGGTCAAGCGCGGTGTGATGCTGGCCGGCGGCTTGCCGATGGACTTTCCGACGATCTCGGTGCACGAGAGCTTCTCGGCGCCCACCAGCATGTACCTGCGCAACCTGATGTCCATGGACACCGAGGAGCTGGTGCGGGCCCAGCCCATGGATGCCGTGGTGCTGATCGGCGGCTGCGACAAGACCGTGCCGGCGCAGCTGATGGGCGCGGCCTCGGCGGGCATCCCGGCCATCCAGCTGATCACCGGCTCCATGCTCACCGGCAGCCACCGCGGCGAGCGCGTGGGCGCCTGCACCGACTGCCGCCGCTACTGGGGCAAGTTCCGCGCCGAGGAGATCGGCGCCGACGAGATCAGCGACGTGAACAACCAGCTGGTGGCCAGCGTGGGCACCTGCTCGGTGATGGGCACGGCCAGCACCATGGCCTGTGCGGCCGAAGCGCTGGGCATGACCGTACCTGGCGGCGCCTCGCCGCCGGCCGTCACCGCCGACCGCATCCGCATCGCCGAGCAGACCGGCGCGCAGGCGGTGGCCATGGCCCGCGCCGGCCTGACCATCGACAAGATCCTCACGCCCGCCGCCTTCGAGAACGCGCTGCGCGTGCTGCTGGCGATTGGTGGCTCCACCAACGGCATCGTGCACCTGACGGCGATCGCCGGGCGCATGGGCATCGACATCGACCTGGCCGCGCTGGACCGCATGGGCACCGAGACGCCTGTGCTGCTGGACCTGAAGCCCTCGGGCCAGCACTACATGGAAGACTTCCACGCCGCCGGCGGCATGGCCACCTTGCTGCGTGAACTCAAGCCGCTGCTGCGCCTGGAGGCGTTGACGGTGACCGGCCGCACGCTGGGCGAGGAGATCGAGCGCGCCGGGCCGGGCTTTGCGCAGGACATCGTGCGCAGCGCGGCCAACCCGATCTATCCGCAGGGCGGGATCGCCGTGCTGCGCGGCAACCTGGCGCCCGGTGGCGCCATCATCAAGCAGTCGGCCGCCCACCCGGACCTGATGGAGCACGAGGGTCGCGCCGTGGTCTTCGAGAACGCGCAGGACATGGCCGAGCGCATCGACCGCGATGACCTGGACGTGACGGCCGACGACATCCTGGTGCTGAAGAACATCGGCCCCAAGGGCGCGCCGGGCATGCCCGAGGCGGGCTACATCCCGATCCCCAAGAAGCTGGCCCGCGCCGGCGTGAAGGACATCGTGCGCATCTCCGACGGGCGCATGAGCGGCACCGCCTTCGGCACCATCGTCCTGCACGTCACGCCCGAGGCGGCCATCGGCGGACCGCTGCTGCATGTGCGCCAGGGCGACCGCATCCGGTTGAGCGTGAAGAACCGCGAGATCACGCTGCAGGTCTCGGACGAGGAGCTGGCGCGCCGCGCGGCCGAGTGCCCGGTGGTGGAGCCGACGGCCGACCGCGGCTACCGCAAGCTGTTCCTGCAGACCGTGACCCAGGCCGACCAGGGCGTCGACTTCGACTTCCTGCGCGCCACCCGAACCATCGGCAAGGCACCCGAGCGCTGACAAGCCGAGGTGGGCCCAGGCGCACCCGCGTGCCCCCCGGGCGAGTTCCAAGAACCAACGGAGACAAGTGGATGAACGCGAACGATGAAACCTCGCGGCGCGAGGTGCTGCGCGCCCTGGGCGCCATGGCGGCCGGCGCCGGCCTGCTGGGCAGCGGCTGCGCCAGCAGGCCAGGCATGCTGGCAGAGCCGGTCAAGTGGTCCACCGGCCTGCAGCTGCCGCGCACCCGCGTGCCCGCCGATGCCTGCGACTGCCACCACCACATCTATGACCGCCGTCACCCCTGGGCGCCGGAAGCCACGCTGAAGCCCGGCGACGCGCTGGTGGCCGACTACCGCCAGCTGCAAAAGCGCATCGGCACCTCGCGCAACGTGATCGTCCAGCCGTCCAGCTACGGCACCGACAACCGGCTGCTGATGGCCAGCCTGGCGCAGTTCGGCGGGCGGGCACGCGGCGTGGCCGTGGTGAACACCAGCGTCTCGGACGACCAGCTGCGCGAGCTGCATGCCGCCGGTGTGCGCGGCATCCGCTTCAATCTGGCCCCGCCGGGCACCACCACGCTGAGCATGGTCAAGCCGCTGGCCGCGCGCATCGCGCCGCTGGGCTGGCATGTGCAGGTGCATGCCCCGGCCAATGACCTGATCCAGATGAAGGCGGTGTTCTCCGACCTGCCATGCCCGGTGGTCTTTGACCACCTGGGCCGCCTGCCGCAGCCCGGCGCCCTGCAGCACCCCACCCACGCGATGATCCGCGACCTGATCCAGCGCGACCGGGCGTACGTGAAGCTCTCCGGCTTCTACTTCGAGAGCCGGGCCGGCGCGCCGGGCTATGCCGACAGCGCCGAAGTGGCGCGCATTTATGCCGCCGACGCCCCCGAGCGCGTGGTGTGGGGCAGCGACTGGCCGCACCCGACCGAGCAGGCCAAGACGATCCCGGACGACGCCGCCTTGCTCGACGCGCTGGCGCAGGCCGTGCCGTCCGAAGCGGCCCGCCACAAGCTGCTGGTGGACAACCCGACACGCCTTTACTTCACTTGAACCGCCCCGAGCGCCGCGCCGCACGTCAACCGGCGCCAAGCGCTCGCGACATCGTGTCGGCCGTGAGTCTTCCCGTCCGGGGGGGGCACGGCGCGTGGCCTGGACGATCGCATGGAACTGCCCCGACACCAGCTGACGATGACCGTGCTGATGACGCCGGACACCGCCAACTTCGCAGGCAACGTCCATGGTGGAACCATCCTCAAGCTGCTTGACCAGGTCGCCTACGCATGCGCGAGTCGGTATGCCGGCCGGTATGTCGTCACGCTGTCGGTGGACCAGGTGATGTTCCGCCAGCCAGTGCACGTGGGTGAGCTGGTGACCTTCATGGCTTGCGTGAACCATACGGGATCGACTTCCATGGAGGTGGGGATCAAGGTCGTCGCACAGAACATCCGTTCACAGGCGACACGTCACGTCAACAGCTGCTTCTTCACCATGGTCGCCGTCGACGACGATCGCAGGCCGGTGCCGGTGATGCCCCTGTGCCCGACCTCACCCGATGAAAGACGGCGGCACGCGGCAGCGGTCGCTCGCAAGGAGCTTCGGCGTGAGTTTGAGCGGCGTGCGCAGGCGAAGATGCCTGCGGGTTGACGCGGCGCTGGTCATGCGGCGGCCGTCACCGCCTGGGTGGCTGCCAGCGATGGGCTAAGCTGCGGCGCCGTCACGCATCGGCGCCTTGGCGGGCTGGGTCGCAACGGCCCCACCCGTTGCCCGTTGCCCGTTCCGCGTTTGCGCTGTCCATGTCGCCCACGATGACGCTGCTCGATCCCCTGGCCCTGCGGCGTCTCGGCCGGCGTGTGCTCGGTGCTGCGGCGCTGGCCCTGGGCCTGGCGGCGTGTTCGACCGTGCCGACGGCACCGCCCGACGACGCGGCGGGCCGGGAGGCGCTGCTGGCCACGGTGTGGTCGACGCTGGGCGAGCGCCATGTGGATCCGCCGCCGCCGGCCTGGCCGCAGGCCATGGCGCGGCACCGTGCCGCCGTGCTGGCCGCGCCGCCGCTGGCGCAGGACCCGGACGCCCTGTGGCAGGCGCTGGACGGTCTGGCGGCCGAATGGCGTGACGCCCACACCCGGGTGGAAGGCCCGCGCGACCTGGCGCGCGTGCAGCGCCACGAGGTGGTGGGCCCGGGCTTCGGCCTGCTGCCCGTGGCCGGGCAGTGGGTGGCCACCGCCGTGCGTCCCGACAGCGCGGCCCATGCCGCCGGACTGCGCGACGGCATGGCCCTGCTGTCGTGGCAGGGCGAATCGCCACAGACCGTCTGGGCGCGACTGTCGCAGCAGTCCCGCACGAGCAGCACACCGCAGGCCACCGAGCAGCTGGCCCTGCGCCGCTGGCTGCACGGCGCGTCGGGCGGCCGGGTGGACACGGTGTGGGCGCGGCCCGACGCCGGTCCGCTGTCCATCAGCGTCGAGCAGCAGGTGTGGACGCGCCCGCCTCACTGGTCGGTGCAGCGCCTGCCCAGCGGTGTGACCGTGTTGCGCTGGAGCCACTTCGCCCCGGAACTGGAAGCCGGGCTGACGGCAGCGATCGGCCAGCTGGGACAGCAGGGGCCCGACGTGCGCGGCCTGGTGCTCGACCTGCGTGGCAACGGGGGCGGCAATTTCGACATGACCCAGCGCCTGGCTGCGGCGCTGCTGCCTGCGCGGGCCGAGGGCGCCATCGTCGGGCGCAAGGGCGAGCCGGGTGCATCCACGGTGCTGCACGGGCGCGGGCTCTACAACGGGCCGGTGGCGGTGCTGCAGGACCACGGCAGCGCCAGCGGATCCGAGCTGCTGGCCCGCACGCTCCAGGCGCTGGGCCGTGCCCGTGTGGTCGGCCAGGTCAGCTGCGGCTGTCTGTTGAGCATCACCCGCTACCTGCCGCTGGGCCCGCAGGCGCGCCTGGCCGTCAGTGAGCGCCACATCCGCTGGGCCGACGGGCGCGTGGAAGGGGTGGGCGTGCAACCCGACCTGCCGGTCGAGCGCAGCCTGGCCGCGGTGCAGGCCGGGCGTGACGAGGTGCTGGAAGCCGCTGAACGCTGGCTGCTGCAGGCGCCACGGCCCTGAGCGCCGGCCGGCTACACCGCCGAGCCTTCGAACACTGGCCCGAAGCGCACCCAGCGCTTGCCGTCAAAGCGCTGCAACTGCATCTGCTCCAGCGGCCGGTGGTCAGTGGGGCTGGTGTTGATCTTGATGCCGGGCAGCAGGATGGGGTTGTCCAGATCCTTCAGGTTGTTGGCCTGGGCCATGATGTTCCTGCGGCTGAAGTCGCCGTTGCACTGCTGCAGCACGCGGGTCATCACCATCGCCGTCATGTAGCCGTAGCTGTTGAACGAGTCGTCGGCATTGCCCTCGGGGTACCACCGGGCCATGAAGGCGCGGTAGGCCTTGATGCCGGGGTCGTCGGCCAGCGCGGGGTCGCTTGGATCCTTGGCATAGGTGGTGCTCATCACGCCGGTGGCGCGGTCCGCGCCGGCGGGCACCAGCACACCCTGGATCGACGACACGCCGGTGGCGATGTAGTGCGCGCCCTTGAAGCCCATGTCGCTGGCCTTGCGGATGACCATCGCGCCGAACTTGCCGGTCACGCCCGAGATCAGCGCATCCACCGGGCCGCTGAGCAATTGCACCAGCACCGAGTCGAGCGTGGGATCGGTCACCTCGTAGCTCAGGGCCTTGACCTGCGTGTCGTAGCGCGCGCCCAGCACGTCCTTGGCGCCGGCGATGTAGTCGCGGCCGAAGTCGTCGTTCTGGTAGACGATGGCGAACTTCGCGTCTGGCTTGTTGTGCAGCGTGTGCTTGATGGCCACCTGGCATTCCACCCGGCCACTGGGCGCGAAGGGCATCGACCAGGGGTTGGTCTTGTAGTCGGTCCACTTGTCGCCGTTGACCGACAGGAACAGGTGCGGCACGCCCAGCTGGTTGACGTAGCGCACGATGGCCGAGTTGGGCCCGGTGCCCAGGTTGCCGAACAGCAGAGCCACCTCGTCCTGCTCGATCAGCTTGCGCGCCATCTCGGCCGTCTTGGCCGGGTTGAAGCCATCGTCGTAGAAGATGAAGTTGATCTTGCGACCGGCCACGCCGCCCTGGTCGTTCACCATCTTGAAGTAGGCCGCCTGGGCGCGCGCGATGGTGCCCAGCGCCGACACCGGACCCGAGAGAGACGTGGTGTTGCCAATGCGGATCTCGGTGGCGGTGACGCCGGGGCTGGATTGGGCGCGGGCCAGGCTGGGCAGCAGCAGGCCCGCCAGGCTGGTGGAAGCCGAGCCGAGGAACAGCCGTCGGCGGTCCCGCGCGTCACGGTCGCCGCCGTGCGATCCCTTCAACCCCGGCGCCGCGCTGCGGGCGCGCTCTTCATGCTTGGACATCGTGCGTTGTCTCCTGTGCTGACGAGCACGCCCTTCACCCGGCGGGTGGGACGGCTGGCACACAAGCTAACCGATGGCCGTGGCGGCCGCAATGGGGACCAGCCACCATGCGGCAGCCAGCCTCCCGCGCGGCGGCGGCGCGTCAGGCTCAGGTGGCTGGCAGCAGGCAGCGCAACAGATCGGCCGTGTCGCGCCGGAGGTTGGCCACGGCCTTGCGGTCGCCCGACAGATGGCGCAGCAGCGCCTGTTCGAACAGCCCGTCCAGCGTGGCATACGCCAGTGACGGGCTGGGCAGCCGGTCGGTCTGCCCGCGCAGCGCGGCCAGGCGCGACAGCACCTTCCACACCATCTTCTCCAGGCTCTTGTCGATCAGGGCCACGTCGGCGCGGAAGGCTTCCTCGAACATCGCTTGCGAGCGCAGGTCGTACCACAGGCGGTGCAGCGGTGCCTCGTCGCGCAGCGTGTCGCCCAGCGTGGTGAGAAAGCCGTCGAGCAGCGCATCGGCCTCGGTGGCTTCGTCCACCAGGTGGTCGTAGCGCGTGACACAGCGCGCCTTGTACTGGCGCACGCTGCACAGGATCAGGTCGGTCTTGTCGCGGAAGTAGTAGTGCAGCACGCCGTGCGAGAAGGCCGAGTTCTGCGCGATCTCGCGCAGGCTGGTGCGCGCATAACCCAGCGAGGCCAGGGTCTGCAGCGTGGCTTCGCCGAGCTCGGCACGGCGTTGGTCGAACTTCTGGTCAGGGGGTGCGGCGGCTCGCATGATGGGTCAGACCTTATCACAGCCCGGTGTTTTCCCGCGGAATTTGGACGCTTGCCCAAATAAATCTTGACGACTGTCCAAACGAGTTTCACGATGCCTGCACCCACAACGACAGGAGACATGCAAGATGAGCAACTACAACCTGCAGGGCCGCCGCGCCCTGGTGACCGGCGGCGCCCGTGGATTGGGCGCCGGCATGGCGCAGGCGCTGGCCCAGGCCGGTGCCGCGGTGATGGTGGCCGACCTGCTGGAAGCCGAAGGGCGCGACACCGCCGGCATCATCCGCTCGGCCGGCGGACAGGCCAGCTTCGTGCGCATGGATGTGACGCAAGAGGCCGACTGGCAGCGCGCCGTGGACGCCACCATCGCCGAGTTGGGCGGCTTCGACATCCTGATCAACAACGCCGGCATCGAGGTCACGGCACTCGTCACCGAGGTGGAGGCCGACAGCCTGCGCCGCATGTTCGACGTCAACGTGGTCGGCACGCTGCTGGGCATGAAGCACGCGCTGCGCGCGATGCGCCCGGGTGGTGCGGCGGGCCAGGGCGGCGCCATCGTCAACGTGGCCTCGGTGGCGGCCACCATCGCGTTCCCGGCGATCGCCGGCTACTCGGCCACCAAGTCGGCGGTGGACCGCGCCACGCGCGTGGCCGCGGCCGAAGCCGGCAAGCTGGGCTACGGCGTGCGCGTCAACTGCGTCTACCCCGGCCTGGTGCCCACGGCGATGGGCATGCAGCTGGCCGGTGACGTGGTGGCGGCCGGGCTGTTCCCGTCGCCCGAGGCGGCTGTGGGCGCCATCGTCGGCGAGACGCCGCTGGGCCGCCTGGGCGAGGTGGCCGACATGGCCGATGCCGTGGTGTTCCTGTGCTCCGACGCCTCGCGCTTCATCACCGGCATCGGCCTGCCGGTGGATGGCGGCATGGGCATGTGAGATCAACCGAGGAGAAGAGCATGAGCAGTTCCAAGAAGCCCGTCGTCGTCTACGGCGCCTCCGGCTACACCGGCCGACTGGTGTGCGAGTACCTGCGCGAGTACGGCATCGCCTTCATCGCCGCCGGCCGCAGCCGCGACAAGCTGCAGGACGCGATGCGCAACCATGTGGCCGGCATCGAGACCGCCGACTACGAGGTGGTCGAGGTCGAGCATTCGGCCAAGGCGCTCACCGAGCTGTTCCGCGGCGCCTCGGTGGTGCTGAACACGGTCGGCCCGTTCGCCAAGTTCGGGCCCGAGGTGGTGCAGGCCTGCCTGGCCGCCGGTTGCCACTACACCGACACCACCGGCGAGCAGGACTGGCTGATCACACTCGACCAGGAGTTCGGCAAGGCCTTCGCCAAGGCCGGCCTGCTGCTGGCGCCGGGGCTGGCCCACATGTACACCACCGGCGAGATCTCCGCGCAGCTGTGCCTGGAAACGCCGGGGCTCGACACCCTGGACATCGCGGTGTTCTGGGGCGGCAGCCCCACCATCGCGTCCACGCAGACCATCCTGGTCAACGCGGCCATGTCCAAGGCCTACCACCTGCAGCAGAACCAGTACGTGGAATGGCAGCCCGACACCGGCCTGGTGCAGCTGGCCATTCCGGGTCAGCATGAGCTGGCGCTGGCGCTGCCCTGGGGCGGTACCTCGCACCCGGTGTGGTTCAAGCGCGATCCACGCGTGGCCAACGTCAAGGTGCTGGGCGGCGTGTTCAACAAGGCGCTGATGCAGGGCGTGCCGCTGATCGTGGAAGCCGCCGTCAAGGCCACCGCCGGCATGGGCAGCGACGAGCGCTACGCCGCGCTGGCGCAGACGGCGGCCGGCGTGATGAACAGCATGCCGCCGCGTGAGAACCCGCGGCTGAACAAGTCGGTGGATTCGGTGCATGCCAGCGGGCCGCTGGGGCGCGCGCACTGCGTCATCTACGGCAACTGCAACTACAAGCAGACCGGCCTGCTGCAGGCCTTTGCTGCCAACTGGCTGCTGCAGCAGCCGCCGCTGCGCGCGGGCTTTGCGTCAGGCTGCCAGGCCTTTGGCCACCAGGCGCTGCTGGGCGCGCTGCGCAGCTTCGGCCTGGTGCAGGCGCCGGTGCTCACCGTGCACACCGCCTGATCCACATGCAACTGGTCGACTACCTCGACAAGGGCGCCCAGCTGGGCGCCGACCGGCCCTGCCTGACGATGGGCGCGCGCGACTGGCCGTACGCCGAGGTGCAGCGCTTCAGCCACCAGGTGGGCCGGGCGCTGGCTGCCAGCGGCGTGGCACCGGGCCAGCAGGTGGCCGTGCTGTCGTCCAACGACGCCGCGGCCTTTGCCTGTGTGTTCGGCATCTCGCGCGCGGCGGCCGTGTGGTGCCCGGTGAACCCGCGCAACGGCGTGGACGAGAACCGCCAGGTGCTGCAGGCCTTCGACTGCGTGGCCCTGCTGTTCCACAGCCACTATGCCGACATGGTGCAGGCCATGCGCGGCCAGCTGCCGCAGCTGCGCACGCTGGTGTGCATCGATCGCGCACTCGACTTCGCACCCGCGCTGGCCGATTGGCTGAGTGATGTGGACAGCAGCCCGTTCCACGCCCCGCCCGCGGGTGAGCTGGTGATGCTGCCCGGCACCGGCGGCACCACCGGCCAGCCCAAGGGCGTGATGCTGTCGGGCCGCAACCTCGAGGCCATGAGCGCGCTGACGCTGATGGGCTACCCCTTCGCGGGCCGGCCCACCTACCTGGCGCTGGCGCCGCTGACCCATGCCGCCGGCGTGCTGTGCCTGCCGATCATGGCGCTCGGCGGGCGCATCGTGATCCTGCCCAGCCCCGACCTGGGCGAGTTCCTGGCCCAGATCGAGCAACGCCAGGTCACGCACACCTTCCTGCCGCCCACGCTGATCTACATGCTGCTGCAGCACCCCCAGCTGGCCCACACGCGGCTCGATTCACTGCAGTGCTTCTGGTACGGCGCCGCGCCGATGGCGCCCGCCAAACTGCAGGAGGCGCTGCAACGCATCGGCCCGGTGATGGCCCAGCTGTTCGGCCAGACGGAGGCGCCGATGATGATCAGCATGCTGCCGCCGGCCGAGCACTTCCATGCCGATGGCTCGGTGGCCGTGGAGCGCCTGGCCACCGCCGGCCGGCCCGGCCCGCTGGTGCAGGTGGCCATCATGGACGCGCAGGGCCACCTGCTGCCCGATGGCGAGACCGGCGAGATCGTGGTGCGCGGCTCGCTGGTGATGATGGGCTACTACAAGAACCCCGAGGCCACCGCCGAGGCCGGCCGCCACGGCTGGCACCACACCGGCGACATCGGCCGGCTGTCGGAAGACGGCTATCTGAGCATCGTCGACCGCGCCAAGGACATGATCATCAGCGGCGGCTTCAACGTCTATTCGGCCGAGGTCGAGCAGGCGCTGATGCAGCACCCCGCCGTGCAGGACTGCGCCGTGGTCGGCCTGCCCGACGACAAGTGGGGCGAGCGCGTGGTGGCCGTGCTGCAGCCGCTGCCCGGCCAGACGCCGGCGCCACACGAGGTACAGGCCTTCGTGAAGGCGCGCCTGGGCAGCGTGAAGACGCCCAAGCAGGTGCTGTTGTGGCCTGACCTGCCACGCTCCAAGGTGGGCAAGGTGCTGAAGAAGGAGGTGCGCGCCGCGCTGCTGGCCGCTGCGGCCGATCAGGCGTTGCGCTGAACGCCCGGCAGCACGTGGCCGGCGAACTGCTGGCGCAGCGTTAGCTTGTGCACCTTGCCCGTGCCGGTCATGGGCATGGCCTCGACGAAGGCCACGTCGTCGGGCAGCCACCAGTCGGCCACCTTGCCGCGCATGAAGTCGATCAGCGCGTGCGGTGTCAGGGTGCTGCCAGGCTTGCGCACCGCCACCAGCAGCGGACGCTCCTGCCACTTGGGGTGGGCCACGGCGATCACCGCGGCCTGCAGCACCTCGGGGTGGCCCACGGCCACGTTCTCCAGCTCGATCGAGCTGATCCATTCGCCGCCGCTCTTGATCACGTCCTTCGAGCGGTCGGTCAGCTGGATGCGGCCATCGGGCGCGATGGTGGCCAGGTCGCCGGTCTTGAGCCAGCCATCCTCGTCCAGCGCGCTGCCGCCCTCGTTCTTGAAGTAGGCCGAGCTGACCCACGGCGCCTGCACCCGGAAGTGGCCCACGGTCTTGCCGTCCTGCGGCAGCTCGTGGCCGTCATCGTCCACCAGGCGGTAGCGCACGCCGCAGGCGGCGCGGCCCGAACTCATGCGCGCGTCCACCCGCTCGTCGAAGCTGCGCGGCTCGGCGCTGGGCGCCATCAGCACCGAGCTGCCGCCCAGCGCTTCGGTCATGCCCCAGGCCTGCAGGATCTCGACACCGTAGTCGCGGTCGAGCGTGGCCATCAGCGAGCGCGGCACGGCCGAGCCGCTGGACAGCGAGTAGCGCAGCGTGGAGAAGCGCTTGCCGTTGCGCTGCAGCCAGTCGAGGATGATCAGCCAGAAGGTGGGCACGCCGCAGGTCAGGGTGACGCGCTCGCCCTCCAGCAGTTCGTACAGCTTGTCGGGCTCGTAGTTGCGGCCGGGCAGCACCAGCTTGGCGCCGTGCATCGGCGCCAGGTACGGGAACTGCCAGGCATTGCCGTGGAACATCGGCGCCATCGGCATCAGCACCGGCAGGTCGCCGTTCTCGCTGCGCAAGCCCACCAGCGGGCCGAACATCATCGCCACCAACATGGCTGAGCGGTGCGAATACACCACCCCCTTGGGGTTGCCGGTGGTGCCCGAGGTGTAGCAGATGGTCGACGCGCTGCGCTCGTCGAACTCGGGCCACACGTAATCCGGTGCTTCAGCGGCCAGCAACTCCTCGTAGCACAGCAGGGGCTTGGGCAGCGTGGTGCTGGCCGGCATCGTGGCGCGGTGGTCCATCATCACGAAGGCTTCCACCGTGCTCAGCTGGCTGGCGATCTTCTCGACGATGGGCAGTGTCATCGCGTCGATGAACAGCAGCCGGTCTTCGGCGTGGTTGATGATGTAGACGATCTGCTCGAGGTGCAGCCGCGGGTTCACCGTGTGCAGCACGGCACCGGTGCCCGACACGCCGTAGAACATCTCGAACTGGTGGTGGGTGTTCCAGGCCAGGGCGCCCACGCGGTCGCCCATGCGCATGCCCAGGCGGGTGATGGCATGGGCCAGCTGGCGCATGCGGGCATGCGCCTGGCCGTAGGTGTAGCGGTGCAGTCCACCGTCGATGGTGCGCGCGACGATCTCGGTGTCGGTGTGATAGCGCGCCGCGTGCTCGATGATCGACGAGATCATCAGCGGCTTGTCCATGATCAGGCCGGGCAGCACGGGCGGGGGCATGGGGTGGGCTCCGAGGGACGACGCTGCATCTTGCGGCGGCCTGGCGCGCACGGCCAGCGGGCTTGCCCTCGGCCCCCCTGTCGCCTGAGCGTCAGGCCGCGGCGGGTTGCCCCGGTGGCGGCCTGGGCCGGCATGGCCTAGTGTGGCCCGTTCCGCGGCACAGGCCGCCACCGGGAGCCGCCATGTCCGAACCCGTCCAGCTGATCATCCGCCAAGCGCGCATCGTCGATGGCAGCGGCGCGCCGGCCTATGACGGCGAACTGGCCGTCGCCGGCGACCGCATCGCCGCCGTGGGGCCCCGTGGCAGCGTGCCGGCGGTGCCCGGCGCCACCGAGCTGGACGCCGGCGGCCGCGTGCTGGCGCCGGGCTTCATCGACATCCACACCCACTACGACCCCCAGCTGTGCTGGGACCGCCTGGCCACGCCCACGCCCGAGCACGGCGTCACATCCATCGTGATGGGCAACTGCAGCATCGGCATGGCGCCGGTGCGGCCCGGGCACCGGCGCAAGCTGGTGAGCCTTTTCGGCTCGGTGGAGGACATGGAGAGCGCGCTGCTGGAGCGCACCGTGCCCTTCGCCTGGGAGAGCGTGGCCGAGTACCTGGCCTGGCAGGGCCGCGAGCTGGGCCCCAACGTGGGCGTGCTGGTGGGCCATGCCGTGCTGCGCCTGTACGTGATGGGCGATGCCGCGCAGCAGCGTGCCGCCACCGATGACGAGATAGCGCGCATGGCCGCGCTGCTGGAGGAGGCGTTGCGCGCCGGCGCGCTGGGCCTGAGCTTCAGCTTCGCCCACCTCGACGAGGCCGGCCACGAACTGCCCTGCCACCACGCCGACCGGCGCGAGCGCCTGGCGCTGCTGCAGGCCATCGCGCGCGCCGGCCGCGGCGTGGTGGAGGTGGCCCCGCAGCTGCTGAACCCCGACGAAGGCCTGCGCCAGCTGGACGAATTCGGCGCGCTGTCGCTCGAAACTGGCGTGATGGTCAGCCTGTCCCCGCTGCTGCAAAGCCGTGGCCGGCGCGAGGCCTGGCGCGAGCTGCTGGCGCGCTTCGAGCACTGGCAGGCCCGTGGCGCCAAGCTGTTCGCGCAGACCCAGGTGCGGCCGCTGGACTTCACCATCCGCCTGTCGCAGGGCTCGGCCATCCTGGCCAAGATGCCGGGCTGGCGCGCGTTGCTCGACCTGCCGGTGGCCGAGCGCGTCCGGCGTTTCAGCGATGAGGCCGTGCGCCAGGCGCTGCAGCTGGAGATCGACACCGCGCCGGGCATGGCGGGGCTGGCCGGCACCTTTGTCGTCAAGCGCGCCATGGGCCCGGCCAACCGCGCGCTGGAGGGCCGGCGCGTGCGCGAGATCGCCGAGGAGCGTGGTCGCAGCTTCACCGACACGCTGCTCGACATCGCGCTGGCCGACGGCCTGGAGACCGAGTTCAACCAGGCCGTGGCGCACACCGACGCGGCCATCGTCGGCGACCTGCTCGACCACCCGGCGGTGCACATCGGCTCGGCCGATGCCGGCGCGCACATCACCCAGTTCTCGGGCGCGGGCGACAGCGGCCTGCTGTTCGAGCGCTACGTGCGCGAGCGCGGCCGCCTGACGCTGGAGCGCGCGGTGCAGCGCCTGACCTCCGACCTGGCCGGCGCCTGGGGCCTGCGCCAGCGTGGCGCGCTGCGCCCGGGCTGGTTCGCCGACCTGGTGCTGTTCGACGCCGCCACCATCGGCCGTGGCGAGGAGGTGTGGGCCGACGACCTGCCCGGCGGCAGCGGCCGCTACGTGCGCGGTGCCCGCGGCATCGAGGCCGTGTGGGTCAACGGCCAGCTGCTGGTGGAGGGCGGGCGCTACACCGACGCGCGGCCCGGGCGCATCGTCTGAGCGGCGCACCCCCTCACCCCTTCACTAGGGGGGTGGGGCATGCGCTGGGTCAAACGCGGCGGGCGGCAGCGTCAGCGCATGCTAAAAACGTCACAGCTTGCGCCTTGGGGACCGACTCCTTCGCGCCTGGCGTGGCGAGGGTGTACGGGGGTGGCGCTGGGTGGGTGTGCCGCGCCAGTGCCCGCGGGGGGATTTGCGGTGGTGCGATCGGGTGTTCGGCGGTACCGCCAGGCTGTGCGCGGCCTGGTGCTGGCTTGGGGGGTGGCGGGTGTCATGGCCCCTGCCGTGGCGCAAAGCCTGCTGGACACCTACCGTCGCGCGGTCGAGGCCGATCCCAAGTACCGCGCCGTGCTCTACACCGCGCGCGCCACCGACGCGCTGCGCGACCAGGCCTTCGCCGGATTCCTGCCCACGCTGCGTTTCGAGGCCGAGAGCATCGAGACCCGCCAGCGCATCATCAGCAGCGAGAACCCGATCTTCGGGCCGGGCACCACCGATTTCCCCACCCGCACGCACACGCTGTCGCTGGTGCAGCCGCTGTTCCGCAAGGACGTGGTCGAGCGCTTCGAGCAGGCCAAGGCGAGCGTGCAGCAGGCCAGCTACACGCTGCTGGCCGCCGAGCAGGACCTGATGCTGCGCACCGCCAGTGCCTACCTGCAGGTGCTGGCCGCCCGGGATGCGCTGGCCTTCTCCACCGCCGAACGCGAGGCGCTGGGCCGCGCGCTGGAGCTGGCACGCGAGAAGCTCAAGAGCGGCCTGGGCACCATCACCGTGCTGCACGACGCCACCGCGCGCCATGCGCTTGCCCAGGCGCGCGAGATCGAGTCGCGCAACAAGCTGGCCGACGCGCGCCAGGCGCTGCAGGAGATCACCGGGGCCGAGCCGCAGGCCCTGCAAAGCCTGCGCGCCGATCTGCCGCTGACCCTGCCCGAACCCGCCAGCCTGAGCGCCTGGCTCGACGCCGCGCGTGACGGCAACCTGTCGCTGCGCGCACGCGCCGCCGCGGTGGAGGTGGCGTCCATCGAGATCGACCGCCAGAAGGCCGCGCATTTCCCCAGCGTGAGCATGGTGTACACGCAGAACCGCAAGGACTCGGGCAGCACCCTGTTCGGCGGCGGCAGCAATGTCGACACGCGCGAGCTGTCGCTGCGCCTGAGCGTGCCGCTGTTCGAGGGGGGCGCGGTGCTGGCCGTCACCAAGGAGGCCAGCTTCAAGCACCTGAAGGCGCGCGAGGAGCATGAGCAGGAGCGCCGTGCGCTCGAGCGCCAGACCCGCTCGGCCTACGAGGCGCTGGTCAGCGGCGTGGGCCTGGTGCAGGCGCTGGCGCAGTCGGTGGTGGCCCAGCAGTCGGCCGTGGCCGCCAAGGAACAGGGCTACGCCGCCGGCATCAACACGCTGCTGCCGGTGCTCGACGCCCAGCGCGACCTGTTCGCCGCGCGCCGCGACCATGCCCAGGCGCGCTACGACCTGCTGATCAACCGGCTGAAGCTGGCCCAGGCCGCGGGCACGCTGTCCGAAACGCACATGGCGGAAGTGGGTGCCGCGCTCCAGTAAACGCAGCCTCGTCGGCCGCCTGGCCGACGCCCTCCGCGGCGCCCCGGGCCCCGCGGCGCCGCTGCATCGGCGCAAGCCGGTGGCCGAGCCGCTCGAGCCGCGCGTGCTGCTGTCGGCCGAGTTGCCGGTCATCCCGCCCGATCCGCAGCAGGCCGCGGCGCTGGTGGCGCCGCTGGACATCACCCAGACCAGCCCGGCGCTGCAGATGGGCCGGGCCTTCGCCGCCGCGTTCCAGCCGGCCGTGGTGGCCCTGGCGGTCACGCCGCCCGAGGCCGCCGCCGTGCACCGCGTGACGCTGGCCGATGGCTGGGGCACGCTGGACCTGCGGCCGCCGGCCGGGGCGTCCGGCCTGGTGCTCGACTTCCACGCCGTGGGGCACGGTCTGCAGGTGCAGTTCGGTGCCGATGGCCGGGTGCAGGTCAGCGATGGCGCCGGCAACAGCCTGGTGGCCGAGCAGGTACGGCAGCTGGTGGGCAGCGCCGGCGACGACCGTTTCGTGTTCACCGGCACGGCGCTGCCGTCCGACGGCCTGCTGCTGCAGGGCGGTGGCGGGCAGGACACGCTGGACTGTTCGGCCCTGGCGAGCGAACTGGTCTGCACCACGCATGCCGACGGCAGCCTGACGCTGGACGACGGCCACGGCCAGCTGCAACTGGACGCGCCGATGGCCCTGCTGAGCGGCAGCGCCGGTGTGCGCCTGGTCGAAGAACACGCGCCGGTGGTGGCCGGCCAGGTGCTGCAGGGCGTGTTCAGCACCCAGGGCGCGCAGTACTCGCTGGCGGCGCTGGCCGCGATGGGCGGCGCGCAGGCGGCGCCCTCGCAAATCATCGTCATCGACCCGGCGCTGGGCGACGTGCCTGCGCTGCTGGGCGCGCTGTTCGGCACGTCCACCGCGGCGCTGTCAGACGACGCCGCGCCCCGTGCGCTGCCAGCTGCGGCCGATGCCGCACTGGCGGCTGTGTCGACTGCCGGCACCGGTGCGGGCGAGCTCGATCGCGCGCTGGTCGTCGTGCTCGATCCCGACTGGGACGGCGTGGCGCAGATCGGCCAGCTGCTGCAGGCCTTCCAGGGCGTGGCGGCGGTGCAGGTGCTCAGCCACGGCAGCCGCGGCAGCCTGCGTCTGGGCAACCGCACGTTGAGCCTGGACGACCTGGACGAGGACAGCGCCACCAGCGCCGAACTGCGCGCCTGGCGCCGCGCACTGGCGCCCGGCGCCGACCTGCTGCTGTACGGCTGCGACGTGGCCGAGGGCGAGGCCGGCCTGGCCTTCGTGCAGCGCCTGGGCGAACTGGTGGGCGCCGATGTGGCCGCGTCCACCGATGCCACCGGCAGCGCGCTGCTGGGTGGCGACTGGGCGCTGGAGGCGCAGCGGGGCGTCATCGACACCGCCGTGCTGACCGCGCCGGACTTCGCCGGCCTGCTGGCCAATGTGCCGCTGGACGGCACGCCGGGCGACGACAGCTTCAGGATCAACCCGTCCGGCAGCGCCGCCACGCCGTCCACCGTGGTGCTGGGAACCACGCGCAAGGACTACCGCGCCGCCGACAGCGTCACCCTCGATGGCAAGGCCGGGGCCGACACCTTCACCTTCAGCCTGGCCAGCCTGGCCCAGACGGGCGGCATGACCGTGATCGGCGGCGAGGGCCGCGACACGCTGAACGCCGGCACACGGGCCGGCAGCGTGATCGCGATCACCAGCCTCACCGGCCATGGCCGCCTCACGGCCGACGGCAAGTCGGTCGATTTCACCGGCATCGAGGTGATCAATGCCGGCCAGGGCAGCAACACGCTGGACCTGGGCGACCTCGCGGTCGACCTGATGGTGCGCATCACCGGCGATGGCACGGTGGAGGTGGCCACGCTGGCCAACGGCAGCCCGACGGCGTTCCTCACCGCCACCCGCATCGACAGCGTGGTGGGCGGCAGCGGCCGCACGGTGTTCGTGATGTCCGCCGGCGCCAGGCTGCAGGGCACGCTGGACGGCGGCAGCAGCGGCCGCAGCATCCTCAGCTACAGCGCGCGCTTCACCGTCGACGGCACCACCTACGACGCCGGGGGCACGGCCTATGCCGGCAATGCCAGCCTGGTGTTCGACGGCGGCAGCGCCAGCACCAACCGCGGCGCCAACCTGAACGGGGGGCGGGTGGGCGGCTTCGTGAACGTCCAGTTCGTCGTCGGCAGCGCCAACGCCGACACCATCGAGGGCAATGCCACCACGGCCATGCAGGGCGGCGGCGGTGCGGACACGCTCAGCGGCGGGGGCGCCAACAACGAGTTGCAAGGTGGCGACGGTGCCGACACGCTGGACGGCGGCGCGGGCGACGACCGGTTGTCCGGCGGCGTGGGCAATGACCGCTATGTGTTCGGCAACGAGGCCTGGGGCCGCGACACGCTGACCGAGGCCGCCGCCCAGGGCGTGGACACACTGGCCTTTGCCGGCGTGGCGCAGGGCCTGACGGTGGACGTGGGCCCGCTGGACACCACCGGCATCACGGTCACGCGCGAGGGCGCCGTGGGTTCCACGCTCAGCGGCGTGAAGCAGGTGGATCGCATCGAGGTCAGCAGCGGCAAGGCGCTGGCCTACCAATACAGGTTCAGCACCGACTTCGCGCGCGGGCTCGACAGCGCGGCCGAACGCAAGGGCTTCGAGATCGCGCACAGCTACGACGCCAGCGTGGCGGTCGCCGAACGCACCGCCACGGTGACGCTGGACTTCAGGGCGCTGACGGCGCGGCTGTATTTCTCGATCACTGGCAGCGCCGACGATGCCGTGGTCACGGTCTCCGTGGCCGACGAGCAGGGGCAGAGCACCGGCACCGTGCTGCTCACCGCCCGGGGTGTCACGTCCATCTTCGGCAGCAAGGGCGGCGGTACCTACCGCTTCGCCAACGGTGCGGGCCTGAAGGGCACGATCCAGAACCCCGACACCGCACCGCAGGACCACTGCGTGCTGGATTTTTCCGATGTCCGGGCGGGCATCACCCTGGGCGTGGTGGACGACGGGACACCGGCGACACGCGCCTACACGCTCAGCGTGCTGAACGGCGGGCAGCGCGGCGGCTTCAGCCACATCGGGCGCCTGGTGGGCAGCGGGGGCGCGGACACCTTCACCGTGTTCGGCAACCTGCGCATCGACGGCGCCGATGGCAGCGACGAGGTCACCACGCTGGACACCGGTGCGCACACGCTGGAGGGTGGGGCCGGCAGCGACATCCTGCGCGGCAATGCCGGCGCCGATGGCATGACCGGCGGTGCGGGCGACGACACGCTGATCGGCCATGCCGGCACCGATCCGGCCACCGCCGGCGACACCCTGGACGGCGGGGCCGGCAATGACAGCCTCGCGGGCAGCGCGAAGAACGACACGCTGACCGGTGGCGCCGGCAACGACACGTTGAGCGGCGGCGCCGGCAACGACACCTTGAAGGGCGGCACCGGCAACGACACCTATGTCTTCGAGACCGGCTTCGGCCGGGACACGGTGGAAGACATCCCCGACGGTGCCAAGGCCTCCGAATCGGGCACCGACACGCTCGACTTCTCGGCCGTGGTGCTGGGCGCCGGCCAGCAGTTCACGCATGTGCTCAGCGGTGGCGCGCTGCAGAGCGGCGTGGCCCAGGCGGTGGACGACAGCCAGAAGTACCAGACCGCCGGGGCCTTCGGCGCCTCCACCGGCCTGGTGGGCGCCGCCGGCCTGGACGCCGCCACGGTGCAGGACCGCGTGACGGTGGCCGCCGGCCAGCTGAAGAACATCGACCGGATCGTCATCGGCCAGGGCGACAACGAGTTCCTGTTCGGCAACGACTGGGGCCTGAACCTGGGGCCCACCGACCTGATCACCTCGCTGCGCACCCAGCGCGAGCTGGTCATCGACACCTGGGACGCCACCAACCCCGCCACCCACGACGCGACCTGGGTCACCGTCGACAAGACGCTGGCATCCACGGACACCACCACCTTCACGGGACAGACTGCCGGGCTGGCCATCGTGGGCATCGACCGTGGCCATGACGTGCTGGTGTTCGATGGCGACTTCAGTGGCAGCCTGACCCAGGGCAGCCAGTTGCGGCTGAGCCATGCGCCCACCGTCAACAACGTCAGCAACAACGGCAGCTACACGGTCGAGAGCGTGGTGTTCGTGCCCGCGCAGGGCAGCACGCCCGGCCTGACCCGGGTGACGGTGAAGGAGGCCCTGGCCGTGGACACCAACGCCGGAAGCAGCGGCGAATGGGCCGGCCCTGCGCTGAGCGGCCTGACGATCACGGTGAGCGGCCAGCAGGTCACGCTGACCGGCAGCACGGCGCAGCGGGTCGACCAGTTCAAGGCCGGCAGCCTCATCCGCATCGGCAGCCTGCGCCTGACCGTGGGCGACCAGGACGCCACGGCCCAGAACGACACGATCCGCTTCCAGGTGGCCGAGCCGCTCGACGACGCCCTGCGCGCCACGCTGTCCGCGGCCACCACCGCCCACCGCATCCTCGGCGACGTGCGCAGCGTCGACCTGGGCGGCGATGTGTTCATCGTCGCGGGCGACCAGACGGCCACCTTCGGCGCCGGTGCGGTGCTGGCGGTGAGCGGCTCGACCGACGGCAACAACACCTCGGCCACGGTGCGCTACACCGTCCAGGCGGCCACGCTGGACGGTGGCAACACGCGCATCCAGGTCCGCCAGGCCATCGCGCAGGACTTCGTCGCCGCCCAGGCCGGCACGCTGGCGCGGCAGTTCGATGTCGTGGGCACCGACGGCCGGGTGCTGAAGCTGCAGGGCGACTGGAGCAGCTACTTCGCCGCGCTGGGCAGCCAGGCCTTCGCGCTGACGGCCACGCCCCAGAGCGGCGGCGCCGCCACGGCCCTGAGCCTGCAGGCCTCGCAGGCGCCCGGCGAGGCGCTGCGCTACCTGGCGCCGTCCACGCTCATACTGGACTTCCGCGCCGTCACCAAGGCGCTGAACTTCGAGTTCAGTACCGATGCCGAGACCGGCCGCACCGAGCTCACCGTCACCCAGGTGGCCAGCGCCGACCTGTCCACGCTGCTGGGCCAGTTCGGCTCGGCGCCGGGCTGGCTGGGCGGTCTGTTCGGCGATGCCAGCTACGGCACGATCAAGTTCACCAACGTGGACGCCCACACCGTGGTCTATGGCGGCCGCGAGAGCAACACCTTCACCGCCACGCCGGGCTCCGATTTCCAGGGCAAGGTGATCGGCGGCCAGGGCTTCCGCCCGATCAGCGGCGCGGTGTACGACCTGGTGATGGGCAACCTGCTGGGCATCGGCTCGCCCGGCGTGCCGCCGGTGACGGTGCAGAACACGCTGGACTACTCGGCGGTGCTGGTCACCAACCAGGATGTGAAGACCGGGCTCAAGAGCCTGTTCAACGCGGCCAACCTGGGCAAGAACACCAACGCCCAGCCCCGTTTTTCCGGCGGCATCGAGGGCATCCAGAACATCGTCTACGGCCCGGGTGCCAATGTCTATGTGGGCACCGGCCTGGGCGGCGCCAACGCGGTCGACACCGTCAAGGAGGCCGTGGCCAGCCTGAAGACGCTGTTCACGGGCGGCGCGCTCAACGACAGCCAGAAGGCCACGCTGATGCGCGTGTTCTTCGGCGGCGCCAACACCTTCAGCGTGGGTGGCAACCTGGTCAGCGAACTGGCGGCGCTGGCGGTGGACCCCGACAGCACGCTGTCGACCTGGGCCGGCCGGCTGCTGCAGCCCGGCACGCTGGCGCCGGGCTTCCACCTGCTGGCCGGCAAGTCGGGCGCCGACACCTACAAGTTCGAGGGCGTGTGGGGCTGGGCCGCGGTGGCCGAGTACCCCGACCTCAAGATCGGCGGCGCGGTGCTGCCGGAGGCCTTCGACACGCTGGATTTCTCCGGCGTCTCCAGTGACCTGACCTTCACCATCCTCGAGGTCACCACCGACAACATCGACAGCCTGAACCGCCTGCTGGGCGCCAACAGCAATGGCTCGGGCGCGGTGTTCACCGTGGGCACGAACCTGGTGCTGGTCAACGACGGCTTCGTCAACTCGGTGGCCAGCGCCGAGGACAAGTCCGTCACCCAGGGCAAGACGCTGACCATCGGCGGCGTGACCTACGAGTACGGCATCAACATGGTGCTGGCCAACGACATCGAGAACATCGTCGGTGGCGGCGGCGTCAACACCTTCCGCTTCGTCAGCACGCCCACCGGCAAGAAGCCCTCGCTGGCCGGCACCCTCACCACTGCGGCCGGCGGCACCGTGGTGCTCGATTACAGCCAGTACGACCCCGGCGGCACCGGCGAGCGGGGCGTCACGGTGAACCTGGGCGACGGCATCGACTGGACCATGCCGCACTCGGGCGACGTGCTGGTGCCGGGCCTGGTCAACATCCCCACCGTGGCCTACACCTTCGGCAGCGCCGAGGCGGTGCAGGGTTCGCGCCTGATGGGCATCGATTCGTTCGCGCAGTCGGTGGGTGGCGGCGCGTCCAGCCTGGTCACGTCGCAGGTGGCGGTGGCCAACGGCCAGGGCGTCACCGGCACCGCGCGCAACGACACGCTCACCGGCAACACCGGCAACAACCTGCTGATCTCGGGCGGTGGCGCCGATGTGATCGATGGCGGGTCGGATGCCATCACGCGGGGCGAAACGCCGATCACGCCGGTGTCGTATGGCGGCGAGCGCCAGCCGGTGCGCCAGGGCGACATCGCCAGCTTCGAGACCTCGTCCGGCTCGGTCTACCTGAACCTGGCCGCCGCCGGCAGCGAGGGCCGCGCGTGGATGGGCACCCCGGTGCAGCGCCTGGTGCTGCCCGACGCGGCGGTGAAGCTGAGCCTGGGCGTCGAGAAGGTGGCCAACGGCCTGGGCACGAAGCCGGTGCTGGTGAGCACGCGCGTCACGCTCAGCAGCGCCAGCACGGCCGATCAGGTGGCCGCCGCGATCAACCAGCTCATCATCGACAGCGAGCTTCACGGCACGGCCAGCGTCACCGGTGCGGGCACGCTGGCCGATCCCTGGCTGGTGAGCTTCGACGGCACCGGCATGCCGCCGCTGCAGTCCGACGATGAATCGGTGCTGGTGCAGGCCGTGGGGTCGGCCGTCAGCACCACCGGATTGCCGCAGGGCTTTGCCTCACCCACCCAGTCGGTGGTGGCCGCGGCCAGCGGCACGGTGCAGCTGGCATGGTCGCTGGGCGAGACGCTCACGCTGACGCCCAGTCCCAGCACCAGCGCGCTGCTGGCGGCGTTGCGCAGCCTCTACCCGCAGGCCACGGTGGTGGCCGACGGCAGCACCGGCACCGCCTGGCTGCTGAACCTGGGCGCGGATGCACTGCTGCCGCTGCAGGCCCAGGTGGCGGGCAGCACCGGCACGGCCTCGCTGGCGATCAACGCCGAGCAACGCGTGGCGGTGGATGCCGCCGCGGACAGCTTCATGCTGACCCTGGGCACCGCCACCACCGCGGCGCTGAGCCCCCGCAGCACGGCCGCCGAGGTGCAGGCGGCGCTGCGCGCCGCGGCCGACGGCAGCGGGGTGGATGCCGCGACCAAGAGCCTGCTGCAAAGCGTGACCGTCACCGGCGAGGGCACGCAGGCCACACCCTGGCGCGTGCGCTTTGTCGGCGCCGTCAACCCGGTGGCCCTGCTGCAGCCCAGCAGCGAGCAGGTGAGCGTGCAGGCCCGGCACCTGCTGCAGGTGTCGGCCGACGCCCGCCTGCAGCTGGCCTACGGCAGCGTGGTCAGCCTGACGCTCGATGCCAGCGACCCGGCCAGCCGCGACCCCGCCCGGCTGGCGGCCGCGCTGTCGCCCTTCGACGCCACCTTGCTCGATGTGACCGGCCAGGGCACGGCCGACAAGCCCTGGGTGCTGAGCTGGCACCGCGAAACCGGCGCACCGCGCCTGACCAGCAGCAGCGCCGGCGTGCTGGTGTCGCAACTGGCCGGCGTGCGCTTCACCGCGCCCGGTGCGGCCACGGCCGAGGTCTCGGCCGCGCCCACCACGGTGCTGCGCCACATCGAGGGCGCCACCGGCGGCTCGGGCGACGACATCCTGATCGGCAACACCGGCCGCAACTTCTTCCGCTTCACTGACGGCTGGGGCAGTGACATCGTCGTCGGCCAGGGCGCGCCCGATGGCCAGCGCGACGTGCTCGACTTCTCCGAGGTCACCACAGCCATCCGCGTGAAGGCGCTGGCCGACCGCACGGTGTACGAGACCACCGACAGCGACGGCAACGTTCACCGCGTCATCGCCTTCGGCGACTTCGACGTGATGGATTCCATCTCCGAGTTGCAGAAGCGCCTGGCCAAGGCCGGCGCGTGGCTCGGCGCCTTCACCGGCCTGCCGGTGGATCTGTCCAAGGTGACGGTGCTGGCCGACAGCCCGGCCACCGCGTCGTCTGCCGCCGCCGCACCGCTGACCGAAGCCGACCTGGCCGCCGCGGTGGCCGAGGCCGTGCGCCGCTGGTCGCTGACCGGCCTGCCGGCCCAGGCCGGCGTCGACCTGGCCAGCGTGCGCTTCGCCATCGGCGACCTGGACGGCGCGATGCTGGGCTACACCGGCGCCGGCGTGATCACCATCGACCGCGATGCTGCCGGCCTGGGCTGGTACGCCGACAGCAGCGCGGCCAGCGAGGCCGCCTTCACCCAGAGCCTGGGCCTGGGCCGCGCCGCCACGGCCGACAGCCCGGCCGCCGGCCGCGTGGACCTGCTCAGCGTGGTGATGCACGAGCTGGGACACGTGCTGGGTGTGGCGCACGACAGCAGCGGCACGCTGCGCCACGGCGTCACCGATGCCGCGCTGGTGACCGGCGTGCGCTCGGGCTTCCCGCCCGAGTTGCAGCGCGAGACGGCCACGCTGAGCGGGAACGGCGCGGTCGACGGCGCGTTCGACGGTGCGTTGGTGGCCGGCGCCGCCTCCGACCAGACCGCGCTGAGCGACGGCCTCACCGCCTTCTCGGGCTGGGTCAGCGGCTTTGGCGACAAGATCGACAGCCTGCTGAGCCCCGAGATCCCGTTCATCGGCAAGACCGTGGGCCAGGTGCTGGGCTACACGCCCACGATCGGGCAGGACATCGCGCAGCAGGTGGCCGCGCAGATCGAGGCGCAGATCGGTCGCGTGTTCGCCAACCGCGCCCAGGTGTCCACCACCGACCTGATCGATGGCGTGCATGTCTTCGCGTCGCCGTCCAGCAACCCCAAGGAATTCATCGGCCGCATCCAGATCCCGGGCTTCGCGGTCAGCGCGCTGGACCTGGCCACACTGAAGCTGCCCGGCAGCGCGCTGGGCGACATCGCCTCATCGGTGGCCAGCGCGCTGGGCCTGAAGGTCACCGGTGACGCCTCGCAGCTCAAGGTGTCGGGCAACATCGAGCTGCGTTTCACCTTCGGCCTGGACGCGCAGACCGGCGCCTTCTACGTCACCGACCCCACGCTGTCGGCCCAGGTGGACGTGGGCGACAAGCCGGCCGCGGTGGCGGGCGTCAGCCAGGGCGGGCACACCGTGCTGCTGGATGCGGCGTTGGGCGACCGCAGCGCCGACTTCACGGCCGGCGAGACCTTCGCCATCACCGGCTCCACCGGCGCGGTGAACGATGCCACCTACACCGTGATCAGCGCGTCCTTCAGCGGCGGGCAGACGCGGCTGGTGGTGGCCGAGGCACTGGGCAGCACCACGCCGGCCGCGCGCGGCCAGGTGCTGCTGCAGGGCAGCGACGGCGCGGCCGACCGCCTCTATGCCATCACCGGCCTGGAGGCGCGCGGCGACCGCTTCCTGGTGCAGGGCGACCTGACCACCGTGAACGCCGCCGACCCGGCCAAGTGGTCGGTGGCGCTGGCGGCCGGGCAGAAGGTGTATGTCTCGGGCAGCAACGGCAACGACGCCTACTACACGGTCAAGTCGGCCCGTTACGACGCGCTGACCGGCCTGACCACCGTGACCGTGGCCGAGGACATCGCCAGCAGCGTGGTGGGCGGCCAGATGCGCCCCACCTTCGACCTGGGCGTGGCCCTCGGCCCGGTGGGTCTGGGCGTCGAGGATGCCGTGCTGGGCGCCAACCTGGGCCTGCAGCTCACTGCGGCCGGCCGCCTGAGCACCGCCGACCTGACCGATGCCGCGGCCCGCCACAAGACCGTGGCCGACCTGGCGCCCGGCCTGCCGCAGCTCACCGGCAACAGCAGCTTCGACGTGATCCTGCCGCTGCAGCCCACCGGTGCGCTGCTGGGTGACAACGCGACGCCGGTGGTGCTGTCGGCCATCAGCGCCAACCAGACGCCGCCCACCAGCATCGCGCAGTTCTTCGCGCGCATCGGCACCGGGCTGAAGGTGAGCGGCAACCTGGGCGACATGTTCACGTTCAAGGGGCTGTCGCTGGACGCCATCCTGAACGCCATCGAGCAGGGCCTGGACAGCCTGGTGGGCCATGCGCCGCAGTCCGAGATCCAGCGCATCGTGTTCAACAGCCAGGGCAGCTTCACGCTGCTGTACGACGGCCTGGAGACCGGCACCATCGCCGTGGGCGCCGACACCGCCACCACCGCCACGCGCATCCGCGATGCGCTGCAGGCGCTGTCGCCGCTGCGCACGGTGGAGGTGGCCTGGCACGCGGCCGATCCGGCCGTCAGCGGCGATGTCAGCGGCTGGGACGTCACCTTCCTGCAGCTGGCCGGCAACAGCCACGACGCGAAGATGCTGGCCAGCACCACGGCCGGCCTGAGCTTCCAGCTGGTGCGCGCCGGCCAGGACGCCGACGGCCAGCTCTATGCCAAGCTGCCCTTCATCGGCAAGAGCGCGGCCGAGCTGTTCGGCAACGGCGGGGTCGACTTCATCACCCAGCTGCACCAGGTCTTCCAGCAGGCCGTGGCCACCGCGCGCGACCTTACCGAGCTGGAAGCCAAGGTCAATGCCGAGCTGGTGGCGCTGTTCAAGCCGCTGGGCCTGGCCAGCGACCAGCCGTTCACGCTGCGCTACGCCGACTCCACCTTCACGATGGGGCTGGACCTGGGGCTGGACTACCGCGCCCAGCTGCCGATCGACCTGAACCTGGCCGAGCTCGACCCGACGCTGGCCGCGGTGTCCGACACGCTGGGCCTGCGCGTGGAAAGCGGCGGCACGCTGGCGCTGGACGCCAGCGCCTCGCTGGTCTTCGGCGCCGGCTTCGACCTGCGCGACGTGACCCAGCCGCTGGCCTTCGTCACCGACGACTCCGGCCTGCGCCTGCGGCTGGACCTGCGCAACACCACGCCGCTGGACTTCAAGGCCGCGATCGACGTGCCGCTGATCGGCGAGGTGGGCCTGTTCGTGCAGGACGGCAGCGCCAGCCTCACGCTGGCCGCCGGCGCCACGCTCAAGGCCGCCGGGGGCGACGGCCGCTACGACATCACCGATCTGGGCGCCAGCGCGGTGGATGTGTACTTCCGCGGCCAGGCGCAGGCCGACCTGCCGCTGTACTTCCCGTCGACGGCCTTGCCGGTGGGCGGCACCACGCGCGACCTGAACCACGACGGCCTGGGCGACAACGTGCTGCACCTGGCCGGCCAGATCGACGCCACGCTGGGCACCGGCATCAGCACGAAGCTGAGTCATGTGGTGCCGTCGCTGCTGCCGTCGATCGACGTGTTCGCGCTGCTCAACGACCCCGCCACGCTGCTGCAGGGTCTGGATGGCATGTTCAGCGGCATCAAGGCCGGGCTGCAGAGCCGGTTCGCCTCGCTGGCGTTGCCACTGATCGGCGACAAGCTCAAGGACAGCGCCAACTTCGTCGACAGCCTGCGCAACAGCTTGCTGGGCGTGGCCAGCGGCCAGGGGGGCACCGACGTGCTGTCCACCGCGCGCTACACCAGCGGCAGCCTGGGCGCCTTCCTGGCGGGTGCGGCGGCGAAGAACGCCGACGCCGACCCGGCCAACGACGTCACCGTGGCCGAACTGGTGCTCGACCAGATCCGCGGCGAGCTTTACCGCACGCTGGGCGCGGCCGGCCTGGACGTGCTGCGCGTGCCGCTGCTCGATGCCGAGGGCCAGCCGGTCTACGACAGCGCCACCGGCGCGCCCAAGCTGCGCTCGGTGCAGACGGCCGACGACGTGCAACTGGTGCTGGATGGCAGCGGCCTGCGCTTCAACGTCACGCTGGGCGACAGCCTGCTGAAGTACATCTTCCCCGACGACCAGGACGGCATCGTCGAGACGCTGGAATACAACCCGCTGAAGGACGCGGTGTCGATCCCGATCGACTTCGCCGCGGCCATTCCCGGCTTCGCGCTGAGCACCGGGCCCAACGACACCATCGACCTGCGCTTCAACTACGTGATGGGCCTGGGCTTCGGCGTGTCCAAGGCCGACGGTTTCTTCCTCGACACCGGTGGCGTCACCGCCGGCGGGCAGGAACTGCAGCTGGACCTGTCGGCCACGGTGTCGGCGGGCGCGCAGCTCAACGCCCATGTCATCTTCCTGGATGGCCAGCTCAAGGACGTGGACGACGGCCGGCCCAGCGGCCTGTACGGCCAGTTCACGGTCGACCTGACCGACAGCGGCGGCAACGGCCGCTACACGGTGTTCAAGCCCGCCTTCCTGGGCAACCCGGTGGTCGAGACGCTGGGCATCACCGCCGAGCTCACCGCCGTGGCCGATGTGGACCTGGCGGCCAAGCTGAGCATGCCGTCCATCGACGTGGGTGGCGGCCACACCTTCGACTTCCCCAGCCTCACCACCACGCTGCGCTACGACCAGAGCTTCGTGAAGGCCACGCTGGGCACCGGCGGCAGCTCGTTCTCGTTCGGCGGCACGCCGCAGATCGTGTTCGAGGATGTGGCGCTGAACCTGGGCGAGTTCATCACCGGCTTCATGGCACCGATCGTCGAGCAGGTGCACAACATCACCGAGCCGCTGGAGCCGCTGGCGGCCATGCTCACGGCCGAGATCCCGCTGCTCAAGCAGCTGGGTTCCAAGCAGACCTCGTTGCTCGACATCGCCGGCACCATCCTGGGCCAGACCAAGTACGCCTCGGTGGTGAAGGCGGTGCGCGCCATCGTCGAGGTGATCAACCTGATCAAGGCGGTGGACGACTTCATCTCGGCCAATCCGGGCGAGCCGCTGCTGATCCGCTTCGGCACCTTCGTGGTCGGCGGCGATGCACGCAACAAGGCCAACCCGGAAGCCGTGCCCTCCAGCACGCCCGATACGCTGAATGTGAGCGGCCAGGTCAGCCAGGCGCAGGCCAAGACCGTGGTGGGCAAGGTGGGCACCACGCCGGGCTCGTGGCAGTTCCCGCTGCTGACCAGCCCGAAGGAGCTGTTCGGCCTGCTGATGGGCAAGGAGGTCACGCTCTTCAAGTACGACCTGCCGTCGCTGGACCTGCAGTTCATCTACCAGCAGGTGTTCCCGATCTTCCCGGGCCTGAACGCCAAGCTGGGCGGCGAGATCCGCGCCACCACGCACATCACCGTGGGCCTGAGCACGCGCGGCTTCCTCGAGTTCCAGAGCGGGGGCTACAAGCCGGCCGACATCCCGCTGATCTTCACGCACGGCTTCTTCCTCGACGACCATGGCCTCGAGGGCACGCGCAACGACGCGCCCGAGGCCACGCTGGTGGCCAAGATCACCGCCGGCGCCAGCGTGGGCATCGGTGGCCTGATCGAGGTGGGTGTCGAGGGCTACATCAAGGCGCAGGTCAACTTCGACCTGGCCGACGACCCCAATGCCGGCACCGGCATCTACATCAACAACGATCCGAAGAAGGGCTACGCGATCGCGCCGGTCTACGACGGCAAGATCTACCTCGACGAGCTGCTCAACGACCCCGAGTGCATCTTCAACATCTACGGCGACATCTCGGTCGGCCTGGATGCGTACTTCTGGGTCGGTGTGGACCTGGGCTTCTTCGGCAAGATCACGATCTTCAGCGCGCGCAAGACCTTCTTCACCGCGGTGCTGTACGACTTCAGCTTCAGCTGCCCCGACGACGTGCCGGTGCTGGCCACGCTGAGCAACGGCGTGCTGCACCTGGACATGACGCCGCAGACCAAGGGCGACGACATCACCGGCGAGCGCTTCCTGGTCACCGAGATCGCGCTGCCCACCGGTGCGGGCGGCGCCAACGAGCGCTACATCCAGGTGGGTGCGCGCGGCGCCAAGAACTACTTCCGCCTGTCGGATGTCAGCCGCATCGTCTCGGACGGCACGGTCTACGACGACGAGATCATCGTCGACGGCAGCATCGGCTCGGCGGTGGACGTGGTGCTGCACGGCGGCGCCGGCAACGACCGCATCCTGGTCAGCGCCGATGCCGGCAACCGGGTGCGGCAGCTGTACGGCGATGACGGCAACGACAGCCTGGTGGGCAGCGACCTGGCTGACCTGCTCGACGGTGGCGCCGGCAACGACACGCTGCTGGGCCAGAAGGGCGACGACACCCTGGTGGGCGGCGGCGGCAACGACACGCTGGACGGCGGTGTGGGCAACGACACGCTGCGCGGCGGCGACGGTGACGACCGGCTGTATGGCAACGACGGCAACGACACCGTGCAGGGTGAGGCCGGTGATGACCTGGCCTACGGCGGCATCGGCAATGACCGGCTCGACGGCGGCACCGGCATCGACCGCCTGTATGGCGAAGCCGGTGACGACCGCCTGATCGGCGGCGCCGGCAACGATGTGCTGGTGGGTGGCGCCGGCATCGACCTGGTCAGCGGCGGCGCCGGTGCCGACCGCATCGTGTGGGCCGTGGGCGAGGGCGCCGACGGCTTCATCGAAGGCGATGCCGACGCCAGCGCCGGCATCGACACGCTGGCCGTCACCGCCAGCGGCGGCGCCGATGCGCTGACCGTCTCGGCCGTGGCCGCCAGCACCAGCGTCACCGATGCGGCCAGCGGCGAGCGCCTGGCCCGCGCGGCCAACGGCGTGCAGGTGCTGGTCAACGGCTTGTCGCTGCTGGGCACCGGCATCGAGCGCATCGAGGTCGACGCTGGCGCGGGCGCCGATGCCGTGACGGTGAACGACCTGAAGGGCACGCTGGTGGCCAGCGTGCAGATCGACGCCGGCGTGGCCAGCGGCAGCACGCGGGTCGAGCAGGTGGTGACGCAGGAAGTCACCGATGCCAACGGCGTGGTCAGCGTGGTGCCGGTGATGAAGCCGGCCACCGATGCCAATGGCAGCCTGCGCATCGCCGCCGGCAGCATCAGCGGCAACGAGGACCGCGGCGCCCGCACCGAGCAGGCCACGCTGCTGACCCTGAGCGGCGAGGTGGTGGCCGGCAACCGCTGGCAGGTGGCGCTGGACGGCACGGTGTTCGCGGTGGACGCCGGCACGCGCAGCAACACCACGCTGGCCGAGCTGGCCACGGCCCTGGCCGCGCGCATCAACACCGATGCGCGCTTCCATGCCGAGGCCGATGGCGCCAGCCTCACCGTCACTGCCGCGGGCGGCGGGCGCAGCTTCTTCGTCACCGACACCACGGTGTTCGAGAGCGCCGCTGCCGACAGCGACGAGTCGGGCAAGGCGCAGATCCAGCGCAGCCCGCTGGAGGTGTTCCAGCAGTTCTGGCAGGGCACGGCCACCGCCACGCTGACCGGCGCGGCGCCGGCCGATGTGCCGTCCACCTGGCGCATCAGCATCGGCGATACCGATTTCGAGGTGCAGGCCGCCGCCGGCGCCAGCCTGGACAGCATCGCCACCGCGCTGCGCAGCCGCATCAATGCCGATGCGCGCTACGAGGCCGCGGGCAGCGGCGCTGTGGTGACGGTGCGCGTGGTGGACGCTGCGGCCGGCCCCTTCGCGCTGGCGCTGACCAAGGGCTACGAGGTGCCGTCCACCACCACGGTGGAGGTGCCCAACGTGGGCAGCGACGGGGCCGACGACCGCATCACGCTGTACGGCGGCCAGTCCACGGTGATCGGCGACCATGCGGCCGATGGTGATGCGTTCACGCTGTCCAGCAGCAACGGCGATGTGAGCGTGCAGCAGACCGGCGGCCCGCAGTTCACGCTGCTCAACACCACGCGCAGCACGCGCAGCCTGGCGCTCAACGGCAATGAGCCGCAGTTCGGCACGGCCGACCGGCTGACCATCCTGGCCGGCGCCGGCAACGACACGCTCAACGCCAGCGCGCTGCGCGAGGACCTGCTGGCGCTGCAGCTGCAGGGCGAGGCGGGCGACGACACCCTCACCGGCTCCGACTATGCCGACGTGATCGATGGCGGCCAGGGCAACGACACGCTGACCGGCGGCGCGGGCGTCGACCTGTTCTTCGACGCCGGCGGCACCGACACGCTGCGCGAAACGTTCGACCGCGACCAGTCGCTGTTCGGCAACCTGTACGTCAACGGCACCGTCACCGGCAACAGCGGCGGCACGTTCTTCCGCCCCGACCACGCCGCCGAACAGGCCGCCAACCTGGCGGCGCAGGCGCAGGACGGCTCGCTGACGCTGCGTGACGGGCGCCTGAACGCGCAGGCGCCGGTGGTCAGCGTGGCGGCGCCGGCCGGTGCGGGCGTCACGGTGGTGCAGCAGCCGGTGGTGGGCAGCAATGGCCAGTTCCAGCAGCTGGGCCTGGCCTTCAGTGGCGCCCGCGTGCAGGCCGGCCAGGTGTGGGCCGTCACCGTCTCCAGCCTGGATGCCGCGGGCCAGCGCTTCAGCGCCACCTACAGCTACACCGCCGGCAGCAACGGCGATGCCTTGAGCATGGCGCAGGTGCTGCTGGCCCTGGCGGGGCTGATCAACGCCGACACGCGCTCGGAACTCACCGCCGAGGACGCCGGCCCCGAGCCCATCCTCTACGGCATCACCGACCAGGGCGACCGCTACGCCAGCGGCGCCGAGGTGGAAAGCCTGGTCGATGCGCGCAACGGGCAGGAGATCTTCGAGCAGGCCGTGCTGCTGGGTGGCGACAGCGACAACATCCTGGCCGTCAACGACACCGACGGCCTGATCACCGTGGCCGGCGTGCAGCGCACGGTGAGCGACTGGCGCGGCGCCGTCACGCTGGACAACGGCACCGGCACCGGCACCGAGCTGTACCTGGTGGCGCTGAAGGGCACGCAGGCGCGCTACACCATCGCCGACAGTGGTGGCACGGCAGGCTGGGACGACGTGGTGGTGCTGGGCACGGCCGGGCGCGACCAGTTCACGCTGGACGCCAGCAACAGCGTGGGCCAGGTGTTCTCGGGCAGCCTGGTCGACCCCAGCTTCCCGTACCGGCTGAGTGCCACGTCCTCGTCCATCCTGCCGCGGCCCAGCCAGGCGGCCGACATCTACACCACGGTCACCATCACCGGTGCGGGCGCGCTGGCCGGCGATGCACGGCTGGTGCTCGACCGCGTGGACGTGACCGCCAGCCGACTGAGCGTTGCCGGCAGCACGGCCAGCTTCCGCATCACCGCCGACGATGCCGCCACCGGCCAGGTGACGGCCGGCCGCAGCTATGCCGTGGTGCTGGGCGGCATCACCTATGCCTACACCGCCGTGGCCGGCGACACCGATGCCATCGTCGCCGCGCAACTGGTGGCCCTGGTGCGCGGCCCGGGCAGCGCCGGCGAGGCCCTGAGCTTCCAGAACGCCGAGCGCCTGACCGTGCGCACCGGCGCCGGCGACGACACCGTCACCGCGCGCGACACGGCGGTGCAGACCATCGTCGAGACCGGCTCGGGCAACGACAGCGTCACCATCGGCATGGTCGAGCAGGTGCCCGACCGCGGCAACGGCACCATCGACAACCCGGCCGGCGTGCCGGTGGTCGACCTCAACCACCTGAGCAACGGCGTCTCGGCAGCGGCGTACTTCTACGGCGGCGCGGGTGACGACTACTTCCAGGTCGACCACAACGCCGCCGCGCTGTCGCTGTTCGGCGAGGCCGACGACGACACCTTCGTCGTCAACACCTTCCTGGTGCTGAACCAGAACCCCGACGACCCCGGCTCGATCACCAACCTGGCGCGGCTGTTCGGTGGCGGTGGCAGCAACCGTTACCAGTACCTGCAGAACGCGCCGGTGCAGATCTACGGCGGCACCGGCGTGGACACGCTGGTGGTCAACGGCACGGCGGTGGGCGACAACTTCATCATCACCGACCGCTTCGTGGCCGGGGCCGGCCGCATCGTGGCCTTCACCGGCATCGAGAAGCTCGAGGTCAACGGCGCCGCCGGCGAGGACAGCATCTACGTGCTGTCCTCGCCCGCGTCGCTGATGGTCACGGTGCGCGGTGGCACCGGCAACGACACCATCCACCTGGCCGGCGACCACCCGGTGCTGTTCAACGATCCGCCGGCCTACAGCTACCAGCCACCGGCCATCCGCGTGCAGGACCCGCCGTCCATCGTCTACAGCAGCGTCAGCTTCGATCCCTGGCGCCAGTACTTCAGCATCGGCTGGTGGGGCGACCGCTCGCTGTGGAACTTCGTGCACGTGTTCGGCAACCAGGGCGTGGTGGATGCCTATGTGCGCGCCCTGGTCACGTTGGAGGTCAACAGCTGGTTCCGCAGCCTGAAGCAGACCTACCGCTACGTCGACATCAAGTACAGCGACCCGACCTATGGCAGCGGCCTGGACGGCATCCTGAACTACGCCACCGCCACCTCGCGCTGGTCCTTCGGCTGGGGCCACTGGTGGCGCTGGGATCCGTGGATCGGCTACTCCTTCGACATGCCCCGCATGTCCATCGAGGTGGGCTCCGAGGTCTGGCCCGAGCCGCGCCTGGTCACGCCGCCCAAGGTGACGGTGGACCCGTCCGCGTTCGCGCTGAAGCTGCCGGCGGTCAATGACCTGAAGGGCGTGCGTGGCCGGCTGATCATCGACGGCGGCGAGGACACGCAGACCAACCTCGACCGCGTGCTGGTGCATGACCAGGGCGCCGGCACCGACCTGATCGGCACGCTGCTCAACGTGGACGAGAGCAAGACCGACTCGGCCGGCAGCACCGTGGTCACCACCTACCTGAACCTGCGTGGCCTGGGCCTGGGCAGCGGCACGGTCAACGGCACGGCCTACGATGGCGTGCTGTTCCAGAACATCGAGGCCTTCGATCTGCTGCTGGGCGCCGGCAACGACCAGGTGACGATCAGCGCCAGCCCGATCGCCGGCAAGACCGTCACCACGCGCGTGTCGCTGGGCGCCGGCGACGACCGCGTCACCATCACCGCGCTGCCCGGCCCCACCACGGTGATGGGCGGTGCCGGCTCCGACACCGTGACGGTGAATGCCGACCAGGGCACGGCCGGCCTGATCGCCAGCCAGCTCACCGTGCTGGGCAACGACGAGCTCTTCGAGCAGTCGCAGGCCATCACCTACGACGCTGCCTTCCACGATCCCATCATCGCCGCGGCGCCCAGCGTGGTGATCAACAGTGCCGGCGGCACGCAGGCCAACCCGGCGCCGCAGAGTAACGCGCCGATCCTGTCGGCCAGCCGCACGGCCTTCGTCACGGTGCTGGGCAGCCTGAGCGGCGTGAGCACCAGCACCAACATCCTGGCGCTGGCGACTCCGGTGGATGTGTACTGGCAGCAGGCCACGGTGACGCTGAGCGGCAGCGCGCAGGGCGAGCGCTGGGCGCTGCTGCTCGATGGCGTGGACATCGGCTACACCGCCAACAATGCCGACACGCTGGACAGCGTGGCCGCCGCGCTGGCCACGCGGGCCGATGCCAGCGTGTACGCGGTGGCGGCGGCCAGTGGCGGCCGCATCAGCATCACCCGGCGCGATGGCCGCGCCTTCACCGCCTCGGTGCTGCGCGGCTACGACAGCGCGGCCACGGTCAGCGGCGATCCGATGATGGATTTCCGTCAGTTCCAGTTGAGCGGCACGGTGGTGGCCGGCGCGGCCTGGCGCATCAGCTTCAACGGCAGCACCTACAGCCACACGGCCACGTCCAGCGACACGCTGCAGACCATTGCCGCGGCCCTGCGCGACCAGATCGGCGCCAACGCCCGCGTCAACCGCTACCTGGACGTGTACAGCGTGGCGCTCGACCCGGTCAGCGGCCTGCCGGCCGAGGACGTGATCCAGCGCCGCGGCGAGCCGGCCACCGGCTACCAGGAAACCGGCTTCCAGCTGCGCGGCCGCGCGATGACCGATGCCAGCGGCCGCGCGCTGTACGAGGACGCGCTGGGCAACCGCGTCACCACCAACACCGGCAAGCCGCTGTTCGTCATCGACCAGGCCGGCGGCTCGGCGCTGTTCCTGGACAGCCAAGGCCGCCTGACCACGCGCGACACCGGCCACCAGGCCGTGGCCGTGGTGCAGGGTAACGGCCTGCCGATGCCGCTGTACCGCAACAGCAGCGGCCAGATCAGCAACTGGGCCGAGGGCAGCCTGATCACCCAGGTGAGCGTGCTGGCCCCGGCCAGCGGCCAGACGCAGGCGCTCTACATCGACGGCAACGGCCACCGTGCCGTGGCCGTGCCGCTGGCCACCACCGGCACGCAGCTCACCGGCGTGCAGCTGTGGGGCTACTACCGCTACCCGGACGGCACCATCAGCACCACGGCCATCCGCGCCGGCTACACGCTGGTGGTGGACTTCAACCACCCGCAGGCGGTGCCGCTGTACCTGCGGGTCAACAGCGTGGGGCAGCTGGAGCTCAACACCGAGCGCATCGCCGGCGAGGTGTTCCGTGCGGGCGATGCCGGCACGGCCGTGGCCTACCAGAGCTTCCTCGACACGCACAAGGACTACCGCGCCGGCACGCCGCTGTACAAGCACCGCAACCTGGCCGGTGAGTGGGTGGTGACCGATGACCCCTTCGCCGGCGTGCGGCCGGCGGTGATGAGCCTGAGCGACCTGAACCTGGTGACCTGGTTCTTCGGGCGTGACAACTGGCTGTTCGTGCACCCCGACGGCCTGGTGAGCATCGTCTATGAGCCCGGCTCGATCTACCTGGGCTTTGGCAGCCGCCCGGTGCCGGTGAGCATCTACCTCGATGCCAACGGCAACCCGACCACCGTGGCCTCCTCCGACCCGGCGCGCCAGACCGGCCGCGTGGGCTTCCAGCGCACCGACGGGGCGGGCAACCCGCTGTACATCTCGGCCAGCGGCGTGGCGCAGACCGGCAGCGGCGTGCGACAGGCCATCGTGTTCGCCGACGACCCGGTCTACCTCGACGACGAGGGCGTGCGCACGCTGGAGGCCAGCGGCCACCGCGAGGCCATCGTGTCCGGCGGCGGCACGCTCTACCGCGACGCCAACGGCTTCGCCACCACCAACCTGGCCAATGCCTCGGTGGTGGTGACGCGCCAGGCCCCGGCCGGTACCGCGCTGGTACCGCTGTACCTGAACGAGCTGGGCCAGGCCACCACCGCGCGCACCGTCAACCGCCTGTATGCCGCCACCAGCAGCAATGGCGCACCGCTGGTCTACTACGACAGCAATGGCCTGGAGGTGCTGGCACGCAACACCACGCCGGTGGCGCGCGTGGCCGACCACGGCACGGCGGCCGGCACCGCGCTGTATGCCACGGCCACCAACACGCCGGCCACGCTGACCGTCTACCGCCAGCAGCTGGCCGTGGGCACGCGGCCCTTCCAGCTGCAGCGCACCGTGGCCGATGCCGGCACCGACGCGCTGGTCGTCAACACCGTCAACGGCGCGGCCACGCTGAGCCTGACCGCCACCACGTTGACCGGGCTGAACCAGGGCGCCATCGCCTACGCGGCCCTGGAGCAGATCACGCTGAACACCGGTGCGCAGGCCGACGTCATCACCGTGCGCAGCACGCTGGCCAGCACCACGGTCGATGTCAACACCGACGGTGGCGCCGACACCGTGACGGTGGAAACCATCGCCAGCCGCACCCGCGTGGCCACCGGCAGCGGCAGTGATGCGGTGCGCGTGGGCACGGCCACCGTGCCGTTCACCGACAACCAGGGCACCGTCACCGGCATCACCGCGCTGCTGCAGGTGGACGGCGGCACCGGCAGCGGCGACAGCCTGAGCCTGGACGCCGCGGGCGACCGCGTGGCGCAGACCCTCACGGTCACCCAGGCCACGGTGGCCGGCCTCAGCACGGTGGCCATCGAGTACCAGGGCCTCGAGCAGCTGAACATCGGCCTGGGTCAGGCCGACAACACGGTGCGGGTGCTGTCCACCCACGCGGCCACACCGGTCAGCATCACCAGCCGCCAGGGCAACGATGCCTTCAGCGTCGGGCAGGGCCGGCAGCTGGCCGAGATCCGCAGCCGCGTGACCCTCGCCGCCGGCACGGGCAACGACACCCTCACGCTGGACGACGGTGCGGCCACGCAGGCGCACAGCAGCGCGCTGGGGGCCAGCGTGGTCAGCGGCCTGGGCATGGCCGGCGCAGGCATCACCTACGGCCAGTTCGAGACGCTGAACCTGACGCTGGGCACGCAGGCTGACCGGCTGTTCATCGGCAGCACCCATGCCGGCGTCACCCGGGTGGACGCCGGCGCCGGCGACGACGTGCTCAGCGTCGACACGCTCGCCGGCCTCACCACGCTGCAGGGCGGCCTGGGCAACGACCAGTTCAACATCGGCTTCAAGGCCGACGGCCTGACGCAGACCCACCGCAACGGCATCGGCGCCTTGCTCACGCTGCAGGGTCAGGACGGCAGCGACGAGTACCGCGTGGCCCTGGCCGGCAGCGGCAGCTCGGTGATCGACGTGGACGACGCGGCGCCCAACCCGGCCAGCGGCGTCGACGCGCTGAAGGTCTACGGCACCGACCGCGCCGACACCCTGTTCTTCCGCAAGAACGCCGTGATGGCCATCGGCAGCGACGGCCGCACCGTCACCGAACGCCTGAACTACGCGGCCACGCTGAGCGGGGGCCTCACCGTGTACGGGCGCGACGGCGACGACAGCTTCGTTCTCGACGACAACAGCCTGGTCACCACCCTCTACGGCGAGGCCGGCAACGACAGCTTCCAGATCGGCCAGCTGTTCCAGTCGCCGCGCGATGCCAGCGCCGGCCTGGCGGTGGGCGACTTCATCGACACCACGCCCACCACGCAGGGCTACCTCAGCAACGGCATCAGTGTGGCCAGCACGCTGTACGGTGGCACCGGTGACGACAGCTTCGTCGTCTATCACAACCTGCGCGACCTGACCCTCAGCGGCGACGAGGACGACGACACCTTCCTGGTGCGCGCCTTCGTGCGCGTGGACCCCAACGATCCCAACGCGCCGTTCACGCGCATCAACGGCGGCCTGGGCGCCGACACCGTGCGCTACACGGTGAACGCGCCGGTGACCGTGGAAGGCGGCGACGGTTTCGACCAGATCACCGTGCTGGGCACCGAGTTCGGCGACGACTTCGTGGTCACCGATCATGGCGTCTACGGCGCCGGCGTGTATGCGCGCTATGCCGGGGTCGAGAAGGTGGTGGTCGATGCGCTGGAGGGCAACGACCGCTTCACCATCGCCAGCACCAGTGCCGACGTGCAGCTCACGCTGCTGGGCGGTCTGGGCAGCGACAGCTTCGACGTGGGTGGCAGCGCCGACGGTGCCAACGTGGCCGTGGTGGCCAACGACGGCCGCGGCCAGAGCGGCCTGGTGGGCATGGACGCCGGCACGACGCCGGTGCCGGATGTGTCGGTCAATGTCTACGACGGCGACACCGCGGGCGTGATGGTCAGCCCGGTGGCCCAGCTGCTGCGCGTGTTCGAGGACAGCGCCCATGCCTACACCGGCCTGGTGCTGGCCACCTACACCGTGGTGCTGACGCGGCCGCCGGAAGACACGGTGTACGTCACCGCCGTGCCGCCCGCCGTGCGCGAGGCCGAGGCGCGCGCCGGCGGCCAGGGCCTGGCGCTGCAGCTGGCCGATCCCAATGGCGTGAACGGCCTGACCACCCCCAACACCCAGGGCGTGACCCTGGTGTTCGACCGCACCAACTGGTTCCGGCCGCAGACCGTGACCGTCAGCGCCGCACAGGACACGCTGCCCGAGGGCCTGCGCACGCTGACCATCCAGCACCAGGTGCGCCAGGGCGCGGCGGGCAACGACGGCGGCGCCTATGACGGCGTCAACGTGGCCGGCGTGGCGGTGCAGCTGGTGGACGACGACACCCCGTCGGTGCTGGTGGCCGGTCCGGCCGACGGCCTGGTGGCGGTGGAAGGCGGCGCAGCCGGCACCTACCAGGTGGTGCTCACGCGCGCACCCGTCGGCACGGTGACGGTCAGCGCGCTGCAGCTGGGCGATCAGCAGCTGAGCCTCGGCGGCGCGCCGCTGCAGTTCGATGCCGGCAACTGGTTCCTGCCGCAGACGGTGACCGTCAGCGCGGCGGACGACAGCGCCATCGAGGGCCAGCACTTCGCCCGCATCGTGCACGCCGTGACGGCCGACACGCAGGCCGCCTTCCTGGCCACCACCGCGGCCGATGTGCTGGCCAACCTGCGTGCCCAGGTGCTGGCCGACCTGGCCGGCAACTTCACGGTGGACGACAGCACGCCGGGCCAGCTGGTCATCGCCCGCCAGGCCGGCGACACCCGCGCCTTCAGCGCCAGCGCGCTGGCCGGCGTCGCGCTGGACAGCCGCGCCAGCCTCACCGCACCGCTGGTGCTGCGCCTGGGCGCGGCGGTTGCCAGCGGCCAGCGCTTCGCGTTCACGCTCGATGGCCTGTCCCACGGCCTGACGCTGGGTGCCACCAACGACCGTGTGGCCGCCGGCCTGCAGGTGGCCGCGCTCGACGCCACGCTCTACGACAACGACACGCAGCAGGTCATCGTCACCCAGCCCGGGGGCAGCACCGACGTGGTGGAACCCACCGATTCGGCCGTGCTGGGCAGCGGCAGCGTGCTGGGTGTGGCGGCCAACGGCGCGCTGCTGCGCCTGCATGCCAGCACCGACATCACCAGCGTCACGCTGCGCGCCACCAGTGCCGGCGACACCCTGCCGCTGGGCCGCACCACCGTCACCGACCTGAACACCGCCCACGCGCAGGTGGCCTTCAGCGGCAGCGTGAGCGCCAACGAGACCTGGACCCTCACCGTCGTCTGCGGCACGGGGGCCGGCGCGGTGACGTACAGCTTCAGCGTCGTCACCGGGGCCGATACCCGCCTGATCGCGCTGGCCGATGCGCTGGCCGCCCAGGTGGGCACGGCCCTGGGCGCAGCCGCCGCCACGGCGGCCGAAGTCACCCAGCTCACCGGTCAGTTCGGCACACCGGTGGTGGTGGGCAATGGCAGCAACCACAGCCGCCTGGATGCGCAGTCGCTCGACTTCGCGCAGTGGTCGCGCGCCCGCGATGCCGACTTCTTCGATGCCGATGCGGCGGCCTACCCCGTCGTCACGCCGCACCTGAGCGTGCGCGCCAGCGGCAGCGACGAGATCGACTTCTACAGTTTCACCGTCACCGACAAGATGCTGACCGACGGCGGCGGATCTGTGCACGTCACCTTCGACATCGACCACGGCTACGAGCGTGGCGACAAGGTGCTGTGGCGCTCGCAGCTTCAGCTGCTGGACCGCGACGGCCGCGCCATCGCCACCGGCCAGGGCAGCGCCAACCCGGCACTCAGCGGCGGTGGCGGCAGCACCACCTGGTACGACGACTACCTGGAGGCCGACATCGGCACGGCCGGCACGTACACGGTGTCGGTGCGCAACAAGCTGCCCTGGCTGAACCGCGGCTCCTACGGCGTGCCCAAGGGCGCCGATTACACGCTGCAGGTGTCGCTGCAGCAGCGCACGGCCAGCGATTTCCTGCTCGCCGCGTCGACCACCTCCGAGACCGTCCAGGCCTCGGCTGGCGGCCAGAGCCTGGACAACGCGGCGCAGTGGTTCACCTACAGCAACCCCGAGGTGGGCAATGCCGGCGCCGTGGCCACCGGCATGCCCACGGTGGATGCGCGCACGCCCTACACCCTGGTCAAGGGCACCGGGGATGGCCGCTTCGACACCTACACCATCACGGTGGCGCAGGACATGCTCGAGCGCGACGGCCTGGGCAGTGTGGCCGCCACCACCACCGAGACCCCTCGCACCTACTACACCAGCGCCCGCCTGGCGCTCACCGGCCGCGTGGTGGCCGGCGATGTGTGGGCGCTGACCATCGGTGGCCGCGAGTACCGCTACACCGTGCAGAACGGGCAGAACACCCTGTCCCAGGTGGCCGCCGGCCTGCAGGCGCTGGTGGACGACGCGCGTGCCACGGTGCCCTTCAGCTACACCGTGGCGGCCAACGCGCTGGCCGGCACCTCGCTGGCTGCCGGCGAGCTGCTGATCCGGGATGCCAACGGCTTCTGGTTCGACCTGCAGCAGCCGGTGGTCACGGCGTCCACGGTGCTGAAGTCGGGCGTGGTCTCGGCCAGCAGCGGCAGCGTCACGTTCAGCAGCGTGGCGCTCGATCTGTCGCGCACCAGCGCCAGCGCGCAGGCGGGCGAGGACTGGTCGCTGGTGCTGGGTGGTCTGACCGCCAGCTACCGCACAGTCGCTGGCGACAGCCTGTCGACCATCGCCACCGAGCTGGCCCGGGCCATCCGCCAGCTGGGCAACGGCAGCGTGTACAGCGCCACGGCCACCGGCAGCCGCATCGAGGTCTCGGCCGGTGCCGGCTTCGATGTGCAGTTCCAGCGCAGCGGCAGCAACCGCGATGGCAGCCTGACACTGACGGGCGTGCCGGCCGGCAGCAGCAATGCGCGCTGGAGCGCGGCCACGGTCGATTTCAGCGGCACGCCGCAGCGCGGCGAGCAGTGGTCGGTGACGGTCAACGGCACCCCCTACAGCCACACCGCGCTGCGCACCGACAGCGTGGCGACCGTGGTGGCCGATCTGGTCGGCAAGATCAATGCCGACACCGCCACGCACCATGTGCAGGCCGCGGTGGACGCGCAGGACACCAGCCTGCTGCGCCTGACCGTCCAGGGCAGTGGCGACAGCCAGCTGCGCGCGCGCGCCTTCACGCTTTCGGTGGGCGTGGCCCAGGCGCCTTCCACCGGCGCCAACAGCCCCGGCAGCATCGCCACCGACACCGGCGTGGCCGCTGCTGCCACCACGCTGCAGGGCACGGTGACAGAAGGCGAGGCGTGGCAGATCACCGCCGTGCTCGACGGCCTGACCGTGACCGCCCAGCGGCCTGTGGCCACCGGCGAGTCCACGCTGGCCCAGGTGGCCAGCGGCCTGGCCGACAAGCTGAATGAAGCCATCACCGCCGCCGGCCACGACGCCGTGGCCCTGGCCGTCGGCTCGCAGGTGCTGATCACCGGCGCCTACACCACCATCACGCTGGCCACCAGCCAGCCCTTTGCCACCGATGCGTACACGCTCAGCGGCAGTCCGGCGGCTGGCCAGCTGTGGGCGCTGAACCTGCTGGGGGCCGACGGCACCGTGATCGCCCAGGCCTGGCACCGGGTGGCCAGTGGCAGCGAGACGCTGCAGGCCATCGCCAGCACGCTGGCGCAGCAGTTGGCCACGCCGCTGTCGGGCAGCGCCGCCTATGGTGTGCAGGCCGTCGACACCCGCGTGGTCGTGCAGCAGGCCGGCGGGGCCGGCCTCAGCCTGGTGGTGCCGGCCTCGGGGCAGGGCAGCACGCCTGTGCTGCACGACCTCGTCATCACCGGCACGCCCACGGCCGGCCAGGTCACGGCCGTGCGGCTGGTGCCGACCAGCGGCACCGAGCTGCGTGCCGCCTACGAGTGGCTGGGCACCGAGACCCTGGCGGGCCAGAGCGCGCAGCACTACATCGCCAACCAGCTGCGCAACCAGCTGGTGGCGCAGGACACCACGCAGGTCTACAGCATCGCGGTGCTGGGTGATGCGCTGGTGGTGCATGCGGCCGGCGCCTTTGAACTGCGCCCCGAAGCCGTGCAGCGCGTGCCGCTCAGCGGCGCGCCGGTGAGCGGGCAGACCTGGACCCTGACCGTCCTGCGCGGCGGCAGTCTGGTGGACAGCAAGTCGGCCCCGGTGGGCAGCGGCCAGACCCTGGCCGACGTGACCCGCGAACTGGCATCGCGGTGGAGCGATGCCCGCGTGGCGGTCAGCGCCGCCAGTGGCGCGACCACGCTGACGCTGGGCAGCCCGAGCCACCTGGGCGCCTTGACCGTCACCGTCACGGCCACCGACAGCGTGAGTGCGGCCAGCGCCGACGTGACGGGCCGCCAGCAGGCCACGCTGACCGTGACTGCCGACGACGCGCCGGGCGGCAATGCCCCCGCCGTGGGCAGCGTGTGGACGCTGAAGGCGCAGATCGGCAGCGACCCCGAGACCGATGTCGTGGCCTACACCTGGGACGCGCAAGGCAACCAGGGCAGCGGCACCGAGGCCGAATGGGTGGCCGACCAGCTGCGCGCCCTGTTTGCCGATCCGCAGACCGGCAGCGCGCTGCGTGTGCACTACGACCTGCTGGGCAGCGGCGACCAGCTGGCACTGCGCGCCAAGAGCGCGTCGGCCGGCAGCTTCTCGCTGCGGCTGGAGCAGGTGCGTGCCGGCCTGGCCGGCAGCGCCCAGGACGTGACCGTGGCCACCAGCAGCCCCACCGGGCAGGCCCTGGTGCTGACGGGCGCGCAGGCGGCCGGCAAGCGCTGGTCGGTGACGCTGGACGATGGCAGCCAGCCGGTCACGCGCAGCTACCTGGCCACCAGCGCCAGCCAGAGCCTGGCCGACATCGCCACCGAACTCGCCGGTCAGCTCGATGGCCTGACCGGCGTGGAGGCCGTGGCGCTGGGCGAGGCGATCTTCGTGCAGGGCGCAGGCAGCCTGACGCTCAGCGCCACCGCGGTCAGCAACACGGCCGACAACAGCACGACGCGCGCGCTGACACTGCCGCCCGCCGCGCAGGCCTGGTCGGTGCTGGTGCAGGGCAGCGGCGGCACCGTGCTGGCGCGCCAGGCCCATGCGGCAGGCCAGTCGCTGGCCGATTGGGTGAGCGACCTGAACACGGCGCTGGCCGCCGGCAGCGCCGAGGCGCAGGCGTTGCGCGCCGACCTTCAGGGCGATGTGCTGCGGGTCAGCCGCGCCGATGGCACGGCGTTGACACTGACGCTGGCCACGGCCGACGCGCTGGCGGTCTCGGCGGTCCGCCTGGCGGCCACCGAGAGCCTGGCCATGGACGGCGAGACCTGGACGCTGGCGTCGGGCGTGGGCGGCACGCCGGTTTCGCCGACGATCAGCGGGCATGGCGTGAGCGGCCTGGCGCTGGGCAGCCTGGCCGGCACGCTGGCTTCGGGCCTCGACGCGGCGCTCGGCACCGATCACCATGTGCTGGCGCTGGGCCAGCGCGTGATCGACCTGCGCCTGGGCGCGACCAGCACACCGGCGCTGGTGGGCAGCTACAGCGCGCCCGCGGTGGCCGGCAGCACGTCCACCACCGCCACCGCCCGCATCGACTGGTCGCAGACGGTCACGCTGGACACCGGAACCGGCGCCACGGCCAATGGGCAGAGCGACACCGACGACTGGCAGATTCGCGTGGGCGGCATCGCCTACCCGGCCACCGGCGCGAGCACGCTGGACGGGATTCGCGACCTGCTGGTGAGTGCCATCGGCGCCCAGGCCCAGGCGGTGTCGGGCCCGGTGGGGCAACTGGTGCTGTCCCAGGCCGACGGTGCCGAGATCGCCGTGGACCCCGCCACGCAGCAGCGCCGCGCCGTCCTGGCCGACAGCACGGCCGACAGCGCCGCACGCTACACCGCGATCAGCCTGGTGCTCGACACCCGCCAGGCGCCGGCGCTGGGCGAGCGCTGGGCGGTCACGATCCACGGCCAGACCTATGCCGTCGAGGCTGGGGCTGGCCAGAGCGTGGGCGCCATCGCCCAGGCCCTGGCCCAGCGCATCAGCACCGAAAGCGGTGGCCGGCTGCAGGCCAGCCGCGATTCCGGCAACACCGCACGCATCAACATCAGCCTGTCCAGCAGCGCTGCAGGGCGCTGGTTCACGGGCATCCGCCAGCCCACGGTCAATGTGGGCGGCGGTCATGTCTACGTGGTGCTGGACATCGACCACGCCGACCTGGTGCAGGGCGGCAGCTACGCCTACGACAGCACGGGTGAGCTCCACCGCTACGCGTTCAGCGCCAGCCCCACGCTGCGCATCACCGGCACGCAGGCCTTCGACGTGCTGTCGTCCAACGCCGCCTACGCCGCGGCGGCCACCACCAGCTACACGGCCGACAAGAACAACCGCGTGCTCGTGGACGGCCAGCCCGATGCGGGCAGCCAGTCCACCGCCGATCCGCTGGTGCAGCTCGACTTCACCCGCGCCGGCACCTACACCATCCGGGTGGGCTCGCTGGTCGACTACACCGACAACAGCGTGTTCAGCGACCGGGTGCAGGGTGTCTACGCCGGCAGCAACTACCAGCTGAACGTGTCGATGCAGCGCCACGCGGTGAACCCCAGCGCGGTGAACCTGGTGGGCATGGACCTCACGGTGGCCGATGGCAGTGCCGCCGGCCAGCGTGGCCGCGTGATGGCCTACGACGCGGCCACCAACACCTACACGCTCGACCAACTGCTCGGCGCGCAGCCCGTGGCCGGCAATGCCATGCAGTTCAGCTACAGCATGGCGCGCTTCGGCAGCTACCAGGAGGTCAACGACTTCTACACCGTGGGCCTGAGCCGCAACCCGGGCAGCGCGGGGTTGGTGGTCAATGTGACGCCCCAGGTCACGCCCACCTACAACGCCGCGCTGGCCTTCGACGCCGCGGCCAACCAGGGGGTGGCGGCCGGCGTGCAGGTGCAGGTGGGCACACCGCAGGCCCGTGTGCAGCTGACCGGCACCCCGGCTGCCAGCGAGCGCTGGGTGCTGCGCATCGACGGCATCGAGGCGGCTGCCGTCACCACCGTGGCCAACGACACGCTGAGCCGCATCGCCGCCGAGATGGTCACGCAGCTGCGGGCGCTGTTCCTGTCCGACAGCCGGTTCAGCCACTTCAGCCTGCCCGATGCCGGCCTGTCGGCCGATGGCACGGCCTTCACCATCGAGACCTACAGCCGTGCCGGCGGCGCAGCACCGCAGCGCTTCGTGGCCGCGTTGCAGGTGCAGCCGCACAGCGACGGCAGCGCGGCCGTGACCACCACGCGCAGCCTCACCTTGAGCGGCAGCGCCGTGCTGGGCGAGGTGTGGTCGCTCACCCTGGACGGCACGCGCTACCAGTACGCCGTGCTGGCGGGCGACACGCTGGCCAGCGTGTCGGCTGCGCTGCAGGCCCAGATCGCGCAGGCCGGGTTCACGGCCAGCAGCCGCAACCGCGTGCTCAGCGTCTCGCGCGCCGATGGCGCGGCGTTCAGCCTGACGGCCAGCGCCGGCGCCAGTGGCCTGGCCCGCGTGGATGCCAGCACCACGGTCGAGCTGGGTGGCCAGCCAGCCGAGGGCGAGCAGTGGCAGCTGACGCTGGTGGCCTCGCCGGCCGCGCCGGCCGACACGCAGCTGCTGTCGCACACCGTGGCCTACGGCGACGATCTGGCCGGCATCGCCCAGGCCTTGGCTGCCCAGCTGCCCGGCGCCAGCGGCTACAGCATCAGCGTGAAGGGCCGGGTGCTCAGCATCACGCGCGCCGATGGCCGCGCCGTCACCGCCGAACTGGCGCTGCGCAGCGCCAGCGCGCCGGGCCAGACCGTCAGCCAGGGCGGTGGCACGGTCACGGCGCAGCTGGTGTTCACCAGCGCCAACTGGCAGACGGCCCAGCAGGTGGACGTGTTCGGCATCGACGACGCGGTGCGCGACGGTGGCGACATGAAGCTCATCGCCACGCTGGACCAGCAGCGCGTGAACACCGTGCGTGGCCCGATCACCATCGACGGCGGCGTGCGCCTGAGCATCGACCGCTACCTGCGCGACCCGCTGATGCTGCCGGGCGAGAACAACAACCCGCAGGCCGACGGCACGCTCACCAGCGCAGGCAGCCTGGCGGGTCAGGCCACGCTGACCGACAGCGGCGCCAGCTACGTCGACCCGCTGCGCGGCGTGATGCCCGGCTTCGATCCGCGCATCGACGGCGGCGGCTACCGCTTCGGCGTGGTCGATCCGGTCACGCGGCAGGCGGGTGCGCTGCTGGACGCCACTGCGCTGCTGGGCACCGAGATCGCGGTGAAGGCCCGCACCGACGGCGCACCGGTCACGCGCCCGGCCATCACCGTGCTGGCCGATGGCAGCTACCGGGTGAGCGTCAACGGCCAGACCTATACCGAATCCGCAGTGGCCGGCTACTCGGCCACCGACATGCTGCGTGCGCTGGCCGCCCGCCTGGAGGCCACGGCCAACGTGTACGCCACGGTGGTCTATGACACGGTGGTGTTCAACCAGGCCTGGTCCGTCCTGCCGGCGGCCGGCAGTGCGTACTTCTTCCAGGCCGTGAACCCCAACCTGGGCGTGCGCGAGGCCGAGCAGGTGGACACGCTCAGCGTGCACAACGGGTTGAGTCCGGTCGACGATGTGGGCGTGCTCACGGCCGACCACCTCAGCGGCCTGGGCATGGGCCCCGACACGGTGATCGCCGGCCGCGTGGTGGCGGGTGGCATCAGCTACCGCAACATCGAGTCGCTGCAGATCGAGCTGGGCACCGGCAACGACCAGTTCACCGTGCAGTCCACCCACGCAGGCAGCACCGTGATCCGCACCGGTGACGGCCATGACCAGGTCACGGTCAGCACGCTGGGCGGCCACACCGTGCTCGACCTGGCCGGCGGTGACGACACGGTCAGCGTCACCGGTGCCCAGGGCCGGGCCGATGCCCTGGGCGGCCTGCTCAGCGTGGCGGGCGGCACCGGCAGCAACAGCCTGCTGCTGGACGACAGCGCGCGCAGCGAAGGCGGCGCGCTGGTGGTGGCGCCCGATTCGATCACCGGCCTGGGCATGGGCGCGGCCACTGCGCAGTGGCGGCTGCAGGTCAGCGGCGCGAGCGGCCAGTTCCAACTGCGCCTGCAGGGCGACATCACGGTGGACGGCCAGACCCGCCACGTCGATGCGACCACCCGCGCGCTGGCGCATGACGCCGATGCCGCGGCGCTGGCCCTGGCGTTGAACCAGGCGCTGGGCCTGAGCGCCGCGGTGCGGGTGAGCGGCAGCGCCGGCAGCTTCGTCATCGACATGGCCGGTGCGCTGACCGGCCAGGCCGGCCCCACGCTCAGCTGGGTGCAGATGGCCGGCGACGCCAACGCGCTGGCGCCGGCCCCCGACAGCAACGCCAGCGCCGGCGTGCGCCTCGATCTTCTGCGTGCTGGCGCGGCGGTGGCCAGCCATCCCAACAACGTGCAGACGCTGCAGCTGTCGGCGGGGGCCAGCGGCAGCTTCCGCCTGAAGGTGCTGGGCCACTGGACCGACGCGATCACGGTCGACGCCCAGCATCCCGACGCGCTGGCCGCCGCCGTGCTGGCGCGCCTGCAGCCGCTGCTGGACCCGGTCAACGGCAACCCCGACCTGCCGCACACCCGCAACGTGGCCGTGCTGCGCCTGGGCGACCGGCTGATCCTCACGTTCCAGGGCGCGCAGGCCACGGCGGGCATCGAGGCCTTGGACACCGCGGCCTTGGTGGGGACGCTGGGCCTGGCCACCCACCAGGCCGGCATCGACTACCGCGACATGGCCACGCTGGCCATCACGCTGGGCAGCGGGGCCGACACCGTGGATGTGCTGGGCACCACGGCCGCCACCCGCATCGACACCGGCGCCGGCGACGACCTGGTGAGCGTGGGCCATGACGCCAGCCGCGTGACCGGCACCATCGGCGACGTGCTGGGGCCCGTGCTGCAGCCGGCCGAGGGCGTGTATGCCAACGCCACCCTGGACGCCGTGACCGGCGCACTGACCCTCGACGCCGGCAGCGGTCACAACCGCCTGATGGTGAACGACCGCGCCAGCACCGTGGCCGACACCGCGGTGACCGTCACCGATGCGCGCATCACCGGCCTGGCACCGGCGGTGCTGAACTACAGCGCCACCGGTGGCGACTTCCAGCGCGGCATCACGCTGTGGGCCGGCCGTGGCAACGACGTGATCCGCATCGACAGCCTGCGCCGCGGCGACGTCACCACGCTGCATGCCAACGATGGCGATGACACGGTCACCGTGGGCAATGTGCTGGGCGGTGGGGGCGCGCAACTGCTGGTGGTGCAGGGCGGTCTGGGCAATGACCGCATCGACGCCTCGGCTGTCACCGATGCGCAGGTCAACCTGGTGCTGCTGGGCGACCAGGGCGTGCTGGGCATGGACGGCGCGCTGCCCGGCATGGCTGCGCTGCGCCGCGTGAGCACCACCCAGGTGGATGCCGGTGGCGACGACACGCTGATCGGCGGTGCCGGCGCCAATGTGCTGATTGGCGGTGCGGGGCATGACCGCCTCACCGGTGGCGCGGCCGACGATGTGCTGATCGGCGACGCCGGTCAGGTGGACTGGCAGGCCAGCGCGCGGCTGACCAGCCATTTCGAGCTGGCGGTGGACGACGGCGCCGCGTTCGCGCTGAGCTACGCCGGCCAGCGCGTGTGGGTGGCCGCGCAGGCCGATGCGGCCGGGGTGCTGGCGGCGCTGCAATCGCTCTCCGGCCTGGCTGGTGCGGCCATCACCGTCACCGGCGAGGCCGGGCGCTTCCAGGTCAGCGTGGCCCAGGCCACCACGGCCGGCGTGCTGCGTGCCGAGGCCGCCGCCAGCGCCGACTACGCCGCCGGCCTGCTCACGCTGGGCGCGAGCGGCCTGTTCGCGCTGACCGACGGCCAGGCCACCGTGCTGCTGCGCGCCGATGTCACCGCCCTCGAACTGGCGCAGGCATTGCAGCGCCTGCCCGTGGCCCAGGCGGCCGGCCTGACCGTGGGCAGTGGCAGCGACTTCGGTGGCACCTGGCTGCTGCAGGGCGCGGGCGTGGACAGCCTCTCGCTGCTGCCGCTGGGCGCTGCCACGCTGACGGCCCAGGCCGCCAGCCTGCAACTGTCGGCCGTGGCGGGCAGCTACCGCCTGGGCGACGGCAGCCAGAGTGCGCTGCTGGACCTGGCCGCCGGCGCCGCCACACTGGGCCAGGCACTGAACGCCATGCCCGCGCTGAACGGCGCGGCCTCGGTCACTGGCGACGCCACTGCCGGCTGGGCGCTCACCACACCCACGGCCGATGGCGTGCTGCTGCTGGCGGTGAGCGAGGCCGCGGGCGTGCGCACCCAGGTGGCCACTCAGGTGTCCAGCGCCAGCCGGGCCGATGACGTCATCGACGCCGGCAATGGCCACAACCTGGTGCTGGGTGGCCGCGGGGCCGACACGCTGGCCGCCGGTTCCGGCAACGATGTGCTGCTGGGCGACCAGGGTGTGGTCGGCTTTGACAATGCCGGACGCTGGACGACGGTGCGCAGCACCGACACCACCGACGGTGCGGCCGACCAGATGGCCGCAGGCCAGGGCGACAACCTGCTGGTTGGCGGCGCAGGCGGCGATGTGCTGAGTGCCGGTGACGGCAGCGACACCGCGCTGGGCGACAACGCCGAGGTCGAGCGCGCGCTGCCCGGCGTGTGGACCAGCGTGCGCAGCACCGCGCTGGATGCGGGTGGTGATGACCGCATCACGCTGGGCAACGGCGCCAAGCGGGTGATCGGTGGCTTCGGTGCCGACACGTTGACGGCAGGCGCTGGCACGCACCGGGTGGCGGGCGACAACGCGGTATTCAGCTTCAACGCCGCAGGCGTGCTGGTGCGCGCATCCACGCTGGACACCACGGCGGCCACGGGCAGCAACGACGCGATCACGCTGGGTGACGGCAGCAGCAACGTGCTGGCCGGCACCGGTGCCGACACGGTGCGCACGGGCACCGGCGAGGAAGTGATCGTCGGCGACAACGGCGAACTGCTGTTCGACGCGCAGGGGCGCCTGACCACGGCCACCAGCACCGAACCCGAGTTGGGTGGCAACGACAGCATCACCACCGGCAACGGCGACAAGCTGGTCATCGGTGGCGCGGGCAACGATGCCATCGCCACCGGCGGCGGTCGCGACACCGTGCTGGGTGACAGCGGGCAGGTGCTGGTGTTCGCCAACGACACCGCGCTCAGCCAGGTGCGCAGCACGGCGGCTAGCCTGGGCGGCGATGACACGATCGACACGGGTGCTGGCGATGCGGTGATCCTGGGCGGCGCGGGCACCGATCGCGTCACCAGCGGCAACGCGACGTCTGGCAGCACCGCCGTCACCGTGGTGCTGGGCGACAACGGTCAGATCGACTGGTCGGCGGCAGGCGTGCTGTCCAGTGTCGCGAGCACGTCGTTGGACGTCGGCGGCGATGATCTGATCGCGCTGGGCAATGGCGACAAGCTGGTGATCGGTGGCTTTGGCGCCGACACCATCACGGCCGGCACCGGCGCGCATCAGGCGGCTGGCGACAACGCCGTGTTCAGCTTCAACGCATCCGGCGTGCTGACCCGCGCAGCCACGCTGGACACCACGGCGGCCACGGGCGGCAACGACACGATCACGCTCGGCGACGGCCGCAACACCGTGCTGTCCGGCGTGGGTGCCGACACCGTGGCCACCGGTACTGGCAATGCCGCCCTGCTGGCCGACAACGGCGAGTTGCTGTTCGATGCGCAGGGCCGCCTGACCACGGCCACCAGCACCGAGCCCGAGCTGGGTGGCAACGACAGCATCACCACCGGCAACGGCGACAAGCTGGTGATCGGTGGCGCGGGCAACGATGCCATCACCACCGGCAGCGGCCGCGACACCGTGCTGGGTGACAGCGGCCAGGTGCTGGTGTTCGCCAACGACACCGCACTCAGCCAGGTGCGCAGCACGGCCACCGCCTCGGGTGGTGACGACACCGTCGACACCGGCGCAGGCGACGCGGTCATCGTCGGCGGCGCAGGTGCTGACCAGATCACCGGTGGTGACGCCACGGCCGGCAGCACGGCCCTCACCATCGTGCTGGGTGACAGCGGCCAGATCGACTGGTCGGCATCAGGCGTGATCGGCACTGTCACCAGCACCGCGCTGGACGCTGGCGGCGACGACCGCATCACACTGGGCAACGGGGCCAAGCTGGTGATCGGTGGCTTCGGTGCCGACACCTTGACGGCAGGCGCGGGTACGCACCAGGTGGCGGGCGACAACGCGGTGTTCAGCTTCAACGCATCCGGCGTGCTGGTGCGCACGGCGACGCTGGACACCACTGCGGCCACTGGTGGCAACGACGCGATCACGCTGGGTGCCGGCAGCAGCAACGTGCTGGCCGGCACCGGTGCCGACACGGTGCGCACGGGCACCGGCGAGGAAGTGATCGTCGGCGACAACGGCGAACTGCTGTTCGACGCGCAGGGGCGCCTGACCACGGCCACCAGCACCGAGCCCGAACTGGGAGGCAACGACAGCATCACCACCGGCAATGGCGACAAGCTGGTGATCGGTGGCGCGGGCAACGATGCCATCACCACCGGCAGCGGTCGCGACACCGTGCTGGGTGACAGCGGTCAGGTGCTGGTGTTTGCCAACGACACCGCACTCAGCCAGGTGCGCAGCACGGCCACCGCCACCGGGGGCGATGACACGATCGACACGGGTGCTGGCGATGCGGTGATCCTGGGTGGCGCGGGCGCCGATCGCGTCACCAGCGGCAATGTGACGTCTGGCAGCAGCGCCGTCACCGTGGTGCTGGGCGACAACGGCCAGATCGACTGGTCAGCGGCAGGCATCCTCAGTGCTGTCACCAGCACCGCGTTGGATGCCGGCGGCAACGACCAAATCGCGCTGGGCACTGGCGACAAGCTGGTGATCGGTGGCTTTGGCGCCGACACCATCACGGCCGGCACCGGCGCGCACCAGGCAGCGGGCGACCACGCCGTGTTCAGCTTCAACGCATCCGGTGTGCTGACCCGCGCAGCCACGCTGGACACCACGGCGGCCACGGGCGGCAACGACACGATCACGCTCGGCGACGGCCGCAACACCGTGCTGTCCGGCGTGGGCGCCGACACGGTGACCACTGGCACCGGCAACGACACGGTACTGGCCGACAACGGCGAACTGCTGTTCGACGCGCAGGGGCGCCTGACCGCGGCCAGCAGCACCGAGCCCGAGCTGGGTGACAACGACCGCATCATCACCGGCAACGGCGACAAGCTGGTCATCGGTGGCGCGGGCAACGATGCCATCACCACCGGCAGCGGCCGCGACACCGTGCTGGGTGACAGCGGCCAGGTGCTGGTGTTCGCCAACGACACCGCACTCAGCCAGGTGCGCAGCACGGCCACCGCCTCGGGTGGTGACGACACCGTCGACACCGGCGCAGGCGACGCGGTCATCGTTGGCGGCGCGGGCGCCGACCAGATCACCGGTGGTGATGCCACGGCCGGCAGCACGGCCCTCACCATCGTGCTGGGTGACAGCGGCCAGATCGACTGGTCGGCATCAGGCGTGATCGGCACCGTCACCAGCACCGCGCTGGACGCTGGCGGCGATGACCGCATCACGCTGGGCAACGGCGCCAAGCTGGTGATCGGCGGCTTCGGTACCGACACGCTGGCCGCTGGCGCGGGCACGCACCTGGTGGCGGGCGACAACGCGGTGTTCAGCTTCAACGCCGCAGGCGTGCTGGTGCGTGCCGCGACGCTGGACAGCACGGCTGCCACGGGCGGCAACGACACGATCACGCTGGGTGACGGCAACAGCAACGTGCTGGCCGGTACCGGTGCCGACACGGCGCGCACGGGCAACGGCGAGGAAGTGATCGTCGGCGACAACGGCGAGTTGCTGTTCGATGCCCAAGGCCGCCTGACCACGGCCACCAGCACCGAGCCCGAGCTGGGTGGCAACGACAGCATCACCACCGGCAACGGCGACAAGCTGGTCATCGGTGGTGCGGGCAGCGATGCCATCACCACCGGCAGCGGCCGCGACACCGTGCTGGGTGACAGCGGCCAGGTGCTGGTGTTCGCCAACGACACCGCACTCAGCCAGGTGCGCAGCACGGCCACCGCCTCGGGTGGTGACGACACCGTCGACACCGGCGCAGGCGACGCGGTCATCGTTGGCGGCGCGGGCGCCGACCAGATCACCGGTGGTGACGCCACGGCCGGCAGCACGGCCCTCACCATCGTGCTGGGTGACAGCGGCCAGATCGACTGGTCGGCATCAGGCGTGATCGGCACAGTCACCAGCACCGCGCTGGACGCTGGCGGCGACGACCGCATCACGCTGGGTAACGGCGCCAAGCTGGTGATCGGTGGCTTCGGTGCCGACACGTTGACGGCAGGCGCGGGCACGCACCAGGTGGCGGGCGACAACGCGGTGTTCAGCTTCAACGCCGCAGGCGTGCTGGTGCGCGCGGCGACGCTGGACACCACGTCGGCCACGGGGGGCAACGATGCGATCACGCTGGGCGACGGCAGCAGCAACGTGCTGGGCGGCACCGGTGCCGACACGGTGCGCACGAGCACCGGCGAGGAAGTGATCGTCAGCGACAACGGCGAACTGCTGTTCGACGCGCAGGGGCGCCTGACCACGGCCACCAGCACCGAGCCCGAGCTGGGGGGCAACGACAGCATCACCACCGGCAACGGCGACAAGCTGGTGATCGGTGGCGCGGGCAACGATGCCATCACCACCGGCAGCGGCCGCGACACCGCGCTGGGCGACAGCGGTCAGGTGCTGGTGTTTGCCAACGACACCGCACTCAGCCAGGTGCGCAGCACGACCACCGCCACCGGGGGCGACGACACCGTCGACACCGGCGCAGGCGACGCGGTCATCGTCGGCGGCGCAGGCGCCGACCAGATCACCGGTGGTGATGCCACGGCCGGCAGCCCGGCCCTCACCATCGTGCTGGGCGACAGCGGCCAGATCGACTGGTCGGCATCAGGCGTGATCGGCACTGTCACCAGCACCGCGCTGGATGCCGGTGGCGATGACCGCATCACGCTGGGCAACGGCGCCAAGCTGGTGATCGGCGGCGTTGGCGCCGACACGCTGCAGGCCGGTCAGGGCCTGCATCTCGCGGCCGGTGACCATGCCACGTTCAGCTTCAACGGCGCTGGCGTCCTGGTCCAGGCCATCACCATCGACCTGAGCCCGGTCACCGGCGGCAGCGACAGCCTGGTCGTCGGCGATGGCGTGGCGGTGCTGCTGGGCGGCACGGGTGACGACCGCCTGCAGGCCGGCCACGGCGACCAGCAGGTGGCCGGCGACCACGCGCGTCTGCAATTCAACGATGCCGGTTTGCTGGTGCGTGCCGAGACCCTGGACAGCGATGCGCTGCCGGGCGGTAACGACGACATCGCGCTGGGTGATGGCCGCCATGTGGTGCTGGGCGGTCAGGGCAATGACCGCATCGCCACCGGCCGTGGCGACGACGTGGTGCTGGGCGACGCCGGTGCCGTGCAGCTGCGCGCCGATGGCCTGGCGCTGGAGCAGGTGAGCACCGACCCGACCGCGGCCCGAACCTCCGCCCAGGCGCTGCGGGCCGACTTGCGCACGGCGGCGCTGCCCACCGTGGCCACCGAGGGCGACGACACGCTGCGCCTGGGCGACGGCGCCAAGACCGTGCTGGCCGGCGGAGGCCGCGATGCGCTGACCGCCGGGGCCGGCCGCCATGTGGTGCTGGGCGACGGCGGCGAGCTGATCTACAACATCGCCGGCGCACTGGTCGAGGCCCGCAGCCTGCCCACCAGCAACCCGGCCGTGGCGGTCGACGCCGACGCCGATGCCATTGCACTGGGTGATGGCGACAACCTGGTGATCGGCGGCCTGGGCGCCGACCTGATCGTCACCGGCCAGGGCACCGACATCCTGCTGGGCGACAACGGCCAGCTGCAGATGGACGCCAGCGGCCAGCATGCGCAGCAGCTGCGCACGCTCGACGATGCGCAGGGCGGTGCCGATGTGATCCAGGCCGGTGCCGGCGTCAAGACCGTGCTCGCTGGCGCCGGCGCCGACACCGTGCAGGCCGGTGTGGATGCCACCAGCGGTCAGGCCGACAGCGCGGCGGCGGCGCGCGTGGTCTTCGGCGATGGCGGCGTGATCGACTTCAACGAGGCCGGCCGTGCCACGCGCTACACCACGCTGCAGCCCGCGCTGTTGCAGCCGGCCGACGACCGCATCGTGCTGGGCGACGGCGACAACATCGCGCTGGGCGGTGCCGGTGGCGACACGGTGCGCACCGGCAACGGCAACAACGTGCTGCTGGGCGATGGCGGCGTGCTGCAGCGCGACGACGCGGGCGAGGCCTGGGTGCAGCTGCGCAGCACGCTGCCCGAGGGCTTGAGCGCCGATGCCCTGGCCCAGGCTGGCGGCGATGACCAGCTGCAGGCCGGCAACGGCCGCCAGATCGTGCTGGCCGGACAGGGCAGTGACCGTGTGGCCACCGGCGCCGGCGGCAGCCTGGTGCTGGGCGACAACGGCCAGATCGACTTCGCCGACGGCCAGGCCGAGCAGGCGCAGACCACCGACGGCGTGGCCGGCAGCGGCGGCGACGACCAGATCGTGCTGGGCGACGGTGACAACACCGTGCTGGCCGGCGTGGGCAGTGACCAGGTGGCCACTGGCGCTGGCCGCGATGCGGTGCTGGGCGATGGCGGCACGGTGGACTTCGACGCCGCCACCGGCGCGGTGCTGTCGCTGCGCAGCGGTGATCCGCGGCTGGGCGGTGATGACACGCTGCAGCTGGGCGCCGGCGACGACCTGGCCATCGCCGGGGCCGGCGGCGACACGCTGGACGGCGGCGCCGGCCAGGATGTGCTGGTGGGCGATGGGGCGGTGATCAGCCAGCGGCCCGACGAAGGCCGCGTGCGCGTGCTGTCGATCGACGTCACCGAGGGTGGCAATGACCAGCTCGACGGTGGTGATGGCAACGACATCGTGGTCGCCGGTCAGGGCCGTGACCTGATGTTCGGCAGCCTGTCGGAAGACCTGCTGCTGGGTGGCAATGCCGCCGTGCGCATGAAGGATGGGCTGGCCGAGCAGGTGCAGGCCGACACGCACGACCTGTCCACCGAGACGCTGTTCAAGTCCTTCGCACCGGCGCCGGCCACCGCGGAGGGGGCGGCGGCCGCTGCTGCGGCCGATGACCTGGCCGCCGACGCCGGGCGCCTGCCGCCATCGATGGCCACGCCTGTGGCGCGCCTGCTGGATGCAGCCGCCTTCCGCCGCCTGTTCCAGTCGGTGCTGCACATGCCCGGCGGCCATGCCGACGGCTCGGAGGCGCCGGCCGCCGACGACGCCCCGGCCCGCGCCGAGGCCGCGGGTTCGCGTACCGACCCACGCCACGCCCCGCGCAGCAGCCCGCCGGCGCGCGACGGCGAGGCGCCCGATGCCGAGGTGCCGGCGTTGCCGCGTGTCCAGACCGCGGGCCAAGCTGCCGCTGCCGCCGGCCAACCGGCCACCCAGCCCACGCCTGGGCCAGCGCAAGCGGCTGCGCACCCGACGGCGCCCGCACCGGCCGCAGCCGCCGACACCAGCGCCCTGCCTGGCGGCGTGATGGCCGCCGCCACACTGGCCGCATTGCCGCGCCGCGGCCTGCTCGACCGCCAGGCCATGCAGGGCCGCCAGCACATAGACTGGCGCTCGCGCCGCTGACTGCGCGCGCCGGCACGGCCGCCCGCCGCCGGGTCGCCACGCTGGCCCACCCGTCTTCTCCGCTCACCTGCCTACCGTCACGATGGACACCCCACCGCCCAACGATCCCGCCCGCCCCGTGGCCCGGCCGCTCACCGGCGAGGGCGCGCCGCAGGTGCACTGGGACGACAGCGCCATGCGCACCACCCACGCCAACGTCTGCCAGGTGATGGGCACGCGCGAGGAGATCGCGCTGCTGTTCGGCACCAACCAGGCCTGGCAGGCCGGCAGCGCGGCGGTGAACGTGAAGCTGTCCGACCGCATCGTCCTGAACCCCTATGCGGCCAAGCGCCTGTGGCAGCTGCTGGGCCAGGGCCTGAAGGAATACGAAGCGCACTTCGGTGAGCTGAAGGTGTGAACGCGCGGGCTGACGACCAGACCGCCGCCGAGGCCGCCGGCTGCGCCGCCTGGCCCGCCGGCATCGAGCAGTTGCCCGAAGCGGCCTTCTATGCCGCCTGGCTGGCACGCGTGTGCACGGCACTGCCGGGCGCGCGCGCCGGCGTGGTGGTGGTGGGCCCGGCCGAGCAGGGGCCGTTCGCGCCGCAGGCCTTCTGGCCGCATGCCGACGGCGGCGCGCCGCAGCTGGCCGATGTGGCCGAGCAGGCGCTGGTCAGCCGCACCGCCGTGGTGGCCGAGTTGCCGCCGCTGCCGCAGGGCGCGGCGGCATCCGGCGCCGAGCTGGGCCTGGCCCTGCCGCTGCTGGTCGAGCGCCAGCTGCTGGGCGTGGTCGCGGTGGCCGTGGCGCAGCCCTTGGCGCGGCCGGCCGAGCAGCTGCTCGACGCCCTGCGCTGGGACATGGCCTGGCTGCAGCTGCACCTGCAGCAGGGCCTGGGCCGGCAGGACGACGGCCAGGCCCAGCGCCTGATGCTGGCGCTGGACCAGGTGGCAGCCCTGCTGGCCGACCAGCCCTTCGACGAGGCCGCGCGCGGCTTCGTCACCGAGCTGGCCACGCAGCTGGGTTGCGACCGCGTCAGCATCGGCGTGCGCCGCGGCCAGCGCGTGCGGCCGCTGGCGCTGTCGCACAGCGCCGAGCTGGTGCGCCGTACCAGCCTGGCCCAGGCGCTTGGCGAGGCCATGGACGAGGCCTTCGACCAGAAGGCCGTGATCCGCCTGCCGGCCGAGCCGGGCGACGAGGCGCTGGTCTCGCGCGCCCATGCGCTGCTGGCCGAGGGCGGCTGCGTGCTGAGCGTGCCCTTCCAGGGCAGCGACGGCTTTGCCGGCGTGCTGTGCTTCGAGCGCAGCGCCAGCCAGCCCTTCAGTGCGGCCGATGTGGCGTTGGGCCAGTCGCTGGCGGCCATGGCTGGCCGCGTGCTGGCGCTCAAGCACCGCAGCGAGCGGCCGCTGCCGCTGCAGGTGGTGCACGCCGCCAAGACCCAGGCCCAGCGCCTGCTGGGGCCGGGCCACATCACGCGCAAGCTGCTGGTGCTGGGCACGCTGGCGGCGGTGGTGTTCTTCAGCCTGTTCACGGTCACCTACCGGGTCAGCGCGCCGTCCACGCTGGAAGGCGAGGTGCGCCGCACCGTGGCCGCGCCCTTCGACGGCTTCGTCACCCAGGCCGGCGTGCGCGCCGGGGATGTGGTGAAGGCCGGCGCCGTGCTGGCCCAGCTGGACGACCGCGACCTTCGCCTCGAGCGCCTGAAATGGGCCGCCCAGTACGCCCAGTACCAGAAGCAGCAGCAGGAGGCCGTGGCCGGCCGCGACCGCGCCAAGGCGCTGATCAGCCAGGCGCAGTTCGAGCAGGCCCTGGCCCAGGTGAACCTGATCGACGAGCAGCTCAGCCGCGCCGTGGTGCGCGCGCCGTTCGCCGGCGTCATCGTCAAGGGCGACTTGTCGCAGACGCTGGGCAGCGCGGTGCGCCGCGGCGACATGCTGTTCGAGATCACGCCGCTGGCCGGCTACCGCGTGGTGGTGGAGGTGGACGAGCGCGACATCGAGGACGTGGCCGTCGGCCAGAAGGGCCAGCTGCTGCTGGCCGCCATCGCCGACCAACCGCTGCCCTTCACCGTCACCCGGCTCACCAGCGTGACCACCGCGCGCGACGGCCGCAACTTCTTCCGCATCGAGGGCCTGCTGGCCGCACCGGGCGAGCGCCTGCGCCCCGGCATGGAAGGCGTGGGCAAGATCGAGGTCGGCGAGCGCCGGCTGATCTGGGTGTGGACGCATCGCCTGATGCACTGGCTGCGCCTGTTTGCCTGGACCTGGCTGCCGTGAGCCCGTTGCCGTGAGCGAGTCTCTCTTCAGCCCCGCCTGGTACCGCGTGGCGCCGCTGAAGGCGCGGCTGCGCAGCCATGCCGTGCTGCACCGCCATGTCTACCGCGGCCGGCTCTGGTACGTGCTGCAGGACCGCGCCAGCGCGCGCTTCCACCGCTTCTCGCCCGAGGCCTATGCGGTCATCGGCCTGATGGACGGCCAGCGCAGCCTGGACGAGATCTGGCGCATCGCCTGCGAACGCCTGGGCGACGACGCGCCCACGCAGGACGAGGTGATCCAGCTGCTGGCCACGCTGCACCGCGCCGACGTGCTGCTGACTGACGCGCCGCCCGATCTGGACGAACTGCACGAGCGCCGCCTCACCCAGCGCAGCGCCAAGCGCCGGCAGACCCTGGGCAACCCGCTGGCGCTGCGCCTGCCACTGATCGACCCCGACGCCGTGCTCACCGCGCTGATGCCGCTGCTGCGTCCGCTGCTGGGCTGGGCCGGCGCGCTGCTGTGGCTGGCCCTGGTGGGCGGCGCGCTGGCCGCCGGCGCCAGCCACTGGACCGAGCTGACACGCAACCTGAGCGACCACCTGCTGTCGGCCGACAATCTGCTGCTGGTGGGCCTGGCCTTCACGCTCGCCAAGGCGGTGCACGAGTTCGGCCACGGCCTGGCCGTCAAGGCGCGCGGCGGCGAGGTGCACGAGATGGGCGTGATGCTGCTGGTGCTGATGCCGGTGCCCTATGTGGACGCGTCGGCCTCGCTGGCCTTCGAGCGCAAGCGCGACCGCATGCTGGTGGGCGCGGCCGGCATGCTGGCCGAGCTGGCGCTGGCCGCCGTGGCCCTGCTGGCCTGGGTGAACCTCGAGCCCGGCCTGCTGCGCGCCTTCGCCTACAACCTGGTGATGATCGCCGGCCTGACGACCGTGGTGTTCAACGCCAACCCGCTGCTGCGCTTCGACGGCTACTACATCCTGTCGGACGCGATCGAGATCCCCAACCTGGGCCAGCGTGCCAACAGCTACCTGGGCTACCTGGTGCGGCGCTACGCGCTGGGCCTGCGCCGGCTCACGCCGCCCGAGGCCGCGCCGGGCGAGCGGCCCTGGTTCGTGGGCTATGCCATCGCGTCTTTCGTCTACCGCATGGTGGTGTCGCTGGGCATCGCGCTGCTGGTGGCGCAGCAGTACTTCGTCATCGGCGTGGTGCTGGGGCTGTGGTCGCTGTTCAACGCCTTCTTGCAGCCGCTGGGCAAGCGCATCGCCTACCTGGCCACCGGGCCTGAGCTGGAAGGCCGGCGCGGCCGCGCGCTGGCCGTCACCGGCCTGGTGGTGGGCGCGCTGGTGGCCGTGGTGGGCTGGGTGCCGGTGCCGTCGTGGACACGCACCGAGGGCGTGGCCCTGGTGCCCGAGCGCGGCCATGTGCGCGCCGCCACCGATGGCTTCGTCAAGCAGGTGCTGGTGGCCAGCGGCCAGACGGTGCGCCAGGGCCAGCCGCTGCTGCTGCTCGATGACCCCGAGCTGGCCGCCCGCCTGCGCGTGCTGGACGCCCAGTTGCGCGAGCAACAGGCGCGCTACGCCGCCGCCAATGGCGACCGCGTGCAGCTGGCGATGATCCGCGACGACATCGCCCACATCAGCGCCCGCCGCGCCCATGCCGCGGCGCGCCTGGCCGAGCTGGTGGTGCGCAGCCCGGCCGACGGCCGCTTCGTGATGGACGATGTGGCCGATGCGCCGGGCAAGTTCGTGCACCGCGGCGAACTGCTGGCCTTTGCGGTGGAACCCACACGCCTGGCGGTGCAGGTGGTGGTGCCACAGGCCGACGTGGACCTGGTGCGCCAGATGACGCGCCGCGTGGAACTGCGCCGCCCCGAGCGCGTGGCCGATGTGCTGCCGGCCCAGGTGCGCCGCGTGGTGCCGGCGGCCACCAGCGCACTGCCCAGCCTGGCGCTCAGCGCCCAGGGCGGCGGCGAGCTGAGCCTGGACCCGAACGCCGGCCGCGGCGATGGCAAGGGCGAAGCCAAGGCGGAAGGCCGCCACGAGGTCAAGGCCGCCAGCTCGCTGTTCCTGTTCGAACTGGATCTGGGCGCCGAGCCGCCGCCGCTGGCCATCGGCGGGCGGCTGTATGCCAAGTTCGAGCGCACGCCCGAGACGCTGGCGGTGCAGGGCTGGCGCGCGCTGCGCGGCCTGCTGCTCAGCCGCTTCAGCGTCTGAGGCCTCGGCGGCGTGATGGCCACCCCCCTGCTGCAGCTGGACGCGCCGCCTTATCCCGAGCGCGAGGAGGCGCCCGAGCCCGGCTGGCTGCAGGCCCGCGCCGATGCGCTGGGCGGCGCGCTGCAGCGGCGCTGGCGCGCCTGGGGCGTGCGGCGCGGCGCGGTGGTGGCTCGCATCCGCCAGCATGAGGCGGAACTCGACGCGCTGGACGACGCCGGCCTGGCCGAGGCCGCGCGCGAGCTGGGCCGCGCGCTGCGCCGCGACGGCCTGCAGCCCGCGCTGTGCGCGCGCGCCTTCGCACTGGCCGGCTGCGCCGCGCACCGCCGCCTGGGCAAGCGGCCGTATGACGTGCAGATGCTGGGCGGCTGGATCATGCTGCAGGGCATGGTGGCCGAGATGAACACCGGCGAGGGCAAGACGCTCACCGCCACGCTGCCGGCCTGCGCCATGGCCCTGGCCGGCGTGCCGGTGCACGTGATCACGGTCAACGACTACTTGGTGGCGCGCGACGCCGAGCTGATGCGCCCGGTCTACGAGGCCCTGGGCCTGCGCGTGGGCGTGGTGACCGAAGACCTGCAGCCGCCCGAGCGCCAGGCCGCCTATGCCTGCCCGGTGGTGTACGCCAGCAACAAGACCGTGGTGTTCGACTACCTGCGTGACCGCCTGGTGCTGGCCGGCCAGACCGATGCGCTGCGCCTGCGCGTCGACCAGCTGGCCGGCGAGGGCGCGCGCACCCGGCGCCTGCTGCTGCGCGGCCTGAGCTATGCCATCGTCGACGAGGCCGACAGCGTGCTGGTCGACGAAGCGCGCACGCCGCTGATCATCTCGGCCCCGGCCGGCGACGGCGGCGAGGCCGAGCTGGCGCGCCAGGGCATGGTGCTGGCCGCCGCGCTGGTGCAGGACGAGGACTTCCGGCTGGCGCTGGACACGCGCATCGTCCACCTCACCGAGGCCGGCCGCCGCAGCGTGGCGCGTATCAGCGCGCCCTGGGGTGGCCCGTGGGCCGGCAAGCTGCGGCGCGAGGAGCTGGCGGTGCAGGCGCTCACCGCGCAGCACCTGTTCCACCGCGACCAGCACTACCTGGTGCGCGACGACCAGGTGCAGATCGTCGACGAGTACACCGGCCGCGTGATGGCCGACCGCAGCTGGGAGCGCGGCCTGCACCAGATGATCGAGGCCAAGGAAGGCTGCACCGTCACCGCGCCCAAGGCGCCGCTGGCGCGCATCAGCTACCAGCGCTTCTTCCGCCGCTACCTGCGCCTGTCAGGCATGACCGGCACGGCCGAAGAGGTGCGCGGCGAGCTGGGTGCCGTGTACGGCCTGCCCGTGGTGCGCGTGCCCACGCACCGCCCGTCGCGCCGGCAGATCCGGCCCGAGCGCGTGCTGCGCAGCGCCGATGCCAAGTGGCAGGCCATCGCCCAGCGCGTGGCCGAGCTGCACGCGCGCGGCGCGCCGGTGCTGCTGGGCACGCCCTCGGTGGCGGCGTCCGAGCGCGCGGCGGCGGCGCTGGCTGCACGCGGCCTGCCGTATCAACTGCTCAGCGCCAAGCAGGACGCCGACGAGGCCGCCGTGGTGGCCGCCGCGGGTCAGCCGGGCCGCATCACCATCGCCACCAACATGGCCGGCCGCGGCACCGACATCGCGCTGGCGCCCGAGGCGTTGGCGCTCGGCGGCCTGCACGTCATCCTGTCGGAGCGGCACGATTCCGGCCGCATCGACCGCCAGCTGGCCGGCCGGTGCGCGCGCCAGGGCGACCCCGGCGTGTTCGAGGCCGTGCTGTCGCTGGACGACGAACTGCTGCACCAGCTGGGCCAGCGCACGCCGCTGGCGCGCCTGGCCACCCACCTGCGCCGGGCTGCCGGCGATGACGCCGGCCCGCTGGCCGTGTGGCTGATCCGCCTGGCCCAACACCGCGTGGAGCAGGCGCATTCCCGCGTGCGTCAGGCCCTGCTGAAATCCGACCGCCAGGTCAGCCGCCTGCTGGCCTTCTCAGGACGACCCGAATGAGCTTCCGCCCCACCGCTTCCCTGTCCCTGTCGCTCCCTCTGCTGCTGGCCCTGGCCGCCGCTTCTGCGCACGCCCAGACCCGCCCGGCCCTGGTGCCGCTGCCGCCCGCGCCGCCACCGCTCAACGCCGAGGGCCAGCCGGTGGCCGCGCCTGCCACGCCGCTGCCGGCACCGGCCCCCACGCCGCGCCCGCGTGGCGCAGCCGGCGGCGGCCACGACTGCATGGTCGAGCCCTCGCTGGTGGTCAGCGTGGGCAGCCCGGTGGACGGTGTGCTCGAGGCCGTGCTGGCCGAGCGCGGCGACACCGTGCGCCGCGGCCAGCGCCTGGCTCAGCTGCAGGCCGGCGTGGAGGCGGCGGCGGTCGATCTGTCGGAAGCCCGCGTGCAGTACGGCCGGCGCAAGGTGGCGCGCAACGAGGGTCTGTTCCAGAAGCAGCTGATCTCGGCCCAGGACAAGGACGAGATGGAGACCGAGGCCCGCGTGCACGAGGAGGAGCTCAAGCGCGACCGCGAGGCGCTGAAGCTGCGCAGCATCGTCAGCCCGCTGGACGGCGTGGTGGTGGAGCGCAAGCTGGGCGGCGGTGACCTGGTGCGTTCGGACAAATCGGTGGTGATGAAACTGGCCCAGCTCGACCCGCTGCACGTGGAGGTGGTGCTGCCCGCCGAGCAGTACGGCAACGTGCGCGTGGGCATGAATGGCCGCGTGAGCCTGGCGCCGTATGTGAGCGGCATGCATCAGGCCCGCGTGACCGTGGTCGACCGTGTGATCGACGCCGCCAGCGGCACCTTCGGCGTGCGCCTGCAACTCGACAACCCCGGCTACAAGATCCCTGCCGGCATCCGCTGCAGCGTGCGATTGGGGGGGTGAGGGCGAACCGTGCGCCCCCGCGACCTCAGAACTTGCGCACCTCGATGCGGTACTTCTGCAGCGCGTAGCCCAGCTGCCGCGGGGTGACGCGCAGCAGCCGTGCGGCCTTGGCCTGCACCCAGCCGCATTGCTCCATGGCCCAGATCAGGCGCTCGCGCTCGCCTTCGGGCGGCTCCTGCGAGGCGCTGCGCGCACCGGGCGCGGTGGGCAGGCGCTGCGTGGGGCCGATGCGGGTGACGGTGTCGCCGCCGTCCTCATCGGCATCGTCGTCGTCCACGCCGTGCGCACCGAACGGCACCGCCGGGCCGCTGGGGAACGCGTGGCCACCGCCAGGGCCGGGGCCCGGTTCATGGCTGCCGGCCTGCGCGTGCCCGTGGCCCGGCCCCTCCACCGCCGCCACGGCATCGGCCTTGTCGACGAAGTGCAGCGTCTGGGTCAGGCAGCGGTTCTGCCGGCAGGGGAACGCGAAGTCGCGGATCAGGTCGCCCTGCACCATGGTGGCGGTGCGCTCCACGCAGTTCTCCAGCTCGCGCACGTTGCCGGGCCAGTAGCAGCTGGTCAGCACCTTCATGCCTTCGGGCGTGATCTTCAGGTTGCGCCGGTTCTCCTTGTTGAAGCGGTCGAGGAAGTGGGCCACCAGCGGCGGGATGTCGGCGCGCCGCTCGCGCAGCGGCGGCAGGAAGATGCTGACCACGTTGATGCGGTAGTACAGGTCGGCGCGGTACTCGCCGCGCTTGACCATGCGCTCCAGGTCGCGGTTGGTGGCGCAGATCAGGCGCACATCCACCTTCACCGCCCGGCTGCCGCCCACGCGCTCGAACTCGCGCTCCTGCAGCACGCGCAGCAGCTTGGCCTGGAAGGCCGGCGAGATGTCGCCGATCTCGTCGAGGAACAGCGTGCCGCCGTTGGCCAGCTCGAAGCGGCCCTTGCGCTCGCCGGCCGCGCCGGTGAAGGCGCCCTTCTCATGGCCGAACAGCTCGCTTTCCAGCAGGCTCTCGGTCAGTGCGGCGCAGTTCACCTTGATGAAGGGCGCGTCCTTGCGCGGGCTCAGGTAGTGGATGGCGCGGGCGATGGCCTCCTTGCCGGTACCGCTCTCGCCGCGCAGCAGCACGGTGGCGCGGCTGGGCGCGGCCTGGTGCACCTCCACGAACACCTGCTGCATCGGCTTGCTCTCGCCGATCACGTTGTCCAGCGTGCGCCCGCGCGGCTCGCGGGCCAGGGCTTTCTGCAGCCGCGTGGCCTCTTGCTGCAGGCGCTGGTGCTCGTCGCGCACGGCGCCGTGCAGGGCCACGGCCTGGGCCAGCAGTGTGGCGGCCATGGTCAGGATGCGCTGGTCGTCCGACAGGCGTGCGCCGCCGCTGACCTCGCGCTGCGCGGCCAGCACGCCCACCACGGCGCGGTCGGTCTTCATCGGCACCACGATGAAGCCCAGCATGTGCTCGGGGTCGTGCGCACCGAAGGCGCCGGTGCGGTCGATGAACTCGGGCGCCTGGGCCACATCGGGCACGGTGACCGGCATGCCACTGGCGTACACGCGGCCGATCACGCCCTCGCCGTACTGCCACTGGCCGCGCGCGGCCTGCTCATGGGTCAGGCCCACGGCGCTGTGCACCTTGAGGTGCACGTCGCCATCCTCGCCCGGCATCACGATCATCGCGCGCGGCAGTTCCAGGTGCGCGGTCAGCACGTTCAAGGCCGCGCGGAAGGTGCGCGTGATGTCCAGCGAGGCGCCGAGGATGCGGCAGATCTCGTAGACCGTGATCAGCTCGACATGCGAGCGTTCGTTCATCGGACCGCGACTCAGCATCGTGCACCTCCAGCAGACCTCACCCGATGCCGGTGCACCGTGTGTTGCCCTTGTGTCAACCATGCATCGTTGTCGGGCGACCTGCCTGAGATGCGGTGCATGACGGGTCTCAAGGTGCAAGAAGCGAGCCCAGGGAGAACCCTGATCTTGGGGGCCGCCGCGCCGGTGTCTGTCACTTGATGCAGATCAAGTCCGGGCCGTCGGGCCGGCGTGGTCGAGGGCTACCACTCGGTCGGTGCGGCCACCAGGCGCGTCACCGGCTCGCCGCCCAGCAGGTGCTTCTCGAACACCTCCACCACGTCGTCGGGGGTCACGCGCTGGTAGAGCACGCCTTCGGGGTAGACCAGCACGTTGGCGCCGCCATCGCAGGGGCCCAGGCAGCCTGAATAGGTGATGGCCACCTGGTCGTAGGCATTGCGCTTCTGCAGCTCGGCCCAGAAGGCCTGCAGCAGCGGCGAGGCGCCCTTGGCCGCGCACGAGCCGCGCGGATGGCCGGGCGGGCGCTGCTGGCTGCACACGAAGACATGGCGGGTGGGACGGGGCATGGGGGAACCTCTGGAAATGCTCAGGCCGCGCTGCGCGCGGCGATCAGGCGCCGCAGCTCGGCCACGTGCTGCGCCTCTTCGGCCGCGAACTCGCCGGCCAGGCGGCGCGTCTCGGGGTCGCGCGTGGTGGCCGACACGGCGGCGTAATAGGCGTGGCCACGCTGCTCGCTGTCGAGCGCCAGCTTCAGCGCGGCGGTGCCGTCGAGAAAGCCATCGACGCCGGCCCAGTCGGCGGTCTCGGGGGCGATGCCGTCGGGCCACTGGTACTCGTCGTCGCGCAGCGCCGGCAAGGTGCGGAAGCCGCCGCGCGCCTGGGCCTCAGCCAGGTGCAGGCGCGAGAAGTGCGCCATGCGGGCGAAGAAGTCCTTCAGCGCACGGTTGCCTTCGGTGTGCATGGCCGCCGACAGTTCTTCGTAGCGGCGGGCGGCTTCGCGCTCCAGCGCGATGGCATGGGCCAGAAAGGTCTCGACGTCCACGCAGCTCACCCGAACTTGAACAGGATGCCGTAGCCGCCGCGCGGGTATTCCCACGCCACGTTGCTGTGCTCGGTGCAGATCACGCGGCAGCTGCCGCATTCCAGGCAGCCGTCGGTGATCAGTGTGACCGTGCGGTTGCCCTCGGCCTTGTAGCAGCTGGCCGGGCACACGAAGGTGCAGGCCTGGCTCTGGCAGTCGTTGCTGCACACCGCCGGGTTCTTGATCTGGATGTGCGGCCGACCGTGGTCGACCTTGTAGCGGTTCTGGAAGAGCTTCTCTTCCACGTTCACGGCAGCCACGGCGCTCATCGCACGGCCCTCCAGATTTTGAAAGCGTCAGACATCAGGCCACCCAGACGGCGGGCGGATTTGAAACTGCCGAAGATCTCGCGTTCCTTGGTCTTCTTGTCCACGCCGTCCACGGTGAACATGGTCTGCGCGGCGCGGTTCAGCAGCGTGGGGTAGGTGGTGAAGAACTGCGGGCTGGTGTGCAGCACCTCGGGCAGGTCGCGGTACTTCTTCAGGTCCTTCATCACGAAGCTCTCGTCCAGCGCCTTCTTGTAGGCCGAGAGCGTCTTCGCGGTCAGTGGCTGGTTGGCGGCCTTGGCGGCGATCACCGTCTCCGCGGCCAGCCGGCCGGTGGTCATGGCCAGGTTGCTGCCCTCGCGGTGCGCGGCGTTGACGAAGCCACCCGAGTCGCCCACGATCATCCAGCCCTCGCCGTAGATCTGCGGCACCGCGTGGAAGCCGCCCTCGGGGATCAGGTGCGCGGCGTATTCCTTCATCTCGCCACCCTCGATCAGCGGCGCGATGCTGGGGTGCTTCTTCAGCTTCTCGAGCAGCGCGTAAGGGGCGGTGCGGTTCGGGTTGGCCTTGAAGTCGCTGAGCATGCAGCCCACGCCGATGGTCAGCGAATCCTTGTTGGTGTAGAGGAAGCCGGTACCCACCATGCCTTCGGTCACCGAGCCCATCATCTCGATGACCACGCCTTCTTCCTCACCGATGTTGAAGCGCGCCTGGATGGTCTCTTCGGGCATGAAGAGGATTTCCTTGACCGCCAGCGCCACGTTCTTGGCCTGGATCTCGCCGTGGAAGCCGGCCTTGCGCGCCAGCGTGCTGTTCACGCCGTCGGCCAGCACCACCACGTCGGCGTACACCTCGCCGCCCAGGCGGTCGCAGCGCACGCCGATGCAACGGTTGCCGTCCATCAGCAGCTCTTCCACCGTGGTCTCGCAGATCAGCAGGGCGCCGGCCTCTCGCACCTTGGCGCTGAACCACTTGTCGAACTGCGCGCGGATGATGGTGTAGCGGTTGTACGGCGGCTTGTTGTAGTCGTCGCTGCGGTAGTGGGTGCCGACGAAGCTGGTGTCGTCCAGCATCCACATGCGCTGCTCGATGATGTGCCGCTCCAGCGGCGCGTCATCGCGGAAGTCGGGGATGATCTTCTCCAGCGCATTGGCGTACAGGATGGCGCCCTGCACGTTCTTGCTGCCGGGGTACTCGCCACGCTCGATCTGCAGCACCTTCAGGCCGGCCTTGGCCAGGGTGTAGGTGGCGGCGTTGCCCGAGGGGCCGGCGCCGACCACGATGGCGTCGAAGTGTTCCTTGGCCATGGATGTTCTCCTCAGTAGTTAGGCGACCTTGCGGATGCGCTTGTCGAGGTGCGTGCGGAAGGCGTGCGTGAGGGCCGGCAGCACCTGCATCGCATTGCCCACGATGCCGTGGTGAGCGAAGTCGAAGATCGGCGCGTTGGGGTCGGTGTTGATCGCGACGATGATGTCGCTGCTCTCCATGCCCACGCGGTGCTGGATGGCGCCGCTGACGCCGGCGGCGATGTACAGCTTGGGCCGCACGGTCTTGCCGGTCTGGCCCACCTGGCGCTCGGCCTCCAGCCAGCCGGCCTGGGTGACGGCGCGGGTGGCGCCCACCTCGGCACCCAGCACGCGGGCCAGGTCCCACACCAGCTTGCAGTTGTCGGCGTTCTTCAGGCCCTTGCCGGCGGTGACGATGATGTCGGCATAGGCCAGGTTCACCGTGTTGCGCGTGGCATCCGGAATGAACTCGAGCAGCTTGGTGACGATGTCGGTCTCCACCATGCCGAGGTTCATCGTGATGATGTCGCCGGTGCGGCTCTCGTCACGGCGCGGCATGGCGGCGGTGCGCGGGCGCATCGTGGCCATCTGCGGCCGGTAGGCCAGCGTCATGATCGTGCACAGCAGGCTGCCGCCGAAGGTGGGGCGGGTGGCGGCCAGTGCGCGGCCGTCGATGTTGAGCTCGGTGCAGTCGGCCGTCAGGCCGGTGCCCAGCGTGGTGGCCACGCTGCCGGCCAGGTCACGCCCCATGGTGGTGGCGCCCAGCAGCAGGATCTCGGGCTGGTGCTGGTTCACCAGGTCGGTCAGGCCCTTGGTGAAGGGCTCGTTGCGGTAGCCCTGCAGCACCGCGTCGCGCATGAGGTAGCAGTGGTCGGCGCCGTAGACGTAGGCCTCCTTGGCGAAGTCTTCCAGCTTGTCCTGCGGGCCGCCCAGCAGCACGCCGCTCACGTCCACGCCCAGCTTGTCGGCCAGCTTGCGCGCCTCGCCCATCAGCTCCCAGCTGACGCTGTGCACCTGGCCGCGGTCGTGCTCGATGAACACCCACACGCCCTTGTAGGCCTTCAGGTGCTCGGGCAGTTCGGTGCTGCGGCCGGAGCGGCCGGCGGTCTTGGCGGCGCCGGCGGCCGCAGCGGCGGCCATGGCGGGTTTGTCGTTGTCGGCCATGGTGTTCTCCTCAAGCGGACAGCCGGTCCACCGTCTCTTGTTCGAGCGTCGGGTGGGTGGTGAAGATCTTCTGCAGCAGGTTCAGGCAGGCGTCGTTCACGCCCACGCCGTCATCGATGGTCTGCATCTCGGCGCGCTCCTTGCGCGGCTTGGGCGCGAACACCTTGCTCACGATGGTGGGGCTGCCCTTCAGGCCAATCTTGGTGATGTCCTCGATGCCGGCGTCGTCCTTGTTCCACTTGCGCACCGGCACGCGCGCGGCGCGCAGCATGTCGTCCATGGTGGCGAAGCGCATCTCGTTGGTGCCCTCCAGCATGGTGATCAGGCTGGGCAGCGTGGTCTTCAGGCGCTGCACGCCGCCCTCGGCGCGGCGCTCCACGGTGATGGTGCGGCCGTCCAGGTCCACCTCGTTGATCTTGCTGACGTAGGTGAGCAGGTTCCAGCCCAGGCGCTTGGCGATGCCGGGGCCCACCTGGGCGGTGTCGCCGTCGATGGTCTGCTTGCCGGTGAACACCAGGTCCACCGCCTGCTCCTCGCTGATCTTCTTGATCGCCGAGGTGAGGGCGTAGCTGGTGGCCAGCGTGTCGGCACCGGCGAAGGCGCGGTCGGTGACCAGCACCGCATCGGTGGCGCCGAAGCTGATGCACTTGCGCAGCGCGTCTTCCGCCTGCGGCGGGCCCATGCACAGCATGGTGACGCGGCCGCCGAACTTGTCCTTCAGGCGCAGGGCCTCTTCCAGCGCGAACAGGTCATACGGGTTCACGATGGCCGGCACACCCTGGCGCATGATGGTGTTGGTGACCGGGTGCACGCGGATCTGCGCCGAATCGGGCACCTGCTTGATGCAGACGACGATGTGCATGTTCTTCTCCTTGCAGGGACGATGGGCGATCGGTCAGGCCGCGGCCGCGCGGCGGCGCTCGGCCAGGCTCTCGCGCAGGTTGGCCACCGGCACGGCCTTCTGGCCGTCGGCGTCCTGGAACACCTTGAACACCTTCTCCTTCACGGCGCTGGAGTTCACGAAGTCGCCATGCGCCTGCATCAGCAGCTCGCGGTAGCGGCGGAAGGTGGCCACCTCGTCCTCGCCCGGCACCGCCTCGCTCTTGTGCAGGTACTGGTAGAAGCGCTTGAGGATGTGCAGGCGGTTCACGTGCACCACCTTCTCGTCGAATGGCACACCGAAGAAGGTGAGGAAGTCTTCGGCGCTGGAAAGGGCCTTCAGGCGGTGCGTGAGGCTGTCGGACATGCGGGTCTCCTGGGCGATGCGGTTCAGGGCGCGTCAGGCGCGGGCCATCGGGATGGTCTCGACGACAGCACGCGTGTCGCGGAGAAAGCGGGTGAGCTCGGCGGCCGAGGGCTCGCACTTGGTGCTCATCACGTGCTCGCGGATGTGCTGCAGCAGCACCGGCACATGCTCGGGCTCGATGGCCAGGCCCATGCGGGCATAACGCTCGATCACCGCGGCCGAGCCCGAGTGCTTGCCCAGCACCAGGCGGTGCGTGCGGCCCAGCTCCTCGGGCGCGAAGTTCTCGTAGTTGCGGCGGTCCTTCAGCAGGCCGTCGACATGGATGCCGCTTTCGTGCGCGAACACCGCCTCGCCGACGATGGCCTTGCCGGCGGCCGTGGGCCGGCCCGAGGCCTGCGCCACCAGCGCGCTGATGGCCGGCAACTGCGCCGTGGCCACGCCGCATTCAACGCCGTACACATGGCGCAGCGCCATCACCACCTCTTCCATCGCGGCATTGCCGGCGCGCTCGCCCAGGCCGTTGACGGTGGTGCTGGCATGCGTGGCGCCGGCGGCCAGCGCGGCCAGCGTGTTGGCGGTGGCCAGGCCCAGGTCGTTGTGGGCGTGGATCTCGATGCCGATGTCGACCTCGGCGCGCAGCGCGGCGATGCGGCGGTGCGTCTCGAACGGGTCCAGCAGACCCAGCGTGTCGGCATAGCGCACCCGCACCGCACCGCAGGCCTGGGCCAGCGCGGCGGCCTCGGCCAGGAAGCCGGCATCGGCGCGCGAGGCATCCTCGAAGCCCACGCTGACGGTGAGGCCGCGGTCGGCCACGCGCGTCACGCAGTCACGCAACGTGGCCAGCACCCAGGCGCGGTCGCGCTGCAGCTTGTGGGTGATCTGGATGTCGGACACCGACACCGACAGGTGCACGATGTCGGCGCGGCAGCGCAGCGCGGCGGCGATGTCGCGCTCGGCCATGCGCGCCCAGACCATGGTGCGGGCGCGGCGCACCACGCGGCAGATCTCGTTGATCAGCGCCACCTCGTGCTCGCCCATGGCTGGGATGCCGATCTCCATCTCGGGCACGCCGGCCACATCCAGCGCGCGGGCGATGGCCAGCTTCTCGCGGTCACTGAAGGCCACGCCCGCGGTCTGCTCACCGTCGCGCAACGTGGTGTCGTTGATCGTGACCTTGGATTCGACGGGGCGGGGCAGGGAGGTGTTCACACCGGACTCCTGGGCGGGGTTTTCCGGTGAATCGCAAGCCGTGTGCCAGCTGGCGAAGCACGTTCAAGTGCTTGATTTGCCGACGATTTTCTGGATTTCTGGCGGCGTCGGGCGGCCTGTCGGGAATGTCGCTAAGGTCACAGAGCCCGGCCAACGCGGCGCGCGGCGCCGCGTGCCGGGGGCCTCAACGGCGTGCGGTCGGGGCCGTGGCAGCGGCTGCGGCCGCCGCGGCCTGCTCGCGCAGCTTGTCCTTCTTGCTCTTGCGCTTGCCCTTCACGCCGCCGGTGGGGTCAGACGGCGGCGGCACCTCGGTGGGCGCAAAGCCGGGCAGCACCTCGCGCGGCACGCGCTGGCCCTGCCGCTTCTCGATCAGGCGGAAGTGCGCTTCCACCGTGGGCGGCACGAAGCTGATGGCCAGGCCGGTGGCGCCGGCGCGGCCGGTGCGGCCGATGCGGTGCACATGGTCGTCGGCCGAGCGCGGCAGGTCGAAATTGATCACCAGCGCCAGATCGGGAATGTCGAGCCCACGCGCGGCCATGTCGGTGGCCACCACCACGCGCGTCTCGCCGCGGCGCAGGCCATCCAGCACGCGCCAGCGCGTGCCCTGGCTCAGCTCGCCATGCAGGGCCACGGCGCGGTGGCCATGGCGCAGCAGCTTCTCGGCCACCAGCTCGGCGGCATGGCGTGTGGCCACGAACACCAGCGTGCGCGGCTCGTCCATTTCTTTGAGCAGCTGGCGCAGCAGCGGGCCGCGCTGGGCCGTGTCCACCGTGATGGCGCGCTGCTGGATGGCGGCCGGCGGCTGGGTGCCGGCCGATTCATCCCGCAGCGTCACCGGATCGCGCAGCAGCCGATCGGCCACGGCCTGCAGCGCTGCGCCCGCGCCGCCCGTGCCCTGACCGTAGGTGGCCGAGAACAGCAGGTTCTGCCGCTGCGCCGGCAGCAGGGCCAGCACGCGGTCGAGCTCGTCGGCAAAGCCCAGGGCCAGCAGGCGGTCGGCCTCGTCGAGCACCAGGGTCTTCAGCGCGCCCAGGCGCAGGGCGTTGTGCGCCACCACGTCCAGCACGCGGCCGGGCGTGGCCACCACGATGTCGGCACCGCCGCGCAGCGCCATCAGCTGCGGGTTGATCGACACCCCGCCTTGCAGCACCGCCACCCGCAGGCGCGGCGGCGGCGGCGCATCACTGCGCCAGGCGCTGGCATGCGGCGGCAGTCCGCGCACCAGGCCGCGCAACACCTCGCCCACCTGCTGCGCCAGCTCACGCGTGGGCACCAGCACCAAGGCGGATGGGTCACGCTGGCGCTGCGCCGGGCCGCCGCTGAGCTTCAGCGCCTGCTGCAGCAGCGGAAGCGCATAGGCCAGCGTCTTGCCGGTGCCGGTGGGCGCCTGGGCCAGCAGATCCCGCCCCGCCAGCACGGCCGGAATGGCCTGCGCCTGGATGGGCGTGGGATCGGTGCGCTCGGCTTGGGCGAGGGCATCGACCAGGGCAGGGAACAGGCCCAGGGTGGCAAAGGACATGGGAAGGGGCCTGGCGCGCGGCGGGGTGGGTGGGGGCGGGATTTTAGGGTGGGGGCTGGGTGGGGGCCCTGGAGAGTCGGCCGCGCGCGGCGAGGCCGGTCGTGCGCAGGGTGGAGGCTGGGTTCTGGGCGGAGGGATATGCTTGGGTTCCATGTCGCGCCCGTATCCGGTTACGCCCGCAGCGCCCGTATCCGGATACGGCGCGGATATGCGCTCGATAACAAGTTGAACTAGACCGCTGACGCGGTAGGCGCTCATTTACGGTGATGGGAATTATGACCGCGGGCGGCGGGCTGGTCGGCTGAACAGATGGCGCGCACCCTTGATGCGCAGGCATGTGCCTGTGTGATCAAGGAGATGGCGATGACGCCCCTGAGACAACGCATGCTCGATGCCATGGTGCTGCGTGGCTTTGCAGCGCGCACGGTGGAGGCCTACATCCACGCCATGGTCGGGCTGGCCAAGCACTACCGCTGCAGCCCTGATCTGCTCAGCGCGCAACAGGTGCAGGACTACATGCTGCACTTGCACCGCGATCGCAAGCTGTCGTTCTCCAGCGTCAACCAGGCCGCCAGCGGCTTCAAGTTCTTCTACGGCACGGTGCTGGGGCGGGATCTGCGCGGGTTCGACGTGCCGTTCGCCCGCGTACCGCAGCAGGTGCCCGAGTTGCTGTCACGCCAGGAGGTGGCAGCGCTGCTGACCCACGTGCCGCACGTGACGGCCGGCACTTTCCTGCGCCTGGCCTATGCCACCGGCCTGCGCCTGAACGAGTTGTGCCACCTGCGCTGGCGCGACGTGCACGCCGAGGTCGACCGCATGTGCATCCACGTGCGCCAGGGCAAGGGCGGCAAGGGCCGGCTGGTGCCGCTGACGCCCGACACGCTGGCCGTGCTGCAGCAGTGGCGCGCGCTGCAGCCGCCTCGCCCGGCTGAACCACTCGTGCCCGACACGCCCGACTGGGTGTTCACCGCCCGCACCGACCGAGCCCTGCCGCTGCATGACCAGAGCCCGCAACGCTGGTATCGGGCCGCGGTGACTGCCGCGGGCATCACCAAGCACGGCGGCGTGCACACGCTGCGCCACTGCTACGCCACGCACCTGCTGGAGGCGGGCGTGGACGTTTACTCGCTGCAGCAGTGGCTGGGACACCAGCATGTGCAGACCACCGCGCGCTACCTGCACCTGGTGCGGCCGGATGCTGCCGTGGGCGCGCGGGGTGCCTCGCTGGCACTGTTGACGGCCCTGCCGCTGACGGAGCCCGCGGCAATGGCCGAGCCCGCCTGACGCGCCGCGCGTGCCCACCACCCTTGCCGAGGTGCTCAGGCGCTTCGGCCCCGCCGTGCTGGCCCAACGCCATGCCGAGGGACGAGAACTCGCGCCCGTACAGGCCCGCGCCTGGGCCGCCATCACCCAGTGCCGCACGCCGGCGCTCGGCGGTCAACTGCTGCGCTGTGACGGCTGCCAGGCCGAGCAATGGCGCTGGCACGCCTGCCGCAACCGCCACTGCCCGCAGTGCCAGACCCGACAACGCGAGGCTTGGCGCCGCGCACGCGGGGCCGAGTTGCTCAACGTGCCGTACTGCCATCTGGTGTTCACGCTGCCGCATGAGCTGAACCCGCTGGCCGCCGCCCGCCCGCGCTGGCTGTACGACACGCTGCTGGACACCGTGGCCAGCACGCTGACGACGTTTGCGGCCGATCCCAAGTGGCTGGGCGGCACCGGCGCCTTCACACTGGTGCTGCACACCTGGGCGCAGGACCTGAGCCGCCATCTGCACGTGCATGTGCTGATGGCCTGCGGCGCGCTGAGCAGCGATGGGCAAGGCCAGCCGCATTGGCAGACCCCGAGGCGCAGCCCCACCTTCCTGTTTCCGGTACGCGCGCTGTCGCAGGTGTGGCGCGCACGGTTCATCGACACCTTGGTGCAGGCCCAGAGCAGCCCGCGCCCGTGCGTCGATGCCACGGGCCGGCCGATGCCATTGCCCCTGCAGGCGCTGTGCACTAAGCCGTGGGTGGTCTATGCCAAGACGCCGCTGGCCGGCCCGGCGGCGGTGCTGGACTACCTGAGCCGCTACACCCACCGCACCGCCATCGGCAACGAGCGATTGCTGGGCATCCATGGCGACCAGGTGCGGTTCCGCACGCGGGTAAACCGCAAGCATGCGGCGGCGGACGCCGCTGCCCGCGCCACCACGGCCACCAACCAGCCGCGCAGCCGGGTGACGCAACTGCCAGGCCCGGTGTTCATCGAACGGCTGTTGCAACACGTGGTGCCGCGCGGCTTCAAGCGCATCCGCCACTATGGCCTGCTGGCCCCGGCCGCCAAGCGCAGCAGGCTGGCCTGCGCCCGGGCGCTGCTGGGAATGCCGGCCGTCCACCCCGAGGTGAGCGAAGACGTGGCCCAGTTCATGCGCCGCGTCGCCGCCGTCGACATCCAGACCTGCGCCCACTGCGGGCAAGGCCGATGGCACGCGGTGGCGTGCCAAGCCCCGGAACAGGCGATGCCCGTCCACAACCTCACCCATGCGCCACGGGGACCGCCCTGATGCCCAGGCGCACTGCCATCGACGCCTATCACGGCGGCGGCTCGTGCCGGCGCTGGGTATGCCTGTGCGCAACGGCCTGGGCGCAAGCCTTGTCATCGCAAATCGCGGTCAGATCAAGGCAGGGCGCGGCTGGTCAGCGAAGCAAAACCCACAGAATCGGGTATCGAGAAACCCGGTCATCCTTCGTGTGCCCCAATCGCGCCATTGCCCGATCACCGCGCTGACCTTACATTCCCCTTCAACCGTCGGCGCGGCGGTCAAGTCCAACGAGGTTTATCCGCCGCGACCCACACCGCGCTCCGAGGCTTGCTCGGCGACGCGGCTGATAAACGCTATTCGTTAGGCATCACTTGACACGTTGATAGTCATGAGGTTCCTATTCCCAAATGACCTGCTTGCGCGGTTAGACTCTTGCGCCAGAGATGAGCTGCTTTCAGAAGGGAGTTGTCTATGAGCGCCAACCGGAAGAAAACGTGTTTTGTCATCTCCCCCATCGGTGGAGAGGGCACGGACGTACGGCAAGGAGCCGATGATTTTCTAGAGTTGCTTGTTGCACCTGCTTTGGAGAAATACACATTCGAAGTTATACGCGGCGACAGAATTGCGAACTCTTCAACCATTACAAGCGACATCGTCCGACTGGTGCAAGAGTCGGACCTTTGTATCATTGACCTCACGGGCAACAACCCAAACGTGTTTTACGAGTGTGGACGCAGGCACGAGACCGGTCGACCATTCATTCAAATGGTTAGTCGAGCCAGCGAAACGCCGCTCCCCTTTGACGTCTCGGGCATTAGGACAGTCACCTATGATCTCACCTCACCGAGAGCCGTGCTCGATTCGCAACGAAAGCTTCAAGAGTTCATAGATGCGCTGGTCGCATCCGGCTTCGAGGCTGGCTCAAGCGGCGAGTCTCTTTCGTCTCTGGCGCAAGCGATTGAAAGAATCGAACGCAAGGTCTCTGCTTTGCTTTCAAGCCCGCAAGCAAGTCAACACTCGAGAGAAAGTGAGTCGGGGGACGACGATATTGACATTAAGGACATTGTGGCTGGCCCACAGGAGGGCTTCTTGCGGGCTTTCAAGCGTGGAGACATGGATCGCGCCCTCGGCCAGCTTGCGCGACTGAAAAAGGCGGTTTCACCGTTGGAGTACTTGTCTGCACTTGCGCTTGTCGTGTCTGTTGGCAATGAGCGCGCCTTCGAGTTGATGGATGAAATCAAGGAATCGATCTTGAAGCGGCCAGAAGACTTTGTCGATCGCGACAAGATGATGACTGCCATAGGGCAGGCACTACAGAGTTGCTTTACGAATACCGGCGATTTAGAAAGGGGCATGCAATTCATTGAGGCACTCTGTAGCCGGTTGCTGCCTGAAGATGCGTTTGAGAGGAAGACCAAGGCGTTCATTGCAAATAAAGTCGGCATGGTGGCCTGGGCAGCTGATCAGTACGACAAGTGCATTCAGTTTACAAAGCTCGCTCTTGACTTTCACGATGAGCCGGCATACGCATACAACCTCTCGCTGGTCTATGACCATCTGGACAGGGATACGGAGCGAGATGCGGCGCTGAAGAGACTTGCGGCCATGCCAAATCTGGATCCGGATCATGTTCGAATGCTTCGTAAGCATGGTATGCAGCCGGGTAGGTGATGCCTAACCCCTCTACAGGGACTCCCCTCCGCGTCAACGAATCAAATTGAATTTTCTGATTTGATTCCCACGCCGAATGCGATGCGCGTTGACGCCACCGACAAGGAACAGACTGCACATCTACAGGCGGGCTTGTTTCGGTCAATGCCGAGGCCCCAGATACGAACCGCTCGGCAGGGCTCCATTCGCTCAACGTGCACGAGGCACTTGCGAGTTATCGAGCTTGCCTGCCGCCGGTCTGACCTGTGGTGATATCTGCGCTTCGCGTCTGCGGGTGGAAATGAATCGGTCAGCTGCTCAGCGGGCCGGCCCTTGGCTGAGCATGCAGCGAGGCGCCGGCTTCAGGCAGATGATTGGGATCGAACGCATCGTCGCGCGTGAGCACTGCCCACAGAATGCGCGCGTTCTTGTTAGCCAGCGCCACCACGGCCTTCTGCCAGCCCACGCGCTCCTTCAACTGCACCAGCCACTGGCTGATGCGGTCGCTGTGCTTTCCGGCGGTCATCACCGCCGACTTGGCGCCCTGGATCAGCAGCGTGCGCAGGTAGTCGTCGCCGCGTTTGGTGATGCGCCCCAGGCTGGCCTTGCCACCGGTGGAGTTCTGACTGGGCACCAGCCCCAGCCAGGCACTGAACTGCTTGGCGCTGGCGAACTGCTTGAAGTCGGCCACGCTGGCCACCAGGGCCGATGCGCCGATCGGTCCGATGCCGTGCAGCGCGGCGGCCTTGGCGGCGCGCTCATCAGTGCGCACGTGGGCCTGGATTCGCTCGTCGCACCACTTCATCTGCAGATCCAGGTCGATCCAGTGAAGGTGGGCACGCTGCAGCACCATGCGCGCGATGCCAGTCAGCTCGCTGCTGGCGTCTTCGATGACATCGGCCAGCACCTTGCGCAGCGCCTCAGGGCTTTGCGGGAACACCAAGTGAAACTCGGCCAGCACGCCGCGGATGCGGTTGATCAGCGCCGTGCGCTCGGCCTTGTAGCCATCGCGCAGCCGGTGCACGCTGAGCTGCCCTTGTTGCTCGGCCGTCTTCACCGGTACGAAACGCATGTGCGGCCGGCTGGCCGCCTCGCAGATCGCAGCCGCATCGTTGGCGTCGTTCTTGCCGCTGCGCCCGGTCATGCGGTACGGGGTGACGAAGTGGCCTGCGATCAGGCGCGCATCCAGCCCCAGGCGCTGCAGCGCACGGGCTGCAGCGTGCGCGCCGCCGCACGCTTCCATCGCCACCAGGCAGCCCTTGGGCAACTCGGCGCACCAGGCATAGAACCGGTCCGGGGCCAGCGGCTTGGCCAGCAGCACTCGGCCAGAGCGGTCCACCGCATGCACCTGATAGACCCGCTTCGACAGGTCAACCCCTACCCGCGCAACACAACCCCAGGTAACCTCCGCCATGACTTCCCCTATCCGTTCAGATTGAACTTCCGCAAGCAGTCAATCTTGGTACCTCGATACCGTCTCAGGACTGGGGAAGTCCCTTCGTATTCGCTCAACCGAACCGACCACAGCGTGCCGCCGTCCAGGCCTCCATTTCATTCTGGCCCAGCCGTCGTCACGCTGTGGCGCCCCGGTTAGCTCAAACGTTAGGCCTGAAGACATTCGCGCATGGCAACAACCGACATCAACTACAAGAACAGGGCGCTCACGCTGCATAAATCAATCACCGCGCCGCATTTCAATGAGCGTACGGTGTTGGCGACAAGCACCTGGGACTATGTAGATCTTTGGCTAAAGCGAAACAAGAAAGCCGAGGCCAGATTCTTCTGGAATCAGTCGCGCAGCTTCTACGAAGCCACACTTGCACTTCCCAAAACTTCAGCGCCACTCACTGCTTATTACTGCTTCCTCAATGCAACGAAGGCGCTACTTCTGACAAAGGGAGGTCAGTTCGGTGATCAGCATGGCGTCTCAGGATTTACCGCTCAGGGCCCGACCGCTTTGTCGAACGAGCGAATCAAAATCAAGAGTGGCGGAGTCCTCCCTGCACTCTGCCAACTGTTTGGAGAGCAAATCGACCCGCAGCGGGTATACACGCTCAAAGACATTCTCTATAACCTACCTTACATCCACAGAGCGTTTAGCCTTACATTCACCGACACTGAATTGTTTATTCCAATCTGGAACCCAAAAATTGTCCGATCAACGCAAACGCATGAGGCTTGGTTGGTTGCGGAACTTCAGGGTAAGTACGCGAACGTAAACACAATCAACAAGCTACCTGCAAGCTTTGAGCGTGATCTTGGCGCACCCGATAAATTCTTTATTCGAAGCAAGCATCGCTTTGACTGGCGCCCTCGCCAGAAGACCGAAAGCTTGAATCGCTACAAGACATTTCATGCGCGCCTGCGTAGGGAAATTGTTTACATACATGCGGGAAGCAACAGGTGGTATCTTCGGCGTGGGGGTATCGCAGCCGGCGCCATAGACAGACACTGCCTTGCTCTCACGTTCGCAGCCATGCATAGACTCTCAGAGTTGTCTCGCTACTCACCTGACAAGCTGGCAAAGCACTTTGATTGCCAGCACAACTGGCTTCTATCAGAGTTCATCGCTTCTGCGCCCACCCAATTCCTCGACTCAATATCGTCGGAAATCACTGGCCATGAATTCTTCGCGCCAGAGCGTCTATGAAAATGGCCTAACTGGGCTACAGGGACTCCCCTTCGCGTCAACGGATCGAATTGAATTTCCGATTTGATTCCCGCAGCGAATGCGATTCGAGTTGACGCCACCGACAAGGAACAGACTGCACATCTACAGGCGGACTTGTTTCGGTGAATGCCGATGCTCCAGATGTGAACCGCTCGGCGCGGTCCCATTCACGCGTCGGGCATCGCGTCTCTGAGGATTGCCGTGTTTGGCTGCGGCTGGTGGCGTTCTGGCGGTGAGTCCTTGTTTGAAGTCATCTACACCGAGCTGCTGATACCGGGGCCTGACCCCGGGGCGCTGGACGCTTTGCTGGACGTCTACGACACGTTGCGCACACCCATCCCGTGGCCGGCATCTGCGCTCACTGCGGCCGCTTACCGGGTTTGCCGGCGCAATGGCGATGCCAAGACCAAGCCGCTGCCCGACTTCTTCATCGGTGCGCATGCGGCGGTGGCCAATCTCAGCGTGCTCACGCGCGATCCGCGACCCTACCGCAACTACTTTGCGCGGCTGAAGGTCATCGCGCCCTGAGGCGTGGCGCCTCAATGCTCCCGCGCGTGGTTCTTGGTGTAGCGCGGCAGTTCCACCACCAGCGCCGGGCCCTTGACCTTCACGCAGCACGACAGGCGTGACTGCGCGTCCAGGCCCCAGGCCTTGTCGAGTTGGTCTTCCTCTTCGTCATCGGCAGCGTTGACGAACTCGGCGCCTTCGCGCAGGTGCACGTGGCAGGTGGCGCAGGCGCACACCTTCTCGCAGGCGTGCTCGATGGCGATGCCATGGGCCAGCAGTTCGTCCACCAGCTTCTTGCCCTGGCGGGCGTCGAAGCTCAGGCCCTCGGGGCACAGGTCGGGGTGCGGCTTCACCGTCACCCGGGTGGTGGGCTTGGCCACCGCGGTGGCGTCGGCCTTGGCTTCGGGGGCGGGGGTGTCGGTGCTCATGTTTTGGCCTTCCGGTCACTGCGTGACCACCTCCCCGAGGGAGGACAAACGCCGCCTTCGGGCGGCCGGGCGGCGGCGTTCAAGCTGCCATCTGCTCCAGGGTGCGGCCAGACAACGCCTCGCGCACGCGCTGGTCCATGCGCGCGGCGGCAAACGGCGTGGTGGCGCGGTTCAGCGCCTCGGTGGCGTCGCGCAATTCCTCGCGCAGCGCCTTCTGCTCGGCCAGGGTCTGGCCTTCGTTCTCGGCGGCCTGGGCCAGTGCATCGGCCACGCCCTGCATCGCGCGCAGGATCTGAAACTGCTCGGGGCTGCTGAGCAGGCGCTCGCCGTCCTCGTGCAGCGCGGCGTCCACCGCATCCAGCAGGCGGCGCGCGTCCACCTCGGCCTCGCGCAGCATGCGTGCGGCGGCATCGGCCTCGGCGCTGCCCATGGCGTCCTGCAGCATGCCGGCCACGGCTTCGGTGGCCAGGCCGTAGCTGGGCTTCACCTCGATGTGGGCGCGCGCGCCCGACACCTGCTCCACCGCGTTGACGCTGAGCAGGCCGTCGGCGTCGATCTGGAACGTGACGCGGATGCGCGCGGCGCCGGCCACCATCGGCGGAATGCCGCGCAGCGTGAAGCGCGCCAGGCTGCGGCACTCGCTCACCAGCTCGCGCTCGCCCTGCACCACGTGCAGCACCATGGCCGTCTGCCCGTCTTTGAAGGTGGTGAAGTCCTGCGCGCGGGCGGTGGGCACGGTGCTGTTGCGCGGAATGATCTTTTCCACCAGGCCGCCCATGGTCTCCAGGCCCAGGCTCAGCGGGTTCACGTCCAGCAGCAGCAGGCCGTCGTCGCTGCGGTTGCCGGCCAGCTGGTCGGCCTGGATGGCGGCGCCCAGGGCCACGGCCTGGTCGGGGTCGATGCCGGTGAAGGGCTCGCGGCCGAACAGCTCGGCCACCAGCGCACGCACGCAGGGCATGCGCGTGCTGCCGCCCACCAGCACCACGCCGTCCACCTCGGTGGCTTTCAGCTTGGCGTCGCGCAGCGCGCGCTTGGTGGGAGCCAGCGTGCGCTCGAGCAGCGGGCGGGTGATGCGGTCGAAATCGGCACGGGTCAGCGGCCAACTGGCGATGCGGTCGGCGGTGCTGCCGTCGCGGCGCTGGCACACCATGGTGCCGCTGTCGCAGTCGGTCAGGGCCTCCTTGGCGCGGCGCGCGGCGGCGTGCAGCGCGGCCATGTCGTCGGGGCCCCAGTTGCCGGTCTGGTCGGCAAACCAGGCGGCCAGCGCATGGTCGAAGTCGTCGCCGCCCAGCTGGGCATCGCCGGCCGTGGCCACCACCTCGAACACGCCGCGCTGCAGGCGCAGGATGCTCACGTCGAAGGTGCCGCCGCCCAGGTCGTACACCACGTACACGCCCTCGGCGGCCGACTCCAGGCCGTAGGCCACGGCCGCGGCGGTGGGCTCGTTCAGCAGGCGCAGCACGTTCAGGCCGGCGCGCTGGGCGGCATCCTTGGTGGCCTGGCGCTGGGCATCGTCGAAGTAGGCCGGCACGGTGATCACCGCGCCCACCAGTTCGCCGCCGAGTGATCCTTCAGCCCGCTCGCGCAGGACGCGCAGCACCTCGGCGCCCACGTCCACCGGGCTCTTGCTGCCGGCCCGGGTGCGCACGCCCACGGCACTGTCGCTCAAGGCCACCAGCGGGTAAGGCACCGTGCCTTGCGCCACATCGGCCAGTGCGCGGCCGATCAGGCGCTTGGCCGAGGCGATGGTGTTGGCGGGGTCGGCGGCGGCATAGGCCATGGCCGCCGCCCCCACGGTGAGCACGCCGTCTTCACCGTAGTGCACCACCGACGGCACCAGCAGGCGGCCGTTCTCGTCGCCCAGCACGGTGGGCAGGCCGCTGCGCACGGTGGCCACCAGCGAGTTGGTGGTGCCCAGGTCGATGCCCACGGCCAGCCGGTGCTGGTGCGGCGCCGCGCCGCGTCCGGGTTCGGCAATCTGCAGCAAGGCCATGGCTGGCGCTCCCGGTGGCGTGTTGAAGGGTCAGACCGCGAACGATTCGCCGCAGCCGCAATTGGCCGTGGCGTTGGGGTTGTTGAACTTGAACCCCTCGTTCAGGCCTTCGCGCACCCAGTCGAGCTGGGTGCCGTCGATCAGCGGCAGGCTCTGGCCGTCCACCAGCAGCTTGACGCCCTCGGTCTCGAAGGTCAGGTCTTGCGGCGAGGCTTCGTCGGCAAATTCCAGCGCGTAGGCATAGCCCGAGCAGCCGCTGGTCTTGACGGCCAGGCGCAGGCCCACGCCGCCGCCACGCTTGTCGAGCGCCTTGCGGATCTGCACGGCGGCCTTGGGGGTGACGCTGATGCTCATGGTGGGTCTCCCGCGGCTTCAGACGCTGAAGCTGCTGCCGCAGCCGCAGGTGCTGGCGGCGTTGGGGTTGCGGATGACGAAGCGCGCGCCGTCGAGCTTGTCTTCGTAGTCGATCTCGGCGCCCATCAGGTACTGCAGGCTCATGGCATCGACCACCACGGTGATCGGGCCCTTGCTGACGCGCAGGTCATCGGCCTTCTGCTCATCGTCGAAGGCAAAGCCGTACTGGAAGCCCGAACAGCCACCGCCGGTGACGAAGATGCGCAGCGCGAGGTTGGGGTCGTTCTCCTCGGCCAGCATCTCGGCCACCTTGGACACGACGGCCTCGCTGATGTTGAGCGGATCGCTGCCTTCGGGCAGCACCACCGGCATCGGCGGGGCCGTGGTGGCGCTGCTGCTGCAAGACGATGACGAGGCGTGGGACTGGCAGGCGGACATGGATCTCTCTCCGAAGGATGTGGACGGGGGCGGTTCAGTTCGCGGTGGCCGGCGCGCAGGCGGTCTTCTCGACCGCGCCATCGCTGCCCACCGCGCGGTTGCGGTAGTCGGCCACGGCGGCCTTGATGGCGTCTTCGGCCAGGATGGAGCAGTGGATCTTCACCGGCGGCAGGGCCAGCTCTTCGGCGATGGCGGTGTTCTTGATGGCCAGGGCCTGGTCGAGCGTCTTGCCCTTGACCCACTCGGTGACGAGTGAGCTGCTGGCGATGGCCGAGCCGCATCCATAGGTCTTGAAGCGAGCGTCCTCGATCACGCCGGTGCTGGGGTTCACCTTGATCTGCAACTTCATCACGTCGCCGCAGGCCGGCGCGCCCACCATGCCGGTGGCCACGCCTTCCTCGGCGGTGTCGAAGCCGCCCACGTTGCGCGGGTTCTCGTAGTGCTCGATGACTTTGTCGCTGTAGGCCATGGGGAAACTCCTGTGATTGAGGTTGCGGTCTGGCTGTTAGCCAGCGAACGCCACGGATCCGGCTTTGCCGGGCCGTCGGCGTTGCCCCCTTGAGGGGGCGGCCGAAGGCCGTACGGGGTGGTCTAGTGTTCTGCCCACTGCACGCTGGCCAGGTCGATGCCGGCCACATGCATGTCCCACAGCGGGCTCATGGCGCGCAGGCGTTCCACGGTGTGGCGGGTGTGGGCGATGGCGGCGTCCACGTCGGCCTCGGTGGTGAAGCGGCCCACCGAGAAGCGGATCGAGCTGTGCGCCACCTCGTCGCTCAGGCCCAGCGCCCTCAGCACATAGCTGGGCTCCAGGCTGGCCGAGGTGCAGGCCGAGCCGCTGCTCACGGCGATGGCCTTCATGCCCATCAGCAGCGATTCGCCCTCGACGAACTGGAAGCTGATGTTCAGGTTGTGCGGCACGCGACGCTCCAGGTCGCCGTTGACGCGCACCTCCGGAATGCCCTGCAGGCCAGCCAGCAGGCGGTCACGCAGGCTGCGGATGCGCTCGTTCTCGGTGGCCATGTGCTCCTTGGCCAGGCGGTAGGCCTCGCCCATGCCCGCGATCTGGTGCGTGGCCAGCGTGCCCGAGCGCATGCCGCGCTCGTGGCCGCCGCCGTGCGTCTGCGCCTCGATGCGCACGCGCGGCTTGCGGCGCACGTACAGCGCGCCGATGCCCTTGGGTCCATAGGTCTTGTGCGCCGACAGGCTCAGCAGGTCCACCGGCAGCGTGTGCAGGTCGATGGCCACCTTGCCGGTGGCCTGGGCGGCGTCCACATGGAACAGGACTCCCTTGCTGCGGCAGTACGCGCCGATGGCCGGGATGTCCTGGATCACGCCGATCTCGTTGTTCACGTACATCACCGAGACCAGGATGGTGTCGGGCCGCACGGCGGCCTTCAGCACATCCAGATCCAGCAGGCCGTCCGCGCCGACGTCGAGGTAGGTCACCTCGAAGCCCTGGCGCTCCAGCTCGCGCATGGTGTCGAGCACGGCCTTGTGCTCGGTCTTCACGGTGATCAGGTGCTTGCCCTTGGCGCTGTGGAACTGGGCGGCGCCCTTGATCGCCAGGTTGTTGCTCTCGGTGGCGCCCGAGGTCCAGACGATCTCGCGCGGGTCGGCGCCGATCAGCGCGGCCACGTGTTCACGGGCGATCTCCACCGCCTCTTCGGCGGCCCAGCCGTAGGCGTGGCTGCGGCTGGCGGGGTTGCCGAAGTTGTCGTACAGGTAGGGCACCATCACTTGCACCACACGCGGGTCCACCGGTGTGGTGGCCGCGTAGTCCAGATAGATCGGCCTGGTGATGGGGGCGTCGGTCATCGATCGTGCTCCGGCAAGAGGGGGTGGAAACAGCGGACTCGGCAGGTTCATCGCATGGACCGTGCCAGTGGCCCGCCGGGCCGGCCGGGCTGCGCGAAGTGCTGATGGATCAATGACTTGGCGCAAGACCCTGGGCGATGCGCCGGTGTTGCCGGCGCGTGCGGCGCCGTTGGCGGGCTGTCGGTTTTGTCGTCATTCCGACGCGTGGGCGGTGGCACAGCCTTCGCTTGCAGGGGTGGCAGATCCTGGGAGACCGACCATGAACCTGAGCACCGGTGAAGCCTCCGACGCATTCTTCGGGGGCGAGGTGAGCGAGGCCGTGCGCGTCTTGCTGCACCAGGCTGCCGGGGCCGCGGCCGACGAGCGCGGCGCGCTGCTGTGGACGGCGCAGGCCATCGCGCCGGACGCACTGGCCGTGTATTACGCGCTGTACAAGTTCCACGCCGGCCGGCGTGAGTTCGAGCAGGCCGAGCGCGCGGCGCTGCGTGGCCTGCAGGCCGCGGCGCTGCAGGCCCGGCTGCCGTCCGACTGGCAGGCCGTGGGGCCCGGGTGCGGGGCCGACTTCCACGCCGACGGGCCGGCGCGGTTCTGGCTGTTCACGCTCAAGGCGCTGGCCTTCATCCGCCTGCGCAGTGGCCAGCCCGAGGCGTCGCGCCTGCTGCTCGACCACATCGAGCGCCTGCAGCCGGGCTCACGCGTGGGGCATGAGGTGATCGGTGCGATGGTCAGCGCGGCGCTGGGTGGCGCGACGCCCGGCGGGACACCCCCTGGTGCGGCGGCCTGATGAGGCGCACTGCGTGCCGGTGGCGCCGGGGTCAGGGCTTGAAGTTGAACAGTGCCGGTTCGGCGCGCTGGTACACGCGCAGCCACGACAGCGTGGCCGGCACCAGCGACCGCGCGGCAAACCACGCCGCCTCGTCGCCGGCCAGCGCGGGCGAGCCCAGGGCCAGCATCACGGTGCGCCAGCCGGGCCAGTCCAGCTCGGGCATCTGGGCTTGCACGGTGGCGGGCAGCGCTTCCAGCGTGTCGGCCATGGTGGCGAGCAGGCGGCGCACTTCCTGGCGCGTGAGGCGCGAGCGGCAGAACTCGAGCTCCTCGAGCCCGTCCACCAGCACCAGCACCCCTTCGCCCGACTGCTGGATGAGCTGGAGCATGGCGGCGGTGATCATCATGGCCGGCGGCCATGCAGGTTCCGGGCCTGACAGGCCGGTGGCGCGTCCATGAGGTGCGCATGAGGCGCCAGATCAGCGGCCCGGGCTTCACGCTGCGCCCGCCGCAGGCCGGCGATGCCGAGGCCGCGTTCCAGCGCTGGGCGGCCGACGTTCAGGTGTTGCGCTGGCTGGGCTGGCGGGCGCACACCCACCCCGACCAGACGCGCCAGCAGCTGGCCTGGGACGAGGCGCGCTGGCTGAAGAAGAGCGCCTACACCCGGATGCTGCTGCCCGCCGGCGAGCGCCAGCCGGTGGGCCTGGTGCAGCTGCAGCCGCAGCAGCTGGACGGCCGCGCCCACCACCTGCGCCTGGGCTTTGTGCTGGCGCGCGGCTGGCAGGGCCGCGGCCTGATGCGCGCGGCCGTGGCCTGCGTGGGCGAGCAGGCTTTTGCCGAGGCGCCCGGGCTGTGGCGCATCGACGCGCTGTGCGATGTGGACAACCAGCCGTCGGCGCGCCTGCTGCAGGCCGCGGGCTATGCCTGCGAGGGCCGCCTGGCGCGCATGCTGATGCACCCCCAGGTGAGCGACACGCCGCGCGATGTGTGGCTGTACGCGCGCTGCCGATCAGGCCGAAGCGGCGTCGGTGGCGCTGCCCGCGACCGAAAGCGCCTCGGCCAGGTAGTCCAGCAGTGCGCGGTTGCGCGTGATGCGCAGCCGCTCGGGCGTGGTGACGGCGGTGATGCGTGTGCCGAAGCTGGTGACCGGCGTCCACTCGGGCAGCACGCGCTGCAGCCGGCCATCGGCCAGGGCCTCGGTGCACAGGTAGTCGGGCAGCTGGGCGATGCCCAGGCCGGCCAGCGCGGCCTCGGCCACGGCCTCTGGATTGTTCGCGTGGAAGCGCCCACGCACCCGTACCGGCTGCACGCGGCCGCCATCGTTCAGGCGCCAGGCGTCGTCGGCGCTTTCGCGCCAGTAGCACATGCACACATGGCTGGCCAGCGCGGCCGGCTCGGTGGGCGTGCCGGCCGCCGCCAGGTAGGCCGGCGTGGCCACCAGCACCCAGCCCACGCTGGCCAGTGGCCGCACCACCAGGTCGGGCGAGGGGTGGGTGGTCCAGCGCAGCGCCAGGTCGATGCGCTCGTCGGCGATGTCCATCATGCGGTCGGCCAGCAGCAGTTCCACCTCGATGCCCGGGTGCCGCTGCAGGAACGCCGGCAGCTGCCGTGCCAGCACCTTCTGACCCCAGGACACCGGCGCGGTGAGGCGGATCTGCCCGCTGAGTTCGGCGCGCAGGTCGCGCAGCCGCTCCTCGGCCTGGGCCACCTCCACCAGCGCGCGGCGGGCGAAATCGAGATACGCCTCGCCGGCGGGGGTGAGTGCCACGCGGCGTGTGCTGCGGCTGAACAGCGTGGCCTTGATCTCGGCCTCCAACTGCGCCACGCGCTTGCTCACCACGCTCTTGGTGACGCCCAGGTCATCGGCCGCGGCCGTGACGCCACGGCGCTCGGCCACGCGCACAAAGGCCGCCAGCATGTCGGTGGAAATACCCATGATTGTTTCCAGTGGGGCGACAAACCGTTCGCATTCAACCAGCTGATTTGCGCCAGATCAATCCATAGACTGGCCGCCAGGCGGTCGATGAGCCGCTGCCCACATCCAACCCTGGAGACATGCCATGACGATGAAGGTGTACGCCGACCCGATCACGGTCAACTGCCGCAAGGTGCTCGCCGGTCTCGACCTGATGGGCGCACCGTTCGAGCTGGCCCATGTGGACTACTTCAAGGGCCAGCAGAAGGAGCCGGCCTACACCGCCATCAACCCGAATGCCGCGCTGCCGGCCCTGGTGGACGGCGACCTGGTGCTGTGGGAATCGAACGCCATCCTGCAATACGCCGCCGACAAGATCGGCAGCGAGCGCACCTACCCGCGTGACCTGGCGCAGCGCGCCGACATCAACCGCTGGCTGCTGTGGGAGGCGGCGAGCTGGTTTCCCAGCTGCTACGTGTTCCTGGTGGAGAACTGCGTCAAGCCGCTGCTGGGCGGTGCGCCCGATGCGGCGGTGCTGGACGCGCAGCTGGCGCAGTTCCACAAGCTGGCCGGCATCCTGGATGCGCGCCTGGCCGACCGCGCCTACGTCACCGGCGACACCGCCACCATCGCCGACATCGCGCTGGCCGCGCCGATGCACCTGCACGGCTGGCAGCGCCTGCCGCTGGCCGACCACCGCCACCTCACGCGCTGGCTGACCGAGCAGATCGAGCCCATGCCGTGCTGGGAGAAGACCTGGGTCGGCGAGGGCTTCACGCTGCAGCGCCCGGCCCTGGCGGCCTGAGCCCGGCCGGCCCGATCCATCCACGCGCCACCCTCACTGCCCACCATGCCCGAAGCCCCTCGCAGCGTGCGCGCCACGCTGAACTACACCGTCGACAACGGCATCCCGCCGGACTACTGGTTCTACGAGCCCGATGCGTCGGTGAAGAAGAACCCGCCCGGCACCGATGTGCGCGAGGTGGCCATCCACGACGGCTGGCCGCAGGTGGCGCAGTTCTCGCTGGACCGCGAGGGCTTCGAGCTGCATGACTTCGAGGGCCGCTTCGACCAGTTCGACGACGACGACTCGATCGCGCGGCAGTTCTACCCGCAGGTCATCGCGCACGTGAAGGCGCACACCGGCGCCAAGCGCGTGGTGGTGTTCGACCACACCATCCGCAAGCGCCTGCCGGCCGACCTGAGCCAGCAGACCACGGTGCAGCGCCCGGCCGTGCTGCTGGTGCACAGTGACTACACCGAGCGCAGCGGCCCGCAGCGCGTGCGCGATGTGCTGCCCGACGAGGCCGACACACTGCTGCAGCGCCGCGTGGCCTTCTACAACGTGTGGAAGCCGCTGTACCAGCGCGTGGAAGAGCTGCCGCTGGCCATGTGCGACGCCACCACGCAGCAGGACGGCGACCTGCTGCGCATGAACCTGAACTACCCCGATCGCACCGGCGAGATCTATGTGCTGCGCCACTCGCCGCAGCACCGCTGGATCTACTTTCCTCAGATGCAGGCGCACCAGGCCCTGCTGCTGAAGACCTACGACTCGGAGACCGACGGCCGCGCGCGGTTCATGGGCCACAGCGCGTTTGAAGACCCCACGACGCCGCCCGGCGCGCCCAAGCGCGAGAGCATCGAGGTGCGCACGATGGCCTTCTTCTGAGCGCCCGGGCCGCGCCCTTGCGCCGCGGTCACTCCGGCCCGAAGCAGGCGGCGTGGTCGCTGCACACGGCGCAGCTCGGTGACTTGCAGACGAAGATCTCCTCGCGCTCGCACAGCTGCTTGTAGAGGAACTTCTTCCACTTCATGTCGCGGTCGTTCTTGGCCGCGAGCCGCGCAAACCAGTGCCGCATCAGCGCGGTGAGCTCGGCGCGCGCGGGCAGCTGCAGGTCCTGCCACAGGTGGTCGTCGCCCAGGCAGGCCACGGCCACGGTCTCGGCCATCGCGGCGATGGCTTCGGGCGTGCCGGCGGTGGGCTCGGCATGTTCCAGCAGCAGGGCGCGCACGTCGTCCACCTCGTCGTCGCGCGTGGCGCGGCGGCCGAGGGCCAGGGCCACGGGCCGGGCGCTGGCACCCGGCGGCGCGGTCATGAACGGGGTGATCGGCAGCCGGGCGTTCATGGCCGTGCCTGGCGCATCACACCGCCGCGGCGGCGTGGGTGTAGCACTTCTTCGGGCAGATCTTGGCGCAGGCGGTGCAGCCGATGCACATCTCCTGGTGGGCGATGGTCATCACCTTCTTCTCGTATTCGCCGTCGTCGTCATCGTCGTCGCCCACGGCCACGCGGTGGCCCTCGTCGTCCAGGCCCACGAGTTCGAGCACGCCGCGCGGACACACCCGGAAACAGCGGCCGCAGCCGATGCACTTCTCCTCGTTGATGGCCTGCACGAAGGTGGGCGTCCAGGTCTCGCCCGAGGGCATCGTGATGCTGAAGTTGCTCATGCCCGCGCTCCTTCAGGCGGTGGCCGCCGCCAGCCGGGCGCGGGCGGCGATCAGTGCCGCATGCGCCTCGTGGGCCTGCTTGGCCACGTCGGGGATGCGCTCCCAGTTGGTGGGCAGCTCTTCGCTCAGGTCGTGCAGGTCCATCTTGGCCTGCGTGGCCTTGGCGTTGAGCTTCTTGATCTCGGCCTTCAGGGCGTCGACATCGATGGCGTCGCTCATGGCAGTGCGCTCCGTTGTTGAAAAGGCTCAGGCCCCGTAGGTGGCCACGTCCTTGTAGGTCTCGACCATCGTGATGCCTTCGGTCACCAGCTTGTTGCCGGCCTCGGCCAGCTTGGCCAGGCTGGGGTAGCCGAAGCGGTGCACGTCGCGCAGGTGGCGGTTCACCACGATCAGCCGGCCGGTGGTGAGCACGGTGCGGCCAAAGCCTTCGTGGCTCATCTTGGTCATCGGGCTGACCATGCACTTGGTGGCCTTCTCGATGCACAGGCCCACGGCGTTGTGGAACAGGTCCAGCCGCCACAGCGTCTCGGGATCGGGGTCGCCCATGATGGGCATGGCGCGGCGCTGCTCGGCGGTGAGGATGTAGGGCTCGAGCAGCTTGGCGTCGCTCTTGCCTTCCCAGGTGCCGTGGGTGTCCTGTGCGCGGATCTGCTTGATCAGTTCACGCACGAACGGATCGCCCAGCAGTTCCTCGTCGGTGGGGGTGGGCTTCTCGGCCACGGTGGCGTCGGTCATGGTTTCACTTCCTCGTCGTCGGTGTCGAAGTCATGGTTGCGCTCCTGGCCCTTGGCCAGGGCCTTGCGCAGCCAGGGTGGCGGCGTGCCTTGCAGCACCACCTGCAGCTTGTCCAGGATGTCCATGATCGGTTCGGGTGAGGTCACCTTCACCGGGTGGATCTTGTGCGCCACCACGCGCGCCGCGGCGCTGCCGCCGATGGCGGCCACGTAGACGATGGCGCAGTCGCCGATGGCCTCGAGCTTGGGCGCCAGCTTGTCCTCGTTGCCGTCCTCGGCCAGGTCTTCACCAAAGCCGAAGTCCTGCACGAACTTGTAGCCGGTGGCTTCGATCTCGTAGACGGCCAGGTGCTTGGCCCAGCCGAAGTGCGCATCCACGCGCTGCTGGTCCTGCGTGGCGAAGGCGACTTTCATGGCTTCTCCTGCGTCGGGTGGGGGAATGGGGTCAGGCCTCGGCCGGGTCGGTGGACTCGGCTTTCGGCATGCGGCCGATCTGCGCGCTGACGAAGGCCTCGGCCGGCGGCCGTGCGACCTCGATGGCCGCTGGCGGCAGCGGCCAGTCGTCGGGCCCGTGGTGCGGGATCTGCGTGATGAACTGGTTGCCCAGCTCGTAGACGAAGTTGCGGCTGCCGCGGTAGCACACATGGCAGGTGTGCGCGTTGCCGATGCGGTCGAAGATCGGAATGCCCAACCGGAACAGCGGCTTGTTCAGCCGCTCGGCCGCTTGTCGCCCATGGGCGTGCGTGACCAGCAGGTCCACGTCGGCGGCCTGGGCCAGGCGTTCGAAGTCTTCGAGGTCGCCGATCACCACCTCGCTGCACGGCATGCCCGCCAGCACCGGGCTGGGCGTGGTGGTGATGGCCACGCTCAACTCGGCGCCCATCTCGGTGAGAAAGTGCCCGGCCGCACACAGCAGGTCGGGTTCGGCGCCCAGCGCCACCTTCTTGTGGCCGAAGTGGAAGTGGCCGTCCAGCATCGCGTCCACCAGCTGGCTGCGCTGGCGCTTGAGCCTGGCCGGCACCGGCTTGCCGGCCAAGGCGGCCAGCTTCATCACGAAGGCATCGGTGGCGCTCAGGCCGGTGAGCCGATCGAACAGCGTGTAGGCCACGCCGCACTGGCTCTTGAGCTGCTCGGCGGCGCCGCGCATCTGCTCGCCGATGGCGATGCAGTGCTCGGCCGAGCCCAGCGTGCGCAAGGCTTCGAGCGCCGTGCCGCCCAGCGTGGTGCCCAGCCAGTCGTCGGGGATGTGGCCGTCGAGCGAGCCCGACACATCGGGCGCGAACACCGGCTCCAGGCCGAAGCGCTCGACGATGTCGCGCAACTCCTCGATGTCACCGGGGTTCAGGTGGCCGCCGGGCAGGATCGCGATGCGGCCCTTGACCACGGGCTGGTCGGGCAGGGCCAACTGGCGGATCAGGCCCTTCACCGCGGCGGCCCAGCCGTCCTGGAAGGCGCCCACATAGTCGGGCGTGCTGATGTAGACCAGCGCCGTGTCGGCCACCTCGGGGTGGCGCTGTTGCACCAGTTTCAGGTAGCCCTCGACATCGTCGCCCTTGGTCTCGGTGAGGCCGGTGGAGCAGATGGCGATGACGGCCGGCTTGGCGCGCTGGCGGATGTTGAGGATGGCCTTCTCGACGTTGTCGAAGCCACCCATGATGGTGGTGGCCTCGTTCATCGCCGTGGTCTGCAGCGGGATGGCCTCCTTGAAGTGCCGCACCAGCAGCACCAGGCCGAACGAGGTGCAGCCCTGGCTGCCGTGCATCACCGGCATGCAGCCGGCCAGGCCCATGAACGCGTAGGCGGCGCCCAGCGGCTGGCTCATCTTCAGCGGGTTGACCGCGCAGGACTTCTTGCTCTCGCTGACCAGGGCCATGGACATGCTCCGACACAAGGGGCTTTCGGAGCAGTCATTGCAGTTTCGGTGCCAGCGCAGGCGGGCGCGCAAACGCCCGTCAAATCAAGCACTTGGCGCGTCGCGCCAGGTGCAAGGCGCGGCGTCGGTTTGCGACAAACGCGACGGCGCGGCGCCGTTCAGGCCGGTACCAACGCCACGCGCAGCGGTGCGGTCAGCGCCAGCAGGCGGTCGATGTTGGGGTGCTTGCCCGGAAAGGCCTGCGCATCGGCGGTGTGCTCGGCATACAGCGCCAGGCCTTCGGCAGCGGCGGCCGGCGTGATCGATCCGCCGTGGCGCTGCGCCAGCGCGTGGTACACGCGCAGCGAGCCGGCCTGGCCGGGCTTGTTCTCCAGCGTGGCCACCACGGTGCCGCCGGCGTCGATCAATTGCAGTGCGGCCAGGTGGCTGACGTCGGGCAGGGTCGGGAGGATGTCGGCGAAGGGCATGGGGCAGGGCGCTGTGCAGTGGATGAGGGCCGAGACTGTAGCGGCATGGCGCGTGGCCCGGCATCCGCGGGTTTCACCGGCCCAGACAGGCCAGACAGGCACCCGGCCCGCGCCAATAATGGGCCGGCCGCCCGCCCAGCCCATGGATCCGCAGACCGTCATCTTCGTGCTCGCACTGAACCTCATGTCGGTGGGCACGCTGCTGGCGCTGATCGGCCGCCGCATGGACCAGGCGCAGGGCATGCGTGGCTATGCCAGCGGCACCATCGTGTTCGGCCTGGCCTACCTGCTGCGGCTGGGCACGGGCCACCGGCACACCAGCCTGATGAGCGTCCTGCCCGACACGCTGATGGTGCTGGCCACGTTGCTGTTCGTGGTTGGATTGCGCCAGTTCGTGGGCCTGTCGGCGCTGCGTCCGCGCGCCATCGCCGCGGCCACGGCCCTGTATGTGGCGGTGTGGCTGGTGGCCTGGTGGGGCTGGCAGGAGCCCGGCCGCCATGTGGTGCTCAACGGTGCCCTGGCCATCAACTACCTGCTGCTGGCCGCGATGGCCTGGCGCGGCATCCGCCGCGTGCCGGGCAGCATGTCGCTCTCGCTGGCGGTGCTGTCCGGCGTGATCGGCCTGCTGGGCGTGGCCACTGCGCTGCGCGTGTTCCTGGTGCTGACCGGCGGCATCGCGCCCTTGTTCAGCGGGCCGACGGCGGCGGTGTACTACGGCTACTCCACCTTCGTCACGGTGGTGCTGGGGCCCAATCTGCTGTGGATGGTGTTCCTGCGTCTGAATGGCCGTCTGGCGCAACTGGCCACCCACGATCCGCTGACCGGGCTGCTCAACCGCCACGGGCTGGACGAGGCGCTGCGGCGTCACTTCGCCGCCCGGCCCCCGGCGCCGCTGGTGCTGTGCCAGTTCGACATCGACCATTTCAAGCGCGTCAACGATCTGCACGGCCACGCCACCGGCGATGCGGTGCTGCGCGGCGTGGCCGACACGCTCACGGCGCAGGTGCGCGGCAGCGACTTCGTGGCGCGCCTGGGTGGCGAGGAATTCCTGGTGGGCTGTGTGGGCGGTGCCGAACCCGCGCTGGCGCTGGCCGAGCGGGTGCGCGCCGCGGTGGCGCGGCAGGCGCATGGGCTGGCGCAGGGGGGTGTGCTGCACTGCACCCTCAGTGCCGGCGTGTCGCCGCCGTTCAGCCATGCGCAGCACTGGGAGGCCGCGCTGCGGCTGGCCGACGAGGCGCTGTACCGCGCCAAGTCCGAAGGCCGCGACGCCGTGCGCGTGGCCCGGGCTGCGCCGGGCTGGGAGGCTGCGGCCGCCCCGTCCGATGCGTCGGCCGAATCCTCGGCCGATGTCAAGCCGGCGCCGCCTCCGCCGCCAGCTGCTCCGCGCTCTGCGCCTTGAGCAGGCTGTCCTCCGCGTCCCAGGGCGCGGGCTTGCGCACCTCGGCCCACATCGGGTTGTGCAGCGCCTTGTCGATCTCTTCCACCATGGTCACCATGCCCTCGTAACCGGCAAAGGCGTGGTGGCGTTCCTGGTTGATGTCCATCCAGGGCATGCGGGCCTTCAGCGCCACGAACTGGCTGCGGCCGCCGCTGAGCATGATGTCGGCCTGGGCGTCGCGCAGCATGGCGTACATCTGGCGCGGCGTCATGTCGTCGATCATGTGGGCGTCGGCCTCTTCCGCGCTGCCGAACAGGGCCTTGAGCTTGTCCTTGTCTTCCTTGGTGCTCTTCTTCACGCTGGTGCCCACCACCTCCAGGCCGGCCTCCTGCAGCGCGCTCACCACGCTCCAGCTCTTCACGCCGCCGGTGATCAGCAGCACCTTCTTGCCGGCCAGGCGCTCGCGGTAGACGCGGATGCGCTCCCAGGCGCGGGCCTCTTCCACGGCGATCAGCGCCTCGGTGCGCGCCTTCAGTTCCGGGTCGGCACCGGCCTGGATCAGCAGCCGGGCGATCTCGCGTAGCGTCTCGCTCATGTCGCCAATGCCGTAGAAGCTGCCCTCGAAGTACGGGATGCCCCAGCGCTTCTCCATCTTGGTGGCGATGTTGATCATGCTCTTGCTGCAGACCATCATGTTGGCCTTGGCGCGGTGGGCGCTGGCCACTTCCTTGTAGCGCCCGTCGCCGCTGATGCAGCTGAGGATGCGCACGCCCAGCGCGTCGAGCAGCGGCTTGATCTGCCACAGCTCGCCGCTGAGGTTGTACTCGCCGATGATGTTGATGTCGTAGGGCGTGGTGAAGTCGGGCTCGAGGGTGCCCACCACATGGTCGAGCAGGGCCTCGGCGCCCAGCTTGTTGCCCAGGTTCTTGGGGCCGGCAAAGCCCGGCGCGTTCACCGGAATCACCGACAGGCCGAACTTCTCAGTGGCGCGCTTGCACACGGCCTCGATGTCGTCGCCGATCAGCGCGGTGACGCAAGTCTGGTACACGAAGATCGCCGGCGGGTTGACCTTCTCCATGATCTCGCGCACGGCCTTGAACAGGCGCTTCTCGCCGCCGTAGATCACGTCCATCTCGCCGATGTCGGTGGTGAAGCCGGTGCGGTAGGTGCTGGCGCCGCTGCTGGCCGAATGGCGGTTGTCCCAGCTGTTGCCTTCGCAGGCGATGGGGCCGTGCACCAGGTGCGCCACGTCCACGATGGGCTGCAGCGCGATCTTGGCGCCGTCGAAGGCGCAGCCGCCGGCCGCGGCGCCGGGCGTGAGCTGCTTGGTGCAGCCCTTCTTGCGCTCTTTCTCGCTCTTGCCCTGGTTCTTGTCGCAACCGGGCTCGTCGAACACTTCGGCGATCTTGGCGTTGAGTGAGGCAGACATCACGCTCTCCTGTCGGATGGGGCTGGCCCGTGGCCCGTTGCACGATCGGTGCCAGTGCGTCGGGCTGGCACGCCGGTGTCGCGCGCTGCCACACGGCCGGCGGCAGTGCGCCACCTGGGGCGATGGCTTGCGCACTGGCGTGGCAGCGCTTGTCACAGCCTGGCGCTGCGGTGTGCGCATTTCGTCCGCGATGTGCCGGCCGCGGTGGCGAAGTGGAGGTTTCCCGACAAACCCTACAGCGTTTACCCACGGTTCATGCCATGGGGGCCCGGGCCGATAAGCCGCTGGAGGACGCCTGCCCATGCAACTTGCCCGTTTGTTCCGTATCCCTGGTACCACGCGTGCCGCGCTGTCGTCGATCATCGACGGCAGCGGCACCCTCAGCGCCAAAGTGCTCCCCATCACACCGCTGGGCTTTGCCGCGTCGCGCTTTCTGGAACGCATCCGCGGCCTGGTGCTGGTGGCGCGCGGCAACAGCATCGAGACGGCCATCAACGTGGCCCAGCTGAAGAAGCAGGTGGACCTGAGCGCCGCGCGCGCCACGCAGCAGTGCGCCGATGCGGTGGCGCTGACCGAGGCGGCACGCCGCGTCACGCAGCTGTCCGACGGCATGGACCGCGACGCGGCGGTGATCGACGAGGTGGCCGCGCGCAACCTGGACGCGGCGGCGCAGTCGATGGCCGAGCTGGCCGCGGTGCGCGAGCGCATGGCCCAGATCGATGCCACCGTGGCCGACTTCAACCACACCGTGGCCGAGCTGGCCGAGGGCGCCAAGGCCATCGCCAACATCGGCCAGGTGATCCGCACCATCGCCATGCAGACCAACCTGCTGGCACTCAATGCCGCCATCGAGGCCGCGCGCGCCGGCGAGTCGGGCCGCGGCTTCGCCGTGGTGGCCAAGGAGGTGCGCGGCCTGGCCGAACGCGTGAACGCCGAGACGCGCGAGATCGGCGAGCGCAGCGCCAAGATGCAGGAGCTGGTGGCCACCACCGCCGCCGGCACCCAGCGCATCAGCAGCGGTGTGGCCGAGACGGTGCGCGAGGTGGGCAGCACCAGCGAGCGCTTCGAGGCCTTCATGACCGACTTCCGCGGCATGGCCGACACGGTGCGCGGCATCGTCGGATCGATCGGCGAACTGGCGGCGGTGAACCGCGACATGAACCACCGCATCGAGGCCGTGGCTGGATCGGCGCAGCAGGTGAACGCGATGATGACCGATGCCACCGGCCGCATGGACGAGCTGCGCCAGAACTGCGAGGTGGTGCAGGGCGCGCTGGCCGAGTTCCGCACCGGGCGCACCACCTTCGACGCGCTGGTGGATGCCGCCAGCGGCCTGCGCGACCGCACGGCCGGCATCCTGGCCAGGCACCTGGCGCGTGGCGCCAATGTGTTCGACCAGCAGTACCAGCGCATCCCCAACAGCGATCCGCCGCGCTTCACCACCGGGTATGACCAGGCCGTGGAGCCTGAACTGCAGGCCCTCTACGACCAGCTGCTGGCTTCGCTGCCAGGCTGCGTGTATGCGCTGGCCGTGGACAACCAGGGCTACGCCCCGGCGCACAACAAGGCCTTCTCCAACCCGCCCAGCGGCGACCGCGCCACCGACCTGGCCAAGTGCCGCCACAAGCGCATCTTCGACGACCCGGTGGGCGTGAAGCTCGCCAGGAACCAGCAGCGCTTCCTGTTCCAGACCTACCTGCGCGACACCGGCGAGGTGATCAACGACCTGTCGATGCCGATCTTCCTGAACGGCCGCCACTGGGGCGCGGTGCGCGTGGGCTTCGACAGCGACAAGCTGCGCTGAGCCGCTGAGGCGCTGAGCGGACCAGCCGCGTGCACGGGCTTTGCTAGCCCGTGCGGCATGCACGCGTCCACCGTCACCGCCGCCGATCCCCCGTTCGCCCAGGCCGACTGGCTGGACACCGACGACCTGCTGCGCTGGCGCCAGTGCGCGCGCCGCTTCTGGTGGCAGCGCCGGGCCCAGGGTGCCGCGGCCGATGGCCCGATGGCCGACGATGGCCAGCCCCACCCGCTGGGCGCTGCCGAGGGGCCTGTGGGCGCCGCCGTGGGCCAGGCCCTGCGTGCCAACCACCCGATGGGGGTGGAGATCGCGGCACCCGCCGACCCGCTGGACGAGGCGGGCTGGGCCCAGGCCGTGCGCGCCACCGCAGCAGCGCTGGATGCCGGCGTGCTGGCGGACGAGGCCGGCGCCATCGTGGGGGCCTGCCTGGCCAGCGACGACGGCGTGCGTGTGCGCGTGGATCTGCTGGCGCCGGGCGACCGCGGCGCGGGCGGCCTGCGCGTGCTGCGCCTGCGCCATGCCACGGCCGGCAGCGAGGCCGATGTGGACGCGGCCGCGCTGTGGGCGCATGTGGCCGCGCGCAACGGCCTGCGCCTGCAGGGCGTGGCGTTGCGGCTGGTGGACACCGACTTCGTCTATCCCGGCCACGGCCTGTACGCGGGCCTGTACCGCGACAGCGACCTGCTGCCCCGCCTGGGCAGCCGCGCGGTGGCCAGCTGGTTGGTGGCCATGCGCCAGTGCGCGCGTGGCCCGCAGCCCGCCGCCGCACCCGGTGCGCACTGCGGTGGGCCGCAAGCCTGCCCCTGGCGTGGCCGCTGCGACGCGGCCCCGCCGGAGCCCGAGCCGCTGCCGGTGGACGCCGTGGCCGTGCTGGGCCGCGAGACCGCTGCACGGCTGCAGGCGCAGGGCATCGAGCGGCTGGGCGACCTGGACGCCGAACAGGCGCGGGCGCTGCTGCCCGAGCCGCGCCAGCACCGCGCCTGGCAGGCCGTGCTGCAGGGTGCACCGGTGATCGAGCCGGCGCTGGGCGCGCGGCTGCGCGCCATGCCCTGGCCGCGACGCTGGCTGCGCATCGACACGCTGGGCTATGCCGTGCCGGTGTGGGCCGGCACGCGGCCCTACCAGGCGCTGCCGTTCCAGTGGACGCTGGCCGAAGAGACCGCACCCGGCCAGCTGCAATGGCATGACCATCTGGCCAGCCCCGGCGCCGACCCGCGCCGCGCCTGGGCCGCCTCGCTGCTGGCGGTGGCCGCCAGCGTGCCGGGCGAGACCGGCCCGGTGTTCGCCTACAACGCCGGCTTCGAGCGCAACCGCCTGGCCGAGCTGGCGGCGCAGTTCGACGACCTGGCCCCGGCCCTGCTGGCGCTGCAGGCGCGCATCGTGGATCTGTACCCGCTGATGCGCGCCCACGTGTACCACCCAGCCATGCGCGGCGCCTGGTCGTTTCGCGCCGTGGCCGAGGCCTTCGTGCCCGAGGCGGGCGGCCATCGCTTCGACGATGCCCATGCCGGCTCCACCGCCGAGGCCATGGCGCTGGCCCTGCATCCGGGCACGCCAGCACCGGTGCGTGAGGCCTTGCGTGGGGCCTTGAAGGCCTGGGGGCGGCGGCAGGTGCAGGTGCTGCGGGGGCTGACCGCGCGGTTCGAGGCGGTGGGCGGCTGACGGCCCAGGCCCGACAATCAGGTCCATGAAGACCTACGACATCGAAGTGCAGCGCCTGAAGGCCCTGCGCCATGACAAGGGCGTGTTCGAGATCAAGCTCGATGCGCTGGTGCTGCCGCGCAACCCGCGCGACGACAACGACGATCCCAACCCGGGCAGCTGGCTGCGCCTGCCGGTGGAGCATGCCCGCGCGCTGCAGTCGCTGCTCAAGCAGCAGATTGCCGAGCTCGACAAGCTCAACCCGCGCAGCCGCCGCTCGGGCCGCTGCTGAGGCCGCGCGCCGGCGCTCAGGAATCCGACAGCGCGTCGGTGGCGACGAGCTGGTCGCGCAGTGCCAGGCGCGCCTTCCAGCCCACGCCCTGCCAGGCCGGCTCGGCATCGTTCTCGAAGGCCAGGATGGCGCTCATCTCGTCCTGCCACAGCCGCAGCTCGCAGTCGGGCACGCCGCCCTGGGCGTCCATCTTGCGCTGCAGGTCCTCGGCGTCGAAGGCGAACCAGGCGCGCGGGTCGGCGCCCTCGGGCAGCTCCAGCACGTAGATCATTCGGCGCCTTCGGCGAACACCTTCTGCCACACCGCGTGGCGCATGCGCTCGGCCACCGCGTGCGCGCTGCCGTCGAAGCGGTCCTGCATGCGGCGCAGCGCGCCCTGGGCGGTGGAGGCCTCGGCCAGCGTCAGTGCGATGCGCCCGGCCATGTGTGTGGCCTTGGGGTGCACCTTCAGGATGTTGGCGCGGTTGGGGTGCTCGTCGAGCACCACCAGTTCGCGCGTCTCGGGCACACCGGCCAGGCACACCCAGCCGTCGATCACCTCGACCTGCCGGCCATCCAGCGTTTCCTTGACGAACACGGCTTCGGTCATGGGGGAATCTCCGGTGATCTTGGAAATGATGGCTCGCCAACCGGGCCAGCCCGGGCGGGCTGGCCCTGTTTGGCTCACCTGATGATGTCGTACGAGTAGTCGGTCTTGCTGGGGACGATGGTGTTCGCGTCCAGCGTCTCGAAGAACTCGTCCAGGAACATCGTCAGCAGCCGCAGGCCACCTTCATAGCCCCAGGTGGGGTAGCGGTGGTAGTGGTGGCGGTCGAAGATCGGGAACACCAGGCGGATCAGCGGCACGCCGGTGTCGCGCTCCAGGTACTTGCCGTAGGTGTTGCCGATCAGGAAGTCCACCGGCTCGGTGTGCAGCAGGCTGCGCATGTGCCACAGGTCGCGCTTCGGGTAGGCCTTGCAGTCCTTGCCGAAGGGGCTGGCGTCGAACACCTTCTGCAGCTTGGCGGCCCAGTCGTCGGTGCCGTTGGTGGCCAGCACGTGGGTCGGCTCGGCACCCAGTTCCAGCAGGAACTGGGCATAGCCGATCATCTGGTCCGGGTCGCCGTACAGCGCGTACTTCTTGCCGTGCAGGTGGGCCTGGCTGTCGGCCATGGCGTCCACCAGCTGGCCGCGCTCCTTCTCCAGCTGCGCGGGCACCGGCTTGCCGGTCAGGCGGCTGATGGCCATGATGAACTCGTCGGTGCCGGCCACGCCCACCGGGGCGTTCAGCACCACGACTTCCTGGCCCTTCTCGGCGATGTACTTGGTCGTCTTCTCGCAGCAGTACTCCTGGAAGACGATGGTGGCCTTGGCGTTCAGCGCGGCTTCCACCTGCGCCTTGGTCGTGCCGCCCTCGTACATGCGGAACTCACCGTCGGTGGGCGTGTTCCACACCTCGCTGGGGTCGCAGATGATGGTGTAGTCGGCGCCGAACAGGTCGAAGATGCGGCGGATCTCCTTCATGTTGCCCACGACGAAGCCGTCGAAGCCACCGATGAAGTTGATGCTGTCGTTGGGCTGGCGCTCGAGCGCGGGGGCCGTGCCGGCCTTGCCGTCCCAGAAGTGCTTGAGCACCCCCAGCAGCGCGTTGTCGTAGCCGGTCACGTGGCTGCCCACGAAGGCCGGCGTGTGCGCGAAAGGCACGTCGAACTCGGCGGGGATCGAGCCCTTCTGCTTGCTGTTCTTGATGAACGCGTCCAGGTCATCGCCGATCACCTCGGCCATGCAGGTCGTGCTCACCGCGATCATGTCGGGCTTGTACAGGCTGTAGGTGTTGGCCAGGCCGTCGATCATGTTGTTCAGGCCGCCGAACACGGCTGCGTCTTCCGTCATCGACGAGCTGACGCAGCTGGTGGGCTCCTTGAAGTGGCGGCTGAAGTGCGAGCGGTAGTACGCCACGCAGCCCTGGCTGCCGTGCACGAAGCTCATGGTCTTGGCGAAGCCGTTGGCCACGTACACCGCACCCAGCGGCTGGCAGGCCTTGGCGGGATTCACCACCAGGCTGTCGCGGGCGAAGTTCTTCTCCTTGTATTCCTTCGACTTGGTCCAGTCGCGGATCTCGGCGATCTTGCCGTCGGCGTGGTTGAACTCGAACTCACCCTTCTTGTCGGCGAAGAGCTTCTGGTACTCGGGCTCACGGAACAGCAGTTCGTGGTCGAGGATCTTGTCGGCTGATTGAGGCATGGTGTTTCTCCGTTCAGGGGGTCACTTCTTCCACGGGGCGTTCTTCGCCAGGCCCCAGATCGGGCTGGAGATCGCCATGTCCATGTCACGGGCGAAGATGGCGAAGCCGTCGTAGCCGTGGTACGGACCCGAGTAGTCCCAGCTGTGCATCTGGCGGAAGGGCACGCCCATCTTCTGGAAGACGTACTTCTCCTTGATGCCCGAGCCGACCAGGTCAGGCTGCACGGCGTCGACCAGCTTCTCGAACTCGTAGCCGGTCACGTCGTCATAGATCAGCGTCGCGTCCTTCACGTAATGGGTCGTGCGCTGGTAGTCGTCGTTGTGGCCGAACTCGTAGCCGGTGCCCACCACTTCCATGCCCAGGTCTTCGTACGCGCCGATCACGTGGCGCGGACGCAGGCCGCCGACGTACAGCATGACCTTCTTGCCTTGCAGGCGCGGCTTGTACTTGTCGATCACGGCCTGCGTGAGCGGCTTGTACTTGGCGATGACTTCCTCGGCCTTGGCCTTGATGGTGTCGTCGAAGTGGCTGGCGATCTCGCGCAGGCTCTTCTCGATCATCGTCGGGCCGAAGAAGTTGTACTCGACCCAGGGCACGCCGTACTTCTCTTCCATGTGCCGGCTGATGTAGTTCATCGAGCGGTAGCAGTGCAGCACGTTGAGCTTGGCCTTGGGGGTGTTCTCCAGCTCGGCGATGGTGCCGTCGCCCGACCACTGGGCGATGACGCGCAGGCCCATCTCCTCCAGCAGGATGCGGCTGCTCCACGCATCGCCACCGATGTTGTAGTCGCCGATGATGGCCACGTCGTACGGGGTGGAGACGAACTCGGGACGCTTGTTGGGGTCGGTCTTGTCGAACACCCAGTCACGGATCGCGTCGTTGGCGATGTGGTGACCCAGCGACTGGCTCACGCCGCGGAAACCCTCGCAGCGCACCGGCACGATGGTGTGGCCGTCGTATTCCTTGGTCTTCTTCTTCGACACCGCCTCGATGTCGTCGCCGATCAGACCGATCGGGCACTCGCTCTGGATCGAGATGCCCTTGTTGAGGGGGAACAGCTCCTGGATCTCGTCGATGATCTTGTCGAGCTTCTTGTCGCCACCGAACACGATGTCCTTTTCCTGGAAATCGCTGGTGAACTGCATCGTCACGAAGGTGTCGATGCCGGTGGTGCCGATGTAGTAGTTGCGGCGGGCGGCCCAGCTGTACTGGCCGCAGCCCACCGGGCCGTGCGAGATGTGGATCATGTCCTTGATCGGACCCCACACCACGCCCTTGGAGCCGGCGTACGCGCAGCCGCGGATGGTCATCACCCCGGGCAGCGACTTGATGTTGCTCTTGACGCCGCAGTCGGGCTTGCCTTCTTCGTACTGGCCCAGGTGCTTGGCGCGGCGCTTGGCCATCTTCTCGGGATAGGCCTTCAGAACCTCGTCGATCAAGGCCTTGTTCGCGGCCTTGCGCTCTTCAACCGTCATGCTCATGGTGATGCTCTCCGTCAGCGGGGGATTCGATGCAGGCCGGGCCGCCGCGCAGCCCGGCCGGATGCCGCCGATCGGCGGCGTCGCTCAAGCGATGGGTCAGGCTGCGGCAGCCGCCGTGATGCCGACCTGGCTCTCGTCGATGGCCTTCATGATCCCGTGCTCCATCAGCAGGTCTTCCAGCTCGTCCATCGTGATGGGGGTGGGGATGGTGCCGTTGCCGGCGTTGTTGTGCACCTTCTGGGCCAGGGTGCGGTACTCGGCAGCCTGCTTGCTGTCCGGTGCGTACTCGATCACCGTCATGCGGCGCAGTTCGGCGTGCTGCACGATGTTGTCGCGCGGCACGAAGTGGATCAGCTTGCTGCCCAGCTTGCCGGCCAGCGACTCGGCCAGTTCCAGTTCCTTGTCGGTCTGGCGCTCGTTGCACACCAGGCCGCCCAGGCGCACGCCGCCCGAGTTGGCGTACTTCAGAATGCCCTTGGAGATGTTGTTGGCCGCGTACATGGCCATCATCTCGCCCGACATCACGATGTAGATTTCCTGGGCCTTGTTCTCGCGGATGGGCATGGCGAAGCCGCCGCACACCACGTCACCCAGCACGTCGTAGCTGACGTAGTCCACGCCGTCGTAGGCGCCGTTCTCTTCCAGGAAGTTGATCGAGGTGATCACGCCGCGGCCGGCGCAGCCCACGCCCGGCTCGGGGCCGCCCGACTCCACGCAACGGATGTCGCGGTAGCCGATCTTCATCACGTCCTCGATCTCGAGGTCCTCCACCGAACCGGCTTCAGCGGCCAGCGACAGGATGGTGTCCTGGGCCTTGGCGTGCAGGATCAGGCGGGTGGAGTCGGCCTTGGGGTCGCAGCCGACGATCAGGATCTTCTGACCCATTTCGGCCAACGCGGCCAGGGTGTTCTGCGAGGTGGTGGACTTGCCGATGCCACCCTTGCCGTAGAAGGCGATTTGACGAAGCTTGGACATTTCAGTTCTCCAGTTGTCGAACGTTGAAGCGGGGTTGTTGACGAGACACGATTCACAAACCACGGACCCGCTGCGGGAGGGGTCACGCGTCACGAAATCCTTGCCGCCTTCGGTGCCGGTATGGGTCTTCTTCGAAGCGTCCTTGGGGTCAGCCAGAGGGTCCGCGCACCGACCTCTTCGCAACCGCCGTGCCAGCCTGCTTGATGGGGCTCAAGTGCTTGATTCCATGGGGAAAACAGGCACTTTCTTGGCTGTGGCAGGGCGCGTCGGAAATTGTTCGAAAGCCGACAAATCAGGGTGGTACGACTGTTGCTGGTGTGGGGCATGACCATGCCGATGCCCACCCCCACCACGGTTGCTGCGGCCCCCGCACCCAACGCCCACTATGTGCGGCTTGGCGGCCACGAGGCCGTGGTGCAGCTGGTCGATGCCTTCTACCGCGCGATGGACACGCGGGCTGATGCCGCGGTCATCCGCGCCATGCACGAGCCCGACCTGTCGGCCACGCGCCGCGTGCTCGTGAGCTACCTGTCTGAATGGATGGGCGGCCCGCGCCAGTACACCCCCGAGCGCGGCGCGCCCATGCTGCGCCGGCGCCACCAGCCCTTCGACATCGACGCCAGCGCGCGCGATGCCTGGATGGCCTGCATGCGCCAGGCCATGGACGAGATCGGTGTCGAGCCCGGCCTGCGCGCCGAGCTGGATGCGGCCTTCTGGAAGGTGGCCGACTTCATCCGCAACACCGAAGCAAAACCTTTCCCCACCCCCCCCACCAGGACTGATCGATCATGAGCCTCACCATCCAGGACACCGTGTTGGGCCGCCTCGAGGCGGAAGGCCGCCTGCTCAACAGCGTGCTCAAGGCCCCCACGCACAAGCCGGGGCGCTTCGGCTTCCGCGGCGACATCGCGCTGAAGTTCCAGGCCAAGATGGCCGACGAGGCGCGCCCGCCCGAGCTCAGCTCGGACCAGGTGATCGCCGTGGCCCACCAGGGCGAGCCGTACCTGGCCTTCATGGCCGGCTTTCTGCTGAGCTTCGAGTCGATCGCGCTGCTGGCCGAGGTGATGGGCGATGCGCTCAGCCCCAAGGGCAAGTACTTCCTGTTCGTAGACAACATCGACATCAGCAAGAAGTACGAGGTCGACTACGGCGGCGCCACCTTCTACGTGCTGCCCATCGACGAGAGCACGGTCTACAACGAGCTGCTGCAGCTGCTGTACATCGAGAAGAACGACCTGAAGAAGCTGGACACCGCCGGCAAGACCGACGCCGTGGCCGACAAGGCGCTGGCCTTCTCGCAGAGCTTCCCGAAGCTCAGCTACGAGGAGGGCGTGAAGATCATGGGCCCCGTGCGCAACATCTATGAGAACAGGCCTGTCTGACGTCACGGCCTGACCGGCCGCGCCATGCGCGATGACCACGACCAACCGCACCGCTGGTACACCACCAACCTGGTGGGCGTGCCGGCGCCGGTGCTGGGTGGCGTGGCGTTCCAGGCGCACCCGGTGCGCTTGTCCATCGCCGGGGCGCGGGCGTCGCATGGCGGGCTCTTCAGCCTGCTCGATCGGGCCGGCGATGCGGCCGAGGCGCGCGAGATGTTCGGCCACTACATGAGCCTGGCCTTTGGCCTGCAACCCGCCGAGGGCTGCGTGGCCGAGCGCCGGCGCTGGAAGGTCAGCTACCTGAAGCTGCTGCAGGGCTGGGGCATGGACGCCAATGGCGCCGCCGGTGCGGTGCTCAAGGGCTGGGTGGAAAGCCGCTTCGGCCTGGTGCCCAGCTTCCACAAGGCGCCGCTGCAGCGCTTTCCGTCGCCGGCCTGGATCGGCTACCTCGAAGAGAAGGCCGCCAGCCGCTGGCACAACAACAGCATCTGGCAGCAGCTGGACCTGCTGTACGAGTTCTGCCAGTGGATGCTGGCGCGCTTTGCGCTGCTGCCCGAGGCCGTGGGCCCGCATGTGCGCCTGTGGCGCGGCAGCACGCGTGTGGAAGAGCAGCTGGTGCGTGGCACGCTGCGTGAGCGGCATTGCGTGGTGCGGCTGAACAACCTGGTGTCCTTCGCCCGCTCGCGCGAGGAGGCCGAATGCTTTGGCGACTGGGTGTTCGAGACCCAGGTGCCGCTGGCCAAGCTGCTGTTCGTGCCGGGCCTGGTCAAGGCCAGCCTGCTGCAGGGCGAGGCCGAGGTCATCGCCATCGGCGGTGACCATGTCGTGGAGGCGCGCTATGCGCTATGACCTCAACGATCCGGCTTTGCTCGACCGCGCGCTCGGCGCCTACCTGGGCCTGGCCATCGGCGATGCGCTGGGCGCCACGGTGGAGTTCATGACGCCGCGCGAGATTGCGCTGCGCCACGGCGTGCACCGCGACATCACCGGCGGCGGCTGGCTCAAGCTGGCGCCGGGCAAGGTGACCGACGACACCACGATGAGCCTGGCCCTGGGCGACGCGCTGATCGACGGCGCCGCCAGCGGCCGGCCGCACGATGCGCAGCTGATTGCGCAGGCCTTCGTGGCGTGGTGGCGCGGCAAGCCGGTGGACTGCGGCAACACCTGCCGCCGCGGCATCCTGCGCTTCATCCACGACGGCACGGTGGCCGGCCCGGTGAACGATGGCGACGCCGGCAACGGCGCGCTGATGCGCAACCTGCCCGCCGTGCTGGCCACGCTGCACGACGAGGCCGCGATGGCCCGCGTGTCGCTGGTGCAGGCCCATGTCACGCACCACAACCCGCTGTCGGACGCCGCGGTGCTGGGCCTGGGCGGCCTGGTGCGCGCGCTGATCCTGGGCGCCGATGCCGCCGCGGCGCAGGTGCAGATCGACGCGCTGGTGGCCGCGCAGCCGGCCTTCCGCTACACGCCCTACCGCGGCCGCGCCAGCGGCTTCGTGGTGGACACGGTGCAGACCGTGCTGCACTTCTTCACCCGGCACGCCGACATGGAGGCCGCCGTGGTGGCCACCGTGAACCAGGGCGACGATGCCGACACCACCGGCGCGCTGGTGGGCATGCTGGCCGGCGCGCGCTGCGGCGCGGCTGCGCTGCCACGGCGTTGGGTGCAGCGGCTGGAGCCGGCCGTGCGCGAGGCCATCACGCGCCAGACCACGGCCCTGCTGGCGCTGACCGAGGTGGCCCATGTCTGAGCTGGCCGACCCGGTGCGCGCCTACCACCAGCGCAGCAAGCATGCGCTGAACCGCTATGCCGCCGGCCCCGACACGCTGGACTGGGATGCCCAGCCCGACCCCTGGCGGCGCTGGGCCGGCGCGCCCTGGCAGGCCCTGCCGCTGCTGGCCGACGATGCGCTGCCGGCGCGCTGGCCCGGCTTGCACCGCCCCGGCGCCGTGCCGGCGCAGCCGTTGCACGTGAACAGCCTGTCGGCCTTGCTGGCCCTGGCCTTCGGCCTGGCGGCGTGGAAGACCCTGGGCCCCGACCGCTGGGCCGTGCGCTGCAATCCCAGCAGCGGCAACCTGCACCCCACCGAGGCCTATGTGCTGGCGCGTGGCGTGGCCGGCCTGGGCGATGGCCTGTGGCATTACACGCCGTGCGAGCATGGGCTGGAGCAGCGCGCCGCCTGGCCGGCCGATGCCGCCCAGCCGCCCGGGCTGTGGCTGGGCCTCACCAGCATCCACTGGCGCGAGGCCTGGAAGTACGGCGAGCGCGCGTTCCGCTACTGCCAGCTCGATGCCGGCCATGCGCTGGGCGCCGTGCGCTATGCCGCCGCACTGCTGGGCTGGCAGGCCCGCGTGGTGCCGGGCCTGGGCCATGCGCAGCTGGCCGCCTGGCTGGGCACCGACCGCGCGGTCGATTTCGGCTCGGCCGAGGCCGAGGAGCCCGAGCTGTTGCTGGCCATTGGCCCGGTCGATGCGGCCGCGCTGGGTGAGCCTGCCGGGCCGTGCGTGCCACTTTCCGCCTGGCAAGGCCACGCCAACCGGCTCGACCGCCATCCGATGTACCGCTGGCCGGTGATCGACACCGTGGCCCAGGCCACACGGCCAGTGGCGGAGGCGGGCGCACCGCTCGCGCCAATGGCCGCGGCCATGTCGGCGCCAGTGTCCGCGGCGATCCACGCCGCGCTGCCCATCGCCGACGACATCAGCGGCCCCAGCGCGCAGCAGCTGATCCGCCAGCGCCGCAGCGCCCAGCGCTTCGACCGCCAGGCGCGCATCGGCGCCTCGGCTCTGGCCGCCATCGCGCAGGCACTGCACACCGACCCGCAGCGCTCCGGCCTGCCGTGGGACGTGCTGGGCCACGCCGCGCCGCAGGTGCACCCGGTGTTCTTTGCCCACCGCGTCGATGGCCTGGCGCCCGGCGCCTATGTGCTGCCGCGCTCGGCCGCCGGCGAGGCGCTGCTGCGCGCGGTGCTGCCGGCCACGCTGGACTGGCGGCCGGTGGACTTGATCGCCTCACCCGGCGGCCCGCCCGCCCGGCTGTGGCAGCTGGTGGAAAACCCGGCGCTGGCCGGCACGCTGCGCACGCTGAACTGTCACCAGGCCCTGGGCTCCGACGCGGCCGTGGCGGTGGCCATGCTCGGCGCCTTCGACGCCCCGCTGACCGAACGTCCCGATGCCTATCGCCAGCTGCTGCGCGAAGCCGGCCTGTTGGGCCAGGTGCTGTACCTGCAGGCTGAAGCCCTGGGCCTGCGCGGCACCGGCATCGGCTGCTACTTCGACGACGCCGTGCACCAGCTGCTGGGCCTGGCCGACGGCGACACGCGGCTGCAAAGCCTGTACCACTTCACGCTGGGCCTGCCGGTGGCCGATGCGCGCATCGCCACCGATCCGCCCTATGCCCACCTCCATGTCAATGGCGAAGGCCAGCCGGGCCAGCCGGCCCGGCCGGTGCTGGGCCCCGAGGACTTCCGATGACCGACACCCTCGACCTCTCCACCCCCACGGCCACCAATCTGCCAGCCTGGCTGCAGGCCCACGGCTTTGCCGATGCCCACCAGCGCGGCCCGCACGGCAACACGCCGCTGATGCAGGCCGCCTGGCGTGGCGAGGCGGCCATCGTGGCCGCGCTGCTGGCCAGCGGCGTGGACCGCCATGCCGCCAACCACGACGGCAACACCGCGCTGTGGCTGGCCTGCGTGGCCAATGATCCGGCCCTGGTGGAACAGCTGGTGGCCGCCGGCCTGGACATCGACCACGCCAACCTCACCGGCGCCACCTGCCTGATGTACGCCGCCAGCAGCAGCAAGCCGGCCATCGTGGCGGTGCTGCTGAGCCTGGGCGCCGACCCGCTGCGCACCACGCAGGACGACTTCAGCGCGCTGGACATGGCCGCCAGCCTGGACTGCCTGCGCCTGCTGCGCGCGGCCACCCAGGGGAAGGCATGACCGACATCGTGTTCTACGAGAAGCCCGGCTGCGGCGGCAACGCCCGCCAGCGCGCCCTGCTGGAGGCGGCTGGCCACACGCTGCAGCGGCGCAACCTGCTCACCGCGCCGTGGACGCGCGACAGCCTGCTGCCCTTTCTGGCGCCGCTGCCGGTGGCGCAGTGGTTCAACCGCGCCGCGCCGCGCGTGAAGCGCGGTGAGGTCGTGCCCGAGGCGCTGGACGCCGAGGCCGCGCTGGCCCTGCTGCTGGCCGAGCCGCTGCTGATCCGCCGCCCGCTGATGCAGCGCCCCGACGGCGCGCGCCTGGTGGGCTTTGATCTCGCCGAGGTGGCGGCCTTCGTGGGCCTGTCGCCGGCCGATCCGGCCACGGCTGGCCCGGCCCTTGCGGGGGCCCTGGAAGGCTGCGCCGCCGCGCCCGGCGCCAAGCCCTGTCCCAGCCCCAGCCCCAGTCACTGAGCCGCGCCGCGCATCGATTCAACCTCCCGGAGCCCGCCATGCCCATCCACGACTACCACTGCGACGCCTGCGGCGCCGACTTCGAAGCCCTGGTGCGCAGCAGCGACACGCCCACCTGCCCGCAGTGCGGCAGCGCGCAACTGCAGCGCCAGATCTCGCGCCTGGCCCCGGCCGGCAAGATCGAGGCCATCCGCATGTCCAACCGGCGCGCGGCCGACCGTGCCGGCCACTTCAACCACTACAGCCCGTCCGAGCGCGCCATGCTGCTCAAGACCACGCGCTGACGCCCCATCCCCCTTCGCCATCCGGAGCACCCCATGGACCTCGTCTACAAAGCCCACATGCTCACCCAGGGCGGCCGCAGCGGCAGCATCCAGAGCGAGGACGGCCGCTTCAAGCTCAAGCTGGCCGTGCCCACCGAACTGGGCGGCAAGGGCGACGGTCCCAACCCCGAGCAGCTGCTGGCTGGCGCCTTCGCTGCCTGCTTCGAACAGAGCATCCGCCACATCGCGCGCAAGCAGCACAGCGGCCTGAAGGGCTGCTATGTGGAGGCCGAGCTGTCGATGTTCACCACGCTGGACGACGCCTACCGCATGGCGCTGACGCTCACCGTGCACATGGCCGGCGCCCTGAGCCAGTTCGACGCCGACGACCTGCTGCAGCGCGCCAAGGGCATCTGCCCCTTCGTGGACGCCACCAAGAACAACGTGCAGCTGAACCTGAAAGCGGTGCTGGATACGCCGGTGGCCGCCTGACGGGCTGGCGTGCGCCGCAGGCGCGGCCACGGTCGGCCGGCGCGGGGGCTGAATCCGTGCAGGATGTCCCAGGGCGCTGAAAGGGCTTTCTGTCGATTGAGCAAAGTCAAAGGGTTTACCCTATGCTGCGGTGCAACACGGTTGAAGGCGGCGATCCCGCAGCCACCGTGCTCCTCACGACGGAGAAAGCCATGTCTGCATCCCTGACCAGTGGTACCTATCCCCGCGGCGCCGCCCAACACGGGCCCCTGGCCGCCGTGGTCTCCTCCTTCGCCCGCTGGGGCGGCCTGCTGTGGCGGGGCCTGACGGCGCTGGGCGCCGCGCGCGCACGCCAGCACCTGCTGTCGGTGGCGGCGCAGTACGACTACACCAATCCCGCGCTGGCGCGCCAGCTGCGCCAGAGCGTGCAGTCGATCGCCTACGACTGACCCACACCGCCCAGTCGTCGCCACGCCACGGCCGGCGTGGGTGGCGACTGCGGCCGCGCCGCCTCACGTTGGCAGCGCGAAGCCCTGATCGACCAGCGACTGCAGCGGCGCGAACAGCGGCGCCGGCAGCGCCTGCCAGCTGAACCACTGCCAGCCGTCGCATTTGTCGGGCTCCATCGTGCGCGGCTCGCCTTGTGTGTGCGGCGCCAGCACGATCACGGTCACGTAGTGCTGGCCCACGTCGGCGAACACGTTGCTGGTCACCGGGCCGGTGCGGGCGCCGGGGCCCAGATCGAGCCCGGTCTCCTCGGCCAGTTCGCGCCGGGCGCAGTTCAGCAACTCCTCACCGAATTCCAGCCGGCCGCCGGGCGCCGACCAGGTGCCAGCGCCATGCGCGCCCCGGCGCCTGCCCAGCAGCACCTGGCCCTGGCGGATGACGAGGATGCCCACGCCGACGCGGGGAAGTTCGGTCACGGTGACAGTCATCGACGCAGTATGGGCGATGCCGCGGTGCGCCCGGCGTCGCCCCTGCAAACAATTCAAACTATCCTTGACGGCTGCGAATTGCAGTCGTAACGTGTAGTCAATTCACATTGACTGCGCAGGGATGGCATGAAGACCAGCAAGGCCCAGCAAGACGAGACCCGCGCGCGCATCGTGCGCACGGCCGTGGCGCTGATGAGCGAGCGCGGCTTTGACGCCGTGACGATGAAGGACATCGCCTGGGCCGCCAGCGTGGGCGACGCCACCATCTACAAGTACTTCCCCAGCAAGGAGCGGCTGGTGCTGGGCTACTTCGACCTGGTGGCCGCCGATGCCGTGAAGGCCACCCGCGCCACGCCCGGCTTTGCCGACTACGCGCTGCAAGACCGCCTGCAGCGCCTGACCGACGCCATCCTGGAGCGGCTGGAGCCCGAGCGTGCTTTCGTGCTGCAGGCCCGCGCGCTGCTGGCCCGCGCGCCGCTGCTGCTGCTGGGCGACCAATTGCAGGCCAAGCAGACGCTGCGTGACCAGGTGCTGGCCGATCTGCAGCACGCCGTGGCCACGGGCGAGATCGCGCCCAGCGACTTTCTGCAGCTGCTCAGCGGCCTGTATGGCGACTATGCGGTGGGCGTGGTGGGCTGGTGGCTGCACGACCGCTCGCCCGGCGCCGCCGACACGCCGCGCTTCGTCGACCAGACGCTGGGCATCCTGGTGGCCGCGCTGAAGTCGGGCCTGCCCGACCGGCTGGTGCAGCTGGCACTGTTCTTCGTGCGCAGCCAGATGGCCCGCGTGATGCAGGCGCGTGCCGATGCCGGCCCGGCGGCGCCCGCGCCCGAGCCCGCTGCAGCGCCAGACGCGGCTGAGCCGGCGGGCGCCAAACCCAAGCCCGCCAAGCCCGCCCGGCGCCGCACTGCCAGCAAGACCGCCCGGACCACCCCAACCCGCAAGCCCGCATGACCACCCCGGCCCGCCCCCCACGCACCGGCAAGCTGGCGCGCACAGCCATCGCCGGCCTGGCGTCCACCCGTGTGGGCATGGCCACGCTGCGCCACCGCCTGCGCGGCGACGACGCGCAGGCCGGCTCCCCCGCCGCCACGGCTGCCCGCCAGGCGCACGAGGCCGAGATCGGCCGCATCCTGATGGGCGCCATGGGCCAGCTGCGCGGCACCGCGTTGAAGGCCGCGCAGGTGCTCAGCATGGACGCCGATTTCCTGCCCGCCGGCGTGCGCGCCGAGCTGGCCCGTTCCACGCACCAGGCCCCGGCGCTGAACCGCGCGCTGGTGGGCAAGGTGTTTCGCCAGGCCTTCGGCTGCGAGCCCGAGGCGCTGTTCAGCCACTTCGAGCCCACCGCTTTTGCCGCCGCCAGCCTGGGCCAGGTGCACCGCGCCGTGCTGCCCGACGGCCGCGCCGTGGCCGTCAAGGTGCAATACCCCGGCATTGCCGACACGCTGGAAACCGATCTGACGCTGCTGCGCGGAACGCTCAACACCGTGGGTCATCGCCTGCTCACCTTGCCTGATAGCACGGTGGTGGATCGCATCCTGGGCGAGATCCGCCGCCAGCTGCTCGAAGAAGTGGACTACGAGCACGAGGCCGAGGCCCAGCGCTGGTTTGCCGCGCACCCGCTGCATGCCGACATCGTGGTGCCCGAGGTCATCGCCAGCCATTCGCGCCGCACCGTGCTCACGCAGGCGCTGCTGCATGGCCACCATGTGCAGGCCTGGTGCGCGCAGCAGCCGCCGGCCGATGTGCGCAACCGCCAGGGCCAGGCGCTGTTCGATGGCCTGCTGCACGCCGCGCTGCAACTGCGCCGCACCCATGCCGACCTGCATCCGGGCAATGTGCTGTTCCTGCCCGACGGCCGCGTGGGCCTGCTGGACTTCGGCTGCACCCAAGTGCTGGGCCGCCCGTTCACCCACGGCCTGGCCCGGCTGTGGACGCAATGGACCGCCCGCCCGCGCGCCGATGCCGCGGCGCTGCACGGCAGCTACCAGGCGCTGGGCCTCACCTCGCCGTCGCTCGGCCTGGACGTCTTCGAGCGCGAGCTGCTGCCCGCCGTGGCCAGCGTGCTCGACTGGGCCACCGAGCCCTTCACCGCGGCCCGGTTCGACTTCGCCGGCAAGTCATTGCCGCCCCGCGTGGACGCCCCGCGCCAGGCGGCCCTGGTGCGCCATCTGCAAGGCATGACGGCCGAGATGATGTCGTGGGACCGCGCCTGGCTGGGCCTGATGCACCTGCTGCGCCAGCTGGGCGCCGAGGTCGACACCCGCCACGCCAACGCCCTGTTGGCCCAGGAGACCGCATGACCCCCACCCCTGTGCAAGCCTGCGCCGTGCCGGCCGACAGCGCCATCGCCCGCCTGCTGCCCGGCGCCTTCTTTCACGACGCCTGGCAGGTGGCCGTGGACCACCCCGAGCGCACCGCGATCGAACACCTGATGACCACGCTGGCCGCCACGCCGCGCTGGGTGGACGTGGCCATGCGCCTGCGCAACCGCGTGGTGGTGTGCTTCGGCCTCAAGAACCTGGGTGATCTGGGCCTGCGCCCCACCCACGGCCAGCAGCCCCTGTCGCAGCACCCGGGCGACCGCGTGGGCATCTTCACGCTGCGCAGCCGCAGCGATGACGAGGTGCTGGTGGAAGACGACGACAAGCACCTGCACGTGGTGCTGTCGGTGCGCCGCCTGCCCGCCGACGCCACGCAGCCCGCCCGCATCGTGCTGACCACCGTGGTGCACCTGCACAACCTGCTGGGCCGGCTGTACATGCTGCCGGTGGCGCCGATGCACCGGCTGATCGCGCCGGCCGTGCTGGCGCGGGTGAACGCGCCGCCGCCGGGCCACCAGGCCCGTCATTGAGCCGGGCGTTCCGGCAGCGCTTCGGTGTCGCCCCGCGCGCGCGGCTGGCGACGCATGCCGTCCCAGGCGATCAGCCAGCCGGCGGCCAGGATCACCGCGCCGCCCAGCGCCATGCAGGCGCTGACCACCTCGTCGAACAGCACGACGCCCAGGCCGACGCCGAACAGCAGCCGCGTGTAGCGAAACGGCGTGACCGTGGCGATGTCGCCGGTGCGCATGGCCTTCATCAGCGCGGCATAGGCGAGCACGCCGACCATGCAGGCTGCGGCCAGCAGCGGCTGCACCGAGCCACCCGGCATGGCGAAGGGGCGGCGCTCCACCAGCGCATACAGGCCGCCGGCGACCATGACCGTGAGAAAGCCGTAGAACCCCAGGTGATGCGTGGCCAGTTGCCGGGGCACCGCCCGGCTGGCGAGGTCGCGACCGGCAAAGCCGATCAGCCCGATCACGGTCAGCAGCGACAGCCAGCTGAAGTCGTCCGAGGCCGGCCGCAGCACGATCAGCACGCCACCCAGGCCGACGATCACGGCGCACCAGCGGCGCCAGCCGACGACCTCGTGGAACCAGATCCAGCCGCCCAGCACCACCAGCACGGGCGTGGCCTGAAGAATGGCGGTGGCCGATGACAGCGGGGTCAGCGCGATCGCCAGCACGTAGAACAAGCGGCCAGTGAGCTCGAACACCGCGCGCACCTGCATCGCGCGCGACAGCACGGCGGCCTGGAACAGGGGCGTGCGGTGGCGCCAGCCCACGACACCGAAGATCGCGGCGCCGCCGGCGCCGAAGAGCATCAGCACCTGGGCGATCGGCAGCTCGCGCGCCACCCGCTTGACCAGCGCGTCCTCGATGGCGAAGGCCGCCATCGCCGCGACCATCCAGGCGATGCCGCGCAGGTTCTGTGCCGTGGTGGCCGTGCCCGCAGGGCGGGCGGGGTGGGGTGGGGGAGGCGCTGTCGCCATTCAGGGGTTCCGGTCGGTTGGCGGGGCTGGATTGTCCCTGGCCCGCACCCGCATGCAGAGGATCAGACCAGGCGCTTGTGGTGCGGATCAGATCGCGCCGCGTGCCATCTGATACGGTCGAAATACAACTTTGCTGAGTCTTTGACATCAGATGCGTCCGGATCACGATTCGCACCGAGCCAGGCGAACGTGCAGACCTGGCGCGAAGGTTTCAGGATGTCCCAGGTTCAGCGCATCATTCCCATCACGGTGCCGGCGGTGGCGCCGGGCATCGAGCCCGTCGTGCGCATCCAGCCGCGCGCGGTTTCCGGTCGGTTCACGCGCTGGCGCTGGGCGCTGGTGTGGGCGACGCAGCTGCTCTTCTACGGCCTGCCGTGGCTGCAGTGGCAGGGGCGGCAGGCGGTCTGGTTCGACCTCGACGGCCGCCGCTTCCATGTCTTCGGTGCGGTGCTGTTTCCGCAGGACCTGATCCTGCTCACCGGGCTGCTGATCTTCAGTGCCCTGCTGCTGTTCGCGGCCACGGCGCTGTTCGGCCGCGTGTGGTGCGGCTTCGCCTGTCCGCAGACGGTCTACACCGCCATGTTCATGTGGATCGAGCAGCGCGCCGAGGGCGATCGCCTGGCCCGGCTGCGGCTGGACGGTGCGCCCTGGTCGCCACGCAAGCTGGTGCGCCGCGGCGGCAAGCATGCCGCCTGGCTGGCGCTGAGCCTGGTCACCGGCTTCAGCCTGGTCGGCTGGTTCACGCCGGTGCGCGACCTGGCGCTGGCGGCGCCCCGCCTGGCCTTCGGCCCCTGGGAGGCGTTCTGGATCCTGTTCTACGGCGCCGCGACCTACCTGCACGCCGGCCTGCTGCGCGAGAAGGTGTGCCAGCACGCGTGCCCGTATGGCCGCTTCCAGGGCGCGATGCTCGACCGGCACAGCCTGATCGTGGGCTACGACGCCGGGCGCGGCGAGCCGCGCGGGGCGCGCGCGCGGGGCGATGCCGCCCGTGCCCAGGCCCGCGCGCGCGGCGTGGGCGACTGCGTGGACTGCACGCTGTGCGTGCAGGTCTGCCCGGTGGGCATCGACATCCGCCAGGGGGCGCAGGCAGCCTGCATCAGCTGCGGCCTGTGCATCGACGCCTGCGACCAGGTGATGGACAAGCTGGGGGCGCCGCGCGGGCTGGTGCGCTTCGGCGCGCAGGCGCCGGGCCTGGCCGTCACCGGGCCGGGTGGCGGCCGGGCCAGTCTGTGGCGCCCCCGCGTGGCGGTGTACGCCGGCGGCCTGGTGCTGCTGGCCGGTGCGCTGGTCTGGGGCTGGGTGCAGCGCCCCGAGCTGCGCCTGAACGCCATGCGCGACCGCAGCGTGATCGCCCGGCCCGTGGCCGACGGCGCGGTGGAGAACCTCTACCGGCTCCAGGTGCTGAACGCCTCGATGCAGCCCCGGCGCCTGCAGGTGCTGGCCGTCGTGGATCACCAGGGCACCGACGGCGAGGCGCTGGCCGTGCAGCCCAACGGTGCGCTGAGGGTCGAGCCGGCGGGCACGGCCATCGCGGTGGTGTCGGTGCGCATGACGGCAGCCCAGCTGGCCGACCGGCGCCCCGGCCATCCGGTGCCCATCCGCTTCATCGTCCGCGACGAGGCCGACGCGCGCGCTGACCGGCCCGGCGTGCGGGCGCAGACGATGGCCACCTTCCTGCCCGGCTGAGCCGGCCCCGCCTCGCGCCGGGCCGCAGGGCGCCGCCGATGTCAGCGCGACGCGGCCTCGGTGGCCAGCTCACCCAGCCGCCGCAAGGCAGCCTCGACGCGCGCGTCGCCCGGGTGCCCCACGTTCAGGCGCAGGTGGTGGACGAAGCGCCGGTCGGCCGAGAACAGCACGCCCGGTGCCGTGCTGATGCCCAGCGCCATGGCGCGATGGTGCAGGGCCAGCGCATCCACCTGCGCCGGCAGCTGCAGCCACACGAAGTAACCGCCGGCCGGCCGCGTGACGCGCGTGCCCGCCGGAAAGTGGCGTTCGACCAGGCGCCAGGCGCGCTGCTGCGCGGCCGCCAGTGCGCCGCGCAGCTGGCGCAGGTGGCGCTCGTAGCCGCCCTGGGCCAGGTAGTCGCCGATGGCCAGCTGCGGCGGAAGGGCCGTGGCCAGCGAACTCATCATCTTCAGCCGCTGCACCGCGCGGGCGTGGCGACCGGCAGCGGCCCAGCCCACTCGGTAGCCGGGCGCCAGGCACTTGGAGAACGAGGCGCAATGCAGCACCAGCCCCTGGCTGTCGAAGGCCTTGGCGGGCGGTGGCCGCCGCTCGCTGGCGTAGAGCTCGCCGTAGACGTCGTCCTCGATCAGCGGCACGCCATGGTGTTGCAGCAGCTCGACCAGGGCCTGCTTGCGCGCGGCCGGCATCAGCGCACCCAGCGGGTTCTGGAAGGTCGGCATGAACCAGCAGGCCGCCACCCGCTGGCGGTCCAGCAACTCGGCCAGCGCCGCCAGGTCGACGCCCTCCCTGGGGTCGGTGGCGACCTCGACCGCGCGCAGCCGCAGCCGTTCCAGCACCTGCAGCGCCGCGTAGAAGGTCGGCGACTCCACCACCACCACATCGCCTGGCGCGGTGACGGCCTGAAGGCACAGGTTCAGCGCCTCCATGGCCCCGTTGGTGATCACCAGCTCGTCCGGCGCCAGCGCCACGCCCTGCAGCGCATAGCGGCGGCGCAGCGCGTCGCGCAGGCCGGCGTCACCCGCCGTCAGCGCGCTGGTGACGGCGCCGGCCTTCAGCCGGCGCATGGCCCGGGCACCGCTGCGTGCGAGCGATTCGAACGGGAACAGGTGCGCGCCCGGAAAGGCCGAACCCAGCGGCACCACCTGCGGGTCGCGGGTCGACTCGATCAGGTCGAACGCCAGTTCGCTGACGGAGACCTCCGCGGCCTCGAGGTTCGGCACGGCCGGTGCCGGCAGTGCGCGCGCCGGCCGGCGCTGCGCCCGCACGTAGTAGCCCGATCGCGCCCGCGCCTCCACCAGACCGTGCAGTTCCAGCAGGCCGTAGGCCTGGAACACCGTCGACGGGCTGATGCCGCGACGCGCGCAGGTCTCGCGCACCGAGGGCAGGCGCTCGCCCGCCTTCAGCAGACCGTCGTCGATCAGCTGCCGCACATCGGCCGCCAGCTGCTCGTAGCGCAAGGTCTTGGCGTCGCCCATCTGATCCGGTCGCTGTTGCAGGATTCTGAATCTTACCGATCAGCCGCGTCTGGGCGATGATCGCGGCCCTGGCGTACCGATCTCCACGCATCCGCGCCCGCTTGTCCACCTGCCCATCTGCCCACCTGCCCGACGCCGTCAACGCCATGGATTGGATCCCCGTCTTCCTGTTCACCTTCAAGATCCTGGTGCTGGGCATCGGCATGTTCTTCGCCATCAAGTGGCACTACGACCAGGACAGGAAGAAGGCCGCGCAGGCCAAGTCGACCGGCACGACCCCGCCAGCCCGTCCGGACTGAGGGGGCGCCGCCGTGCGGGCGCGCCCCCGTGTCGGGCGCGCTGTCAGTCACCAGGTTGATACCGTGCGCGCGCCCGTGGCCAACACAATGGGTCCACAAGGAGGTCGTCATGGAAGAGGACTTGCGGCGCCAGCCTGGTGCACCCAGCACGCCGGATGCGGCCGCGCGCGGCCCCTTGCCGGGCTTTGACGTGCCGCGCGTGGAAGACTGGCTGCGCGCCCATGTGCCCCAGTTGAGCCCGCCGCTGCAGTGGCACCGGCTGGAGGGCGGCCACAGCAACCTGACCTACCTGCTCACCGACGGCAGCGGCCAGCGCGCCGTGATCCGCCGCCCGCCCCAGGGTGAACTGCTGCCCAAGGCGCATGACATGGCGCGTGAGTGGGCGCTGATCTCGGCCCTGGGCGCCACATCGGTGCCCGTGCCGCAGGCGCTGGGCTTCTGCGAAGACCTGTCGGTCACTGGCGCGCACTTCTACGTGATGGGCCACGTGGCGGGCCTGCCGTTCTACACCGCGGCCGAGGTGGACGAGCGCCTGCCGCTGCCGCTGCGCCCGGTGCTGGGCGAGAGCTTCATCGACGTGCTGGCCGACCTGCATGCGGTGGATCCCGATGCGGTGGGCCTGTCCGGCCTGGGCAAGAAGGACGACTACATCGGCCGCCAGCTCAAGACCTGGTACCGCAGCTGGCAGGCCAGCATCGGGCCGGCGCAGCTGGACGATGAACGCGCCCATGCGCTGCTGCGCTACCTCAGCACCCATGTGCCCGAGCAGGGCCCGGCGCGCATCGTGCACGGCGACTACGGCCTGCACAACACGCTGATCGGCACCGACGGCCGCGTGGCGGCGGTGGTGGACTGGGAGATCTCCACCCTCGGCGATCCGCTGGCCGACCTGGCCTACGCCCTGAACCAGTGGGCCGAGCCGGGCGATCCCCCCAGCGTGCGCGGCGAGCCACCCACCAGCCGCCCCGGCTTTCCGCCGCGCGCCGCGCTGGCGGACCGTTATGCGCAACGCACCGGCCGTGACCTGAGCCGGCTGGACTTCTACGTCGGCTTCAACCGCTGGAAGTCGGCCTGCATCGTGCACGGCGTCTACGCCCGCTACCTCGAGGGCAAGAAGAGCACGGCGGGTGTGGACCTGGATGCGCTGAAGGCCAGCATCTTCCAGTCGCTGGCCTTGGCCGAGCAAGCCGTCGAGCGGCTGGAGCGCCATGCCTGAGGCCGCTGCCGACCCGGCTGGCGCCGAGGCCGCGCTGCCGTTTGCCGGCCTGCGCGTGCTGGATGCGGCCAGCTACATCGCCGCACCGGCCGCGGCCACGATGCTGGCCGACCTGGGTGCCGACGTCATCAAGATCGAGCCGCCCGAGGGCGATCCGTACCGGGTGCTGTACAAGCTGCCCGGCTACCCGGCCACCGAGCGCAATGCGCCGTGGGAGCTCACCTCGCGCCACAAGCGCAGCCTGTGCATCGACCTGAAGACGCCCGAAGGCCAGGCCGTGCTGCACCGCCTGGTGCGCCAGGCCGACGTGTTCATCACCAACCTGCCGTTGCCGGTGCGCGGCCGCCTGGCGCTGGACGCGCCCACGCTGCTGGCGCTGAACCCGCGGCTGATCTACGCCTCGCTCACCGCCTATGGCGAGGTGGGGCCCGAGGCGGCCAAGACCGGCTTCGACATCACCGCCTACTGGGCCCGCAGCGGCCTGATGGACGGCCTGCGCTCGGATGCCGATGCGCCACCGCCCAAGCCGGGCGCCGGCCTGGGCGACCAGCCCACCGCAGTGACCCTGTACGCCGCCATCGTCACCGGCCTGTACCGCCGGTTGCAGACCGGCCGGGGCGGTCTGGTGGGCACCTCGCTGATGGCCAACGGGCTGTGGTCCAACGCGGTGCCGCTGTCCACCCATCTGGCGGGTGGCCGCCACGCGGCCAAGCCGCCGCGCAGCCAGGCCCGCAATCCGCTGACCAACCTGTACCGCTGCGCCGATGGCCGCTGGCTGCAACTGCTGATCCTCAACGAGCAGCGCCAGCTGCCCGCGCTGCTGACGGCGCTGGGCCTGGACGACTGGGCCGACAACCCGCTGCTGACCGACCCGGCCACGCGCGAGGCCGATTGCGAACGGGTGGTGGCGCTGTTCGACGCCGCCTTCGCCTGCCACGCGCTGGCGGTGTGGCGCCAGCGCCTGGACGCCGCCGGCATCACCTTCGGCCTGATCGGCACGCTGGACGATCTGCCGCACGATGCCCAGGCCCGGGCCGCGGGCCTGCTGCGCCCACGGGCCGGCGTGACGCCGGACGCCGCCCAGGCCGCCGACCTGGCCGTGGCCAGCCCGGTGCATCTGGCCGGCGTGACGCCGCGCGCACCCGGCCATGCGCCCGCGCTGGGCCAGCACAACCATGCCGTGCTGCAGCAGGCAGGCTTCAGCGCAGAAGAGCGGGCGGCGCTGGTGGCGCGTGGTGTGCTGCGGGGGGCTTGAGGCCACCGGCGGCGCCGTCATCGAGGCCCCAGCGTCCTCGACCCGCGTGCGCGGGTTCGTCCACCGGGCCGCCAGGCCGCCCCTGGCCATTCGTCTGGTGTGACCGCAGCCGCTCTGGCCCCTGGCGCGCTGCCAGGGGGTTGACCCGTCACCTCGCCCGGCAAAGCGTTCCGTGCGGGCACGGCGAGGAAAGCGATGCGCGGGCCGCGCCAGTCAGGGCAGGCGCGCCTGATCCACCCGCTTAGGCCGGATTTCACCCCGTGCATCCCAGGGAAAGCCCGGGTCGGTAACAGATTGGAAAACATTTCCATTCGGAATAGGATTCCAGAACGTCGCCGAGTTTTGAGCTGGCACCCGCCCTGGTGTGCCGCACATCCCCTGCCGGGGGACAGGGCGACCCATCCCCTTGGAGGAGTTCCCATGAAACGTGCATCCCTGGCGCGCGGCGCCTGCCTGCTGACCCTGGCCATCGGCAGCACAGGCGGCGCCGTCGCGCAGTCCGGGTCGGTGAAGAAAATCAACCCGAAGAACATCGACACCTACTACAACGTGTGCCGAGGCCTCAGCACCGAGTGCTTCAACGACTGGCACGCGTTCGACACGCTGCCGAACAAGGTGCTGATCTACTCGCGCACCGCCGGGCCGCGCCATGCCAACCTGGGCACGGTGATGGCGGCCGGCCTGAACCCCACGATGAATGCCGACAACGTGATGCAGGCCGGCCTGGTGCGCATGCTGGCCGCTGCCGGCATCGCCGCCGACTGGACCGAGGACGTCACCGTACTCGCCGGACGCATCAACAACTACAAGGCGGTGATCTTCGCCAGCAGCAACCGCGACACGCTGTTCAACGCCACGGCCACCACCAGCAACGACGCGGCGCGCACCGCGCTGCGCAACTACATGCGCCGCGGCGGCGGCTTCGTGGGCATCCACAACGCCTTCGGCGCCGAGTACAACTGGCCCTACTACGAGGGCCTGCTGGGCAACGCCAACTTCTACAACCACTCGCCCAACCGCAACGGCAATGTCGTGATCACCGCGGCCGACCCGTCCACCGCGGGCGTGCCCAGCACCTTCGCTTACCAGGACGAGTGGTACAACCTGATGCCCTTTCCGACGAACGTCAAGTTCCTCGCCAAAGTCGACACCACGTCACTCAGCCCGGCCAACGCGCCACCGCACCCGGGCCACCCCGACTTCCACCCGGTGGCCTGGTGCCAGTACTACGACGGTGGCAAGTCCTGGGTCACCACGCTGGGCCACAACGGTCATTCGTTCAACGGCAGCGGCGTGGGCGCGCAAGCCTTCGAGAAGCTGCTGGTGCAGGGGGTGATGTCGGTGATCGGCCTGACGCCGTTCTGCACCTGAGCGGGCGGAGCATGCGCATGCGAATGCCCCACCTGCTCTCCACGCTGCTGCTGGCTGGCGCCACCCTGGCCGCCGGTGCCGGCAGCGCACATGCCGCCGACGGCAGCTACACCATCGCGTTCCGCAACCTGCCGAGCACCGGCCTGCAGGGTGATGCGGACAACACCACGCTGGCCTTCCACCTGCCGTCGCTGGCCTACATCACCGGACTCACGTGGACGGTGGACGTGCAGGCCTTCGACCCCAGCTGGCTGCAGGAGCTGACGCTGTCGCTCACCGCCACCAGCGGCGAAGGCGTGCAGTTCAGCCCTGCCCCCAATGCGGCCGCTGCCGGCAGCTTCCAGGGCCAGGGCCGTGTGGACCTGGTCAACAGCGGCCTGGCCTTCAGGTTGGCCGCAGACGGCCGCCTGAACCTGGAGGTCTACGATGCGGTGGACGACCTGCCCGGCCTGGCCGATGGCCGCTGGCGCAGCGCCACGCTGCAGCTGGCCTACACCGCCGCCGTGCCCGAGCCCGCCAGCGTGGCCCTGCTGCTGGCCGGCATAGGTGTCGTGGGCCTTCGCCACCGCCGCGAGCGCGCGCTGCCCGGGTGAGGCACGACCGACCCCTGCGGGTGCCACCGTTGGGTTCAACGACTTAGTCACCCATCACCCAAACCGAGCGGCTGCCACGCGCGCGCCGCATCCCGTTCTGCTGCCTCTCGGCCCGCACCTGCGCGCCGGCTGGCAGCGCCCTGGGCGCCCGCCGCCCCGAAGGAGCCCCCGACATGACCCGCACCCCGCCTCGGCGCCGTGCCGCCGCCCTGCGGCCCCTCTTCCCCATCGGCCCCCTCTTGCCCCTGCTGCTGCTGACGCCCCTGGCCACCCCGGCGGCCGCGGCCGCCGACAACTGCTGCCTGGCCACCACCACCGACTTTCCCAAGGTGGGCGGCAATCTCGGCAACCAGAACTACAGCGCCCTGTCCAAGATCCACAAGGGCAACATCGGCCAGCTGGGTGCGGCCTGGCTGACCAGCCTGGAAGGCGGCGCCAAGTCGGGCAACAACCAGAGCACCGCGGTGGCCGTGGACGGCGTGCTCTACATCGAGACGGCGCAAGGCCGCGTGCACGCGGTGGACGGCAAGACCGGCGCCGTGAAGTGGAGCTACAACCCCGGCCGCGGCGGCCAGACGCGGCGCGGTGTGGCCGTGGGTGGCGGCAAGGTCTACACGCTGACCACCGGCAACTACGTCATCGCGCTCGACCAGGCCACCGGCCAGGTGGTGTGGGAGCGCCAGCACAACGGCTACGGCAACATCGCCAAGGTGGCCGTGGTCTACCACGACGGCATGGTCTACGTGGGCACCAACGACGGCAACCGCGGCGCGGCGCTGGCCTTCCACGCCAGCAACGGCGATCTGGCCTGGCACTTCTTCGGCACCGCAGCCCCGGGCACCATCGGCGGCGACACCTGGGAGGGCGACACCTACCTCACCGGTGGCGCGACACCGTGGATCCACCCGGCCATCGATCCGCAGCTCAACACCGTGTACTGGACCTTCGGCAATGTGCGCGCGGGCTCCTCGCAGAACGGCGCCAGCCGCGGCGGCCAGAACCTGTTCGGCAACTCGCTGGTGGCCATGGACGCCAAGACCGGCGCCTACAAGTGGCATTTCCAGTCGGTGCACCACGACATCTGGGACATGGACAACGTGATGGCCCCGGTGCTGGCTGACATCACGGTGAACGGCGCGGCGCGCAAGGCCGTGGTCTACGGCAGCAAGACCGGCATGCACTACGTGCTGGACCGTGCCACCGGCGTGCCGATCAACCCGGTGGACGAGCGTCCGGTGCCGCAGGACGCGCGCCAGAAGACCTGGCCCACCCAGCCCTATCCGCGTGGCGGCTCGTTCGTGCCCACCTGCCCCACCACCGACGGCCCGGCCCGCGCCGTGCCCAACTTCAAGCAGGGCTGCCTGTTCACGCCGCACTGGGACGAGCCCATCCTCACCTTCCCCGGCCAGGGCGGCGGCGCCGACTGGAACCACCAGTCGTTCAGCCACACCACCAAGCTGATCTACACCGGCGTGGGCTATGTGGCGGTGGCGCACTCGCTCACCGAGGCCAGCAACGGCCTGCGCCCGCTGGGCACGCCGATGTCGGGCGGCGTGGTGGCGGTGAACCCGGCCACCAACACCGTGGCCTGGCGCAAGGCGCTGCCGTGGTCGGTGGCGCATGGCAATGGCATCCTCAGCACGGCCAGCAACCTGCTGTTCATGGGCCAGCCCGATGGCACGCTGCTGGCGATGGATGCGCTCAATGGCCGCGATCTGTGGAAGTTCCAGACCGGCGCGGCCATCAATGCCAGCCCGATCAGCTATCAGATCGACGGCGAGCAGTACATCGCGGTGTTTGCCGGCGGCTCGGGCCTGCCCTTCGCCGATGCGCCGCGCGGTGACTACCTGTGGGCCTTCAAGCTGGGCGGCACCGTGGCCCCACTGCCCGCGCCCAAGCCGCCCGCGCTGCGCCGTGACATCACCGCCGCCGCGGTGGAGGGCAGCGTGGTGAACAACACCATCGTGCTCAACCGCAGCTACAGCAACGGCACGGTGAGCACGGTGGAGCTGGACACCGTGAACGCCATGGCGCCGCAGCACTTGCGTGTGCCGCTGGGCACCACGGTGACCTTCAGCAACCCGGCCACCAACACCAAGCCGCACTGCGCCACGCAGTTCTTCGAGGGCCTGTTCAACATCGGTCCGCTGGCCCCGGGCCAGGTGCAGGCCTACACCTTCAACCAGCGCGGCGAGTTCTTCTTCAACGACTGCACCAGCCCGCGCGCCACGGGCAAGGTGGTCGTTTACTGACCCCGACACGGAGTAGCCAACGATGAACACCTTCCGCACCCCCTTCGCCCTGCTGGCCGGCGCCGCAGCGCTGGCGCTCGGCGCCCCGGCCACTGCGGCCGATGCCACGACCAGCGTGCAGGTCACGCAGCTGCAGTTCGTCACCGGCAACGGCCTCACGCTGCAGTGGCTGGACGGCTTCGGCTTCCAGTCGGCCTTCGCCGAATCGCGCGAGGCCGGCGGCCTGGGCGGCAACAGCCTGCGGGAGCCCGACCCGCTGCTGCCGGCCAGTGGCGCCGCGGCCCAGAGCCTGGCCACGGCCACCGCCCATGCGGTGGCCAGCGTCAGCGCCGACGCCGATGGCCGCTCGCTGCTCAGTGCCGGCGCCTGGCGCTTCATCGTCACGCCCGATCTGTCGCAGCCGCACACCGGCCAGGCTTGGCTGCAGCAGGCCAGCGGCTTCACGTTGTCGGGTGCCGGCCAGGTGACGGTGCTGGTGGACTACACGCTGAGCGTGGCCTCGCCGTTCAGCGATGGTGGCCACAGCTGGGCCCTGGCGGCACTGACGCTGAATGCCGGCAACCTCGACACCGGCACCAGCTTCAGCGCCGAGCGCCTGCTGGCCTCGCCGCTGCTGAGCGGCGGCAGCGGCACCGACAGCGGCCGCGTCAGCTTCGTGATCGACGTCGACAACGCGCAGCAGACCGGCTGGTTCAGTCTGCGCAGCAATGTCGACGTGTCGGCCGCCGCCGCCGTGCCCGAACCGCAGGCCTGGGCGCTGTTTGCGCTGGGCCTGGGAACGCTGCTGCTGGCCGCCCGACGCCGTGGCCGCTGAGCACCTTTCGCCCCTCGAGACCCCGACCATGACCCCGCAGTCCCGCCTCCTGTCCACCCTGGCCGCCGCCACGACGGCCCTGTTCATGCTGGTCACGCCGGCCGCCGCCCAGTCGCTGGAGATCGGCGGCCTGACGCTCGATGCACGCGGCTTCGCCGACACGCTGATCGGCAGCCAGGGCGTGTTCGAGACCCCCGCCGCCTCTGTCGCCCAGGCGCTCACCGGCGCCAGCCTGTCCACCTGGGTGCGCAGCGCCACGTCCGGTGCCAGCGTGGTGCTGGGCTTCAGCGCCTTCCATGTGCTGAACGGCGCCGGCGACGATCTGGCGCTGTTCGAGGTGGGGCACGAGGCCTATGAGTACTCGCAGGAAGGCTTTGACAGCCTGTGGGTCACGATCAACGGCCAACGCCGGCTGTACTTCACCACCGAGACCACCACCATCGTCGACGACCACAACGTCAACATGACGCGGCTGGACCTCAGTCACTTCGGCGTGGCCGTGGGCGCCACGGTCGACCGCATCGAGATCGGGCTGGACTACGACACACGCGGATCGCTGCCGCAGCTGCAGTTGGTGGCCGCCATCCACTCGGTGGCCGCGCCGGTGCCCGAGCCCGGCGCGCTGGTGCTGATGCTGGCCGGCCTGACCGGCGTAGGTGGGGCGGCCTGGCGCCGCCGCCAGCCATGACCCGCCGGCCGGGTGAGCCGCCGGCGCCAGCGGGTCACGGCCGTTGGCCGCGCCGGCTGGGCGCGCTGGCCCTGGCGGCGCTCACGGCGCTGGCAGGCTGGGCGCCGCCGGCCGGCGCCCAGTGGCGACCGCCGCGCGCGCGCCCGGTGGCCGTGCCGGTGAACCTGCTGGCGCTGGACGAGCGCCTGCTGCTCAGCGTGGACGATGGCGAGCATGGTCAGGAACTGTGGATCTTGGACGCACCCGACCGGCCGCCCCACCTGCTGGCCGACATCCGCCCCGGCGCGCTGGGCAGCCATCCGTCTCAGCCGGTGCGCTTCGGCCGGCAGGCCTGCTTTGCCGCCAACGATGGCGTCAGCGGCTTCGAACTGTGGTGCACCGATGGCACGGCCGGCGGCACGCGCCGCGTGGCCGACATCCGCCCCGGCCCCGACGACAGCGTGCCCAGCGCGTTGACGCCGCTGGCCGAGCGCCTGCTCTTCGTGGCTGATGACGGTCGTCATGGTTTCGAGTTGTGGACCAGCGACGGCACCGAGGGCGGCACCCGGCTGCTGAAGGACCTGAACCCCGGTGCCGCGGGCAGCAACCCGCGCGAGCTGGTGCGCGTGGGCGACCGCGTGTTCTTCGTCGCCGACGATGGCCGGCACGGTGCCGAGCTGTGGGTGACGGATGGCACGCCGGCGGGCACCCGCGCGGTGAGGGACCTGCGCCCCGGCCCGGTGGGCGCCATGCCGGCGCGGCTGACGGCCGTGGACTCGCAGCTCTTCTTCGTGGCCGATGATGGTCGCCATGGCCCCGAGCTGTGGGTCAGCGATGGCACGGCCCGCGGCACGCGCTTGGTGCGCGACATCCTGCCCGGTGCCGCGGGCTCGCGCCCGACGTCGCTGGCCGCCTGGAACAAGCGCCTGTACTTCGCCGCAGACGACGGCCGGCACGGCATCGAGCTGTGGACCAGCAACGGCACGGCGGCTGGCACGCGCCTGGTGCGCGATCTCCACCCCGGCCCCGGTCACGGCCTGCCGGCCCACCTGACGGCCGCTGCCGGCGGGCTGTTCTTCGCCGCCTCCGACGGCGCCGGCCCGGTACAGCTGTGGCGCAGCGATGGCAGCGCCGCGGGCACACGGCTCGTGCCGCAACCGATGGCGCCTGCCCAGGCCCGTGCCGCGCTGGCCGCACGTCAGGCCCCGGGGGAGGACGCACCGCGCCAGACGGTGCCAGGTGGTGAGGTGCCCAACCGCCTGACCGCCGACGGCTCGCGCCTGCTCTATGCCGCGCTGGACGCCGAATACGGCTACGAGCTCTGGACCGCCGACGGCAGTGCCGCCGGCGCGCGGCTGCTGGCCGACCTGGCGCCGGGCCCGGCCGACAGCTACCCGCACCAGTTCACGCGGGTGGGCCCACGACTGTATTTCGCCGCCGACGACGCGCAAGGCCTCACGACGCTGTGGTGCGAGGAGCCGGATGGCCGCATCCAGGCCGTGCCGCTGCCAAACCGGTCGCGCTGAGCGTCTGCGCAGCAGGACAGCGCCGCGCTCAGGCGGCGCGGCGGAACAGCGCGGAGCCGCTGCTGGCCTGACCCACCTGGGCGGCCGTGTTCATCAGCGTGGGGCCCAGGGCCAGCATGCGCTCCTCGGTCAGGCGGATCAGCGGACCGGCGATGGTGACCACGCCGATCACCTGGCCGCGCGGATCGCGCACGGCCGCCGCCATCGCCGTCATGGCCGGGGCGAACACCTCGTTGATGACCGAGAAGCCGCGGCTGCGCGCCAGCTTCAGGTGCGCCAGCAGCGCCTTCACGGTGGTGGGCGCCTTGGGGCCGAAGTCTTCGGGCTTGCCGAAGCCCTGGCGCGCCACGCGCTGCAGCGCCTCCTCGTCGGTCATGGTGGCCAGCCAGGCATGGCCAGCGGCGCTGCACGACAGCTGCACCGACAGGCCCATGTCGGGGTCGTAGCGCAGGCCGCTGCGCGCGCCCTGGGCCTTGGCCACGAAGATCAGTGCATCGCCATCCACCACGGCCAGGCGCACCAGCTCACCGGCCTCGGCCGCCAGCTGGTCCAGCAGGGGCTGGGCGATGTCGGTGATGCCGGTGCTGCTGAGGAAACTCAGGCCCATGGCCACCAGCTTGATGGTCAGCACGTACTCGCCATGGCTCTGATCCTGGCGCACATAGCCCAGGCGGATCAGCTCGGCCAGCAAACGGTGCGTGGCGCTGAGCGGCAGGCCCAGTGCCGTGGACACCGACGACAGCGAGCAGCCCTGCGGATGGGCCACCAGATGCTCCAGCAGCATGAAGCTGCGCTCGGTTTGTCCGCTCATGTGCGTCGTCTCCCGGCCCGCCCACGGGCCTTGTCCAAGGTGCCGCCCAGTGTATAGCGCAGCAAGAAAGAAATTACTTATTGGAAAAGTTTTCCAATTCATTTAGAGTCGATTGCATGACGTCGACCGCCGTACGTTCGCACGCCCGGCGTCCGGGCGTGGCGCGGAGAGTCCGTCGCCATCGCCAACACCCCACACCCATCGGGAGACAAGCCTTGAACCATCCACTGCTGCGCCGCACGGCGCTTGCCCTGGCCACCGTCACTGCACTCGGCGGCGCTGCGCAGGCCCAGACCACGCCCGAGCGCACCCTCCGCTTCGGCCACCTGAACAACGCCGATCACCCGGTGAGCTTCGGCGTCAAGCGCTTCGCCGAGTTGCTGGCCGCCAAGAGCGGCGGGCGCATGAAGGTGCAGGAGTTCCCGTCGTCGCAACTGGGCAACGAGATGCAGCAGCAGTCGGCGCTTCAGGGCGGCGTGCAGCAGATGTCAGCACCGGCCACCACCTCGCTGGCCGGCATCGTCAAGGAGTTCGGGCTCATCGACTTCCCGTTCTCTGTGGCCAGCTTCGCGCAGGCCGATGCCTTGCTGGACGGCGCCTTCGGCCAGGCCCTGCTGGCGCGCCTGCCCGAGAAGGGGCTGGTGGCGCTGGGCTACTGGGACCTGGGCTTTCGCAACGTCACCAACAGCCGCCGCGCCATCACCAAGCCTGAGGATCTGGACGGCCTGAAGCTGCGGGTGATTCCCAACCCGGTGTTCATCGAGACCTTCAAGGCCTTCAAGGCCAACCCGGTGCCCATGCCCTTTGCCGAGCTGTACGGCGCGCTGGAGAGCAAGGCTGTCGACGGCCAGGAGAACCCGTTTGCGGTCATCGCATCGAACAAGTTCTTCGAGGTGCAGAAGCACGTCAGTGCCACCAACCACGTGTACGCCGCCAACATCGTGCTGGTGAGCAAGAAATTCTGGGACCAGCTCACCCCGGCCGAGCAGAAGTGGATGCACGAGGCCGCTGACGAGAGCCGTGGCTACCAGCGCCAGGTCAGCCGCGCCGCGGCGCAGAAGGCGGTGGGCGAACTGCAGGCCAAGGGCATGCAGTACAACGAGCTGAGCCCGGCCGAGCAGGCGCGCATGCGCGCGATCGCCAAGCCGGTGACCGAGAAGTTCGCCGCCAGCTACGACCCGGTGCTGGTCAAGCTCTACAACGACGAACTCGCCAAGGTGCAGAAATGAGCGCCACGCCGCTGAACATCCTGGTGCTGCACGGCCCCAACCTGAACCTGTTCGGCCGCCGCGAGCCGCACATCTACGGCCACACCACGCTGGCGCAGATCAACGAGCGCCTGGCCGCGCTGGCCGAGACGCTCGGTGTGCGCCTCACCACCCTGCAGAGCAACCACGAGGGCGCGCTGATCGACTGCCTTCACCAGCACATCGACACCGCCCACGGCGCGCTGATCAACCCGGCCGGCCTCACGCAGCACGGCGTGCCGCTGCACGACGCGATCAAGGCCATGCCCTTCCCGTGCCTGGAGGTGCACATGAGCAACATCGCCGCACGCGAGGCCTGGCGCGCGCACTCCATCATCTCGCCGGCCGTGCGCGCCACGGTGCAGGGCCTGGGCGTGCACAGCTACCTGGCCGCGCTGGTGGGCCTGGTGGGCCTGCTGCGCGAGACGGCGGCGGCATGACGCGCGCCGTCCGCGCACTCGACCTGCTGGGCGCCGCCTGCCTGGCCGTGATGGTGGTGCTGGTGGCCGGCAACGTGCTGTTGCGCTATGTGTTCAACAGCGGCATCACGGTCAGCGAGGAGCTGGCGCGCTGGCTCTTCGTGTGGCTGACCTTCCTGGGTGCCATCGCGGCGCTGGCCGACGAGGCCCACATGGGCAGCGACATGCTGCTCGACCGGCTGGGCCCGCGCGGCCGGCGCGCGCTGCAACTGGCCGCCACGCTGCTGATGCTGGCCACGGCCGTGCTGCTGCTGCAGGGCGCCTGGCAGCAGACCCGCATCAACTGGGACGTGCAGGCCCCGGTCAGCGGCGCCTCGGTGGGCTGGTTCTATGCCAGCGGCGTGGTCTTCGGCCTGGGCGCCATGGCCTGCCTGCTGCGCCGCCTGTTGCGCCTGCTGCGCGGCCTGCCGGTGGGTCTGCCACCGGGTGACGTGATGCTGAGGGACTCCTGACATGACCGTCTTTGTCTTCCTGGCGTCCCTGCTGGGTGCCATGGCCCTGGGCATGCCCATCGCGTTCTCGCTGCTGGTCTCGGGCGTGGCGCTGATGTGGCACCTGGACCTGTTCGATGCGCAGATCCTGGCGCAGAACGTGATCAACGGGGCCGACAGCTTCCCGCTGCTGGCCGTGCCCTTCTTCATGCTGGCCGGCGAAATCATGAACGTGGGGGGCCTCAGCCGCCGCATCGTCGCGCTGGCGCTCACGCTGGTGGGCCACAAGCGTGGCGGCCTGGGTTTCGTGACCATCGTCGCCGCCTGCCTGATGGCGGCGCTGTCGGGCTCGGCCGTGGCTGACACCGCCGCCCTGGCCGCGCTGCTGCTGCCGATGATGGTGGCCGCGGGGCACGATCGCGCGCGCTCGGGCGGGCTCATCGCGTCGGCCGGCATCATCGCGCCCATCATCCCGCCGTCAATCGGCTTCGTGGTCTTCGGCGTGGCAGCCAATGTGTCGATCAGCAAGCTGTTCCTGGCCGGCATCGTGCCCGGGCTGCTGATGGGCGTGTCCATCGCCGTGGCCTGGTGGTGGGTGGCGCGGCGCGAGGCGGTCACACCGCCGCCGCGCGCCGATGCCACGCAGCGCTGGCGCGCGCTGCGCGAGTCGGCCTGGGCGCTGTTCCTGCCGGTGATCGTGCTGGTGGGGCTGAAGATGGGCGTGTTCACGCCCACCGAGGCGGCCGTGGTGGCGGCGGTGTACGCCCTGTTCGTGGCGGTGTTCGTCTACCGCGAGCTCAAGCCGGCGCAGTTGGTGGAGGTGTTCGTGGCCTCGGCGCGCACCACGGCCGTGATCATGTTCCTGGTAGCCGCGGCCATGGTCAGCGCCTGGCTGATCACCGTGGCGCAGATCCCGGCGCAGGTGGTGGCCCTGCTCGAGCCGTTCATGCACAACCAGACCCTGCTGCTGGTCGTGATCATGCTGCTGGTGATGGTGGTGGGCACGGCACTCGACATGACCCCCACCATCCTGATCATGACGCCGGTGCTGATGCCGGTGGTCAAGGCCGCCGGCATCGACCCGGTCTACTTCGGCGTGCTGTTCATGATCAACAACGCCATCGGCCTGGTCACGCCGCCGGTGGGCACGGTGCTCAACGTGGTGGCAGGCGTGGGCCGCATGAAGATGGATGAGGTCACGCGCGGCGTGCTGCCCTTCATGACCGCGCAGTTCGTGGTGCTGTTCCTGCTGGTGCTGTTTCCGGCGCTGGTGCTGGCGCCGGCGCGCTGGCTGGCGCAGTGAACGGCGCTGTTGCACATCGCAGGTCTCGCCTCGCTCAGAACGTGTGGCGCACGCCCAGCTCGTAGCCGGTGGAACGGCCGCCGGCGGTCATGCCGCTGGCGCCACCCGGCACGGTGAAGGTGGCTGCACCGTCGTTCGAGATGCGCGAACAGCTGGCGTACAGCGCGCTGCGGCGCGACAGGCTGTACACGTAGCCCAGGCCCCACTGCGTGGCATCGTTGGCCTGGACGGCGGTGCTGCCCACCTTGCCGTCCAGGTTGGCGCGGTGCCACGAGGCCTTGACCTCGCCGCCGGCCACCGGCCACCACAGGCCCAGCATCACGTCGGTCTGCGTTGCCGGTCCGTAGCTCAGCCGGCGCCAGGCGGCTGACACACGGGCCATGCCCAGCTCGCCGATGGCGCCCACGCTCGTGTCCCTGAAGCGACCCAGCGTGGTGAGGTTGCTTTCAGTGGTGCTGGTGGCCGCGCCGACACTGAAGGCCTTGGTGACGTAGCCCAGCCGCACACCCTGCAGCTTGTGCTGGCCGTCGGCCGAGTTGCCACCTTCGCGGGCGGAGACCATCACACCGCCCTCCAGGCCGGCCATGCCGGCTGGCGCGGATGGCAGCAGCCATTGCAGCGTGTTGCTGGCCCGCACCAGCGTGTTCGCGGTGGTGCCGAAGGCGGCGCGCACCGGTCCCTGCTGGCTGTTGGCCAGCAGGTTGGTGGAGCCGGCCACGCCCACGTAGCTGAACGGGTCATGCCGGGTCCACAGCGTGTAGGTGGGCACGTAGTCGCGGCCGCCACGCAGCTCGCCGAGCGCGGGCGTGGCCAGGCTGAGGGTGGAGCGGCGGTCCCAGAACTGGGTGGCCGAGGCCGACGTGCCGGTGTCCAGCAGGAGGCCGGTCTCCAGGTGGAACGAGGCGCTCATGCCGTCGCCCAGGTCGTCGCTGCCGCGAAAGATCAGGCGGCTGGTGGAGTTGCCGCCGCTGGCCAGGCTGCTGACGGCGCCGCGGCCCTCGTTGCGCACCTGGCGTGCGGCGGCGTCGATCACGCCACCGATGGTGATGCTGCTCTGCGCCCAGGAGCCGGCTGCGGCGCAGCAGGCCAGGGTGGTGGTGGCGATGGTGCGGATGTTCATCGGGTTTGTCTCCGTGTTCATGAAGCAGGGTCGGCCCGTCCGTCGGGCCGGCAGGGGAAGGCGGCATACGGTCAGGACAGACCGATGCCGGTGATGCCGGCCAGGGCGCCCGTGAGCGCGCCGGCCAGCAGAAGCCACAGCAGGTGCACGCGGCTGCAGGCCACGGCCACGGTGGTGAGCAAGGCCAGCACGGGGGCCAGCCAGCCGTTGGCAGGGATGCTCGCGCCCCGGGCGATGACCCATGCCGAGCCGAGCATGGCCGCCACCACCACCGGCGCCATGCCGGCACGGAAGGCCTGAACCACCCGATGACCCGACCAGCGCTGCTGCAGCCGCGCGGCTGCGCAGGCCAGGATGGAGCTGGGCAGCAGCACGCCCAGCAGGCTGGCACCCAGGCCGCGCAGCCCCGACAGGCCGGCCATGAGTGCACCTGCCTGCGCACCCGCGTGGGCGGCGGCGCCGGACAGACCGGTCTGCCACCCCAGCAGCGCGATGTACAGCACGTTCGGCCCCGGCATGGCCTGGGCCAGCGTGATGGCGCGCGTGAACGCGGCATTGCTGATCCAGCCTTGCTGGTCCACCAGCACCCGGTGCAGATCGGGCGCCACCGTCATCGCACCGCCGACGCTCAGCAGCGACAGGTGCAGGTGGATCAGGAACAGCTCGACGGTGCTGGCGGCGCTCATGGTGCCGACGCCGGTGGCGCGCGGCGCAGGCGCAGCCAGGTGAGCCAGCAGCTGGGCAGCCCCACGGCGGCCACCACCCACAGCAGTGGCAGACGGGCGGCCAGCAGGCCGGCCAGCGCGGCCGCGGCCACCCCCCAGGCGCCGCACAGGCCCAGCGGATGCGTGCCCAGGCCCCGCGCCAGCCGCAGGCCGGCGCCGGCCACGATGCCGGACGCCACGGCGGCCATGCCACCGATGGCGCCGCGTACCGGCGCCAGCTGGTCCACGCTGACCAGCAGCGTGGCCACCGCAATCAGCAGCAGGGCTGGTGCGCACAGCAGGCCGGCCAGCGCGGCAAGCGCGCCGCGCCAGCCGAACTGGCGCCAGCCGTACATCAGCGCCAGGTTGCAGACATTCGGGCCCGGCAGCACCTGGGCCATGGCCCAGTCACCGGCGAACTCGCTCTCGCTCATCCAGCGCCGGCGTTCCACCAGTTCGCGGTGCACCACCCCCAGCACGCCACCGAAGCCCTGCAGCGACAGCAGCGTGAAGGCGGTGAACAGGGCCCGCGCGTTCGGTGGCCGCAGGCAGGCGGGCTCGTCCATGGTGTCGTTCTCAGGCGTGCCGCGGGGCCTGTGTCAGCGCTTGCCGGCCACGGGGTCCAGGCCGGTGGCGCGCACCGTCTCGGCCACCGCGGCCGAGCTCAGAAAGCGTGCCAGGTGAGCGGCCACATCGGCCTGCCGGCTGCCCTGGACCAGACCGGCCGAGAAATACAGCGTCTGCTGCACTTCCTCGGGCAGGGTGCCCAGGAAGTCGAGCTCCTTGAAGTAGATCAGCTCGCTGACCTGCTGGAAGCCCAGCTCGGCGTCGCCGCGCGCCACCACGGCGCCCACGCGCTCGCTGAGGATGCGCTTGCCGGTCTCCTTCAGGCGCTCGGCCACGCCCAGCTTCGGGAACAGCTCGCCCGACAGGTAGGTGCCGCTGGCGCTGGCCGAATAGGCCACCGACTTCGCGTTCAGCAGCGTCTGGCGCAAGGCTGCCACGCTGCTGATGTCCGGCTTGGGCGTGCCTTTGCGCACGGCGGCGCCGATCTTCGAGCGGGCCAGGTCCATGCGCGAGCCGGGCACCACGTGGCCGGCCTTGACCAGGGCCTCCAGCCCGGTCTCCGACAGGATCACCAGGTCGAACACCTCGCCGCGCGCGAAGCGGCTGGGGATGGAATCCGGCGCGTTGCCGGACGAGGCGCCGAAGCTGCTGATCACGGTGTGGCCCGAGGCCTGCTCGTACAGCGGGATCAGCTGCTTGTAGGCCTCGGTGAAGGCGCCGGAGGTGATGACTCGGATCTCGGCGGCCAGCGCCGCGACCTGGCCCAGGGCCAGAGCGGCCAGCAGGCCCAGTCGCAGGGCCGCACGGCGACCGATCAGCGGAAGGGGGTACATCAAGCGGTCTCCAGAAGGGGTGGGTGCGGTGGTCCGCGTCATTCGATGGTGATCTTGCGGTCGCGGATCACGCGGGCCCACAGGGCCGACTCGCGCGCGATCTCCTTGCCCAGTTCCTCACGTGTGCCGGGCGCCGGCGGCATGCCATGCTGGTTCAGCTCGGCCGCCACATCGGGCGACTTCAGCACCTTGACCAGCTCGGTGTTCCAGCGGTCGAGGATGGGCTTGGGCACCTTGGACGAGGCCACGAAGGCATACCAGTTGGTGGCCAGGTAGCCGGGGTAGCCCGACTCGGCGATGGTGGGCACGTTGGGCAGCTGCGGGATGCGCTTGGCGCCGGTGACGGCCAGCGGGATCAGCTTGCCGGCCTCGATATGCTGCTGCGCGGTGGACAGCGTGGAGTAGTACGCCGCCACGCGGCCGCCCAGCAGGTCCTGCAGCGCCGGCGCACCGCCCTTGTACGGGATGTGCACGGTGTCGATCTTGGCCATGTCGTCCATCAGCTCGCCAGCCAGATGGCTGGCCGATCCGGCGCCGGTGGACGCGAAGTCGAGCTTGCGTGGGTTCTTCCGGGCGTAGTCGATGAATTCGGCGAAGGTCTTGATCTTCAGGCCCGCGTGCACCACCAGCACGTTGGGGAAGTTCACGCCCATGGTCACCGGCGCCAGGTCGCGCTGCGGGTCGTAGGCGATCTTCATCAGGTGCGGCGCGATGGCCAGCGGGCCTACCGAGCCGAACAGCAGCACCGAACCATCGGCCGGGCCCGTGGCCACGTACTGGTGGGCGATGTTCCCGCCGGCGCCTGCCTTGTTCTCGATGACCACCGTGAAGCCGGTGTTGTCGGCCAGCTTCTTGCCGATGATGCGCGCGGCCGTGTCGGCGGCGCCGCCGGCGGCGAAGCCCACGACGATGGTGAGATTCTTCTTGGCCGGCAGGTCTTGCGCTGCGGCCAGGCCGGGCAGGGTGGTGGCGATGGCCGCGGCGATGGCGGCCAGCGTGTGGCGTCGTTGCATGGTGTTGTCTCCTTGTCGGACGTCGACGGGTGAACGGGAATCAGTCGGCGCCCAGGCCCACCGGGTTGGGCTGGCGCTTCTCGACCGCATGGCGCAGCAGCGCCGCCAGGCGGTAGATGCCGTGCGCGAACTTGCCGCAGGGCAGGGTGGCGAACAGCGCCATCACGCAGCCCAGGTGCAGGCACAGCAGCCAGGGCATGGCGCTGCTGCCGGTGGCCGCCCACAGCGCCAGCCCGCTCACGGCGGTGCCGAACAGCAGCGCGACGAAGCCCAGGTCCATCGGCCGCTGGGCGGGGTCGCCATGCAGCGGGTGGCGGCGCAGGTGCAGCCAGCCCAGGCCGGCCGTGCCCAGCGCCAGGCTGATGCCGCCGCTCACACCCAGCAGCTTGGGCAGTGACGGCAGGGCATAGGGCGCCGGCCAGCCCAGCAGGTAGTGGTACAGCGTGGCCACCGCGGTGGCGGCAAAGCACAGCATGAAGCCGTAGAAGGTGAGGTGGTGGCAGCGACGGCGCGCATGGGTCCAGGCGTCGTCGTCGTTGTGGCAGCCCTCGCCGTGACCGCCGTCCAGGTAGCGCAGCACCAGGGCTTGGCTGGTGGCCTCACCGGCCGCGGCGGCGCTCAAGGGCTGGCCGCTGCTGACCGGCGTGGCCTGGCGCCAGAAGCGCCGCACGCCGATGCCCAGCGACAGCGCCGCAAAGCCGAACACCGGCGCAAACAGGCCCACCAGCAGGTGGTGCGGGAAGATGTCGTAGAAGCTGGCGGCAGGCGCCGGGTGCATGCCACCCTTCAGCAGCACCGCCAGCGCCAGGAACAGCGCCAGGCCCAGCGCCAGCGCCACGGCCAGCACCAGCCCGTTGCGTTCGTAGGCGCGGCCCAGCGCCGCCGGCCAGGCGTGCTGGGCGTAGGTGCGCTGGCGCACCTGGGCCATGGCGCGCGGCACGTTCACGGCAAAGTCGTGCGGCGGCGCGTACTGGCAGGCATGCAGGCAGGCGCCGCAGTGGTGGCACAGGTTGGCCAGGTAGTGCGCATCGGCCTCGCCAAAGGCCAGGCGCCGTGTCATCGCCGGGAACACGGCACAGAAGCCCTCGCAGTAGCGGCAGGCATTGCAGATCTGCATCACGCGCGCCACCTCGGCCTCGGGCGAGCCCGTGCTCACGGCGCCATCGGCCAGCGCGCTGGCCTCGCGGGTCAGGCGTTGCAGCTCAAGCATGGGCGCTCTCCCTGCGTTGCGCGGCGGACGCCGCGCGCTGGCCGGCAATGCGCCCGAACGCCGTGCCGATGGACATGCCCACGCCGGCCGTGTAGCCCTGGCCCAGCACGTTGCCGGCCATCATCTCGCCCGCCACGAACAGGTTGGCGCTGGGCTGGCCGCCGAAGCGCACCGCGGCGGTGGCATCGGTGCGCAAGCCCAGGTAAGTGAAGGTCACGCCGGGCTTGAGCGCATAGCCGTAGAACGGCGGCTTGACGATGGGCCGCGCCCAGTGCGTCTTGGCCGGCGCCAAGCCCTCGGTGCGGCAGTCGTCCAGCACGGTGTGGTCGAAGTGGCCCGGCCGGCAGGCGGCGTTGTAGGCGTCCAGCGTCTGCATGAACTGCGCCTCGTCCAGTCCCAGCTGGCGCGCCAGCGCGGGCAGCGTGTCGGCCTGCGTGCCCGGAAACACCGGTGGCATGAAGCGGCCGACGGCCTGGCTGTCGATGATCGACCAGGCGATCTGCCCCGGCTGCTGGGCCACCAGGCGGCCCCAGATGGCGTAGCGCTTGGGCCAGAAGTCCTCGCCCTCGTCGTAGAAGCGCTGCGCCTCGCGGTTGACCACCACGCCCAGGCTCACGCAGTCGATGCGCGTGCAGATGCCGCCGTCGTACAGCGGCGCGCGCGCGTCGATGGCCACCATGTGGGCCTGCGTGGGGTCGCCGATGGCGTCGGCTTGGTGGTCGTCGATCAGGTGGCGAAGCAGCGTGCCCTGGTTGAAGCGCGTGCCGCGGATCAGGAAGTTGTCGGCCGGCCACTCGCCACGCGCATTGCAGCCCCAGGCCTCACGCAGCCACTCGCGGTTGGACTCGAAGCCGCCGGCGGCCAGCACGCAGGCGCCGGCCGTGAGGCGCTCATCACCCACCCAGGCCGCGACGAAGCGGCCGTCGCGCAACTCGATGCGCGACACCGGCGCCTGGTAGCGCACCTGCACGCCCAGGCGCTCGGCGCTGCGGTAGTAGGCGTTGACCAGGGCCTTGCCGCCGCCCATGAAGAAGGCGTTGGTGCGCGCCACATGCAGCGCACCCGACAGTGGCGGCTGGAAGCGCACGCCATGCTGGCGCATCCAGTCACGGCAGCTGGACGAGGCGCGGATCACCAGCCGCGCCAGTGCCTCGTCGGTCTTGCCGGCGGTGACCTTGAGCAGGTCCTGCCAATACTCCTCTTCGGGGTAGGCGTCGACCAGCACGTCCTGCGGGGCGTCGTGCATGCAGCGCAGGTTGCGCGTGTGGGCCGAGTTGCCCCCGCGCCATTCGCGCGGCGCGGCTTCCAGCAGCAGCACGCTGGCACCCGCCTCGCGCGCCATCAGCGCAGCGCACAGCGCGGCATTGCCTCCTCCGATCACCAGCACGTCCGCGCCCATGCGCCACCCCATTGAATCAACGGGGGCGGATTCTGCGAACGGCGCCTCAGATCCGGAAGTGAGAGTTGCAGCGGGATTGTTGCGGCTGAGGCATCAATCGCATCGGTTGCCGCGGCGGCCGGTCAGACCTTGAAGCGCGCCCGCTCGATCTGGGTCGCAAAGGCCTGGGCGGCCGGTGACAGGGCCTGGCCCTTGCGCCGCAGCAGCACCACCTTGCGCCGCACCGTGGGATGGGTGAGCGCGATCTTGCGCACGCCGGGTCGGTCGCCCTCCTTGAAGGTGGACGAGGGCAGGATGGCGCCGCCCACGCCGGCAGCCACCAGGTTGATGGCGGTGGCATGGTGCTGCACCTCGTAGGTGCTGTGCACCCGGATGCCGTGCTTGGCCAGCTGGTAGTCCATGAAGATGCGCGTGGCCATGAAGCCGCTGACGCCGATCAGCTCGGTGTCGCGCATGTCGGCCCAGCGCACCGATTCAGCCTGATCCAGCGCATGCGGCGCGCGGCACAGGAACACCAGCGGGTCGGCGAACAGCACCTGCTCCACCAGGTCGGGGTGCTGGTCGCCCTGCACCGCGATGCCAAGGTCTGCCTTGCCGGCCAGCACCGCCTGGCACACCTCGTTGGACGAGCCATCGAGCAGGCGGATGCGGTTGTCGGGGTGCTGCTGTGCATAGGCCTGGATCAGCGCGGGCAGCACATGCGAGGTCATCGACGGGATGCAGGCCAGCACCAGCTGGCCGCGGCCATGGCGCGACATGTCCTTGAGCCGTTCCACGGCGCTGGTCATGTCCTGCACGATGGCCCGTGCCTGGGGCAGGAAGTCGCGCCCCACGGCACTGAGTTCCACGCGCCGCGTGGTGCGGTTCAGCAACGTCAGGCCCAGGTAGGCCTCCAGCTTCTGGATGCGCCGCGTCAGGGCTGTCTGGGTCAGGTTCAGTTCGCGCGCAGCGCGGCTGAAGCCGCCCATCTCGGCCACGGCCACGAAGGCCTGCACGCCATCGAAGTCGACTTTCATCCTGGAAGCTCCGGGCCATACGGGCCAGTGCCGATTCTCGGCGCTTGGCGTGTGCGGCCCCCGCAATGCCCACCGTGTGACCGGCGCGCTGTCGCCAGGGTGTCGCAGGTCGGCCGGGTGGCTTTGCTAGCCTGCAGGCCGCCGATCCCGGCGCACAGGAGCAACGGACATGAGCGGTTTGCACAGGCTGGCGGGCAAGGTGGCGATCGTCACCGGAGCCGCCTCGGGCATCGGCGAGGCGACCGCCCGGCTGTTCGCCGACGAAGGCGCCACGGTGCTGGCGGTGGATCGTCCGGGCAGCGCCATCGACAGCGTGCATGCGGGGTGCGAGCGCATCGTGCCCCTGGCCCAGGACGTGAGCCTCGACGGCGCCGCCGAGGCCATCGTGGCGGCGGCGCTGCGGGCGGGTGACGGCGGCCTGGACATCCTGTTCAACAACGCCGGCGTTTCCGGGCGCAGCTTCGGCGAGGACACCACCGACGAGGACTGGGACCGCATCTTCGCGGTCAACACGCGCGCGGTGTTCCGCCTGAGCCGGGCCGCCATTCCGGCGCTCAAGGCCCGCGCCGCGCTCACCGGGCGCGCGCGCATCGTCAACACCGCCTCGGTGATGGCCGAGCGCACCGACCTGGGCCTGTCGGCCTACACCGCCAGCAAGCACGCCGTGGCCGGTTTGAGCAAGACGCTGGCGCTGGAACTGGGCAAGTGGGGCATCACCGTCAACTACCTGCTGCCGGGCGCGATCTACACGGGCATGACCCGCGCCAGCTTCGACCAGGACCCCATCCGCGCGGTGTGGGAGAAGAAGGCCGCGCTGCGCCGCCTGGGCCAGCCCATCGACATGGCGCGCGCGGTGCTGCTGCTGGCCAGCGACGAGGCCGACTTCATCACCGGCCATGGCCTGGTGGCCGATGGCGGGCTGACGCTGCGCACCTGACGGACGGGTGGCGAAGGCGGGCGCGGCGCCGTCCGGGTGATGTCGCTGGGCGGCGGGTTTTATATATATTCCTTCGGCGCCGACTAGAATCCGTTGCATGCCCCGAAAGCCGTCCGCCGCCGCGACGGATGCCGCCAGCGCATCCACCACCCTGACCACGCAGGTCCACGACCGCATCCGGGCCGACATCATCCGGGGCGATCTGCGGCCGGGGCAGAAGCTCAAGATCGCCGAGACGACGGCGCGATACGGCGTGGGTGCCATTCCCGTGCGCGAGGCGCTGTCGCGGCTGGCGATGAGCGGCTTCGTGGAGGTGCGCGACCAGCGCGGCTTCTATGTGCGCTCGGTGTCGGCCGCCGAACTGCAGGACCTGACGCGTGTGCGCGTGCTGGTCGAAGGCGCTGCGCTGCGCGAGGCCATTGCGCTGGGCGATGCCGACTGGGAAGGCCGCGTCATCGGCGCGCTGCATGCCCTGTCGCGCCTGCAGCCCTACGAGGCCACGCCCGAGCGCAAGCTCGACATCCAGTGGGAGCGCCTGCACAACGACTTCCACCGCCAGTTGCTGTCGGCCTGCCGCTCGCCGTACCTGCTGCGCATGGCCGACGAGTTGCGCGACCTCACCACGCGCTACCGCCACATCTCGGTCAGTTCGCAGACCACCGTGTCGCGCGACGTCGCGGGTGAGCACCAGGCGATCGCCCAGGCCGCGGTGTCGCGCAAGCCGGATCTTGCGGTGGCCCTGCTGAGCGACCACACCGCCACGTCGTCGGAGATCGCGCTGACCGAGTTCGGCGCACACGCGGGGGCCTCGGCCGCGACGGTCGGGCTGGCGGCCTTGGCGGGCGAGATGCGCGCCTCGCGCTGAGCGCGCGGGCGCGCCGTCTCGGCCGCGATCCCCACCCCGGCCACCGGCGGCCAGGCCGCGACCTCAGCCGTGCAGGTAGGCCTTCACCAGCGCATCGTCGGCCAGCAGGCGCGGCCAGTCGTCGGCGCCCACCTCGTGCACCATGCGGCCCACCGACATGACATAGCTGCGGTCGCTCAGGTCGGCGGCGATGCGGATGCTCTGCTCCACCAGCAGCAGGCTCAGGCCCCGGTCGCGCAGGCGGGTCAGCACGTTCAGGATGTCCTTCACCACGATGGGCGCCAGGCCGGTGGTCAGTTCGTCCAGCACCAGCAGGTCGGGCTGCAGCAGCAGCGCACGGGCGATGGCCACCATCTGCTGCTGCCCGCCCGACAGCAGGCCCACCGGCGAGGCCAGGCGCTCGCGCACCACGGGGAACAATTCGAACACCTCGTCGCGCGTCAGGCGGCGGTGGCCCCGGCGTTGCCGCTCGCCGGTGGCCTCGGCGATGGCCAGGTTGTCGCGCACGCTCAGTTCGGGGAACAGGTGGCGGCCCTCCAGCACCACGGCGATGCCGCTGGCCTGGCGCCGGTGCGCCGGCACGGCGGTGACGTCGCGGCCGTCCATCATCACGCGGCCGGACATCGGCTGCACCAGGCCGCACAGGCAGGCCACCAGGGTGCTCTTGCCCGCGCCGTTGGCGCCGATGATGGACACGATCTCGCCGCGCGCCACGTGCAGGCTGGCGCCGTGCACCACGGGCACGCCGGCATAGCCGGCGCGCAGATTGTCGACCACCAGCATGGGGTTCATTTCAGGCTCCCAGGTAGGCATCGCGCACGCGCGGGTTGGCCTGGATGTCGGCCATGTCACCGGTGGCGATGATGTCGCCGAAGTACAGGACGTTGACCTCATGGGCCACGGTCATCAGCCCCATGTCGTGCGAGACGAGCAGGATGGTCATGCCCTCGGCATTGAGCTGCACGATCCACTCGCGCAGCGTGTCGATCTCCGGCGCGCTCAGGCCCGACGAAGGTTCGTCCAGCATCAGCAGCCGGGGCTGGCCCACGCAGGCCCGCGCCAGCTCCACCATGCGCATCTGGCCGGCCGGCAGCGTGCCGGCTGGCCGGTCAAGCAGCGGGGTCAGCCCGAAGCGCCGGGCCATCGCGCGGCCATCGGCCTCCAGGCGGTCCAGGTCGCGCCGGCAGGCCGCCAGGCGCAGCATGTCGGCCAGCGGGCCGCTGCGCACGTGCCGGTAGCCGCCCACCATCAGGTTCTCCAGCACCGTGAGCTGGCGGAATACCTGCGGCGCCTGGAAGGTGCGCACCATGCCCCGCAGCGCACGCTGCCGCACCGAGGCACCGGTGATGTCCTCGCCCGCGAACTGCACCGTGCCTGTCGCGGGCCGCAAGTAGCCCGACAGGATGTTGAAGCAGGTGGTCTTGCCGCTGCCGTTCGGCCCGATCAGTCCGGTGATCGAGCCCTGCGGCACCTGGAAGCTCACGTCACGCAGCACCTTCAGGCCCCCGAAGGCATGGCCCAGGCCCTGCGACGCCAACAGCACGGGGTGCATGGCGCTCATGCGGCCTCCTTGGGTTCTGCGGCGGGCAGGTCAGGCTGGCGGCGCAGGGCCGCGAAGTGGGCCCGGCTGGCCAGCCCGGTCAGGCCGTTCGGCAGGAAGCAGACCACCCCCACCAGCGAGAGCCCGAACAGCACGCGGTGGATGTCGCCGAAGGCGCTGAGCAGTTCGGGCACGAAAGTCAGGAACAGCGCGCCCAGCACCACACCCCAGACCGAGTGGGCACCGGCGATCACCGGGATCAGCAGGAACATGATGGAGCGCTCGACGCCGAAACTGGCATGGTTGATGAACGACAGGTAGTAGGCATACAGCGATCCCGCCAGCGCCCCCAGGCCGGCTGACAGCACGAACATGAAGACCTTGATGCCGTGCATCTGCACGGCCAGGCCCTCGGCCGCGGCGGGGGCGTCGCGCATCGCGCGCATGGCCAGGCCCATGCGGCCGCGCACCAGGTTGGCGGCCAGCCACAGCACGCCCAGCGCCACGCACCACACCAGGCCGTAGAAGCGGGTTGGCGTGTCGAAGGCCCAGGTGCCCAGGTGCAGCTTGGGGATGCCGCTGATGCCCAGCTCGCCGCCGGTCCAGTCGTCCAGCTCCAGCATCAGCGCCGTGCCGATCAGGCCGATGGCCAGCGTGGCCAGCGCCAGGAAGAAGCCGTTCAGGCGCAGGATGGGCCAGCCGATCAGCAGGGCCAGCCCGCCGGCCAGCGCCATGCCCACCGGGATGTCCAGCCCCATCGGCCAGCCGAAGTGGGTGCTGAGGATGGCCGTTGTGAAGGCGCCGATGCCGAAGAACAGCGACTGCGCCAGGTTCAGGATGCCGCACTGGCCCAGCAGCAGCGACACCCCCAGCCCGGCGATGGCGTGGATGCCGGCCAGCACCAGCAGGTCCATCCAGTGGCGCTCCAGCGCGAAGGGCAGGGCGATGGCGGTCAGGGCCGCCAGTACGCTCAGAAAGCGGGTTGGGTGGTTCATGCTCAACCCCCCACCCGGCCGGCGCGGCCCAGGATGCCGTACGGCATCAGCAGCATGATCAGGATCAGCAGGGCCATCGCCACCACCTCCTTGTAGCCCGAGGGAAACACCACCAGCGCCAGCGACTCCACCAGGCCCAGCACCAGCCCGCCGACGATGGCGCCGAAGGGGTTGACCAGGCCGCCCAGGATGGCCGCCGCGAAGCCCTTGAGGGTGAGCGCGATGCCCATGTGGTAATTCATGGCCGTGAGCGGCGTGACCAGGATGCCGGCGATGGCGCCCAGCCCGCCGCCCAGCAAGAAGGTGAGGCGGCGGCAGGCCGCCACATCCACACCCACCGTGGCGGCGCCCGGCGCGTCGCTGGAGGCAGCCGTGATCGACAGGCCCAGCAGCGTGTGGCGATAGAACCAGCGCAGCGCCAGCACCACCACCGCGGCAATGGCCACCAGCCACAGCGCATGGGTGCGCACCGTGGCCGCACCCAGCTCGACGATGCCTTCGCCGCCGAGTGCCGGCAGCAGGTGCGCGCTGCGACCGCCGAAGTACAGCGCCGCCGCCGACAGCGTGAAGGCCAGGCCGATGGTCAGCAGCAGGAAGCTCTCCTCGTTGGCGCCGCGCCGCAGCATCGGCCGCACGAAGGCCCAGTCGATGAACAGGCCGGTGAGGGCGCCGCTGGCCACGCCAGCGGCCATGGCCGCAGGGTAGGGCCAGCCCAGGCGCTGCAGGCACAGCACCGCCATCAGCGCGCCCACCACGGCGAACTCGCCCTGCGTGACGTTGATGATGCGGGCGCCCTTGAACACCACCGCCAGGCCCAGCCCGATCAGCGCGTAGACGCTGCCGTTGGTGATGCCCGAGGCCACGGCCTGGCTGAAGAGTGCCGCGTTCATGGCGCTGCCCATTGCCATGTCGCCATGTCAGGGCGCCGACCGGTACTTCAGCCGGCTGAACTTGCCGTTCTGGTACCGCGAGTACACGAAGCTGCCCACCTTCAGCCCGCCCATGTCAGGCGCCGCCAGGTCGTAGCTGGCCAGCACGCCGGCCTGGGGCGAGCGCATGGCCGTGCACAGCGCCTCGCCGCTGGCGTCGGGGCCGGCCTTCTGCAGCGCACGCACCAGGATCTGCACGGCATCGAAGCCCACCGCGTCGAAGTTCTTCGGCAGCCGGCCGTACTCCTTCTGGAAGGCATCGACGAAGGCCTGCTGGTGCGGCAGCGGCTCCTCGGCCACCAGGAAGTCGGCGAACACCACGCCCTCGGCGCCGTCGCCCATGGCCTTGACCACGTCGTAGGGCGCCGATGGGTGGGCGGCGATCACCGGCACCGTGACCTTCATCTGCCGCACGCTGCGGAACGGTGTGGGGCTGGAGGCCACCACCAGGATGGCCTCGGGCTCGGCGCTGCGCAGCTTGGCGGCCTGGGGCGTGGCATCGGTGGCGCCCAGGTCCACCTTCTCCACACCGACGAAGCTGACGCCGTACTCGCCCGCCAGCGCCTTGAGGCTGGCCGCCACCGGCGCGCCGAAGCCGGTGTCGTGCAGGATGGCCAGCTTGCGCAGCTTCAGTTCGCGCACCGCGTACTCCAGCAGGCTGCGGGCATTGAGCTCCTGCGCCGGCGTGAGGTGGAACACGCAGGGGCGCTCGCGTTCCACCGCCGGGCCCAGGCCGGTGAAGGCCAGCTGCGGCAGCTTGCGCGTGGCGGTGATGCCGCCCATGGCCACCGTGGCGGCAATGCCGCTGGAGCCCAGCAGCGCCCGCACCTGGCGGTTGAAGACCAGGTTGTTGGTCTTGCTGAGCGCGCCATCGGCGCTGCTGGCATCGTCCTCGATCAGCGCCTCCAGCGGCCGGCCCTGCACGCCGCCGGCAGCGTTGACCTGCTTGACGGCCAGCGCGATGCCGTCGCGCTCGGGCTGGCCGGCCACGGCCAGCGGGCCGGTCAGTGAGAGCACGGCCCCCACGCGGATCGGGTTGGCGGCCGGCTGGGCCAGCGCCGGCTGCGCGGCTGCGGTGGCGGCTGCCGCCAGCAGGCCGAGTGTGGCCCGGAGTGTGTGTCGCATGTGCATGTCTCCTGCGTGGGTGCGGGCCTCAGCCCTGGCGGGTCTGCTGGAAGAAGGTGTCGGGCACCGGGGGGCCCCAGGTCCACAGCTGGTCGTTGGTGGCCTCCACCGTGGTGGCTGGCACCGCGCTGTCGTAGAGGTCGCCGTCGGCGTAGTGCTCGATGCGCATGCCGTCGGGGTCCCACCAGTAATCGAACACCTGGCTGCCCAGCACATGGCGGCCCACGCCCCAGTGGTGCGCATGGCCGCGGCTGCGCATCCACTCGTGGGCCATGTGCACGGCGTCGATGTCCTGCATCTCGAACGAGATGTGGTGCGTGCCGGCCCGCTCGCCCGCCGCGATCAGGAAGCTGTGGTGGTCGCTGGGCGTGCTGCCCAGGTCGCAGCGCATGAAGAAGCCCAGGTACTGGTCTTTCGCGCCGGGTACCAGCAGTGCATCGGAGACGATCATGCCCAGGTGGCGTTGCGCCCAGTCGCGCGCGGCCACCGGGTCGGGCACGGTCAGCGCGGCGTGTCCCAGGCGCAGCACGTCCAGCCGCGCCTCGGGGCGCTGCGGGCGGTTGACGCGGTGCTTCTGCAGCCCGTGGTTGATGGCCAGCGGATCGCGCATCGGCAGCGGTGCCAGGGCCTCGATGCCATGCACCAGTTCCAGCGGCAGGCCGCCGGCCATCGTGACGCGCACGCGCCGGCCGCCACCGGGGGCGTCCAGGTCCTCGATCGGCGAGGCGCCGGGTATGCGCGCGGCCTGTTCCAGGTCAGCGGCGTGCGCCAGCCGCAGGCCCACCGCCTGCAGCCCCACCGGCGCGGCCGGGTCGGCCACGTAGATGTAGGCGTGCGGCCCGGCGCCGCGGAAGTAGCGCCGCCCGCCTTGCGTGGCCAGTGGCAGCAGGCCGAAGTCGGCCATGAAGGCGGTGGTGCGGTCGAGATCGCCCACGCCGTAGACCACGTACTGGATGTCCTGTACCTTGAGCATCGGTGTCCCCTGGTGTGGCATCGGGCGCTTCAGCTGCCGCGCACGCGCTGGGTCTGGCGGCCCAGGCCTTCGACTTCCAGCGTCACCACGTCGCCGGGCTGCAGGTAGACCGGCGGCTTCATGCCGTAGGCCACACCGGCAGGGGTGCCGGTGATCACCAGGTCGCCCGGCTCCAGCCTGAAGAAGCCGGTCAGGTGCTCGATCAGCCAGGCCACGCCGAACAGCATGTCGCGCGTGCTGCCGTCCTGCCGCGTAATGCCGTTGACCTGGAGGTTCAGCCGCAGGTTCTGCGGATCGGGCACCTCGTCGCGCGTCACCAGCCAGGGCCCCACCGGGCCGAAGGTGGGCGGGCTCTTGCCCTTCACGAACTGGCCGCCGCGCTGCAGCTGCCACTCGCGCTCGGACACGTCGTTGGCGGTGAAGTAGCCGGCCACGTAGTCCAGCGCCCGAGCCTTGGGTACCTGGTAGGCGGGCTTGCCGATCACGAAGCCCAGTTCCACCTCCCAATCCACGCCCTTGGAGCCCGGCGGGATCACGATGTCGTCGTTGGCGCCGCCAATGCAGGTGATCGACTTGTTGAAGACGATCGGCTCTTTGGGCACGGCCATGCTGGCCTCCTCGGCATGCAGCGCGTAGTTCACGCCCACGGCGATGAACTGGCGCGTGCCTGCCACCGGCGCGCCCAGGCGCGGCTGGCCGGCCACCAGCGGCAGCTTCTCGGGATCGATGGCGCGCAGCTGGTTCAGCGCCTCGTCCGACAGCAGCTCGGGCGTGATGTCCCGCAGCAGCGGGCTGAGGGCGCGGATGCGGCCCTGCGCATCCAGCAGTCCCGGCAGTTCCTGGCCTGCGGGGCCGTATCGAAGCAGCTTCATGGCAGACAGTCCTTTCGTCGTCTTGCGGAGTGTTTATATATTTTTCTCCGATACGACACCGAGAAGCGAGCGGTGTAAACCCTTAAATATCGACAAAGCGCAGTTTGTATATATTTATGGTCATGCACCACCGACCCCAAGGCAGACCCATGCAGCTCATCCCCCACTTCATCCAGGGCCAGACCACCGCCGGCACCGGCCCGCGCCGTGGCCCGGTGTTCAACCCTTCCACGGCCCGGCAGCAGGCCGACTGCGCCTATGCCGACCGCGCCACGCTGGACCAGGCCGTGGCCTCGGCCGTGGCCGCCGGCCGCCACTGGGCCCGCGCCTCGCACAACGCGCGGCAGCAGGTGGTGTTCAAGATGCGCGAGCTGGTGCTGCGCGACATCGACGCGCTGGCGCGCCTGATCGGCCAGGAGCACGGCAAGACCTTTGCCGACGCGCGCGGCGAGGTCTCGCGCGGCATCGAGGCGCTGGAGTTCGCCACCGCCGCGCCGGTGGTCACCAAGGGCGAGTACAGCCGCAACGTGGGCGGCGGCATCGACGTCTACTCGGTGCGTCAGCCGGTGGGCGTGGTGGGCTGCATCACGCCCTTCAACTTCCCGGTGATGATCCCGTTGATGATGGGTGCGATGGCGATTGCCACCGGCAACGCCGTGGTGCTCAAGCCGTCGGAGAAGGTGCCCAGCAGCGCACTGGCCCTGGCCCGGCTGTGGCAGGAGGCCGGCCTGCCCGACGGCGTGTGGAACGTCGTCAACGGCGACAAGGAGGTCGTGGATGCGCTGCTGCAGCACCCCGACGTGCCGGCCATCAGCTTCGTCGGATCCACCGCCATCGGCGAGTACGTGTACCGCCAGGGCACGGCGCACAACAAGCGCGTGGGCAGCTACACCGGTGGCAAGAACCACATGGTGGTGCTGGAGGATGCCGACCTCGAGGCTGCGGCCGACGCCTTCGTCAGCGCCGGCTATGGCTCGGCCAGCCAGCGCTGCATGGCGGTGTCGCTGCTGGTGGCCGTGGGCGACACCACGGCCGAGCGCCTGCGCGCGCTGCTGCTGCCGCGCATCCAGGCGCTGAAGGTGGGCGCGTACGACGACGCCCAGGCCGACTACGGCCCGCTGGTCTCGGCCGACGCCAAACGCGCCGTGCTGCGCGCGGTGGAGCAGTGCCTGGGCGACGGCGCGCAGATGGTGATCGACGGCCGCGGCCTGCGCGTGCCGGGCCATGAGGACGGCTTCTTCGTCGGCCCCACGCTGCTGGACGGCGTGACCCCGGCGATGGACTTCTACAAGCAGGAGGTGTTCGGCCCGGTGCGCGGCCTGATGCGCGTGGCGTCACTGGACGAGGCCATCACGCTGACCAACAGCCACGAGTACGGCAACGGCGCCGTGATCTTCACCCGCGACGGCCGCGCGGCGAGCCGCTTCGTGGGCGAGGTGGAGGCCGGCATGATCGGCGTGAACGTGCCGGTGCCGGTGCCGGTGGGCTACTACAACTTCGGCGGCCTGCGCCGCTCGAAGTTCGGCGAGGCCCACATGTTCGGCCCCGACGCTGCACGCTTCTACACCAAGCTCAAGACCGTGTCGCAGCGCTGGCCCGAGCCGCAGGCCGGGCGGCCGGCCACGCAAGCCAGCTCGCTGGCGTTCGCGCCCAACGCCTGAGGCGCCGAGGCCTCAAGGCGGCCCGGCGTCCGGCGCGGCCGGACGCCTGCCCCGGTGGTGATAGACCCGGCAGTGCCGGCATCCCCGACCGCAGCAACGCTGGACGGCGCGCACGCAGACGCCGTACACCGTGTCCTGCGCCGGGCCGTCCTGCGGCTGCGCAGCATCGGTCTGCGGCTGGGGCAGGGGCGGTGCCGGCACGGCATCGCATCCGCGACGCCACACCGTGAAGGCCTGCGGCGTTGGTGGCGGTGACATGCCGGTGCCACTGGCCGATTCAGGCCGCACGCGGGGCCTTGTGGAAGCGGCCATCCTTCATGATGGCCAGCAGCCGGTCGGCCTCCTGCAGCAGACTCAGGTTCTGCAGCGGGTCGCCGTCCACCAGCAGCAGATCGGCCAGGAACCCTTCCCGGATCTGGCCCAGCTCGTGGGGCTTCATCATGATGTCGCCGCCGCGTGCGGTGGCCGCCAGCAGCGATTCCATCGGCGTCATGCCCACGTACTTCACCAGGTACTCCAGGTCCTTGGCATTGGTGCCGTGCGGCACCCAGGCAAAGCCGTAGTCCCCACCCGGCAGCACGCGGATGCCGCGCTTGTGCATCTTCTGCAGCGTGTCGGCGGCCGCCTCCAACTCGCGCATGTAGCCCATCTGCGTGGCCACCTCGGTGGTGATGCCGTAGTCCTTGGCGTGGAAGCAGGTGTTCACCAGCCAGGCCAGGCCGGGCGCCACGAAATGCCGGTCCTTGTTCGCCTCCAGCATGTCCAGCGCCTCTTCATCGGCGAAGCTGGCGTGGTAGATCACCTCGATGCCATGCCGCACGCACTGCTTGACCGATTCGGCCGAGCGCGCATGGGCTGCCACGCGCTTGCCCAGTCGCCTCGCCTCGGCCGTGGCCATGGCCACCTCCTCGTCCGAGAACGGCGTCAGTTCGGCCGGCAGGCCCGTGATGTACTCGCCCGACAGGTTGAGCTTGATCTGGTCGACGCCGAACTTCACGAACATGCGCACGGCCTTGCGCATCTCCTCCGGGCCGCTGACCACGTGGGCAAAGCTCAGTTCCTGGAACGGCAGGTGCGGCAGCGACATGTCGCCCAGCCCGCCCAGGTGCGCGATCTCCTGGCTGGCGGCCAGGTAGCGCGGGCCGGGGAAGTCGCCGCTGTCGATGGCGTTGCGGGTCACCACGTCCAGCCGCGGCTTGGCGGTGGCTGCGCCCACGCACGAGGTCCAGCCCATGTCCAGGTAGCGTTTGGCCACGCGGATGCACCACAGCGTGTGCTCTTCAGGCGGCATCATCTGGATGGCAGCCAGCGTGGGCTGGTCGTTCCAGCCGAAGTGCGTGTGGGCCTCGGTCATGCCGGGCATCAGGAAGGCACCTGCGGCGTCGATCACCTGGGTGGCTGCGCCGCGCGCGATGTTGTGCCGGCCGTGGCGCACCTGGGCGATGCGCTGGCCTTTGACCAGCACCTCGCCGTCGAAGGGTTGCGCGCCCGTGGCGTCGAACACGCGGGCGTTGGTGAACAGGATCTCGGTCATGGCTTGTCTCCTAGGGTGGCGTCAGGGTGGCGTTCTGGGATCCACAGGCGTGCAGGGGCCACCCGGTCCCCGCGCGGGCCGGTTCGGTTCAGGTTGGGGAAGCGAGGGCGCCTGGACGCTCAGGGCGCCGGCAGAAAGTCGCGCAGCAGGGCCTGGCACTGCATGGCGCACTCGAGCGGTGTCCAGTGGCCGCACTGCGGCAGCACCACCATGCGCGCATCGCGCAGGCGGCTGGCCATGGCCTGTACGGCCGCTGGTGGCGCCACTCCGTCTTCGTCGCCGGTGACCAGCAACACCGGTACGGCGATGTTCTCCAGCACCGCCGATTGCGCGCGGGCCAGGGCTTCGCAACTGCGTGCATAGCCCAGCGGGTCCTGCCGCATCAGGCTCTCGCGCACCAGTGCCACGGCCAGCGGCTGGGTCTCGCGCGCGTGCCGCGCCGTGGCGCCTTGCACGACGGCGTCGGCGATCTCCTGCATGGCCGCGGCACCGCCGGCTGCCGCCTTGTCGGCGCGTGCCTGCACGTTGGGCCGTGCCGCATCCGGCGGACACACGAGCGGGCCGAACAGGGCCAGCCGGCTGACCAGCCCGGGCTGACGCGCCGCCAGGTGCTGGCAGACGATGGTGCCCATTGAATGCCCCAGGAACACCGCCCGCGTGATGTCCAGGCGCTGGCAGGCCTGTGCCACCGCGTCGACCATCGCGTCGATGTCCAGCGAACCTGGCCCACCGGCCAGCGCTGCCGAGCGTGCACTGCCCGGCAGATCGATGCGCACGACGCGGTGCCCGGCCAGCGCCGGAAACAGCGGCGTCCAGGTGTTGCTGCTGCCGCCCAGGCCGTGGATGCACACCAGGTCGGGCCCCTGGCCATCGATCTCGACCGCCAGGCCGTCAATGAATTGCGTGCTCATGGGCAGACCTCAGACGAAGCGGTTCTCGATCGCGCCGAGCCGGTCGATCTCGACCTTGACCACATCGCCCGGCCGCAGGTACCGAGGCGGCTTCAGGCCCATGCCCACGCCGGCCGGCGTGCCAGTGGCGATCACGTCGCCGGGGTACAGCGTGATGCCGCGCGAGAGGGTCTCGATCAGCGTGGGGATGTCGAAGATCATGTGCTCGGTCGGGCCGTCCTGGCGCAGCTCGCCGTTCACCCAGCAGCGCACCCGGGTGCGCTCGCCGTCGAACTCGTCGGCCGTCACGATCCACGGCCCCATCGGGCAGAAGGTGTCGAAGGACTTGCCCATGTCCCACTGCTGGTGGCGCATCTGCACATCGCGCGCCGTCACGTCGTTGACCACCGTGTAGCCGAAGACATGGCCCAGCGCCTCACCGCGTGCGATGTTCTTGCCACCCTTGCCGATCACCACCGCCAGTTCGGCCTCGTAGTCGATCTGCTCGGACACGCCCAGCGGGATCTGCACATCGTCGAACGGCCCCACCACGCACTCGGGCACCTTGGTGAAGACGATGGGCCACGACTCCGGATTGGCGTCGTTGTCCTTGAACACCGAGGCCGACAACTCCTTGGCATGGGCGTGGTAGTTGCGGCCCACGCACCACAGGTTGCGGCGCGGCCGCGGCAGCGGCGCGTCCAGCCGCACGCTGGCGATGTCCAGCGCCGGGCCGCCGGCCTCGGGCAGCGCGCCGCCCTGGGCCAGGGCCTCGATGATGGCCAGCACACCGCGTTCGGCCTGCGCATGGGGCAGGGCCAGCGGTGTGATGCGGGTGCCGTCGGCCGACACCCGGCCCACCTGCCGTTGTCCACCATGGAAATAGGTTGCCAGGCGCATCGCGCTCTCCTTCGTGCTTTTCGGGACTTCCGGGGATCTGCGCATCGCGTCAGACCGTGCTGGCAAGCACTGTAGAAATCGGTGGCATGGGGCGCTTATCGCCGCGTCGCGCGACTTATCGCCAAGTCTGGCCCGCTCATCGGGGCTTTCCCTGGAAGGCCCCGGCGACGCCTTCCGCGGCCCATGGTGCGGCCCGATAGTTCAGGCCCAGGAGACAAGCGATGTCAGATGCCTATGCCATTCGCGAAGGGGAGTTCGGCCGCGCGGTGGTGCTGGACCTTCGAGACGATCTGGTGGCGCACGCCCATGCCGAGACGCAGTTCGCGTTCTGGCTGGGTGGCGGCCGCGCCCAGGCGCACCTGGGCTCTGAGTTGGTGCAGTACAGCGACGAGGTGGCGCTGGGCACCAATGCCTATGAATCGCACGACGCACGGCTGCTCGACAAGAGCCAGCCGGCGATCTTCCTGGTGCTCTACATCGCCAAGCCCTGGCTGGACGAGCGGCGGGCGGTTAGCGGCCGACCGTTCTTCTTCCCGTCACCGCGGGTGCCGATCAGCCCGGCGCTGCGCCAATCCTGCTGGCGCGTGCTGGACATGATCCTGTCGGCCGGTGCCGACCAGCCAGCGCGCCTGACCCAGGAGGTGGAGGCGCTGATCGGCACGGCGATCGACGCCACGCTGGCCCCGGTGGATCCGGCCGGGCTGCGTGCCCGCACGCCCATGCTGGACCATCGGCTGCGCGCCGCCATCGCCTACATGCGCGAGCACGTGGCCGACCCGATCTCGGTGGAAGACATCGCCGGCAAGGTGGGCCTGTCACGAGCGCACTTCTTTTCGCTGTTCCGCGATCAGCTCAACACCACGCCCCAGGTGTTCTGGAGCGCCGTGCGGGTGGAGGAAGCCGTGCGCCGGCTGGCGCTGCGGGCGGAGCCGCTGACCTCGGTGGCGATGGAGCTCGGCTTCTCGTCACCGGGCAATTTCTCGCGCTTCTTCCGCGAGCACATGGGCGTGACGCCGTCGCGATTTCGCCGCGTGGCCACCGGACCGGACCAGCATCCCGTCACTGGCATGGCCTGAGTTCAGGCCGGCGGCGCGCCCTGGCCCTGCGCGGCCTTGCGCTGGCTCTGGTTCTGCGCCGCGACGCGGAAGCTGCTGTCGGTGTCCATGTGCGCGCGCTGCCCGGGTCGCCGGCTCTCGGCATCGGCCAGCAGGGCGGCCTCGTCCATGTCGAACGGGCCCATCCGGCACGGGCGCTCGTCCAGCACCGTGCCCACGATCATCGGCACCTGGGCCGACAGCGCCGGGGCGTCGGCGTCGAAGGGGTGGCGGGGGATGTGCCGGCCATCCAGCACGGGCGAGAAGGCCCGACGCGCCCGAATCCACGCAGCGCTCGCCGCCCCATTGCGCCAGGTTGCAGGTCATAGGCGATGAGGTCGGCGCAGGCCACGCGCCGGTCCACAGCACAGTTGCGATTCGCGGACAGGCAGCGCACGCAGCGGATTTCGGCCCGCGCGCCCGCGCCGGACCATGGGCCTCCCCAATCCCGCAGGAGGCCCTCGTGCAGCAGCATCCCCTCTCAGGCCAGGTGGCCATCGTCACCGGCGGCGCCACGCTGATCGGCGCTGCCGTGGTGCGCCGGCTGCGCGCCGCCGGCGCCAAGGTGGCCGTGTTCGACATCGATGCCGCGGGCGGCGAGCGCCTGCTGGCCGAGCCCGAAGCCCTGGCCCACCCCGACGCCACGGCCTTCTGGCCGGTGGACGTGGCCGACGACGCGCAAGTGGCCAGCGCCGTGGCCGCCGTGCAGGCGCGCTTCGGCGGCGTGAACCTGCTGGTGAACCTGGCCTGCACCTACCTCGACGATGGCGCGGCATCCGGCCGGGCCGACTGGCTGAAGGCGCTGGACGTCAACGTCGTCAGCGCCGTGATGCTGGCGCGCGCCGTGCGCCCGCTGATGGTGGCCGCGGGCGGCGGCGCCATCGTCAACTTCACCAGCATCTCGTCGGGCGTGGCGCAAACCGGACGCTGGCTGTACCCGGTGTCCAAGGCGGCGCTGCTGCAAGTGACGCGCAGCCTGGCCATGGACTTCGCGCCCGACCGCATCCGCGTCAACTCGGTGTCGCCGGGCTGGACCTGGTCGCGCGTGATCGGTGAATGCGCCGGTGGCAACCGCGCCAAGGCCGACGCCGTGGCGGCCGATTACCACTTGCTGGGCCGCCTGGGCGATCCGGCCGAGGTGGCCGAGGTGGTGGCCTTCCTGCTGTCGCCACAGGCCAGCTTCGTCACCGGGGCCGACTACGCGGTGGACGGCGGCTACTCGGCCATGGGCCCCGAGCAGGCCGTGCCGGCCATTCCCCGTTTGATGGCTTGACCCACCCACCGACAACCACTTTCAGGAGCACACACCATGCGATCCATCGCCATCGTGGGCGGCGGCCAGGCAGGCCTGCCGCTGGCCCTGGCCCTGCTGGACAAGGGCTACCGCGTCACCGTCGTCACCAACCGCACGCCCGACCAGGTGCGCAGCGGCAAGGTGCTGTCCAGCCAGTGCATGTTCGATGCCGCGCTGCAGATCGAACGCGACCTGGGCCTGGACGGGTGGGCTGCGCAGTGCCCACCGGTGCAAGGCATCGGCCTGACCGTGCCGCACCCCGAACAGCGCGGCGCCAAGGCCATCGACTGGGCCAGCCGCCTGAGCGCGCCGGCCCAGGCCGTCGATCAACGCCTGAAGATGCCCGAGTGGCTGCAGCAGGTGGAGCAGCGCGGCGGCACCGTGCGCATCGAGGACGCCGGCATCGCCGAGCTGGAAGCGCTGACCGACAGCCACGACCTGGTGGTGCTGGCGGCGGGCAAGGGCGACGTGGTCAAGCAGTTCACGCGTGATCCGGTGCGCTCGGCCTTCGACAAGCCGCAGCGCGCGCTGGCGCTGACCTATGTGCACGGCCTGCAGGAACATGCCGACTACTCGCGCGTGGCCTTCAACCTGATCCCCGGCGTGGGCGAGTACTTCGTGTTCCCGGCCCTTACGCTCAGCGGGCCCTGCCACATCATGGTGTTCGAGGGCGTGCCCGGCGGCCCCATGGACTGCTGGCGCGACATCACCACACCGCAGCAGCACCTGGCGCAAAGCCTGTCGATTCTGGAGACCTTTCTGCCCTGGGAGGCCGAGCGCGCCCGCCGCGTGGAACTGACCGATGCCAACGGCATCCTGGCCGGCAGCTTTGCGCCCACCATCCGCCGCCCGGTGCTGCGCCTGCCCTCGGGCCGCCGGGTGCTGGGCCTGGGCGATGCGGTGGCCGTCAACGACCCCATCACCGGCCAGGGATCCAACAACGCCACCAAGGCCTGCAAGATCTACCTCGATGCCATCCTGGCGCGCGGCGAGGCCGAGTTCAGCGAAGACTGGATGACCCAGACCTTCGAGACCTTCTGGCAGTACGCCCGCCACGTGGTGAGCTGGACCAACACCCTGCTGCTGCCCCCGCCGCCCCACATCCTGAACCTGCTGGGCGCGGCCGGCCAGTGCGCGCCGCTGGCGCGCGCCATCGCCGACGGCTTCGACCACCCGCCCAGCTACTTTCCGTGGTGGACGGATCCGGCCGCATGCGAGCAGTTCATCGCCCGCAAGATGGCCGAACCCCAGCACGCCGACAACGCGTCCACGCTGACGGTGTGAGCGAGGCCAGGCACCATGACGCAGCTGTGTGACCGGCCCGCCTGGGGCCAGACCGACATCGCCCCGGCCGCGCTGCGCCAGGTGCTGGGCAGCTACGCCACCGGCGTGGCCGTGGTCAGCACCCGCGCCGCCGACGGCCGGCCGGTGGGGCTGACCATCAACTCCTTCGCGTCCCTCTCGCTGGCGCCGCCGCTGGTGCTGTGGAGCCTGGTCAACCACTCACCCAGCCTGGCCGCCTTTGCCACGGCGCCGCACTTCGCCATCAGCGTGCTGGCCCACGACCAGCAGGCCCTGGCGCGCCGCTTTGCCAGCGCCGCGGTGGCCGACAAGTTCGATGGCGTGGCCGTGCACGAAGCCCCCGAAGGCGTGCCCGTGATCGACGACGCGCTGGCCACGCTGGTGTGCGCCCGCGACAGCTGCACCCCGGCGGGCGACCACCAGCTGTTCATCGGCCAGGTGCTGCGCATGCAGCGCGGCGAGGGCGCGCCGCTGGTGTTTCAGGGGGGGCGGTTTGTGGGGGTGGGGGAGGTAGTGGGCTGAGGTGATGGGTTGAGGGGATGGGCGGTATCCTTGACCGCATGACCGTCAACCGCGAGCCGCTCACCGACCTGCGCCGCACCCGGACCCCATGAGTGACCATCCGCCCCTCACCGAAGCCGCCTTGCTCGAACGCGTGGCGCTGGGCGAGCACACGCGTCAGCAGTTCAAGCGCACCTTCAGCAACCCCGATGCACTGGCGGCTGAGCTGGCTGCGTTTGCCAGCAGCGGCGGCGGCACGCTGCTCATCGGCGTGGACGACGATGGCAGCCTGGCCGGTCTGGACGCGGCCGAGCTGCGCCGCATCAATCAGATGCTCAGCAACGCCAGCAGCCAGCATGTGCGCCCGCCGCTGCACCCTCACACCGAGAACGTGATGACCCGCGCCGGGCTGGTGATGGTGGTGAGCGTGCCCAATGGTCTGGCCAAGCCCTACCTCGACCAGCAAGGCCGCATCTGGGTCAAGCACGGCGCCGACAAACGCCACGTGACCGCCCGCGAGGAACTGCAGCGCATGTTCCAGCGCGGCGGCCTGGTGCATGCCGATGTGGTGCCCGTGGCCGGCACGACCAGCGCCGATCTGGACGAGCCCGCGTTTCGCCGCTACCTGGCTCAGCACTACAGCGCCGAGACCGCTGCTGCTGAGTTGCCGCTGGACACCTTGCTTCAGAACCTGGGCCTGGGCGATGGCCTGGAGCTGAACCTCACCGGCCTGCTGCTGTTTGGCCGCAACCCGCTGCGTTGGCGGCCGGCGTTCACCATCAAGGCGGTGGCGTTTCCGGGCACCCGCCTCACCGATACCCGCTACCTCGACAGCCAGGACATCAGCGGCACCTTGCCGCATCAGTACACCGAGGCGCTGGCCTTCATCAAGCGCAACCTGCACCGCGTGCAGGGCAGCCAGGGCTTCAACTCGCCGGGCATGCTGGAAGTGCCCGAGATCGCGTTGCAGGAGCTGCTGGTCAACGCCCTGGTGCACCGCGACTATTTCACCAGCGCGTCGATCCGCATCCTGGTCTACACAGACCGCATCGAGATCATCAGCCCCGGCCACCTGCCCGACAGCTTGAGCGTGGACGACATCCGCCACGGCAAGACCAACCGCCGCAACCCCACGCTGAGCGAACACGCTTTCCGGCTGCTGCCGTACCGGGGCATGGGCAGCGGCATCCCGCGCGCGCTGGATGAATGGCCACAGATTGAGCTGGTCGACGAGATGAGTGGCAACCAGTTCACCGCGCGGGTGCAGCGGCCTGCCGCGCAGTGGACGGGGCAAGTCGCGGCCACAGTCACCGACCCAGTCGCAAGGCAAGTCGCAGGGCAAGTCGCAGGGCAAGTCAAAGCCTTGCTCGTGGCGATCGGCGACGAGGCCTGGAGCCGCAAAGCCATGATGGTAAGGCTGGGTCTGAAGGGGCGTGACAACTTTGAGAAGTTGTACCTGGCGCCCGCACTGGCGGCAGGCTGGATCGAGCGCACCATCCCCGACAAACCCAACAGCCGCCTTCAGCAATACCGCCTGACCGACCAGGGCAGGGCCTTGCTGAAATGACCGTGCCCTACGTTGAGTGCGCCGGGGCACGAACCAAGGCGATGAACACATCGAACAGGACCGCTGCGGCATGAACGACCTGATCCTCTACACCACCGAAGACGGCCGTAGTCAGATCAAGCTGCGGGCGCAGGAGCAGACCGTCTGGCTGACGCAGTTGGAGATGGCGGAGCTGTTTGATGCCACCAAACAGAACATCTCCCTGCACCTGAAGAACATTTTCGAAGACGGGGAACTGGACCCGGCGGCAACTGTCAAGGAATCCTTGACAGTTCAGACCGAAGGCAGCCGACGGGTGCAACGCCCCGTCACGCTCTACAACCTGGATGCCATCCTGGCCGTGGGCTACCGCGTGCGTTCGCTGCGCGGCGTGCAGTTCCGCCGCTGGGCGTCCACCATCCTGAAGGAGTACCTGACCAAGGGCTTCGTGATGGACGACGAGCGGCTGAAGAACCCCGACGGCCGCCCGGACTACTTCGACGAGATGCTCGCGCGCATCCGCGACATCCGGGCTTCGGAGAAGCGCTTCTATCAAAAGGTGCGCGACCTCTTTGCGCTCTCCACCGACTACGACAAGACCGACAAGGCCACGCAGCTGTTCTTTGCCACCGTGCAGAACCTGCTGATCTACGCCGTGACGCAGCAGACCGCCGCCGAACTGATCACCGCGCGGGCCAACCCTGTCGACCCGCATTTCGGCCTGCTCGCCTGGAAGGGCGACAAGGTGCGCAAGACAGACATCGTGGTGGCCAAGAACTATCTGACAGAAGACGAGATCGACACCCTGAACCGGCTGGTGGTGATCTTTCTGGAAACCGCCGAATTGCGGGCCAAGCGCCAGCAGGAAACCCGCATGGCCTTCTGGAAGCAGAACGTGGACCAGATCATCACGTCCAATGGCTTTCCGCTGCTCACCCATGCCGGCAGCATCAGCCATGAGCAGATGGAGGCGCGCATTGGCGACATGTACCGCCAGTTCGACGAAGACCGGCGACGCCTTGAAGCCATGGAGGCCGACCGGCAGGATGAGGCTGACCTCCAAGCGCTGGAATCCAAGATCAAACGGCGCCCCAAAGAATGACCGTGCCCCAACCCGGCACGACACAACGCCCCAGCAGCCCAGGCCGCGCCTTGCTGACCGCCGTCAGATGGCTGCCGCCCATCCTGCTGTCCCTGGCCAGCCTGCACCCCCTGCAAGCCGCCACACCCGCCGATGCACCCGCTGAAGCACCTTCATTCGCGCAGCACCTGGCCGCTCTGTCCCACCCAGACCCCTACACGCGCGGCGAGGCCGCCATCGCCCTGGGCCGGATCGGTGAGCCCGCGGTGCCGGCGCTGACGCAGGCGCTGCGCAGTGACGATGCCCGGCTGCGCACCTCCGCCGCCATCGCCCTCGGCCGCATCGGCGCCCCGGCCGTGCGCGCGCTGCCCGAGCTTACCGCGCTGCTGTCGGATGCCAACGCCCAGGTGCGCCACGTGGCCGCCGTCACGCTGGGCGGCCTGGGCACAGCGGCCCGCTCCGCCGCGCCCGCGCTGACACGCATCCTGAGCGACCAAAGCGAAGCCGTGCGCCGCAGCGCCGTGCTGGCGCTCGACCAGGTGGCGCCTGGCCACCGCGCCGATGCACTGAGCCAGCCCGCCGTGGTGGCCACTCTGGACCACCTGGTGCCCGCGCTGCTGGCCGAGCACCACGTACCCGGCCTGGCCGTGGCGCTGATCCGTGACGGGCAGCGGGTGTGGTCGCGCGGCTATGGCGTGATGCGTGCCGGGTCCAGCGAGCCGGTCACGCCCGCCACGGTGTTCGAGGCCGCGTCGATGAGCAAGCCCATCCTGGCCATGCTGGCGATGCAGCTGGTGGACGCGCGGCAGCTCGACCTGGACCGGCCGGTGGTGGCCTATGGCACCGAACTGCTGGTGCCCGATGTGCCCGACAAGCAGCGCGTGACGGCGCGCATGCTGATGGCCCACACCAGCGGCTACCCGAACTGGCGGCCGGGGGGCGAGGAGGTGGAAGGCCCGCTGCCGCTGCTGTTCAGCCCCGGCGCGCGCTTCGGCTATTCGGGCGAGGGCATCTTCTACCTGCAGCGGCGGGTGGAATGGCTCACCGGCCAGCCGCTGCAGGCGCTGGCCCAGGCGCGCCTGTTCGGCCCGCTGGGCCTGACGGGCACTGACTTCGGCTGGACGCCGCAGATCGGCGCGCGCCAGGCCAGCGGCCATGGCGACGATGGCGCGGCCAGGCCGCCATCGCGCTATCAGCATCCCAACGCGGCCTACACGCTCTACACCACGGTGGACGACTACGCCCGGCTGCTGGTGGAGATGCTGAAGGCCGCGCGCGGTACATCGGCGCTGCTGTCGCAATCCTCGGCCCAGGAGATGCTGCGCCACCAGGTGCGGGTGGATGCACGCGAGCCCATCGAGCGCCCCGGCGCGGCCCAGGGCCAGGCGGTGTTCTGGGGCCTGGGCTGGTCGATCAACGCCACGGCGCAGGGCGACATCGCCCACCACAGCGGCGCCAACAGCACGGGCTTTCGCAGCTTCTCGCAGTTCTCGCCGGCGCGCGGCAGCGGCCTGGTGATCCTGACCAATGGCATGCAGGGCGACGAGCTGTGGCGGCGCCTGGTGGCGGCGATCGGCGACTGGTGAGCCGGCCAGGCTGCCGCAGGCCGCGGCCTCGGCCTCAGTCGCGGTCCAGCCAGGCCAGGTCCGGGTCGGGCAGCGGAATGGCCTGCAGCAGCGCGCGGGTGTAGGCCTGACCCGGCGCGGCGAACACCGTGTCGGCCGGGACCTGTTCCACCACCTTTCCCTGGCGCAGGATCAGCAGGTCATCGCACAGGCTGCGCACCAGGCCCAGGTCGTGGCTGATGAAGATCAGCGCCAGGCCCAGCTCGCGGCGCAGCTCGTCCAGCAGCGTCACGATGCGGGCCTGGGCCGACACGTCCAGGCCCGAGGTCACCTCGTCGGCGATCAGCGCGGCCGGCTGCAGCGCCAGCGCGCGGGCAATGTTCACCCGCTGGCGCTGGCCGCCGGACAACTCGTGCGGGTAGCGGCTGGCGAAGGCTGCGGGCAGGCCCACGCGGTCCAGCAGCGCCGCGGCCAGGGCCGCGGGTGTGCGGCCCTGCAGCCGGCCCAGGGCCTGCGCCGGTTGGGCGATGCTGTGGCCCACGGTGCGGCGCGGGTTCAGCGCCGACATCGGGTCCTGGAACACCAGCTGCAGCTGCGCGCGGTAGGCCACCAGTGCCGCGCCCTGCAGGCCGGCCACCTCCTGCCCCTGGAAGCGCAGGCGGCCGCGCTGCGGTGGCAGCAGCAGGGTCAGCGCGCGGGCCAGCGTGCTCTTGCCGCTGCCCGATTCGCCGATCACGCCCAGCGCCCCGCCGGCCGGCAGCGTGAAGCTCACGCCGCTGAGCAGCGTGCGCCAGGGCGGCGGCTGGCCCCAGCGGCGCGGGGCGTTCAGGTCGGGCACGTCCAGGCCCAGGTCGTCCACCTGCAGCAGCGCGTCTGTCATGTCTCGGCCTGGTCCAGCGCCAGGGCTTGGGCGTTCAATTGGTCGATCAGCGCATCGTCCACCGGGCGCAGCGTGTGGCCCGGCCGGTCGAAGCGGGGCGTGGCGGCCAGCAGGGCGCGGGTGTAGGGATGGGCGGGTGCGGCGTAGACGGCGGCCACGTCGCCGGCTTCCAGGATGCGGCCGCTGTGGATCACTGCCATGCGCCGGGCCAGTTTGGCCACCACGCCCAGGTCGTGTGTCACCAGCAGCACGCCCAGGCCCTCGCGCGCCAGGCCGGCGATCAGGCGCAGCACCTCCTTCTGCACCGTGACGTCCAGCGCGGTGGTGGGCTCGTCGCAGATGATCAGCCGGGGCCGGCAGGCCCAGGCCATCGCGATGACCACGCGCTGGCGCATGCCGCCGGAGAGCTCGTGCGGGTAGAGCTGCAGCACGCGCGCCGGATCATTCACCTGCACGCGCGCCAGCAGCGCCTCGGCCTGGGCCTGCAGCGCGGCGCCGCGCAGTCCGCGCGCACCGGGCTGCCGCGTCAACACATCGGCCAGCTGCGCGCCGATGCGGCGCACCGGGTTCAGCGCGGTCAGCGGGTCTTGCAGCACCATGCTGACCTGGGTGCCGCGGGCCTGGCGCCACTGCGCCTCGCCCCAGTGCGTGACGTCCACGCCGTCCAGGCGGATACGGCCGCGCGTGATGCGCGCGCCGCGCGGCAGCAGGCCGGTGGCGCAGCGCGTCACCATGGATTTGCCGCCACCCGATTCGCCCACCAGGGCCTGCACCGGGCCGGGCAGCACCTGCAGGTTCACACCGCGCAGGATGCGGGTGATGCGGCCGGCGGTGTGGATCTCGAGGTGCAGGTCCTCGATCTCCAGCACCGGGGCGTCGGGATGGCTCAGGTTGTTCATCCGTGCACCACCGGGTCCAGCTCGCGGCGCAGGCCATCGCCCAGCGCATTCAGCCCCAGCACGGCCAGCATGGTGGCGGCCATGGGCAGCAGCATCAGCGTGGGCGCCTGGTTCACGTAGAGCCGGCCCTCGCCGATCATGCCGCCCCAGGTGGCCGCGCCCGAGGCCACCGACAGCCCCACGAAGCTCAGGATGGCCTCCACCACGATGGCGATGCCCATCTCCAGCGTCAGCAGCGTGGTCAGCAGCGGCCACAGGTTGGGGCCGATCTCGCGCCACAGGATCTGCGCCGGCCGCAGGCCCAGCATGCGCGCCGCGGTCACATAGTCCAGCGCGCGCTGGGCCTGCGCCTCGGCCCGCACCACACGGGCAAAGCGGGTCCAGTCCACCACCACGATGGCCAGCACCACGGCGCCCAGGCCGGTGCCCATCAGCGCCACCAGCACCACGGCCAGCAGCACCGGCGGAAAGGCCATCCACACATCCACCAGGCGTGACACGGCCGCGTCCAGCGCGCCGCCGTGGTAGCCGGCCAGGGCGCCCAGCACCGTGCCCAGCAGGCCGGTCAGCAGCGCCGCGCACACGGCCACCAGCAAGGCGGTGCGGCTGCCCCACAGCAGGCGGGCCAGCACATCGCGGCCCAGGTTGTCGGTGCCCAGCCAGTGCACGGGCTCGCCGGGCGTTGCCGGTGGCGCCTCGGCCGACCAGGCCGGCGGCTGCAGCGGCGACAGCAGATCCTGCGCCTGCGGATCGAACGGCGACAGCCACGGCGCCGCCAGCGCGGCCAGCAGCAGCAGGCCCAGCACGGCGGCGCCCGCCAGCACGCGCGGGTTGTGCACCAGGCGCTGGTGCAGGGGGATGGTGGTGCGGCTCATCGCAGGCTCAGCCGGGGGGCGGCGCGCAGCCGCGGGTTCAGCCACAGGGTCACGGCGTCCACCAGCAGGTTGATCACGATGAACAGCACGGCAAAGGTCAGCACGATGGCCTGGATCAGCGGCAGGTCACGCGCCACCACGGCGTTGATGGCCAGGCTGCCGATGCCGGGGTAGCTGAACAGCCGCTCGATCAGCACCGTGCCGCCCAGCAGAAAGGCGAACTGCACGCCGCTGAGCTGCAGCGTGGGCGTCAGCGCATTGGGCAGCGCCTCGGCAAGCAGCACGCGCACGGCGGGCAGGCCCTTCAGCCGGGCCAGCAGCACGTAGTCGGCCGCCAGGGCCTCCAGCATCGAGGCCTTGAGCACCCGCGCCACCATGGCCGCCACCGGCAGGCCCAGCGCCAGGGCCGGCGCCAGCGCATGGCTGAACACCGAGGCCGTGACGTCCCAGCGCCCGCGCAGCAGGCTCTCGAAGAACAGGAAGCCACTGTGCGCCTGGAAGCTCAGCATCGGGTCCACCCGGCCCGAGATCGGCAGCCAGGTGAACAGCACGCCGAACAGCAGGATGAACACCAGCCCCCACAGAAAGTCGGGCACCGCCTGCACCAGCGCGGCCGCGCCGTCGATCCACGCGGCCAGCCAGCGGCCCTGCGTGGCCGCGGCCAGCACACCGGCGGCGCCGCCGCCCAGCAGCGCCAGCGCCAGCGCGGTGCTGCCCAGCTCCAGCGTGGCGGGCAGGCGCGCCAGCACCAAATCAAGCACCGGCTGCTTCAGGCTGATGGAGGTGCCGAACTCGCCGTGCAGCGCCGCGGCCAGCCACAGGCCGTATTGCGTGAGGATGGGCTGGTCGAGCCCGTAGAAGGCGTACAGCCGCTGCACATCGGCCGGGCTGGCGCCGGGCGGGATCATCATGGCCACCGGGTCGCCCGGCACCACCCGCATCAGCACGAACACCACCGCGCTGACGCCCAGCAGCGTCAGCGCCACCTGGCCGGCGTGGCGCAGGGCGTTCATTCAGGCCTTGCCCACGGCCTGCGGCAGCACAAAGCCGGCGCCATGCGGCGCGAACTTCAGGCCCTTGCGCCACACCACCGTCTGGCTGTACTGGAACAGCGGGATCACCAGCGCATTGGCCGCGATGTACTTGTCCACCGCCTTGTAGCCGGCAATGCGCTTGGCCTCGTCCTTCTCGCCCCACAGCGGGCCGATCATCGCGTCCAGGCCCTTGGGGTCTTTCCAGGCCGAGTGCGGCGAGTGGCTGAACATCGCAAAGCCGGTGGAGGTGGACGGGTCGCCAATCGCATTGCCCCAGTTGTAGAAGGCCGCCGGCGCCAGCTTGTGCTGGGCGCGCAGCTCAAAGTGCTTGGCCACCTCGTAGACCTCCAGCTCCACCTCGGCGCCGATGGCCTTCCACATGCCGGCCACCGCCTGCATCACCTCGAAGTCCTTCGGCTTGAAGCCGCGCGTGGTCTGCACCTTGAACTTCAGCGGCTTGGCCGGGCTGTAGCCGGCCTCGGCCATCAGCGCGGCGGCCTTCTTGGGATCGAAGGGCGCGGTGATGGACGCGTCATACGCGGCATAGCCCGGCGCCTGCAGCGTGTCGATGGCCTTCACCTGGCCCTTCAGCAGCTTGTTGGCCAGGCCCTTCTTGTCGATGGCCAGGGCCAGGGCCTGGCGCACCTTGTCATTCAGCATGGGCTCCACGTTGGTGAGGAAGATCATGCCGATGTCCGACACCGGCGCCACGCTGGTGCCAAAGCCCAGGCCCTTGAGCCGCGTGGCCTCCTCGAACGGCACCTCCAGCGTCAGATCCGAGCGGCCCGATTGCAGCTCGGCCACGCGGGCCGAGGGATCGGTGGTGAACTTGATCAGCACCGAGTCGAACGCGGGCTTGGGGCCGAAGTAGTCCTTGAAGGCGCCCAGCTTCAGGTGCGAGCCCTGCACGAACTCCAGCACCTGGTAGGGGCCGCAGCCGATGGGCGCCTTCTCGAAGCCGGCCGCGCCCACCTTCTCGTAGTAGGCCTTGGGCAGCACATAGCCGGTGAGAAAGGCCATCCACTTGAACAGCGCCGGCTCGTATTCCTTCACATCGGCGGTGACGGTATTGCCCTGGGCCTGGATGTTGCCCAGCTTGGCCCACAGGAACTGGATCGGGTTGCCGGTCTTGGCATCGGCCGCACGGCGCAGTGACCAGGCCACGTCCTCGGCCGTCACCGGGCTGCCGTCGTGCCACTTGGCGCCGCTGCGCACGGTGAGGCTGACCTTGGTCTTGTCGGCGTTCCAGCCCCAGGCGCTCAGCAGGTCAGGCTTCAGGCCCAGGTCGGCGTTCTGGTCGATGAACTGCGAGAACACCGCCTTGTACAGCGACTGGATCGTGGGGTTCACCGCCGACGGGCCCACGGTGGGGTCCCACGAGGGCAGATCGACGTGGTAGGCGATGGTGAGCGTCTGCCCGGCCTGGGCCAGCGCGCGCAGCGGGCCGCTGTTGCCCAGCGCGGCCAGGGCCAGGCCACCCTGGTGCAGAAAGCGGCGGCGCGGTGTGCTGCGGGGAAGGTGCTGGCTCATGCGGGGCTCCATGCCTGTGCGGGTGGCGGTGTGGGGGTGGCGCCGGCCGCGGGTCTAGCGCTGCGGTCCGGTGGCAGGCATGTTGCAGCGCGGCCCCGCGCCGCCGCTATCCGCAAAACGCTGCGGCCTATCCGCGTTGCGCCGTGCCGCGCCAGCCGCGGCAGGCCGCCGCCGCGCCCCGCCGGGTTTCCACGGCTTGCCCGCAAATTGCTTTAAACCTCAAATGTTCAGTCCTGGCCCCAAGGAGGTGCACCGATGTCTGAGTCCCCCGCTGTTGCCGCCGCCACCGCACCGGCCTGCCTGCTGGATGCCTTTCCGCTGCTGCGCGCGCGCAGCGCCGCCACGGCCAGCGAGGCCATCGGCCGCGTGTTTTCGCCGCATCGCCTGGAGCTGGACGACCAGTCGGCCGCGCTGAACGTGCAGCACAACCAGATCCGCCTGCGCGAACTGTCATTGAACGTGCTGACCTATGGCAGCGGCGTGCGCATCGACCCCGGCGAGCGGGGCGACTTCTACATGGTGCAGATCCCGCTGGCCGGCCGCGCCCACCTCAGCTGCGGCCGCGACGAGGTGGCCGTGGACACCCAGACGCTGAGCGTGCTGCAGCCGCGCGCGCGCAGCCGCATGCACTGGAGCAGCGACTGCACCATGATCCTGCTGCAGGTGCCGCGCACCGTGGTGGACCGGCGCGCCGCCGAATGGGGCCTGGGCCCCAAGCCGCGCTTTGCGCTGGCCCGCCCGCGCCATGAGCCGGCGGTGGGCGCCTGGTGGCAGGCCGTGCTGGACCTGACCACCAACCTCGACCGCTACGGCCAGCAGTGGCTGCAGCACCCGGCGGCCTATGCGGCGATGGAGGAGTTTCTGCTGTCGGGCTTTACCTCGATGCTGCGTGAGCCCACCGACGGCGCACCGCGCCCGGGCGATCGCGGCGATGCCCGCTGCGTGCGCCGCGCCAAGGAGTTCATCGAGGCCCACCTGCGCCAATCGCTGACGCTGGGCGAGATTGCCGCGCACGCCTGCGTGAGCCCGCGCGCGCTGGAGGCCGCCTTCAAGCGCGATGGCGAGCCGCCGCCGCTGGTGTATGCGCGCCAGCGCCGGCTGCATGCCGTGCGCCAGGCCCTGCTGGCCGGCGCGCGCCATGGCGGCACGGCCAGCGTGACCGAGGTGGCGCTGGACCACGGCTTCCTGCACATGGGCCGCTTTGCGGCCCAGTACCGCGCGCTGTTTGGCTGCGCGCCGTCTGACACGCTGCGCCTGCACTGACTACACGCAGGCCAGCCCCCATGGGCCCACCTTCTGCCCCGGAGCACCGTTTCTCATGAGTGATGTGGATGTGGACGCCATCGTCATCGGCGCGGGCCACAACGGCCTGGCCGCCGCCCTGCACCTGGCCACCCGCGGCTGGCGCGTGCTGGTGCTGGAGCAGCAGGCCACGCCCGGCGGCGCGGTGAAGACGGCAGAGTGCACGCTGCCCGGCTTCCGCCATGACCTGTATGCGATGAACCTGAGCCTGTTTGCCGGCTCGGCCTTCCATGCCGAGCATGGCGCGCTGCTGGCGCAGCACGGCCTGGGCTTTGTACCGTGCAGCAAGCCGTTTGCCTCGGTGTTCAACCCCGGCGCGGCCGTGCCCTGGCTGGGCGTGGAGCAGGGCTTGCAAGCCACGCTGGCCCACATCCAGCGCGCCAGCGCCGCCGATGCCCAGCGTTGGCGCGAACTGGACGCTCGCTTTGAGCGTGAGGCACCGCACCTGTTTGCATTGCTGGGCACGCCCGCGCCCAGTTGGCCCATGCTGCGCAACGCCTGGCGGCTGCTGCGCGCCCTGGGTTGGAATGGCGTGCAGCAACTGGCCCAGCTGCTGCTGAGCAGCCCGCGCGCCTTTGTGCAGCAACACTTCGAGAGCGAGGCCGTGCAGTGCCTGCTGGCCGCCTGGGGCCTGCACCTGGACTACGCGCCCGACGTGGCCGGCGGCGCGCTGTTCCCCTACCTGGAGGCCATGGCCGGCCAGCGCTTCGGCATGGCCCTGGGCCAGGGCGGGGCCGACACCATCGTGAAGGCCATGGTGGCGGCGCTGCAGGCCCGCGGCGGCCAGCTGCGCACGGGGGCCACCGTGGCGCGCATCACCGTGCAGGGCGGCCAGGCCACCGGCGTGCAATTGGCCGATGGCCAGCAGATCAATGCCAGGCGCGCCGTGATCGCCAACGTGCACCCGCGGGCGCTGTACGGCCCGCTGCTGGGCGAGGCCGCCCCGCCCGATGCCGGCCGCGCCCGCGCGCTGCGCCCCGGCCCCGCCACCATGATGATCCACCTGGCCCTGCGCGAGCTGCCGCGCTGGCAGGCCGGTGACGCGCTGCGCGAGTTTGCTTACGTCCACATCGCCCCCAGCCTGGCGCAGATGGCGCAGACCTACGCAGACGCCCAGGCCGGCCGCCTGCCCGCCGAGCCGGTGCTGGTGGTGGGCCAGCCCACCGTGGTGGACCCCAGCCGCGCCCCGGCCGGCCAGCATGTGCTGTGGGTGCAGGTGCGCGTGCTGCCCTGGCAGGTGCAGGCCGACGCCGCCGGCCTGCTGCCCCCCGCCGGCTGGGATGACCTGAAAGAAGCCTATGCCGACCGCGTGATGGCCCTGCTGGAGCGCCACGCGCCCGGCCTGGGCGCCCAGGTGCTGGGCCGCTGCGTGCTGTCTCCGCTGGACCTGGCCCGCGACAACCCCAACCTGGTGGAAGGCGACAGCCTCTCAGGCAGCCACCACCTCGACCAGTTCTTCCTGATGCGCCCCGGCCCGGGCCGTAGCCGCTGGCGCACCGGGGTGGAGCGGCTGTTTCACATCGGCGCCAGCACCTGGCCGGGGGCGGGGACGGGGGCGGGGTCGGGGTATATGTTGGCGAGGGGGTTGGTGGGGTGAGGAGGAAGTGAGTGCGGATGGAGGATGTGAAGTGAACTCGGCCGTTCGAGCAGAGCTATTCAACGTGCGAAATGTGCGGCGCATCAACTTCGCAGACGTAGTATCTACAATGAATATCTGAGCAAAATTGGGGGGTGTCCGAATTTCTGTGTGTGAGGCGGGTTGCTGAATTGGCCCTGGGCCGATTTCCTCACTGCATCGGGGCCCCTGCCAGGCCGCCAGAGGCGCCCCCTGAATGCCTCATCGGCC
>NZ_JBBUTH010000011.1:0-535690 GCF_038066595.1 Pseudaquabacterium inlustre
TGTACTTCTGCCACCAGAAATTCATGACCATCGACCTGCGCGCCGACAAGCCCGACACTTGAGCCCAAGGTGTTACCCATGTCCTGGCACACCCGTTACCCATGTGTCCGGTCTGAACACGCGACAAGAAAGGACCTCGCCGGCCGGGCGAGACCGGCGGGCTGTCACGAAAAATGGGCGACACACCGCAAATCGGAAACTCCGCCGCATCAGTGTTGGTGATGCCCCCCGGGCTTGCGGATCTGCACCTCGGTAGCTGCCGCTCCCGTAGTTCCAGCTCCAGCTGGTGAAGCAGCGCCAGCCGGCGCCGCCGGCGCCTCCGGCAACGCCCCCGTCCACTCATACGCCCGCGTGCCAGAAGGCGCTTCGTACCAGCCGGGATCGCTGTAGTCCCCCGCCTTCTGCCCCCGCCGCACCTTCAGCACGCTGAACATGCCCCCCATGCCCACGGCGCCGAACGGCCCGGTGCCGGTCATCATCGGTGCGGTGTTCTCGGGCAGCGGCATCTCCATCTCGGCCATCTCGTGCATGCCGTGCTCGCCCATGGCCATGTAGTCGGGGATCAGCTTGCCCAGGCGCTGGGCCAGGTCGCGCTGGTTCACGCCGATCATCGTCGGCACGTTGTGGCCCATGGCGTTCATCGTGTGGTGGCTCTTGTGGCAGTGGAAGGCCCAGTCGCCCTCGGCATCGGCCACGAAGTCCATCTGCCGCATCTGGCCCACGCCGATGTCCACCGTCACCTCGGGCCAGCGCGCGGTGCGCGGCACCGGGCCGCCGTCGGTGCCGGTCACCATGAACTCGTGGCCGTGCAGGTGGATCGGGTGGTTGGTCATCGTCAGGTTGCCCACGCGCAGGCGCACGCGGTCGCCCAGGCGCACGTTCAGGCTGTCGATGCCGGGAAACACGCGGCTGTTCCAGGCCCACAGGTTGAAGTCCAGCATGGTCATCACCTTGGGCGTGGCGCTGCCGGGCTCGATGTCGAAGGCGTTCAGCAGGAAGCAGAAGTCGCGGTCCACCGGGTCGATCAGCGGGTGCCTGCCCTTGGGATGCGTGATCCACAGGCCGTGCAGGCCCATGGCCATCTGCACCATCTCGTCGGCATGCGGGTGGTACATGAAGGTGCCGGGCCGCTGCGCCACGAACTCGTAGACGAAGGTCTTGCCCGGCGGGATGGCCGGCTGCGTGAGGCCGGCCACGCCGTCCATGCCATTGGGCAGGCGCTGGCCATGCCAGTGCACCGCCGTCACCTCGGGCAGGCGGTTGGTGACGAAGATGCGCACGCGGTCGCCCTCCACCACCTCGATGGTGGGGCCGGGGCTCTGGCCGTTGTAGCCCCACAGCCGGGCGGTGAAGCCGGGCGCCATCTCGCGCTTGACCGGTTCGGCCACCAGGTGGAACTCCTTGACGCCGTGGTTCATGCGCCAGGGCAGGGTCCAGCCGTTGAGCGTGACCACCGGGTTGTAGGGGCGCCCGTCAGGCGGCAGCAGCGGCGGCTGCGTGGCCGCGCTGGGCTGGTGATGGGCTTCGGGCAGCGCGGCCAGGGCCACGCGGCTGACGGCGGCGGCGCTGACGGCAGCGGTGGCCGCTGTGGCGCGGCCGAGAAAGAGGCGTCGGGAGACCATGGGGGACTCGCTTCGATGAAAGGGGTGGAGGCGTGGGCGACGGACGGGCCGGCTCAATGGCCGCCGTTGTCGGGCGTGGCGTTGGCCGCGGCAGCGCCTGTGGTGCCGAGCGGCGCCAGCGCCGGCCGGCCCACGCGGGCCGCGTCCAGGTCGGCATCGGCCAGCCAGAAGTCGCGCTGGGCGTCGAGTGCGGCGCTCACGCCGGCGATCTGCGCGCGCGCGTCGGCCAGCAGCTCGAACACGCCCACCAGCATGCCGTTGTAGCGCAGCAGCATCTCCTGGCCGATGCGCGTCTTCAGCGGCACCAGCGCGTCGCGGTGGTGGCGGGCGATGTCCCAGGCGCTGCGGTAGCTGGTCCAGGCTTCGCGCAGCTCGCTCTGCGCGTCCTGCGCCGTGGCGGCCACGCGCAGCAGGGCCTGGCGGTGGCGGTGCTCGGCGGCGGCCAGGCGGGCGTCGCCACTGTCGAAGATCGGCAGCTCCAGCCGCAGCTCCAGGCCGCGCTGCGTGGGCGCCTCGTTGCTGCTGTTGCGCAGCACGCCCAGCTCCAGCACGTTGACCCAGCGCGTGGCCTGGGTCAGGCCTTGTTCCTGCGCCGTGGTCCTGGCGGCGGCGCGCGCGGCCTGGATGTCCAGCCGGTCGTCCAGCGCGGCCTGGGCGATGTCGGGCAGCGTGCGCGCCTGGGCCGGCAGCGGGGGCAGGCGCTCGGGCAGCTTCAGCACGTCGCGCTGCGTGGCGTCGAGTGCCAGCAGGCGCACCAGGCGCTCGCGGCTGGCGTCGCGCTGCTGCTGTGCGCGCGCCAGGCCCAGCTGGGCGTCGGCGTGGAAGGCCTGCTCGCGCGCCTGCTGCAGCGCCGACCAGTTGCCGGCCGCGCGCATGCGGCGCGCCAGCTCGGCACCGGCGTCGGCGGCGTCCAGCACCTGGCTGGCGTAGCGCAGCTGCTCCTCGGCGGCCACCGCGCGCACCCAGGCGCGGCGGGTGTCGGCGGCGTGCGCCAGCAGGTCGGCCGCCACCTGGGCCTGCAGCTCGGCCTGGCGCTGGCGGCCGGCCTCGCGCAGCCAGGGCTGGGTGAGCCAGCGCGCCAGGTCCACGTGCAGGCCGCGCTCGAACTCGCGCTCGTCGCCACGCACCAGGCGCGCAAAGCCGAAGCCCGGGTTGGGCAGGCGGCCGGCCTGCACCGCCTGGGCGTCGGCGATGGCCAGGTCGTGCAGGCGGGCGCGCAGGCCGCGGTGCTGAACCAGGGCCAGCTGCACCGCGGCGTCGGGGGTCAGCGGCTGGGACAGCAGGGCCTGGGCGCGGCGCGCGATGTCGGCGTCGCTGGCGTCCAGCGCGGGCAGCTCGGTGCCGGCGTGTCGGCGCACGGCGCCGGCCACCGGGCCCAGGCCGGCATCGGGCGCCAGGGTGGTGCAGCCGCCGAGCAGCAGGACGGCGAGGCCCAGCGCGGGCAAGGCGCGGGCGGCAGGGTAGGGTGGGCGCATCAAGGCCTCCGGAAATTCACGGGCGGATCGCAGCGCGGGCGGCTGCGGCCGTACGGCAGGGGCTGGCGGACCGGGCGGGCGGAGCGGGCGGACCGGGCGGAAGGGGCCGCGGATCGGGCCGCGCCGGCCACAGGTGCCAGCGGGTGTCAGCCGCGCGGCGGCCGCTCGATGCCCTCAGCCGTCCAGGGTGCGATGCGCGGTGCGGCGACCGCCGCCGGGGCATCGGCCACCGCGGCCGGCGGCGGCGCCACGGACCACAGGGCGGGCGGCGCGCTGCCATGGCCGCAGCAGCTGGCACAGGCGCTGCAGCCCGCATGCGGGGCCGGGCTGGCGTTTTCGGGCGCCGGGGTCGTGGTCGTGTCGGCCGTGCTGGCCATGGCCTGGTCGGCTGCCGGCGCGTGGCCGTGGCACGGCGGCATGGCGTCGTCTGCATCAGGCAAGGTCGCCTGGGCCATCGGGCCATGCCCGGGCGAGCCGTGCAGCCACGCCACCGCCGCCAGGCCCTGCAGGGGCAGGGCCAGCACCAGCAGGCACAGGCAGCACAGACGCAGCAGACGGCGCGACATGGCGGCCACTCTAGCGCAGGCCGGCCGCGCCGGCTTGGCTGCCGTCAAACCGCGCCCAGGCGACAGGGATGGCGCCGGGCGCCATCCACAATCGCACGATGCCCGACACCCCCGACGACGCGTTGCGCCTGAGCGGCGCCAGCAACTTCCGCGACCTGGCAGCCTCGCCCGGCACCGTGGGCCACGGCGGCCGGCCGCTGCGCCGCGGCCAGGTCTTCCGCTCCGACCACCTGGCCGGCCTGACCGAGGCCGACCGCGCCGCCATCGCCGCGCTGGGCCTGGGCCGCGCGCTCGACTTCCGCGGCGTGGCCGAGCGCGCCGCCGCCGCCTACGACCTGCCCGGCGTGACCCAGCATGCGCTGAGCATCGAGCCCACCGTGGTGCAGCACATGCAGGCCCTGGTGGCCTCGGGCCAGGCGCTCACGGTGCCCACCGTCACGGGGCTGATGCACGACCTGTACCGCGGCCTGGTGAACGACCAGTCGCACCGCTTCGCCGAGCTGTTCGCGCACCTGCTGGACGAGGCCGACACGCGGCCGCTGGTGTTCCACTGCACCGCCGGCAAGGACCGCACCGGCCTGGCCGCCGCGCTGATCCTGCTGGCGCTGGGCGTGCCGCGCGATGCCGTGCTGCACGATTACCTGCTGACCAACGAGCGCTACAGCTTCATGCCCGGCGAGCACCCCGAGATCCCGCGCGACGCGCTGATGGTGCTGTGGCGCGTGCAGCAGGGCTTTCTGGACGAGGCGCTGCTGGCCATCGACCGCGACCACGGCGGCCTCGACCGCTACCTGCCGCAGCGCCTGGGCCTCACGCCTGCGGCGCTACAGGCCCTGGCGGCGCGCTACCTCGCCGAAGGCTGACGCGCGGCCGTTCAGTCCCAGGCGCGCGGGTCCACGCCGTACAGACCGGCCAGCTCGCGGTAGGCCGCCGGCGCCTCGTGGGCCAGCGCCAGCGGCTGCTCGAAGAACAGCTCGGTCAGCACGGCAAACAACTCGGCCATGTCGCTGGCGGCATAGCTGCCGATCAGCGCCGAGGGCTGCACCTGCAGCCGCGCGAACAGCCCGCCCATCACCGCGTCCCAACGTTCGCGTGCGGCGCTGCCTGGCCGCCACGGCCGGCCGTCGGCGCCGCCGTGGTGCTGGTCGATCTGGTGCGCGAACTCGTGCAGCACCACGTTGCGGCCGTCGTCGGGCAGCGCCGCGCCGTCGCGCACGTCGGCCCAGCTGAGGATCACCTGGCCCTGCTGCCAGCTCTCGCCGGCCAGCACCTGGCGCTGGTCCTGCACCACGCCGCCAGGGGCCGGGCGCACGCGGTCGACGACGAAGGCGCCGGGGTACACCAGCACCTGGCGCAGCGCCGGAAAGCAGGCCGGCTGCGCCTCGCCCAGCAGCAGCAGGCAGGCCTGGGCGGCGATGGTCACGCGCACCTCGTCGTCCACCGGCTGGCCCTGGCTGCCGATGAAGGCCTTGTCGGCCACGAAGACCTGGATGTGCCCTTCCAGCCGCCGCCGCAGTGGCCACGGCAGCCGCGCCACCGCCGGCACGCGCCGGCGCAGGATGCGCCGCCACGCCGCCGGAAACGGCGCGGCGCGCAGCCGCGCTTGGCGCCGCGCCGCCCAGCGCGGCGGCAGCAGCACGGCGGCGCCGGCCACCCCGCCCAGCGCCAGCAGGGTGGCCAGGGAGAACATCAGGGCTGTGTCCATGCGCGGCAGATGCGGCATGCCGCGCCGGCTTCAATCCCCCCAGAACAGGGCCGGCCGGCTGCGGCGCTGGCTAAGATGCGCCCGCCATGCGCCACCCCGTCCGCCTCGTCCGTCTCCTGCTGGTGCCCACCGCCGCCGCGCTGCTGGCGGCCTGTGCCGCGCCGCCCATGCTGAGCCCGGCGCCACCGCCGCCCACCTTCGCCAGCGAGCGCTTCGACAGCAGCGCGCCCTATGCGCGCCGCTTTGCCGCCCAGCCCGAGGCGCTGTGCGAGGCCGCGCGCCGTGCGCTGCTGAGCCAGGGCTACATGATCACCGGCCATGAGCGCCTGGGCCTGAGCGGGCGCAAGTTCTTCCAGCCGCAGCGCGAGGCGCATGTGCAGCTGGCGATCAGCGTCTCGTGCGCCGACGATGCCGGCGATGCGCAGCGCGGCACGGTCTATGTCACCGCCTGGCAGGACCAGTTCGTCATCAAGCGCAACCCCAGCAATGCCAGCGTGGGCGTCAGCGCCTTCGGCTCGATCTCGCTGCCGCTGTCGTCCAGCGAGGATTCGCTGGTCAAGGTGGGCATCGAGACGATCAGCGACGCGGCGTTCTACGAGCGCTTCTACGGCCTGCTGGGCGCGGTGCTGGCCCAACCGGCCCCGCGCTGAACCGGGCGCGGCCAGCGCGCCACGGCCTCACTTCGCGGCCACCAGCCCCGGCCGCATCAAATCCAGCGACTGCATCGTCAGCCGCAGCGCCTGCGGCTGGGCCTCGGCACCCAGGCCGGCGGCGGCGGCGGCCAGGTCGCCCACCACCACGGCGCGCAGGCGCTCGGGCGTCCAGTGCGTGCGGGCGAAGGCGGCCACCTGCTCGGGCGTGACGGCCAGGATCTCGGGCACGGTGCGCTGCAGGTCGGCCAGCGGCCGGCCCTGGCTCCACTGCGCGGCGGCCAGCGCGGCCAGGCCGCCGGTGGTGTCCAGCCGCCGCGCGAAGCCGCCCACCAGCGTGGCCTGGCGCGCCACCAGCTCGACCGGCGTGGGCGGCTCGGCGGCCAGGCGGGTGATCTCGCCGCGCAGCAGGGCCAGGGCCTCGGCGGCGGTCTTGTGGTCGGTCTGGGTGCGTGCGGCGAACATGCCGCCGCCGGGCTGGGTCTCGCCATCGGCGAAGGCGCCGTAGCTCAGGCCGCGCTTGATGCGCACCTCCTGGTTCAGCCGTGCCGAGTAGCCGCCGCCCAGCACCGCGCTGGCCACCTGGGCGGCACGGCGGTCGGTGGCGCCATTCGCCACGAAGGGCGCGGCCACGGCCACGCCGCTCTGGCCGGCGCCGGGCATGTCCAGCAGCACCAGCGGCGCGGCCAGCGGCTGCGGCGCGGCGGCGGCCGGCAGTGGCGGCGCCGCATGGTCGGCGGCCCGCCAGTCGCCCAGCAGGCGCTGGGCCAGCGCGCGCGCTTCGTCGGGCGACACATCGCCGGCCAGCACCAGCGCGGCCTGCTCGGGCCGGTACCAGCGGGTGTGGAAGGCGCGCACGGCGTCCAGCTTCAGTTGCTGCAGCGCCGCCGGGGCGGTGACGGCGCCATAGGGCGAATCGCCCCACCAGGCGCGCCGCAGCAGCAGGCCCGACAGCGCGGCGGGGTCCTTGAAGGTGACGCGCAGGCCGTCGAGCGCCTGGGCGCGGGCGCGCTCCAGTTCGTCGGCGGCCAGCAGCGGGTGGCGCAGCGCATCGGCCATCAGCGCCAGCGCGGCGTCGAGCTTGGGCCGCATCACGGTCATCGCCAGGCTGCTGCTGCGCCAGCCGCTGGCGGTGTCGAGCGCGCTGCCCAGCGATTCGGCCTGCCGCGCCAGCGCGGTGGCATCCACCGGCTTGCCCCCGCGGCGAGCGCCCTTGGCCAGCAGCGTGGCGGTCATGGCGGCCACGCCGGGCTGGCCGGGGGCATCGGCCTCGGCGCCCACGCGCAGCAGCAGCAGCGCGCTGACCACCGGCAGCTCGTGCAGCGGCGCGGTGATGACGGTCAGCCCATTGGCCAGCTGCGCCTGGTGCAGCGGCGGCACCACCACCGGGCGCGGCGGCAGCGGCTCGGGCGGGGCGTCCACGCCCGGCATGGCGGCACGGGCGCCCAGCGGCAGCCACAGGCCGGCACACAGGCCCGCATTGCCCAGGGCCAGCGGCAGGCCCAAGCCCGCGCGCAGCAGCGCGCGGCGGGTGTTCGTCGGAGACTGGCGGCCGTTCACTGGGCGGCTCCCTGCACATAGTCGATGGTCACACGCCGCTGGCTGAGCACATGCTGACGCAGCACGCGCTGCACATCGGCGGCGCCCACGGCCTGCAGTCGGGCCAGCGTGCGGTCGGCCTCGCGCGCATCGCCGCGCAGCATCACGGCCTGGCCGATGGCGCCGGCCAGGCCCTGCGGCGTCTGCCGACCCAGCAGCGCGCCGGTGACCAACTGGGTGCGCACCTTGTCCAGCTCGGCCGGCGCAATGGGGCCGCTGGCCAGCCGCTGGATCTGCGCCAGCAGTGCCTTCTCCAGCGTGCGCAGCGATTGCCCGCTGGCCGCAATGGCATAGGCCGCCAGCAGGCCGGCATCGGCATGCAGCTCGGCGGCGAAGCCGGCCGCCTGTGCCGATTGCGCGCGGTACACCAGGGCCTCGTTCAGCCGCGACGAATCGCCGGCCGACAGCAGGGCCGAGGCGATCTCCAGCGCCGCGGCGTCGGGATGGTCGGCGCGCGGGCCCTTCCACAGCAGGGCCACGGCGGGCAGCGGCACGTTGGGGGCAGTGACCGTCACGCGCGCATCGCGCTGGCGCGGCGGCTCCTGCGCGGCCACGCGCGGCACCGGCATGGCCGGCGCGGTCAGCGGGCCGAAGTACTTGTCGATCCAGGCATCCAGCTGCGGCGCGTCGAAGTCGCCGGCCACGATCAGCAGCGCGTTGTCGGGCCGGTAGTAGGTGGCGTGGAAGCGGCGCACGTCGTCCAGCGTGGCGGCGTTCAGGTCGGCCTCGCTGCCGATGACCGGGCGCTTGTACGGGTGCTGCTCGTAGGCGTAGGCCGGCAGCGCGTTGAACAGCCGGCCGTAGGGATCGGCCAGCACGCGCTGGCGCAGCTCCTCGATCACCACCTTGCGCTCGCTGTCGAAGTTGGCCTGGTCGACGTTGAGGTGAGCCATGCGCTCGGCCTCGGCCCACAGCAGGCGTTCGAGGTGGTTGCTGGGCACCTCGCTCTGGTAGGCCGTCATGTCCTCGGCGGTGAAGGCGTTGTTCTGGCCGCCCACGTCCTCGGTCAGGCGGTCGAACATCTCGTTGGGCATGTGGCGCGTGCTCTTGAACATCATGTGCTCGAAGAGGTGCGCGAAGCCCGAGCGGCCGGCCGGATCGTCCTTGCCACCCACGCGGTACCAGACCTGCACGCTGACCACCGCGCCGGCGTGCGGCACGCTCACCACCTGCAGGCCGTTGGCCAGGCGGCGCTGGCGCAGCGGCAGCGGGGGCAAGGTGATCGGTTCCGGGGCGGCGGGGGCCGCGGCCCACAGCGGCGTGGCGGGTAGGGCGCCCAGCGTGAGCAGTGCGGTGCTGCGGGCCAGCCAGTGGCGGCGGGTGGTGCCGGCGGGATCGGGGGTCGGGACAGGCATGCGCAGATCATCGCCGATTGCCCCAGGCCTTGGCCGCCTTGCGGGCTCGGCGTCAGCGCCTGTGCAACTTCTGCACCGCCGCCCAGTAGGCCGAGAACGAGCGCTGCGGCTTCGCCGGTTCGGGCAGCCAGGCCGGTGGCGTGCGGCGCCAGCCCAGGGCCTCGGGCAGCGGCCAGGGCGTGCCCGGTGTGGCCGCGCATTCGGCCAGGTGCGGATCGTCCCAGCCGGCGATTTCGGCGGGCCAGTCGGCGAGGGCCTGCGCCAGCGTGTGCGCATCGTCCACCGCCACCACCGCCTCGGCCACCGCCGCGAAGCGCTGGCCGACGAAGCCGATGCGGCGTGCGCTCCAGGGCCAGCGGCGCAGGAACGCGCCGGGCCACAGGCCCAGCACGCACCAGGCGCGACCATCGGCGCGCGGCGGCGGTGCGGCCAGGGCCCAGGGGTGCATCAGCCACAGCGGGCGCAGGGCGGCGCGGGCGGCCTGCAGCACGGCTTGCGCATCGGCGTCGGACGACAGCGCGGCCTCGGCCGGCAGCGTGTGTCGCAGCGCCGGCTCGGCCACACCCGCCATGGCCGGTGCCGATGGCGCCGGCCATGGCGCGCGGCCATGGGCCCAGTCGCCCAGCAGTTCGTAGGCGGTGTCGATCACCGAGCCTTCGCTGCGCCAGGCGGCCAGCGCCGGCACGCCGGCCGTGTGGCGGGCGATGTTCTCGGCGTTGGCCAGGTAGGGCTGGTGGCTGCCGGTGCCGGCCACCCATTGCCATGAGAGGTGGTTGCTGGCCAGGTCACCATCCAGCAGGTGGCCGTACAGCCAGTCGGCGCCGGCGCGCCAGTGCACGCCGCGCACATGCACCACGTAGCTGGCCAGCCACAGCCGCGCATGGTTGTGCAGCCAGCCGGTGGCATGCAGCTGGCGCACGGCCTGGTCGATGGCGGGCACGCCGCTGCGGGCCTCGCGCACATCGGCCGGCAGGGTGGCGGCGTAGTCGCTGTCGGGCCGCGGTCCGGCGTGCAGCGATTCGAAGATCGCCGCGCCCAGGTGCTGCCAGCGGTGGTGGAAGAATGCACGCCAGCCCAGCTCCATGCGCAGCTTGTGGTTCGCCGGCAGCGCGAAGCGGGCCTGCAGATCGTCAGCCACCTGGGGCGGTGTCAGCAGGCCGTGGGTGAGGTAGGGCGAGAGCCGTGTGACGGCGCCCGCCAGGTGGTTGCGCGTGCGTGCGTAGGCCGACGGGCGCACCGCCGTCAGCCGGGCCTGCGCGGCGGCGGGTGTGGGCTCGAAGAACGTGTCGTCGGGGTGCAGGTCCAGGCCATCGTCCGGGCCGGTGTCGAACAGGTCGCGGCTCATCGCGGCGCCCCGCTCACAACACCTGCCCGGCGCGGATGGCGTCGGCGCGGGCGCGCACCGCGGTGCGCTCGGCCTCGCTGCGCCGCGCCAGGTTCTTCACCTGCAGCGCCATGCGCGGGTTGGCGGCCAGCGCGGCCTCGTGGCGTTCCAGAAAATCCCAGTACAGCGTGGTGAACGGGCAGGCGTCGTCACCGCTGGCGCGGTCGGGGCGGAAGCGGCAGTCCTGGCAGTGGTTGCCCATGCGCTGGAGGTACTTGCCGGTGGCCGCATAGGGCTTGCTGGCCATCAGGCCCTGGCCCAGGGCCAGGCCGCCGTCCGGGCCGCCATCGGCAAACTGGCTCATGCCCAGGGTGTTGGGCAGTTCCACCCATTCCACGGCATCCACGTACACGCCCAGGTACCAGGCATGCACGGCCTGCGGCCGCACGCCCAGCAGCAGCGCGAACAGGCCGGTGACCATCAGGCGCTGGATGTGGTGGGCATAGCCCAGGCGCAGCGTCTGGCCGATGGCGTCGCGCAGGCAGGCGGCGGGGGTGTCGCCGGTCCAGTAGAAGGCGGGCAGCGGCTGCTCGGCGCCCAGCGCGTTGCGGTCGAGGTAGCCGGGCATCTGCGTCCAGTAGATGCCGCGCACGTACTCGCGCCAGCCCAGGATCTGGCGCACGAAGCCTTCCACGCCGGCCAGCGGCGCCTGGCCCGCGTGGTACGCGGCCACGGCGGCATCCACCACCTCGCGCGGGTTCAGCAGCTTGAGGTTCAGCGCGGCTGACAGGTGGGCATGGAACAGCCAGGGCTCGCCGGCCCACAGCGCGTCCTGCCAGCGGCCGAAGTGCGGCAAGCGGTGGGCGATGAAGTCCTGCAGCGCGGCCAGCGCATCGGCGCGCGTCACCGGCCAGCCGAAGGGCTCGGCCTGGCCGGGATGGTGGCCGAAGCGCTGCTGCACCAGCGCGATCACCTCGCGCGTGACGGCGTCGGGTTCGAAGCGCAACGGCGCACGCAGCTCGGGCGGCGGGCCTTGCGTGCCGAAGGATTCCCGGTTCTCGGCGTCGAAGTTCCAGCGGCCGCCTTCGGGCTGGCCGTCGGCATCCAGCAGCACGCCGTGGCGCTGGCGCATCTCGCGGTAGAACCATTCCATGCGCAGCGCCTTGCGCTTGGCGGCATGGGCGGCGAAGTCGCGCACGGTGGCGTAGAAGTGGCGGTCGTCGCGCAGGTCCAGCGCCAGGCCGTGGGTGCGCGCCACGGCGCGCAGCGCCTGCAGCACGCGCCAGTCGCCCGGCGCGGTCATCACCAGGGCCTGAGGCTGCCACTGCGCGATGGCGCGAGCCAGCTCGCCGGCCAGCGTGCCGGTGTTGGCCGCATCGTCCAGCGTGGCGTAGTGCAGCGGCAGGCCTTCGCTGCGCAGCGCCTGGGCGAAATGGCGCATCGCCGCCAGGAACAGCACCGTGCGCTGCTGGGCCGAGACCACGTGCGTGGATTCCTCGGCCGCCTCGGCCATCCACACGCGGTCGTGTGCGGGGTCGAAGCCGTCGAAGGCGCTGGCGGCGCGGTCGAGCTGGTCGCCCAGCACCAGCACCAGGTGGCGTGTCGGCTGCGCTGGCCGCGTCGGCTGCGACGGGGCGGCGGGGCTCATGGCGTGGCCCCGCCCGTGCCCGCCGGCTTGCGCTGGCGCCGGCAGGCGTCGGAGCAGTGCTTCACCTCGTCCCAGCAGCGCGCCCAGACGCGGCGCCAGGCCATCGGCCGGCCGCAGGTGGCACACGGCTTGGTGGGCAGGTGCTGCTTGAAGCCCTTGGCGCCCTTGGCCAGTCGCGTGGGCGCGCCCGGCGTGGCGTCGGAACGGAGCGGTGTGGGGCGGCGCGGCATGGCGCGGATTGTCATCAAGCCTCCCGGCTGCTGACGCCATGCTGTCAGCAGCACCCCGGCAGCATCCGGGTCATGCCGCGGCGCCTGCCATCGCGCCGGCCTGCGGCACCCGGCCCGGTGGCGCGTAGCATGGCTGCCACCGGCGCCACCACCCACACCCACCGGGAGCCCCGCATGCAATTCGGCTACACCATCGTCTACGTGCGCGACGTCAACGCGTCGCTCAGCTTCTTCGAGCAGGCCTTCGGGCTGCAGCGCGGCTTCGTGTCGGAGGGCGGCGAGTTCGGCACACTGGCCACCGGGGCCACGGCACTGTCGTTCTGCCGGCATGACGTGGCGCGCGACAGCGTGGGCCACGATTACGTGGCGGCCGAGGATTCGGCCCGCCCACTGGGCATGGAGGTGGGCCTGGTGACGGCCGACGTGCCAGCCGCCTGCGAGCGCGCCGTGGCCGCCGGCGCCACGCTGCTGAACCCGCCCCAGACCAAGCCCTGGGGCCAGACCGTGGCCTATGTGCGCTGCCCCGACGGCACGCTGGTGGAACTGTGCACGCCGATGGCCTGAAGACGCCCCCGCGTCGCTGACCGGCATGCGCCGCGCCGACCGTCTCTTCGCCCTGGTGCAGCTGATCCGTGGCCGGCGCCTGTCCACTGCCGCGTGGCTGGCGCAGCGCCTGGAGGTGTCGCTGCGCACGGTGTACCGCGATGTGGCCGACCTGCAGCACCAGGGCGTGCCCATCGACGGCGAGGCCGGCGTGGGCTATCGCATGCGCGCCGGCTTCGACCTGCCGCCGCTGATGTTCAGCACCGACGAGGCCCGCGCCCTGGTGGCCGCCGTGCGCCTGGCCCAGCCGCGGCTGGACGCCGAACTGGGCGCGGCCGCCGACACCGCGCTCAGCAAGATCCTGGGCGTGCTGCCCGCCGCCACGCGCGCGGCCGCCGAGGCGCTGGCGCTGTACGCGCCCGACCTGGCGCCCGACGACGGCACGCGCGCCCGGCTCACCGTGCTGCGCGGCGCCATCGAGGGCCGGCACCTGCTGCGCCTGGCCTACCGCGACCTGAAGGAGGTGGACAGCCAGCGCACCGTGCGCCCGCTGGGCTGCTTCTTCTGGGGCGAGGTGTGGACGCTGGCCGCCTGGTGCGAGACGCGGCAGGACTTCCGCAGCTTCCGCGTCGACCGCATCGGCGAGCTCACCGTGATGGCGGAACGCTTCCGCGACGAGCCCGGCCGCAGCCTGGCCGACCTGCAGCGGCGCTACGCCGCCGACGCGGCCTGAGCCCCACGCCGCCCGGCGGGAGCCCGTCACGCCGGGGCGTTATGCTGGCCCGACCCGCACATGCGACGAGGGCAGGGAGGCCCGGGATGAAGCACCGCCACATCGGCCGGCACGCCGGTCGTCATTTCGGCCGTCACCTGGGCTGGCGCGCGCGTGGGGCAGCCACGGCGCTGGGGCTGGCGCTGGCCTGGGGCGCCGCCCTGGCGCAAGGCAACCCCGCTGCGGTGGGCGCAACATCCGCAGCGTCTGCGGCATCTGCGGCATCTGCGGCAGCGCTGGGGTCGGCGGCCCGGGCGCTGCCGGCCGAGCGCTTCTTCCTGCCGTTGGCGATCGGCTCGGCGCGCCTGTCGCCGTCGGGGCGGCAACTGGCCTTCACGCGTGCGGTCGGTGACGACGCGGTGCAGCTGCAGGTGATGGACCTGGCTGGCGACGAGCCGCCGCGGCGCGTGGCCGGCTACCGCGACGCCGACATCACCCACGTGGTCTGGGCCAGCGACGACCGGCTGCTCTACAGCGTGGTGGACCTGCGCTCGGGCAGCGGGCTGGACCAGCGTGTCGGCCATGGCCTGTTCTCGGTGCGGGCGGACGGGCGCGACACCCAGATGCTGATCCGCCGCCAGGCCGGCCCGGTGTCCAGCCTGGCCGACGTGCGCCGCGCCCGCGCGCTGTCACCCGACCACCGGCTGCTGTGGGTGCCGGCCGTCCAGCCCGAGGCGGGCCGCACCCAGGTGGTGGTGGGCAGCGTCGAGCGCGGGGACGAGGGCCTCTACACCTGGGTGCCGCAGTGGCTGGACGTGCGCTCGGGGCACACGACCGACATGGACCTGGGCGGCGCCCCGAAGGCGGTGCTGCGTTGGTGGTTCGACCGGCGCGGCACGCCCCGCGCGGCCGTCACCGAGGCACGCGGGCTGCGCACGCTGCACTGGCGCGGGCCCGGCGATGCGGCCTGGCAGGCGCTGGTCACGGCGCCGGCGCTGCGCATGCCGTTCGAGCCGGTGGCCGTGGCCGACGATGGCACGCTGTACGTGCGCCATGCCGCAGGTCCGGTGGGCGAAGAGGTGCTGTCCCGCCTCGACGTCGCGCGCGGCCAGCCGGCCACGCCGCCGCTGCTGCAGTTTCCCGGCTTCGATGTCCGGGCCCAGGTGCTCACCGACCTGCACAGCGGTGAGGTGATCGGTGTGCGGGGCGAGGCCGAGCGCGAGCGCACGCAATGGTTCGCACCGGCCGCGCAGCAGCTGCAGCAGGCCATCGACGCGCTGCTGCCGGACCGCGTCAACCGCGTCGACTGCCGCCGCTGCACCGACGACGACGCCATCGCCCTGGTCACCAGCCACAGCGACCGAGATCCCGGCCAGCTGTACGCCTACCACGGTGCCACGCGGCAGCTGCAGCGCCTGGGCGCCGTGCACCCCGACCTCGACCCGGCCACCATGGCGCGGGTGCAGTTGCGCCGCATCCGCGCCCGCGACGGCCTGTCGCTGCCGGTGTGGCTGACCGTGCCGGCCGGCGCCGTGCCCGGCCAGCCGCTGCCGGCCGTGGTGCTGGCGCATGGCGGGCCCTGGCTGCGCGGCAGCCACTGGCGGTGGGAGCCGATGGCGCAGTTCCTGGCCTCGCGCGGCTGGCTGGTGATCAGCCCCGAGTTCCGCGGCTCCGCCGGCTATGGCGACGCGCACCTGCGCGCCGGCTTCCGCCAATGGGGCCTGGCCATGCAGGACGACCTGGCCGACGCGCTGCGCTGGGCCCAGCACCAGGGCCTGGCCGGCGAGCGCGCCTGCATCGCCGGTGGCAGCTACGGCGGCTATGCGGCGCTGATGGGCCTGGTGCGCGCGCCCGGGCTCTACCACTGTGCGGCCGCCTGGTCGGCGGTCACCGACCCGATGCTGCTGCTGCAAAGCCCCTGGTGGCTGGCCGACGACGGCATCGAGGCCGTGCGCCGCCACCGCCTGCCCGAGATGATCGGCGACCCCGACCAGGACGCCGACAGGCTGGCCGACGCCACGCCGTGGCGGCAGGTGCATCGCATGCGCGCGCCCGTGCTGCTGGTGCATGGCGGCATGGACCGCCGCGTGCCGCCCCTCCATGCCGACCGCCTGCGCGACGCGCTGACCGCCGCCGGCCGGCCGCCGGAGTGGGTGTACTACGGCGACGAGGGCCATGCCTTTCGCCGGCTGGACCACCGCGTGGACTTCGCGCAGCGGCTCGAGGCCTTCCTGCGCCGGCACCTGGACGGTGCCGCGCCGTGAGGGCGCGGCCTCAGCCCGCCGCCTGCGGGTGCTTGGCCACGCGGAAGTGCCACCACGGCAGCGCCTGCGTCAGCGACAGCACCTCGCCGCCGTGCCAGGGGGCGTAGCCGGGCAGGGTGCTCAGCGTGTCGTGCCAGGCGCGGCTGGCCAGGGTCTCGCGCAGCTTCAGCACGGCGGGATGGTCCAGCGCATCCTTCAGGCACACGAGGAAGTAGTCCTCCTCGACCAGTGGCACGAAGTCCAGCCCGAACTGCCGCGCCGCGGCGGCCAGGCCGGGGCCCACGTCGGCCTGACCGCTGGCCACGGCGGCGGCCACGGCCACATGGCTGTCTTCCGGTGCGTCGTTCCAGCCCCGGATGCTGCCGGCCTCGATGCCGGCCTCGTCCACCAGGTGATCGAGCAGCAGCCGCGTGCCCGAGCCCGGTTGGCGGTTGACGAAGCGCGCCGTGCTGCCGCTGATGTCGGCCAGGCCGCGCAGGCCCAGCGGGTTGCCCGGCGCCACCATCAGGCCCTGCATGCGGCGCACGCAGCCGATCAGCTTGTGCACGCCGGGCTGCAGCAGCGGCTTCATGACCTTGGCGAACACCGGCGAGCCGGCCGGCAGTGGCGGCACGTGGAAGCCGGCCACCAGGCAGCGGCCCTGGGCCAGCGCGGTGAGGGCGTCCACGCTGCCGGCGAAGCGCAGCTCGATGTGCAGGCGCTCGGCGCTGCTGGCCCGGTCGCGCAGCAGTGGCAGCGCCAGGTCATGGCTGGCCAGGATGGGCAGCACATGCTGGTCGCCATCGAGCGCCTCGTCGAGCACGCGTTCCAGCTCGGCGCGCAGTGCCTCGATGTGCGGCGTCAGCCGGGTGCGGGCGCGCGTCTCGGCCCACAGCAGGCGGTCGGCAAAGGGCGTCAGCCGCGCCGGCTGGCCCTGCACCCAGGTCAGCAGCGGCTCGCCCAGCGTCTCCTCCCAGCGCTTGAGCGCGCCCCACACATGGCGGTAGCTGGCGCCCAGGGCCTTGGCGGCATGCTGGATGGAGCCATGCTCGCGCACCGCGCTGAGCAGGTCGAACAAGGGGTTGTGCAGCACCGCGCCACGCTGGTCGGTGGCCTCGAAGCTGTATTGCAGGTGGACGCCGCGGGTCTTCATCGGCGGTCATTGTTGCAGCCGGCGCCGCACCAGCTGGATGTGGCTGCGCAGCGCGTACAGCGCGTCGGTGTGCGACAGCGGCACGGTCACGTCGCTGACGCGGCGCTCGATCTCGTCCAGCTCGGCCAGCAGCTCGGCGGCCGGGCGCCGGCCCTGGGCCGCCTCCACCGCGCGCAGCCGCGCATACCAGCGGAACACGCGCGAGCGGATGCGGAAGTCGTACAGCGGCGGCAGCACGCGCGACAGCGGGATCAGCACCGCCACGATGGCCAGCACCACCACCCACATGCGGTCGGCCAGGTTGGCCAGCCAGAACGGCAGCCAGCGCTGCAGCCAGGGCGGGCCGCTGCGGTAGAAGCGCTGGGCCTCGGGCGCCAGCGGGCGCTCGGTGTCGCCGGCGTTCGGGAACTCGCCCTTGCGCTGGAACCAGCCGGCGCCGCCGTGCACCTGCTGCGCCGCCTGCATGAACAGCTGCACCAGCGCCGGGTGCAGGCCCTCGCGCGCCACCAGCGACGCGGTGGGCGCCACCAGGTGCGCATCGGCGGCCGGCAGGTCGGCGGCCAGGTCGGCCACGCCGCGCGGCAGCACCACCGGGCTCAGGAAGGGCAGGCGCCGCGCATGGGCCTCGCTGTGCGCCAGGCTCATCAGCCCGATGCCCGGCGTGCGCAGCAGCATCTGCACCATCGGTGATTCGGGCGCCGAGGCCAGCGCCAGCGCGTCGAGCCGGCCTTCCAGCAGCTCCACCACGGCCGGTGTGGTGGGCAGGTTCGACAGCGTCAGCGCCGCGGGCGCCACGCCGTTGAGCGCCAGCAGCCGCGCCATCAGTGGCGGCACGCCGCTGCCGGGCGCGCCCACGTTGAGCTTCCAGCCGGCCAGCTGCGACAGGCGGTCGAAGGCCGGCGGCGCGCCGGCGGGCGCGGCCGGCTGGCGGGGTGGCGGAGCCAGCAGGCGCCGGGCGCTGTCGTGGCGGTAGAACAGCCACACCGGCTCGTAGAACATGCGGCCCAGCGACAGCAGGCCGTCGCCGTCCTCGTCGCCGGTGCTGCCGGGGGACACACGCTGCGCCGCCAGCTCGTCGGCGCCGCCCTGCACGAAGGCGATGTCCACGCCCGAGCCGGGCTCGCGCAGCAGGGCCAGGTTCTCGGCCGCGCCCTGGGTGGCGCGCAGCTCGACCCGGATGCCGTGGCGCGCCAGCTGCTCGGCGTAGCGCTTGCCGAACTCGGCATACGCGCCCTGCGCGATGCCGGTGGCCAGCACCACACGGCGCGGTGGCGAGGGGTCCAGCCAGCGGTAGGCCAGCGCCAGCAGCAGCAGCCCGGCCAGCAGGAAGGGCCCGGCGGTCAGCGCCAGGCCGCGCAGCGCCGACAGCGTGGTGGGCATGCGCACCACGCTGTCGGCGCGGGGGCGGGGTAAGGTCATGCGGCCATGCTAGCCGCGGATGTGGCGCGAGCGAGCCGCGGTGGCCGCGGCCGACGATTCGGCCGCCGCCGCGATGGCCTGCTGGCCGATCACCGCCGGCACCGGCCAGACGCGCTGAGCCACGGTGTCGAAGGGTGAGCGGTGGCGTGCCTCGGCTTGCCACTCGGCGCGGGTGATGCCGAACTCCTCCAGCATCACCTTGTGGCCGGCCTCGTGGTCGCGCAGCACCAGGTCCAGCGGGCGCAGGCCGCACAGGCGCATCAGCTGGCACGAGGGCTTGTTCTCGGGGGCGGCGGCGCCCACCAGCATGTCCACGTTGCTCAGCGCGAAGGCCGCCGACACGCACAGCCGCCCCAGCTCCAGGCTGTAGCGGCCGTGCCAGAAGCGGTCATGGGTCCAGATGCCCATCTCCACCGCGCCGGGGCGGGTGGCATGCGGCAGGAAACGGAACAGCGAGATCCAGTCTCCAGTTTCCTTGACCACGGCCGATATGCCTGCAAGGCGACCCTTGCGGGCCGCCTCGACGATCACGGACATGCGATCCAGCACATCGTGCTCGGCCTCGGGCCGGGACCACAGCAGATGCTGGTTGAACAGGGGGTTGCGGCTGGCCTGGTAGAGGGGCCAGGCATCGCTCAGGGCCACAGGCCGCAGGGCGATGCGACGGCTGTGGGCGCGCTCGAGCTCGAGCGTCAGCTGGTGGAAGTCGAAGTTCATGGGCCGGCTTGTTTCGTTCAGCGGCGGGGCGCGAAGCCCCGCGTGAAGGAATGGCCGGCAGCAGTTGGGTCATCACGAAGTAGGTACTGCATGCGTCGCGACGAGATGGGTTTGATGTTGGAATCTGTCGACGCCATGGCGCTTGACCACCTGATCGGACAGGCTGGCGAGGCGGTGATCCATGTCGATGACCAGTGGATCGTAAGGTTCTGTAACCGCGTCTATCTCGAAAATATCGGGCTGCAACGCCACGAAGTTCTCGGACGGACGCCGTTCGAATACCAGCCGGGGTTTGAACGTTCGATCTTTTTCAGCTGCATCGAGACCTGCCGGCGCGAACGCAAGCCCGCAGCGCGCATCGGCTACTCGACGATCCTCAAGCGCTGGCTGATGGTGCGGGTGTTCCCCTGCGACGGCGGCACCATGATGCTGGCCAACGACGCCTCCGAGGGTGTGGTGCGCCAGTACCAGCTGGCCCAGCGCGCCGCCCAGGACGAGCTGACCGGCCTGCCCAACAAGCTGCAGCTGCTGGAGGTGCTGGAGTCGCGCCCGCCCGAGGCCGCGCCGCTGCGCCTGGCCGTGCTGGGGCTCGACCGCTTCCGCCAGGTGATCGACGCGCGAGGCTATGCCGGCGGCGACATGGCCATCCTGGAGATCGCCTCGCGCCTGCAGTCGGCCACGCTGCCCGACGAGCAGCTGTTCCGGCTGACCGGTGACGAGTTCGCGCTGCTGCTTCCCGACGGCGCTGCGGCCGACGAGCGGCTGGACGTGCTGGTGGCGCGCTGCAGCCTGCCGGTGGTGCTGGAGGGCACGATGTTCGTGCTGGGCGCCACCGCCGGCTGTGTGCCGGCGGTGGCCGGCGCGGGGGTGTCGGCCGAGCAGCTGATCAAGCAGGCCGCGCTGGCGCTGCGCCATGCCAAGAAGGTGCGGCGCGGCGGCACGCTGGCCTACCAGCCGGCGCTGGAGGTGGCCTCGCAGCAGCGCGCCGGACTCGAGTCGCAGCTGCGCGCGGCCATCGAGCAGCAGCAGTTCACGCTGGTGCTGCAGCCCAAGGGCCGGCTTGACAGCGGCCATGTGGTGGGCGCCGAGGCCCTGATCCGCTGGCAGCATCCCGAGCGCGGCATGGTGTCGCCGGCCGAGTTTCTGCCGCTGGCCGAGGAATGCGGACTGATGCTGCGCATCGACCAGCTGGTGCTGGAGATGGCGGTGCAGCAGGTGGCGGCGCTGCGTGCACTGGACCTGGCCATGCCGGTGAGCATCAACCTGGGTGTGGACTCGCTGGCCGACCCCACGCTGGCCAGCCGCGTGCAGACCGCGCTGGACGCCGCGGGCGTGCCGCCGGTGCTGCTGGAGGTGGAGGTGCCCGAGGGCGCGGTGATGAAGGACGTGGACACCAGCGCCCAGGTGCTGGCGGCACTCGGCGCCATGGGCGTGGCCATCAGCATCGACGACTTCGGTACCGGCTACTCCTCGTTCGCGTACCTGGCGCGCTTTCCGGTGCATGCGCTGAAGATCGACCGCTCCTTCGTGGCCGACATGCAGCGCAACGGCGCCAGCCTGAAGATCGTGCGCGCCATGGTGCGCCTGGCGCACTCGCTGCAGATGCAGGTGGTGGCCGAGGGCGCCGAGACCGAGTCCGAGATCGAGCAGTTGCGCCGCATGCGCTGCGACCAGGTGCAGGGCTACGGCTACGGCCGGCCGATGCCGCTGGACCGCTTCATCGACTTTGCGCGGGGCCACCGGCCGCAGGCGCTGGCGCCGGCGATGCCCGATCCGATGATCGTCTGAGCCGGACCGGTCAGGCCGCCGTGGCCAGCGGCCGCGGCGCCGGGGCCCAGCGCGGCAGCAGCCAGGCCACGGCCAGCGCCAGCGCCGCGAACAGCGCATGGCTGGCGGCGCCGGCGCGTGCCAGGTCGGCCGCGGCCGGCTCGCCGTGCGTGGCCGTCAGCGTGAAGTACAGCGTGCCCACCGCGGCCACGCCCAGCGCATTGCCGAACCACTGCACGCTGCCCACCAGGCCGGCGGCCAGGCTCAGCTGACCGGCGGGCGCGGCGGCCACCGCACGGGCGATCAGCGGGCCCATCACCAGACCCATGCCCAGGCCGGTGAGCACCATCGGCGCCAGCAGCAGGCCCAGGGGCTTCTGCGTGGCCAGTGCCAGCGCCAGCAGGCCATGGCCGCTGGCCAGCACCAGCGCGCCGGCGGCCAGCAGGTCGCCCCGCCAGCGCGCGGCCAGTGGCCGCGCCCCGAAGTTGGTGGCCAGGAAGCCCGCCACCATGGCGCTGAACACCACGCCGGCCCAGTGCGGCGGCAGCTGGTAGAGGCTTTGCAGCGTCAGCGAGAAGATCAGCATGAACGAGGCCACGCTGGCGTAGAAGGCCAGCACCGTGCCCAGCGCGCCGACGAAGCGTGGCTCGAACACCGCCAGCGCCACCAGCGGCGCCTGGCCCGAGGCGGCCAGTGCCTGCTGGCGCCGGCCGAACAGCGCCAGCCCCAGCACGCCCAGCAGGGCCGGCAGCAGCAGCCAGGCCGGCCAGTGCAGGCGGCGGCCCTCGATCAGCGGCAGCATCAGTGCCACCACCGAGCCGGCCAGCAGCAGCACGCTGGCCAGGTCGATGCGGCGCGGCAATCCGTCCGGGCCGCGGTGCCGCCGCAGGCGCCAGGCCACCGTGGCGGCAAAGCCGGCGCTCAGCAGGAACTCGGCCCGCCAGCCCAGGCGGGCGGGGTTCAGTGCAATCAGCGCGCCGCCCACCAGCTGGCCCAGGCCCGAGCCCAGGCCCAGTGCCGCGCCATAGCCGGCGAAGGCGCGCTCGCGCGCGGGGGCGTCGGGCAAGCGGCCGATCAGCGCCAGCACCTGCGGCGACAGCAGCGCCGCGCCCAGGCCCTGCAGCGCACGCGCCGCGATCAGCTGCCAGGGGGCCTGCGCCGCGGCGCAGCCCAGCGCGGCCAGACCGAACAACGCCATGCCGGCGCGGAAGCCGCGCAGCGGCCCCAGCCGCTCGCCGAGGCGGGCCCCGGCCACCAGCGTGGCGCCGAACATCAGGCCGAACACCGCCACGCACCATTGCAGTTCGCTGGGGCTGGCCTGCAGCGCCGCGCGGATCGACGGCAGGGCGACGCTGATCGCGAAGAAGTCGAACGTGATCAGAAAGGTTCCGGCTAGCAGCAGGGCGGTCATCGGCGGTACGGCTCAGGTGCAGATGCCAGCCGCAGCGGCCGGGCGCCGGGGCAGTGTAGCGGCCGGGGCCGGCTGTCGCCGGGGCGCACAGCCCGCCCTTGCCCCTACGCGCAAGACCGCATGGTGGGCATGGCAAGCTTGTGTTTTGATGACGCATTGCCCGGTCGATCCGCGCCCGGGCCCCGTCAGACGCAGGAACCATGGACAACGTCGATCTCAACGTGCTGCGCCAGATCACCCAGTGGGTGGCGGCCGGCCACCGCGTGGTGCTGGGCACCATCACCCGCACCTGGGGCTCCGCCCCGCGGCCGCCCGGCTCCACCGTGGCGGTGCGCGATGACGGCCTGATCGCCGGCAGCGTGTCGGGCGGCTGCATCGAGGACGACCTGATCGACAAGGCGCGCGGCGGCGTGCTGGCGGCCGGCGTGCCCAAGGTCATCCGCTACGGCATCGATGCCGATGCCGCGCACCGCTTCGGCCTGCCCTGCGGCGGCCTGATCGAGCTGGTGCTCGAGCCCGTGCTGCCGCGCACCCGGCTCGACGAGCTGCTGGCCCGCCTGGCCGACGGCCAGCGCGTGCGCCGCGTGCTGACGCTGGCCACCGGCGAGGTGAGCCTGCAGCCCGCCACCGATACCGACGAGCTCGCGCTCAGCGACACCACGCTCACCACCCACCACGGCCCGCACTGGCGGCTGCTGCTGATCGGCGCCGGCCAGATGACGCAGTACCTGGCGCAGATGGGCACGGCGCTCGGCTACCAGGTGATCGTGTGCGACCCGCGCGAGGAATACGCCGAGGGCTTTGCCATCGAGGGTGCCACGCTGCTGCGCACCATGCCCGACGACACCGTGCGCGACCTGCGCGTGGACGGGCACACCGCGGTGATCGCCCTCACGCACGACCCGAAGCTGGACGACCTGGCGCTGATGGAGGCGCTGACCAGCGAGGCCTTCTACGTCGGCGCCATCGGCTCGCGTGCCAACCAGGCCAAGCGGCGCGAGCGGCTGAAGGAGCACTTCGGCATCACCGACGCCCAGCTCGACCGCCTGCACGGCCCGGTGGGACTGAAGAACGGCGCGCGCACGCCGCCCGAGATCGCGGTGAGCATCCTGGCCGAGGTGACGGCCGTGCGCTACGGCTTCCGCGTGCCCGAGCCGGTGGCGGTCAAGGCGCAGGCCGCGGTGGAAGCCGGCTGCGTGACCTGATCACCCGGCCGCCGGCGGCATCACGACCGAGGCCGTCAGCGGCAGCACCTCGTCCAGCGGCTCGCCGCTGGCGATCAGCACGGCGCGGCCCTGCGGGTCATCCGCCAGATCGGCCAGCGCCTCGAACAGGTGATCCACCGAGGCCGCGTCCAGCCCCGCCGTGGGTTCGTCCAGCAGCGTCAGCGGGCATCGCGCGGCCAGCGCCGCCGCCAGCCACAGCTTGTGCCGCGTGCCGGTGGACAGCGCCAGCAGCGGCTTGCCCAGGTGCTCGGCCAGCGCGAAGGCCTGCACATGGCGGGTGAACGTGGCCTCGTCCCAGCGCGCATGGCGCTGGCGCAGCGCGGCCACCAGGTCGGGTGCCGGCATCGGGTCGTCGCGGCCGGCGCGGTGGTCGAACGCGAAGACGGCGGTGCGCCAGGTGGCCGAGCCCGGCGCGCCGTGCACACCGTGCAGCGTGATGCGGCCGCGCTGCGGCGTCAGCGCACCGGCCACCAGGGCCAGCAGCGTGGTCTTGCCGCAGCCCATGTCGCCCCCCAGCGCCGTGACGCCGGCCGGCACCGCGGCGCTGAAGCCGCGCAGCAGGGCGGGCTGGCCGGGGTAGGCAAAGTGCAGGTCGTCCAGGTGCAACAGCGCTGCGGGCGGGGGGCGGTGATCGGCGTGCATGGGGCGGCATTCTGGCCGGCGATGCGGCCCGCCTGCCGGCCCCGCGACAATCCGCGGCGATGAGCCAAGACGACTACCAGATCCCCATCCCGCCCTCGTTCGAGGCGGTGTACCGCGACCCGCGCGGCCGCCTCACCGTGCCGCTGGCCGAGTTCCGCGCCCGCTACGAGCTGTGCGAGGACATGGCCCAGCTGCTGGTCGAGCGCAGCCAGGAGGTGCACCACGGCCAGGGCGTGTCGGAGGACATCATCCTGCAGCGCACCGAGGACGGCCTGGCCAGCGACGGCGCCGGTTTCAGCGCCGCCGAGGCGCGCTGGGTGGTCACGCGCCTAGCCGAACTGCTGAACTGGCCGTGGGCCCACCGGCCGATGCCCGAAGACGCGGCGCCGGAGTCGACCGACGAGGACCGGGAACACCGGCGTCATCCCCGGTTCTGAGCACGCTGCTCGGGCAGCCGCGATGGCTTAGCATGCGGCCATCCCTCCATTGACCCCCCTTTCGCGGGAGCCCTCGCCATGATGCAGCCCCAGCTCGCCACCAAGAACGACAAGACCGCCGACGCCGAACGTGCCGGCGGCGACCGCCTGGAAGACCAGCTCAGCTTCAAGAGCCGCTTCGTGCTGGTGTTCGGCGAGATCAACGACAAGCTGGCGCAAGCCACCTGCCGCCGCCTGCTGGCCCTGGCCGCCGACAGCGACGCACCGATCACCATGCTGATCAGCAGCCCCGGCGGCCATGTGGAATCGGGCGACGCCATCCACGACATGATCCGCTTCGTCAAGGCGCCGGTCACCACGGTGGGCACCGGCTGGGTGGCCAGCGCCGGCGTGCACATCTTCCTGTCGCCCCCCAAGGAGCGCCGGCTGTGCCTGCCCAACACGCGCTTCATGATCCACCAGCCGGCCGGCGGCGCCGGCGGTCAGGCCAGCGACATCGCCATCCAGGCCCGCGAGATCCTGCGCACCCGCGAGCGCATCGCCAAGGTCATCGCCACGCAGACCGGCAAGCCGCTGGACACCGTGCGCGCCGACATGGAGCGCGACTTCTGGATGAGCGCCGACGAGGCGATCAGCTACGGCATCGTGTCCAAGGTCATCGAGCGTCAAGACCAGCTTTGAGCCGGTGATGTGAACGCCCGCCGCGCGGCCTCCACCCGCGCGCGGGTGATGCAGCCCTCGGCGTGGTCGTTCACCAGGCCCATGGCCTGCATGAAGGCATAGACCGTGGTCGGGCCCACAAAGGCCCAGCCGCGTTTCTTCAGCGCCTTGCTCAGCGCCACCGATTCCGGCGAGGTCGCCGCACCCACATCGGGTGACGGCCGCTCGGGCGGCGGCCGGTGGCGCCACACGAAGGCGGCCAGCGAGCCGGCCTCCTGCACCAGCGCCTGCGCGCACTGCGCGTTGTGGATCACCGCCTCGATCTTGCCGCGGTGGCGCACGATGCCGGCATCGGCCAGCAGCCGCGCCACATCCTGCTCGCCAAAGCGCGCCACGCGATCGAACTCGAAGTTGGCGAAGGCCGCGCGGAAGTTCTCGCGCTTGGCCAGGATGGTGCGCCAGCTCAGACCCGACTGGAACGCCTCCAGACTCAGCTTCTCGAACAGCCGCCGGTCATCGGCCACCGGGTAGCCCCATTCCTCGTCGTGATAGGCCAGGTACTCGGGCGTGGCCAGGCACCAGCGGCAACGCGGCTGGCCGTCGGGGGCGGGGAGGGTGAAGGTCATGACTGCAAGCCTTGTTGGACGGGGGTATCACCGGCGCGGGCTACACATCGCGCAGCACGCTGAACTCCTGAAACAGGTGGACCGGCAGGGCCGTAGCGAGTTTCCAGGTGATGCTCATGGGCCGCTCGCCTTCACTTCTGACCAGGGTGACTGGACCGCAGGCGCGATAGGGCATGGACCGGCTCGCCCGGACAAAGAGCTGGAAGCGCCAGCCGTTGCCCGGGCTGCCCAGATAGCGTCGGCCGGCCACGGTTTGCGGACCTGCCGTGTTCTGGCTCTGCCAGTGAAACAGGTCGGGACTGATGGCGTAGTCCTGATAGGCGATGCCGTCGTGATAACCCTCGCGCTTGTCGAGGGTGACGAATAGCAGCTCTGTCTTGCGCTGCTGCAGGGCCAGCACGCCCGCCTGGAAGGGGGCACGCGCCGTTGCAGTCAACCAGCCCACGGCCGTCAGCACCTCGCGCACCTGGTAGGCAGCATGCAGGCACAGCGGCGTGTCTTCCAGGCCTGAAACTGGTTGGTGCAACACTGTGCTGCGCGCCTGCAGCACGTCGGCCAACTCGCCCAGTTCTTCGGTGACCGGCCGATGGGCGGCCAGGCGCGCCAGAAAGGCAGCTGCGTCGCCGACCTGACCGTGCAGACCATCTACCTGATAGGCCAGCATCTGCAACAGCTGGACCGCCTGGGTCTCGCGGACCGGGGCGGCGGCCGAGGCACCGATGCGGGCCATCAAGCCCAGGCGCAAGGGATCGTCCACATGCCGCAGTGCCGCCATGCGGCGGCCGAAATAGGCCTCTTCCGGTCCGGGCTCGCTGGCGAGCAGGCCGGCATCGCGGCGCAGCAGGGTCCAACTGCTGCGGCCCGCATCACGATAGATCTCGTCCAACGACACCAGTTGGTCATGCATGAACTCGGCCAGCGCGGGCGTACGGCCGCCGCGCAGCGCCGAACTGGCCAGCAACTCCGCGCGCAGCCGCGACCAACTCTGCTGGGTGAGCGTGCGCAGACTGCGCAGCACCTGGTCGCGGGTCTGGCGCTGAAGGTGGATGTGACAGCCCGGTGGCAGGTGCCCGAAGCCCTGCTCCACGTTGGCCAGAAGCTCCCTGCGTGACTGGCCGGTCAATCCCGATAGCAACCGATCGAAGCGGAAGTCGCTGCGGTGTTGGCCCACGAAGTCGAGCACCAGGCAGGCCGCTTTGCCCGCATCCAGCCGCAGCCCGCGGCCAACCTGCTGCTGAAAGACCACGGGGCTTTGCGTCGGGCGCAGCAGCAGCAGCGTGTCCACGAAGGGCAGGTCCACACCCTCGTTGTACAGGTCGACCGTGACCAGGGCGCACAGTTCGCCCGACGCCAGCCGCTGTGGTGCACGCCGACGCTCGTCGTCGGGGGTCTCGCTTGTAATGCAGGCGGCAGGCAGGCCGGCCCGATTGAACTGTTCCGCCATGAACCGGGCGTGCGCCATCGACACGCAGAACACCAGAGCCCGGCATTGCCGCGCATCGCTGGCCAAGCGCTGCCACTCGCGCAACACCAGCCGTGCCCGCAGTTGGTTGGCATCCACCACCTGGGCGATGGCATGCTGCTCACTGGCCCCGCGGCCCCACGGCACGGCCGAAAAGTCGGTGTCGTCGTCGCAGGCGTAGTACTCGAAGGGCGCCAGAAGTTGCAGATCCAGCGCACGCCACAGCCGCAGTTCCACGGCTGGGCGCCCATCGGGGCGCATGTCGAAGAATTGCGTGATGGGCAGGCCGTCGCCGCGCTCGGGTGTGGCGGTGAGGCCGAGCAGCAACGCCGGCTGGATGGCGCTGGCCAGGTCCGTGAAGCGATGCGCTGCGATGCGGTGGCATTCGTCGATCACCACGCTGTGCCAGTAGCCGGAACCGACACTGGCCACGACGCCACGGCTTGCCAGGCTGTCGATCGTGGCAAACAGGTGATCGTGCTGCGCAGGCTGCCGCCCACCGGCCAGCATTTCCCCGAACGTGCCATCGCGCAGCACCTCGCGGTAAGTGCGCAAGGCCTGGCGCAGGATCTCCTCGCGGTGCGCCACAAACAGCAGACGTGGCCGGCCGCCCTGCTGTTGACATGTGCGGCGGTAGTCGAGTGCCGCGACCACAGTCTTGCCGGTGCCAGTGGCGGCCACCAGCAGGTTGCGATGCCGACCATGAGCGCGCTCGGTCGCCAGTTGTTCCAGCATGTCCTGCTGATGCGGCGCCGGAACAATGTCGAAAAAGCCAGTGATCAGCGATGCGTCGGGCCGCGCATCGTCGCTCGCGCTACCGCTTCCAAACGCCTGGCGTGCGCGGCGCAAGGCTTCGTCCAGTGCCGCGCGGTGGGTCGGGACACCCGGCAGGTAGCGCTGGAACTCCGCGTCGTGCCACAGCGTCTCGAACGTGGCCTCAGCGCGTTGGAAGAGCGCCGCCTGCGCGCGCTGCGTCAGCTTGACCGTCCACTCTAGGCCACCGGTCAGCGCCGCGCCAGACAGGTTGGCGCTGCCGACATAGGCCGAGCCGAAGCCGCTGTTGCGATGGAAGACCCAGGCCTTGGCATGCAGCCGGGTGCGACGGCCGTCGAGCGAGACCTTCAGTTCGCAACCGGGCAACCCGGCCAGCATGTCGAGCGCTTCGGCCTGGGTGGCGCCGGTGTAGGTGGTGGTCAGCACGCGCAGGCGCACACGGGGCTGACCCTCTGCATTCAGCGCCGTGATCTGCTGCAGCACATCGGCCAGCTTGCGCACGCCCTCCTTGCGAATGAAGCTCACCAGGATGTCAACCCGATCGGCAGAGGCCAGTTCGTGCCGCAACTCCTGCAGCAGCGAGGGCGTGCCCTTCCCGGCGGTAAAGAGCCATGGCGCCGCCAGGCCGAGGCTTGGCGGCGCTGGAAACTGTCGGTCGCCGCGCCACGCCGTCAGCTGGCGCGGCGGCGCGGCAATCATGTCCACGATGTCCGCCAGATCCTGACCGCGTTGCAGTGCGCTGGCGCGCCGCCGCAGCTCGGCCAACAGCCCGTTGACCAGCGTTAGTTGGCGCTCCCGGCGCTCTTCGCCTTCACCGCCGACCTCTTCGAGGATCAGCGTCAGTTGCCGCGCCAGTGCCTCGGCCAGGGTCTGTGGCAGGTCGTCGACCAACGCCTCGGTGCGTGTGATGCCGGCCGGCAGCGTAGCGGCCAGCCGCTCAGTGACCAGCAACTCATAGAGCCCATCGGGCCAGCTTCTGGGGAGGTCAGCGCGCGACGCCATGCCGCGTATTCTGGCCGATGGGTCGCCTCACCCTCCCCCCCGCTGCATGTACAGATCGAAGTAGCGCATGAAGGCCTCGCGATCAGCCTCGGGTGTGGCGGGCGCGAAGCGGTAGTGGATCTGCATGCGCGGCATGCGGATCAGCGCGATCTGGCGCGGCGGCAGGGTCTGCCAGTCGATCGTCAGCGGGCCGCCAGGCAGGTCAACCGTGGCCTGGCCGGGGGCGCTCAGGCGCCAGGCCTGGTCGCGCACGGCGCCGGGCAGCCAGCCCAGCCATTCGGCCTCGGTGCAGCCTTGTTCGCGGCTGAACTCGGCGGCGTAGTGCGCTTGCATGGTGGGGCGGCGGGTCAGCGGGCCTGCACGGCGCGGCAGCCGGGGCCGGGCGGGATCAGCCGCCGGCCACCGGCGGCCAGATGGCCAGCACGTCGCCGTCGACCAGCGCACGCGTGGCGCGCTCCTCGGGCGGCACGAAGACGCCATTGATCAGCACCAGGTGCACCAGCTTCATCGGCAGGCCATAGGGCTCGATCAGCTGGAGGATGGTGCTGCCCTCGGGCACGGTGTCGAGTTGCAGCACATTGCCCTGGCGGCGGTCGGCGGGCAGGTACTCGGACAGGCTGGCGTAGAGCTTGAAGGTGATGCGCATGGTGGGCGGGGGCCAGCGGTCGGGTGAGGTGGGCGGGATCGGGCCGCGATGCTGCCCGATCCGGCCATCACTTCGCGTGCGCGGGGTCTTGCTGGGCCTGCGCGCTGGCCAGGTAGGCGGCCATCAGCTGCGTGGGGTCTTCCAGCAGGCGGGTCTTCCACTCGGGCTTCAGGCGCACGCCGCCTTCCACCAGGCCGCGCATCACGCCCACATGCTCGATGAAGCCGATGGCGTTGCAGCCGACCAGGTAGTCGTCCTTGAACTGCAGGCTGATGTGCTTGTCGGCGGCGCGGTCGGTCAGCTCGACATGCTGGCCGCCTTGCACGCCCTGCCAGTTGCCGAAGCTGCACGAGATCAGGCCCAGCGTGTCCAGCACGTTGATCTGGGTGACGCCCTTCAGTTCGGCCTTCTGGCCCACCATGTTCAGCGCGGCCACGCGCGCCTGCTCGGCGGCATTGGGCTGGATGGCGCTGACGATGGTGGTGCCGCTGACCTTGTCGAAGGCCTCGGCGCAGTCGCCCGCGGCGTAGATGCCTTCCACGTTGGTCTGCAGGTGCTCGTCGGTCAGCACGCCCACCAGGCAGCGGATGCCCGAGTGCTCGAGGAAGCCGATGTTGGGCTTGACGCCGGTGGCGCTGATGACCAGGTCGGCCTCGAGGCGCTGGCCGGTGGACAGGCGCACGGTCATCGGTGCGGCGGCCTTGGCGGGGGCGGCCGCAGCCGGGGCAGCGGCCGGCGCCGGGGCCGGCGCAGGCGCGGGCGCAAGGCCCACGGCCTGGGCCAGGCGGCTCAGCAGGCCGGGCTGGGGCGTGTGGCTGGGTGGTGGCACCAGGGCGGCGGCAGGCTCGTGCGCGGGCAGCGGGCGCTCGATGGCCTCGACGCGGGCGCCGGTGTAGACGGCCACGCCCTTCTTCTCGCACCAGTCCTTGATCATGCCGCCGGCGGTGGGGCCCATCATGCGCGGCACCATGCGGTCGCCCATCTCGACGACGCTGAGCTGCACGCCGCGCTGCTGCAGCGCTTCCATGATGATGCAGCCGATGAAGCCGGCGCCCATCTGCAGCACGCGGGCGCCGGGCTTGGCCAGCGCGGCGATGGCGCGTGCATCCTTCAGCGTCCAGCAGGTGTGCACGCCGGGGCCATGGATGCCGGGCACCGGCGGGCTGGCCGGGCTGGAGCCGGTGGCGATCAGCAGCTTGTCGAAGGATTCGGTGCTGCCGTCGCTGAGCGTCACGCTGCGCGCGGCGGCGTCGACCTTCGTGGCCTTGACGCCGCGGCGCAGCGTGATGCGCAGATCCTGGTAGTGGCTGACGCCGTGGCGCAGGTGCGTGCCGTCCTCACCCACCTTGCCGATCAGCAGGTAGGGAATGGCCATGCGCGAATAGGGCGCCTCGGGCTCGTCGCCGATGATGACGATCTCGTCGCGCGGGGCGTGCTTGCGGATGGTTTCGGCGGCGATCACGCCGGCCGGGCCAGCGCCCAGGATCACGTGTTTCATGTGAGGGACTTTCCAACGAAAAAGGGCGCGGGGCAGGCCCGCGCCCTGTGTGGTCTGCAAGCCGTGGCGGCCGATCAGAGGCCCAGACGCTCGCGGGTCTCGGGCTTGAGCGTGCCGTCGGCGTTCCAGCCGCGGGCGGCGTAGTACTTCGGCAGCATCTCGGGCAGCTTGTTCACCAGGCCCTTGGCCGGGCCGGTCTTGGCCGGCTCTTCCAGCAGGCGCTTGGGCAGCGTGTCGTCGGCGGCGGTGAAGCCGGCGGCGTTGTTGAATTCACGCTCCATGTTCCAGATGCGCTCACCGATCTTGGCCATGTTCTCAAGCGTGAACTCGGGGCCGCAAGCGGCAGCCACCTGCGGCGCCACGTCGGCCAGGCCCCAGGCGAAGCTGGTGAAGATGCAGATGCCGGCCGAGTCGAAGGCGGCGGTGGCGTCCTGGAAGGCGATGACCAGTTCGGGCTTGCCTTCGGCGGTCAGCGGATCGGTCTTGACCGGGATGCCCAGCACTTCCGATGCCACGGTGTAGCTGCGCAGGTGGCAGGCGCCGCGGTTGCTGGTGGCGTAGGTCAGGCCCATGCCCTGGATGCCGCGCGAGTCGTAGGCCGGGAATTCCTGGCCCTTGACGCTCATGCTCAACTCGGGGTGGCCGTACTTCTTGCACAGGCGTGCCGAGCCCTCGCCGATCTCCTTGCCGAAGCCTTCGCCCTTGGCGGTCATGTCGGCCAGCTGGCACAGCGCCTGGGCGCTGCCGAACGGGGCCTCGATGCCCAGCACTTCCTTGGTGATGACGCCCATCTCGTAGAGCTCCATCACCGCACCGATGGTGGCGCCGAAGGAGATCGGGTCCATGCCCTGCTCGTTGCAGATCAGGTTGGCGTACTGCAGCGCTTCCAGGTCGTTGACGCCGTTGGCGGCGCCCAGGGCCCAGGCCGCTTCGTATTCCAGGCCGCCCGAGGCACCCCAGTACTGCGGCTTGTTCTGCACGCTGAAGTGGTTCTGGTCGATCTTGGAGATGCGGCCGCAGGCGATGGTGCAGCCGAAGCAGGCCTGGTTGGTCACCAGGTGCTTCTTGCCGTCGGTGGCGCGCGGCGTGGCCATGGCTTCAGCCGAGATGTCCTTGGCGCCTTCGAACTGGATGTCGCGGTGGTTGCGGGTGGGCAGCGCACCGATCTCGTTGATGACGTTCATCAGCACCTGGGTGCCGTAGGTCGGCAGGCCCTGGCCGGTGACGGCGTTCTCGGCGAGGATCTTCTTCTTCTCGAAGGTGACCTGCATGAACTCCTTGGGGTTGGCCACGTTGCCCACGCCCTTGGTGCCGCGCGCGGCGATCGCCTTGAGGTTCTTGCTGCCCATCACGGCGCCCACGCCCGAGCGGCCGGCCGCTCGGTGCAGGTCGTTCACGACGGCGGCGTAAAGCACCTTGTTCTCACCGGCCAGGCCGATGCTGGACACGCGGGTCAGCGGGTCCTGGTGCTGCTTCTTGATGATCTCTTCGGTTTCCCAGACGCTCTTGCCCCACAGGTGCGAGGCGTCGCGCAGCTCGGCCTTGTCGTCCTCGATGGCCAGGTACACGGGCTTCGGGCTCGCGCCTTCGAAGATCACCATGTCCCAGCCGGCCATCTTCAGCTCGGCGCCGAAGTAGCCGCCCGAGTTGGAGCAGGCGATGGCGCCGGTCAGCGGGCCCTTGGTGACGACGGTGTAGCGGCCGCCGGTGGAGGCCATGGTGCCGGTCAGCGGGCCGGTGGCCCAGATGATCTTGTTGGCGGCGGACAGCGGGTCGACCTTGGGGTCGATCTCCTCGACCAGGTACTTGCTGGCCAGGCCGCGCGAACCGAGGTAGGCCTTCGCCCACTCCATGTTCAGCGGTTCGCTGGCCACCGTGCCGGTGGTGAGGTTGACGCGGAGGATTTTTCCAGCCCAGGACATGTGTCGGTGCTCCGGTGGGGGTCGGGGAATCAGGCGGCGGGCTGGTTGCCCAGCTTGTCGGCCCAGGCTTGCATCTTGTTGATGCCGGTCCAGTTGGCGTCGATGTAGGTGATGGCGCCGGTGGGGCAGGCGGTGGCGCAGGCCGGGTCGCCGCCGCACAGGTCGCACTTCTGCACCTTGCCGGTTTCCTGCACGTAGTTCACGGTGCCGAACGGGCAGCTGATCGTGCAGACCTTGCAGCCGACGCAGGTGGTCTCGTTGACGACCTTGGCGCCGGTGGCCTTGTCGACGGTGATGGCCTCCACCGGGCAGGCGTGCAGGCACCAGGCCTCATCGCACTGCGTGCAGGTGTAGGGCACCTTGCGGCCGGTGTGGTGGAAGTCGAACACCTTGATGCGCGACTTGGCCGTGGCGTAGGTGCCGTAGTTCTCGAACGAGCAGGCCATTTCGCATTGCAGGCACCCGGTGCACTTGTCCGGGTTGATGTGCAGGCTCTTCTGCATGGTGTTCTCTTCTCCGCGTTGGATCTTCGAAGGGGGGGAGCCGTGCCCGGTGCAAGCCTATGCACCAACGGTCCTATGCAATGATCTGCATAGCCGGTGACGGCGAGAACCTAGGCTTAACCCTGAAAACGTCCCGGTTTCGTGCGTGCCTGTTCCAGGCTGTGACGTTTGCCGGAGGTGGCGTCGATGCCGTTGCGAACGACTCGCATTCACCTGCGTGAGCAGGTGTCGGACGGGTTCAGCGCCAGGGCAGTTCGGCGTGCAGAAACTGCACCGCTTCGGCCGGCAGGCCGGCACCGTCGGCGCGGAAGAACTCGGCCACCGGGCGGTCGGCCAGCAGCCGGCCCTGGTCGAGGAACAGCACACGATCGGCCAGACGCTTGACCTGCCCCAGGTTGTGGCTGCTCATCACCAGTGCCATGCCGGCAGCGCCGAAGTCCTCGATCAGCTGCTCCACCTCGCGCTTGGCCGAGGGATCGAGGCTCGCGGTGGGTTCGTCGAGGAACAGGATATCGGGCCGCACGGCCCAGGCCCGCGCCAGCGCCAGGCGCTGCTGCTGGCCGCCCGACAGCGCACGTGCCGGCTGCGCGGCCAGGGCCTGCAGGCCCACGCGGGCCAGGGCCTCGCCGCAGCGGCCGGGGCGCTCGGCGGCCGGCACGCCGGCCAGCCACAGCGCCAGCGCCAGGTTGCGGCGCACCGACAGGTGCAGCAGAAAGGGCCGCTGGAAAAGCATCGCCGTGACCGGCCGGTGCTGCGTGGAGGCGCCTTCGGGTGAGAGCACGCGCTCACCTCGGTGGGGTGCCAGCAGGCCGTTGAGCAGGCGCAGCAGCGTGGTCTTGCCGGCGCCGTTGGCGCCCACCAGGGCGATGCGCTCGCCCTGCCGGATGTCCAGCGACAGGCCGTGCAGCGCCGGCGTGGCGCCGAACTGCACCGAGGCCTCGTGCAGGCGGATGAGCACAGGCGCCGGGCCCGTCGACACCCGCGGCCGGGCCTGCGACGGTGCGGCGCCGGCCATCGGCGCGCCAAGTTCGGCGGCGCTCATGCGGCTCCCGCCACGGCCAGCCCGGTGCCGGCCGTGCCGCGCCGGCTCAGGCCCACGGCCAGGTTCAGCAGGCCCACCACGCCCAGCAGCACCAGGCCCAGCGCCAGGGCCAGTGGCAGGTCGCCCTTGCTGGTCTCCAGCGCGATGGCGGTGGTCATCACGCGCGTGACGCCCTGGATGTTGCCGCCGACGATCATCACCGCGCCCACCTCGGCGATGGCACGGCCGAAGGCGGTGAGCAGCACGGTGGCCACGGCCCGCCGCGCGTGCAGCAGCAGCAGCGCGGCGCTGAGCAGGCGGCCGGCGCCCATGGCCTGCAGCTCGTCGCCGCCCTCGCGCAGCGCGTCCACCACCAGCTGGCGCGCCAGTGCGGCGATCAGCGGCACCACCAGCACCGTTTGCGCCACCACCATGGCCGCGGGCGTGAACAGGATGCCCCACGACCCCAGCGGGCCCGAGCGCGACAGCAGCAGGTAGACCACCAGGCCCACCACCACCGAGGGCAGGGCCAGCAGCGTGTTGAGCAGGCCGACCAGCAGCGCATGCCCCGGAAAGCGCGCCACCGCCAGCCACGCGCCCAGCAGCAGGCCCAGGCCGGCGCCCAGCGCCACCGCCGTGGCGCTGACGCGCAGCGACAGGCCCACCACCTGCCACAGTGCCGCATCGCCCGCGGCAATCAGCGCCAGCGCCAGCTGCACGCTCTCGGCCATTGATCCCATCGACTCGTTCGTTCCAGTTCGTCTGCAGGTCGGCCGGCGGGCGGCCGCCACGGGGCGCGATTCTCGTCGTCATGCCGGCCGGCCGCGATATGCACCGGCGTGCATAGCCCGCCACGCAGCGGCCATCCGGCATCATGGCCCCCCCTGCCTGTTCCCCCCCGCACCCGACGGACGCCGCGATGCTCGAACTGCACTACTACCCCAGCAATGCCAGCCTGGCGCCGCACCTGGTGCTGCTGGAGCTCGGCCTGCCTTTCACCAAGGTGCTGGTCGACCGCACGGTGCAGGCGCACAAGGCGCCCGCCTACCTGGCGCTGAACCCCAACGGCCTGATCCCGGTGCTGCGCGATGGCGAGCTGGTGCTGTTTGAGGCCGCGGCGATCTGCCTGCACCTGGTCGACCGGCCCGGCGCGCCCGACTCGGCGCCGCCGCTGATGCCGCCGCCGGGCACGGCCGAACGCGCGCAGGCCACCAAGTGGCTGGTCTGGCTGACCAACACGCTGCAGGCCAACCTGATCGTCTACTTCTACCCCGAGCGCCTGGTGGACGAGGGCAACACCGAGGGCGCGGCGCAGGTCAAGGCCCATGCCCAGGCCATGGTGGGCCGGCAGCTCGACATCCTGGTGGCCGAGTTCGAGCGCCACGGCGGCCCCTGGCTGCTGGGCGGGCAGTACAGCCTGTGCGACGCCTATGCCTTCATGTTGTGCCGCTGGACGCGCGGCTTCAGCGGGCCGGCCTCGGCGCCGGCGCGCGAGCGGCCGGTGCTGGCGGCCTGGCTGCAGCGCATGCTGGCGCGCCCGGCCGTGCAGCGTTTGATCGCCGACGAAGGCCTGGTGCCGCCGCTGGTGTGAAATCCGCGCCATGACCGTGCTGCCCGACCCCGCGCGCCTGCGCGCCCACCTCGACCGCCTGAACCAGGGCCTGCTGGAACGCGAAACCGCCGTGCGCCTGGCGCTGCTGGCGGCGCTGGCCGGCGAGCATGTGCTGCTGATCGGCCCGCCCGGCACGGCCAAGAGCGAGCTGGCGCGGCGCCTGCACCGCGCCTTCGACGGCGCGCGCTACTTCGAGCGCCTGCTGACGCGCTTTTCCACGCCCGAGGAGCTGTTCGGCCCGCTGTCGCTGCAGGCGCTGGAGGCCGACCGCTACGAGCGCCTGGTCGACGGCTACCTGCCCACCGCCGGCATCGCCTTCCTCGACGAGGTGTTCAAGGCCAACTCGGCCATCCTGAACGCGCTGCTGACCCTGCTCAACGAGCGCCAGTTCGACAACGGCGCACAGCGCCTGGCGGTGCCGCTGGTCAGCGTGATCGGGGCGTCCAACGAGCCGCCGGCCGATGAATCGCTGCAGGCCTTCCACGACCGCTTCCTGCTGCGCGTGCCGGTGGCGCCGGTCAGCGATGCGGGCTTCGCGGCGCTGCTGCAGCTGGACGCCGCGCCCGCCGACGAGGCCGCGCCACCGCCACCCATCACCACCGATGAGCGGGCGGCCGTGCGCGCCGCCGCTGCCCGAGTGACGCTGGGCGACGAGGCCCTGGCCGCACTGGCTGCGCTGCGCACGCAGGCCGCGGCGCTGTCGCTGCCGGTGTCCGACCGCCGCTGGCGCCAGCTGCTGGGCCTGATGCGCTGCGCCGCCGCCACCGAGGGCCGCGACACGCTGGACGCCATCGACCTGTGGCTGGCGCCCTATGCCGTGGCGCATGACGCCGACAGCGTGCCGCGCCTGCAGCAGTGGGTGGACGACGCCCTGCTGCGCCTGCCGCCGCCGGCCGATGCGCAGGACGGCCCGCTGCCCTGGCTGGGCCATGCGGTCACGGCCTTCGAGAAGCAGCTGGAACTGGAGCAGCGCATGCCCGCCGAGGGCGAGGACGATGCCGCCGGCAAGCTGGCGCTGGCGCGCTCGCTGGGCGGGCAGGACGGCGGCGAGGGCATGCACCGCATCGTCTCGGCCACGCTGGAGGCCCGGCTGGCGCGGCGCTGGAGTCCGGTGCACGTGGCCGCGCGCGTGGCCCAGGTGGACGAACTGCAGGCCCAGGTGCAGGCCGCGCAGGCCGAGCTGCAGGCCGCGCACGACGGCCTGGCCGCGCGCCTGGCCGGCCGGCTGTGGCTGCCGCCGGGCCTGGCCGCGCGCTGGCTGGGCCGCCACGGCGCCCACCTGCAGGCGCTGGCCGGCTATGCCGCCCGGCTGGCCGCCACGCGCGCGGGCTTCGCCGCCCAGCCGCAGGACGCCGGCCTGCCGGCCACCCCGCCCGAGCCGGTGGACCTGACACCGGCGCCGGCGCTGGCATGAACCCGTCGCAGCGCGCGGCGGTGGCCGAGGCGCTGGCGGCCCCGGACGGTCCCGCCACGCCCCGCACCCCCGCTGCGCCCTGCGAGGCGCCGTTCGACCGCCTGGCCGTGCTGCCCCGCACGCTGTGGCTGCCCACGCTGACCACCAGCGCCGGCCACAGCGCCGCGCGCCTGGCCGACGTGGCCACCTGGCGCGCCGCGCTGCTGGCCGGCGAGATGCCGCCGGTGGCGGCCGACTTCGGCGATGCCCAGGCCACGGCGCCACTGCGCCAGGCGGTGGGCGAACTGGGTCTGGCCGGTCTGGCGCAAGGCGCCGAGCCGCTGGCCGAGCAGGTACTGCGTACGCTGCTGTGGCACCTGGACCGCATCGCCGACCTGCAACCGCGCCTGAGCCGCGACGACGCCATCGCCAGCGTGGCGCGCGACTTCACCGAGGCCTGGACGCTCGAGCGCGCCGGCTGGGAGGAGTTGCTGACGCTGATGCAGGGCCTGGGCGACCTGGCGCGCCTGCGCTGGGACGAGATGACCGGCCTGCTGGCGCGCCGCGAGTGGCAGGAGGCGCTGCGCATTGCCGAGACGCTCAAGCATCTGCCCGAGCTGGCCGCGCTGATCCGCCGCCTGGGCCGCGCCGAGCGCGCCACCCAGCCGCTGCTGCCGCCGCCGTCACCACCGCCCACGCCCAGCGAGCGCGCGCGCCGCCTGCTGGGCCTGCGCGTGGTGCACACCACGCTGCCCGATGCGCCAGGCGAGCTGCGCGGCATCCGCCACACCGGGCGCATCGCGCAGATGCTGCCGGCCGAGGCGGCGATGCTGCGCCATCCGGTGCTGCACAAGCTGTGGCATGCGCGCTTTGCCGAGGCGCGGCTGCTGGGCTACGACAGCCAAGCCGTGCTGCACGACCTGCGGCCCGACCCGTCCCAGCGCCCGCGTGCCGACCTGGCACCGCCGCAGCCCGAGCCGCTGGAGCGCGGCCCGCTGATCCTGTGCCTGGACACCTCGGGCTCGATGCACGGCGCGCCCGAGGCCATCGCCAAGGCGGTGGCGCTGCAGGCCTTGCGCACCGCGCACGCCGAGCGCCGCGGCTGCGTGGTGATCGCCTTCGGCGGCCCGGGCGAGCTGCTGGAGCGCGAGCTGGCCCACACGCCGGCCGGCCTGGCGGCGCTGCTCGACCTGATGGGCCAGGGCTTCGACGGCGGCACCGACGTGCAGGCGCCGATCGAGCGCGCCATCGAGCGCGTGCACCAGGCGCGCTGGTCCAGCGCCGACCTGCTGATCGTCAGCGACGGCGAGTTCGGCTGCACGCCGGCCACGCTGGCGCGCGTGGATGAGGCGCGCGAGCGCCTGGGCCTGCGCGTGCAGGGCGTGCTGGTGGGCGACCGCGAGACGCTGGGCCTGATGGAGGTGGCCGACGACATCTTCTGGGTGCGCGACTGGCGCCGCCATGGCCCGGTGGACGCCACGCGCGGCGGCGGCACCGCCTTCAGCCCGGTGCACAGCAAGAGCCTGACCGCGCTGTACTTTCCCAACGCGCTGTCGCAGCGCGCGGCGCGCCACAAGCCGACCTAGCGGCGCGGGGCGCCGCCGGCGGGTGCCGTCACTTCTGCAGCACGGTCAGCAGCTCGGCGCGGCCCGGCTGCGTGCGCCGCACCCAGTCGTCGAACTGCTGGCGCGCCTGCTCGCCGTAGCGGCGGTGCACCCACAGCCCCACGGCGGCCACCAGGCCGATGACGAACAGCGTGCGCAGCGCCTTGGCCCAGGCCACCAGCACCGCGATGCCCATGCCCAGGGCCACCCACTTCACCCACCAGTGGCCGGGCGAGGTCAGGGCGTTGATCGCGAAGCACAGGCCCACCACGAACAGCGCCTTGAACGGCAGCAGCACCGCGCGGGCCAGGTCACGGACCGGACTGAACAGGTGGCGGAAGAGGCGCATGGCAGGCTCCGGGCAGCGGGGGTGTCGATGCCGCCAATCTAGGCCCGGGCCGGGCGGTCGGCCAGCGCGGCGCGACGAAACGGCCGCAGGCGGCGCGGAACGCCACGGGGCGGCGACGGCCTGCCGCTCAGCCCGGCAGCGGGGCCGGGGTCTTCAGGGCCTCGGCCAGGCCGTCGAGCACCTCGTGCAGCGCGGCCTCGAAGGCCGGCAGGGCCGTCGGGCGCGTGCTGGCGGGGCTGTGCCCGGCAGCCATGGCGGCCAGCTCGGCCTCCAGCGCCGCGGCGGTGGTGAACAGCGTGCGCGCGCCCAGCGTGCCCGCTTCGCCCTTGACCATGTGCACCAGCTTGGCCATCGCGGCATGGCCGCCCTCGGCCAGGCCCTGCTGCAGCGTGTCGCGCGTGTCGGCGCGGCTGCGCACGAACAGCTGCAGCATGCGCAGGTACAGCGCCGGCTTGCCGTCGCAATGGCGCAGCCCTTCCGCGAGCGTGAGGCCGGGCACGTGGCGCGGCAGGGCGCCGGGCAGCGCGGCAGGCGCTGCGTTCGGTGCTGCGTTCGGTGCTGCGGTCGGCGCTGTGGCGGCGGCGGACACGGCCGTCGGCGTGCCGGTGCTGCGGCCCGGCGGCGCCCAGCGCGCCAGCGTGGCGCACAGGTCGGCCGGGTCGAAGGGCTTGCTGATGAAGTCGTTCATGCCGGCGGCCATGCACTGCTCGCGGTCGCGGGCCATGGCATGGGCGGTGATGGCGATCACCGGCAGGCTGCGCCATTCGGCGCGGGCGCGGATGCAGCGGGTGGCCTCCAGCCCGTCCATGCCGGGCATCTGCACGTCCATCAGCACCAGCTCGAACGGGGCGTCGGCCGGCTGCTCGTCGAGCCGGCGCAGCGCCTCCAGGCCGTTGTCGGCGCAGGTCAGGCGCACGCCCATCTCGGCCAGCAGGGCCACGGCCACCTCGCGGTTGATCGGGTTGTCCTCGGCCAGCAGCACGCGCAGGCCGTCGAGCTGGCGCAGGTTGCCGGGTGGCAGCGGCACCGGCGCACTGACCGGCCGTGTGCCGCGGCGCAGCGGCACGAAGCCGCGGCCGGCGAACTGCTCGCACAGCAGCGCCAGCAGCGTGGCGGCGGTGACCGGCCGGCTGAGCACGCCGTCGAAGGCCGCGCGCGCGGCCGGCGGGATCAGCGCCTCCTGGCCGGCAGGCACCAGCACCACCACGCGCGGTGGCTGGCGCAGCGGCAGGCCGCGCACGCGGCGCGCGGCGGCATAGGCGGCGTCCAGCGTGGCCGCCTGCGCGGCGTCGCCGCTGCCTGCATCCAGCAGCAGCAGGTCGACCGGGGCGTCGGCCGCGGCGCTGCGCAACCGGGCGCAGGCCTCGTCCAGCGTGGCGGCCTGGGCGCTGCGGCAACCCAGCGCGTCGGCCGTGGCGCACACCACGGCCGCGGCGCGTGCGCGGCTGTCGAGCACCAGCACCTGCGGCACCAGGCGTGGGGTGGCGGGCGGGCCGGCGTCCGGCAGCGGCGGTGGCGGCAGGGCCGTCGGCGCATCGGGCAGGGTGTCGGCCGCCGCCGGTGCAAAGCGCGCGGTGAAGCTGAACTCGCTGCCCTCGCCCGGGGCGCTGTCCACCGCGATGTCGCCGCCCATCAGCTGCACCAGCTGGCGGCTGATCGCCAGGCCCAGGCCGGTGCCGCCGTGGCGCCGGCTGCTGGAGGCATCCACCTGCGTGAAGGGGCGGAACAGCTGGGCCGTCTGCGCCGCCGACATGCCGATGCCGCTGTCGATGATGGCGAAGCGCAGCGTCACGCGGTCGTCCAGCGGCAGGGTGTCGTCCGGGCGCGCGGGGCCCGGGCGCACCAGGCGCGTGGCCACCACCACCTCGCCTCGGTCGGTGAACTTGACCGCGTTGTTGCACAGGTTGGTGAGCACCTGGGCCAGGCGCAGCGCATCGCCCACCAGGCGCGGCGGCACGTCGGGCGCGGTGTCGACCAGGAAGGCCAGGCCCTTGGCCTGGGCCTGCAGCGCCACCAGCGACGTGACCTGCTCCAGCACGTCGTCCACCGCGAACTCGGCCTGCGCCAGCTCGAGCTTGCCGGCCTCGATCTTGGAGAAGTCGAGGATGTCGTTGATCAGCGCCAGCAGCGATCGTGCGGCGGCGTGGATCTTGTGCAGGTAGTCGCGCTGCTGCGGCGACAGCGCCGTGCGCAGCGACAGGTGCAGCATGCCCAGGATGGCGTTCATGGGCGTGCGGATCTCGTGGCTCATGTTGGCCAGGAACTCGCTCTTGGCGCGCGTGGCGGCCAGCGCGGCCTCGCGCGCGGCGATCAGGTTGCGCTCGGTCTCCAGGCGCACGCTGACGTCGCGCAGCACCAGCTGGATGCGCTGCGGCCGGCCCTCGGCGCCGCGCTCCACCACCGAGAAGCTGGCCTCCACCGGCACCTCGCGGCCATCGGCCCGGCGCACGCCGATGGTGGTGACGGCCTGCGCCTCGCGGCCCTGCAGCAGCGCCAGCAGGTGGTTCCAGCCCGGCCGCGCCAGCCAGCGCGTGGCGGGCCAGCCTTCCAGTGCCTCGCCCTCGGCCAGGCCCATGATGCGGCCCCAGGCCGGGTTGGCCACGGTGATCGTGCCCAGCGCGTCGACCACGCCAGCGCCGTCGGCCATGTGCAGCAGCACCTCGTCGAGCTGGCGCGTCTGGCGCGCGATCAGCGCATTGAGCTGGTCGCGCCGCTGCTGCAGCGCCTGGGCGTTGGCGTCGCGGTGGGCCAGCTGGTCACGCAGCGCGGCCTGCAGGCGGGCGATGCCCTCGGCCAGCGCATGCACCTCGTGCGGCGGGCCGCGGCCGGGCCGGGGCACCGGCACATCCAGGCGGTCGAAGCGTCCGGCGGTCAGGCCGCTGACATGCCGCGACAGCTCGGTGAGCGGCTGCGACACGGTGCGCAGCACGATCCCGTACAGCAGCGCGCTCAGCAGCAGCAGCTCGGCCGCGGTGGCCGCGACGAAGGCCGCGACGTCGCGCCACACCTGGCGCGTCAGCAGTTCGCGGTCCAGGCGCAGCAGCAGGAAGGCCGCCACCTGGTGGCCGTCGGCCGCCAGCAGCGGGTGGCTGGTGGCCTCGCCGGGCTGGTCGAGGTTGGCGCCCAGCTTGGCATAGCGGTGGTGCAGCTGCGGCCCCACCAGTTCGGCCGTCAGCACCGCTGGAAAGTGGGTCAGCCCCGACATCTGCAGGCGCAGCGATTCGTCGTCGCGCTGCGACACCGCGCGGGCCAGGCCCGGGCTGTAGGCCACCAGCGCGGCCTGCAACTGGTCTTGCTGGCGCTGCTGTTCGGTGTTCCAGCTGAGCCAGGCGTTGAGCAGCGAGGCCGCCAGCGTGACCAGCAGGCTGAAACCCACCACGCGCAGCAGCAGCTGGCGCGACAACGGCACCTGGCGCTGCGGGCGGGCGTTCATGCGGGCGCTTCTCCTTGCCGACGCTGGCCCTGGCGTCGGGCCCGGGCGATCACGTGGGTGACACGGCCCGGGACAGCGGCCTCCGCTCGCGACCGGGTGGCCCCGTGCCGCACTGTTGGTTTTGCCACCGAGCAGACCACAGCAGCGGCCGGCCCGTCAAGCCGGAGACCTTGCTGGAGCAGCGTCGCAGGCCCCCCGGAGGTGCGGGGCCCGTCGCGGGCCTAACCCGGCTGGCCGCTGGCGCGCATGCGCGCCACGGTGTCGCGGATCAGGTGGCCGGCGATGGACAGCGGCTGCGGGATGGTGGGCAGCGCGTCCAGCGGGAACCAGCGCGCGTCGGCGATCTCGCCTTCCTGCGGCACGATGTCGCCGCCCGTCCAGCGGGCGGTGTAGGCCACCATCAGGCTGTGCGGGAAGGGCCAGCTCTGGCTGCCGAAGTAGCGCAGGTCGGTGACGGTGACGCCCACCTCCTCGGCCACCTCGCGGTGCAGGCAGTCTTCCAGCGATTCGCCGGCCTCGACGAAGCCGGCCAGCGCGCTGTACATGTTGCCCTGATAGTGCGGGGCGCGCGCCAGCAGCAGCCCGCCCGGGCGCCACACCAGGGCCATCATGGCCGGGCTCAGGCGCGGGTAGGCCGTGTGGCCGCAGGCCGGGCAGCGGCGCGCGCGCTCGCCCGGTTGCAACTCGGTGGGCGTAGCGCACACGCCGCAGAAGCGGTGGCTGCGGTCCCATTCCAGCAGCTGCGCGGCGCGACCGGCCAGCGCGGCCAGCGGCGCGCGCTCGTTGGCGCCCAGGGCCACCAGCGCGGCGCGCAGCGGCGTGGCACGCCAGCCGGGCGGCGCCTCGGGCAGGGCCAGCACCCAGGCGTCACGCCCGCCCAGCCGGCCCAGGTAATGCCGGGCCTGCGCGGCGCCCTGCAGTGCGCGCAGCAGAAAGCCGCCGGTGGGCGCCAGCGCATCCTCGTCGGGCAGCAGCAGGTCGCGCTGCACGAAGGCGAAGCACCAGGCCTCGGGGGTCTCGTCGCCGGGGTGGGCGATGCCGGGGATGTAGTCCATCTGTCTGCCTCGGGGTGTGCGGCGGGTTCAGGCCATCGGCCAGGCCGGCATGGGCGGGCGCAGGCGCTCCAGCTGCGCGGCCAGGCGCAGCACGCCCAGGTCGTCGTGGCGGTGGCCGGCGATCTGCACGCCGAGGGGCAAGCCACCGGCGGTGAAGCCCCAGTTCACGCTGACGGCCGGCTGCTCGCTCATGTTGTAGGGCACGGTGAAGGCGATGTGCTCGAAGGGCCGCGCCGGGTCGTTGATCGGGCTGGCCCATTCGGCCGGGAAGCTGGGCACCGGGCTGGTGGGCGAGACGATGAAGTCCAGGCCCTGGATGGCGGCCACCGCGGCCTCGCGGAAGGCGGCGATCTGGCTGTAGCCGTGGAACACGTCGGCGCCGCTCATGCCCGCGCCCGATTCGATCCAGCGCACGATGTAGGGCAGCACCTTGGCGCGGCGCTCGGGCGGCAGTGCGCTGTAATCCAGCCAGCTGCGGGTGCGCCAGAAGCGGTCGAGCCCGTCGATCATCTCGCGCGTGCTGAAGGCCGGCACCTCGACCACGCTGGCGCCGGCGGCGGCCAGTGCATGGGCCGCGGCGGTGAGGGCGGCGCGGGTCTCGGGCTCGACATCCAGGCCCCAGCCGGCGTCCAGCTGCAAACCGATGCGCAGGCCCTTCAGCACCTCGGACGGGTCACGGTCGTCATGCAGGTCCAGCCAGTCGATGTCGGCCGGCGGCAGGGCCGTGGTGTCGCGCCAGTCGGGGCGGGCCAGCAAGTGCATCAGCCAGGCGCAGTCGCGCACGGTGCGTGTCATCGGCCCCGCCACGCGGCCGGCATAGGGCGGCTTGATCGGCAGGCGGCCGTTGCTGGGCTTCAGGCCCACCAGGCCGCACCAGCCGGCCGGCAGGCGCACCGAGCCGCCGATGTCGGTGCCCAGGTGCAGCGGGCCGTAGCCGGCGGCGGCTGCCGTGCCCGCACCGGCGCTGCTGCCGCCGGGGTTGAAGCGGGTGTCCCAGGGGTTGCGCGCGAGCTTGTGGAAACTGGACAGGCCCGAGGACAGCATGCCCCAGTCGGGCATGGTGGTCTTGCCCAGCAGCACCAGGCCGGCTTCCTGCCAGCGCGCGGCGGGCGGGGCGTCCCAGTCCAGCGGCTTCAGTTCCGTGGCGGCGCAGCCCGAGGGCATGGCGCAGCCGCGGGTGGCGATGTTCTCCTTCAGCGTGCCGGGCACGCCGTCCAGCGGGCTGAGCGGCGCCCCGGCCTGCCAGCGCGCGGTGCTGGCGCGGGCCTGGGCCCGCGCGGCCTCGGGATCGAAGGCGTACAGCGCGTTGAGCTGCGGCTCGCGCCGGCCGATCTGCGCCAGCACGGCCTCGGTGGCCTCCAGCGGCGAGAAGGCACCGCTGGCGTAGCCGTCGGCCAGTTGCTGGGCGGAGAGAGTGTGCAGCGCGCTCATGCAGCGCCGCCGATCAAGAGGTTCCCTCGTCGGCGCCTGCCGCCTCGGTGCCTTGATGGAACACCATCAGCCAGCGGCCATCGCGCTTTTGCCAGACCGAACTGCGCAACGTCTCGCGGCCATCGCTGCGCGTGACGCGGCAGGTGGTCAGCGCCATGTCGGGGCCCAGGGCGCGCAGGCGGAACTGGCGCATGCGCCGGGTCAGCGGCGTGCCCTCGGCGGCCAGCACGGCCACCGCGGCGGCGCGGTCGAGCACCGTGCCCGAGGCGCCGAACTCGACGAACTCGGGGGCCAGCAGCGGTGCCACGCGGTCGGGGTTGGCCCGCACCTTGTGGTCCATCAGCGTCTCTTCCAGCGCCTTCAGCTCGGCGGTCAGTTCGGGGTGCAGGTCGTTCATGTGGCGCGCTCCATCAAGTGGACCGGGGGCTCACTGCCAGCTCAGCAGCGACAGGTCGTTGGCGAAGATCGGCGAGTTCAGCCACAGGCCCTTCAGGCCCTTGCGCGCGACGGTGACTTGCGCGGGGTTGAAGATCCAGGCGTTCACCGCGTCGTGCGTCAGCAGGCGCTGGATGTCGCCGTACAGCTGGTTCTGCGGCCGGCCGCGCGGGGCCTCGGCGCGCTTTTTCACCAGCTCGTCGAAGGCCTTGTTCTTGTAGCCCCAGTAGTAGTCGGGGTTGGCGTACTGCACGTAATCGAGCGGCTCGACGTGGTTGATGATCGTCAGGTCGAAGTTGCCCTTGAACGCGCCGCTGAGCCATTGCGCCCATTCCACGTTCTCGATCTTGGCGTTGATGCCCACCTTGGCCAGCATCGCGGCGATCACCTCGCCGCCCTTGCGCGCGTAGCTGGGCGGCGGCAGCGTCAGCGTCAGGTTCAGCGGCGTGGTCACGCCGGCTTCCTTCAGCAGCGCCTTGGCCTTGTCCACGCTGTACGGGTAGGCGCCGGTCAGGTCGACATAGCCCACGTCGGTGGGTGCGGCATGGCTGCCGATGGGCTTGCCCAGGCCCTGCAGCACGCCGTCGATGAAGGCCTGGCGGTCGATGGCGTGGGCGATGGCGCGGCGCACGCGCACGTCGTCCAGCGGCTTGCGCTTGTTGTTCAGCGCCAGCAGGCCCTTGCCGGCGGTGGTGCCCACCTCCACCGTGAAGCGCTTGTCGGCCTTGAACTGCGCCAGCGCGTCCACCGCGCCGAAGCGCGGCATGCCGTCGATGTCGCCGGCCATCAGCGCGGCCACCTGCGCGGCGTTGTCGTTGATGAAGCGGAAGGTGGCGCGCTTGATCTTGATCGCGCCGGGGTCGCGGTAGCCGTCCCAGGCGGTGAGCGTGACGGCCGTGCCCTTCTGCCAGTTCTCCAGCTTGTAGGGGCCGGTGCCCACCGGGTTGGTGGCGGTGGTGGCGGCGCTCTTGGGGCTGAGGATCACGGCCGTGTTCTCGCCCAGGCGGAACGGCAGGTTGGGATCGGCGTTGTTCAGCGTCAGGATCACCGTCTGCGCGTCGGGCGTGGCGATCGACGAGATGTTGTCGAACACCGCCTTCTTGGCCTTGTTGGTGCTGCCCTCGGCCTTGGCGCGCTCGAAGCTGAACTTCACCGCCGCCGAATCGAACGGCGTGCCGTCCTGGAACTTGATGCCGCTGCGCAGCTTGAAGCTGTAGACCTTGCCGTCGGGGTCGCTGCTCCAGTCCTGCGCCAGCAGCGGCGTGATGCTGCCGCTGGGGCCCACCTTGGTCAGGCCTTCGAGGATGTTGTAGTGCACGATCTCGCCGATGGCGGCGGCCGGGGCGGTGGTGGGGTCGAGGCCGGGCGGCTCGAGCACCATGCCCAGCACCACGGCGTCCTTGCGACGCTGGGCCAGGGCCTCGTGGGCGGACAGCGGCAGCGCCAGCAGGGCGGCGGCCTGGGCCAGGGTGCGGCGGCGAAGGGTCATGTGCAGGCTCCTGAAGGATCGTCGGTGACGGGGCGTCAGCGAGGGGGCAGCGAGAGGATCAACTGGATTCGGATGCTACGGCCTCGGCCAGCACCGCCTCGGCCTGGTGGCAGGCGGCCTGGTGCGCCAGGCCGTCGCCCACCGGGCGCAGCAGCGGCTGGCGGCTCAGGCAGTCGGGCTGGCGGTGGCGGCAGCGGGGCGCGAAGGCGCAGCCGGCGCCGGTGGCACCGGCCGGCAAAGGTGGCAAGGGCGGCACGGGCGCCAGCGGCACACGGCGCCGGCCCGGCTGCAGCCGCGGCACGGCGGCCATCAGCGCGCGGGTGTAGGGGTGGGCGGCGGCGCTGAACAGCCGGTCGGGGCTGCCCTGCTCGACGGCGCGGCCCTGGTACAGCACGATGACCTCGTCGCACACCAGATCCACCACCGCCAGGTCGTGGCTGATGAACAGGTAGGTGACGCCCAGGCGGTCCTGCAGGTCCTGCATCAGGTTCAGCACCTGGGCCTGCACGCTGACGTCCAGCGCACTGACCGGCTCGTCGGCGACGATCAGCTTCGGGTGCGTGACCAGCGCGCGGGCGATGGCGATGCGCTGGCGTTGGCCGCCGGAGAACTCGTGCGGGTACTTGTCCACGTCGCTGGCGCGCAGGCCCACGGCGTCCAGCATGGCCTGGGCACGGCTGCGCTGCTCGGCGCGGTCGGTGCCGCCCTGGGCCACCAGCGGCTCGGCCACGATGCGTCCCACCGCCTGGCGCGGATCGAGCGAGCCGAACGGGTCCTGGAACACCATCTGGAAACCGGCGCGCGCGCGGCGCAGCGCGGCGGCGTCCAGCGCGTTCAGGTCCTGGCCGTCGAAGACCACCTGGCCGCTGCTGGGGGCTTCCAGCGCCATCACCTGGCGCGCCAGCGTGCTCTTGCCCGAGCCCGATTCGCCCACCACGCCCAGGCTGCGCCCGGCCTGCAGCGTGAAGCTGACGCCGCGCAGCGCCTGCACCACCGGCGGCGCGGCCAGCAGGCGCTCGCGCGGCAGGGTGTAGTGCTTGACGAGGTCCTTCACCTCCAGCAGTGGCGCGGTCATGCCGTGGCCTCCTGCCAGCGCAGACAGCGCACGGCGTGGCCCGGCGACACGGCGTCCAGCGGCGGTGGCGCGGCGCGGCAGGCGTCCTGCGCCAGCGCGCAGCGCTCGGCAAAGCCGCAGCCGGCGGGCAGGTCGGCCAGCTCGGGCACACGGCCGGGGATGGTGGCCAGGCGGTGGCCGCGCCGGCCGTTCAGGGCGGCGCTTGCAGCCCGCAGGCCCAGCCGCGGCCGCGCCGCGAACAGGCCGCGCGTGTAGGGGTGGGCCAGGCGCTCGAACACCTCGGCGGTGGCGCCGCTTTCCACCACCTGCCCGCCATACATCACCAGCATGCGCTGCACCGCCTCGGCCATCACGCCCAGATCATGGCTGATCAGCAGCAGGGCCATGCCGTCCTCAGCCACCAGCTGGCCGATCAGGTCGAGCACCTCGCGCTGGATGGTGACGTCGAGCGCGGTGGTGGGCTCGTCGGCCACCAGCAGATCCGGTCCGCAGGCCAGCGCGATGGCGATCACCACGCGCTGGCGCTGGCCGCCCGACAGCTGGTGCGGGTAGGCATCGAGCCGGCGGGCGGCGTCGGGCAGCTGCACCCGCTCCAGCAGGCGCAGCGCCTCGGCGCGCGCGGCGGTGCCGGTCAGACCCTTGTGCAGGCGCAGCGATTCGCCGATCTGCCGGCCGATGGGATGCAGCGGGTTCAGCGCCGTCATCGGCTCCTGGAACACCATGGCCACGCGGTTGCCGCGCAGCGTGCACCAGTCGGCCTCGGGCAGGCCCACCAACTGCTGGCCGTGCAGCTGCATCGAGCCGCGCACCTGTGCGCCTTCGGGCAGCAGGCCCATCAGCGCCAGCGCGGTGAGGCTCTTGCCGCAGCCCGATTCACCGATCAGGCCCACGGTGTCGCCGCGGTCGAGGTCGAAGTTCAGGCCGCGCAGCGCCTCGGCCGGGCCGCGCGGGGTGTTGAGCGTGACGCGCAGGTCGCGCACCGACAGCAGCGGCGCGCCGGTGGCCTGGGAACTCATGCGGCGGAGGGGGCGGCGGCGGTGGCGCGCAGCAGGTCGAGGTAGGCACCGCTGACCAGGGCCTCGGGGCCCACGCCCAGGCTGGCCATCAGCGCGCGGGCCTCGGCCTGGCCGTCGGCCTCGCTCTGGCCGGGCTGCAGCACCACCTCGATCTCGAGGAACTCGCCCAGGCCTTCCACCCGGTCGAGGTGGATGCGGGTGGCCCCCACCAGCACCAGCAGCCGGTGCTTGCGCACCCGGCCCAGCAGGCCACAAGAGCGCGTCAGCACCTCGCGCAGGCTCTCGGGCTCGGAAACCGGCGAGATCTCGTAGTCCGAGACCTTGGGCCCCTCGGCATCGGGCCGCTGGTAGGCAATCAGCTCGCCCGAACCGTCCCCGAAGACACGCAGCTTCAGCCGGCCGTGCGGCACGCTGAAGAAGGTGTCGTCCTGGTGGATCAGCTGCGGGTGCTCGTCGTCGCCCAGGGCCGTGGCCAGGGGCAGCAACGCGTCGACACTGGGGATACGGGCCTTGATCTCGACATTGGCGGGCATGGCTTGATTGTGGGGGATTCCTGCCGGCTCAAACCAGGCTGCGGCAACTGGAGGTGGCCAGTCAGTCGGATCACGAAGCCAACTGGGTGGCAGCCGGCGGGGCTGCCGGATCCTGAAGGAGCCAGAGGATGCGCAGTCCCGACCACATGGCGGCTGCCACGAGCGCTGCGCCAGACCCCGCGCGCAGAGCGGCAACCACCTCATGCAGGCGGATCGATCGGTCCCGTGCAGCGCGCCCGACGATGCCCAGGACTAGGTAGCCCGCGAAAGCAAACGCAATGCAGAACATCGTCTTGCCAAGAAACAAGAAAATGCAATGCATGGCGAGCCACAGGCCTGCCACTGCGCCATGTCGCCCCACGGAAAGAACGAGCAAGGCAAAGCGCTGATTCAAAAAGCGAACAAACCGCTGTACCTGCCTTGCGAGCAACCACGACAGGCCCAACGCCAACAGCAATACCGCGATCAACAACAGCAGCCGAGCCATGATCACCGCTTGGTCGATAGAAACGCTGAAGCGGTCATGTCACTTCCGGAGCAGTGCATCAGTGAATTTGCGCAGGAGTGCCGAGCCGCCAGGGATTGGCAACTTGCCGCCCAGCTCGGCCATCACATCGGGAAGATGCGCGACCATCATTTCCATCACCTTTCGTGGCACCCCAATGCGCTGCATCAGATCCCAGGCCGACTCATTGACCTGGCTGCGCCATTTGGCTGGTAGGCCGAAAACGTCAACAGCATCGTTCCATAGCCGGAACAAGACGGACTTCATGGTGGAGGCGGAAGACTGACCGTACAGGAGGTACGGGGCAGGAAGCGCGACCGCTGCGATCGCGCCCAGCAGGTCGCTGCGGCTTGCCGACCGCAGCGCGGCGTAGTGCGATTCGAGCGCACCGCCCGACGCGAAGCATGTAGGCACCTTGGCTTGGTAGCCGAACCGGGCAAACGCTGAGCCGTGCCGATCAAGCCACGATGACATAGGGTCGTCGTTCTCGCAGCCCGTGATCGCCAGGATGACGGGCACCTGCCGCTGAGTCAGCTTCTCTACGAAAAACGTGTGATCCTGGTCGTGGTGCTCGGTGATTCGCCCAGCCTTTGTGACATGAATGAGGACGTTGTAGCCGTCCTTCGACTTGCAAAGCAGATCCAGCAACTGCTGCATAGCTTGCTCCGGAGGGATCGTGCCGTGAACGCTTTCATGCAGTCCGACGGTGTCGATCAGTTCGATCGAGTGACTGCCATGCTGGAATGGCCGATACAGATGTGCCTTGCTGGTCACCCCCAACGGGCCGTTGTCGGCCGGACGAGCATTTGACCCCGTGAGCACGTTGCAAAGGCTGGTCTTTCCTGTGCCGGTGGTTCCGAATACAAGCGCTCGAATCCTCACTGCGAGCCTCCCCGTTGTCTACTTCAGCGAATCATCGCACCCCGGCGAGCCGTGGTCTGTCGTCAGCCTTGCACCCATCCGCCACAGACAGGGAAAACCTGGCCAACAAAGCATGCCGCTGCCGGGCTGCACAGGTAGGCGGCAAACAGCGCGTCCTCGTGCGGCGCCACCAGGCGGCCCAGCGGCACCTCGCGCTTCAGGCGCTCCTGGAAGCGCGGGTTGGCCTGCACCTCGGGGCCGAAGTAGGTGGGGTTGTCGACGAAGTTCTGCGCGATGGCGTTCACCCGCACGCCCAGCGGCGCCAGCTCCAGCCCCACCGAGCGCACCCAGGCCAGTTGCGCGCCCCGCGCCGCGCTGTAGCTGGCGGTGCGCTTCTGGCCACGCAGCGCACCGGCGCTGCCGATCACCAGCACGTTTCCTGATCCACGCTCGCGCATCTGCGGCAGCACGGCGGCCAGCAGGCGCGGCATCGGGTCGACCATGGCCGCGAACACGGCGCGCCATTCGTCGTCGGTCACATCACCCGCCAGCGTGGACGGCGCCGGCAGCGCCAGGTGGATCACCAGCGCATCCACGTGGCCGGCCTCGGCCACCATCGCGGCCGGGGCTTGCGGGTCATCGGCCAGCGCACGCGTGTCGGCGATCACCTCGGCGCCGCAGGCGGCAAAGCCCTCGCAGAAGGCTGGGCCCATGAATGTGTCGGCCTGCGTGATCAGCACGCGGTGGCCGTCGAGGCGGGTGGCGGTGTGCAGCTTGCTCATGCGGGCCTCACTTGGGCAGCGCCGCCAGGCGGCGGCCGAACCACGCGGCCTGGTTCTCCACCAGCCGCTCGGTGATGTCGTCGAAGCTTTGCCATTCGGACGCGTCGATGATCGACACGTTGGAGTAGGCCTCGGGCAGCTTGCCCATCAGGTAGGGCAGGCGGAACTGGGGCTGGCTCTGGTCGCGCACGAAGAAGCGGCAGGGCAGGCCGCGCGCCAGGGCGAAGCCGGCCTCGAACAGCGCGCTGGTGGCCAGGCGCTCGGGGTAGATCAGCACCAGGTTGGCGCTGTCGGCCAGGGCCGCCAGGTCCTGTTGCGCCGCCGTGCCGCCGGTCTCGAACTTCTGGGTGCTGGCGATCTTCTCCAGCGCGCAATAGACGCGCAGGCCGCAGCGCTGGCGCAGGCCTTCCACCACCCTCAGTGCATCGGTGCGGAACGCCTGGTACTGGGCGTCGCTGGCAAAGGCGGCCATCGGCACCGACAGGAACACGTCGTACTTCGGCTCGGCGCGCAGCGCCGTGTCCACGGCCTTCTTCAGCGTCTTCCACTGCTTGCGCAGCAGCTCGCGCACGGCTTCGTCGGTGAGCGGCGAGCCGACATGCAGGTTGATCGATTCGAACAGCCGGCGCATGCCGGCCTCGTTGAAGGCCGTGCCGTTGAAGCGCTTGAGCGGGTCGACCAGGTCGTTGGTGTCGCCTTCCAGCAGCACTGGCACCACCTTGGCCTTGTCGCGGAAGGTGCCGGCCACCGCGCCGGTCTCGAACATCACCCAGCCCGAGATCAGGTTGCGCCGCGTCAGGCACACGATGGCAAAGCGCGATTCGGCCAGCGCGCCGGTGAGCTTGCCGAACCATTCCTCGCCGAGCTTGATGTCCTCGCTGGACACCCAGGCCTCGACGCCATTGAACACCGCCTCGATGGCCTTCTTCAGCGCCTTGGCCGCCCCTTCGCTGGACGGGCCCGACCAGCTGACGAAGACCTTGGGCTTGGCGGGTGCGCTCGGTGCGGCGGATGTCCTGCGCGTGGCCATGGCGTCCTCCTGTTCTGTGGCTCGGCGTGCCGGCCGATTGTGCGTGCCTGGCCAGGACCCTGACCTCAGGTCTGCCCCAGGGCGACGCCGAAGGCGCCGGCGGTATCGAGCAGGCGGCCGGCGCCGCGCGCCGATGCCAGCGCCGTGGCCTCGGGCCTTGCCTGCAGTGCCGCATCGGTCCGCGCGCGCACGCGCAGCTCGGCGGGCTCCTCGGCGTCGACGCCGCTGGCGCGCCGGGCCGACTCTCCATAACCCATCAGCCGGGCGGCGCTGAACCAGCGCTGCTCGGCCGCGGCCAGTCCGGCGGCGGTGGCGGCGTAGCGGAAGCCCAGGTCGTAGCGCACGATCAGCGGCGCGGCGCGCGCCAGTGCCGCGCGCGCGGCGGCGGTGTCGCCGCGCAGCAGCAGGGCCGTGGCCAGGCTGCCCAGCGCGAAGGCCAGGAAGATGCCGCGCACCGGCTGCGCGTCCAGTCGGTCGGCGGTCTGGCGCAGCGTGTCGACGGCGAAGTCCAGGTCGTCCAGCGTCATCGCGATGCCGGCCATGGTCCAGGCCAGCACGCCGGCCCATTGCACGGCGCCGCAGCCGTCCAGCAGTTCACGCGCCTGGCCGTACAGCTGCAGGGCTTCGTCATAGCGACCCGCGCCCATGGCCAGGCGCGCGCTGGCGCTGAGCAGCTGCACGCGCACGCGAGGCGCGGCCTGCGGGCTGTGCAGGCGCTGCAGCTCGGCCAGCGCCGCCTCCTGCGTGGCATCGGGCCGGGTGGTGCCGGGGATCAGCAGCAGCAGCGTCATGCCCAGCGTGGCGGTGTCGGGCGTGCCACGCAGCAGCTCGGCGGCGCGCAGCGCGACGCTGCGTGCGCGCCGCTGCTGCGACCAGATCAGCATCCAGGCCTGGGTGTGCAGCAGGCGGCCATGGTCCAGCGCCGGCGTGTCGGCTCGCACGCAGGCCAGGGCCGCCTCGCAATAACGCGCGCCCTCGGGTTGCTGCGACAGGGCTTCGCGCCACAGCGGGCCGGCGTCGCCCACCAGGCGTACGGCCAGGGCCGGGTCGTGCGCGAGCGCCCACGCGATGGCCACATGCAGGTTGTCGTGGTCGGGCTCGCAGCGCGCGCGCATCTCGGCATCGCCGATCGCCCAGTAGTCCTGGGCCATTGCCGCCACCTGGGCGGCGATGGCCTGGGCATGGCGGGCCTGCACGGCGGCGGTCTCGCCGGCCTCGGCCAGGCAGTGCAAGGCATGGGCGCGGGTGGTCTCCAGCAGGCGAAGGCGGGGTGTGTCGCCCGGCGCCAGCAGCAGCATGGACTTGTCGACCAGCGCGGCCAGGTGGTCCAGCACGGCCCAGGCGTCGACCTGCGCATCGGCCGCCACGGCCTGGGCGGCGGCGGAGGAGAAGCTGCCGGCGAACACGCCCAGTCGCCGGTACACGGCCTGCTCGTCGGGCGAGAGCAGGCCGTGGCTGAAGGCCAGCGCCGCCTGCAGTGTGTCGTGGCGGCTGAGACCGCGGCGGCCATGGCCGCGCAGCAGCTGCAGGCGCTGGTCGAGCCGTTCGGCCAGGCCGCCCAGGCCCAGCAGCGGCACGCGCGCGGCCGCCAGCTCCAGCGCCAGCGGGATGCCGTCCAGCCGCCGGCACAGCTGGGCCACGGCCGCGGCATTGCCGGCGTCCAGCGCGAAGCCGGGCTGCAGCGCCTGCACGCGCTGCACGAACAGCTGGACGGCGGTGCTGCGCGCCACGAGTGGCAGCGCGTCACCGTGCGGCAGCGGCAGGGTGTCCAGGCGGTAGACCCACTCGTCGGCAGTCTTCAGCGCTTGCTGGCTGGTGATCAGCAGGCGCAGCCGCGGTGCGGCGGCGCGCACCTGCTCGACCAGTCGCACCACGGCGGGCAGCAGGTGCTCGCAGTTGTCGAGCAGCAGCAGGCCGTCCTGGTCGCGCAGGGCGTCGGCCACCGTCTGCTCCGGGGTGTGGCCGGCGGCCTCCTGCACGCCCAGCGCGCGCGCCAGGGTGGGGGCTACCAGCGCCGGATGGCGCAGTGCGGCCAGGTCCACCCACCACACGGCGCGCTCGCCGCTGCGCCACTGTGCCGCCACGGCCCGCGCCAGGTGCGTCTTGCCCACGCCGCCGGTGGCAACGATGGACACCGTGACCTGCGCCTGCAGTGCCTGCGCCAGCATCCGCTGTTCGGCCTCGCGGCCAATGATGGGGGGCAGTGCCGCCGGCAAATTGCCAGGTGCAGCGCGCTGCGCAGGCAGCCCTGCGGGCGTCGGCGGGGCGGTCGCCGCGTCCGTGAGTGGCAGCGTGAAGCGGTAGCCGCGTCGCGGGATGGTGGCGATGGCGCGCTCGCCCAGCAGCTTGCGCAGTGTGCTGATCTGCACCTGCAGGTTGTTCTCCTCGACCACCGCGCCGGGCCACACGCGGTCCAGCAGTTCCGCCTTGGTGACCACGCGGTCGGCGTGGCTCAGCAGCACCAGCAGCACGTCGAAGGCCCTGGCCCCCAGATGCAGCGGCTGGCCATCCCGCCGCAGTTCGCGGCGCGGCTCCAGCAGTTCGTAGCGGTCGAATCGGTAATGCATCGGCGGCAGTTCGACGGTCCCGCGATTGAGGGGGCGCCGCTTCAGGAATTTTCAGGCTTCTCAAGGACGCCCCGGACGCTGCGCCGCGAGCATGTGGACCCAGTGCGGCGCCCGCACGGGGCGTGGCCGATTGTGTGGTGACTGGGAGAGGTGCGAGATGAAGTGCGTGAATGGAATGCGCGCGGCCGCTGCCGTGGCGGCGGCGCTGGTGGTGTCGACGGCGGCGCAGGCCTCGCTGATCGGCGACAGCGTGAACGGCAGACTGAACTCGCCGATCTGGGGCGATGTGCCGCAGGCCTTCAGCCCGGCGGCGGTGACCGTGGGCGCGGGCGTCGAGTTCAATGGTCGGTGGCGCTTTGCCCCCTGGGCCGCCTCCACCGAGACCTGGGACATCTCGGTCGACATCGGCGCCTCGTCGGTGCGCGTCTCGGCCTACGAGAACACGCCGGCCACGAACAATGTCTACGCCTACAACACGGTGCTGTTCCAGATCGTCCTGAGCGGCCTGGACCTGGGCCAGCCAATCAGCGCGGTGCAGCTGAGTTCCGGCATCGGCCATGTCGGCGATCCGAACGCCGGATGGAGCACGGTCGACTGGGCCTTCACGGCCGACAGCCTCACGCTGTCGTTTTACAACCTGCCGTTCGGCTCGGCCAACAACCCACCCAATGGCGGTGAGTGGGTGTTCGACCTGAACCCGCAGACGCAGGGCGGTGGCACGGGTTCGACGCCCACCACCGGCCAGGTGCCCGAGCCGGCGGCGTTGTCGCTGGCCGTGCTGGCACTGGCCGGAGCGGGCTTGGCCGGCGCACGTCGGCGCCGCGGCTGACGCGCCGGCAGGCAGGCCGGCCGGCCGACGGGCGCGCCGGGCCCTGTCAAGCCGCCGTGGTCTGCCGCACCGCCTGCTCCCACTGCGCCATGCGCTCGGCCGCGCGCTCGCGCGACAGCGTGGGGTGGAAGCGGCGTTCGGCCTGCCACAGCGCGGCCAGCTCGTCGGTGTTGCGCCACACGCCGGTGGCCAAGCCGGCCAGGTACGCGGCACCGAGTGCCGTGGTCTCGATGACCTGCGGTCGCACCACCGGGATGCCCAGCAGGTCGGCCTGGAACTGCATCAGCAGGTCGTTGACGCAGGCGCCGCCGTCCACGCGCAGCTCGCTCACGGCGGCACCGCCGGCGGCCACCGCGTCCTTGCTCATGGCCTGCAGCAGCGCGGCGCTCTGGAACGCGATGCTCTCCAGCGCGGCGCGGGCGATGTGGGCCACGGTGCTGCCGCGCGTCAGGCCGACGATGGCGCCGCGGCAGTTGGCGTCCCAGTAGGGCGCACCCAGGCCGGTGAAGGCGGGCACGAACATCACGCCGCCGGCGTCGGGCACGCTCTCGGCCAGGGCCTGCACCTCGCCACTGCCCTGGATGGCCTTGAGCCCGTCGCGCAGCCACTGCACCACGGCACCGCCGATGAACACGCTGCCTTCCAGCGCGTATTGAGCGGTCGTGTTCGGCTGGGCGGCGCTGGTGGTGATCAGGCCGTTGGCCGACAGCTGGAACTTCGGGCCGGTGTGCATCAACATGAAGCAGCCGGTGCCGTAGGTGTTCTTGGCCAGTCCGGCCGAGAAGCAGGCCTGGCCGAACAGCGCGCTCTGCTGGTCGCCGGCCATGCCGGCAATCGGGATGGCGGCGCCCAGCAGGCCGGGCAGGCTCTCGCCGAACACATGCGACGACGGATGCACCTGCGGCAGCAGGCTGTCGGGCACGTGCAGCAGCTTCAGCAGCTCGTGGTCCCAGGTGTTGTGGCGCACGTCGAACAGCATGGTGCGCGCGGCGTTGCTGACGTCGGTGGCGTGCACATGGCCGCCGGTCAGCTTCCACAGCAGCCAGCTGTCGATGGTGCCGAAGGCCAGGTCGCCGTGTGCGGCGTCGATGTGGGCCGTGGGCACATGGTCCAGGATCCAGCGGATCTTGCTGGCCGAGAAGTAGGCGTCCACCACCAGGCCGGTGCTGGCGCGGATGGCCTCGGCATGGCCGTGCTCGCGCAGTTGCGCGCACAGCGGCTCGCCGCGGCGGTCCTGCCAGACGATGGCGTTGTGGATGGCCTGGCCGGTGCGGCGGTTCCACACCACGGTGGTCTCGCGCTGGTTGGTGATGCCTATTGCCGCGATGTCGGCGGCGGTCAGCCCGGCCTTGGCCAGCGCCTCGCGCGCGGTGTCGAGCTGGCTCTGCCAGATCTCCTCGGGGTCGTGCTCCACCCAGCCGGGCTGCGGGTAGATCTGGCGGAACTCGCGCTGCGCCATGGCCACGATGCGGCCCTGGCCGTCGAACACGATGCTGCGCGAGCTGCTGGTGCCCTGGTCGAGGGCGAGCACATGGGTCTTCGTCGTCATGGGTTGTCTCCTGCCACGGTGCACTGCACGTCGGCTTCGGCCAGCAGGGCCTCGAAGGGCGGCGGCGGCGGGGCGTCGGTGAACAGCTGGTCCACCTGGTCCAGCCGGCCCACCTCCACCATCGCCGGGCGGTTGAACTTGCTGTGGTCGGCGGCCAGCCACACCTGGCGGCTGGCGCGGATGATGGCCTGCGCCACCTTCACCTCGCGGTAGTCGTAGTCGCGCAGCGTGCCGTCGGCCTCGATGCCCGAGATGCCGATCAGGCCGATGTCGACACGGAACTGGCCGATGAACTCCACCGTGGCCTCGCCGACGATGCCGCGGTCGCGGTGGCGCACCACGCCGCCGGCCACGATCACCTCGCAGTCGGGGTTGTCGCTCAGGATGGCCGCCACGTTCAGGTTGTTGGTGATGACGCGCAGGCCACGCCGGCCCACCAGCTCGCGCGCGATGGCCTCGGTGGTGGTGCCGATGTTCAGGATCAGGCTGCAGCCGTCGGGCACCTGGGCCGCGATGGCGCGCGCGATGCGCTGCTTGCCCTCGTCGTGCAGGGCCTGGCGCTGGCGGTAGGCGATGTTCTCGGTGGTGCTGCTGGGCAGGCGCACGCCGCCGTGGAAGCGCGCCACCAGGCCGGCATCGGCCAGCAGCTTCACATCGCGGCGCACGGTCTGCAGCGTGACGCCGAAGCGCTCGGCCAGGGCCTCCACGCTGGCGGTGCCGAGTTCGCGCACGGCGGCCAGCATGGCTTCCTGACGAGGGTGATTCAGCATCGACGACAGCAGGGGGATGGAGGGGATGGGGCAGCGTGGCGGCACCACCGTCCGCCAGCGGCAGCGAGCGTAAGCGATCTTCGCTTCGGGTTCTCCCGGGGCGAACCCGCTTGCATTCGATCATCCGATCGGCTAAAAAAGAAAAAGAACGAACACAAACGAATGCGCGTTTGGGGTTCGAACGAACACAAGACCGAGCCCACCGAGCCCACCGAGGCATCACACCGCGCTGTCCCTGCCCGCGGATCCGAGGAGACCCGATTGACCGAGCCCCAGGCCGGCGCCATGGCGCCGGATTCGCCGCGAGCGTCTGCCGGCGCCCTGCCCACGCACTGCGATGTGCTGGTGGTGGGCGGCGGCATCAACGGCGCCGGCATCGCGCGTGACCTGGCCGGCCGTGGCCTGAAGGTGCTGCTGGCCGAGCGCGACGACCTGGCGCGCCACACCTCGTCGTCGAGCACCAAGCTGATCCACGGCGGCCTGCGCTACCTCGAGTACTACGAGTTCAACCTGGTGCGCAAGGCGCTGGCCGAGCGCGAGGTGCTGCTGAAAAGCGCGCCGCACATCATGTGGCCGCTGCGCTTCGTGATGCCGCACGACCCCTCGATGCGGCCGGTGTGGATGATCCGCGCCGGCCTGTTCCTGTACGACCACCTGGCCAAGCGCGAGTGGCTGCCCGGCAGCACCACGGTGAACCTGCACCGCCATGCCGCCGGTGCGCCGCTGAAGCCCGGCTTCACGCGCGGCTTCGTGTACAGCGACGGCTGGGTGGACGACGCCCGCCTGGTGGTGCTGAACGCCATCGACGCCGTCGAGCGCGGCGCCACGGTGCTGACCCGCTGCACGGTGGTGGATGCGCAGCGCAGCGGCACCGGCTGGCGCGCCACGCTGCAGCCCGCCGGCGGTGCGCCGGTGCAGGTGCAGGCGCGGGCCCTGGTGAATGCCGCCGGGCCGTGGGCCGGCGAGTTCCTGCGTGACCGGGCGCGCCAGGCCAGCGCGCGCTCGCTGCGTCTGGTCAAGGGCAGCCACATCGTGGTGCCGAAGATGTTCGACCACGACCACGCCTACATCTTCCAGAACCCCGACCGCCGCATCATCTTCGCCATCCCCTACGAGGGCAACTTCACGCTGATCGGCACCACCGACGTCGAGATCCAGGGCGACCCTGGCACCGCGCAGATCGACGGCAACGAGACCGCCTACCTGTGCGAGCAGGCCAGCCGCTACTTCGCCAAGCCGGTGCGCCCGGCCGACGTGGTGTGGACCTATGCCGGCGTGCGCCCGCTGCTCGACGACGAATCGGGCGATGCCTCGGCCGTCACGCGCGACTACCTGCTGGAGTTCGACGGCGAGGGCGCCAGCGGCCCGCTGCTCACCGTGTGGGGCGGCAAGATCACCACCTTCCGCAAGCTGGCCGAGGAGGCCGCCGACGAACTGGTGCGCCGCCTGGGTGGGCCCGCGACGGCCCGGCTGGCCTGGACGCGCGGCGCGTCGCTGCCCGGCGGCGACCTGCGCGGCTGGATCGGTGCCGCGCAGCGGCCCGATGCCGACATCGCCCGCTTCATCGAGGTGATGGCGCAGCGCCATCCGCTGCTGCCGGCCGCGGTGCGTGCGCGCTGGGCGCGGGCCTATGGCAGCCGCGTCGATCGCGTGCTGGCACTGGGCGCCGCGCCGGGTGCCGAGGTGGCGCCGGGCCTGTACGAATGCGAGCTGCGCTACCTGCAGCAGCACGAGTGGGCGCGCAGCGCCGACGACGTGCTGTGGCGGCGCAGCAAGCTCGGGTTGCACCTGAGTGCGCCGCAGCGCGAGGCGGTGGCGCAATGGTGGGCCACGCATTTCCCTGAAGAAGACAGCAAGGCCACCGGCCAGGAGACTCCGTGCAACTGACGTTAGACGGCATCGAACACCGCGTCGATGCCGCCACCCATCTCTACCGACTGAACCTGGCGCTGCAGCCCGGCACGGTGACCGTGCTGCTGGGCGCCACCCAGGCCGGCAAGACCACGCTGATGCGCCTGATGGCCGGGCTGGACGTGCCCACCGAGGGCCAGGTGCGGGTCGATGGCCGCGATGTCACCGGCATGCCGGTGCGCGACCGCAACGTGGCCATGGTGTACCAGCAGTTCATCAACTACCCGTCGATGACGGTGGCCGACAACATCGCCTCGCCGCTCAAGCTGCGCGGGGGCATGGACAAGGCGGCCATCGCGGCCCGCGTGCAGGCCCTGGCCGCGCAGCTGCACATCGAGCCCTTCCTGAAGCGCCTGCCGGCCGAGCTGTCGGGCGGCCAGCAGCAGCGCGTGGCCCTGGCCCGCGCGCTGGCCAAGAACGCACCGCTGATGCTGCTGGACGAGCCGCTGGTCAACCTGGACTACAAGCTGCGCGAGGAACTGCGCGACGAGCTCTCGGCGCTGTTTGCCGCCGGTGATTCCACCGTGGTGTACGCCACCACCGAGCCCACCGAGGCGCTGCTGCTGGGCGGCTACACCGCCGTGATGGATGCCGGCGAGCTGCTGCAGTACGGCCCCACGGCCGAGGTCTTCCACCGCCCGGCCAGCCTGCGCGTGGCGCGCGCCTTCAGCGATCCGCCGATGAACCTGATCACCGGCGGCGCGCAGGCCCTGGGTCCGCACCTGTCCGACAGCCTGGCCGCGGCCACCCCCGACACCACGCTGGGCGTGCGTGCCGGCGCGCTGCGCGTGCAGCAGCGCCCGGGCGACATCGCACTGCCCGGCACGGTGGAGCTGGCCGAGATCTCGGGCTCCGACACCTTCGTGCATGCCGACACGCCCGCCGGCGAGCTGGTGGTGCAGCTGACCGGCGTGCACTACTTCGAGCTGGGCGCGCGCATCACGCTGTACCTGGATCCGCAGCAGGTCTACGTGTTCGCGGCCGACGGTGCGCTCAAGCGCGCCCCGGCGATCGAGCGGCTGATGGCGGGGGTGAACTGACATGGCCCGCATCGACCTCGACCTGGCGCACAGCTACAAGCCCGATCCGCAGCAGGACAGCGACTACGCGCTGCTGCCGCTGAAGATGACGTTCGACGACGGTGGCGCCTATGCGCTGCTGGGCCCCTCGGGCTGCGGCAAAACCACCATGCTGAACATCATCTCCGGCCTGGTGCAGCCCTCGCACGGCACGGTGCGCTTCGGCAGCGACGACGTCACGCGCAAGTCGCCGCAGCAGCGCAACATCGCCCAGGTGTTCCAGTTCCCGGTGATCTACGACACCATGACGGTGGCCGAGAACCTGGCCTTCCCGTTGAAGAACCGCGGCGTCGCGCCCGAGCGCATCAAGGCCCGCGTGGGCCAGATCGCCGAGATGCTGGAGCTCTCGGGCCAGCTGAACACCCGCGCCGCGGGCCTGGCCGCCGATGCCAAGCAGAAGATCAGCCTGGGCCGCGGCCTGGTGCGCGAGGATGTCTCGGCCGTGCTGTTCGACGAGCCGCTGACCGTGATCGACCCGCACCTGAAGTGGCAGCTGCGGCGCAAGCTCAAGCAGATCCACCATGAGCTCAAGCTCACGCTGATCTACGTCACGCACGACCAGGTGGAGGCGCTGACCTTCGCCGACCAGGTGGTGGTGATGACGCGGGGCCGCGCGGTGCAGGTGGGCACGCCCGATGCGTTGTTCGAGCGCCCGGCACACCGCTTCGTGGGCCACTTCATCGGCTCGCCGGGCATGAACTTCCTGCCCGCCACGCTGCTGGCCGGCGCCCAGGCGCCGGCCGGTGCGCAGACGCTGGGCGTGCGCCCCGAGTACGTGACGCTGGCCGCGGCCGGCGCCGCCGGCGCGCTGCCGGCCACGGTGGAGCGTGTGCAGGACATCGGCACCTATCGCCTGCTCACCGCCCGGGTCGGTGCCAACGGCGAGCACGCGGTGCGCGCCCGCCTGGCGCCCGAGCTGAGCGTGCCCACCGTCGGCAGCACCGCCTGGCTGGGCCTGCTGGGCACGCACAGCTGCTGGTACGGCGCCGACGAGCGGCTGCTCGACACCCAACCCAACACGATGGAGGCGGGCGCATGAAGCCGGTCAACCAGAAGGCCTGGTGGCTGGTGCTGCCGGTCTTTCTCTGTGTGGCCTTCTCGGCCATCCTGCCGCTGATGACGGTGGTGAACTACTCGGTGCAGGACATCATCAGCCCCGAGCGCCGCGTGTTCGTGGGCACCGAATGGTTCGCCCAGGTGATGCGCGACCCCGATCTGCACGAGGCCCTGCTGCGCCAGATCGGCTTCTCGCTGGCGGTGCTGGCGGTGGAGATTCCGCTGGGCATCGCGCTGGCGCTCAGCATGCCGGCCAGTGGCTGGAAGAGCAGCGCGGTGCTGGTGGTGGTGGCGCTGAGCCTGCTGATCCCCTGGAACGTGGTCGGTACCATCTGGCAGATCTTCGGCCGCGCCGACATCGGCCTGCTGGGCGCCGCGCTGCAGAAGCTGGGCATCGAGTACAGCTACACCGGCAATTCCACCCATGCCTGGCTGACGGTGCTGATCATGGACGTGTGGCACTGGACGCCGCTGGTGGCGCTGCTGTGCTTCGCGGGCCTGCGCAGCATTCCCGACGCCTACTACCAGGCCGCGCGCATCGACGGCGCCAGCAAGCTGGCGGTGTTCCGCTACATCCAGCTGCCCAAGATGCGCGGCGTGCTGATGATCGCGGTGCTGCTGCGCTTCATGGACAGCTTCATGATCTACACCGAGCCCTTCGTGCTCACCGGTGGCGGCCCCGGCAATGCCACCACCTTCCTCAGCCAGTACCTCACGCAGAAGGCGGTCGGCCAGTTCGACCTGGGACCGGCCGCGGCCTTCTCGCTGATCTACTTCCTCATCATCCTGCTGCTGTGCTTCATCCTCTACAACTGGATGCAGCGCGTGGGCACCACCGCCACGGAAGGAGCCGGCCATGAGTGAACCGCGCTCGCCGCTGCGCAGCCTGGTGCTGGCGCTGTACCTCGTGTTCGCCGTGCTCCCCATCTACTGGATGGTGAACATGAGCTTCAAGACCAACGAGGAGATCCTGGCCAGCTTCTCGCTGTTTCCGCAGCACTTCACCTGGGCCAACTACCAGACCATCTTCACCGATGCCAGCTGGTACTCGGGCTACATCAACAGCCTGATCTACGTGGCCATCAACACGGTGATCTCGCTCACCGTGGCGCTGCCGGCGGCCTACGCCTTCAGCCGCTACAGCTTCCTGGGCGACAAGCATGTGTTCTTCTGGCTGCTGACCAACCGCATGACGCCGCCGGCGGTGTTCCTGCTGCCGTTCTTCCAGCTCTACACCACGGTGGGGCTGATGGACACGCACATCGCCGTGGCGCTGGCGCACCTGCTGTTCAACGTGCCGCTGGCGGTGTGGATCCTGGAAGGCTTCATGAGCGGCATCCCGCGCGAGATCGACGAGACCGCCTACATCGATGGCTACAGCTTCCCGCGCTTCTTCCTCACCGTGTTCATCCCGCTGATCAAGGCCGGCATCGGCGTGGCCGCGTTCTTCTGCTTCATGTTCAGCTGGGTGGAGCTGCTGCTGGCGCGCACGCTGACCAGCGTGAACGCCAAGCCCATCGTGGCCACGATGACGCGCACGGTCAGTGCCAGCGGCATGGACTGGGCCACGCTGGCCGCGGCCGGCACGCTGACCATCGTGCCCGGCGCGATCGTGATCTGGTTTGTCCGCCACTACATCGCAAAAGGCTTTGCGATGGGCCGCGTCTGAGGAGCCGCCGAGATGTTCGACTGGATGGTTTGGACGACGCCGATCGCGGTGTTCTTCAGCTGCATCGTGCTGATGCTGATCGGCATGACGGTGTGGCAGGTCAAGTCGCCCACGGTGATGCGCAAGGGCTTCCTGCCCATCGCCACCACGCGCGGCGACCGTCTGTTCATCGGCCTGCTCACGGCCGCCTACATCAACCTGGCCTTCGTGGGCCTGGCGGGCAAGTTCGCTGCCATGTTCTCGCTGGAGAACGAGCCCAGCGTGTGGATCAGCTTCGTGCTGAGCATGGCCGTGCTGGCGCTGGTGATGAAGAAGGGCTGAACAGCGTTCTGGCGTATCCGGCCCGGCGTCTCCCCGGGGCCGTGGTGAGCCTTCACTGCAACGCGGGGAGACATTTTTGTTTGACACCCACAGAGGAGAGAGAGACATGAAGCTGCGCTACACCGCGCTGGGCCTGGCCGCCATGCTGGCGGTGGTGAGCCCGTCCTGGGCCGACGAGGCCGCCGCCAAGAAGTGGATCGACAGTGAGTTCCAGCCCAGCACGCTGAACAAGGACCAGCAGCTGGCCGAGATGAAGTGGTTCATCGACGCCGCCGCCAAGCTCAAGGCCAAGGGCGTGAAGGAGATCTCGGTGGTGTCCGAGACCATCACCACGCACGAGTACGAGGCCAAGACCCTGGCCAAGGCCTTCACCGAGATCACCGGCATCACCGTCAAGCACGACCTGATCCAGGAAGGCGACGTGGTCGAGAAGCTGCAAACCTCGATGCAGAGCGGCAAGTCGATCTACGACGGCTGGATCTCGGATTCGGACCTGATCGGCACGCACTACCGCTACGGCAAGATCATGAACCTGTCCGACTACATGTCGGGCGCCGGCAAGGAGTTCACCAACCCCGGCCTGGACCTGAAGGACTTCATCGGCACCAGCTTCACCACCGCGCCCGATGGCAAGCTGTACCAGCTGCCCGACCAGCAGTTCGCCAACCTGTACTGGTTCCGTGCCGACCTGTTCGCGCGCAAGGACCTGAAGGACAAGTTCAAGGCCAAGTACGGCTACGACCTGGGCGTGCCGCTGAACTGGAGCGCCTACGAGGACATCGCCGAGTTCTTCACCAACGACGTGAAGAACATCGACGGCAAGCCCATCTACGGCCACATGGACTACGGCAAGAAGGACCCCAGCCTGGGCTGGCGCTTCACCGACGCCTGGCTGTCGATGGCCGGCACCGCCGACAAGGGCATCCCGAACGGCATGCCGGTCGATGAGTGGGGCATCCGCGTGGCCGACGACAAGTGCACCCCGGTGGGCGCCAGCGTCTCGCGCGGCGGTGCCACCAACTCGCCGGCCGCCGTCTACGCGCTGACCAAGTACGTCGACTGGATGAAGAAGTACGCTCCGAAGGAAGCCACCGGCATGACCTTCGGCGAAGCCGGCCCGGTGCCCGCCCAGGGCCAGATCGCGCAGCAGATTTTCTGGTACACGGCCTTCACCGCCGACATGACCAAGAAGGGCCTGCCGGTGGTCAACGACGACGGCACGCCGAAGTGGCGCATGGCCCCCGGCCCCAACGGCCCGTACTGGAAGCAGGGCATGCAGAACGGCTACCAGGACGTGGGCTCGTGGACCTTCTTCAAGGACCATGACGCCAACAAGACCGCCGCGGCCTGGCTGTACGCCCAGTTCGTCACCGCCAAGACCACCAGCCTGAAGAAGACCATCGTCGGCCTGACGCCGATCCGCGAGTCGGACATCCAGAGCAAGGCCATGACCGACATGGCGCCCAAGCTGGGTGGCCTGGTGGAGTTCTACCGCAGCCCGGCCCGCGTGGCCTGGACGCCCACCGGCACCAACGTGCCCGACTACCCGAAGCTGGCCCAGCTGTGGTGGAAGAACGTGGCCCAGGCCGTGACCGGCGAGAAGACCCCGCAAGGCGCGATGGACAACCTGGCCGAGGAGATGGACCAGGTGCTGGGCCGCCTGGAGCGTGCCGGCATGGCCAAGTGCGCACCCAAGCTGAACAAGAAGGAAGACGCCAAGAAGTGGCTGAGCGACAAGGGCGCGCCGTGGGCCAAGCTGGCGAACGAGAAGCCCAAGGGTGAAACCATCGCCTACGACACCCTGCTGAACGCCTGGAAGGCCGGCAAGGTCCGCTGACTGTCAGCCCCCAGCCGCGCCGCGGCTCGCCCCCCACGGGGGCTGGCCCAGCCGCCTTGGGGCGGCCCGGCGCCGGCTGGGCTCGCTTCGATCCTGTCCCCCATGGCCGGCATCTGCCGGCCTGTCTCCAGGAGTTCGCCGCCGCTGCGCGTTCGTCGCGCCGGCGGCGCTTTTTCTGGCGCGGCGGCGGGCGGGGTTCAGGCGGCCGGGCGGGTGCGCTCGGCGGCGGTCCAGTCGGCGATCTGCGTGCTCAGCACGTCCAGCGGCAGCGCGCCCTGGTCGATCACCGCGTTGTTGAAGCGGCGCAGGTCGAAGCCAGCGCCCAGCGCCTGGCGCGCCTGGTCGCGCAGCGCCAGGATGTGCAGCTGGCCCACCATGTAGGCCAGGGCCTGGCCGGGCTGCGACAGGTAGCGGTCGACCTCGGCGGTCATGAACACCGGGCTCTCGCCCACGTGGTCCACCATGTAGGCGATGGCCTGCTCGCGGCTCCAGCCGAAGGCGTGCAGGCCGGTGTCCACCACCAGGCGCGCGGCACGGAAGGCCTGGGCCTGCAGAAAGCCCCAGCGCTGCTGCGGCGTGGTGTAGAAGCCCGTCTCGTCCATCAGGCGCTCGGCATACAGGCCCCAGCCCTCGACGAAAGCGGTGTAGCCGCCCTGGCGGCGAAAGGCCGGCAGGCCGTCCAGCTCACGCGCGCGGGCCACCTGCAGGTGGTGGCCGGGCACGGTCTCGTGCGCCACCAGCGTGGGCAGGGCCCAGCGCGGCCGGCGGGCGAAGGCCAGCACGTTGGCGTTGTACCAGCCGGGGCCGCTGCCATCGGCCGGCGGGCCGGTGTAGTTGTCGGCCGCACCGGGGCCCAGGTGATCGGGCATGGCGCGGATGCCGTAGGGCGTGCGCGGCAGCTCGGCAAACAGGCGCGGCATCTCCGGGTCCAGCCGCTTGGCCACGGCGCGGTAGCCCTCCAGCATGGCCTCGGGGCTGGCGAAGAACTGGTCCGGCGCGTTCAGCGCCGCCACGGCCTCGGCAAAGCTGCCCTTCAGGTCCATCTGGGCCATCAGTTGGCGGAACTGCGCGTGCAGCCGCGCCATCTCGGCCAGGCCGGTGTCGTGGATCTGCTGCGGTGTCAGCGCGGTGGTGGTGGCCTGGCGCACCAGATCGGCATACACCGGCGCGCCGCCGGCCTGGCGTGCCAGCCCGCCCGCGGCGGGCGCGGCGGCCAGGTAGGGCCCGGCCACGAAGTCGCGCAGCCGGCGCATGGCCGGCAGCACATGGGCGGTGATGGCCACCTCGCCGGCCGCCTGGAAGACCTGGGCCTGGCCCTCCGACAGCACCGGCGTGCGGCGCGAGAAGGGCTCGAAGAACGGGCCCTGGCGCAGCGGCGTGCCGATCTGGCGGTCCAGCTGGGCCAGCACACGCTCCAGCACCGGCCGCGGCGACACCCAGCCCAGCGCGATGCCGCGCTCCAGCCGGGCGATCTCCTGCGCCATGCGCTGCGGCCAGGCCGCCAGCCGCGCCAGCAGCTGCGCGCGCTGCTCGGGCGTGTCGATGGGCATCTGCTGCAGCACCGAGGCCAGCAGCTGCTGCAGGCCGAACAGCGCGCCCAGCGACAGCGTGCGCCAGCCCTCGAAGGCGGCGATGCGCTGCTGCGCCTCGAGGTTGTGGATGAACATCGCCCGCGACGTGCGGTCGGTGGCGCTCAGCGCCTCGGGCGCGATGGCCCGGGCCTCGGCCAGCCAGGCGGCGTTGCGGGCCTGGCGGGCGGCGTCGGCCGCGGGCGACACATCGGCCCAGCGGTCGTTGAAGCGGTGGTCACCGCGGTAGGTGGCCGACTCGGGAGACTGGCGCGCGGTCTCGTCCCAATGCCGCGCGAACAGGGTGTGAAGGGCCTGCGCACCGGGGGTGGCGCGGGTGGCGCCGCCGGTGGCAGGAAGGGCGGCCTGGGCCTGTGTGAGGCCCGGGGCCAGCGCCGGCAGGGTGCCCAGCGCCAGCGCATCGGCCAGCCAATGACGTCGGGTCAACTTCATTGGGGCGCGATGCTAGGGGCAGCCGGTACCGCAGCGAACCGCGCCGACCCGGCGATGCGCCGAACGGCGGATTGCGGGGGCTGAACGGCGGCCCTGCGCCCCGGTGGCGGCCCTCAGCCCAGCGCCGCCTGCGCCGCCGCCAGCCGCGCGATCGGCACGCGGAAGGGCGAGCAGCTCACGTAGTCCAGCCCGGCGCGGTGGAAGAAGGCCACCGAGGCCGGGTCGCCGCCATGCTCGCCGCACACGCCGGTGGCGATGCCGGGGCGCACGCTGCGGCCCTTGGCCACGGCCATCTGCACCAGCTGGCCCACGCCCTTCTGGTCGATGCTGCGGAAGGGGTCGTGCTCGTACATCCCCTGCGCCAGGTAGGTGGGCAGGAAGCGGCCGGCGTCGTCGCGGCTGAAGCCCAGTGTCATCTGCGTCAGGTCGTTCGTGCCGAACGAGAAGAACTCGGCCTGGGCGCCGATGCTCTCGGCCACCAGGGCCGCGCGCGGCGTCTCGATCATCGTGCCGATCTGGTAGGCGATGCGCGCGCCGCGCTCGGCGAACACGGCCTCGGCGGTGCGGCGGATCACCGCGGCCTGGGCGTTGAACTCGCGCACCGTGCCCACCAGCGGCACCATGATCTCGGGGTGCACGGCGATGCCGCGCGCCTGGGCGTTGAGCGCCGCCTCGAACACCGCGCGCGCCTGCATCTCGGTGATCTCGGGGTGGCTGATGCCCAGCCGGCAGCCGCGGTGGCCCATCATCGGGTTGGCCTCGTGCAAGGCTTCCACGCGCGCCTGGATGCGCGCCAGGCTGACGCCGGTCTCGCGTGCCAGCGCGCGCTGGCCGGCCTCGTCGTGCGGCACGAACTCGTGCAGCGGCGGATCGAGCAGGCGGATCGTGACCGGCAGGCCGCTCATCTCGCGGAACAGGCCCTCGAAGTCGCTGCGCTGCATCGGCAGCAGCTTGGCCAGCGCGGCCTGGCGGCCGGCGCGGCTGTCGGCCAGGATCATCTCGCGCATGGCCACGATGCGCTGGCCCTCGAAGAACATGTGCTCGGTGCGGCACAGGCCGATGCCGGTGGCGCCGAAACGGCGGGCGATGGCCGCCTCTTCGGGCGTGTCGGCGTTGGTGCGCACCTCCAGGCGCTTGTGGGCATCGGCCAGCGCCATCAGGCGGCCGAAGTCGCCCGACAGTTCGGCCTCGCGCGTGGCCAGGCGGCCGGCAAACACCTCGCCGGTGGAGCCGTTCAGCGACAGCCAGTCGCCCTCGTGGAAGGTGGCGTCGCCCACGGTCATGGTGCGGGCGTGCATGTCCACGCGCACCGCGCCGGCGCCCGACACGCAGCACTTGCCCATGCCGCGCGCCACCACGGCGGCGTGGCTGGTCATGCCGCCGCGCGCAGTGAGGATGCCTTGCGCCACGCTCATGCCGCGCAGATCCTCCGGCGAGGTTTCCTGGCGCACCAGGATCACCGCCTGGCCCTGCCTGGCCAGCGCGTCGGCCTCGTCGGCGAAGAACACGATCTGCCCGCTGGCCGCGCCGGGCGAGGCGGGCAGGCCGCGCGCGATGACCTGGGCGCCGGCCAGGGCCTGGCGGTCGAACACCGGGTGCAGCAGCTCGTTCAGGCGCTCGGGGTCCACGCGCTTGAGCGCCGTGGCCTCGTCGATCAGGCCCTGGTCCAGCATCTCGATGGCGATGCGCACCATGGCCGCGCCGGTGCGCTTGCCGTTGCGCGTCTGCAGCATCCACAGCCGGCCCTGCTGGATCGTGAACTCCAGGTCCTGCATGTCCTTGAAGTGGTTCTCCAGCGTGGTCTCGGCCTGCAGCAGCTGGCGGTACAGATCCGGCATCAGCTCTTCCAGCGACGGGTACCTGGCGCGCCGCGTGTCCTCGTCGACACAGGCCAGCGCGGCCCAGCGGCGCGAGCCTTCCAAAGTGACCTGCTGCGGCGTGCGGATGCCGGCCACCACGTCCTCGCCCTGGGCGTTGACCAGGAACTCGCCGTTGAACAGGTCTTCGCCGGTGCCGGCATCGCGCGTGAAGGCCACGCCGGTGGCGCTGCTGTCGCCCAGGTTGCCGAAGACCATGGCCTGCACGTTCACCGCCGTGCCCCAGCTGGCGGGAATGTCGTTGAGCTCACGGTAAACGCGGGCGCGCTCGTTGTTCCAGCTCTCGAACACGGCCACCACGGCGCCCCACAGCTGCTCCCACGGGTCAGTGGGAAAGTCGTGTCCGATGCGCGCGCGGATCAGCGCCTTGAAGCGCGCCACCAGCTCCTGCAGATCGGCGGCATCGAGCTCGGTGTCCAGCGTGACGCCCTTCTTCTCCTTGACCATGTCGATGATCACCTCGAAGGGGTCGTGGTCCTCCTTGCGCGCGGGCTTCAGGCCCATCACCACGTCGCCGTACATCTGGATGAAGCGGCGGTAGCTGTCCCAGGCGAAGCGCGGGTTGCCGCTGCGCGCGGCCAGGCCCTGCACGGCCTCGTCGTTCAGGCCCAGGTTCAGGATGGTGTCCATCATGCCGGGCATCGATGCGCGCGCGCCCGAGCGCACCGACAGCAGCAACGGGTCGGCCGCGTTGCCGAAGCGCTTGCCCATCTCCTGCTCGACGAAGGCCACGCCTTCGAGCACCTCGCCGCGTATCAGCGCCAGCACGGCCTCGCGGCCCTGCTCGGTGTAGGCGGTGCAGGCCTCGGTGCTGATCGTGAAGCCGCCGGGCACCGGAATGCCCAGCCGGCACATCTCGGCCAGGTTGGCGCCCTTGCCGCCGAGCAGGTTCTTCATCGAGGCATCGCCCTCGGTGCGGGCGCTGCCGAAGCGGTAGACGTACGGACGACGGGGGTTGCTGGCCATGGATCCACTCCCTGCCCGGCGACGCGCCGGTGTGCAAACGCGTAGCGTCGGTCTGCGGCGGGGCGCCGTGTTTGACGCGGCGCAAGCGTTACCCTCGCGCCCCATGTGGATCGGAACCCTGTTTGCGCTGGCCGCCGGCCTGATGTGGGGCCTGGTGTTTGCCGGGCCGCAGCTGCTGCCCGACTACCCGGCGGCGATGCAGTCCTTCGGGCGCTACATCGCCTTCGGCCTGATCGCGATGCCGCTGGCCTGGATCGACCGCGCCCGCATGCGCGAGCTGACGCGCGCCGACTGGATCGAGGCCGCCAAGCTGGGCCTGGTGGGCAACATCGTGTACTACCTGTTCCTGGCCAGCGCCATCCAGCGCGCCGGCGGGCCGCTGCCCACGATGATCATCGGCACGCTGCCGGTGGTCATCGCCATCACCAGCAACCTGCGCGATGCGGCGCGTGACGGCCGCCTGCCCTGGCTGAAGCTGCTGCCCTCGCTGGGGCTCATCGCCACCGGCATCGGCTGCGTCAACCAGGTGGAGTTGCAGGCCCTGCGCGCCGACCCGGCGGCCGATTTCGGTGCCTATGCGCTGGGTGGCGCGCTGGCCGTGGGCGCGGTGGCCTGCTGGACCTGGTACCCGATCCGCAATGCCGACTGGCTGCGCGCCCATGCCGACCGCTCGCCGCGCGCCTGGGCCACGGCGCAGGGCCTGGCCACGCTGCCGCTGGCGGCGCTGGGCTTCGCGCTGTTCTGGGCCTGGAGCGCGGCCAGCGGCAGCGCCTTCGCCATGCCCTTCGGCCCGCGGCCGGGCCTGTACATCGGGCTGATGCTGGCCATCGGCCTGCTGGCCTCGTGGGCCGGCACGCTGTGCTGGAACGAGGCCAGCCAGCGCCTGCCCACCACGCTGGTGGGCCAGCTGATCGTGTTCGAGACGCTCAGTGCGCTGGCCTATGCCTTCGTGCTGCGCGGGCGCGCACCCGATGCGCTGACGCTGACCGGCGTGGCCCTGCTGGTGGCCGGCGTGATGTGGGCGCTGCGCGTGCGGCCCGAGCCGGTGGCCGAGGCCACCGTGCACGGTGCCTGAGCGGGTTCAGCCCACGCGCGCGCCGGCCGCGTCGGCCGCGAACAGGTGCACCCGGTCGGGCCGCCAGCCCAGGCCCACGGCCTCGCCGTCGGCCACCGCCACCTTGCCGGGCACGCGCGCGGTCAGCACGCCCAGCGGCGTGCTGATCTTCAGGTAGGTCTCGGGGCCGGTGGGCTCGCGCATCAGCACCTGGCCGCGCAGCAGGGCTTGGGGGCCGTCGGGGGCTTGCAATTGCAGGTCTTCGGGGCGCAGGCCGTAGTGCCAGGCGCTGCCGGGCGCCGTGCCCTGCATGGACCCGGCGGCCAGTGCGGCCTGGGTGGCCGGCGGCAGCGGCATGGCCAGGCCGGCGGTCTGCACCGTGCCGGCGGCGCTTGCGGTCTGCACGTCCAGCAGGTTCATCGGTGGCGAGCCGATGAACTCGGCCACGAAGCGCGTGGCCGGCCGGTCGTAGATGTCGTCGGGCGTGCCCCACTGCTGCACGGCGCCGTCCTTCATCACCGCGATGCGGTCGCCCAGGGTCATGGCCTCCACCTGGTCGTGCGTGACATAGACCGTGGTGGTGCGCGTGCGCTGGTGCAGCAGCTTGATCTCGGCGCGCATCTCCACGCGCAGCTTGGCGTCCAGGTTGCTGAGCGGCTCGTCGAACAGGAACAGCCGCGGCTCGCGCGCCAGCGCCCGGCCCATGGCCACGCGCTGGCGCTGGCCGCCCGACAGCTGGCCCGGCTTGCGCTGCAGCAGGTGGCCGATCTGCAGCATCTCGGCCACGCGCTGCACGGCGGCCTGTCGCGCAGCGCGCGGCACGCCGCGCATCTCCAGCGCGAAGGCGATGTTGTCGGTCACGTTCATGTTTGGGTAGAGCGCATAGCTCTGGAACACCATGGCGATGTCGCGGTCCTTGGCCGGGGCGCGGGTGATGTCGCGCCCGCCCAGGCGCAGCGTGCCGGCGCTGGGCGCCTCCAGCCCGGCAATGATGTTGAGCAGCGTGCTCTTGCCGCAGCCCGAGGGGCCCACCAGGATCAGGAAGCCGCCGGGCGGCACGTCCAGGTCGATGCCCTTCAGGATCTCGTGGCCGCCGAAGGTCTTGCGCACGCCCTCGATGGCCAGCGCGGCCTGCGGGCTGGCCGGCGCGGCCGCGGTGGGGGCGTGGGGGGCATGCGGTGCGGCAGCCATCGCGGCGCTCATCCTTTCACGGCGCCGGCGGTCAGCCCGCGCACGAAGTGGCGGCCGGCCAGCAGGTACACGGCCAGCGTGGGCAGCGCGGCGATCAGCGCGGCAGCCATGTCCACGTTGTATTCCTTCACCGTGCTGCTGGTGTTGGCCAGGTTGTTCAGGCCCACGGTGACCGGCTTGCTGTCGGCGCCCGAGAACACCACGCCGTACAGGAAGTCGTTCCAGATGTTGGTGAACTGCCAGATCAGCGTGACCACGACGATGGGCGCCGACAGCGGCAGCACCACGCGCCGGAAGATCTGCCAGAACGAGGCGCCGTCCAGCGTGGCGGCCTTGATCAGCTCGTCGGGCAGGCCGACGAAGTAGTTGCGGAAGAACAGCGTGGTGCTGGGGATGCCGGCGATCACGTGCACCGCCACCAGGCCGCCCAGCGAGCTGGCCAAACCCAGCCAGCCCAGCACCTGGCTCATCGGCAGCAGCACCACCTGCATGGGCATGAACACGCCGAACAGCATCAGCGCGAACAGCGTCTCGCTGCCCGGAAAGCGCCACTTGGACAGCACATAGCCGTTGACCGCGCCGATGGCGGTGGACAGGGCCACCGCCGGCACCACCATGGCCACCGAGTTCAGGAAGTAGGGGCGCAGGCCGCTGCAGTCGGCCCCGGTGCAGGCCGTGCCCCAGGCCTTGGCCCAGGCCGCCAGCGTGGGCGCGGCCGGCAGGCTCAGCAGCGTGCCGCTGCGCAGCTCGTCGGGGCTTTTCAGCGAGGTGAGCAGCATCACCACCAGCGGCGCCAGGAAGAACAGCGCCGCCACGCCCAGGCCGCACCACAGCGCCACCCGTGCCAGGGTGACGGGCGGGCGTTCGCCGCTGCTGCCGCCGCCGCTCATCGCCGCGGCCCCCGCAGCTCGCTGTACAGGAAGGGCACCACGATGGCCGCCACGGTGGCCAGCATCACCATCGCGCTGGCCGCGCCCAGGCCGATCTGCCCGCGCGTGAAGGCCATGGTGTACATGAAGGTGGCCGGCACATCGGTGGCATAGCCGGGGCCGCCGCCGGTCAGCGCCATCACCAGGTCGAAGCTCTTGATCGCCAGGTGGCTGACCACCATCAGCGTGCTGAACACCACCGGCCGCAGGCTGGGGATGACGATGCGCCAGTAGATGCGTGGCAGGCTGGCGCCGTCGACCTGGGCGGCGCGCAGGATGGCGTCGTCGATGCCGCGCAGCCCCGCCAGGAACAGCGCCATCACGAAGCCCGCGCTCTGCCAGATGCCGGCGATGGCCACGCAGTAGAGGGCCCGCTCGGGCTGCACCAGCCAGTCGAAGCTGAAGCCGCTGAAGCCCCACTGGTGCATCAGGTGTTCCAGCCCCAGGCCGGGGTTGAGCATCCACTTCCAGGCCGTGCCGGTGACGATGAAGCTCAGCGCCATCGGGTACAGGAAGACCGTGCGCAGCACGCCCTCGGCGCGCAGCTTCTGGTCCAGCGCGATGGCCAGCAGCAGGCCCAGCGCCATGCTGCCGCCGACGAACAGGCCGCCGAACACGGCCAGGTTGCGCAGCGCCACGCCCCAGCGCTCGCTCTCCCACAGCGCCTCGTACTGGGCCAGGCCGGCCCACTCGTAGTTGGGCAGCAGGCGCGATTCGCTCAGCGACAGCCAGCCGTTCCAGGCCATCAGGCCGTAGATGAACAGCAGCGACACCGCGAACGACGGCGCCACCACCAGCCGCGGCAGCCAGCCGGCGTGGGGCAGGGCGGGGGCGGCCACGCGCGCCGGACCGGGGGCGGCTCAGCGCGCCTTGGCGGCGGCCACCAGGCGGTCCATGGCCTGCGCCGGCGTCATCGCGTCGGTGTTCCAGAACTGGCTCACCACGTCCTTGATGGCGCCCTCGGCCGCCGCTGGCACGGCCATGCCGTGGGCGATGCTGGGCACCAGCGTGCCGGCCTTGGCGGTGGCCACGAAGTCGGCGCTGCTCTGCCTGGCGCAGGCGTCGAACTTGTCCATCGGCAGGTTCAGCCGCACCGGGATCGAGCCCTTGTTCAGGCTGAAGGTCTCCTGGAAGGCCGGCGACAGGATGGCCGAGGCGAGGTCCTTCTGCGCCTTCACGCCGGCCTCGTTCTTCAGCTTGAACATCGCGAACGAGTCGACGTTGAAGGTGAAGGCCTTGGCCGTGTCGGGCGCCGGGGCGCAGGCGAAGTCCTTGCCCGGCTGCTTGCCGGCGGCGACGAACTCGCCCTTGGCCCAGTCGCCCATGATCTGCATGCCGGCCTCGCCCTTGATGACCATGGCGGTGGCCAGGTTCCAGTCGCGGCCGGCCGCGTTCTTGTCGGTGTAGGGCTTCAGGCGCTTGAAGGTGGCCAGCACCTTGTCCATCGTCGGGCCCTTCAGCGCCGCCGGGTCCAGCTGCACCAGGGCCTTGCGGTAGAACTCGGCCCCGCCCACGCCCAGGGCCACGGCCTCGAAGGTGGTGAAGTCCTGCCAGGGCTGGCCGCCGTGGGCCAGCGGCACGACGCCGGCCTTCTTCAGCGCCTCGGCGGCGGTGAAGAACTCGTCCCAGGTGCCGGGCAGCTTGGCGCCGGCCTTCTTCAGCACCTCGGTGTTGGCCCACAGCCAGTTCACGCGGTGCACGTTGACCGGCACGGCGATGTAGCTGCCCTTGTACTTCATGATGTCGCTCACCGCCTTGGGCAGCAGCGCATCCCATTGCTCGGCCTTGGCCACATCGTCCACCGGGGCCAGCACGCCCTCGCGCGCCCAGTCCTGCAGCGAGGGGCCCTTGATCTGCGCGGCGGCCGGGGCGTTGCCCGAGACCACGCGGCTCTTCAGCACGGTCATCGCGGCGTCGCCGCCGCCGCCGGCCACGGCGAAGTCCTTCCACTGGTGGCCCTTGGCCTGCAGCGAGGCCTTCAGCGCCTGGGCGGCCTTGGCCTCGCCACCGCTGGTCCACCAGTGCAGCACCTCGATCTCGCCGGCCTGGGCGGCGGTGGGCGCCAGCAGCGGCATGGCCAGCGCCAGGGCGGTCAGCGCCAGGCGTTGCCGGCGGCAGGGCAGGGGCAGGGCGGCGGGCATGCGGTGGTCTCCGTGGCAAGGGTGGCCGCGGAGTATTAAAGAAAAATTAACAGTCGCCGGGCGGGACTAACCCTCGGCCGCCGGCAGCGTCACCCGCGCCAGCAGGCCGTGCGGGCGGGCCGGCAGCAGCTGCACGCGGCCGTCGTGGCGCTGCACGATCTCGCGCACGATGGCCAGACCCAGGCCGCAGCCGGCGCCGTCGTGCGTGGCGCGCACGAAGCGCTCGAACACGCGCTCGCGGTCGGCCTCGGGCAGGCCGGGGCCGTTGTCCTCCACCTCCAGCAGCACGCTGGCGCCGTCGCGGCGCACGCGCACCGTGGCCGCCGCGCCGCGGCCGGCGTAGTGCGTGGCGTTGTCGACCAGGTTCACCAGCGCCTCGCGCAGCAGCAGCGCGATGCCGTTCACCACGGCCGGCGGCGCGCCGGCGGTGGCCGGGCTGCCGGGCGCGTCCTCGGGCGCCGCGTCGGGGGCCTCGAAGCCCAGGTCCACGCCGGCGGCCAGCGCCCGCGGCACCAGCTCGGCCGTCACCTCCTGGGCCAGGCGCTGCAGGTCCACGCGGCTGCGTGGCTGCTGGCGCGCCGATTCGGGCTCGGCACGGGCCAGCGTCAGCAGCTGCGCCACCAGGTGGGCGCTGCGCGTGGCGCTCTCGTGCACGCGCTGCAGGCGCGCGCGCAGCGCGGCATCGGCGCCGGCCTCGCGCAGCGCCAGCTCGGTCTGGCTCTTCAGGCCGGCCAGCGGCGTGCGCAGCTGGTGCGCGGCGTCGCTGATGAAGCGCTTTTGCACCTGCACCTGCTGGCCCACCTCGCCCAGCAGGGTGTTGATGGCCTGGGCCAGCGCGCGCACCTCGGGCGGCGCGGCGTCCAGGCGGATCGGCGCCAGCGAGTTGGCGGCGCGCCCCTCCACCTGGCGCTGCAGCAGGGCCAGCGGCTGCAGGCCGGCGCGGATGCCGGCCCACACGATCAGCGTCATCAGCACCATCACCCCCGACAGCGGCAGCGCGGTGTCCAGCACGATGCGCCGCGCCAGCAGCTCGCGGTTGGCGCGCGAGCGGGCCACCTGCACCAGCATCGTGCCGCTGGTGGCGCCCTCGTCGGCCAGGCGCAGGTACAGCGCCACCACGCGCACCGGCTCCGGCCCGCCGGGCCGGCCGTCGGCCTGCGGTTCGCGCAGCTGGCTGTCGTAGAAGTGCGGCTCGCCCAGCACCGGCGCCTGCGCCACGGCCGGCGGCGGGGCCGGCAGGTGGCGGTGCCCCAGGATCAGCTGGCCCGGCGGCATGCTGACGGTGTAGAGCACGCGGTCGGTGGGGTCGCTCTCCAGGATGTCCTGGGCCGAGCGCGGGAAGTCGATGTACAGGCCGCTGGAGATCGGCTTGACCTGCCGCGCCAGCGCCCGGCTGGCCTGCAGCAGGCTGGCGTCGATGGCCTCGTTGGCGTAACGCTGCGCCAGCTGGTAGGTGAAGATGGCCGCGGCGATCCACAGCACGCCCTGCGGCAGCAGCAGCCACAGCAGCAGCTGGCGGTGCAGCGAGCGGGCACTGCCTGTGGACGGGGGGCTCACGCTTCCAGTTCGAGCAGGTAGCCCAGGCCGCGCACGGTGCGGATCACCAGGCCCGACTGTTCCAGCTTGCGCCGCAGGCGGTGGATGTAGACCTCGATCGAGCCGCCGGCCACGGCCTCGCCGCCGTCCAGCGCCCAGGCCTGGCCGATCTGGTCCTTGGTGACGACGCGGTCGCGCTGGCCGAGCAGCAGGTCCAGCAGCTGCCATTCGCGCGGGCTTAGCTCCAGCGGCTCACCGCGCACCGTGGCGCGGCGGGTGTCGCGGTCGAACACCAGCCGGCCCAGCGTGGTGGCCGCGCCCGGGCCGCCCGCCGCGCCGGCCGTGGCGCCGCCCGCACCGGCGCGGCTGCGCCGCAGCAGCGCGTGCAGACGCGCCTCCAGCTCCGGAAAGTCGAAGGGCTTGGTCAGGTAGTCGTCGGCGCCGGCGTTCAGCGTGGCCACGCGGTCGTCCAGGCTGTCTAGCGCGGTGAGCACCAGCACCGGCATCGTTCGGCCGGCCGCGCGCACGCGCTTGAGCACGGTGAGCCCGTCCACCATCGGCAGGCCCAGGTCCAGCACCACCAGGTCGAAGCCGTGCTTGAGCAGCAGGTACTCGGCCACCGCGCCGTTGGGCGCGTGCTCCACCGCGAAGCCGGCGGTGCGCAGCTCGGCCGACAGGGCATCGGCCAGCAGGGCGTCGTCTTCGGCCAGCAGCAGGTTCATGCGTCCGGACTGTAGCGCCGGCCCGCTGTGCCGGCGGCACCACACCAAGGGTTAACAAGGTGTTAATAAATTAATGCCGACGTTAATGTTTCGTTCGACACGCACCGAGGGTGCCCAGACACCCACCGTGCGCCCGGCCCGTCCGGATCACGCCCACCGACCCGAGGAGACAGCCCATGACCCCCCGCCGCACCGCTGCGCCTGCGCCGCGCGCACCCGCCCTGCACCCCGTGGCCGCCGCCTGCGGCGCGCTGCTGGCCCTGATCGCCGCCGCGCCGCTGCAGGCGCTGGCCCAGGCCGCCAGCAGCGACAACACGGTGGTCATCACCGGCATCCGCCGCGGCATCGAGAGCTCGCTGGCCACCAAGCGCAACAGCGACAGCATCGTCGAGGCGGTGTCGGCCGAGGACATCGGCAAGCTGCCCGACATCAGCATCGCCGAGTCGCTGGCGCGCCTGCCCGGCCTGGCCGCGCAGCGCGTGGACGGCCGCGCCCAGGCCATCCAGATCCGCGGCCTGTCGGGCAACTACGCCGGCACGCTGCTCAACGGCCGCGAGATCGTCAGCACCAGCGACAACCGCGCTGCCGAGTTCGACCAGTTCCCCAGCGAGCTGCTGGGCAGTGTGGTGGTCTACAAGACGCCCGACGCCGCCGTGGTGGCCGCCGGCCTGTCGGGCACGGCCGACATGCGCACCGTGCGCCCGCTGGACTTCCGCGGCCGGCAGCTGGCCTTCAACCTGCGTGGTGAGCACAACGGCAACGGCCAGGTGACCGACGGCGCCAGCGCCAACGGCAAGCGCTTCTCGGTGAGCTACATCGACCAGTTCGCCAACAACACCGTGGGCGTGGCCCTCGGCCTGGCGCACCTCGATCTGCCCGGCCAGGAAAGGGCCTACAAGAGCTGGTGGTGGGCCAACACCGGCAACTGGGGCCGCCCGGTGGCCGGCGCGCCGGCCGGCGCCATCACGCTCAACGGCTTCGAGGCCCTGGCCACGGCCAGCACGCAAAAGCGCACCGGCCTGATGGGCGTGTTCGAGTACAAGCCCCACAAGGACCTGCACAGCACGCTGGACCTGTACTACTCCAAGTTCGACCAGCGCCGCACCATGCGCGGCATCATGACCAACCTGGGCCCGACCTGGAACGACGCCACCGAGCCCACGGTGAGCGATGCGCGCGTCACCACGGTCAACGGCGATCCCATCCTCACCCACGCCGTGGTGGGCAACCTGAAGCCCGTGGTGCGCAACGACTACAACACGCGCGACGACACCATCGCCGCCATCGGCTGGAACACCGAGGTCAAGGCCGCCGGCTGGACGGCCGTGGCCGACCTCAGCTACTCGCGCGCCAAGCGCAACGAGCAGATCCTGGAGGTGTACGCCGGCCCCGCCACGCCCAGCAGCCTGACCATCGACGTTGCCACCGGCAGCGGCGTGTCGCAGATCACCCCGGCGCTGAACTACAGCAGCCCCACGCAGATGCTGCTGAGCGACCCGGCGGGCTGGGGCCACGACGGCCTGATCAAGTACCCGCATGTCACCGACGAGGTGAAGTCGCTGCGACTGTCGGCCAAGCGTGACCTGGGCGGCCTGGCCGGGCTGCTGAGCACGGTCGAGACCGGGCTGAACTACACCCAGCGCACCAAGGACGTGAACAAGACCGAGGTCAACCTGAACCTCAAGAACGGCCGCACGCCCGTGGCCGTGGGCAGCGACCTGCTGCGCCCGGCCACCGACCTGGGTTTTGCCGGCATGCCCGGCGGCACGCTGTCCTACGACATCATGCCCAGCATCGGCCGCTACTACGACAGCAGCCCCACGGCACTCGATCAGGTGTCGGCCCGCCACTACGACGTGAAGGAGGACGTCACCACGCTGTACGGCCGCCTGGGCCTGGACACCACGGTGATGAGCGTGCCGGTGCGCGGCAACCTGGGCCTGCAGGTGGTGCATGCCTCGCAGCATTCCAACGGCTTCATGTGGACCGGCGCCACGGCCGTGCCGGTGGCAGGCGGCACCAGCTACACCGACATCCTGCCCAGCCTGAACCTGGTGGCCGAGCTGAGCGGCAACCGCTACCTGCGCTCCGGCCTGGCGCGCACCGTGGCCCGCCCGCGCATGGAGGACATGCGCGCCGGCATCACCGGCGTGGGCGTCAGCAACACCACCTTCCTGTGGAGCGGCAGCGGCGGCAATGCCAAGCTGGAGCCCTGGCGCGCCGACTCGCTGGACCTGGCCTTCGAGCAGTACATCGGCAAGCGCAGCTATGTGTCGGCCGCCACCTTCTACAAGAAGCTGCGCAGCTTCATCTACAACAAGGACATCGTCTACGACTTCAGCGGCATCCCCAACCCCACCGCCAACACGCCGATCAGCAACATCGGCGTCATCAACGCGCCGGCCAACGGCCAGGGCGGCATGGTGGCGGGCTTCGAGCTGGCGGCGTCGGTGGATCTGGGCGTGTGGAGCAAGGCGCTGGACGGCATCGGCTTCACCGCCAGCTATGCCGACACGCGCAGCAACCTGCACGAGGGCAATGACGTGAGCAAGCCGCTCGACGGCCTGTCGGGCCGCGTCAACAGCCTGGGCGCCTACTACGAGCGCGACGGCTTCTCGGCGCGCGTGTCGCAGCGCTACCGCTCGGCCTTCGTCACCACCACGCGCGGCGTGTTCCTGGATGGCGTGACCAGCCGCATCGAGCCCGAGCAGCAGGTCGACATCCAGCTGGGCTATGCCTTCGAGCAGGGGCCGTACAAGGGCTTGTCGCTGCTGCTGCAGGTGAACAACCTGACCAACGAGCCCTACCGCACCCGCAAGGGCATCGACAGCGGCAGCGCCACCGCCGGCGCCACGCTGCCCGAGCGCTACACCACCTGGGGCCGCCAGGTGCTGTTCGGCGTGAACTACAAGATGTGAGCGGCCCGGCCCGCCTGATCTGCCGATGACGCGACCGCAGCGTTTGCCATCCGCCGCCCGCACGCTGGCCGTGCTGGGGGTGGTGCTGGCCTGCGCCGCTTCGGGCCTGGCGCAGCCAGTGGCGCCTGCCGCACTCGCCACCGGCCCGGCCCTGCCCGAGGCGCCGTGGGCGCGGCCGCTGAGCCCGTTCTCGCCCGTCACGCCGCAGCAGCAGGCCGACGAGGCGCGCATCGAACGCATCCTGGCCAGCATGACGCTGGCGCAGAAGGTCGGGCAGATGACCCAGCCCGACATCCGCCATGTCACGCCGGCCCAGGTGCGGCAGTACGCCATCGGCTCGGTGCTCAACGGCGGCGGCGCCTGGCCGGGCGATGCCAAGCATGCGGCGGTGGGCGACTGGCTGGCGCTGGCGCGCGCCTATCACGATGCATCGATGGCCACCGGCCTGCCCGATCCGGTGCCGGTGGTGTGGGGCACCGATGCCGTGCACGGCCATGGCAACGTGTTCGGCGCCACGCTGTTCCCGCACCACATCGGCCAGGGCGCGGCAGGGGACGAACAGCTGGTGCACGACATCGCCCGCGCCACCGCGCAGCAGGTGCGGGCGACCGGCATTCGCTGGGTGTTCGCGCCCACGCTGGCCGTGGCGCAGGACGACCGCTGGGGCCGCACCTATGAAAGCTTCTCCGAAGATCCGGCCATCGTGCGCCGCCTGGGCGCCGCCGCCGTGCGCGGCTACCAGGGCGACACGCCGGCCGATCTGCGCCAGCGCGACGACACGGTGATCGCCAATGCCAAACACTACCTGGGCGACGGCGGCACGCACGAGGGCGCCGACCAGGGCCTGAACCGCGCCAGCGCGGCCGAGCTGCAGCGCATCCACGCCGCGGGGCACGAGTCGGCCCTGGACGCTGGCGTGCAGACCGTGATGGCCTCGTTCCACAGCTGGCAGCTGCCGGATGGGGCCGATGGCACGCCGGGCACCGACTTCGGCAAGGTGCATGGCAGCCATGCGCTGCTGACCCAGTTGTTGAAGCAGCGCATGGGCTTCGACGGCCTGGTGGTGTCGGACTGGAACGGCATCGGCCAGGTGCGTGGCTGCCAGGATGACCGCTGCGCCCAGGCCATCAACGCCGGCATTGACCTGGTGATGGTGCCGGAGGACTGGCCAAGCTTCATCGCCAACACCATCGCCCAGGTGCAAGCCGGCGAGATTCCCATGGCGCGCATCGACGACGCGGTGCGCCGGATCCTGCGTGTGAAGCTGCGCGCGGGTGTGTTCGAGCGCCCACCCGGCGCCGGCCGGCATGACGGCGATGCCCAGGCCCTGGTGCACCGCGATCTGGCGCGGCGCGCGGTGCGGCAATCGCTGGTGCTGCTGAAGAACAAGGCGCAGGTGCTGCCGCTGGCGCGCGGCCAGCGCGTGCTGGTGGTGGGGCGTGGCGCCGACAGCGTGGCGATGCAGGCCGGCGGCTGGTCACTCACCTGGCAGGGCACCGGCAACACCGCGGCCGACTTTCCCAACGGCCAGAGTGTGCTGGGCGCGCTGCGCGAGGCGCTGGGCACAGAGCGCGTGCTGCACAGCGCCGATGGCCGCGGTGTGGACCCGGCCGCCTACGACGCGGTGATCGCGGTGGTGGGCGAGCAGCCTTATGCCGAAGGCAACGGCGACATCCCGCCCAGCGGCACGCTGCACCATGCCACGCGCCATCCCGAAGACCTGGCCGCGCTGCAGGCCGTGGCCGGGCGCGGCAAGCCGGTGGTGACGGTGCTGCTGTCGGGCCGGCCGCTGTACGTGAACGACCTGATCAACCTCAGCGACGCCTTCGTCGCCGCCTGGCTGCCCGGCACCGAGGGCGGCGGCATCGTCGATGTGCTGCTGCGCGACGCCCAGGGCGGCATCGCCCACCCACCCGGCGGCCGCCTGCCTTTCAGCTGGCCGCGCAGCGCCTGCCAGACGCCGCTGAACGTTGGCGACGGCCAGCAGCCGCTGTTTGCGCTGGGCCACGGCCTGCGCTACGGCCAGCCGGGCGATGTGCCGATGCTGGATGCGCCCGTGCCCAGCGGCGGCTGCGGCGCCAGCCAGGTGCTGCCGATCTTCCGCGCCGGCCAGGCCCAGGGCCGCCACGGGCTGGAGCTGATGGGCCTGGTGCCGGCGCTGCAGCGCACGCGGCCGATGGCGCTGGCCGACGACCCGAATGCCGTGCAGCAACTGCGCGACCCCGCCCGCCCGGCCGATGCCGAGCCGCTGCTGACCGCGCGCACCACGCAGCTGCTCACCCAGCACGATGCGCGCGAGCTGCGCTGGCGCGGCCCGGCCGCCTTCCTGGCCTGGGCGCCGCAGCCGATGGCGCTGGGCGTGTACCCCGAGGCGGCGCTGGTGTTCGCGCTGCGCGTGACCGAGCCGCCCGCCGCGCCGGTGCGCCTGGGCATGCGCTGCGGCAGCGATTGCGGTGCCGACGTGGACCTGGCGCCCTGGCTGCGCCGCCAGCCGGTGGGCGAGCGCCTGCGCGTGGTGCTGCCGCTGGCCTGCCTGGCCGCGCGCGGGCTGGACCTGGGCCGCGTGAGCCTGCCCTTCCACCTGGCCACCGAGGGCACGTTCACCGCCACCGTGGCCGACATCCGCATCGAGGCCGGCGCCGCGCGCTGGCCCGAGGCCCTGGCCTGCGACACACTGCCGCGCTGAGAAGTCCCGCCTCGCGTTTCAACCGATTCTGAAACCGCTTTCAAACGTGCATCATCCGGTGATGAACTTCTCCATCGACCCCTCTTTGCCCACCGTGCGCCGCGGCGACTTTCCGGCCGACTTCCGCTGGGGCTGCGCCACGGCCTCGTTCCAGATCGAAGGCGGCGCGCACGAAGGCGGCCGCGGCGAATCGATCTGGGACCGCTTCAGCCACACGCCCGGCAAGGTGAAGAACGGCGACAACGGCGACGTGGCCTGCGACCACTACCACCGCTGGCCGCAGGACCTGGATCTGCTGCAAAGCCTGGGCGCCAACGCCTACCGCTTCTCGATCGCCTGGCCGCGCATCCAGCCCACGGGCCGCGGCGCGGCGGTGCAGGCGGGGCTCGATTTCTACTCGCGCCTGGTGGACGGCCTGCTGGAACGCGGCCTGCAGCCCTGGGTGACGCTGTACCACTGGGACCTGCCGCAGGCCCTGCAAGATGAAGGCGGCTGGATGTCGCGCGACAGCGTGGCGCGCTTTGCCGACTACACCGACATCGTCACCCGCGCGCTGGGCGACCGGGTGAAGCACTGGATCACCCACAACGAGCCCTTCTGCACCGCCTTTCTGGGCCACCAGCATGGCGTGCACGCGCCGGGCGTGAAGGACCTGGGCCTGGCCATGCAGGTGCACCACCACCTGCTGCTGAGCCACGGCCGCGCGCTGCCGGTGATCCGCGCCAACGTGCCCGGCGCCCAGGCCGGCATCACGCTGAGCCTGCACCCGATCAGCCCGGCCAGCGACAGCCCGGCCGACGTGGCCGCCGCGCACCGCCACGACGGCGGACGCAACCGCCTGTTCCTCGACCCGCTGCATGGCCGCGGCTACCCGGCCGACGTCATCGAGCGCCTGGGCCCGTTCGCGCCGCGCGTGGTGGCCGGCGACCTGGACGAGATCGCACGGCCTTGCGACTTCCTGGGCATCAACTACTACTTCCCCGAGGTGGTGGCCGATGCCACGCACGACGCGGGGCATGACCCGCTGAAGGACCCGCTGGCCACCCGCGTGGTGGAGGTGCATGGCGTGGAGCGCACGGCTTTCGGCTGGCCGGTGGTGCCCGAGGGCCTGACCGCGCTGCTGACCCGCGTGGCCCGCGACTACGCACCGCCGCCGATCTACATCACCGAGAACGGCTCCACCTTCGACGACGTGATGCTGCCCGACGGCACGGTGAACGACAGCCAGCGCCTGAGCTACCTGATCCGGCACCTGGCCGCCGCGCGCGATGCGCTGGCTGCCGGCGTGCCACTGAAGGGCTACTTCGCCTGGAGCCTGCTCGACAACTTCGAGTGGGCCGAGGGCTACCTGCGCCGCTTCGGCATCACGTACGTCGACTTCCAGACCCAGCAGCGCACGCTGAAGGCCAGCGGCCACTGGTACCGCCAGTTCTGCCAAGACACCCTGCCGCCCCAGGCCTGAGCGCCGTGCCCGAGACCCGCCCCATGCCCTTGCGCCAATCCGCCCTGTATCCATCGTTCCTTCGCCGCGCGCTGTGCGTGCCCGTGCTGCTGGCCGCCTGCGCCACGGCGGCCCAGGCCCAGGGCACCAAGCCGGCCGCCGCGGCCACCGCTGCCAGCCCGGCCAAGCCCGGCCCGCGTGCCGAGGTCATCCACTGGTGGACCTCGGGCGGTGAATCGGCGGCTGTGCGCACGCTGGCCGAGGCGTACCGCGCCGCCGGCGGCACCTGGGTGGACATGGCGGTGGCGCTGGGCGAGCAGGCGCGCTCGGTGGCCATCAACCGCATCGCCGGCGGCAACCCGCCCACGGCCGCGCAGTTCAACACCACGCGGCAGTTCTTCGACATCATCGACCAGGGCCTGCTGAACCCGATGGACGAGGTGGCCCAGCGCGACGGCTGGAAGCAGTTTCTGCCCGAGACGGTGCAGGGTGTGATCCAGCGCAACGGCCACACCTGGGCCGTGCCGGTGAGCATCCACATGCCCACCTGGATCTTCTATTCCAAGGCCGCGTTCAAGCAGGCCGGCATCGCCGCCGAGCCGAAGAACGTGGATGAACTGTTCGCCGCGCTCGACAAGCTCAAGGCCGCCGGCCTGGTGCCGCTGGCCCATGGCGGCCAGGCCTGGCAGGAGAGCATCGTGTTCACCGCCATGCTCACCAACGTGGGTGGCCGCGAGCTGTATTTGAAGGTGCTGCGCGACCGCGACCCGGCGGCCATCCAGGGCGAGGCGATGAAGAAGGTGCTGCTGGCCTTCAAGCGCCTGCAGGGCTATGTGGACAAGGGTTCGCCCGGCCGGAACTGGAACGACGCCACGGCCATGCTGATCAGCGGCCGCGCCGGCGTGCAGTTCATGGGCGATTGGGCCAAGGGCGAGTTCGCGATGGCCGGCCAGCAGGCCGGGCGCGACTTCGGCTGCATCCCCGGCTTCGGCCCGGCCGCGCCCTACATCATCCAGGGCGATGTGCTGGTGTTCCCGAAGACGGCGCAGCCCGATGCCTTGAAGGCGCAGCAGCTGCTGGCGACCGTGATCACGCAGCCGGCGACGCAGGTGGCGTTCGCGATCCGCAAGGGCTCGATCCCGATCCGTACCGACGTGGACGCCAGCCGCATGGACATCTGCGCTCAGCAGGGCCTGGCCATCATGAAGGACAAGAGCCGCCATCTGGCCAATGGCGAGGTGTACCTGACGCCGGATCAGAACGGGGCGCTGAACGACATCCTGACGGCGTACTGGAACCGCAATATTGCGGTGGAGAAGGTGCAGAAGGACATGGCTTCGGCGTTGAAGTGAGTGGCTTTGCTGTGTTTGCCGACTTGCCTGTTGTCTTCGTTGCTCGTGGCACCGCGCCGGGAGTTCGCCCCGGCGGGCGACCCCCTTTCTTTTTCGCGAAAAAGAAAGGGGGGAAAGAAAAGCGCTTCCAAACTTTCCGACAACGCACAGCTGCTCTTCAAGCATCGAGGCGGGCGCCTCGCCCGCCCGGCGGGCTCGAACAGGCTGCCGGACGAGGGCTTGGCTCGGGATGCATTGCCGCCGATGGCATGGCCGTCGCATGGTGGGGCTCTGGCAGCTTCGTGCGCTGCGGCGGTCCTGACGCAAGTCTTGACCGGGGGGGCTTGGCCGTGGAGTGGCCCATTCCGTTTCCGGCTGGCTATGTTCGAGCCCGCCGGGCGGGCGAGGCGCCCGCCTCGATGCACCGAGCAGGATGCTCGGTGGTGTCGGAAAGTTTGGAAGGCGCTTCTCTTTGCCTACTTTCTCTTTCGCCGGAAAGAGAAAGTAGGTCGCCCGCCGGGGCGAAATCCCGGCGCGCTGCTGCAAGCCCAACAGGCCTTTGGAGAAGCGGGACATGACCGCGCCCACGGCACGAAAGCCCCGCCTGCGCACCATGGCCGCGTGGCTCGCCCTCATCCCCATGGCCGCCACCGTGCTGGTCGCCTACCTCGGCAGCACCCTCTGGACATTGCGCATGTCCGTCTCCGGCTCGCGCACTTTCCCGCAACAAGACTTCGTCGGCCTGGCGCAATACGAGCGCCTGTTCGACAACGCCCGCTGGCAACACGCCGCCGACAACCTGGTGCTCTACGGCCTGCTGTTCACGGCAACCGTCATCGCACTCGGCACGCTGCTGGCCATCGCCATCGACCAGCGCGTGCGCGCCGAGAGTCTGTGGCGCACGGTGTTCCTCTACCCGTACGCGCTGAGCTTCGTGGCCACCGGCCTGGTGTGGCAGTGGGTGCTGAACCCCGGTGACGGCCTGCAACGCGCCTTGCAGGAAGCCGGCTGGAAGAGCTTCAGCTTCGACTGGATCACCGACCCCGATCGCGTCATCTACTGCGTGGTGATCGCCGGCGTGTGGCAGGCCTCGGGCCTGGTGATGGCGCTGGTGCTGGCGGGGCTGCGGGGCATCGACGAAGACCAGTGGAAGGCCGCGCGGCTGGATGGCATTCCGGCCTGGCGGGTGTATGCGTCCATCGTGCTGCCGCAGCTGACGCCCACGCTGGCCACCGTGGGCGTGCTGCTGTCCACCACGGTGATCAAGCTGTTCGACACCGTGGTGGCCATGACCCAGGGCGGCCCCGGCACGGCCAGCGACGTGCCGGCCAAATTCATCATGGACCACCTGTTCGGCCGCGCCAACCTGGCCCTGGCCTCGGCCGGCGCCATCGTGCTGCTGCTCACCGTGCTGGCCATCGTGGCGCCGCTGCTGTACTGGCGTGCCCGTGGCCAGCGTCTGGCGGCGGGGGGGCATGCATGAGCGCCGTGATGGCCACGCCAAGACCAAGCCAAGTCAACGCGGGCAAGTGGGCGTCCTACGCCTTCCTGGCCAGCTGCGCGCTGTTCTTCGCGATGCCGCTGTACGTGATGCTGGTGACCTCGTTCAAGACCATGGACGAGATCCGGCTGGGCCAGCTGTTCGCCTGGCCCGCGGCACCCACGCTGCAGGCCTGGGCCGATGCCTGGGGAACGGTGTGCACCGGCCTGGCCTGCGAAGGCGTGCGCGCGGGCTTCTGGAACTCGGTGGCAATCACCGTGCCGGGCACGGTGATCCCCATCCTGCTGGGCGCGTTGAACGGTTATGCGCTGGCCTTCTGGCGGCCGCGCGGCGGGCAGTTCCTGTTCGGGCTGCTGATGCTGGGCGCCTTCATCCCGGTGCAGGTGATGGTGTGGCCGCTGGTCAAGATCGTCTCGGCGCTGGGCCTGTTCGGCTCGCTGCCGGGGCTGCTGCTGGTGCACACCGTGTTCGCCATGCCGGTGATGACGCTGCTGTTCCGCAACTACTACGCCGGCGTGCCGGTGGAGCTGTTCAAGGCCGCGCGCATCGATGGCGGCGGCTTCTGGCGCATCTTCGTGCAGCTGATGCTGCCGATGTCCACGCCGATGCTGATCGTGGCCGCCATCATGCAGATCACCGGCGTGTGGAACGACTACCTGCTGGGCCTGGTGTTCGGCGGGCGTGACCTGCTGCCGATGACGGTGCAGCTCAACAACGTGATCAACACCACCACCGGCGAGCGGCTCTACAACGTGAACATGGCCGCCACGCTGCTGACCTCGGCGGTGCCGCTGCTGGTCTATCTGGTGTCGGGGCGCTGGTTCGTGCGCGGCATCGCCGCCGGTGCGGTGAAGGGTTAGGTCTTGCAGATGTCTTCCGTCTCCTCTTCCACCACCTCGGCCGGCGTCAGCGTGCGTGGCCTGCGCATCCGCTTCGGCGCCAACGAGGTCATCCCCGGCCTCGACCTCGAGATCGAACCGGGTGAGTTCCTGGTGCTGCTGGGCCCCTCGGGCTGCGGCAAGAGCACGCTGCTGCACGCCATCGCCGGGCTGCAGGAGGTGGCCGACGGCCAACTGCTGATCGGCGGGCGCGACATGACCTGGGCCGACCCCAAGGACCGCGGCGTGGGCATGGTGTTCCAGAGCTATGCGCTCTATCCCACGATGAGCGTGGAGCGCAACATGAGCTTCGGCCTGCGCGTGGCCGGCCTGCCCAAGGCCGAGATCGAGCGCCGCGTGCAGCGCGCCGCGCAGATGCTGCAGCTGGGCCCGCTGCTGGCGCGCAAGCCGGCGCAGCTGTCGGGCGGCCAGCGCCAGCGCGTGGCCATCGGCCGGGCGCTGGTGCGCGAGGCCGGGGTGTTCCTTTTCGACGAGCCGCTGTCCAACCTCGATGCCCAGCTGCGCACCGAGCTGCGCCGCGAGCTGAAGTTGCTGCACCGCACGCTGGGCTCGACCATGGTCTACGTCACGCACGACCAGGTGGAGGCCATGACCCTGGCCGACCGCATCGTGGTGATGCGCGGCGGCCGCATCCAGCAGGTGGGCGCGCCGGGCGAGGTGTACGAGCGCCCGGCCAACCGCTTCGTCGCCGGCTTCCTGGGCGCGCCGGGCATGAACTTCGTGCCCGGCGTGTTCAATGCCAGCGCGCCGGGTGCGCAGTTCGAGGCGCCGGGCTGGCGCGTGGACCTGCAGGGCTACCGCTTTGCCGCCGCCGCACCGGGCGCCGGCGCGCCGATGGTGATGGGCGTGCGGCCCGAGCAGCTGCGCATCGCGGCCGACGGGCCGGTGGCGGGCAAGGTGCAGCTGATCGAGCCCATGGGCAACCACCAGGTGGTGTGGGTGGACGTGGCCGGCCAGGCCGTGGCCGTGCTGGACCACGCCGCGCTGCCGCTGGCCACCGACCAGCCGCTGCGCCTGGCGCTGGCGGCCGATCGCCTGAGCCTGTTCGATCCCGACACGGGGGCACGGCTGTGAACGGCGCGCCGATCCAATCCATCGTCATCGTCGGCGGCGGCACGGCCGGCTGGATGGCCGCCGCCGCGCTGGCCCAGGTGCTGCTGCGCGGGCGCGATGCCACGCTGCCGCCGCTGGGCATCCGCGTGGTCGAGTCCGATGAAATCGGCACCATCGGCGTCGGCGAGGCCACGATCCCGCACCTGCGCACCTTCAACCAGGCGCTGGGCATCGACGAGGACGCCTTCCTGCGCGCCACGCAGGGCACGTTCAAGCTGGGCATCGAGTTCGTCGACTGGGGCGGCCTGGGCCAGCGCTACATCCACGGCTTCGGCAAGGTGGGGCGCGACGAGGCCGTGGCCTTCCACCACCACTGGCTGCGCGCCCGTGCGCTGGGCCAGGCCGGGCCGTTGGGCGACTACTCGATCAACACCGCGGCGGCGCCGGCCGGGCGCTTTCTGCGGGCGCGGCCCGATCTGCCCGATTCACCGCTGGCCGACATCGCCCACGCCTTCCACTTCGACGCCGGGCTGTACGCGCGCTTCCTGCGCCAGCGGGCAGAAGGCCTGGGTGTGCAACGCACCGAAGGTCGCATCGTGCAGGTGCTGCAGCGTGCCGGCGGCGGCGTGGAAGAGGGCTTCATCGAGGCGCTGCAACTGGCCAGCGGCGAGCGCGTGGCCGGCGACCTGTTCATCGATTGCTCGGGCCTGCGCGGCCTGCTGATCGCCCAGACCCTGGGCGTGGGCTTCGACGACTGGGCACACTGGCTGCCCTGCGACCGCGCCGTGGCCGTGCCCAGTGCGCACCCGGCGGATGCGCCCCTGCTGCCGATGACGCGCTCGACGGCCCAGGCAGCAGGCTGGCAATGGCGCATCCCGCTGCAGCACCGCGTGGGCAACGGCCATGTCTACAGCAGCGCGCATGTCAGTGACGACGAAGCCGCCGCGCAGTTGCTGGCTGGGCTGGACGGCCCGGCGCTGGCCGAGCCCCGTTTCATCCGCTTTGCCGCCGGCAAGCGCCAGGCCGGCTGGACGCACAACGTGGTGGCGCTGGGCCTGGCCAGCGGCTTTCTCGAGCCGCTGGAATCCACCAGCATCCACCTGATCCAGACCGGCATCACGCGGCTGCTGAGCCTGTTTCCCGACCGCGGCTTCGAGCCGGCCGACGTGGCCGAGTTCAACGCCCAGATGGCGGCCGAGTACGAAGGCATCCGCGACTTCCTGATCCTGCACTACCACCTGACCCAGCGCGACGACAGCGCCTTCTGGCGCCATTGCCGCACGATGGACGTGCCGGCCAGCCTGCGCCGCAAGATGGCGCTGTTTGCCGGCCATGGCCGGCTGCAACGCGATGGGCAGGAGCTGTTCGCCGAGCTGAGCTGGCTGCAGGTGATGGTGGGCCAGGGCCTGCTGCCGCGCGGCCACCACCCGCTGGCCGACACGCTGCCGGCCGCCGAGAGCGTGGCCCTGGTGCAGGACACCGCGGCCGTGATCCGCAAGTGCGTGGCGGTGATGCCCACGCAGGCCGACTTCATCGCCGCGCACTGCGCGGCGCCCCGGGCCGATGCGGCGATGGCCGCGAAGCCCCTGCTGCAGGACATCCGATGACGCTGGCTTCTTGGCGCACCGTGGCGCTGTGCACCCCCGTGGCGCTGGTCGCCGCCCTGGCCGGCTGCGCGGCCACGCCGCCGGCCGTCACGCCCACCGCTGCGGTGTGGATCACCACCGGCGACAAGACCCAGCTGCTGGCGCGCAACGCCGATGTGCCGATCCGACGCGACGGTGTGGCCGATGCGGCCGATGCGGCGGGAACGCTGCAGATCAGCGTGGACGCCACGCAGCGCCACCAGCGCATGGCCGGCTTCGGCGCGTCGATGACCGATGCCTCGGCCTGGCTGATCCAGCACCGCATGAGCGCACCGCAGCGCGAGGCCCTGCTGCGCGAACTGTTCGGCCGCGCAGACAGCCGCGCAGACAGCGGCGCGGGCCAGCCCGGCGTGGGCTTCGACCTCACCCGCCTGACCATCGGCGCGTCCGACTTCTCGCGCCACCACTACAGCCTGAACGATCTGCCGCCGGGCGTGTCGAGCGACCCCGGGCTGACCCATTTCTCGCTGGCCCCCAACCGCGACGATGTGCTGCCGGTGATGCGCCAGGCGCTGGCCATCAACCCGGCCCTGCAGGTGATGGCCTCGCCCTGGAGCGCGCCGGCCTGGATGAAGACCAGCGGCAGCCTGATCAAGGGCACGCTGCGCGACGACGCCTACGGCCCCTTTGCCCGCTACCTGCTGAAGTACGTGGACGCCATGCGCGCCGAGGGCGTGCCGATCTTCGCGCTGACCGTGCAGAACGAGCCGCACTTCGAGCCCGACGACTACCCCGGCATGCGCTTGATGCCGCCGCAGCGCATCCGCCTGCTGGCCGATCAACTGGGCCCGCTGCTGAAGGCGCGCACTGAGGCACGCGTCGTCTCCCCGCAGATCATCGACTGGGACCACAACTGGGACGAGCCGCAATCGCCGCGCGCGGTACTCAGCGACCCCGCCGCGCGTGCCGTGGTCAGCGGCATCGGCTGGCACTGCTATGCCGGCGACGTGGCGGTGCAGGCCCAGTTGCAGGCCGAGTTCCCCGACAAGGACGGCTGGTTCACCGAATGCTCGGGCGGCGAGTGGAAGCCGCACTGGCCCGAAACCCTGCCCTGGCTGGCGCGCCATCTGGTGGTGGGCGCGGTGCGCGGCGGCGCCCGCGGCGTGCTGATGTGGAACCTGGCGCTCGACGAGCAGTTCGGCCCGCACAAAGGCGGCTGCAAGGACTGCCGCGGCGTGGTCACGATCGACAGCCGCAGCGGCGCCGTCACGCGCAACATGGAGTACTACGTGCTGGCCCATGCCAGCCGCTTCGTGCGGCCGGGCGCGCAGCGCATCGCCTCCACCGATGCCGCCGGCCCGGTGGATGCGGCCAGCGGCCCGGCGCTGCGCAGTGTGGCCTTCCGCAACGCCGACGACGGCTCGCGCGTGCTGGTACTCGTCAACTCGTCCGCTCAGGCCCAGGCCGTGGCGGTGCGCGATGAGGCCGGCCGGCGCTTCACCCAGGCCGTGCCACCGGCCAGCCTGGTGACGCTGACCTGGGCCGGCGAATAGCCGGCGCCTGGTCAACGCCGGCGCGGCGGGGTCAGGCCATGCGGCGCTGGCGCAGCGCGCGGCGCGCCGCCAGCAGCAGGCCGCCGCCGGCCAGCAGCAGCGCGCTGGCGGGCTCGGGCACCGGGGCCGTGGCGCGCAGTTCCAGGCGGGTGGCGTTCTCGCCGTTGAAGGCCAGGACGCTGCCCAGGCCGGTGAAGCTCGGGCTCAGCAAGGCACCGCTGGCGTCCGCGAAGTTGTAGCTGCCCGAGATCAGGCTGCCGCCCGGCGTACCGTGCGCCAGCGACAGCACCAGCTGCGCGGCGTTGGCCACCGGCGCGAGCGCGACCGTGGCGATGGGGGTGATGCTGCCCAGCGCGAAGTCCTGCTTGCGCAGTTGCAGCCAGGTGCCCTGGCCGTCGCGGAACACCGACAGCTCGGCATAGTCGTTGTTGTTCGAGAAGCCGTCGGTGAAGCGCAGGCCGAAGCTCTGGCCCACACCCGGCAGGCTGTCCAGCGACAGCCGGATCGACGCCGCGAAGCTGCGCGACTGCACGAAACCCTGCTGCCACTCGGCGTTGCTGGTGCCCAGCACCAGGCGCACCGAACGGCCCTGCTGGCCCAGCGCGTTGGTGGACAGCGCGGCGTGCGTCGCGTCCAGGTGCAGGGCGCTGTCGGCCTCCCAGGCCAGCGTCGCCGGGTCGATGCCCGCATCGGTGCCGCGCAACTGGTACAGCGCCGCGGTGGTGGTGCCGGTGTAGGCCGGGCCCACCAGGGCGTTGCCGTTGTCGAAGCCGTCGGCCAGCCAGCGGCTGTTGCCCAGCAGCCAGTCGGCGGACGTGCCGTCACGGTAGACGTTGAGCTGGGTGACGGTCATCACTGGCGTGGCCGCGGTGGCGGCGCTGCCGGCCAGCAGGCTGGTGGCCAGGGTCGCGGCCTGCACGGCGCGCGACAGCAGGTGCCGCGGCATGGCGCGGCCCGAACGAATGCACATGGTGCCTCCCTCTTGTGGAACAACACCGCGGCACTCCCCTGCCGCGGCGGGCGGATGCTACGCAGACTTGGCAGGCTCGCCGTAACCAGCCGTGTCCCCGCTTCAGGGGGCATGGCGCGTGACGGGCAGCCGGGGTGCCCTGTCGCAGGTCCGCCATCCGCGTGGATTCCCTCAGCCCGGGCCGTGCGGCGGGCCGCTACGCTGCGCCACTGCCCCGTCACGCTGGAGTCCTGACATGCCCGATGACATCGCCTTCCCGACGCCGCGCCGCACCTGGCTGGCCACCGGCGCCGCCGCCGCCAGCGGCGCGCTGCTGGGCTGCGCCACGCCGGTCACCGGCCAAGACCGGCCGGCCATGCCCTTCCAGGTGGCGCAGCCGGTGCTGCCCATCGTGGGCAGCGCGATGGTGTTTCCGGTGCGGCGCATCTACTGCATCGGCCGCAACTACGCCGCCCATGCGCGCGAGATGGGCAGCGACCCCACGCGCGAGCCGCCGTTCTTCTTCCAGAAGCCGTCCGACGCGATCCAGCTGCTGGTGCCCGGCACGGTGGCCGATCACCCCTATCCGTCGCTGACCAAGAACTACCACTACGAGGTGGAGCTGGTGGTGGCGCTCGGCAAGGGCGGGCGCAACATCCCGGCGGCCAGCGCGCTGGAGCATGTGTTCGGCTACAGCCTGGGCCTGGACATGACCCGGCGTGACCTGCAGCGCGCCATGGGCGACGAGAAGAAACCGTGGGAGATCGGCAAGAGCTTCGACCGCTCGGCGCCCATCGGCGCCATCCACCCGGTGGCCCAGGTGGGGCACTACACCGATGGCGCGATCTGGCTCAGGGTCAACGGCGTGACCAAGCAGAACGCCACGCTGCGCCACATGATCTGGAGCGTGGCCGAGCAGATCGCCAAGCTGTCCGAGGCCAACGAGCTGTTCCCCGGCGACATCATCTACTCGGGCACGCCCGAGAACGTGGGCCCGGTGGTGCGCGGCGACCTGATCGAGATCCACATCGATCGCCTGCCCGGACTGAGCATGCGCATCACCTGAGGACCGGCCGCCCGGTATGCTGGCCGGGATGCCTGAACCCTTTTCCGGCCCGGCCACCGATCCGGCCGGCCTGTGCACCGACGAGGCCGTGCGCCGCCTGGCCACCCAAGGCCCCAACGAGCTGCCGGCGCCACCGCGCCGCGGGGCTGCCGGCTTGCTGCGCGAGGTGCTGCTGGAGCCGATGTTCCTGCTGCTGGCGGCCTGCGGCGCGATCTACCTGGCGCTGGGCGACCGCCACGAGGCGCTGATGCTGCTGGGCTTCGTGGCCGTGGTGGTGGGCATCACGGTGGTGCAGAAGCGGCGCAGCGAGCGCTCGCTGGAGGTGCTGCGCGAGCTGTCCAGCCCGCGCGCGCTGGTGCTGCGCGACGGCCGGCCGCAGCGCGTGGCCGCACGCGAGCTGGTCACCGGCGACCTGGTGCTGCTGGCCGAGGGCGACCGCGTGCCGGCCGACCTGCGCCTGCGCGCGGCCTCGAACCTGGCCATCGACGAATCGCTGCTCACCGGCGAGAGCCTGCCGGTGGCCAAGCCAGTGGCGGGCGCCACGGCGCCGGTGCTGGCCTTTGCCGGCACCCTGGTCACGCAGGGCAGCGGGCAGGGCGAGGTGTGCGCCACCGGTCCGCGCAGCGCGCTGGGGCGCATCGGCGCCTCGCTGCGCGCCCAGCCGGCCGAGCCCACGCCGGTGCAGCGCGAGACGCAGCGCATCGTCACCTGGGTGGCCGCCGGGGGCCTGGCACTGGCGGCCGCGCTGGCCGGTGCCTGGGGCCTGACCCGCGGCGACTGGCTGCACGGCCTGCTGGCCGGGCTGACGCTGGCCATGGCCATCCTGCCCGAGGAACTGCCGGTGGTGCTGACCATCTTCCTCGGCCTGGGCGCCTGGCGCCTGGCGCGCGAGCAGGTGCTGGCCCGCCGCATGCCGGCGGTGGAGTTGCTGGGCGCCACCACCGTGCTGTGCGTGGACAAGACCGGCACGCTGACGCGCAACCACATGGCCGTGCGCCAGCTGTGGGCCGACGGCGCCGCTCGGCCCCAGGCCGCCGATGGCCCGCCCGGCCTGCCCGAGGCGGTGCATGCGCTGCTGGAGTACGCCGTGCTGGCCAGCCACCGCCGTGCCTTCGACCCGATGGAGCAGGCCATCGGCGAGGCCGGGCAGCACCACCTGGCCCGCACCGAGCACCTGCATGCCGACTGGACCCTGGTGGACGACTACGCGCTGTCGCCGCAGCTGCTGGCCATGTCGCGCGTGTGGCGCTCGCCCGACCGGCAGGACCTGCTGGTGGCGGCCAAGGGCGCGCCCGAGGCCATCGTCGACCTGTGCCACCTGCCGGATGCGCAGCGCGCCCACATCGCTGCCCAGGTGGCGCGCCTGGCCGCCGAGGGCCTGCGCGTGCTGGGCGTGGCGCGGGCCATCGCCCGGGCGGGCGCGCTGCCGCCGGGCCAGCACGACTTCGACTTCGCCTTCGTCGGCCTGGTGGGCCTGGCCGACCCGCTGCGCCCCGAGGTGCCGGCGGCCATTGCCGAGTGCCGGGCCGCCGGCATTCGCGTGGTGATGATCACCGGCGACCACCCGCACACCGCGCTGGCCATTGCGCGCCAGGCCGGACTGGACGGCGGCGCGCCACCGCTCACCGGCCCCGAGCTCGACCGCCTGGACGATGCCGCGCTGGCCGCGCGCCTGGCCGATACCTGCGTGTTCTGCCGCGTGCAGCCCGAGCAGAAGCTGCGGCTGGTGCAGGCCTTCCGCGCCCGCGGCGACACCGTGGCGATGACCGGCGACGGGGTCAACGACGCGCCGGCCCTGCAGGCGGCCCACATCGGCGTGGCCATGGGCGCGCGCGGCACCGATGTGGCGCGCGAGGCCGCCGCGCTGGTGCTGCTGGCCGACGACTTCGGCGCGCTGCTCACCGCGGTGCGGCATGGCCGGCGCGTGTTCGCCAACCTGCGCAAGGCCATCGCCTTCGTGCTGGCGGTGCATGTGCCCATCGTCGGGCTGTCGGTGGTGCCGCTGCTGCTGGGCTGGCCGATGGTGCTGATGCCGGTGCACATCCTCAGCCTGCAGCTGATCATCGACCCGGCCTGCGCCATCGTCTTCGAGGCCGAGCCGCTGGAGCCCGCGGCCATGCGCGCGCCGCCGCGCCCCGCCGAGGCCCGGCTGTTCGATGCGGCGCTGCTGTGGCGCGGGGGCGTGCAGGGCGCGGGCCTGCTGGGCCTGGTGCTGCTGGCCTACCTGCACGGCCGCACGGCCACCGGGCAGGACGAGGTGGCCCGTGCGCTGGCCTTCACGGTGCTGGTGCTGGGCAACCTGGCGCTGATCCAGGCCAACCGGCGCTGGGCGCCGGGCGGCGGCGCGGGCCAGCCCTGGAACCGCGCCTTCGGCTGGATCAGCGCCGGCACCGCGCTGCTGCTGGCCGTGGTGCTGTGCGTGCCGGCGGTGGGCCGGCTGTTCGCGTTCAGCACGCCGCCGTGGCCGCTGCTGCTGGCCGGCGCCGGCTATGCGCTGGCGGCGCTGGGCTGGTTCGCGATCAGCGGCCGCTGGGCGGCCCGCCGGGCGCTCAGGCCAGCGCCTCGTCCAGCCATTCCACCCAGTGCTTGACCGGCGTGGCCGTGCCGCTTTGCAGGTGCTGGATGCAGCCGATGTTGCCGCTGAGGATCACCGCCGGCTTCAGCTCGGCCAGGTGGCCCAGCTTGTCGTCGCGCAGCTGGTGGCTCAGCTCGGGCTGCAGCACGCTGTAGGTGCCGGCCGAGCCGCAGCACAGGTGGCTGTCCTGTGTGGTGGCGATGTTCAGGCCCAGGTCGCGGAAGGCGGCCTCCACGCCGCCCTTGAGCTTCTGCCCGTGCTGCAGCGTGCACGGGGGGTGGTAGCCCAGCGTGACGCCCTGGGCGGCGCTGACGCGCCGTTGCCCCAGCTTGCTCTTCAGCGTGGGCAGCAGGTCGGGCAGCAGCTCGCTCACATCGCGCGTCAGGGCGCTGATCCGCGCGGCCTTGTCGGCATAGTCGGGGTCGTGGGCCAGCGCGTGGCCGTAGTCCTTGACCGTCACGCCGCAGCCGCTGGCGTTCATCACGATGGCTTCCACGGCGCCGTGGCCGCTCAGGCCGGCCACATGCGGCCACCAGGCGTCGATGTTGCGCTTCATGTCGGCCAGGCCGCCGGCATGGTCGTTCAGGTGCTCGCGGATGGCGCCGCAGCAGCCGGCCTCGTCGGCCACCAGGGTCTGGATGCCGCAGGCGTCCAGCACGCGGGCGGTGGCCGAGTTGATGTTCGGCAGCATGGCCGGCTGCACGCAGCCCATCAGCATCAGCACCTTGCGCGGGTGCTCGCGCTGCGGCCACTGGCTGGCGCGCGGGTGCTTGGCGCCGGGCACCTTGTCCTTCAGCGTGCCGGGCAGCAGCGGGCGCACGGCGCGGCCCAGCGCCATGGCGGTGCCGAACAGCGGCGAGTTCAGGCCTTCCTTCAGCAGCCAGCGCACGGCGCGTTCCTTGGCCGGGCGCTCGACCTTCTCTTCCACGATGCGCCGGCCGATGTCGACCAGGTGGCCGTACTGCACGCCGCTGGGGCAGGTGCTCTCGCAGTTGCGGCAGGTCAGGCAGCGGTCCAGGTGCTGCTGGGTGGCGCGCGTGGGCGTGGCGCCTTCAAGCACCTGCTTGATCAGGTAGATGCGTCCACGCGGGCCGTCGAGCTCGTCGCCCAGCAGCTGGTAGGTGGGGCAGGTGGCGGTGCAGAAGCCGCAGTGCACGCACTTGCGCAGGATGGCCTCGGCGGCCTGCCCGTCGGGGCTGGCCTGGAATTCGGCGGCGAGATGGGTTTGCATGGGCTCAGGCCAGGGTGTAGGCCAGGATCCAGTAGTGGGTGTGGGCGATCCACTGCGCGTCGCGCGCACGCGGGCCCAACTGGGCGATGGCCTCGTCGGCGCTCGGGAAGTTCTTCAGCACCTCGTGCACCGAGCCATCGTCGAGCGTGCGGTCCTGGTAGGTGTTGCCCTCGGCATCGCGGCGGCTGATCGGCGTGCTGCTGGTCTGCACGTAGCTGTTGTCGAGGAACACCACGCGCGCGCCGGGCTTGAGCCGGGCGTGCAGGGCTTCGAGCCAGCCGCCCAGGCGCTCCAGCGGCACGTGGCTCCACCAGCAGCCGGCGAAGGCGCCGTCGAAGGTCTGGCCCTCGACCTGGGCGAAGCTGTAGGCATCCACCTCGGCGAACTGCACACTGGCCGGCAGGGCCTTGCTGCGTGCCACGGCCATGGTCTCGGGGTTCAGGTCGGTGGCCAGCCACAGCGCGGCGTCGCGCGCGCCGTGCGGCGTCCACCAGCCAGTGCCGCAGGCGATCTCCAGCACGCTGCGGCCGGCGAACTGCGTGGGCAGCCAGGCCTCCATCGCACGCAGGTCGTCCTGGCGTTCGGGCTTGAAGTACACGCGTTCGTAGTACGCCGCCCGCTCGCGGTAATACGTCGCCATGTCCAGCGTGATGTCGCGCATTGGGCGTGTCACTCCTCGGCGAACAGCCGGCCGCGGTTGAACAGCCGGTCGGGATCGAAGGCGTCCTTCAGGCGGCGGTGGATGGCCGCTACGGCCGGTGCCAGCGGCGTGAAGGCGCCGGCCGACTTGTCGCCCCCGGCAAAGGCCGTGGCATGGCCGCCCACGCGGGCTGCCGCCTCGTGCATCTTGGCCGCCGGCGTGGTGGTGGCCACCCAGCGCTGGGCGCCGCCCCATTCCACCAGGTGCTCGCCCGAGAACGGGATCACCGGCGCGGTCTGCGGCACCGACAGCCGCCACAGCGTGGCGCCGCCGGCCACGGCCTTGTGCGCGCCGACGAAGAACTCGTCCGCCTGGTCGCGCAAGCCCTGCCAGAACGGCGCGGCCAGGGCCTCGTCCACCACCTCGCCGCCCAGGCGTTGGCGGGCCGACTGCACGGCCGCCGCGGCACCACTCAGGCGCAGCACCAGCATGCCGCTCCACCAGGCGCTGGCGTTGATCGGCAGCGGCTGGCCGCCCCATTCATTGAGCTTCTTCAGCGCCGTGGCCTCGTCCCACTCGAAGCGCAGCGTGATGCTGGCCGGCAGCACCGGCAGCACCTTCAGGCTGACCTCGCAGATCACGCCCAGCGTGCCCATCGAGCCGGCCAGCAGCCGGCTGACGTCGTAGCCGGCCACGTTCTTCATCACCTGGCCGCCGAAGCTCATCAACTCGCCGCGGCCGTTCAGCAGCGTGGCACCCAGCACGTAGTCGCGCACGCTGCCCACGGCGGCACGGCTGGGGCCGGCCAGGCCGGCGGCGACCATGCCGCCCACGGTGCCCTGTGTGGCGCCGGACACCGTGAAGCGCGGCGGCTCGAAGGGCAGGCACTGGCCACGCTCGGCCAGCGCGGCCTCCAGCTCGGCCAGCGGCGTGCCGGCGCGTGCGGTGACCACCAGCTCGCTGGGCTCGTAGGCGCTGATGCCGGCCAGCGGTTTGACGTCCAGCGCCATGCCGCTCACCGGCCCGCCGTAGAAAGCCTTGGTGTTGCCGCCGGTGATGTTGAGCGCCAGGCGGTCGCTGCGCGCGCCGCGCACCTGGTCGATCAGGCGGTTCAGCGCCTTGTCGCGCTGCGCTTGCTCACTCATCAGAACCGCTCCAGTTCAGGGAAGGGCAGCAGGCCCTTCTTCACGTGCATCTTTCCGTACTCGGCACAGCGGTGCAGCGTGGGGATCACCTTGCCGGGGTTCAGCGTGCCGGCGGGATCGAAGGCGGCTTTCAGCGCCAGCATCTGCCCGCGTTCCTCGGGGCTGAACTGCACGCACATGCTGGCCAGCTTCTCCACGCCCACGCCGTGCTCACCCGTCACCGTGCCGCCCATGGCCACGCTGGTCTCCAGGATGTCGGCACCGAACAGCTCGCAGCGGTGCATCTGGTCGGGGTCGTTGGCATCGAACAGGATCAGCGGGTGCAGGTTGCCGTCGCCTGCATGGAACACGTTGCAGCAGCGCAGCTGGTACTTCTTCTCCATCTCGGCAATGGCGATCAGGATGTCGGCCAGGCGCTTGCGCGGGATGGTGCTGTCCATGCACATGTAGTCGGGGCTGATGCGGCCGCTGGCGGGGAAGGCGTTCTTGCGCCCGCTCCAGAACCGCATGCGCTGGGCCTCGTTCTCGCTGACGGTCAGCTGCGTGGCGCCGCAGCCTTTCAGCACCGCCAGCATGCGGCCGATCTCTTCTTCCACCTCTTCGGGCGTGCCGTCGCTCTCGCACAGCAGGATGGCCTCGGCCGTCAGGTCGTAGCCGGCGTGGACGAAGTCTTCCACCGCGGCGGTCATCGGCTTGTCCATCATCTCCAGACCGGCCGGGATGATGCCGGCGGCGATCACCGCGGCCACCGCGTCGCCGGCTTTGCGGATGTCGTCGAAGCTGGCCATGATGCAGCGCGCCACCTGCGGCTTGGGCGTGAGCTTGACCGTGACCTCGGTGATCACCGCCAGCATGCCCTCGCTGCCCACCACCACGGCCAGCAGGTCGAGGCCGGGTGCGTCCAGCGCATCGCCGCCGAACTCGATGGCCTCGCCCTCGACCGTGTAGCCGCGCACCTTCAGCACGTTGTGCACCGTGAGGCCGTACTTCAGGCAGTGCACGCCGCCGGAGTTCTCGGCCACGTTGCCGCCGATGGTGCAGGCGATCTGGCTGCTGGGGTCGGGCGCGTAGTACAGGCCGTAGCGCGCGGCCGCCTCGCTGATGGCCAGGTTGCGCACGCCGCACTGCACCACGGCCGTGCGGCTGACGGGGTCGACCTGGACGATCTTGTTGAACTTGGCGAGCGCCAGCGTCACGCCCAGCGCGTGCGGCATGGCGCCGCCCGAGAGACCCGTGCCGGCGCCGCGCGCCACCACCGGCACCTGCAGTGCGTGGCAGGCCTTCAGCACCGCGGCCACCTGGTCTTCGGTCTCGGGCAGGGCCACCACCAGCGGCCGCTCGCGGTAGGCGGTGAGGCCGTCGCACTCGTAGGGCACGGTGTCCTCGCTCTGCCACAGCAGGGCGTGGGTCGGCAGGTGCTTCGACAGGGCGGCCACCACCTCGCGTTGACGTTCTGCACGCGCGGCGCGGTCGACGGGTGCGGTGTCGGCGGCGGTCGCGGGCGTCAGGGCCGTGGCGGGCGTCGGGGCGTTCATCTCGGGTCTCCAGGGGTCAGGCGGGGGTGGCCTGACGGGTGGCGCAACTGTACGCACGGATTGCGGCCGTGTTGGCCGCCTGGGTGCAAAGCGGTTTTGCCTTTGGTGTGGGCAATGGGGTTCGTTGGCGCTGCGCGGCTTGGCTTTCCCATTTCTCGGTGCAGCCCGCCGGTCTCGCCCGGCTGGCGAGGTCCTTTCTTGTCGCGACAAGAAAGGACCCAAAGAAACGCTTCCAAACTTTCCGGCCACGCCCTGCTGCCCGTCCACCACCGAGGCGGGCGCCTCGCCCGCCCGGCGGGCTCGAACAGGCTGCCGGACAAGGGCTTGAACGAGGATGCGCGGCCGCCGATGGCAAGGCCGTCGGATCGCACCGCTCTGGCAGCCCCCGTGCCCTGCGGCGTTCCGCGCGCAAGTCTTGACCGGGGGGGCTTGGCCTGGGAATGGCCCAATTCGCTTCCGGCTGGCTATGTTCGAGCCCGCCGGGCGGGCGAGGCGCCCGCCTCGATGCCCGAAGAACAGCAGTGCGGTGTCGGAAAGTTTGGAGAGCGCTTTCTTTGCCCACTTTCTTTTCGCGAAAAGAAAGTGGGTCGCCCGCCGGGGCGAAATCCCGGCGCGCTGCAAGGAGCCATGGGAAGACCAGACCAGCGAAGCAGCACGCTCAAGACATCATGAAGGTCAGTGGATCACCATCAACGTGAACGGCCACACATACGCCTGCAGCGTCACGAACAAGCCCACCAGACAGGCCAGCGCGATCGAGTGGAAGAACACATAGCGCAGGATGTCGCCTTCATGGTTGAACCAGCGCGTGGCGGTGGAGGCCACCACGATCGACTGCGCATCGATCATCTTGCCCATCACACCGCCCGACGAGTTGGCCGCCCCCATCAGGTTGCCGCTCAAGCCCAGTTGCTCGGCCGCCACCTTCTGCATGCCCCCGAACAGCACGTTCGACGCCGTGTCCGAGCCGGTCATCGCCACCCCGATCCAGCCCATCAGCGTGCCGAAGAACGGATACAGCACGCCGGTGCCGGCAAAGGCCAGGCCCAGCGTGGTGTCGGTGCCCGAGAAGCGCGTGAGCGTGCCGAGTGCCAGCATCAGCACGATGGTCAGCAGCGAGGTGCGCACCAGCCACAGCGTGCGGAAGAAGGTGCGCACGATCTCCACCAGGCTGTAGCCCATCACCAGCGCGCCGACGATGGCCGACAGCAGGATGCCGGTGCCGGTGGCCGACAGGCCGTTCAGCACGTACACCGCGGCTTCCTTGTGCGGCTTGGTCACCACCGGCGGCACCTTCTCGATCAGGTTGTGCAGGCCGCCGATCGGGAACTTGGGCGCCCAGAGGTCGTTGAGCGCCGTCTTCACCGCCGGCAGGCCCCACACGAACACCGCCACGGTCAGGATCAGCCAGGGCGTCCAGGCGCGCAGCAGGGCCTGCGGGCTGTGCTTGACGATCACCGTGGCCGGCTTGGCCGTGCCGCCATCGGTCTCGTGGCCCTTCAGGCTGGGCGAGGTCCAGATCTTCTTGGGCTGCCAGAACTTCAGGAAGCCCACCAGGCACACCATGCTGACCAGGGCCGCGATGATGTCCACCAACTCGGGGCCGATGAAGTTGCTGACCAGGTACTGCGGGATCGCGAAGGAGAGGCCCGTCACCAGGATGGCCGGCCAGATCTCCCACATCGCCTTGCGGCCGGCAAAGGCCCAGATCAGCCAGAACGGCACCAGCAGGCTGAAGAAGGGCAGCTGGCGGCCGATCATGGCCGTCACCGCCATCAGGTCGTAGCCATGCACCTTGGCCAGCGTGATCACCGGCGTGCCGAGCGCGCCGAAGGCCACCGGCGCGGTGTTGGCGATGAGTGACAGGCCCGAGGCCGCCAGCGGGCTGAAGCCCAGGCCGATCAGGATGCCGGCGGTCACTGCCACCGGCGTGCCGAAGCCCGCCGCGCCCTCGAAGAACGCGCCAAAGCAGAAGGCGATCAGCAGCAGCTGCAGGCGGCGGTCTTCGGTGATGCCCGACAGCGAGTCCTGCAGGATCTTGAAGCTGCCGTTGCCTTCGGCCAGCTGCTGCAGGAAGATGATGTTCAGCACGATCCAGCCGATCGGCAGCAGGCCGGTCAGGCCGCCGAAGAAGGCCGCGTTGCCCGCCAGGCCCACCGGCATGCCGTAGCCGAACACCGCCACGCCGAAGGCCGCCACCAGGCCCAGGCCCGCGGCGATGTGCGCCTTGATATGCAGAAAGCCCAGCGCCACCAGCATCACCACCACGGGGATGGCCGCCAGCGCGGTCGAGATCCACATGTTGTGGAAGGGGTCGTACACCTGCTGCCAGATCATGGCCGTGTCTCCTCGCAAATCGGTTGGAATGGAGCGAGACGACACACCACCACGGCCGGCCCGCGGCGCACCGTGGTGCCCGCCCTGCCCGTGCGGCAGGGGGGCGGGGTCAAATCCGGCCGCGCCGGGGCGAGATGGTGCGTGGCAGCCCCATGTCGGGGCGTGAAATCTGGGCCGGTGCGGCGTGAAGCTTTTTCACGCGTTCAGCCGCTGTTCAGCTGCCGGCCAGCGCCCGTGTCAGCCAGTCGGCAAAGGCCTGGCACTCCCAGCGCGCCAGCGTGCCGGGCTTCCAGCACAGCCAGTGGTGGAAGGGCGAGTCCACCGCCCGGGGCGACAGGCGCACCAGGCGGCCGCTGTCCAGCCAGTCGGCGGCCAGTTTCAGGCGCGTCAGCGCCACGCCGAAGCCGGCGGCCGCGGCGTCCAGCATCAGGCCCACGTCGTTGAACTGCGCGCCTTCGCGCGGCTCGGGCAGCGCGATGCCGCAGGCCTGGAACCACGGGCCCCAGGGCACCAGCGGGCTGCGGATCAGGCGCACGCGCGCCACATCGTCGGCGGTCTCGAAGTGGCCGTCGAACGGGCCCACCTCGGCCTCGTAGGCCGGGCTGCACACGGGCGTGACCTGGTCGCTGAGGATGCGCACCTGCTCCACGCCGCTGTAGGGCCCGGTGCCGAAGCGGATCTCCAGGTCGGCCTCCTCGGCCTTCATGTCGGCCAGCGGAATGGCCACCTGCATCACCAGGTCCACCTCGGGGTAGGCATGGCGGAAGGCGGCCAGGCGCGGCAGCAGGATCTGGCGCGAGAAGGTGGGCGTCACCGCCAGGCGCAGCCGCGCCACCGCCGGGGCCGGCGCCTCGCGGCCGGGCAATTGGGCCAGCGCCTGCAGGCCCACGCGCACCTGGGCCAGGTAGGCCGCGCCGTCGGGGCTGAGGCTGTAGTCGCTGCGCGCGAACAGCCGCCGGCCCAGCTGCGATTCGAGCTGGCGGATGCGGTGGCTCACCGCGCTGGGCGTCACCGCCAGCTCGTCGGCCGCGCCGCTCACGCTGCGCAGCCGCGCCACGGCCTCGAAGGCCTGCAGGTTGGCGATGGGCGGGATGCGCGGGGCGGGCATGGCCGCACTGTAGCGGCAGCCGCATGCTGCCCTGCTGCCCCACGAACGGGGGGCCGGCACCGCCGCCTTTGAGACGGTGGGGAGACGGCGGCTGGCCAGCATGGTGGCATTCCAATCCCACGGCCTGAACGGCCCTCACGGCATGCGCCCCAACTCAACCGGCTTCCGCAGCCCCGCCCTGCTCACCGCTGCCCTGGCCATGGCGGCCGCCACCTCTGCCCAGGCGGCCGCACCGGTGTTCTTCGGCCCTACGGCCTACCTCTCGGCGGCCGACGTCCCGGCCGGCTTCTACGCCGGTGGGGTCGCCACCCTGCTGGAGACGCTGGAAGACCGCAGCCTCGATGCCAGCCTGGCCGCCAGCCGCGGCCTGCTGCTGGACGTTGGCTTTGCCGGCGCGCGCGATGCCGTGGATGCCGATGACGGCGTCATCGACGGCACCTGCGGGCCGCAGACCGCCGGCCGTTGCGTCAGCTGGTTCGATGGCGCCGGCAGCTTCGGCCTCACCTTCACCTACCAGGGCGCCGGCCCGCTGCCCACGGCCTTCGGCCTGGTGTGGACCGATGGCGGCGGCACCATCACCTTCAGCGCCGTGGGTGCCGATGGCCAGAGCCTGGGCAGCATCTCGGCCACGGGCATCGCGGACAACTCCTTCGGCGCCACCACGGGCGAAGACCGCTTCTTCGGCGTGCAGTTCGACGGCGGCATCCGCTCGATCCGCATCGCCAACAGCTCGGGTGGCATCGAGGTCGATCACATCCAGTACGGCACGGCGGCCGCCGTGCCCGAGCCCGGCAGCTGGGCGCTGATGCTGGGTGGCGGCCTGCTGCTGGCGCGCCGCCTGGCCCGGCGCGGGCGCTGAGCGGCCTGTCGCGCACGCCGGCGGCCGGCTCCGGGCTTGGGCGACACTGCGGCCCCATGCTGCGCCTGCTGCACGACGACCCCGCCTGGCTGGTGCCGGGCCAGCCCGCCCGGCCGCTGCCGCTGACGCTGCCGGCCGCGCTGCTGCTGGTGCTGGCCACGCAGCCCGGCTGGATGTCGCGCGAGCGCCTGGCCCTGGTGTTCTGGCCCGACGCCGCGCCGGCCGATGCGCTGCACCACCTGCGCATCAACCTGCACCGCGCCAAGCGCCTGCTGGCCGACTGGGGCCAGGACAGCGCCTTGCAGACCGAGCGCGCGCGCCTGCGGCTCGACCTGCCCACCGATCTGGACCCGCTGCGCCAGGCCCAGCAGCAGGGTGATGCGGCCGCGCTGGCCCGGCTGCAGCCCGAGCGCTGGCTGCCGCTGTGGCGCCTGCCGGGCTATGGCGGCTTCGGCCAGTGGTGCGACGAGCAGGCTGCGCAGTTGCAGGCTGACTGGCTGGCCGCCAGCGCCAAGGCCCGCCCGGTGGCGCCCGGCAGCCCGGCCGTTGCGGCCAGCGCCGCCGCCCCCCAGGCCGCCCCCCAGGCCGATGCCAGCCTGCCCGGCCGCGCCGCGCAACTGCACCGCCTGCGTGCCAGCCCCAGCCCGGCGCTGCTGCTGCTGGGCGAGCCCGGCGTGGGCAAGACCACGCTGCTGCGCCAGGTGTGGCCGCAGGCGCCCTGTCTGCAGGGGCTGGAAGGCCTGCAGGCCATGCCGTACCGGCCGCTGCTGGACGCGCTGCGCCCGCACATCCCGCTGCTGGAGCGTGCGCTGCGCCAGGGCAGCCACCCGCTGCGCCCGTACCGGCTCGACCTGGCCCGCGTGCTGCCCGAGCTGGCGCCCGACGAGGCCCTGCCGCCGCTGGACGCGCTGACCGCCCAGACCCGCCTGGCCGAGGCGCTGATCCGTGCCTTCGAGGCCATCACGCCGCTGCTGCTGGTCGACGACCTGCAGTGGTGCGACGCCGCCACCGTCGACTGGCTGCTGATGCTGGCCCACGGCGGCCGCCTGCGCTGGCGTGCCGCGGCGCGGCCGCACGAGATCGGCCCCTCGCTGGCCCAGGCGCTGGATGGCCTGCGTGCCGCCGTGCGGCTGGAAGACCTGGCCGTGCCGCCACTGGCGCCCGAGGCCCTGGCCGAGGCCTGCCGCGGCCGCTGGGACGCCGGCGCGCTGGACGCCGGGCAGCTGGCCCGGCTGCATGCGCTGAGTGGCGGCAACCCCTTCCTGGCCGGCCAGCTGGTGGCGGCCGGGCTGCCCTTGGCGGATGCAGCGGATGCAGCGGATGCGGCCGACGCGGCCGCGGCCACCGATGTCCTCGCCACCGCCTTGCCCGAGCGCGTGCACCAGGTGCTGCAGCACCAGCTGCGCCGCCTGGCGCCTGCGGCGCGCCACCTGGTGGAAGCCGCTGCCGTGGCCGTGCAGCCGCTGCCGCTGGCGGCGCTGCGCCCGCCGGCCACGGCCGCGCAGCGGGGCGCCGATGGCCGCTGCGATCCGGCCTGGGCCGCCGCCTGGGACCAGGCCGCGCGCCAGGCCGTGGACGCCGGCCTGCTGCGCCGCGACGGCGACGCGCTGGCCTGCCGGCACGACCTGATCCGCCAGTCGGTGGCGGCGCACCTGGACGACGCGCCGCGCGCCGCGCTGCACCGCCAGGCCGCGCTGTGGCTGGCCGAGCAGCCCGAGGCCGATGCGCTGACCATCGCGCTGCACTGGCAGGCCGCTGGCGAGCCGCAGACGGCGCTGGCCTGGCGCCACCGCGGCGCCGAGCAGCTGAAGGCGCGCGGCGGCTTCGAGGCCGCGCGTGCGCTGTGGCAGCAGGTGGCCGACGACTCGGTGGACGCCGCCCAGGCCCTGCGCGCGCGGCTGGAGCTGGCGGCGCTGGACCTGTTCGACGACCTGGCCAAGGGCCACCGCGCGCTGCAGGCCCTGCTGGCCCAGCTGCCGGCGGTGGCCGATGCCGCGCAGCGCCTGCAGATCGAAGGCCGCGTGCGCTCGGCGCTGGTGGACAACCGCGTCTTCTCGGGCGACCTGCCCGGCGCGCGCGAGCAGGCCCGCGTGCTGCGCGGCCTGCTGCCCACGCTGCCGGTGCGCGAGCGCATCGATGCGGTGGAGGTGCTGATCGAGCTGGCCATGCGCGAGCCCGACATCCCCGGCGCCTGGGCCCTGCTGGCGCGGCTGCGCGAGGACGCGCCGCGCCGTCCGGCGCTGCTGAGCTGGGAGGGCCAGATCCACTGGTTCGGCGGTCAGGCCCAGGCCGCGCACGACGCGCTGGCCCGCCTGCTCGACCGCCACCCCGAGTACTGCCGCGGCCTGACCATCGAGAACGACCTGGCCGTGATGCTGCAGGCCCTGGGCCGGCTGGACGAGGCCGAGGCCATGGTGCGCCGCAGCCTGGACAGCTGGCGCGGCGTGCCGCACACCGAGGCCCTGTCGCTGCTGGTGCTGGGCAGCATCCACACCAGCGCCGGCCGCCATGCCGCGGCGCGCCAGGCGCTGCAGCAGTCGCTGGCGCTGGCCCGCGCCCAGGCCAGCGCCGCCTTCGAGGCCGAGGCCCTGGTGCGCCTGGCGCGCAGCCTGCTGCGCGAGGCCGACCCGGCCGGCGCCCTCAGCGCGGCCGATGCGCTGGCCGCGGCCGCGCCGCTGGTGGCGCATGGCGCCGAGCCGATGCGCGTGTCGCAGCTCGTGCTGCTGCGGGTGCTGCTGCAACTGCGGCCAGGCGCGCCCGCCACCGATCTGGCCGCCGATCTGGCCGCCGACCTGCAAGGCCTGGACGCGGCCGTGGCGCGCAGCCCGCATCCGCTGGTGCACACCCGCGCCTGGCGCGTGCGCGGCGAGCTGGCGCTGGCCGGGGGGGATGCAGCCGCGGCCGAGGCCGCCGCCCTGCGCCAGGCCGAGCTGGCCAGCGAGGCCGGCCTGCCCGAGCCGCGCGTGGAGGCCTGGCTGCTGCTGCTGCGCGCCCGCCAGGCGCAGGGGGCCGACGCCACGGCGCTGTGGGCGCTGGCCCGCCAGGCCGAGGCCCTGGCGCGTGCGCATGGCCTGGTCGATCTGGCCGCCGATGCGGCCGCCTGGCTGGGCGAGGCCTGATCCGGGCGGCGGTCAGTCGGCGGTGAACACCGTCAGCACGCCGGTGTAGCCGTAGACATGGTGGCGGGCGATCTCGCCGCCGGCGAAGAAGCCCACCAGCGGCACATCGCCCAGCGCGTGCTGCACGATCTGCGCCTCGGCCGAAGGCCCGCCGAAATGCGGCCCGCCGCGGCCCGAGCACGACACGTAGACCGCCGCGGCTATGCGGCGTCCGGGCGCCTCACCCTGCGGTGTGGCGGGGGCTGCACCGGGCAGGGCCGGCACCGGCGCGTCGGCCTCCAGCTCGTCGCGGATCTCGGCGCAGATGCGCACCAGGTCGCGCCGCGCGGCGGCCACGTCGCGGCGGCAGAAGGCCAGCTGCTGGCCGGGCTGCACCACATCGGCGATGGCCACGCCCTGGCGCGCCGGGTCGATGCCGATCAGGTGGCGCACGCGGGTGTCGGCGCCGAACTGGCCGCCGCGCGACAGCATCGCGTCGTCGGCATCGCTGAGGCCGGCCAGCGTGGCGCGCAGCGCGGCCATGGCCTGCTGCGGATGTTCGAGGTCGACGCCCAGGTCGGCCAGCAGCAGCGGCAGCGCCGGCTGGCCGTCCAGCGCCAGCACCAGGTTGCGCTCGGCCGCGGTGACGCGCCGCGTCGGCCCGGCCGGCTGGCAGCCCTGGGTGACGCGCGACAGCAGCGGCACCCCGGCGGCAAAGGCCACGCCCGACAGCCCGCCCTCGAACACGCCGTCGGCGATGTGCAGGTTGCGCGAGCGTGACGCGGCCAGGCCGCCGAACAGGTAGCCGGCGCCGGTGCGCTCGGCCAGCTCGGTGATCAGCTCCTCCAGCTCGGGGGTGGCCGGATCGGCATGCACCAGGGCCGTGTCGGCGCGGGCCGCATCGAGTGGCTGGCGGCCGTTGAACAGGCTGAACTGCGCGGCCGGCAGGTCCAGCAGCATCAGCACCAGGGCCGGCTCGTCGAAGTACTCCACGCCGCTGGCCATCACGCCCACGCCCACGCCGCCGGCCCAGTGCACGCCGGGCCAGCGCCCGCGGGCATCGTCGAGCAGGGCCTCGGCCTGTGCGGCGTAGCGGTCGCTCAGGTACAGCAGGCCCAGCGTGGGCGTGAAGCCGCCAGGCCGCGCGGCGCGCTGCGCATCGGCCTGCGCGGCGGCCAGCGCCAGGGCCATGCGCGCGTCAGGGTGCGTGGCGTGGGCGGTGATGGCGGCTTGCATGGCGCGGGCCGGGGTGAGCCGGGTGGTTGGGGTGGCTGTGGCGGCGGCCTCAGCGCGGGCTGCGCTTGGTGGCGGCCTGGCGGGGTGCAGCCGCCTTCTTGGCCGCCGTGGGCTTGGCGCGGGGGGCCGCGGCGCTCTGGCGCACGGCCTTGGCCGGGGCCGTGGCGGCGCCGGCCACCGTGCCGGCCACCGAGGCCGCCTTCTGCGCCACGCTGGCGGCGGTCTTGACCATGGTGCCGGGCATGGCGGCGGCCTTCTTCAGCGTCTCGCCAGCGGCGTCGAAGCTTTGCTTGACCATCGCGCCGGCCAGGTTCTTGGCGGCATCGGTGGCGGTCTCGTTCATGGCCGAGGCGGCCAGGTCGGTGAACTGCTTGGTCAGCGCGCCCCACCACTGCATCGGGTCGATCACGCCGGGCGGCACCGCCGGCGCCGCGGCGGGCGCCTCGGCTTCGGCCTGCGGTTCGGGCTCGGGGGCCGGCGCGGCGGCGCGCGGGCGGGGGGCCGGGGCGGGGGGCGCCGCCGCGGTGTCGGGCGTGCGGATCTTCAGCGATTCGGTCAGGTCGCCCAGCGAGACGTTCATCGTCTTCAGCGTCGACAGCGTCATGCGCTGCACCTCCAGCGCCTGGATGGTGGCGCCCAGCATGCGCGCGTTCTGCTCCAGCCAGAACTGCACGGTGCGCAGTTCCTCGATGCGCTTTTCCAGCTCCTCGGGGTCGAGCGTGGGCGCGATCCAGTGGCCCACATTGGGCAGGGCGGCGCCGGCGTTCTTCACCAGGCCCTGCAGGAAGTCGAAGCCGGGAACCATCTTGGTGAACGACAGGGGATCGGTCATGCGCGTCTCCGTGGCTGGGGTTTGGGTGCATGGTAGCCCGGCGGATGGACCGCGGGCTTGCGCGCCGGCATCCCGGCGGTGGCCGCAGCGGCGAGGTCGTGGGGGCGCGGTGTGCTCAGGGGCGTGACAGCCGCAGCACGCCGTCGGTCTGCGTGAAGTGCAGCTTGGACAGCACGTCCATGCCCAGCAGCGGCGCGCCCAGCTGCGGCAGCACGGTGACCGGCAGGCGCTCGGCGCGCACGCCGCCGTCCAGCACCAGGTCGGCGCGGGTCTGCCAGCCCTGCACCACGCCCCCGGCGGTGGCGCTGCTCACGCGCGCCTCGGGCTGCAGGCCCAGGCGCTCGGCCAGCGCCAGCGGCAGCGCGGTGCGCGTGGCGCCGGTGTCGACCAGGAACTGCACCGCCTGGCCGTTGACCGAGCCGGTCCAGTGGAAGTGGCCGTCCGCGCCGCGCCGCAGCTCGATGCTGCGGCCATCGATGCGCACCTGGCTGGCCTGCTGCTGCGCCTGCCAGGCCTGCACGCCGAGGAACACCGCCGTGCCCAGCACCAGCCAGACGGTGACGTGCTTCAGGGAGCGGGGGAATTCGGTCATCGGCAACAGAGGGGAATCCGGGGGCCAACGATGCCACAGCCTGCCCGGTGGCGCGTCCGGTGGCGCGCCCGGCCTCGGGCATCATCCCCGCCCATCACACAAGGGCGGCGCCAGGCCCGGCCAGGCAGGCCGGCGCGGCAGCCGGTCAGGGAGGTCTGCCAGGATGTCGAATGCCGTTGCGTGCCCCGCGCGCGCCACACCTGCCGCGGGCATTGCGCGGCGGGCCGGCTGGCTGCTGGCGGCCTGTCTGGCCCTGCACGGCGGGGGCTTGCGTGCCCAGCCGGCGGCCACCACAGCCACCACCACCGCCAATGCCGCGGCGCCGCTGCCGGTGGAGGTGTTCTACCGCCATGCCGAGCTGGGCGACGTGGCGCTGTCGCCCTCGGGCCGCCGGCTCGGCGCCATCGTCAACGTGCAGGGCCGGCGTGCGCTGGCGGTGCTGCCGGTGGATGGCCAGGGCGCCCCCACCGTGGTGGCCGCGCTGTCCGATGCCGATGTGCGCAACTTCCACTGGCTGGGCGACGAGCGCCTGGTCTACCAGCTGATCGACCTGAACCGCGGCTCGGGCGCGCAGGGCGGCTGGGAAGGCCTGTTCAGCGTGCAGGCCGATGGCCAGGACACGCGCATGCTGGTGCGCACCCGCTGGGACTTCCTGGTGGCCCGCCCGGCGATGGGGCGGCAGCCGCTGGAGCCGTACCACGAGCTGCTGGCCGTGCCGCACGGCAGCACGGACGAGGTGGTCGTCGGCCGCATGGTCTGGGATGGCCACGGCGAGCTGCGCGAGGTGGTGCCGCTGCGCCTGAACGTGGCCACGCAGACCACGCGCTCGCTCGCCCAGGGCATGCCGGACCGCGTGACCGACTGGGTCTTCGATCCCCGCGGCGAGCCGCGCGTCGGCCTGTCGGCGCAGGGCGGCCAGTCCATCGTGCACTGGCGCGGGCCGGGCGACACGGCCTGGCGCGAGATTGCGCGCCGGCCCAGCACGCGCGTGGGCTGGCGGCCACATTCGGTGGACGGGCAGGGCGTGCTGTACGTCACCGTGCCGGGCGGCGCCGACGGCAGCGTGGCCCTGCACCGCTTCGACTTCGCTGCCGGCAGGCCGGAGCCCGAGGCGCTGGTGCGCGCGCCCGGCTTCGATTTCGACGGCCGGCTGATCACCGCGGCCGACAGCGGCACCGTGCTGGGCGTGCGCACCGAGACCGACGCCGAGGTCACGCGCTGGTTCCATGCCGGCCTGGCTTCCTGGCAGATCGAGGCCGACGAGTTGCTGCGCGGCCGCGTCAACCGGCTGCAATGCCGGCGCTGCGACAGCGACGACCCGGTGGTGCTGGTGCGGTCCTGGTCCGACCAGCACCCGGGCGAGCTGTGGCTGCTGCGTCCGCGCCGCAGCGAGGGGCGCTGGCAACCGCTGGGGCCGGTGCGCAAGGACGTCGATCCGCGCCGCATGGCCACCCTGGACTTCCACCGTGTGCCCACCCGCGACGGACTGCAGATGCCGCTGTGGCTGACGCTGCCCGCCGGCGCGGCCCGGGATCGGCGGCCGCGGCCGGCCGTGGTGTGGGTGCATGGCGGGCCCTGGGTGCGTGGCGGACGCTGGGCCTGGGACGAGGATGCGCAATTCCTCGCGTCGCGCGGCTACGTGGTGCTGGCACCCGAGTACCGCGGCAGCACCGGCTACGGTGCGCGCTGGTTCGAGGCCGGGCGCAAGCAGTGGGGCCGTGCCATGCAGGACGACCTGGTCGACGCGCTGAACTGGGCGGTGGGCCAGGGCCATGTCGACCCGAAGCGCGTGTGCATCGCTGGCGCCAGCTACGGCGGTTATGCCGCGCTGATGGCGCCGCTGCGGCATCCCGGCGTGTTCCGCTGCAGCGTCTCATGGGTTGGCGTGACCGACCCGCGCGCGCTGATGAACCGCTGGGACGCCTGGCAGGACTTCAGCGACGAGGTGCGCCGCTACAACTGGCCACAACTGGTGGGCGACCCGGTGGCCGATGCGGCCCTGCTCGACGAGGCCACGCCGGTGCTGCACGCCGCGCGCTGGCAGATCCCGCTGCTGATGGCCTACGGCGCGAAGGACCACCGCGTGCCGCTGGCCCAGGGCGAGGCCTTCGTCGACGCGCTGCGCCGCGCCGGCAAGCCCGAGCCCGAGTGGATCGTCTACCCCGACGAGGGCCACGGCTGGCTCAAGCCCGAGAACCGCTACGACTTCGCGCGGCGCATGGCAGCGTTCCTGGCGCGGCACCTCGACTGACCGGGCCCCCGGGCCAGGGGGGGCGCGACGGCGAAGCGTGGGATGGCGGGCCGCGCTGGGCGTGGCGCTGCCGGCTGCAGCCACCATCGTCAGTGGCACGGTGATCACCGGCGGCGCAGGCGCCACGTTCGTGAAGCTGTCCGTGCCGTTCACCACGTCGTCGCCGATCAACACCGTGGGCAACGACACCTTCCAGACGCCGAACCTCTACGGTTTCGACGAAGACCAGAACATCGTGCTGTCCGCGCCACTGACCGTGGATACGGTGGCCTCGGGCTCGACCACACTCGTCGCGGGCACCACGGTGGCCAGCCACTACATCTTCTTCGATCCGCGCCAGGGCAGCATCAAAGGCACGGTCGACTTCGACAGCGATGTGGTGGCCATCATCTTCGGCACCGCCAACCTGCAGGCCAGCGACTTCCTGGCCAACACGGGCGTCAACTACCTCAACCCCGCCCTGCGCGGGTTGGAGGCCGGTGACTCGGTGACGATCAGCGGCGCGCGCCAGATCCTGTTCGACACCACCGCCAGCACACCCGGCGACTATGTGCGCGTGCTCACCGCCTACTCGCCGGGCGCCGTGCCCGAGCCCGGCGCGCTGGGCCTGGTGGCCGCCGCGCTCGGCGGGCTGATGCTCAGCCGCCGTCGCGCGCGGGGCTGACGGTTCAGGCGTCGGCGCCCGGGGCTGAGTCGGTCGACGGGACGCCGGCTGGGGCGGCGTCGCCAGCCTCGACGGAGTCGGTGCCAGCATCGGCGTCGCGCTCCTCGGCGGCCATGCCCGGCCCGGTCACGCGCTGGGCCAGCGGGCCGAACACGGTCTCGCCGTCGCGGCCCTTCATCTCCAGCTTCACGGTGTCGCCCAGCTGCAGCCAGGGGCTGCGCGGCTCGCCGTGCTGGGTGGCTTCCAGCGCGCGCTTCTCGGCCAGGCAGGCCACGCCGTGGCGGGTGTCGGGGTCGCTCAGCGGGCCGGCGCCCAGCACGCAGCCGGCGCGCAGGTTGCGCGTCTTGGCGGCCTGGGCGATCAGCTGGCCGAAGTGCCAGGCCATGCCGGCGCCGGCCTCGCACACACCCAGCTTGCGCCCGGCCGCGGTGACCGACAGCGGCAGCTGCACCCGGCCGCCGGCCCAGGCCTCGCCCAGTTCATCGGGCGTCACGGCCACCGGGGCGAAGGCTGCGGCCGGCAGCGCATGGGCCAGCGGCGCCAGGCCGCGCAGCCGCCACAGGTTGGCCAGCATCAGCAGGCGCACGCCGTCCAGGCCCTGCTCGGCGCTGGCGCCCATGCCCACGTCGCCGGTGATGGCCGCCAGGCCGGCGCCGAAGTCGATCTGCCAGGCGGCCGAGCCGAACCAGGCGTCGTCGCAGGGGCCCAGGAAGTCGTCGCTGGCACCCTGCAGCAGCACGGGCTCGGCCGGCGCCTCGGCGCCCTGCACCCGCTGCGCCAGCGTGGGCCAGGCCTCGGCCTGCAGCCAGCCGTAGGCGCGCGGCAGCGGCGCCATGCACTTGGCCGGCTCGAACGCGAAGGCGTGGCGCGCCTTGCCCTGGTTCAGCGTGGTGTACAGGTCCTGCAGCTGTGGCGACAGGAAGTTCCAGTCGTCCAGCACCAGCTGCAGCCGGCCGGCGATGCCGTTGGCGAAGTGCGCGGTGCTCAGGTCGCGCGAGACGACGACCAGCTGGCCGTCGCGCGAGCCGTCCTTGTAGGTGGCGAGTTTCATCGTGGGGGCTGTCGGGGGAACGGCGGCCGCGGGCGCGGCCCGCCGGTCCCTGGGAATTTGGCACCATTGTCCGATGTCCCGGCCTTCGCCATCGCCCATGCGCCACGCCGCCGCACCCCAGCCCGGGCGGCGGTTGGCGGGCCTGGCCGTCGCGGTGCTGGCGGTGCATGCGCTGCTGATCGCGTGGTGGGCGCCCGGTGCACGCCAGGTCGGCAGCGGGCATGGCCCGTCGCCGCGGCCGATGCTGCTGGTGCCACCGCCGGCCGTGGCCCCCGGCGCGCCGGGCCAGCCCCCGGCGCCTGCCACGCCGACCCTGCCCGCCGAACCCGCCGCACCGGCCGTGGCCACCGCGCAGCCAGTGCCCGCACCGCAGCCCCTGGGTGATGCCCCCGGCGCCGCGCCGGCCGACACCGCCGTGCCGGGCGAGGCGGTGGCCGCCACGCTGCCGCTGCGCCCGGCGGCGCCCGCCTCGCAAGCGGCCGCCGATGTGGATCCCGAGGCCGAACTGGGCGCGCCGCCTCCGCCGGCCGAGGGCGCGCCGCCGCCGGTGTACGCCACGCGCATCCCGCTGCCGGCGCTGCTGCGCTACCGTGTGCTCAGCACGCCGGGCGGCGCGGCGGCCTCTCTGGCGCCCCCATCGCCGCAGGTGGGCGAGGCGCGCCTGCTGCTGCGCCACGACGGCCAGCGCTACACGCTGGCGCTGGACGCCCAGGCCGGCGGCCGGCCGCTGATCGAGCAACTGAGCACCGGCGGCTTCGACAGCGCCGGCTTCGCGCCCGATCGCTTCACCGACCGGCGCCGCGGTCGCGGCTGGCGCGCCGCCAACTTCCGCCGCGACACCGGGCGCATCGGCTTCTCGGGCCCGCGCATCGACTACCCGCTGCTGCCGGGCACGCAGGACCGGCTGAGCGCCGTGGCCCAGCTGGCGGCCATCGTCGCGGCGGCGCCCGACACCGCGGCCGCCGGCGAGTTGCGCGTGTTCGTGGCCGATGCGCGCGGTTGGGCCGAGCTGTGGCGCTGGCGGGCCGAGGGCAGCGAGACGGTGGACACGCCGCTGGGCCCGCTGGCGCTGGCGCGCTGGCGCCGCGAGCCCGAACGCCCCGAGGGCCTGCGCGTGGAGGCCTGGCTGGACCCGGCGCGCGGCCACTGGCCGGCGCGGCTGCGCTACACGCTGCTGCGCAACGGCCAGGTGCTGGACCTGCTGCTGGCCGCCGAGCCGTCCCCGCCGCCGTGATGTCCTGCCGCGGCGCGGCGCCTGCGGGGGGTGCCCCCCCGGTTCAGGCGGGTGGCGCGGGCCGGGCGCTGGCTTGAAAGTGGGGCCAACGGCGCCATGTGCGCAGCAAAGGAGTTCCACACCATGCAGATGCTCTACAACTCGGATCATTTCGTCGTCGTGGCCTTCGACCTGACCGCCGGCACGCAGCTGACGATCGGCAACGACGCGGCCGAGGCAGCCGCGCCGGCCGGCGCCGAAGCCGAGGCCAGCCCGCCGGTGGTCGAGCAGGCCAAGGTGCCGGCCGCGCCGCGCCTGGGCGGCTACGAGATCGTCGACAAGCAGGCGCGCAAGGAGATCTTCATCCAGGGTGCCGTGGCCGCGTCGTTCCAGCAGGGCGTGCAGGCCCTGGTCGAGGCCGGCCCCGACGCCGAGGCGCTGGACGCCTACATCGGCAGCTTCACCACGCTGGCCCAGCATCCGGTGGTGGTGCACTGAGCGGCTGACACGCCGGGCCCCGGCTTGCCCTCGGCGCCGGCCTGGGCCAAGATGCCCCCGCCCGGTGCCGCTTGGCGCCGTGTTGCGGCGGGGCGCACGGCACACACCTCCCCGGTCTGGCCGGGAGATGGATGTGGCCCGAGGGCACGGTGCATCGTCGCAGTGGATCCTGTCGCCCGGCATGGCGGAATCGCCGGTGCTCGACCGGCTGTGCGCGCATTTCGTGTTGGCGCTCACCGTGCGCCATGGCGGCCAGTTCAACCTGCGGCGCGACGGCGCCAGCCTGCTCACGCTGGTGGGCCGCCACCTGGCCTGGCCGCCGGCGGTGCTGGGCCGGCTGCGCGCCTACCTGGCGCGGCGCTGCGAGGGCCATGCGCTGTGGCGCGGCCACCAGGCGCTCGATGACGCCGCCTTCATCCGCCGCCACGGCCCCTGGCGCGGGCCGTACGAGGAAGGCACGCTGTTCTTCTACCTCGACGAGTACCTGAAGGACGCACCGAAGGACTTTGCCGCCGTGCTGGCCGCCAGCTGCGATTGGCTGGCGCGTGACCTGAAGAAGCAGCACACCCAGGTGCAGCGCAACATCGACGCACTGGCGCAGCTGCTGCAGCTCAACGCCGCCGAGCGCGCGGTGCTGCTGTACGGCACGCTGGCGCGCTACCAGCGTGAACTGCGCGGCCTGCTGGTGGAGTTCAAGGTCAGCAATGCGCACGAGGCCTATGCGGCCATCGCCGCGGTGGCGGGGGTCGATCAGCGCGAGGTGGCCGAGGCGCTGCGCGCCGGCAGCCGGCTCGAGCGCATCGGCATGGTCGAGAACCTGATCTCCGAGCACAACATCACCGACCTGGCCGACCTGATGAAGGTCAGCGACCAGCTGCCACCGGTGCTGATGCGCGAGTACCAGGGCCCCGAGGAACTGATGGCGGTGTTCACCCGCCCGGCCACGCGCAGCACGCTGACGCCGGCCGACTTCGCCTACGTGGCCGACGATGTGCAGGTGCTCACCCGGCTGCTGGCCAATGCCGCGGCCCAGGGCGTGGCCGGCGTCAACGTGCTGATGTACGGCCCGCCCGGCACCGGCAAGACCGAACTGGCCAAGGTGGCCGCCCAGGCTGCCGGCCTGGCGCTGTACGAGGTGGAGTACGCCGACCGCGACGGCCATGCGCTGAGCGGCCGCGACCGCTACCGCTCGCTGCAGGTCAGCCAGGTGGTGCTGGCCGGCGACCGGCGCGGCGCCGAATCTGCCCTGCGCGATGGCAGCCCCGGCGTGGCCCTGCTGTTCGACGAGGTGGAGGACGTGTTCCCGCCGCTGGCCGCCGATGCCGCGCAGTTCATGGCCCGCTTCGACGCCAGTGGCGGCTTTGGCGGCGAGGGGCCGTCGGCCAGCGTGTCGGGCAAGGCCTGGGTCAACCAGGTGCTCGAGACCAACCCGGTGCCGGTGATCTGGATCACCAACCGCATCGAGCAGATCGACCCGGCCTTCCGCCGCCGCTTCCAGTACCACCTGGAGCTCAAGAGCCCGCCGCCCGGCGCGCGCGATGCGCTGGTGCGCCGTGCGCTGGATGGCGCGCGGGTCAGCGACGCGCTGGTGGCGCGCCTGACCGAACGCCGCGCGCTCACCCCCGCGCAGATCCGCACCGCCGTGCGCTTTGCCCGGCTGGCGGCGCTGGACGAGGCTGCGGGCGGCGCCCCTGGGCAGGGCCTGGAAGCCCTGATCGAGCGCCAGCTGGCCCAGGCCGACCGCGCGCTGGGCATCGACGCCGCGCGCCGCGCACGGCCGGTGGTGACGCGCTATGACCTGTCGCTGCTGAACCTGGAATGCCGCTACGAGGTGGCGCGCATCGTCGACGCCCTGCGCCTGCGCGGCCACGGCACGCTGTGCCTGCATGGCGCACCCGGCACCGGCAAGACGGCGCTGGCCGAGCACATCGCCGAGCGCCTGGGCCGCCCGCTGATGGTGCGCCTGGCGTCCGACCTGATGAGCAAGTTCGTCGGCGAGACTGAAGCAGCCATGGCCCGCATGTTCGCCGAGGCCGAAGCCGAGCAGGCCGTGCTGCTGCTGGACGAGGCCGACAGCTTCCTGCGCAGCCGCCAGCGCGCCGAGCGCAGCTACGAAGTCACCGAGGTCAACCAGATGCTGGCCGGCATGGAGCGCTTTGCCGGCATCTTCATCGCCACCACCAACCTGTTCGACCAGCTCGACGAGGCGGCGCTGCGGCGCTTCAGCTTCAAGATCCGCTTCCTGCCGCTGGACGCGGCGCAGCGCGAGCGCATGTTCGTGGCCGAGGCGCTGGGGGGCGAGGCCACGGCGCTGAGCGGCGACCAGCGCGCCCGGCTGGCGGCGCTGGAGGTTCTGACGCCGGGCGACTTCGCCGCCGTGCGCCGCCAGGCCGAGGTGCTGGCCGCCACGCTGGACGCCGACGAGTTCCTGTCCCAGCTGGAGGCCGAGCACCGGGTCAAGCCCGAGGTGCGGCAGCGGCGCGGCATCGGCTTCACACGGCCCTGATCGGCGTGGCCCGAGCAAGGGCCAGGGCCGGCTTCCTACAATCGGGCCCATGAGCTTCGTTCCCCGCCCCTACACCCGCGCCGCCGCGCTGCCCGAAACGCTGAAGCAGCGCATCGTCATCATCGACGGCGCCATGGGCACCATGATCCAGCGCTACAAGCTGGGCGAGGCCGATTTCCGCGGCGAGCGCTTTGCCGACCACGCCAAGGACCTGAAGGGCAACAACGACCTGCTGGTGCTGACCCGCCCGGACGTGATCGCCGAGATCCACGAGCAGTACCTGGCCGCCGGTGCCGACCTGATCGAGACCAACACCTTCGGCACCACGAGCATCGCCCAGGAAGACTACGGCCTGGGCCACCTGGCGCGCGAGATGAACGTGGCCGCCGCCCGCCTGGCGCGCGCCGCCTGCGACAAGCACAGCACCCCGGACAAGCCGCGCTACGTGGCCGGCGCGCTGGGCCCCACGCCGCGCACCGCCAGCATCAGCCCCGATGTCAACGACCCCGGCGCGCGCAACGTCAGCTTCGACGAGTTGCGCGCCGCCTACCGCGAGCAGGCCGAGGGGCTGCTGGAAGGCGGCTGCGACCTGTTCCTGGTGGAAACCATCTTCGACACGCTGAACGCCAAGGCCGCGCTGTTCGCGCTGGACGAGCTGATGGACGAGACCGGCGAGCGCCTGCCGGTGATCATCAGCGGCACGGTGACGGACGCCTCGGGCCGCATCCTCAGCGGCCAGACCGTGCCGGCCTTCTGGCACAGCGTGCGCCACGCCCGCCCGCTGGCCGTGGGCCTGAACTGCGCGCTGGGCGCCGCCGTGATGCGGCCCTATATCGAGGAGCTGAGCAAGGTGGCCGGTGACACCTTCATCAGCTGCTACCCGAACGCCGGCCTGCCCAACCCGATGAGCGACACCGGCTTTGACGAGACGCCGACCGTCACCGCCGGCATGCTGGCCGAGTTCGCCCAGGCCGGTTTCGTCAACATCGTTGGCGGCTGCTGCGGCACCACGCCCGAGCACATCGCGGCCATCGCGCAGAAGGTGTCCAGCTACCGGCCGCGCAGCAAGGCCGATCCGCTGTTCAGCGGCCTGCTGGCCGCCTGACGCGCGGCCGCCGCGCCGCGATGGCTGTGCCCCCGCCCCCCGGGCCGGACCTGTTCGGCGGCTCGGGCCAGATGACGGCCGACGCCGCCGCCGCGATCGACCGCGCCACCGTGCTCGACGCGCTGTGCCTGGCCGGTGCGCCGCGCGGCAAGACCTGGCTGATGCAGTTCCTGCGCGCGATGGAGTGGCGCCATGCCGGCGGCAGCCGCGCGATGTCGCCCGACGACGTCACGCAGGCCTGCCAGCAGCTCACCGCGCGGGGCGAGGCCCATGTGGTGGACGGCATCGGCTGGCGCGCGGACCCGGTGGCGCGCCAGCAGCGCTGGCCGGCGCTGTGGCGCCATCCCCAGGCCGCGCAGTTCTGGCTGGCCTGGGCCTGGGCCACCGGCGGCGGCATCGGCACGCTGGGGCGCGAGCCTGCCTGGGTGACGCTGCGCACGCCGGACGATGGCGAGGCCGTCACGCGCCTGGCGCTGCTGGCGCGGCCCGGCCCCGATGAGTTCAACCGCCTGCTGCACGGCCCGCTGAACCGTGCCATCACGCCCGAGGCCTTGCTGCTGGCGCTGGCCGAGCCCTTCGACGCCGAGTTCCTGGCCGCGCTGCCGGCTGCGCTGCTGTGGGGCCTGATCGAGCGCCTGGTCGTGCAGCTGCCTGGCGCGATGGCGGCCTTTCCGGCGCTGCGCGACTGGGTGGATGCGCAGCTGGTCGAATCCGGCGCGCCGCTGGACCCTGTGCCGCCGGGCCTGTGGCTGCACCTGGCCGAACAGCGCCTGCTGGCCTTGCAGCCCGGGGGCTGCCGCGACGCGCTGAATCATCTGGCCGAAGGCACCCCGGTGCGCGCCCTGTTCGATGCGCTGATGGCCGTGCAGGCGGGGCGTTGGGCGGACGGCACGGCCGCGGCCACCGAGCAGCTCAAAGCCCTGGCCAAGCTGGTGGGCAAGCGCAACCGCCTGGTGCCGGACCGGCTGCTGCGCTGGGTGGCACTGGCCTGGCTGGCCCAGGGCCAGGTGGAGGCCTGGACGGCGGCACGCAAGCTGGCGCTGGCCGAATCGGGCAGCCGCACGCCGGCGCCGGTGGAGGGCTGGGGCCGCATCGCCCATGCCGCGGCCGTGCGCCTGGGCGACGAGCGCATCAGCCCGCTGGCCTTCGATGCGCCCAACCCGCGCTGGGGCGGCCGCCTGGTGGCCGACGACGACGCCATGCGCCTGGTGCTGGCCGCCTGGCTGGGCCACACGCCGGAAGGCTGGGATGCGGCGCGCGTGCAGGCCGTCAGCAGCAGCCTGCAGCGCCAGGGCGAGTGGTGGCTGGCCGATCTGCTGGGCCAGGCCTGCACGCGCCTGGGCTGGCCGGTGCCGGCGCGCGATGCCGCGCCGGCCGGCAGCACTGCGCCCGCCGCCTGGACGGTGCCGTTCTACCCGCCGCCGGTGGAGCCCTGGCGCGAGGCGCTTGCGGCGATTGCCGCGCTCGACATGCCGGCCGACGCCACCGCCACCGGCGTGGCCGCGCCGCTGCACTGGCGGATCACGCTGGATGCCGTGGGCCGTCCGCACGACCTGCAGGCCTTCGAGCGCACGGCCGGCAAGGGCGCGCGCGGCGCCGCCGCCAAACCCAAGGCCGTGTCGCTCAGCGCGCTGAAGAAGTCCACCCGGCTCGACCCGCGCGATGCCGCCGTGGCGCGCTGCCTGCGCGTGGCCGACTGGAACCGCCGCGTGCAGTGGCTGGACCTGTCGTCCGCCGTCGTGGCCCTGGTGGGCCACCCCGACGTGGCCTTGGCCGATGTGCCCGAGCAGCCGGTGCAGCTGGAAGAGGGCCGGCCGACCGTGGAGATGCGCCGCGAGCGCGCCGCCGATGGCAGCGAGGCCTACCGTCTGCAGGTGCTGGAGATCGGCGGCGGCGCGGGCGTGGCCGAGGAGCCGCCGCATCTCGAACACCACTGGGAAGGCCTGAAGGACGACGAGGAGATGGCGCGCCGCGACGCCGTGCGCATCGTGCGCGACGGCCCCGACCGCGCGCGCCTGCTGCGCCTGAGCGCCGCGCACCGCCGCGTGCTGGAACTCTCGCGCCAGCCCTGGGCCGCGCCGGCCACGGCCCAGGCCGAGTTGACGGCCGCGCTGCGTGCGCTGGCCGGCCACTTCACCGTGCACAGCGAGGCCACGGCCGGCCAGGCGGTGGCGGCCGAGCCGCGTCTGATCGCCCAGCTGACGCCGCGCGGCGGCACGCTGCAGGTGCGGCTGGCGGTGCGGCCCTTCCATGCCCTGGGTGACGACGTGGGCCCGCTGCTGCCGCCGGGCGACGGCCGGCTGCGCTGGGTGGCCCAGCACGGCGGTGAGACATACGCCGCCACGCGCGACCTGGTGGCCGAAAGCGCCCACCTGGCCGCGCTGGCCGAGGCGCTGCCCTTCCTCGACGACCCGCAGGCCACGCCCGGCCTGGTGGGTTGGGCCATCGACGATCCGCAGCAGGCGCTGCAGGCCATCGAGACGCTGGGCCGCCATGTGAGCGTGGTGGCGCTGGAATGGCCGCAGGGCCAGCCGCTGCGCGTCATCGCGCCGGCCGAGCCCCAGTTGCAGGCGGTGGTGAAGACCGGCGGGCGCGATTGGCTGGGCCTGGACGCCACGCTGAAGGTGGACGACCGCACCGTGCTCAACCTGCGCCAGCTGCTGACGCTGGTGAACGAATCGCGCGGCAGCCGCTACCTGCCGCTGGCCGAGAACGCCTGGCTGGCACTGACCGACCGCCTGCGCCAGCAGCTGGCCGACCTGGCGGCGCTGGCCGATGCGGCGCCGGCTGCCAAGACGGGCAAGGGCCGCAAGGGCGATGACGACGGTGGCGTGCAACTGCCCGCCGCCGCCGCCGGCTGGCTGGCCGATGCGCTGGCCGCCGACGACGGCAGCGCGCCGGCGGGCGACCGCGCCTGGCAGCAGCGCGTGCAGGCACTCAACGCTGCCGCCGCGCTGACGCCCGCGGTGCCGCCGGCGCTGCATGCGTCGCTGCGGCCCTACCAGGCCGATGGCTTCACCTGGCTGGTGCGGCGCACGGCGGCGGGCTTTGGCGTGGTGCTGGCCGACGACATGGGCCTGGGCAAGACGCTGCAGACGCTGGCGCTGCTGCTGCACCGTCTCGATGAAGGTCCGGCGCTGGTGGTGGCGCCCACCTCGGTGGTGGCCAACTGGGCCGCCGAGGCCGCGCGCTTCGCGCCCGGCCTGCGCGTGCGCGACCACGCCACCGAGCGCGAGGCGGCGCTCACCGATCTGGCGCCCGGCGACGTGGTGCTCACCAGCTACGGCCTGCTGCTGCGCGACATCGAGGCCTTCACGCCCACCGCCTGGGGCACGCTGGTGCTCGATGAAGCCCAGGCGCTGAAGAACGCCGCCACCCAACGCGCGAAAGCCGTGGCCGAGCTGCAGGCCGGCGCGCGCCTGGCACTCAGCGGCACGCCGGTGGAGAACCGCCTGGCCGACCTGTGGTCGCTGATGAACCTGCTGAACCCGGGCCTGCTGGGCACGGCGCAGCGTTTCACCGAGCGCTTTGCCAACCTGATCGAGCGCCAGCGCGATGCCGCGGCCCAGGCGCGCCTGAAGCGCCTGGTGGCGCCCTTCATCCTGCGCCGCACCAAGGCGCAGGTACTCGACGACCTGCCGCCGCGCACCGAGATCGTCCACCGCATCGAGGCCGGCGATGCCGAGCGCGCGCTCACCGAGGCGCTGCGGCGCGACGCGGTGGACCGCGTCAGCCAGGCCGCCAAGAGTGCCGGCCACGCCGCCGTGCAGGTGCTGGCCGAACTCACCCGCCTGCGCCGCGCCGCGTGCGATCCGCGCCTGGTGCTGCCCGAGCTGGCGGACGAAGGCCTGCAGCAGGGCGGCGCCAAGCTGCAGGCCATCGAATCGCTGGTGCTGGAGCTGGTGGAGGGCCGCCACCAGGCCCTGCTGTTCAGCCAGTTCACCGATTTTCTCGACCGCATCGGCGAGCGCCTGACCGCCGCCGGCGTGCCCTTCCAGCGCCTGGATGGCAGCACCCCGGCGCCGCAGCGGGCACAGCGTGTGGCCGCCTTCCAGCGCGGCGAGGGTGCGGTGTTCCTGATCAGCCTGAAGGCCGGCGGCTTCGGCCTGAACCTGACCGCGGCCGACTACGTGATCATTGCCGACCCGTGGTGGAACCCGGCCGCCGAAGACCAGGCCACCGGCCGCGCCCACCGCATGGGCCAGCAGCGGCCGGTCACGGTGTACCGCCTGGTGCTGGCCGGCTCGGTGGAAGAGCGCATCGTGGCCCTGCACCACGACAAGCGCGCACTGGCCGACGGCCTGCTGGAAGGCAACGACGATGTGGGCGCCGTGATCGATGCGCAGGCGATGATGGACCTGCTGCGCGGCTGAGTCGCGCTGGCGCGTCACACCAACCGGAGGACGAGCATGTGGAACGAACGCTTCGCAGGTGACGGCTACTACTACGGCACCGAGCCGAATGACTTTCTGGTGAGCCAGGCCGCGCGCTGGCAGCCGGGCCAGCGCGTGCTGTGCCTGGCCGAGGGCGAGGGCCGCAACGCCGTGTGGCTGGCCCAGCGCGGGCTGGCCGTGACGGCGGTGGATTTGTCGGACGTGGGCCTGGACAAGACGCGGCGGCTGGCCGCAGCGCGTGGTGTGAGCGTGGCCACCGTGCATGCCGACCTCGACCACTTCGACATGGGCCGCGACGCCTGGGACGGCATCGTGGCCATCTTCGCGCACCTGCCGTCGGAGCTGCGCGGGCGCGTGTGGCCGCGCATCGCGCCGGCGCTGCGGCCGGGCGGCTGCTTCGTGGCCGAGTCGTATGCGCCGGGCCAGCAGCTGCGCAGCACCGGCGGCCCGCGCGACGTGGACATGCTGCCCTCGGCCGACACCATGACTGCCGCCTTCGGCCAGGTGCTGGTCACCGAGCACCTGTGGAGCGGCGAGCGCGATGTGCGCGAAGGCCAGGGCCACCGCGGCCTGGCGCTGGTGACGCAGTACGTGGGGCGGCGCGGCGGCTGAGGCCGCATCGGCGCCGGCCGCTCCGGCGGTCAGTCCCTCAGTTCGGCGCCGCCTGTGCCGCCCGCACGGGCGGTGCGCGCAGCTCGAAGCGCACCTCGTCCAGCAGCGCGCCATTGGCGTCCAGCAGTTGCAGCCGGTGGTGACCGGCGGGCAGCGTGGCCAGCGGCACGCGGGCGCGCACGCCGCTGTCGGGCAAGGCCTGGTCGTCCAGCCGCCACAGCCAGCCCTGCGCCGCGTCGGGCGTGCCGGTCAGGCCATCGGCCACGGCCAGCAGACCGTGCAGGGCGGGCGGGATGTCGGGGTCCCAGGCGATCAGGCTGCCATCGGGCGGCTGGGTGATGCGCGGGCGGCCCGGCGGCGGCGCGAGCGTGACCGTGATCGCAGCACCCGCCGCGCCCGTGGCGGCCGGCGGCACGGTGCCGGGCAGGAACCACTCGGTGCGCCCGGCCTCGGCCACGCCGGCCTCGAACACCACGCGCCGCGCCACCAGGCCCGCGGGTGGCGCCGGCTGGCGACTGGGCAGGGTGCGGTGCAGGCCGCGCAGGATCTCGGCCCAGGCCGGTGCCGCGCCGGACACGCCCGACACCGCGCGCATCGGCGTGCCGGCGGCATTGCCCACCCACACGCCCACGGTGTAGCGCTGGCTGAAGCCGATGCACCAGTTGTCGCGCATGTCCTTGCTGGTGCCGGTCTTCACCGCGGCCCACACCGGCGTGGCCAGCACGCTGTCGTGGCCGAAGGTGGCGGCACGGGCGCGGTTGTCGGACAGGATGTCGGCCACCAGCCAGGCGCTGGACGCGTCGATCACGCGTTGGGACTGGACCGTGGCGCCGGCCGGGTGGGCGGTGTCGGGCGGCGACCAGCGCACCGGGCTGGCCAGGCCGCCGTTGGCCAGCGTGCGGTAGGCGTTGGTCAGCTGCAGCAGCGTGACATCGGCCGCACCCAGCGCCAGCGCCGGGCCGTAGCGCTCGGACGGGCCGTCCAGCGTGTCCAGGCCCAGGCGGCGCAACCGCTGCAGCAGATCGGGCACGCCGGTGAGCAGCACGGTGCGCACGGCCGGCACGTTCATCGAGCTGGCCAGTGCGCGCCGCGCGCTCACCGGCCCGGCATGCTGCAGGTCGTAGTTGCGCGGGGTGTACAGGCCGGCGTCGGTGGCCAGCGCCAGTGGGCTGTCGTCCAGCAGCGTGGCGGCGGTCAGGTGCTGCTGCTCGAAAGCCAGCGCGTACAGAAACGGCTTCAGCGTGGAGCCGGCCTGGCGCGGCGCCGATGCGGCATCCACCAGCGCCGCGCGGCTGAAGGCCGGGCCGCTGCTGCCCACATAGGCCAGCACCTCGCCGCTGGCGTTGTCCAGCACCACGGCGGCGGCGTCCTCGGCGCCCTGGCCGGCCAGCGTGGCCAGCTGGGCGCTCAGCGCGTCGCGCGCCAGGCGCTGCACATCGGCGTCCAGGCTGCTGTGCACGCGCGGCGCGGCATCGGCCGTGAGCAGGCGCTGCGCGGCGTGCGGGGCCAGCGCGGGCACGGGCGCGCGCGCGGCGGGTTGCTGCAGCGCCAGCGTCAAGCCATCGGCATCGCAGTGGCCGGTGTCGGGCAGGCGGGCGGCCAGCGCGCAGGCGCGGCGGGCGGCCAGCGCCGGTGCGGCGTTGGGCTGGCGGATCAGCACGGCCAGCAATGCGGCCTCGAAACGGTCCAGCCCGCTGGGCGCCTTGCCGAAGAGGCCCCAGCTGGCCGCGCCAATGCCCTGCAGCTCGCCGCGGAAGCCCACCCGGTTGAGGTAGGCCTCCAGCATCTGCGGCGCGCTCCAGCGCGCGGCCAGGGCCTGGGCGGCCTGCATCTGCCGCCACTTGGCCGCCACGCTGCGCGGGCCGCCGTCGCGCGCCAGATCGGGCTGCAGCAGGGCGGCCAGCTGCATCGGGATGGAGCTGGCGCCGCGCACCGGGCCGGCGCTCGCCAGTGACGGCGCCACGGCGCGCAGACCGGCCTGTGCGGCGGCGCCGGCGGCGGACAGCCAGTCGACGCCGCCGTGCGAGAAGAAGCGCTGGTCTTCGGCGGCCAGCACGGCGCTCACCAGCGCCGGCGACACCTCGTCCAGCGCCACCCAGTCCAGGCGCCGGCCCTGCGCATCCAGCCGGCGCATGGCCAGCACGCGGCCCTGGCGGTCGAGCAGCGTGGCGTCGCTGGGGCGCCAGGCGGCACGCACCTGGGTGAAGGTGGGCAGCGCGGCGGCATCGCCCGATGCGGCGGGGTGGGCTGCCGATGCAGATGCCGCCGGTGCAACGGCTGCCGCCGGGGCACGCGAGGCGCCCTGGCCCGCGCCGGCCTGCGCCGCGCACGCGCCGGCCAGCAGCAGCGCGGCCGGCCAGCGGCGCGGCGGCCAGCGGCTCACTTCACCTCCAGCGGCGGCTGCGGCAGCACGGCGCGCTGGTCGGGCTCGTACATGGCCTCGAAGCGCGTGGGTGGCAGCGCGAACTGGCCGGCGTTGTTCAGCCGCAGCTGGTAGCGCAGCGTGCCGGCCTCGCCCCACAGATAGCGGTAGTAGGCGCGCAGGTGGCTGCTGCCGCGCTCCAGGTAGGCCGGCGGGATCTGCCAGCTGCCGTCGGGCAGTTGCCAGCCGCGCTGGGCATCGCGCGTCAGGTTCAGCTCGGCCTGGCCGCCCAGGCCGCTGCCCAGCACGGTGGCGCCGGGTGGGATGGCATCGCTCAGCACCAGCCAGCCGCTTTGGCGCGGCGCGGTGAAGCGCAGCGTGACCTCGGCCACGTCGCCCGCCGTCCACTGGCCTGGCACGGCCTGCTTCACCGGCGCCACGCTGCGCGTGACCGTCACGCCGCGCGCCTGCGGCTGCGTGACCGGCACCAGGGCCAGGCCGGCGGCGCTGGCCACGGGCTGGCCGCGTCCTTCGTGCGTCAGGCGCAGGGCGGGCAGCGCGGCGCTGGCGGACGAGGCGGCGGGGGGCACGGCCGGGGCCGCGCCGGGCGCAGCATCCTTGGGCGTGGCGGGCACCGCCAGCCGCAGCGTCGCGCCCTGCGGCTGGGCCTGCCAGTCGTGCGTGAGGGTCTGCGTGCCCCATTGCACGCGGGTGGTGCCGGCGATGCGGCCGACCGCCTGCGCGGCGCGCTGGTCCAGCAGCAGGCTGCCCCAGACATTGGCCTGGGTGGTGGCCCAGTGGCCGCCGCCGGCCTGCAGGTGCTCGGCGCCCAGCGCCAGCGCGTCGGTACGCTCGGCCAGGGCCGGCCAGCGCAGCGCCAGCGCGGCCAGGCGCACCTGGGCCACGTCGGCGCTGTACATCCACCACCAGCGCTGGTCGTCGTCGCGCGCGCGCAGGCGCAGGCCGCCGCGGCCGTCGTCCACCAGGCGGCGGTTCAGCTCGGCCAGCGCGGGCTGCTGGCGTGCGTCGCGCTGCGGCCAGTGGCTGGCGCGCTGCAGCAGGTCCAGCCATTGAACCAATGCGCGGTGGCCCAGGCGCGGCAGCGTGTCGGCATCGAGCTTCAGGCTGTCGGCCAGGGTGGCCGGGGGCTGGCCGTGGCGGGCCAGGGCTTCCAGCGCCAGCAGCTTGCGCTCGGTGAGCGCCAGCGCGTCGGCCGGTGCCCAGGGCTCGTCGGCCGCCAGCTTGCCCTCGGCGAACTGGCGCAGCGCCTGCAGCATGCGCTGGCGCGGCGCATCGGGCAGGGTGTAGCCGGCCTCGTGCGCGGCCGACAGCACGAAGGCGGTGAGCACCAGGCTGCCGTCCTCGCGCGCATCGCCCTGCGGGTAGTAGGCGGCCAGGCCGCGGCTGTCGAGGTACTGGTCCAGGCTGTCGGTGATGCGGCGCCACAGCGCCGGGTCCTTCAGCGCCACGGCCTTGCTGGTGCGCTGCTCCAGGCAGACGAACGGGTAGTCGCGCATGTAGGCGCGCACCGGGCCGGGGTCGGCCACCACGGTGGGGGCCAGGCTCAGCAGCAGCTCACCGCGGCCGGGCACGGCGCCGGCCGGCGGCTGCACCGGCAGGCTCAGGCCCGCCGTGCCCAGGCGCTGCGCGGTGGCCACGGTGTAGGCCACCTTGTCCAGCGGCGTGTCCACCGGCACCTGCACGGCCAGCGCATCGCGGCGCGGGCCGGCCGGCGTGTCGGCGCTGGCCTCCACCTGCCAGGCCTGGGTGCGTGCGCCGGCGGCCACCGGCACGCGCCACACCACGCGCTGGCTGGCCTGCGGCGCCAGGCTCAGGCGCTGCGGCGGCAGTGGCTGGCCATCCACGCGGGCCGTCACGCTGGCCTGCAGCGGCGCGTCGGTGGCATTGCGCAGCGTGAAGCCGGCGGCGAAGCTGTCGCCCTCGCGCAGCAGCAGCGGCAGGCCCGAGCTCAGCTGCAGGTCGCGCGTGACCGTGAAGCTGGCGCTGCCGGTGCCGAAGCGGTCACCCCCGGCCTCGGCCACCGCCACCACGCGAAAGCGCGTCAGGCTGTCATTGATCGGCACCTTCAATTCCGCGCGGCCCTGGGCATCGAGCGCCACGCTGCCGTGCCAGGCCAGCAGGGTGTCGAACAGTTCGCGCGTGGGGCTGCGGCCGCCGCCGCCGCCGGGCGGCAGGGCCTTGCGGCCGTAGTGGCGGCGGCCGATCACCTGCATGGCGGCGCTGGCGGTCTCGAAACCGTAGCCGTGGCGGCGCAGCATGCTGGGCAGCAGGGCCCAGCTGTCGTTGGGCAGCAACTCGAGCAGGGCCTCGTCGATGACGAACACGGTGGCCGAGCGCCCGGCGGGCAGCGGGCCGTCGGGCGCCGCCACCTGCAGGCGCACGGTGGCGGTGTCGCGGGTCTGGTAGCGCGGCCGGTCGGTGGCCACGCTCACGGCCAGCGCCTGGGCGCTGCTGTCCACGTCCAGGTGCGCCAGGCCCAGCTTGTAGGCCGGGCGGGCCAGGTCCACCAGCGCGGTGGCGGGTGGCTCGGCCACGCGGCCGCGCACCGCCAGCACGTTGACGAAGACGTTGGGCGCATACGCCGGCTTGATCGGCAGCGCGATCGTCGGCTGGCTGCCGTGCATCGGCAGCACCAGGGTGTCGATGACGCGGCCGGCGCGCATCAGGTTGACCCAGGCGCGGCCCTCGCGGAACGGCGAGCGCACCTGCAGCGTGGCCACTTCGCCGGGGCGCCAGCGCTTGGCCTCCACCAGCACATCCATGCGGTCGTGGTCGGACTGGGCGGTCCAGACCTCGCCGCCGTTGTAGAGCCACAGCGTGCTGCCCGCGCGGCTGGCGCGGCCGGCGCGGTCGCTGGCCTCGGCCTCGACGCGGAACTCGCCGCTGTCGATCTCGGCCGCCGCCGCGGGCAGGGCGCAGACGAAGCGGCCATCGGCACCGCTGCGGCCCTCGCACAGCGGCTTCATCTCGCCGCTCATGCGCTCGCTGACCCAGCTGTAGAGCCCGCCGATGGCGCGGCGGCGGTGCACCAGCCAGCCGTCGAAGCCGCCCTTCACGCGCAGCGGCACGCCGGCTTGCGGCTGGCCCTGGGGATCGAGCGCCAGCAGTTCCACCTGGCGCACCGGGCCGTCCTGCCAGCCGGGCGTCTTGATCCCCAGTACCACGGCGCTGGGCCAAACCACGCTGCGCCCCTGGGCGCGGTAGGTCTCGCCATTGGGGTCGCGGTACTCCATCTCGGTGACCAGCCACTGCGGTCCGGGCAGTGCGGCGGGCAGCGGCGTGTCGATGCGCGCCGTGCCATCGGCGGCGATGCGCAGGGTCTGCTCGGGCGAGGGGGCGGGCAGGCTGTCCTGCGCGTCGGCCAGGCCGAACTGCCAGCCGGGCCAGGCCTCGAACTGCGGCACATGGCGCTGCAGGCTTTGCGACACGCGCACGCTCTCGCCGGCCGCCGGGCCGCCCGACAGGTAGTCGAGCCGCAGGCCCACAGGGGCCTGGCTGCCGGCCGCATCCACCATCAGGGGTCCGGGCGGCGACAGCACCTGCGCCTTCAGCACCGGCAGGCGGAACTCCTCGACCCGGAACTGGCCGCCGGTGACCGACGGCCCGGCCTCGATCTGCCAGGCGCCGCGCTTGAAGCCCTCGGGCAGCGGCCACACGATCTCGGCCGTGCCGCGGGCGTCCCAGCGCAGCGGCAGGCTGCGCCGCTCGCCGCTGCCCAGGTGCACCAGCGAGGCCTGGGCCGGCAGCACGCCGGCCGGCGGCAGGGCCAGTGCGCCGCGCGCGTCGAGCTGGCGCCAGAACAGGCGCGCATGCAGCGTCTCGCCCGGGCGCAGCAGGTTGCGCGCCAGCACCGCGTGCACGCGCGCGCTGCCGCCGTCGCCCCACATCAGCGAGGCCAGCTGCTCGAAGCGCCAGCTCTCGATGCCGCGCTGCCAGCGGCTGCTGGCCAGGCCCAGGTCGTCGCCCTCGCGGGCAAAGGCGTACAGCGGACAGCTCCAGTCCTCGGCATCGGCGTTGGGCAGGTTCAGCGTGACCCAGCCATCGGCGTTGCTGCGGCCCTGGGCCTGCACCTGGCCGCGGCAGTTGCGCAGCGTGATCGCGGCATCGGTCACCACGCGTGCGTTGGTCAGCCGCGTGACCCACACCGCCACCTGGCGCGGGCCGGCGTGCTCGCCGCGCTGACCGAGATGCAGGTGCACGGCCAGATCCGTCACCAAAGCGCCGGCACGCACCTGCATCGGCTGCGCGCCGTCGAGCAGGCCGCGGCCGAGCAGGCGGCTTTCCACTTCCAGCAGGTGCAGGCCCGGCTGGCCCAGCGGAATGCCCAGCACCTCGAACTGCGCCGCGCCCTCGCGCCGCGGCAGCGGTTGCTGGCGGTGGCCGGGCAACTGGCGCAGCCAGGACACGGCGCGGGTGTCGATGGCGCTGCCGTCGGCACCGTCGCGCGGCTGGGGCAGCTTGAACGGGAAGCGTGCCGGGGCCGTGCGCGGGCTGGCGTCGGCAGCAGGGGCGGCGTCGCCCTCGAACTCGCCATTCATCTGCGCGTGGCTGTCGTCGGCCTGCTGCAGGCGGCCCAGCGTCTGCAGCGCCTCGACGATGGCCGCCTCGTCGGCGATGCGCAGCGTGCGCAGCAGCACCTGGCTGCCTTGCGGCTTGCCTTCCACGCCGCGCACCGTGATGGGCACCACGCCGCCCAGTGCGCGCTCGGCGATGCCGAAGTCGGCGCCGAACTTGGCCAGCGGCGGCAGCGGGCCCATCTGCACGGCCAGCACATCAGCGGGGCGGCTGCGCACGCCGGCCAGCAGGTCGTCGCCCTGGCCGCCGCGCAGCCGCGCCGGCCACTGCACGGTGTAGCGCTGGTTGGCCTTCAGGTCGGGGAACTCGATCTGGTCCAGCACCTCGGCGGCCAGCGCGTCGTTGCCGGCGGGCGTCAACGTGGGGCGCACCGTGCGTCCGTCAGCGCCGCGCAGCCGCAGGCCGGCCAGATCGCCACGCTGCACCGGCTGGGTGAACTGCAGGCGCACCGGCTCCAGCGGGTTGCAGCCGCTGGCGGCGTTGCTGCGGTTGCACAGCACGGCCAGCGGCCAGCGCCCGCGCACCGTGTAGTCGAAGCGCTGGCCCTGCCAGGTGTCGATGCCCGGCGTGGGCAGCTCGGGTGTGCGCACGGGGTTCAGCCAGCGCAGCGATGCGGCGGTGCCGTCGGGCAGGCGCGTCTGGCAGCGCAGCGTGATCCAGCCTTCGGCATCGCCCTGGGCGATGCCCAGGCTGCGCAAGGCCTCACGCCGCTCGGCGCCGGTGACCACCTGCACCGGCACTTCCGAGCGCACGCCCCAGACATCGCACACCGCGCGCGGCGGGCCGGACAGCGCAGCGGCCGGCCGCAGCGCGAACACCGGCCGCTCGCCCACCGCTGTGTCCGCAAAGGGGCGGACTTCGGCGATGCGTGGCTGGCGCGCGGGGGCGGCCTGGGCGGGCGCCACGCACAGCATGGACAGCGCGCCCAGCCATGCCAGTCCCAGCCCCAGCCGCACCCGCAGATGGCCCGGCGCCTGCCGATGCACTGGTGTGGCAAGCCTGCTCATGCGTTCCCTCTCGTGTGCTGTGGCATCCGCTCGTGCCCCGGCCCGGCAGCCGCCGGACGCGGCCATTGTGCGCAAAGGCGATGACGCACCGACGGCGGCCGGGCCGGTCACCCGCTTGCAACGGGAGGCGAGTGCAGGCCGCCCGAGGACTGCGGCCCGGTCAGGGGGGGGCTCAGGGCGGCGGCGGGGCGGCAGGCGCGGCGGCCGGCTCCAGATCGGCCCACATCGCCTCGGGTGGCACGGTGAGATCGACGCTGGCCAGGTGCACGGCCTGGCCGGCCTCGCTGGGATGCAGCACCCACAGGCCATCGGCGCCCTTGCGGAACAGGTCGCAGCGCAGGCGGTCCACATCCACCAGCAGGTACTCGCGCAGGCTGGGCAGCTGGCGGTAGGCGGCGAACTTGTCGCCGCGGTCGAAGGCGCCGGTGGAGGGGGAGAGCACTTCGGCCACCAGCACCGGCTCGCGCTTGATCAGGCGGTCGGACAGATCAGACGCGCTGCAGGTGACCATCAGGTCGGGGTAGAAGAAGCAGTCGGCGGCCTCGACGCGCAGCTTCAGGTCATGGGCATAGACGCGGCAAGGGCTGCCCGCGAGGTGCTGACGCAGCGCCATCACCAGGTTCAGCGCGACGGTGTTGTTGCGGTCTTCACCTCCCGCCATCGCGAACACCTCACCCGCGATGAACTCGGTCTTTTCCGTCTGGCCGGCATCCCAGGCGAGGTATTCCTCGGCCGTCATGCGCGGCTTTTGCAAGGCGTATCCCACGGCGCGCTCCGATGCGATGAGGCTCATGCGGGGCACTTTACTAGCCCACACTCTAGAATGCGACCCCTCCCGAGGAGCGTTGCGACGGCGGTTCTGTGCACCAGATACCCGCCGCCAGGCTCGGGACCGCGGACCGCTTGAGCGTCCGCGACGGCAACGGCGCTCACCCCACGCTGTATCCATCAGGCGTCCCGGGTGAGCCGGGCGCTACTCCTGTTGCCCGAGCCCGCTGCCATGACGACCGCTTCTTCCAACACCACTGTCGCCCCGATGCGCCTCTCAGGCCTGGAGCCGGTCTCCATCGGCCAGGGCACGCTGTTCCTCAACATCGGCGAGCGCACCAACGTCACCGGCAGCCGCGTGTTCGCGAAGATGATCCTCGAAGGCCGCTTCGAGGATGCGCTGAGCGTGGCGCGCCAGCAGGTGGAGAACGGCGCCCAGGTCATCGACATCAACATGGACGAGGCCATGCTGGACAGCCAGGCGGCGATGGTGCGCTTCCTGAACCTGATCGCCAGCGAGCCCGAGATCGCGCGCGTGCCGATCATGATCGACAGCTCGAAGTGGAGCGTGATCGAGGCCGGCCTGAAGTGCATCCAGGGCAAGGGCATCGTCAACTCGATCAGCCTGAAGGAGGGCGAGGCCGAGTTCAAGCGCCAGGCCACGCTGGTGCGCCGCTACGGCGCCGCCACCGTGGTGATGGCCTTCGACGAGCAGGGCCAGGCCGACACCTACCAGCGCAAGATCGAGATCTGCCGGCGCGCGTACACGATCCTGGTCGACGAGGTGGGCTTCCCGCCCGAGGACATCATCTTCGACCCCAACATCTTCGCGATCGCCACCGGCATCGAGGAGCATGCCAACTACGCGGTCGACTTCATCGAGGCCACGCGCTGGATCAAGGCCAACCTGCCGGGCGCCAAGGTGTCGGGCGGTGTGTCGAACGTGAGCTTCAGCTTCCGCGGCAATGAGCCGGTGCGCGAGGCCATCCACACCGTGTTCCTGTACCACGCCATCCAGGCGGGCATGGACATGGGCATCGTCAATGCCGGCATGGTGGGCGTGTACGACGACATCCCGGCCGATCTGCGCGAGCGCGTGGAAGACGTGGTGCTGAATCGCCGCGAAGACGCCACCGAACGTTTGCTGGAAGTGGCCGAGAGCGTGAAGGGCGCGGCCAAGGACGACACGGCCAAGCTGGCCTGGCGCGCGGGTGACGTGAACGCGCGCCTGAGCCACGCGCTGGTGCACGGCATCACCGACTTCATCACCACCGACACCGAGGAATGCTGGCAGGCCATCCGCGCCGGCGGCGGCCGCCCGCTGCATGTGATCGAAGGCCCGCTGATGGCCGGCATGAACGTGGTGGGCGACCTGTTCGGCCAGGGCAAGATGTTCCTGCCCCAGGTGGTCAAGAGCGCCCGCGTGATGAAGCAGGCCGTGGCCCACCTGCTGCCCTACATCGAGGAAGAAAAGCGCCAGCTCGAAGCCGCCGGCGGCGATGTGAAGGCCAAGGGCAAGGTGGTGATCGCCACCGTAAAGGGCGACGTGCACGACATCGGCAAGAACATCGTCACGGTGGTCCTGCAGTGCAACAACTTCGAGGTGGTCAACATGGGCGTGATGGTCCCGTGCCAGGACATCCTCGCCAAGGCCAAGGTGGAAGGCGCCGACATCATCGGCCTCTCCGGCCTGATCACGCCCAGCCTGGAAGAGATGCAGCACGTGGCGGCCGAGATGCAGCGCGACGACTACTTCCGCGTCAAGAAGATCCCGCTGCTGATCGGCGGCGCCACCTGCAGCCGCGTGCACACCGCCGTGAAGATCGCGCCGAACTACGAGGGCCCGGTGGTCTATGTGCCCGATGCCAGCCGCTCGGTGGGCGTGTGCTCGGATCTGCTGAGCGACGAGCGCGCCACCAAGTTCATCGACGAACTGAAGGCCGACTACGACAAGGTGCGTGAGCTGCACGCCGGCAAGAAGGCCACGCCGCTGGTGACGCTGGCCCAGGCCCGCGCCAACAAGACGAAGATCGACTGGGCGGCCTACACGCCGCCGGCGCCCAAGTTCATCGGCCGCCGCCAGTTCAAGAATTACGACCTGGCCGAGCTGGCCACCTGCATCGACTGGGCGCCGTTCTTCCAGACCTGGGACCTGGCGGGCAAGTTCCCCGAGATCCTGAAGGACGAGGTCGTCGGCGACGAGGCCGTGCGCGTGTTCAGCGACGGCAAGCGCCTGCTGCAGCGCGCCATCGACGGCCGCTGGCTGCAGGCCAACGGCGTGGTGGGCTTCTGGCCCGCCAACACGGTGGACGACGACACCATCGCGATCTACACCGACGAATCACGCAGCGAGGTGCTGATGCACTGGCGCCCGCTGCGCCTGCAGACCGAGCGCCCGGTGGTGGACGGCGTGGCGCGACCGAACCGCAGCCTGGCCGACTACATCGCGCCGCGCGCCGATGCCGGCGGCAAGCACGACTACATCGGCCTGTTCGCCGTCACCGCCGGCCTGGGCGCCGACAAGAAGACGGCGCAGTTCGAGGCCGACCACGACGACTACTCGGCCATCATGTTGAAGGCCATCGCCGACCGCCTGGCCGAAGCCTTTGCCGAGCGCCTGCACCAGCGCGTGCGCACCGAGCTGTGGGGCTATGCGCCCGACGAGGCGCTGAGCAACGAGCAGCTCATTGCCGAGCGGTACCGCGGCATCCGCCCGGCACCCGGTTACCCGGCCTGCCCCGACCACCATGTCAAGCGTGCGATGTTCCAGGCCCTGAACGCCGAGGACATCGGCATGGGCCTGACCGAAAGCCTGGCGATGACGCCGGCGGCCTCGGTCAGCGGCTTCTACCTGGCCCACCCCGAGGCGGCGTACTTCAACGTGGGCCGCATCGGCGACGACCAGCTGGCCGCCTGGGCCGCCGGTGAGGCGCTGGACGAGGCCGCCGCGCGGCGCCTGCTGGCGCCGGTGCTGGGCTGAAGCCGTTCAAGCGGTCAAGCGCCCGGCAACGCTCTCCGGTACTGCAGCGCCTCGGCCACCTGCGGCACGCCGATCTCGGCCGCGCCGGCCAGGTCGGCAATCGTGCGGGCCACCTTGATCACCCGGTGCAGGCCGCGGCCTGACCAGCCCAGGCGCGTGGCCGCCTGCTGCAGGAACTGCGCGGCGGCCGGCGCCAGGTCGGCCAGCGCGTCCAGTTCGGCGGCTTCCAGCAGCGCGTTGGCCTTGCCCTGGCGCGCCGTCTGGCGCTCGGCGGCGCGGGCCACGCGCTCGGCCACGGTGGCGCTGGGCTCGCCCTCAGCGTGGGCCAGCAATTCGGCCGGTGCCACGGCGGCCACCTCCACCTGCAGGTCGATGCGGTCGAGCAGCGGGCCCGACAGCCGGCCCTGGTAGCGGCTGATCTGCTCGGGCGTGCAGCGGCAGCTGCGCCCGGCCACCTGGGCGCCCAGCCAGCCGCAGGGGCAGGGGTTCATCGCCGCCACCAGCTGGAAGGCGGCCGGAAACTGCGCCTGCCGCGCCGCGCGCGAGATCGTGATGCGCCGCGTTTCCAGCGGCTCGCGCAGGGCCTCGAGCGCGCTGCGGGGAAATTCGGGCAGTTCATCCAGGAACAGGATGCCCCCATGCGCCAGCGAGATCTCGCCCGGCCGCGGCGGTGAGCCGCCACCCACCAGGGCCACGGCGCTGGCGGAATGGTGCGGCGCCCGGTGTGGCCGCTCGCGCCAGCGCGCGGCGTCGAAGCCTGCGGCGGCCAGGCCCTGCAGCGCGGCGCTGTCCAGCGCTTCGTCGTCGCTCATGGGCGGCAGCAGGCCGCCCAGGCGCTGGGCCAGCATCGATTTGCCGCTGCCAGGCGGGCCCACCATCAGGAGCGAATGCCGGCCGGCCGCGGCGATCTCGAGTGCGCGCTTGGCGGCGGCCTGTCCGCGCACGTCGCGCAGATCCGGCGGGCTGGCAGCCGGCGGGGCGGGCGGCGGCGGGATGACGACCGGCAGTGCTTCAGCGGGAGCCTCGTCGCTGTCGGGGCGCATCGCGCGCACCACGTCCATCAGGTGGCTGGCGCCGCACACCTGCACGCCGCCGGCGCGGGCGGCGGCCTCGGCGCTGGCCTGCGGCAGCACCAGGGTGCGGTTGGCGCCGGTGCGCCGCAAGGCCAGCGCCAAGGCCAGGGCGCCGCGCACCGGGCGCAGTTCGCCGGCCAGGCTCAGCTCGCCGGCAAATTCGGCCTGCGCCAGCTTGGCGGCATCGAGCTGGCCGTCGGCGGCCAGGATGCCGAGCGCGATCGGCAGGTCGAAGCGGCCGCTTTCCTTGGGCAGATCGGCGGGCGCCAGGTTGACCGTGATGCGCTTGTTGTGGGGAAAAGTGAAGCCCGAGGTGGTGAGCGCGGCGCGCACGCGCTCGCGCGCCTCCTTCACCTCGGTGTCGGCCAGGCCCACCAGCGTGAAGCTGGGCAGGCCGTTGGCCAGGTGCACTTCCACCTGCACCGGGGGCGCGTCCAGCCCGTCCAGGGCCCGGCTGGTGATCACGGCCAGCGACATCGTGGTGCCTCCTCCCGATGCGTTGTGGGTGTGCGCCGATTGTGTGCACGGGCTCGGGGCGGGTGGCAAGCCCTGCTTTATGCACCGCAGTGGTGCGTTTTGTGGGCTCGCGCCGTTGCGGTGCGCATTTGCGCCGCATCTCGGCGCAGGCTCACCGCTCTGGGGCGTGTTGCGCTGGCGTGAACGTGGCGATCGGGCGGCTGGGTGCCGAATCGGTGGTGGCACGGAAGCTGCAGAAGTTGCACAGCCAACGACCTTCCACCACGACACACCGGAGCATCCATGAAGAAGACCTCGATCATCCTGAGCGCAGCCCTCGCCGCCGCCGCCGCCGCCGCCGTGCCCAGCCTGGCGTTCGCCGACGACGGCCTGGCCTACAACATCGGTGCGGTGTCCGACTACCGCTACCGCGGCATCTCGCAGACCCGCCTGAAGCCCGCGCTGCAGGGTGGCGTCGACTACACCAAGGGCGCCTTCTACCTGGGTGCCTGGGCCTCCACGATCAAGTGGATCAAGGACGCGTCGGGCGACGCCGGTCTCGAGGTCGACCTGTACGGCGGCTACAAGGGCGAGATCAGCAAGGACTTCACCTACGACGTCGGCGTGCTGAACTACTGGTACCCCAGCGCCGTGACGCCGGCCTGGTCGGCCGCCTACCGCAACCCGAACACCACCGAGCTGTACGGCGCGCTGACCTACGGCCCGGTGACGGCCAAGTACTCGCACGGCTTCACCAACCTGTTCGGCAACGTCGACAGCAAGAACAGCTACTACCTGGACCTGTCGGCCACGTTCGAGGTCGCCGGTCTGTCGGTGGTGCCGCACGTGGGCTACCAGAAGGTCAAGAACACGGCCAACGCCTCGTACACCGACTACTCGATCACCGTGTCGAAGGACTTCGGCGGCATCGTGCCCAGCGTCGCGCTGGTGGGCACCGACGCCGACAAGGGCTTCTACGTGCCGGGCGCTGCCGCCAACAGCAGCAAGTTCCTGGGCAAGGCGGCGCTGGTTGTCGGCGTCAAGTACAACTTCTGAACTCCCTGGAGCAAAGCCATGAAGATGGTGACCGCCATCGTCAAGCCGTTCAAGCTGGACGAAGTTCGTGAGGCCCTCAGCGCCATCGGCGTGCAAGGCATCACCGTGACCGAGGTCAAGGGCTTCGGCCGGCAGAAGGGCCACACGGAGCTGTACCGCGGCGCCGAGTACGTGGTCGACTTCCTGCCCAAGGTGAAGATCGAGGCCGCCGTGGACGACGCCATCGTCGACCGCGTGATCGAGGCCATCGAGGGCTCGGCCCGCACCGGAAAGATCGGCGACGGAAAGATCTTCGTCTCGCCGCTCGAGCAGGTGGTGCGCATCCGCACCGGCGAGACCGGCAAGGACGCGCTGTAAGCCGCATCCCATCCGGCAAGAAGAGAACCTCCACGAAAGACACGCGATCATGAGAAAGCTGTTTGCTTCCCTCGCCCTGGGCCTCGCGGTCCTGGGCTTTGCGGGCACGTCGTTGGCGCAGGACGGCGCGGCCTCGGCCCCGGCGGCCACCGCCTCGGCCGCGGCCGACACCGCGTCGACCCCGGCTGCCGCTGCACCGGCGGCGCCGGCTGCTGCCGCATCGGCGGCCGCCGAGCCGGCCTCCGCGGCCGCCTCCACCCCCGTGGCCAACAAGGGCGACAACGCCTGGATGCTGGTCTCCACCCTGCTGGTCATCATGATGACCGTGCCGGGCCTGGCGCTGTTCTACGGCGGCCTGGTGCGCAGCAAGAACATCCTGTCGGTGCTGATGCAGGTGCTGGTCACGTTCTCGCTGATCGTCGTGCTGTGGGCCCTGTACGGCTACAGCCTGGCGTTCACCGAGGGCAATGCCTACATCGGCGGCTTCGACCGGCTGTTCCTGAAGGGCGTGTTCGACGCGGCCAAGGGTGAGTTCGCGATGGCGGCCACCTTCAGCAAGGGCGTCTACATCCCCGAACTGCTGTTCGCGGCCTTCCAGGCCACGTTCGCCGGCATCACCTGCTGCCTGATCGTCGGCGCCTTCGCCGAGCGCATCAAGTTCTCGGCCGTGCTGCTGTTCTCGGCGCTGTGGTTCACCTTCAGCTACGCCCCGATCGCCCACATGGTCTGGTACTGGATGGGCCCGGACGCCTACGCCAGCAAGGACGTGGTCGACGCGATGAACGCCAAGGCCGGCCTGATCTGGCAGTGGGGTGCGCTGGACTTCGCTGGCGGCACCGTGGTGCACATCAACGCCGCCGTGGCCGGCCTGGTCGGTGCCTTCATGATCGGCAAGCGCGTGGGTTATGGCCGTGAAGCCATGGCGCCGCACAGCCTGCCGCTGACGATGGTGGGTGCCTCGCTGCTGTGGGTGGGCTGGTTCGGCTTCAACGCCGGTTCGGCCCTGGAAGCCGGCAACTCCGCCGTGCTGGCCTTCATGAACACCTTCACCGCCACGGCCGCCGCCGTGCTGGCCTGGAGCCTGGGTGAAGCCATGATCCGCGGCAAGGCCTCGATGCTGGGTGCCGCCTCGGGTGCCGTGGCCGGTCTGGTGGCCATCACCCCGGCCGCCGGCAACGTCGGCCTGATGGGCGCCATCATCATCGGCTTCATCGCCGGCTTCGCCTGCCTGTGGGGCGTGCACAGCCTGAAGAAGATCCTCGGCGCGGACGACTCGCTGGACGTCTTCGGCGTGCACGGCGTGGGCGGCATCGTGGGTGCCCTGCTGACCGGCGTGTTCAACACGCAGGACCTCGGCGGCCCCGGCCTGGTGACCGACTGGGTCACGGCCACCGTCGGCTCCAACGGCATCGGTGCCCAGGTGTGGATCCAGGCCAAGGGCGTGCTGCTGACCATCGTGTGGTCGGCGGTGGTGGCCGCGGTCTCGTTCAAGATCGTCGACCTGGTCATCGGCCTGCGCGTCACCGAAGAGGAAGAGCGCGAGGGTCTGGACATCAGCTCGCACGGCGAGACGGCCTACAGCAAGTAAGCCGCATCCCTGGCGCGCCAGCCGCGCCAGCATCGGGTCAAGGGCTGCCTTCGGGCAGCCCTTTGTCGTTTGCGCCGGCGCACAGCCGCATGGCGCGGCGCGCGGCGGTGGCGCTGGTACCCTGCCGGCCCATGCAGAGTTCCGTTGTTCCGTCCCGCCGCCCCTGGTGGGCCGATGTGTCGCTGTCGGCCGCCGTGGCCGGCTTCGTGGCGGTGCTGGTGGGCTACACCAGCTCGGTGGCCATCGTGTTCCAGGCTGCGCAGGCGCTGGGCGCCACCCCCGCGCAGACGGCCAGCTGGATGTGGGCGCTGGGCCTGGCCATGGGCATCAGCTGCGTGGGTTTGAGCCTGCGCTGGCGCATGCCGGTGCTCACCGCGTGGTGCACGCCGGGCGCCGCGCTGCTGGCGGCCACGCATGGCGTCACGCTGCCCGAGGCCACGGGGGCCTTCATCGTCTGCGCCGTGCTGATCATCCTGTCGGGCGTCAGCGGCCTGTTCGAGCGCGTGATGGACAAGGTGCCGATGGCCGTGGCCGCCGCGCTGCTGGCCGGCGTGCTCACGCGCTTCGGGCTGGATGCGGTGCTGGCGGTGCGCTCGTCACCGGTGCTGGTGCTGGTGATGGCCGGCGCCTTCCTGGCCGGGCGGCGCTGGTGGCCGCGCTATGCCGTGCCGGGCGTGCTGCTGGCCGGCATCGCGGTGGCTGGGCTGCAGGGCCGGCTGGACCTGGCGGCGCTGGGCCGGCTGGGCGACCAGGCGCTGGCGCGGCCCGAGTGGGTGACGCCGCAGTTCAGCCTGGCCACCGTGGTGGGCGTGGCGCTGCCGCTGTTCATCGTCACGATGGCCTCGCAGAACCTGCCCGGCGTGGCGGCGCAGCGCGCGGCCGGCTACGCGGTGCCGGTGTCGCCGGTCACCACGGCCACCGGCGTGGTCACGCTGCTGCTGGCGCCGTTCGGCTGCTTCGCCATCAACCTGGCGGCCATCACCGCGGCCATCTGCATGAGCCCGGAGGCCCATGCCGATGCGAGCAAGCGCTACACCGCGCCGGTGATGGCCGGCATCTTCTACACGCTGCTGGGCCTCGCCGGCGGCGCGGTGGCGGGGCTGTTCGCGGCCTTTCCGCGCGAGCTGGTGGCGGCGGTGGCCGGGCTGGCGCTGCTGGGCACCATCGCCGGCGGCCTGGCCGCGGCGCTGAAGGACGAGCGCCACCGTGACGCCGCTGCCATGACTTTCCTCGTCACGTTGTCGGGCGTCAGCATGGCCGGCATTGGCGCGGCCTTTTGGGGGGTGGTGGCCGGCGTCGTCACGATGGCCGTGCGAAAGTAGACCCCCCGAAGCGCCTGCAGGCGCCTCCCCCCAGGGGGCGCCGCCGGTGGCCCGGCTGAGCCGGTTCCACGGCGGCAGCTTGGTCAGACCACGAACCCGAGACACTCATCGCCATGAAACTGCTGTTCGTCGCCGACCCGCTGGAAACCTTCAAGACCTACAAGGACACCACCTTCGCGATGATGCGCGAGGCCGCGCGCCGCGGCCACCAGATCTGGGCCTGCGAGACGGCCGACCTGGTGTGGGTGAAGGGCGCCCGTGTGGTGGCCCGTGGCGCCCGCTGCATCACGCTGAAGGGCGAGGCCACCACCGCGCCGGTGACCCAGGCCGTGCACAGCGACGACTGGTTCGAGGTGGCCACCCAGGCCGAGCTGGCCCTGGCCGACACCGACGCCGTGGTGATGCGCAAGGACCCGCCCTTCGACAGCGAGTTCTTCTACGCCACCCACCTGCTCAGCCAGGCCGAGCGCGAGGGCGCGCGCGTGTTCAACCGCCCGGCGGCGCTGCGCGACCACCCCGAGAAGCTGGCGATCCTGGAGTTTCCGCAGCACATCGCGCCCACGCTGGTGACGCGCAGCGCGGCGGCGATCAAGGCCTTCCACGCCGAGCACCAGGACATCATCCTGAAGCCGCTGGACGGCATGGGCGGCATGGGCATCTTCCGCGTCGGCGCCGACGGCATGAACCTGGGCAGCATCACCGAGACGCTGAACCGCGACGGCGCGCAGAGCGTGATGGTGCAGAAGTACCTGCCGGCCATCGTGCACGGCGACAAGCGCGTGTTGCTGATCGGCGGCGAGCCGGTGCCCTACAGCCTGGCGCGCATCCCGCAGGGCAGCGAGATCCGCGGCAACCTGGCCGCCGGTGGCAAGGGCGTCGCCCAGCCGCTCTCCGAGCGCGACCGCGAGATCGCCACCGCGCTGGGCCCCATCCTGGCCGCGCGCGGCCTGCTGCTGGTGGGCCTGGACATCATTGGCGACTGCCTCACCGAGATCAACGTCACCAGCCCCACCTGCTTCCAGGAGATCACGCAGCAGACCGGCTTTGACGTGGCGGCGATGTTCATCACCGCGCTCGAATCACAACTCAAGCACTGAAGCACACAGGGAAGAACGAGACCATGCCCATCCAGACCCGAGCCGCCGTTGCGTGGAAGGCCGGCGCCCCGCTGACCATCGAGACCGTGGACCTGCAGGGCCCGAAGGACAACGAGGTGCTGGTGGAGGTGAAGGCCACCGGCATCTGCCACACCGACTACTACACGCTCAGCGGCGCCGACCCCGAGGGCCTGTTCCCGGCCATCCTGGGCCATGAGGGCGCGGGCGTGGTGATGGAGGTGGGCAAGGATGTCACCTGGCTGAAGCCCGGTGACCACGTGATCCCGCTCTACACGCCCGAGTGCCGCAACTGCAAGTTCTGCCTGAGCCAGAAGACCAACCTCTGCCAGGCCATCCGCAGCACCCAGGGCAAGGGTCTGATGCCCGACGGCACCAGCCGCTTCAGCCTGAACGGCCAGCCGCTGCTGCACTACATGGGTACCAGCACCTTCGCCAACCACATCGTGGTGCCGGGCATCGCGCTGGCCAAGATCCGGCCCGACGCGCCCTTCGACAAGGTCTGCTACATCGGCTGCGGTGTCACCACCGGCGTGGGGGCGGTGCTGTTCACCGCCCAGGTGGAGGCGGGCGCCAACGTGGTGGTGTTCGGCCTGGGCGGCATCGGCCTGAACGTGATCCAGGCGGCCAGGATGGTGGGCGCCGACAAGATCATCGGCGTCGACATCAACCCGGGCCGCGAGGCCATGGCGCGCCGCTTCGGCATGACGCACTTCATCAACCCCAAGGACGTGCCGAACGTGGTGGATGCCATCGTGCAGCTCACCGATGGTGGCGCCGACTACAGCTTCGAGTGCATCGGCAACACGCAGGTGATGCGCCAGGCGTTGGAGTGCACGCACAAGGGCTGGGGCCGCAGCATCATCATCGGCGTGGCCGAGGCGGGTGCCGAGATCAGCACGCGGCCGTTCCAGCTGGTCACCGGCCGCAAATGGGAAGGCTCGGCCTTCGGCGGCGCGCGCGGCCGCACCGACGTGCCCAAGATCGTCGACTGGTACATGGACGGCAAGCTCAACATCGACGACCTGATCACCCACAAGCTCAAGCTCGAGGACATCAACGAGGGCTTCGCGCTGATGAAGCGTGGCGAGTCGATCCGCTCCGTCGTCGAGTTCTGACCATGGCGCTCGATCGACTCGAACTGCTCAGCCAGCACGGCGGCTTTGGCGGCCAGCAGCGCTTCTACAAGCACATGTCGGCCGAGATCGGTCTGCCGATGCGCTTTGGCGTGTACCTGCCGCCGGCGGCGCTGGCGGGCCAGCGCGTGCCGGTCGTCGTGTGTCTGGCCGGTCTGACCTGCACCGAAGAGACGTTTGCGATGAAGGCCGGCGCGCAGCGCATGGCCGCCCAGCTGGGTCTGGCCCTGCTGATGCCCGACACCAGCCCGCGTGGTGCCGGCGTGGTGGGCGAGGACCAGCACTGGGACTTCGGCGTCGGCGCCGGTTTCTACCTCGACGCCACGCAGGCGCCCTGGTCGGGCCACTGGCGCATGGAGAGCTATCTGCTCAAGGAGCTGCTGCCGGCCGCGGCGGCCGAGTTCAAGCTCGATGGCGAGCGCGTCGGCATCCTGGGCCACTCGATGGGCGGCCACGGGGCATTGACCCTCGCGCTGCGCCACCCGGGCCGGTTCCGCAGCGTGTCGGCGCTGGCGCCGATCTGCGCGCCCACGCAATGCCCCTGGGGCCATACCGCCTTCAACGGCTACCTGGGTCAGGACGCGGGCCACCATGCCGAGTGGGCCGCGCACGATGCCAGCCAGCTGATGGCCGCCCAGGCCACGCCGCCGTACCCGGCCGGCATCCTGGTCGACCAGGGACTGGACGACAAGTTCCTGGCCGAGCAACTGCACCCCGAGGCGCTGGAGCAGGCCTGCGCCAGCGTGGGCCAGCCGCTCACGCTGCGCCGGCATGCTGGCTACGACCACGGCTACTACTTCATCGCCTCGTTCATCGACGAGCACTTGGCGCACCACGCGCGCCAGCTGGGCTGAGGCGCAGGCTCGACTGCCTGGCGGCAGCCGCGACAATCCCCCCATGGCCCTGATCACCCTTGCCGACGCGCAGCTCGCGTTCGGCCACGTCGCCCTGCTGCACCACACCGCCTTCGCGCTTGAAACCAACGAGCGCGTGGCCCTGATCGGCCGCAATGGCTCGGGCAAGAGCAGCCTGCTGAAGATCCTGGCCGGGCTGGAGAAGCTGGACGACGGCACCGTGCAGCAGCAGCAGGGCCTGCGCCGCTTCTACGTGCCGCAGGAGCCCGAGTTCAAGCCTGGCGCCACGGTGTTCGACGCCGTGGGCGAGGGTGTGGCCGAGGCGCGCGAGCTGCGTGCGCGCTACGAGGCCCATGCCGATGGCGAGGACCTGGATGCCTTGCAGACTCGCATCGAGGCGCTGGACGGCTGGACCTGGGAGAACCGCGTCACCGAGGCGCTGCAGCGCCTGGATCTGGATGGCGAGCTGCTGGTCGAGCGCCTGTCGGGCGGGCAGAAGAAACGCGTGGCCCTGGCCCAGGCCCTGGTGGCCCGGCCCGACGTGCTGCTGCTCGACGAGCCGACCAACCACCTGGACATGGACGCCATCGACTGGCTGCAGGGCCTGTTGAACCAGTGGACCGGCTCGCTGGTGGTGATCAGCCACGACCGCGCCTTCATCGACGCCGTGGCCACGCGCATCGTCGAGCTGGATCGCGGCATCCTGCGCAGCTACCCCGGCAGCTTCGCCGCCTACGAGAAGGTCAAGGAAGACGAGCTCAACAGCGAGGCCCTGGCCAACGCCCGCTTCGACAAGCTGCTGGCGCAGGAGGAGGTGTGGATCCGCAAGGGCGTGGAGGCGCGCCGCACCCGCAGCGTGGGCCGCGTGGCGCGGCTGCAGCGCCTGCGCAGCGAGCGCGCGGCGCGGCGCGAGCAGGTGGGCCAGGTGCGGCTGGAACTGGACGCCGGCCTGCCCAGCGGCAAGATCGTGGCCGAGCTGTCCGACGTGACCAAGGCCTTCGGTGACAAGCGCATCGTCACCGACTTCAGCACCACCATCCTGCGCGGTGACAAGATCGGCCTGGTCGGCCCCAACGGCGTGGGCAAGACCACGCTGCTCAAGCTGATCCTGGGCGAACTGGAGCCCGATGCCGGCGGCGTGCGCCGCGGCACCAACCTGCAGGTGGCCTACTTCGACCAGATGCGCGCGGGCCTGAACCTCGACGCCACGCTGGCCGACACCATCAGCCCGGGCAGCGAGTGGGTGGAGATCGGCGGCCAGCGCAAGCACATCAAGAGCTACCTGGGCGATTTCCTGTTCTCGCCGGCGCGCAGCGACAGCCCCGTGCGCACGCTGTCGGGCGGTGAGCGCAACCGCCTGCTGCTGGCGCGGCTGTTCGCCCTGCCGGCCAATGTGCTGGTGCTGGACGAGCCCACCAACGACCTCGACATCGAGACGCTGGAGCTGCTGGAGGAACTGCTGCAGGGCTATGCCGGCACGGTGTTCCTGGTCAGCCACGACCGGCGCTTTCTCGACAACGTGGTGACCAGCCTGCTGGCCTGGGAAGGCGATCTGCAGCCCGGCAAGTGGCGCGAGTACGAAGGCGGCATCGCCGACTGGCGTGCGCAGCGTGCGCGCATGCTGACGGCCCAGGCGGCTGCGGCACCGCCTGCCCCGGTGGCTGCGGCACCCAAGGCGGCGGCGCCGGCCCCGGCCAGCGCGCCCGCTGCGGCGCCGGCCAAGGCGCGCAAGCTCAGCTACAAGGAGCAGCGCGAGCTGGACGAACTGCCCGCCCGCATCGAGGCGCTGGAAGCCGAGCAGAAGACCATCGACGCCGCGCTGGCCGACGGCAGCCTGTACGGCACCGATGCGCCCCGCGCCGCCGCGCTGGCACAGCGCCACGCGGCGATCGAGGACGAACTGCTGGTGGCGCTGGAGCGCTGGGAACTGCTGAGCGGTTGAGCACCGCCGCCGGCGGACCGAGGGGGCGGCCCACCTAGCGCTGGTAGCCTTCCCAACCCTCGTTGGTGGCCGCCGGGTGCGAGCGGCTGACGATCAGCGCCGATTGCAGGTACAGCGCGTTCAGCAGGCGCATCGCGCCCTCGCGGCTGAGGCCGGGCCAGTCGGCGATCTCGCGCAGGTTGCTGGTCTGGCGGCGCAGGCGCTGCACGCAGGCGGCCAGCACGCGCGGCATCGGCAGGCCGCCCAGGTTGACGCCCGGCGCCACGCGGTAGGCCGCCTGGCCGGCCAGCTCGGGCAGCAGGGCCGAGCGTGCGCCAGTCAGGGCCACGGCCCACAACACCGGGCCCAGAGGGGCATAGCCCAGCGTCTGGCCCATGCGCGCCAGCAGCGCGGCGTCGCGCGGCGGGCGGCTGAGCGCCGGCTGCACGTGCAGCACCTGCACGCGCGACAGGTCGCTGCCGAGGAACTCGGCCACCGGTTGCTGGCTGTGCACCAGACCGTCGCTGGGGTAGACCGACAAGGTCATTTCCTGCCCCGGCGCCTCCAGGCGGATGGCCAGTGGCTGGGTGTGGCGCATGCCGGCGGCCAGCACCTCCAGCAGCTCGCGCCGGTCGCCGTCGCGCTTCTCGAAGCGCATCAGGTCCTGCAGCATCGACGGGCTCAGCGAGCTCAGGTGGGTGGCGCTGGCGTCGGCTGCGTCGCCACGCCCGCCGGCCGCCATGGCGGCGCGCAGGCCCCGGGGGTCGGACGCGGGCTGCAGGGGCTGGGTCGAGGGAAACATGGCGCAGACAGATAACGTCTGCATGGTACGCGCCGGTTGACGCCCACCCACCGCCGGGCTTGGGGGCCCCGCATTCGTGGTGGGGAGTTCGTGTCTGTGGCGCCGCGCCGTGCCGGGGCTGCTAGAGACGGGCCTTGTCGAAGGCCTGCCAGAACGCGCGGTCCTGCGCCGAGGCGAAGTTCAGCCGCATCAGCGGCGTGGGCCGCGGCATGGCGTGGAACAGGCTGCCGGGCGCCAGCAGCCAGCCGGCGTCGGCCATGCGCGTGGCCAGGGCATCGGTGTCCACGCCGGTGTCCACCCAGCCGAACAGGCCCTGCGGCGGCGTCACGAAGCGGCAGCCGCTGGCCTCTGCCAGGCGCACCACGCGCTGGCGCGCGGCGTCCAGCTGCTGGCGCACGCGCTCGGCATGGCGGCGCAGCAGGCCCTGGTCCAGGCACCAGGCCACGGCGCGTTCCATCAGCGAGGGCGTGGTCAGCGTGGTCAGCAGCTTGGTGTCGATCAGGCGCTCGGTGAGCGCCGGCGCGGCGGCCACGTAACCCACGCGCCAGTTGGGCGCCAGGATCTTGGAGAAGCCCGAGACGTACACGGTGCGCTGCAGGCCGTCCAGCGCCGACAGCCGCGGCGCATGGTTGGGCGCCAGCCAGGCGTAGGTGTCGTCCTCCACGATGGTCAGGTCGTGCGCGTCGGCCAGCTTCAGGATGCGGTGCGCGTGGGCCAGCGACAGCGTGTGGCCGGTGGGGTTGTGCAGCACGCTCACCGTGACGTATAGCCTTGGCCGGTGTGCGATCAGCAGGCGCTCCATCTCGGCCAGGTCGGGGCCGTCGGCGCCGTCCTTGCAGCGCGGCACCGGCAGCAGGCGCATGCCCAGGCGCGTGAGGCGGGCGAACTCCACGGCCCAGCCGGGCTCGTCCACCAGCACCGCGTCGCCGGGGCGCAGCAGCGTGCGCGCCACCAGGTCCAGCGCATGCGTGGCGCCGGTGGTGGTGACGATCTGCGCCGGCGTGGCGGCCAGGCCCAGATCGCCCGTGAGCCGCCGCGCCAGGGCCTGGCGCAGGCCGCTGTCGCCAGCCGGCTCGCCGTAGCGCAGGGCCTCCTGCGCATCGGGCAGGGCGCGGCGCAGTGCGCGGGTCAGGAGTTCGGGGTCGAGCCAGGCTTCGGGCAGCGTGCCCTGGCCCGGGCCGGGGCCGATCAGGCGCGACGCGGTGGCCGTGGCGGTGGCCTGGGCACCGGTGATCGGCTGGCCGCTGGCGCGCTGGAACATGCCGCGGATCAGCGCCGTGGCGTCCACCGGCGGCACCAGGGCCGCGCCGCCGCTCAGCAGTGCCGGCGCCGCGTCGGGCGGGATCAGCGCGCCGGCCGGCGCCAGGCCGCGGGTGACGCCACCGGCTGCCGCGCCCGGCGAGCCGATCGGCCCGCGCACGAAGAAGCCGCGCTGTCGCCGCGCCTCCACCAGGCCCTGGGCCTGCAACTGGTCGTAGGCCAGCACCACGGTGCTGGGGCTCACGCGGTGCTGGCGCGCGCATTCGCGTACCGAGGGCAGCCGGGCGCCCGGCATCAGTGCGCGGTGGCGGATGCGCTCGGCGAAATGCGCGGCCAGTTGCGTGCCCAGCGTGCCGGCCGCGGCCGGGCGCGGCGAGGGCGGTGGTGCCTCGATGGCGAGCGTGGCGCCGCTGGGGCGGCCGGGATCGTGCAGGGACATGGCGCGGTGTGGTGTGCTGTATCGAGCGGATGACCAATACAGATGAACTGTCTGTACTGATGACTGTGCTGCTTCTGTGCTGATGGTGCCCCTAGACTGGGCCGCATGTCCAGCCCCCATCCCCTTGCCCCTGCCGCGCCGATGGCGCCTGCCGCCGCGGCCGCGGCCGCGCCCGCCGGCCTGTCGCCCGCCACGCGCGGCTGGCTGCTGGGTGCGCTGGGCGTGGCGCTGTTCGCGCTGACCATCCCGATGACCCGTCTGGCCTCGGGCAGCCTGGCGGCGCCGCAGTTGTCGGCCGAGTTCGTGGCCATCGGCCGCGCCGCGCTGGCCGGGCTGCTGGCCGTTGTGTGGTTGCGGGCAGTGCGCGCGGCCTGGCCCACGCCGGCGCAGTGGCGCGGGCTGATGCTCACCGCCAGCGGCGTGGTGTTCGGCTTCCCGATGTTCATGGGCTGGGCCGTGCAGCGCGTGGACGCGGCGCATGCGTCGGTGGTCAACGGCCTGCTGCCGATGGCCACCGCGGTGATCGGCGCCGTGCTGCTGCGCCAGCGCGCCAGCGCGGCGTTCTGGGGCTGTGCCGCACTCGGCATGGGCCTGGTGCTGGGCTTCGCGCTGTGGAAAGGCGGCGCCCGCCTGCAACTGGCCGACACGTTGTTGCTGATGGCGGTGCTGCTGGGCGGCTTCGGCTATGTGATGGGCGCGCGCATGTCCACGTCCGGCCCCGGCCGGCCGGCGATGGCGCCCGAGCAGGTCATCAGCTGGGTGCTGGTGGGCTGCCTGCCCGTCACGCTGCCGCTGGCGCTGTGGACCGCGCCGGCCGACTGGGCCGCCATCCGGCCCGCAGCTTGGGGCGGCTTCGTCTACGTCAGCCTGATCTCGATGTGGCTGGGCTTCTTCGCCTGGTACCGCGGCCTGGCGCTGGGCGGCATGCTGCGCGTCAGCCAGGTGCAGCTGGTGCAGCCCTTTTTGTCGATGTGGCTGGCGGTGCCGGTGCTGGGCGAGACGCTGGACGCCGTGACCGTGGCCTTCTCGCTGGCGGTGATGGCCACCGTGGCGCTGGCGCGCCGTCTGCCGGTGAAGGTGGCCGTTGCCCCTGAAGCCGCGCGATGATGCCGTCCTTGGAGACATCCCCGAATGAGTGAGCCCACCATGAGCCTCTGGAACCAGGCCCGCCGCAGCGCGCGGCTGAACCCGTCGATCATCCGCGAGATCCTGAAGGTGACCGAGAAGCCCGGCGTGCTGTCGATGGCCGGCGGTCTGCCCTCGGCCGACACCTTCCCGGTCGAGGCCATCCGCGCTGCCTGCGATCGCGTGCTGACCGACGCGCCGCAGCAGGCGCTGCAGTACTCGTCCAGCGAGGGCTTCGCGCCGCTGCGCGAGTGGGTGGCCGCGCACCTGGCGGCCCAGGGCATGACGCTGACGCCGGACCAGGTGCTGATCACCACCGGCTCGCAGCAGGGCCTCGATCTGGTGGCCAAGGTGATGGTCGACCCCGGTGCGCCGGTGGCGGTGGAAACGCCCACCTACCTGGGCGCGCTGCAGGCCTTCAACCCCTTCGAGCCGATCTACGCCAGCCTGGCCGGTGACGGCGAGGGCCCGCTGCCCGAATCCATCACCGCGTTGCCGCACGACGCGCCGGGCACGCGCTTCGCCTACCTGCTGCCCAACTTCCAGAATCCCACTGGCCGTGTGATTGGCGCGGCGCGGCGCGATGCCCTGGTGGCCGCAGCCCAGGCCGCGCGCGTGCCGCTGATCGAGGACAACCCCTACGGCGACCTGTGGTTCGACACGCCGCCGCCGGCACCGCTGGCCAGCCGCTGGCCCGAGGGCGTGATCTACCTGGGCAGCTTCAGCAAGGTGCTGACGCCGGGCTTCCGCCTGGGCTACCTGGTGGCGCCGCCCGCGCTGTATCCCAAGCTGCTGCAGGCCAAGCAGGCGGCCGACCTTCACACGCCGGGCTTCAACCAGCGCGTGGTGCACGAGGTGATCAAGAACGGCTTCCTCGACCATCATGTGCCCACCATCCGCGCGCGCTACCAGCGCCAGTGCCAGGCCATGGCCCAGGCGCTGCAGCGCCACATGCCTGAGGGCACCGAGTGGCAGATGCCGCAGGGCGGCATGTTCTTCTGGTTGCGCCTGCCGGCCGGCTGCGATGCGCTGGCCCTGCTGCCCAAAGCGGTGGATGCCGGCATCGCCTACGTGCCCGGCTCGGCCTTCTTTGCGCCGCAACCGGGCCACGGGCCCGGCGGCGGTGCCGATGCACGCACGCTGCGCCTGAGCTTCGTGACGCTGACGCCCGAGGACATCGCCGAGGGTGTGGCGCAGCTGGGCCGCGTGCTGCGCGAGCACCTGGCCACGCAGGCCGAGGCCGCGCCGTGAGCTTGCCTGGCCTGCCCGAACTGCGCGCCGCCCAGGCGCTGGTGCGCGCCGCCGTGCCGCCCACACCGCAACACCGTTGGCCCTTGCTGGAGCAGGCGCTGGCCGCCGCGCCGGGCGACGGCACGGCGCTCTGGGTCAAGCACGAGAACCACACGCCGGTAGGCGCCTTCAAGGTGCGCGGCGGCGTGGTCTACCTGCACCACCTGATGCAGGCGGCGCAGGCGCCGGCCGGCCTGGTGAGTGCCACGCGCGGCAACCACGGCCAGTCCATCGCCCGCGCGGCGGCGGCCTACGGCCTGCCGGTGACCATCGTCGTGCCGCGCGGCAACAGCCGTGAGAAGAACGCCGCGATGCGCGCACTGGGCGCCGAGCTGATCGAGCATGGCGAGGACTTCCAGGCCGCGCGTGAACACGCCCAGGCCCTGGCCGCAGCGCGCGGCTGGGTGATGGTGCCGTCGTTCCATCAGCACCTGGTGGCCGGCGTGGCCAGCTATGCGCTGGAGCTGTTCGATGCCGTGCCCGGCCTTCAGCGCGTGTATGTGCCGATCGGCCTGGGCTCCGGCGCGGCGGGGCTGATCGCCGCACGCGATGCGCTGGGCCTGGACTGCGAGATCGTCGGCGTGGTGTCCACCGGCGCGCCGGCCTATGCGCTGTCGCTGGCGGCGGGGCAGCCGGTGTCGCATGCGGTCAGCACCGTGCTGGCCGACGGCATGGCCTGCCGCACGCCCGAGCCCGCAGCGCTGCCGCTGCTGGCGGCCGGGCTCGCGCGCATCGTGCAGGTGAGTGACGCGAAGGTGGCGGAGGCCATGCGCCAGCTGTTCGAGGCCACGCACCAGGTGGCCGAGGGCGCCGGTGCCGCGGCCTGGGCCGCGGCCCTGGCTGAGCGCGAGCAACTCGCCGGCCGGTGCACCGCGGTGATCCTGTCGGGCGGCAACGTCGACCGCGAGGTCTACCAGGCCGTGCTGGCCTGCCAGACCCCGTCAAGCTGAAGACCGCCGCGCCACCGCCTTCCACGCCCCTCCTTTCCATCTGGCCACCATGAGCACCTTGCGCCGCTTCACCCAACTCGATGTCTTCACCGCGCAGCCGCTGCGCGGCAACCCGCTGGCCGTGGTGCACGACGCCGACGGCCTTGGCGATGCCGAGATGGCCGCCTTTGCGCGCTGGACCAATCTGTCGGAAACCACCTTCCTGCTGCCGCCGACCGACGCCGGTGCCGACTACCGCGTGCGCATCTTCACCCCCGGTGGCGAACTGCCGTTTGCCGGCCATCCCACGCTGGGCAGCTGTGCCGCCTGGCTGGCGGCTGGCGGCCAGCCGCGCACGCCCGGCGTGGTGGTGCAGCAGTGCGGCGTGGGCTTGGTGCGGGTGAAGCAGGATGGCACGCGCCTGGCCTTTGCCGCGCCGCCGCTGCGCCGCACCGGCGAGGTGGAGGCCGGCCTGCGCCGCCTGGTGGCCACCGCGCTGCGCGTACCCGACGACCTGATCCAGCGCCTGGTGTGGGTGGACAACGGCCCCGGCTGGATGGCCGCGCTGCTGCCGGATGCCGCCAGCGTGCTGGCGCTGCAGCCTGACTTCGCGGCCATGCAGTCGCTCAAGCTGGGCGTGGTGGGGCCGCACCCGGCCGGCAGCGAATGCGCCTTCGAGGTGCGCGCCTTCGTGCCGGCGCTGGCGGTGCCCGAAGACCCGGTCACCGGCAGCCTGAACGCCGGCCTGGCGCAGTGGCTGATCGGCGAAGGCCTGGCGCCCGAGCGCTATGTGGCCGCGCAGGGCGCCGCACTGGGCCGTGCCGGGCGCGTGCATGTGGCGCGCGCGGGCGGCGACATCTGGATCGGCGGCGACGTGGTGACGGTGGTGCAGGGGCAGGTCGCGCTCTGATCTAGCGGGGTGTCTGCGGTACAACCGTGGCATGAACTGCGATCTCGACCACCTGGCGGTGCTGGCCGCCACGCTGGAGGAAGGCGCCGCCTGGTGCGAAGCCACGCTGGGTGTGGCGCCCGGCCCCGGCGGCCGCCACGCGCTGATGGGCACGCACAACCGGCTGCTGCGCATCGACGGCGAGGGCTTCCCGCAGGCCTATCTGGAAATCATCGCCATCGACCCCGACGCGCTGCCGCCCGGCCGCGCGCGCTGGTTCGGCCTGGACGATGCGGCCGAGCAGGCCCGCCTGCGCCGCGACGGCCCGCGCCTGGCGCATGCCGTGCTGCGCGCGTCCGACGTGGATGTGATGCGCCAGGGTCTGATCGAGCTGGCCTGCCAGCCGGGGCCGATGCTGAGCCTGTCGCGCGAGACGCCGGCCGGCACGCTGAGCTGGCGCATCCTGGTGCGCGACGACGGCGCCATCGACCTGGCCGGCCACCTGCCCACGCTGATCCAGTGGCAGGGCGCGCATCCCACCGAGGCGATGCCGGCCAGCCCGCTGCGCCTGCGCGCGGCCACGCTGGGCGGCCTGCCAGCGCGCGTGCGCCAGCTGTTGCGCCTGCGCGGCGTGAAGGGCACGGACGACGGCCCGGCGGTGAGCGTGACGCTGGACACCCCACTCGGCGAGGTCACGCTGCGCAGCGACCCTTGATCGATCGACCCAGCGAACGAGATCGACGCCCATGACCACCGAAGAACTGTTCCGCGAAGACGCCACGCTGGCGCACTGCGAGGCGCTGATCACCGCCGTCAGCGAGGCCGGCGTCGCGCTCGACCGCACCGTGTTCTACCCGCAGGGCGGCGGCCAGGCCGGCGACGCCGGCACGCTCACCGGTGCCGACGGTCGGGTGCTGGTGATCGCCGACACGCGCAAGGGCGCCGAGCCGGGCCAGGTCCTGCACGTGCCGGCGCCGGGCAGCGACCTATCGGCCTGGCAGCCGGGCCAGCGCGTGCAGGCCGCCATCGACATGGACCGGCGCAACGCGCACCGGCGCTTCCACACCGCCACGCACCTGCTGTGCGCGCTGGTGCCGCATCCGGTGGATGGCTGCTCGATCACCGCGACCTATGCGCGGCTGGACTTCCACATGACCGAGCCGCTGGACAAGGACGCGCTGACCGCCGGCATCGCCCGCCTGGTGGCCGAGGCGCGCCCGGTGACGCAGCGCTGGATCAGCGAAACGGAACTGGATGCCAACCCGGGCCTGGTGCGCAGCATGAGCGTGCAGCCGCCAAGATCGGCCAATGGCCAGGGCCGCGTGCGCCTGATCGAGATCGACGGCACCGACCTGCAGCCGTGCGGCGGCACCCATGTGGCCAACACCGCCGAGATCGGCGCCGTGGTGGTCACCAAGATCGAGAAGAAGAGCGCGAAGACCCGCCGCGTGGTGCTGGGCTTCGCCGATCAGCGCTGATCGCTCTCGAAGCGGGGCGGGGCCAGCGCCGGGCCGCCCCAAGCGACCGGCCCCGCCAACCCCTTGGGGGTGGTTGGCTGTACCCAGCCAACCGGGGTCGTCAGTTCGAATACTTCTCAGCGCGGAAGTCGTCGTGGCAGGCCTTGCAGCTCTGGCCCACGCCACCCACGGCGGCCTTGATGGCGTCCAGGTTGCCGGTCTTGGCGGCGGCGTCCAGCTTGCCGATCTCGGCCACCATCTTGTCGCCGGCGGACTTGAACTTGGCGGCTTCCTTCCAGATCTCCGGCTTGGCGCGGTTGGGCAGGCCCTTGTCGGTGCCCTCGCCGAAGGCCGTGAAGGGCAGGGCGGCCAGGTCATTGACGATGTTGGCATTGAACGCAGCGGCCTTGGCGTCGAACGGCACCTTGCCCTGGGCCATCGCCGCGATGCGCCCGAAGTGGCTGGCCATCACGGTGAAGGCGCCCTGGCGGTACTTGATCGCGTCCTCGGGCTTCTGGAACTGGGCGGCAGCCGGCAGGCTGGTCAGCAGGGCGAGGGCGGCGACGGGCGCCAGCAGCAGGTGTTTCATGCGGGTTTCTCCAACGGGATGACACGGTGTTGCGCGCCGGGCGAGGCCAGGGCGACGGGCAGTTTACGGTGCGGGCCGGCGTTTATTCCCGCGTCGGAACCTGGGACCTGCCCGCATGCCGGCGCGCCTGGTGGCCGGGATGACGATGGGCTATCGTCGCGGCTCGTCCAGCCTGTTGTGCCGCGCTGCCGGCCCGCAAGTCCATGAGCCTCGAATCCGAAGTCCGCCCGGTGCGGGTGTGGGACCTGCCCACCCGACTGTTCCACTGGCTGCTGGTGGCCGGTGTGGTGGCGCTGGTCATCACCGGCCATGTCGGCGGCAACGCGATGGTGTGGCACATGCGGCTGGGGCCGGCGGTCGGTGCGCTGCTGCTGTTTCGCGTGCTGTGGGGCGTGGTGGGCGGGCGCTGGTCGCGCTTTGCCAGCTTCGTGCGTGGTCCAGGCACGGTGCTGCGCTACCTGCGCGGGCAGACCGACCCGTCCGAGCATCTGCACGTCGGCCACAACCCGCTGGGTGCGGGCTCGGTGCTGGCCATGCTGGCGCTGCTGATCGCACAGGTGGCCACCGGCCTGGTGGCCGACGACGAGATCGCCACCACCGGCCCGCTGAACCGCTTCGTCGACAGCGCCACGGCGCTGAAGGCCACGGCCTGGCACACCGATGCCGGACAGTGGCTGCTGATCGCGCTGGTGGCGCTGCATGTGCTGGCCATCGTGCTGTACGCCCGTCGCGGCCAGCGCCTGGTGCCGCCGATGATCAGCGGCGACAAGGTGCTGCCGGCCGACACCCCGCCCAGCGCCGACACGCCGGCCACCCGCGTGCTGGCCCTGGTGCTGGCGGCCGGCTGCGCCGGCGCCGCCTGGTGGGTGGTGCGGCTGGGCGGGTAGACTGCGCTGCCGCCTGTTCCCGCGTCCACCCGTTCCGATCCCAGCCCGATGCCGCAAGCCGACATCCGCCTGCAGCCCGCCGACACGCCCGAGCGGCTCGACGCCGCCCGCGAGCTGTTCCGCGAGTACGCGCAGCAACTCGGCATCGACCTGTGCTTCCAGAATTTCGATGCCGAGCTGGCCGCGTTACCCGGGGCCTATGCGCCGCCGCAGGGCGGGTTGCTGCTGGCCTATGTGGATGGCGAACTGGCGGCCTGCGGCGCCTTCCGCCCGATCACCGACGTCGATTACGCCAACGCCTGCGAGATGAAGCGGCTGTACGTGCGCCGCGCCTTCCGCCGCTTCGGCCTGGGCCGGCTGATGGCCCAGGCGCTGATCGACCGCGCCACCGAGTCCGGCTACTCGTGCATGCTGCTCGACACGCTGGACGACATGGAAGCCGCGCGCGGCCTGTACGAGACCCTGGGTTTCACCGAGGTACCACCGTACTATTTCAACCCGATTCCCGGGGCGCATTACCTGAAGGTCGAGCTCGGCTGAGGCCGGCCTGTGGCAGCACCCCTGTGCGGGGCCTGGCCCCGCTGCATTCAACCCGGCCCTGCCATGACCGTACTCGACCCCGCGGGCATCACCGCATTGCCCGTGCCGCCCGCGCTGCTGGGCGAATCGCCGCTGTGGCATCCCGACGAGCAGGTGCTGTACTGGGTGGACATCCCTGGCCGCGTGCTGCACCGCTTCGATCCCGCGCGCGGCGAGCACCGCGCCTGGCCGCAGCCGTCCGATCCGGCCTGCTGCGTGCCGCTGCTGGGCGGTGGCCTGCTGCTGGCCATGCGCGACGGCCTGTGGCGCTTCGATCCGCAGCGTGGTGAGCGGCACCTGGTCGCCAAGCCCCCCTACGACCCGGACCGCCAGCGCTTCAACGACGGCAAGGCCGATGCACTGGGCCGCTTCTGGATCGGCACGCTGGACGACGCCCGCGAGCCGAACGCCGCGCTGTACTGCCACACGCCGGGCCGGGGCCTGAAGCGCGTGGCCGAAGGCATCACGGTCAGCAACGGCCTGGCCTTCGGTGTCGATGGTCGCACCCTGCTGTGGGCCGACACCAAGGCCCACGCCATCACCGCCTTCGACGTCGACGCCAGCGACGGCAGCCTGTCGCGGCGCCGCACATGGCGGCAGTTTGCAGCGCGCGATGCCGCGCAGCCGCTCACCGCCTACGGCGGACGGCCGGACGGCGCGGCGATGGACAGCGAAGGCGGCTACTGGGTGGCCATGTTCGAAGGCCAGCGCCTGCTGCGCCTGGATGCCGAGGGCCGCACGCTGGCCGAACTGCCGCTGCCAGTGCGCTGCCCCACGATGCCGTGCTTCGGCGGCGCCGACTTGCGCACGCTCTACATCACCACCGCGCGCGAGAAGCGGCCGGCCGACGAACTGGCTGCCCAGCCGCTGGCAGGTTGCGTGCTGCAGATTCGCGTGGCGGTGCCTGGTCTGCCTGCGAACCTGGCGCGGTTGTAGGCCGCGGCCGGCGGGGTCGGCCGTTACCCGGCCGTAACCCAGACCGGCCGCCGTCGGCGCAAATCCTACGGCCCTGAGGGGAGAGGTCGACGGATATGGGTTTCCACGTATACTCCCGCGGTTTGCCGCAACCCCACACGAGACCCCCGATGCCAGAACGGCGCGACGCTTCCGCAAGCCGCCGTGGCGCTTGGGACGACTCAGAAGATGAGGTGGCAGAACAGGCTTTCAAGAGGCTCAGCCGCGAAGAGGCGGAGGCTCTGCGGGCCCGCGAACCGTCGGTGTCACCCTGGCGGGTCATCGCCCTACAGGCGGTGGTGGGTGTGGTGGTGGCCCTGATCGGGCGGCTGCTGACCGGGAGGTCCGAGGTGGCGTGGTCGCTGCTCTATGGCGCGGCCACGGTGGTGGTGCCGGGTGCCTTGATGGCGCGTGGCATGACCAGCCGGCTTTCCAGCGTGAACGCGGGTGCTTCGGCAGTCAGCTTCATGTTGTGGGAGTTTGTGAAGATCGGCGTTTCGGTCGCGATGCTTGCCGTCGCGGGCCGGATCGTGCAGCCACTGGTCTGGCCGGCATTGCTGCTGGGCCTGGTGGTGGGCATCAAGGTGTATTGGGTGGCGCTGCTCTGGCGGCGACGCCCGGGTTGAAGTCAACGAGGACGAAGCATAGACATGGCAGCCGAAGGTCACGCCGCCGCCGGGCACGGCCCCAGCGCTGGTGAATACATCATTCACCACCTCACGCACAACCAGAACCACAAGCAGTCGGCCATCGTCGATTTCTCGGTGTTCAATCTGGACAGCATCTTCTTTGCCGTCCTGCTGGGCATCGTGGGTTCTTTCCTGCTGTGGAAGGCCGCTTCCAAGGCCACGTCGGGCGTGCCCGGCCGCTTCCAGGCTGCCGTCGAGCTGCTGGTCGAGATGGTCGACAGTCAGGCCAAGGGCATCGTGCACAACGCCACCAGCCGCAAGCTGGTCGCCCCGCTGGCCCTGACCGTGTTCGTCTGGATCTTCCTGATGAACAGCATGGACTTCCTGCCGGTCGACCTGCTGCCGCTGATCTTCCAGAAGATCACCGGTCATGAGCACGCCTACCTGCGCGTGGTGCCCACCGCCGATCTGTCGGTGACCATGGGCCTGTCGGTGTCGGTGCTGCTCATCTGCCTGTTCTACAACGTCAAGATCAAGGGTCTGGGCGGCTGGATTCACGAGCTGTTTGCCGCCCCGTTCGGCGACAAGGTGTTTCTGTACCCGATCAACTTCCTGATGCAGATGATCGAGTTCGTGGCCAAGACCGTTTCGCACGGCATGCGGCTGTTCGGCAACATGTACGCCGGCGAACTGATCTTCATGCTGATCGCCCTGATGGGCGGTGCCGTGGCTGCCGGTGGTCTCACCGGTCCGGCGCTGTTCCTGGGCCATATTGTTGCCGGCACCGTGTGGGCGATCTTCCACATCCTGATCGTCGCTCTGCAGGCCTTCGTGTTCATGATGCTGACCCTGGTCTACCTGGGTCAGGCCCATGACGCCCACTGATCTCCGGCACGGGTTCAGTAGCTTTCTCTCCCTTCCTTTCCCTTTCCCTCTTTTTACTCACTAGGAGTCATCATGGAAGTCATCAGCTTTGTTGCCCTCGCCGCCGGCCTGATCATCGGTCTGGGTGCCATCGGCGCCTGCATCGGCATCGGCATCATGGGCAGCAAGTACCTCGAGTCGGCCGCGCGCCAGCCCGAGCTGATGGGCGAACTGCAAACCAAGATGTTCCTGCTGGCCGGTCTGATCGACGCCGCGTTCATCATCGGTACCGGTATCGCCCTGTGGTTCGCCACCGCCAACCCGTTCCTGGGCCAGATCGCCAACCTGCCGAAGTAATCACGCAGGCAGTCACGTCGGCCACCGTCCAACCCAGCGGTCGCCGCGGATCCGGCTCTGCCGGGCCGCAGGCGGCGCCCCCTCGAGGGGGAGGCGACGCAGTCGCTTCGGGGGTGGTCTTTTCTCTACCGTGATTGAGGCATCAAAGTGAGCATCAACGGTACCCTCATCGCCCAGATGATCGTGTTCCTGATCCTGGTCTGGTTCACGATGAAGTTTGTCTGGCCGCCGATCACGGCCGCGCTCGACGAACGCGCCAAGAAGATCGCCGACGGCCTGTCGGCCGCCGACAAGGCCAAGGCCGATCTGGCCGCCGCCAACACCCGTGTCGAGCAGCAGCTGGCTGCCGCCCGTGACGACGCTGCCAAGCGCCTGGCCGACGCCGAGCGTCTGGCCCAGCAGCTGGTGGAAGAAGCTAAGTCGCGTGCCAACGAGGAAGGCGCCAAGATCGTCGCCGCCGCCCGTGCCGAAGCCGAACAGGAGTCGGTGAAGGCGCGTGAAGCGCTGCGCGACCAGGTCGCTGCTCTGGCCGTCAAGGGCGCCGAGGCGATCCTCCGCAAGGAAGTGAACGCCGGCGTCCACGCCGAGCTGCTGGGCCGTCTGAAGGCGGAACTCTGACCATGGCTGAGCTCGCCACCATCGCCCGCCCGTACGCCGAGGCCTTGTTCAAGGCCGTGGCCGGTGGCAATGGCCCGTTCCTGTCCGAGCAGGTCAGCCTGCTGGGCCAGGTGGCGGCCGACGAGGCCCTGCGCCAGTTCGCAGACAACCCCAAGGCCACCGCCGATCAGGTCTTCGACCTGGTCAATGGCGTGGCCGGCATCGTGCTGGATGCCAAGGTGGTCAACCTGCTGAAGCTGGTGATCGAGAACGGCCGCCTGTCGGCCCTGCCCGAGATCGCCGCGCAGTTCAAGGCCCTGGTCAACGCCCAGTCGGGCTCGTCCGACGCCATCGTGCACAGCGCCTTCGCCATCGACGATGCCGCGCTGTCCGAGGTGGTCGCCTCGCTGGAAAAGCGCTTCGGCCGCAAGCTCAACGCCCGCGTGGTGATCGAGCCCGAGCTGATCGGCGGCATCCGCGTGGTGGTCGGCGACGAAGTGCTCGACACCTCGGTGAAGGCCCGTCTCGAACAAATGAAGGTCGCCCTGACGGCGTGACGCGCTGAAAGCGCCCTACGCAGTCGCAGGAGAAAGCAATGCAATTGAATCCCGCAGAGATTTCCGAGCTGATCAAGAGCCGCATCGAAGGCCTCGGTACCTCGGCAGACATCAAGAACCAGGGTACCGTCGTCTCGGTGACCGACGGCATCGTGCGCATCCACGGCCTGTCGGACGTGATGGCCGGTGAAATGCTGGAGTTCCCGGCCACCGCCGCTGGCGTGGCCACCTTTGGCCTGGCCCTGAACCTCGAGCGCGACTCCGTCGGCGCGGTGATTCTGGGTGAGTACGAGCACATCTCCGAAGGCGACACCGTCAAGTGCACGGGCCGCATCCTGGAAGTGCCGGTGGGCCCCGAGCTGGTGGGCCGCGTCGTCAACGCGCTGGGTCAGCCGATCGACGGCAAGGGCCCGATCAACGCCAAGATGACGGACGTGATCGAGAAGGTCGCTCCCGGCGTGATCGCCCGTAAGTCGGTGGACCAGCCGGTGCAGACCGGTCTGAAGTGCATTGACTCGATGGTGCCGATCGGCCGTGGCCAGCGCGAGCTGATCATCGGCGACCGCCAGACCGGCAAGACCGCCGTGGCGATCGACGCGATCATCAACCAGAAGGGTCAGAACATGACCTGCGTCTACGTCGCGATCGGCCAGAAGGCTTCGTCGATCAAGAACGTGGTGCGCGCGCTCGAACAGCACGGCGCGATGGAGTACACCATCGTCGTGGCCGCCTCGGCGTCTGAATCGGCTGCCATGCAGTACGTGTCGGCCTACTCGGGCTGCACGATGGGCGAGTACTTCCGCGACCGCGGTCAAGACGCCCTGATCATTTACGACGATCTGTCCAAGCAGGCCGTGGCCTACCGTCAGGTGTCGCTGCTGCTGCGCCGCCCGCCGGGCCGCGAAGCCTTCCCTGGCGACGTGTTCTATCTCCACAGCCGTCTGCTCGAGCGCGCCGCCCGCGTGAACGCCGACTACGTGGAAGCCTTCACCAAGGGTGAGGTCAAGGGCAAGACCGGTTCGCTGACCGCCCTGCCGGTGATCGAAACCCAAGCCGGTGACGTGTCGGCCTTCGTGCCCACGAACGTGATCTCGATCACCGACGGCCAGATCTTCCTGGAAACCTCGCTGTTCAACAGCGGCATCCGCCCCGCCATCAACGCCGGTATCTCGGTGTCGCGCGTGGGTGGTGCAGCCCAGACCAAGCTGATCAAGAGCCTGTCCGGCGGTATCCGTACCGACCTGGCCCAGTACCGTGAACTGGCTGCCTTCGCGCAGTTCGCTTCCGACCTGGACGCTTCGACCAAGAAGCAGCTGGACCGCGGTGCCCGCGTGACCGAACTGCTCAAGCAGATCCAGTACGCGCCGCTGCCGATCAGCCTGATGGGTGCCTCGCTGTACGCGGTGAACAAGGGCTACTTCGACGACATCGAAGTGAAGAAGGTTCTGGCCTTCGAACACGGCCTGCACCAGCACCTGAAGAGCAGCCACGCCGCCCTGCTGGCCAAGCTCGAGGCCGAGAAGGCCATGGACAAGGCCGCCGAGGAAGAGCTGACCAACGCGATCGTCGCGTTCAAGAAGTCCTTCGCCTGAAGCCCGCCTGACGACGCAATACCGAAAGGAGCACCGTCATGGCGGTCGGAAAAGAGATCCGGGGCAAGATCAAGAGCTTCGAGAACACGAAGAAGATCACCAAGGCCATGGAAATGGTCTCGGCCTCGAAGATGCGCAAGGCGCAGGACCGCATGCGTGCGGCCCGTCCGTACGCTGACAAGATCCGCAACATCACGGCCAACCTGTCTCAGGCGAACCCCGAGTACAGCAGCCCGTACATGCGCAAGGGCAACCAGTCGAAGGTGACCGGCTTCATCGTCGTCACCACCGACAAGGGCCTGTGCGGCGGCTTGAACACCAACGTGCTGCGTGCCGTCACGAACAAGATCCGTGACGTGCAGACGGCCGGTGGCAAGAGCCAAGCGGTGGCCATCGGCAACAAGGGCTTCGGCTTCCTGAACCGTGTCGGTGTGCCCGTCGTCAGCCATGCCACCCAGCTGGGTGACACGCCGGTGCTCGAGAAGCTGATCGGTCCGGTGAAGGTCATGCTCGACGCCTTCGTCGAAGGCAAGGTGGATGCGGTGTATCTCTGCTACACCAAGTTCATCAACACGATGAAGCAGGAGCCGATGGTCGAGCAGCTGCTGCCGCTGACCGCCGAGCGCCTGGAGCAGACCGCCGCCGAGAAGGCGCAGCACGGCTGGGACTACATCTACGAGCCGGACGCACCGTCGGTCATCGACGACCTGCTGACGCGCTACATCGAGGCGCTGGTCTATCAGGCCGTGGCCGAGAACATGGCCTCGGAGCAGTCGGCGCGCATGGTGGCCATGAAGGCCGCCACCGAGAACGCCGGCACGCTGATCGCCGACCTGAAGCTGGTCTACAACAAGACCCGCCAGGCAGCCATCACCACCGAGCTGTCCGAGATCGTCAGCGGCGCGGCCGCCATCAGCGGCTGATCGGCCGCACGCAACGAATCCAGATTGAAGGAATACCAAATGGCTAACACCCAAGCACAAGGCAAGATCGTCCAGTGCATCGGCGCCGTGGTGGACGTGGAGTTCCCGCGCGACAGCATGCCCAAGGTGTACGACGCGCTGAAGCTCGAAGGCTCGGCGCTGACGCTGGAAGTGCAGCAGCAGCTGGGCGACGGCATCGTGCGCACCATCGCGCTGGGCTCGTCCGACGGCCTGCGCCGCGGTCTGATGGTCAGCAACACCGGCGCGGCCATCACCGTGCCGGTGGGCAAGGCCACGCTGGGCCGCATCATGGACGTGCTGGGCAACCCGATCGACGAGCGCGGTCCGGTCAGCATGGAACTGTCCGCCCAGATCCACCGCAAGGCCCCCAGCTACGACGAGCTGAGCCCCTCGCAGGAACTGCTCGAAACCGGCATCAAGGTGATCGACCTGATCTGCCCGTTCGCCAAGGGCGGCAAGGTGGGTCTGTTCGGTGGCGCCGGCGTGGGCAAGACCGTGAACATGATGGAACTCATCAACAACATCGCCAAGGCCCACTCGGGTCTGTCGGTGTTCGCTGGTGTGGGCGAGCGCACCCGTGAGGGCAACGACTTCTATCACGAGATGGCCGATTCGGGCGTCGTGAACTTGGAGTCGCTGGGCGACTCGAAGGTGTCGATGGTCTACGGCCAGATGAACGAGCCTCCGGGCAACCGTCTGCGCGTGGCCCTGACCGGCCTGACCATCGCCGAGTCGTTCCGCGACGAAGGCCGTGACGTGCTGTTCTTCGTGGACAACATCTACCGCTACACGCTGGCCGGTACCGAAGTGTCCGCGCTGCTGGGCCGCATGCCTTCCGCCGTGGGCTACCAGCCGACGCTGGCCGAGGAAATGGGCCGTCTGCAAGAGCGGATCACGTCGACCAAGGTCGGCTCGATCACCTCGATCCAGGCCGTGTACGTGCCCGCGGATGACCTGACCGACCCGTCGCCCGCCACCACCTTCGCCCACCTGGACGCCACCGTGGTGCTGTCGCGTGATATCGCCGCGCTGGGCATCTACCCCGCCGTGGACCCGCTGGACAGCACCTCGCGTCAGGTGGACCCGAACGTCGTGGGCGAAGAGCACTACAGCACCACCCGCGCCGTGCAGGGCACGCTGCAGCGCTACAAGGAACTGCGCGACATCATCGCCATCCTGGGCATGGACGAGCTGTCGCCGGAAGACAAGCTGGCCGTGGCCCGCGCCCGCAAGATCCAGCGCTTCCTGTCGCAGCCCTTCCACGTGGCCGAAGTGTTCACCGGCTCGCCCGGCAAGTACGTGCCGCTGAAGGAAACCATCCGTGGTTTCAAGATGATCGTGGCCGGCGAGTGCGATCACCTGCCGGAGCAGGCGTTCTACATGGTGGGCACCATCGACGAGGCATTCGAAAAGGCCAAGAAGATGCAGTGAGCGGCGCAATGAGCGGCGCATTCGGCCGCCCAGCGTCGTTGCGCTCCTCGCCGTACGGGTGTACGGCTGCGGGGCGCGCCTAGCCGGACGACCGACTGCTTGCTCCTTGCCCCACTCACACGCCTTTTTGACGCTTTTAAGGAAACCCCATGGCAACCATTCACGTCGACGTGGTCAGCGCTGAAGAGAGCATCTTCAGCGGCGAGGCCAAGTTCGTCGCGCTGCCGGGCGAGAACGGCGAGCTGGGCATCCTGCCCCGCCACACGCCGCTGATCACGCGCATCAAGCCGGGCGCCGTGCGCATCGAGCGTGCCGACAACGGTCAGGAAGAGTTCGTCTTCGTGGCCGGCGGCATCCTCGAGGTGCAGCCGCACTGCGTCACGGTGCTGGCCGACACCGCCATCCGTGGCCATGACCTCGACGAGGCCAAGGCCCTGGAAGCCAAGAAGAAGGCCGAAGAGGCGATCAAGAACGCCAAGAGCGACATCGACCTGGCGCGTGCCCAGAGCGAGTTCGCGATGATGGCCGCCCAGATCGCCGCCATCGCCAAGCTGCGCAAGAAGTGATCGCTGCGGCCCGCGTGCCGCGCATCGCCTCCTGAAGACCCGCCGGGTGTGTACCCTGCGGGTCTTCGTCGTTTCTGGAGGGCGTGCGATGGGTGGCAAGAAGAAGTCCGAGGGCAAGACGGCGGACAAGTCCGGCAGGCTGTCCAAGTCCGACTACCTGACGCAGCTGGAGCCGCTGCAGGAGCAGCTGAACAACCTGGCGCGCTGGCTGGCCCACACCGGGCAGCGGCTGGCGGTGGTGTTCGAGGGACGCGACACGGCAGGCAAGGGCGGCGTCATCGAGGCCATCGCACAGACGCTGAACCCGCGCCAGTGCCGCGTGGTGGCGCTGGGGGCGCCCAGCGACCGCGAGAAGACCCAGTGGTACTTCCAGCGCTACGTGCCGCACCTGCCGGCCGCCGGTGAGATCGTGCTGTTCGACCGCAGCTGGTACAACCGCGCCGGCGTCGAGCGGGTGATGGGCTTTTGCACCGAGCCGCAGGCGCGGGCCTTCCTGAAGCAGGCGCCGGTGTTCGAGCGCCTGCTCGTCGACGACGGCCTGATCCTGCTGAAGTACTGGCTGACGGTGGACCAGGCCGAGCAGGAGCGGCGCTTCGCCGAGCGGCTGAGTGACCCGCTCAAGCGCTGGAAGCTCTCACCCGTCGATCTGAAGGCGCGCAGCCACTACGCCGACTACGGCCACATGCGCGACCTGATGCTGGAGGCCACGCACACCAAGCACGCACCCTGGGCGCTGGTGGATTTCAACGACCAGCGCCGTGGCCGGCTCACGCTGATCCGCCACCTGCTGGGCCGCATTCCCGACACCACGGTGCCGCCGCAGCCCCTGCACCTGCCGCCGCTGGACCATGGGCCGCTGCGCGAACAGTTCGGCACCGCGCTGCGGCCGATCTGAGGGCCTGGCTCACAGCACGGTGGGCGCGTCGGGCAGTTCGTTCGGGTTGGCCTCGCCCTCGGCCAGCGGGAAGTGCTGGCGCAGCAGCGCATCCAGCCGGTCCACGGTGGTCAGCAGGCCCGGCTCGAAGCGGCCGGCGCGGAAGGCCTCGCGCATGGCCGCCACCAGCGCCTCGAACTCGGCGGCAGGCACGCGCCGCACCAGGCCCCGGTCGGCCACGATCTCGATGGCGCGCTCGGCCAGCAGCAGGTAGACCAGCACGCCGTTGTTGTGCTCGGTGTCCCACACGCGCAGCTTTCCGAACAGCGTCACCGCGCGCTGGCGGGCGCTCAGGCGCTGCCACAGGTAGGACATCGGCAAGCCGGCCTCGACCACCACGCGGATCTCGCCGCTGTGGTGGCGCTCGCTGGCGCTCACCCGGGCCTGCACGCGCGCCAGGGCCTCGGCCGGCAGCGCGCGGCGCACGTCGGCGTCGTCCCACCAGCGATGGCGCAGCAGGCGCAGCCAGCGGGGGGTGGTGGCATGGGCTTGGGGCATGTCGTTCACCATCGGTGGCCGGGGCTCACCAGTCGCCGGAGGCGCCGCCGCCCCCGAAATCACCACCACCGCCGGAGCTGAAGCCACCCCCGCCCCCACCGCCGGAGCCGCCGAAGCCGCCGCCGTGGCCGCCTCCGCCACCCCAGATGACGGGCGGTCCGCCCGAGCCGCCGCCGCGGCGGCCGCCCGAGCCCAGGCCGATCACGCCCACCAGCACCAGGGCCACGGCACCGGCCACGGCGCCCAGCACCAGGCTGGCGGTCAGCCACCAGGCCAGCGTGCCGGTGCCGGCCGCGGTGGCCAGCGCGCCCAGCTTGCGGCCGAACAGGCTGCTGAACACCGCCCCGGCCACCGGCACCGCGACGAAGAAGAACAGGCCCAGCTGTTCCAGGTCGAAGCCGTCGTCGCCCTTCAGCACGCCCGGGCCCTGGCCGCGCGGGGCGGGCGCCGGCAGGTGCTCGCCCTGGATGCGCGCGATCAGCGCGTCCACACCGGCGTCCAGCCCGGCCGCGTAGTCGCCGCGCTTGAAGGCCGGGCCGATCTGGCGGTCGATGATCTGGCGCGCGGCCAGGTCGGGCACGGCGCCCTCCAGGGCCTTGGCCACCTCGATGCGGATGCGCCGGTCGTCCCGCGCCACCACGACCAGCAGGCCGTCGCCCACGTCGCGGCGGCCGATCTTCCAGCTGTCGGCCACGCGCTGCGCATAGGCCGCGATGTCCTCGGGGGCGGTGCGCGCCACCAGCAGCAGCACGATCTGCGGGCCCGAGCGCGCCTCGAAGTCGGCCAGCTTGGCCTCCAGTGCGCCGCGTTCGGTGGGCGGCAGCAGGCCCACGGTGTCGATCACCCGGCCACTCAGCGCGGGCACGGGCTGCACGTCCTGCGCCCAGCCCAGCGTGGGCAGTGCCAGCAGTGCCAGCACCGCCGCCAGGCACAGCAGCAGGGCCATGCGCAGTGCCGGCAAGCCGCGTACGGCGATAGTTGGGTGCATCGCTTCGCCCGTCAGTCCGACGTCGGCTGCGGCGTGGGCGCGGCCGGCCTCACTTGCTGGCCGGCTTGGGGGCGTCGAAGTTCACCGAAGGCGGTGCACTGATCGCCGCCTCGTTGGCCACCGTGAAGCTGGGCTTGGTCTTGTAGCTGAAGACCATGGCCGTCAGGTTGGTGGGGAAGCTGCGCGCCAGCACGTTGTAGGCCTGCACGTCCTTGATGTAGCGGTTGCGCGCCACGGTGATGCGGTTCTCGGTGCCCTCCAGCTGCACGCGCAGGTCCTGGAAGGCGGCATTGGCCTTCAGGTTGGGGTACTGCTCGCTGACCACCATCAGGCGGCTCAGCGCGCCGGTCAGCTCGCCCTGGGCGGCCTGGAATTTCTTGAACGCCTCGGGGTCGTTCACCAGCGCCGGCGTGGCCTGGATGCTGGTGGCACGCGAGCGGGCCTCGATCACCTTGCTCAGCGTCTCCTGCTCGAAGTTGGCTTCGCCCTTGACCGTGGCCACGATGTTGGGGATCAGGTCGGCGCGGCGCTGGTACTGGTTCAGCACCTCGGCCCAGCCGGCGTTGGTCTGCTCGTCGAGCTTCTGGAACTCGTTGTAGCCGCAGCCCTGCAGCGACAGCGTGCCGGCCACCAGGGCCGTGCCCAGCAGCACACGGGTGAGACGACGGGCCATGCGGATCCTCCTCCAGTAACGCGCCAACGGTGGCGGCAGCATAGCTGAGGGGCCGGGCGCGCAATTCAAGCCCTCACCGTGGCCGGCGGCGGTGGCGGCCGGCTACAGTGCCGCGTCATGACCCTGCTTCAGCACGCGCTGCAAGGTGGTTTGGCGCCCACCCGGCCCGACGGCCCGGCGGCTGCCGCACGCCGCGTGCTGGTGCTGGGCGCAGGCGGGCCGCTGGGCTCGGCCGTGATGGAGCAGTTGCTGGGCAGCAGCAGCTGGGCCGGCGTGGCCACGCTGGTGACGCAGCCGATGGCCGTGGCCCTGCGCGGGATGGAGGCCTGGCCGGTGGCCGAGGGCTTCCTCGATGCCACGCCGCAGCTGCCGTGGGCCCCCGACAGCGCGGTGCTGGTGTTCGACCGCGAGCGCGGCGCGCACCTGGCCGTGGCTGCCCGGGCCGGCGCCGCACGCCGGGGCCGGCCGGCCCGCCCGGCGCGCGAGGCCGCGCTGTGGCGGCCCGACCCGGCCACGCTCACCGCGCTGGGCCGCTGGTTGCGCGCGGCCGGCGTGCGCCAGCTGCTGGTGGTGCTGCCGCACGCGCCGGGGCTGCTGCCGCAGGCCCTGCGCGCCGGCCTGGCCACGCTGGACGAGGCGGCGCTGGCCGCGCTGGGCTTCGAGCACCTGGTGTTCGTGCGGCCGGCGCGCGATGGCGGCAGCACGGCCGCGGCCGGCAGCGCGCTGCAGCGCCTGGGGCAGAACCTGCTGCGCCAGATGCAGTGGATGGTGCCGCAGCGCCAGCAGGCGCTGCGCCCGGCGCGGGTGGCGGCGTTCGTGGCAGCGCTGGCGCGGGCCCTGCCGCAGGTGCCACCGGGCACGCGCGTGGTGGCGCCCGAGCTGTTGTGGGACTGGGCCCAGCCCGGCGGCGGGGCGCCCGTGCTCGATGCCTGGCTGCACGGCCGCACGCTGCCGCCGGTGGCGGCCGGCGCACGGCGCTGGTGATGGCTCTGGTGACGGTGTGCTGGCCGGTGCGCCCGGGCCGCGCGCCCCCGCCCGTCAGGCCGCCGCAGGGCCTGCCGCGATAATCCCGGGATGACCTCGCAGCCCACCCCGCACCTCGACAACGACACCTTTCTGCGCGCCTGCCTGCGCCAGCCCACCGAGTACACGCCGCTGTGGCTGATGCGCCAGGCCGGCCGCTACCTGCCGGAGTACAACGCCACGCGTGCCCGGGCCGGCAGCTTCATGGGGCTGGCGACCAACCCCGACTACGCCTGCGAGGTCACGCTGCAGCCGCTGGCGCGCTATGCGCTGGATGCGGCCATCCTGTTCTCCGACATCCTCACCGTGCCCGATGCCATGGGCCTGGGCCTGAGCTTCGCGGCTGGCGAGGGCCCGCGCTTCGCCCATCCGGTGCGTGACGAGGCGGCGGTGGCCAAGCTGGCGGTGCCCGATCCGGACAAGCTGCGCTATGTGTTCGATGCCGTGCGCACCATCCGCAAGGCGCTGAACGGCCGCGTGCCGCTGATCGGCTTCTCGGGCAGCCCCTGGACCCTGGCCTGCTACATGGTGGAGGGCAGCGGCTCGGACGACTACCGTCTGGTCAAGACCATGGCCTATGCGCGGCCCGACCTGATGCACCGCATCCTGAGCGTCACCGCCGATGCCGTGGCCCAGTACCTCAACGCGCAGATCGACGCCGGCGCGCAGGCCGTGATGGTGTTCGACAGCTGGGGCGGCGTGCTCGAGCACCGCGCTTTCGAGCAGTTCAGCCTGGCCTACACGCGCCGCGTGGTCAGCCAGATCAAACGCCAGGCCGAGGGCCGCCAGGTGCCGGTGATCGTGTTCACCAAGGGCGGTGGCCAGTGGCTGGAGCAGATCGCTGCCTGCGGTGCCGACGTGGTGGGCCTGGACTGGACCACCGACCTGGGCGCGGCGCGCCGCCGCGTCGACGACCGCGTGGCCCTGCAGGGCAACATCGATCCGATGGTGCTGTTCGCCCCGCCCGAGGCGGTGGCCGCCGAGGCGCGTGCCGTGCTGGACGCCTTCGGCAACCCGGCGCGGGCCGACGGGCGCTTCGGCGGGCATGTGTTCAACCTCGGCCACGGCATCAACCAGCACACGCCGCCCGAGCATGTCCAGGCCTTGGTTGAGACCGTTCACACACATTCGCGCAGCCTGCGTCGGCCGGCTTGATGCCGCTGCGCCACACACCGAAAAAAGTTGGTGAGTGAACGCTCAGGGCTTGACTTATCCCCAAATCGGGCTCTCCGACGCCTGGACGCGTTTCGCGGTGCGCTGCAGCATGGAATATGCAGCAAATGCGTGCCAAGTCATTGATTCATATAGAGAAACTTTGACTGCTCACGAATTGGGCAATCCAAGCCGAAGCCCGTTGGATCAAGCACTTAGCGCGTCCGTGAGCAGCTTTCCCACAAAGTTATCCACAGAAAACGGGGACAGTGGAAAAAGTCGTTCCCAATCATCAACTTATCCCCAGGTGTTGATGTGAATACGCAGCTTCCGGCTCCGCCCGATGCGGCCGAGCCGGGGCCCGGCCTGATCACCGTCAAGGTGGCGGTGGAGACACCGCAACACAGCGGCCTGGTGGGGGCGCTGGACTATGCGAGCGAGCGCTCACTGGAACCCGGCACGCTGGTGCGCGTGCCGCTGGGCCGGCGCGAGCTGCTGGGCATCGTGTGGCACGGCGGACCACCGCCTGCGGCGGCCGAATCCGCCGACGCTGACGACGCCGCCGCTCCGGCGGCCGGCCATGCGCTGCGGCCGGTGACGGCGGTGCTGGACGCCCTGCCGCCCATGCAGCCGGTGTGGCTGGCGCTGGTGGAATTTGCCGCCGGCTATTACCAGCGCAGCGTGGGCGAACTGGCGCTGGCCGTGCTGCCGCCCGAGTTGCGCAAGGTCGATCCCACCCAGCTGGCGCGGCGCCTGAAGCGCCTGGCCAAGACCCTGGCCAAGCCGCCGGCCGCCGTGCCCGAGCCGCCGCTGCCGGAACTGGCCCCTGAACAGCAGGCCGCGCTGGCCGCCGTGACCGAGCAGGCGGCGCAAGCCCGCCCGCAAGCGCTGTTGCTGCACGGCGTGACCGGCAGCGGCAAGACCGAGGTCTACCTGCGCGCCACCGCGCTGGCGCTGGCGCAGGGCCGCCAGGCCCTGGTGCTGGTGCCCGAGATCAACCTGACGCCGCAGCTGGAGGCGCGCTTTGCCGCGCGCTTCCCGAACCACCGCCTGGTGGCCCTGCACAGCGGCCTGACGCCGGCCCAGCGCCTGCAGCACTGGCTGGCCGCGCACCTGGGCGGCGCCGACATCGTGCTGGGCACGCGCATGGCGGTGTTTGCCCCGCTGCCGCGCCTGGGCCTGGTGGTGGTGGACGAGGAGCACGACCCCTCCTACAAGCAGCAGGAAGGTGCACGCTACTCGGCGCGTGATCTGGCCGTCTACCGCGGCCACCTGAGCCATGTGCCGGTGATCCTGGGCTCGGCCACACCGTCACTGGAAACCTGGCACAACGCGCAGGAGGGGCGTTACCGCCTGCAGACCATGGCCGCACGCATCGGCGGCGGCACGCTGCCGCGGGTGCGCCTCTTTGACATGGGCGTGCTGCCGCGCGAGAAGGGCCGCGGCGGCGTCACGCCGCTGTTCGCGCCGGCCGTGCTGGCCTCGTTGCAGGAGCGGCTGGACCGCGGCGAGCAGAGCCTGGTGTTCCTGAACCGCCGCGGCTATGCGCCGGTGCTGCACTGCCCCGATTGCGGCTGGAAGAGCGGCTGCCCGCACTGCAGCGCCTGGCGCGTGTTCCACAAGGGCGAGCGCACGCTGCGCTGCCACCACTGCGGCTTCACCGAACGCGTGCCGCGCGCCTGCCCGGAGTGCGGCAACCTCGACATCGCGCCGCTGGGCCGTGGCACCGAAAAGCTGGAGGAGCAGATCGCCGCGCTGCTGCCCACGGCGCGCATCGGCCGCATCGACGCCGACACCGCGCGCGGCAAGGGCGAGCTGGAAAGCCGCCTGGCCGAGGTGCATGCCGGCGACGTGGACATCCTGGTCGGCACGCAGATGGTGACCAAGGGCCACGACTTCCGCCGCATGACGCTGGTGGTGGCCGTCAACCCCGACAGCGCGCTGTTCGCCAGCGACTTCCGCGCGCCCGAGCGGCTGTTCGCGCTGCTGATGCAGGCCGCCGGCCGCGCCGGGCGCGATGCCGAGGCCGCCGCCCGCAGCGAGATGTGGGTGCAGACCTGGCACCCCATGCATCCGCTGTACGCGGCGCTGAAGAAGCACGACTACGCCGCCTTCGCCACCACGCAGCTGTCCGAGCGCGCGTCGGCCGGCCTGCCGCCCTTCGCCCACCTGGCCCTGCTGCGCGCCGAGGCCCGCGACGTGGCCGTGGCCCAGGCCTTCCTCGACGAGGCGGCGCAGATCGCGCAGAGCCTGCCCGGCGCCGAGCACACGATGGTCTACCCGCCGGTGCCGCCGCCGGTCAGCAAGGTGGCCGGCGTCGAGCGCCTGCAGATGCTGGTGGAAGCCTCGTCACGCGGCCGCCTGCAGCGCCTGCTGTCCGACTGGGTGCCGCAGCTGCACTGGCTGCGCCAGCAGCAGCACAAGCGCCTGGCGCGCTGGGCCATCGACGTCGATCCGCTGGGGATCTGAGCCCGGACCGACCGGCGCGGGCTGCGCGGCCGGGCGCCGGCCGTGCCTGCTCAGTGGCCGGGCCGTCGCCGCGCCAGCCACAGCACGGTCATCAGGCCGGCGGCCAGCAGGGCGTAGCTGGCGGGCTCGGGCACGGCCGCGGCCTGGCTCACGCCGGACAGGTGCAGCTGCCAGAAGCCGCCCTTCTGGTCGCCGGCGTTGATGTCGCTGCTGGGCTGGGTCCAGTCGGTCAGCGCGATCGGTGCCTCGGTGCCCAGGCTGAAGCCCTGCGCCAGGCTGGCGCCCACCGGGTCGTTGCCGGCGGCGCTGAGCACCAGGCGGTAGTGCCCATCGGCCAGATGGAGCGACAGACCGGCGTCGTAGTAGCCCTGGCCACTGGCGACGGTGTCGTCATCGTCGTTGGCGGCCACGCGCAAGCCATCGCGCCACAGCGAGAGCTGCGGGTCGACGTTCAGGCCGCCCAACCAGGAGTCGGTCCACAGCTGGACGCTGGCAGGAGCCGCGAGCGCGAAGTCGATCTGCACCAGGTCGTTGTGGAAGCGGATGTGGCCCGAGAAGGCGTAGTCCGCGGCGTGCGCGGTGGGGGCGGCCAGGCAGGCGCCGGCCAGGATGCCGGTGGCGAGGACGCGGTGCAGGTGCGTGGAGATCATGGTGTGCGGATGGATGGGCGTGGTGGCGGCCAGTCGGCCGGTGCAGCGGCAGTCGTTCAGGGGGCCAGGGCCGGTGGGTTGGCCTTGGGCGGGGTCTGGGCCGAGGGCTGCAGCCGGTTCATGCCATGGGCCACCTCGAAGGCGGTGGCGAATTCCTGCACGTTGCTGCGGCTGGCCACGGTGTCGACGAACCACCATTCGCACACCACGCGGGCCGGCGTGACGTCCAGCAGCATGTAGCCGCGGCGGTGCAGGTTGATGTACTTGAAGTGCGGGTTGATGGCGCGCAGCGTGCCGGCGATCTGGCCGCTGGTGTCGCTGTCCACGCCCGGCGAGCTGACCGAGGTGCCGACGAACTCCACCGCGCTGGCGCCCTGGCCGCTGACGGGGTCGTAGCCACCGCTGGCCAGGTCGCGGTTGTGCGGGTCCTGCGACAGGTCGGCCGCCCACGCGCTGTGGATGTCGCCGGTGAGCATGACCACGTTGTTCACCGCCGGCAGGCCGTTGCCGCCCTTGATCATCGCGTACACGCGGTCGCGCGCGGGCTGGTAGCCGTCCCACTGGTCGCTGTTCAGGAACACGCCGCCGCCCTGGGCGTTCGGCGCGCCCTGCACCTTCAGCTGCGCGAACATCACGCCCTGGCCGATCAGCTTCCAGCGGGCGCTGCTGCCGCGCAGGCGGCTGGCCAGCCAGGCTTCCTGCTCGGCGCCCAGCAGCGTGCGGCCGGGATCGGCGAAGTCGCCGCTCTGCACGAAGCCCTTGCCGAAGGGCGTGGCGATGGTTGCGGCCAGCTGCTTGGAGCGCGCGCCCAGGCGCTCTTCCAGCATGCTCAGTTCGACCAGGTTGCCCAGCGCGAAGCCGCGCCAGTCCTTGCGCAGGTTGGTGGTGTCGGGCACGCGCACCGGCATCCACTCGAAGTAGGCCTGCAGGCCGGCCGCCACGCGTGCGGCCCAGTCGCCCTCGGTCGCCGGGTTGTGGTTCTCGGCGCCGTTCTTCCAGCCGTCGTTGGCGATCTCGTGGTCGTCCCAGATCGCCACCATCGGATGCTGGCGGTGCATGGCCTGCGCATCGATGTCGCGCTTGTACTGCGCATGGCGCTGGCGGTAGTCGGCCAGCGTCAGCATCTCGGTGGCCGGCTCGGGCGTGCGCACGCTGCCGTACTGGCCGGCGCCGTATTCGTACAGGTAGTCGCCCAGGTGCAGCACCAGGTCGAGGTCGGCGCGCTCGGCGATGCGGGCATAGGCATTGAAGTAGCCGTAGGCATGGTTGCTGCAGCTCACCACCGCGATGCGCAGGCGGTCGACCTCGCCCACCGGCAGCGTGCGGGTGCGACCGACCGGGCTGTCGACGCCTTCGGCGCTGAAGCGGTAGTAGCAGGTGCTGCCAGGCGGCAGGCCGATGGCATCCACCTTCACGGTGTAGTCGCGCGCCGGATTGGTCTTGGTCGTGCCGCGCAGCAGCACGCGGGAGAAGGCCGGATCGGCTGCCACCACCCAGTTCACCACCACGGCCGGGCGCAGCACCGGCGGCGTGACGCGGGTCCACAGGATGACGCGGTCACTCAGCGGATCGCCGCTGGCCACGCCGTGCTGGAACACGCCGGTTCCGGCCGCGCCGGCCAGCGGCGACAGCGGCAGCGTGGCGGCAGCGGCCACCGTGGCGGCGCCGGAGCGCTTGAAGAACTCGCGCCGGCTGGGGCCGGGGAGGAGGGGTTGGACGAGGTGGGGACGGCCCATGGTGGCGTGCTCTCGGGTTGGCATGGCCGCGGCGAGGCGGCCGCCACGGCGAGGCGCCCAGTGTGCGAGCCCGATTTGTCAGCGCGCCGAAGCCCTGGGTGCGGGCCATGGGCCGAACGGACTGCGCGACGGGTCAGCCGGCTGTGTCGAGCGCCTGCCAGAGCAGCGGCAGCGGCTGCTCGTGCACCCACAGCAGGCGCAGTGCCGGCGTGCCGCCTGCCGCTGGCAGCGGTGGTGGCGGCATGGTGTTGGCGGGGGCATCGCCGGGGGCGGTGGCCAGCAGCAGCGTGGGCCGGCGCGGCTGCCACTGGGGCAGGCGGGCCAGCGCGGTGGCGGGGTCGATCAGCCAGCCGGCGTCCCAGCAGTCGCTGCGGCGTGGGGCGCGGCCCAGGGCCAGCGCCAGGTCGTCCAGCTTCACGCCCAGGCGCAGGGCCAGCCGGGCGGCCGTGCCGTGGCAGGCCTGCAGGCGCAGGCTGCCGTCCAGGTGCAGGGCCAGGGCCTCGGCCAGCGCCCGTGCGCCCTGGCCTTGCAGCCGCGCGCTGCGCAGGCCGGGGGCCGGGGCATGGCACCAGTCCAGCAGCGCGGGGCCGGGGGCGTGGCGCGTGGCGTCTGGCAGCGCGGCGCCGTCGCCGCGGCCGCCGTGGGGGGCGCTGCCAGGCAGGGCTGGCGGGCGCATCAGCGTGCCGTCGTAGCGCGCCAGCAGGCCCGCCAGCCGGGTGGCCAGCCCGGCCGCCCGCGGTGGCGTTGCGGCCTCAGCCATGTGGCTGCACGCCGAACAGCCAGGCCAGGCCGGTGAAGCTGCCGAAGGCCAGCGCGGTGCTGGCCAGGATGATGCGGGCGATGCGGCCGGTGTCGGCACCGAAGCGCTCGGCCAGCAGCGCCACGTTGCTGGCGCTGGGCAAGGCGGCGGCCAGCGTCAGCGCGGTGGTCTGGTAGGTCGTCAGTGGCGCGCCCAGCTGCACCGCCAGCGTGCAGGCGCCCCACACCAGCAGCGGGTGCAGCAGCAGCTTGATCAGCGCCACCGGCAGGTAGCGCGCCACCGGCGTGCGGGTGTGTGCGTGCTGGCCGGCGCGCCACAGCACCGCGCCGATGGTGAACAGCGCCACCGGTGTGGCCGAATCGGCCAGCATGCCGACGATGCGCGCCACCGGTGCCGGCAGCGCCAGGCCCACGGCCGAGGCCGCGCCGCCCAGCAGGATGGCCCAGCCCAGCGGGTTGGACAGCGTGCCGCGCAAGGCCCGCAGTGCGGCGGTGCGCGCGCCATGCTCGCCGGCGCCCTGCAGCTGCGACAGCGCGATGCACAGCGAGCTGGTGAACACCATGTCCACCAGCACCGTGGCGATCACCGGCCCGGCGGCGGGTGCGCCCATCAGCGCCGCCAGCAGCGGCACGCCCATGAAGCCCGAATTCGGAAAGGCGGCCACCAGCGCGCCGAAGGATGCATCGCGCAGGCCCACCTGCGCATCGCGCGTGGCCGCCACCGTGATGCCCACCACCACCACCGCCACCGGCAGCCACACGGCCATCACGAAGGGGTTGAACAACTGCCCCACCGGCAGCCCGGCGCCGAAGCGGAACAGCAGGCAGGGCAGCGCGAAGTACAGCACGTAGGCGTTCAGCCCCGGCACCGCCGATTCGGGCAGCAGCCGCACGCGCGCGGCCAGCCACCCGGCCAGCACCAGGGCGAAGAACGGCAGCGTGACGGCAAGAATGGCCTGCATGGGGCCGGCAGTATCCCAGCCCGCCCGGCGACCACGGCAACGCGAAGGCGCCGGTCCGGCATGCGGGGATGCAGGTCCGCCAGTTCAGGCGCGCTGCACGCCCGGCTGCCGCGCATCCACCGCGAAGCGCGCCTGCACGTCCACCGGGCTCAGCGCGTCGGCGCTGTCGCGCACGGCCATCAGCTCGGCCTGCAGGTGGCGGCTGTCCAGCGTCAGCGCGGTGTAGCCGCGCTGGTCGCTGCGGCCATGGCGGATGTGCGGGTTGGCGGCCAGCAGGCGGTTGGTCCACAGCTGCGGCTGGCCGTTGCTGCTGATCGAGGTGCAGGTGAACTCGCTGGCCACGGTGGGCGCGCGCTCGTCGCGGAAGTCGGTCTTCAAGTCGGCGGCGTAGTGGCAGTGCACGTCGCCGCCCAGCACCACCGGGCCGGGCACGCGGCGCTGCACCAGGCTGTCGAGCAGGCGCTGGCGCGCGGCGGGGTAGCCGTCCCAGCCGTCGGTCCAGGCCTTGCCGGGGCTGTCGGGCGCGACCGGTGCGCTGGAGGCGCGGGCCATCAGCGTGCTCTGCACCAGCAGGTTCCAGGGGCGGGCGTGGTCCCAGCCTTCGTGCAGCCAACGCTCCTGGGCGGTGCCCAGGAAGCTGCGCGCAGGATCGGCCAGCGCCGCGCAGTCGGCCACGTTGACGGTGCCCGCGCCGGTGGTGGCGGTGATCGGCAGGCAGGCCTGCACGTCGCGGTGCTGGCGGCTGTCCACCAGGTGCAGCATGGCCAGCGGGCCCCAGGCGGCGCGCTCGAACAGCGGCAACGCGCCGTTCACCGGGCGCTGGGCCTGGCGCAGCGGCTGGTGCTCCCAGTAGGCCTGGTAGGCGGCAGCGCGCTGCGCCGCGAAGGCGGCATCGCCCACCTGCACGGCGTGCAGGCCGGCGTAGTCGTTGACCACCTCGTGGTCGTCCCAGATCAGCCACCAGGGCAGGGCCGCGTGGGCGGCCTGCAGCGCGGGATCGCTCTTGTGCAGGGCGTAGCGCTCGCGGTATTGGGCCAGCGTGCGGGCCTGCGGCAGATCGTGCGGGCGCACGCTGCTGGGCGCGGCGGCGTACTCGTAGATGTAGTCGCCGACGAAGAGCACCAGGTCCAGCTCGCGCTGCGCCACATGCGCCCAGGCGGCGTAGCGGCCATGCTCCCAGCGCTGGCAGCTGGCCAGCGCGGCGCGCAGCCGGGTGCCGGCCAGCGGGGCATCGTCGGCCGGCGCGGTGCGGGTGCGGCCCACCGGGCTGCGCTGGCCCAGCGCGGTGAAGCGGTAGAAGTACCAGCGGTCGGGTTCCAGGCCGGCCGGCTCGGCGTGCACGCTGTGCGCCCAGGCGGCCTCGGCGGTCTCGGTGCCGCGCGCGGCGATCTGCGTGAAGGCCTCGTCGCGGGCGATCTCCCACTGCACCGGCACCTGCGGCGGCAGGTCGATGCCCATCAGCCGGGTCCACAGCACCAGGCGGGTGGCGCGCGGCTGGCCCGAGGCCACGCCGAGGGTGAAGCGCGGCACATCGGCAGCCAGCGCGTGGCGCACGAACAGCGGGGCGGCCAGGCCGGCGGACAGAACGGTGCGGCGGCGCAGGGCGGCAGGGCTCATCGGTGACGTTGCAAGGCGTGGAATGGTGCGCCGCTATCATCCGCGGCCGCCGTGACAGGCCTCCGATCATCCCAGCAACCGATGGCCTCTTCTCCCCCTTCGCTCAATCCCGCGCAGCTGCAGGCGGTGCACCACCTCTCGGGCCCCTGCCTGGTGCTGGCCGGCGCCGGCTCGGGCAAGACGCGGGTGATCACGCACAAGATCGCGCGCCTGCTGCAGGCCGGGCTGGAGCCCAAGCAGATCGCCGCCATCACCTTCACCAACAAGGCGGCGCAGGAAATGCGCGAGCGCGCCAAGGAACTGGTGGGCGCCAAGGCCGCGCGCGACCTGGTGGTGAGCACCTTCCACAGCCTGGGCGTGCGCCTGCTGCGCGAGGACGGCGAGCGTCTGGGCCTGAAGCAGCAGTTCTCGATCCTGGACAGCGACGACGTGCTGGGCGTGCTGCGCGACGCCGGCGCCACCACCGACGCCAAGCTGGCGCGCAGCTGGCAGTGGCAGATCAGCCTGTGGAAGAACATGGGCCTGGACGCCGGCAGCGCCTACGCCCAGGCCAAGACCGCCGACGAGCAGCAGTGCGCGCAGCTGATGCGCCACTACGAGGAGCGCCTGCAGGCCTACCAGGCGGTGGACTTCGACGATCTGATCGGCCTGCCGCTGAAGCTGCTGCAAAACGATGCCGAGGCCCGCGCCAAGTGGCAGGCCACCTTCCGCCATGTGCTGGTGGACGAGTACCAGGACACCAACGCCGTGCAGTACGAACTGCTCAAGGCCCTGGTGAGCACCGACAACCCGCGCACCCGCGGCCAGTTCACCGCGGTGGGCGACGACGACCAGAGCATCTACGGCTGGCGCGGCGCCACGATCGAGAACCTCAAGCGCCTGCCGCAGGACTGGCCCGAGCTGACGGTGATCCCGCTGGAGCAGAACTACCGCTCCACCGGCTCGATCCTGCGTGCGGCCAACAACGTCATCGCCGCCAACCCCAAGATCTTCGAGAAGAAGCTGTGGAGCGAGTTCGGTGACGGCGAGCCGGTGCGCCTGGCCGAGTGCGACGGCGAGGAGCACGAGGCCGAGCGCGCGGTGGCCTTCATCCAGGCCCAGCGCGCGCGCGGCGGCCAGGTGAACTGGAGCGACTTCGCCATCCTCTACCGCGCCAACCACCAGGCCCGCGTGTTCGAGCAGAAGCTGCGCAGCGCGCAGATCCCGTACAAGGTGTCGGGCGGCCAGAGCTTCTTCGACCGCGCCGAGATCAAGGACCTGTGCGCCTGGCTGCGCCTGCTGGTGAACCAGGACGACGACCCCGCCTTCCTGCGCGCCATCACCACGCCCAAGCGCGGCATCGGCCACGCCACCCTGGGCAAGCTGGGCGAGTTCTCGGGCAAGTGGAAGATCAGCCTGTTCGAGAGCCTGTTCAAGGAGAGCCTGGGCGCCCAGCTGAGCCAGAAGGCGCTGGACGGCCTGCACGAGTTCGGGCGCTACATCAACGACATGGAGCACCGCGCCGCACGCACCCGTGGCGCCGAAGACGCCAAGGCGATGCTGCTGGAGTGGCTGAAGGACATTGGCTACGAGCAGCACCTCTACGACAACGAGGAGAGCGAGAAGGCCGCCGCGTCACGCTGGAGCAACGTGATGGACTTCGTCGACTGGGTGGCCAAGCGCTGCGGCGGCGAGCTGGCCGAGGACGGCAGCACCCAGATCCGCGAGCAGCAGACGGTGCTCGACGTCGCCCAGACCATCAGCGTGATCATCAGCCTGGCCGAGCGCGGCGACGAGCAGGACCAGGTGGTGCTGTCCACGCTGCACGCCAGCAAGGGCCTGGAGTGGCCGCATGTGGTGCTGGCCGGCATCAACGAGGGCCTGCTGCCCTTCAAGGCCGATGCCGAGGAGATGACGCCGCAGCGCCTGGAAGAAGAGCGCCGCCTGATGTACGTGGGCATCACCCGCGCGCGCAGCACGCTGCTGGTGAGCACGCTGCGCCGGCGCAAGAAGGGCCGCGAGACCGTGGCCGGCATCCCCAGCCGCTTCATCGCCGAGATGAAGCTGCACGAAAGCAGCACCAAGGAAGACCCGCGCGAGCGCCTGAAGCGCCTGCGCGCCGAGCTGTCGGCCAAGGTGGCGGCGGCGCCCGATCCCGGCAAGGCCTGACGCGGCACCGGGCCGCCCCCGATGGCGCGCCCGCCCACCCGCCGCGACACTGCGCGGCGACCGGGCGGTGCTGTCTGCCGCCTGGCACTGGTCGTTGGTGATGGGTTCGTCATGCCCTTGCTGTTTCCTGCCTTCCTGGTCAGCGCGGCGCTGGCCATCGCCAGCGCCAGCGGTGCGCTGGCGGTGCCCTGGCTGCTGTGGGTGGCCAAGCCCCTGACCACGGTGCTGGTCATCGCCCATGCCGCGCAGCGCGGCCTGCAGGACGGGCGCAGCAGCCTGGCCATGCGCCGTGCGGTGCTGGCCGGGCTGGTGCTCTCGCTGCTGGGCGACGTGGCCCTGCTGTGGCCGCGCGAGGGCTTCGTGCCCGGCCTGGTGGCCTTTCTGCTGGCACACCTGGCCTATCTGGTGGCGTTCACGCGCGGCGGCGTGGCGCTGGCGGTGCGGCGCGGGCCGTTCATCGTCTATGCGCTGGTGGCCGGTGCGGTGCTGTGGCGCCTGTGGCCCGGCGTGCCCGAGGCGCTGCGCCCGCCGGTGATCGCCTATGTGCTGTGCCTGGCGGCCATGGCCGCGCAGGCCGCCGCGCGCTGGCTGGTGCTGGCCGAGGGCAGCACGGTGCAGGAGCGCCTGGCCCGGCGGGCCGCGCTGGGCGGCGCGCTGTTCCTGCTGTCGGATGCGCTGCTGGCCACCAACAAGTTCGCCGGCCCGGTGCCGCTGTCGGCGCTGTGGGTGCTGGCCAGCTACTGGGCCGCGCAGTGGTTGATCGCCAGCGCGCTGCCGCCGCGGCGCGGCTGAGCCGGGCCGTCCTCAGCCGCTGGCCTGAACGGCCTGAGCGGCCAGCACCGCCCGGGTGGCCGCCTGGGCCCACACCGGCGCGATGCCGCCATCGGGCGCCGGCCAGCGCCGGCCCAGCTGCCCGCAGGCATGCACCAGCTTGGCGGTGTGGTCGTCGCTGGCGGCGATGGCTGCGGTGTGCAGCGCCGGCCAGTCCAGCGGCGCCGGCGGTGGCGGGTGATCGGCGGGGCTGAAGCGCGTGAGCCGGGCCGCATGCAGCGCGGCGCCGAGCGCCAGCGCGAAGTCGCGCATCGCCTGGGTGCGCAGCGCGGGCTCGGGCAGCCAGGGCATCAGCACGGCCAGTGCGCGGCAGGCGGTCACGGCATGCAGCACGGTGAAGTTGCCGGTGGCGGCATACAGCGCCGCCGCGTGGCCGGCCAGCGCGCGCAGCGTGGCCGGGTCCACGATCAACGCGCTGGCCGCGGCATCGAAGCCCGGCGTGGCGGCCACGGCCTGCAGGCGCAGCGTGATGCGCGGCTGCGGCAGCGGCCCGGCGGGCGGCACGGCCTGCACGGCCGCCAGCCAGTCGGGCAGGGCCAGGGTCATGGCCGGCCAGACGGCCTGCGGATCGCGCAGCGGCAGCCACGCGGCGGCCCAGTAGGCCAGGCCGGCGGCCAGCTCGCCGTCGTGCCCGGCCTCCAGCGCATGGGCCGTGCGGATCAGGCCGTGGAAGGCGCCGGCACCCACGCCGGGCATCAAGCGCGGCAGCGCCTGGGCCAGCGTGGCCTCGCGGCCCTGCTGCGCCAGCGCGGCGGCAAAGTGCGCGGCCAGCGGCTCGAAAGCGTCCATCTGGCCGCACAGCGCGGGCCAGCCGGGCAGCAGCGCGGGCGTCAGCCGCGTGCCACGGGGCTCAAGCCGCACGGCATAGCCGGCGGCGTAGTCCGCCAGCCGCGCTGGTGCGGCGCCCAGCTGCTGCAGCGCGTGCAGCACCATCGGCAGGTGGTTGGACAGCCCCGAGTCGTATTCGGGCGCATGGGCGGCCAGGCCCTGGTCGAGCAGGGCGTGCAGGGTGTCGCGGTGGACATCGGTGCGGGCATGGGTGTTCATGCCGCTAAGATAGAAGTTAAAGTGAACTTGAAGTCAAGGGGGCGTGATGGCCAAGAGCACCGAACCCGTGTGGATCCGCATCGGCGAGCTGGCGCGCCGCGCCGGCGTGGCCGCCAGCGCGCTGCGCTTCTACGAAGACCAGGGCCTGATCGCCGGCAGCCGCAGTGCCGGTGGCCACCGCCAGTACCCGCGCCATGTGCTGCGGCGCGTGGGCTTCATCCGCGCGGCGCAGACGGTGGGCCTGGGGCTGGACGAGATCCGCGCCGCGCTGGCCAGCCTGCCCGAGGGCCGCACGCCCACCCAGGCCGACTGGCAGCGCCTGGCGCGTGGCTGGGCGCCGCTGATCGATGCGCGCATCGCCGCGCTGCAGCGCCTGCGCGGCCAGCTCGATGCCTGCATCGGCTGCGGCTGCCTGAGCCTGAAGGCCTGCGCGCTGTACAACCCGCAGGATGCCGCGGCGCGGCGCGGCAGCGGGCCGCGCTACCTGATGGGCGACCGCGCGTCGGAGGTGCTGGCCGACGTCCAGCAGGACGCCTGAGCGAGCTCACATCCCCTTGAACAGGTGCGTGTAGCTGCGGCTGACTTCCAGCTTTTCGCCATGGCCCTTGATGGCCACGATCTGGCGGCCGCGGAAGTCGCGGCTGATGCCGGCGATGGCTTTCACGTTGACCAGGGTGCTGCGGTGGATCTGCCAGAACACGGCCGGGTCCAGCTCGTCCACCAGTTCCTTGATCGGCTTGCGGATCAGCGCCTCGACCGTGGGCGTCTGCACCCGGGTGTACTTCTCGTCGCTGATGAAGAACAGCACCTCGGCCACCGGGATCATCTGGATGCTCTGGCCCACGGTGGCCTGGATCCACTCCAGGTAGCGCGGCGTGGCGTTGGGGTTCAGCCGCGCCGACAGCGCATGCAGCAGCTGCTGCACCGGCGGCTGGGCATCGGCCTCGGGCGTGCCGCGGCGGGCCAGCCGCGCGCGGATGCGCGCCACCGTGAGCTGCAGCCGCTCGCGCTCGGCCGGCTTGAGCACGTAGTCGGCCACGCCCTGCTCGAAGGCCTGCACCGCGTACTCGTCGTAGGCGGTGATGAACACGATCTCGGGCAGGTGCTCGTCGTCGCCGATGTCCAGTTGGGCGATCTGGCGCGCCGCGTCCACGCCGGTCAGGCCGGGCATGCGGATGTCCAGGAACACCAGGTCGGGCCGGTGCTGCTGCACCAGGTCCACGGCCTCCAGGCCGTTCTTGGCCTCGGCCACGATCTGCAGCTCGGGCCACACCTCGGCCAGGCGGGCGCGCAGCTGCTCGCGCATCAGGCGCTCGTCGTCGGCGATCACCGCGCGGGGGGCGGCGGTGGCATCCAGCGGGGCGGGGGTGGTGGCGGTCATGCGCCGGCTCCTTCGACGGGTTTGTAGGGCACGCTGATGGTCACGCGCGTGCCGCCGCCGGGATTCTCGGCGATGGTCAGCGCGGCCTTGGGGCCATAGAGCAGCTGCAGCCGCTCACGGATGTTGGCCAGGCCCACGCCGGTGCCGGCGGTGGCGGCGCGGCCGAAGCCCAGGCCGGTGTCGGCCACGGTCACGGCCAGCTTGCCGTGCAGGATCTCGGCCTTCACGCCCAGGTGCCCGCCCTCGGGCTTGGGCTCCAGGCCGTGCTTGATGGCGTTCTCCACCAGGGTCTGCACCATCATCGCCGGGAACTCGGCCGACAGCAGGCCGTCGGGCACGTCAAGGGTGGTGGACAGGCGCTCTTCCATGCGCACCTTCAGGATCTCGAGGTAGGGGCGGATGACGGCCAGCTCGCGGCCCAGGTCGCGCGGCGGGCTGCCGTCTGCGCCGCCCACGCCGGCGGTCTCGCGCATGGTCGGCATGCTGGCGCGTAGCAGCGCGATCAGGTTCTTCTGCATCTGGCTGGCGCGCTGCGGGTCCACCTCGATCAGGTGGTCGATGCTGGCCAGCGTGTTGAAGAGGAAGTGCGGCTCGATCTGCGCCTGCATGGCCGCCATGCGCGCCTCCACCACCTGGCGCTTGAGCGATTCGGCCTCGGCCGTCTCCACCGCCTGCGCGGCCGTGGCCTCGGCGCGGATCTGCTGCTTGTAGGTGATCTTCAGGATCACCGAGGCCACGATCCACAGCATCGCCAGGCTGGGCAGGAACTCGCCCAGGCTGACCTCGTGCACCTCGTGCTTGGGTAGGGCGCGGCGCGCTTCCTCGATGGCGCGGGCGGCGTCGCGCGCGGCTTCGGCGGCGGCCTTCTGGCCGGAGATGCGCGCGGCCTCGGCCTCGGCGCGGGCGGCCTCGGCTTCCTCGCGCGCCTCGCGCACCGCGTCCTCGATGCTCTGGCGGGCCTCTTCCACGGCCTGGCGCACCGCGTCACCGGTGGCGCCGGGCGGGATGCGGATGTCGACCAGCGGCACCTGGCTGGCCCCGACGCGGGCGGCTTCGGCGGCCGTGGCCGACGCCGATGCGGACGCCGGCGCCGCGGCGCGGGTCTTGGGCACGATGCGCACGCCGTGGTCGTCGATGGTGATCTCCACGCCGTCGGTCTTGCTGCCCTTGGGCGGCTTCTCGATGTGGATGCCGGGCCGCACCTTGGGCGTCGAGGCCGCTGGCGTTGCCGGCGGCGCCGGCGGCACGGGGGCCTCGGGCACGCTGATCTTCGGCACCTCGGGCAGCTTGGGCAGTTCGGGCGCCAGCGTGACGATGCGGGTCCAGTGCCAGCTGAAGGGCGGGATGTTCTGCAGCAGGCCCGAGACGATCATCAGCAGCACCGACAGCACGATGAAGCGCCGCCAGGTGATGCCCACCAGCCAGCTGCCGTAGGCGTGGTAGCCGCGCACACAGGCGGCAGAGAAGCGCTGCCAGCGGGCGGGCCAGGGATTGGCCGGTGCGGGTGTCATGGTGGGTGGCTTGGCGATTCTGGGGATGGACGCGACTGTACGCAGGGCCCAGGCCGCCGGTGGCGCGATTGCGACGCGCCGGCACTTTCGCCGACGGAGTGCAGCGATCGGCGACGGGCGGGCGGCGCGGGGCGCCGCGCACGGCGCCTGCCGTTCCGTGCTCAGTTTGCCGACTGGCGCACCGCCTCCACCTGCACGCGCAGGCGCACCCGGTCGGCCACGAAGGGCAGGCCGTAGGTGATGCCCCAGGCGCTGCGCTCGATCTCGGCCGTGAAGTCGCCGCCGCACACCTCGCGGCGCAGCAGCGGGTGCGTGTAGCAGCGGAAGCGCTCGGCCACCAGCGTCAGCGGCCGGCCCTGGCCGCGCAGCGTGAACTCGCCGCGCACCGCGCGCACGGCGCCGCCGTCATCGATGTCGAAGCCCTGGGCCACGAAGAAGGCCTGCGGGTGGCCGTCGGCATCCAGCAGGTCGGGGCCACGCAGCCGGGCATCGAGCACCGGCAGGCCGCTGCTGACCTGGGCCACGTCCACCACCACCTGCACACGGCCGCGCCGGGCGCTGCGGTCCAGTTCCACCTCACCCTGCAGCGGGCCGAAGCGCCCGCGCAGCGTGGCGGTGTCGAAGTGCAGCACCTCGAAGTGCACGAAGCTGTGGGTGGGGTCGAGCTGGTAGCTGACCGGCTCGGCGCGGGCGGCGTGGCCTGCAGCCAGCGCCAAGACGAAGGGCAGACAGCGCATGGACAGATTCATGCGCTGCATGCTGGCAGAAAACGACAAAGCCCCGCCGAGGCGGGGCTTGCAGCGGGTGCCGAGGGCCAGCGGGCCGAGCGCGCGGCCGCTCCGGAGCCGGCCCGCGACCCGCCCGGCGGGTGGCGCCGCGTACCCGCGGCGCCGGGTGCCCCATTTATTGCTTGACGGCTTCGACCTGGATCACGACCTTCACGGCGTCCGAGAAGCCGTAGTTCAGGCCCCAGGTCATGCCGTACTGGCTGCGCACGATGCTGGTCTCGAAGTCGCCGCCGCACACTTCACGCTTGAGCATCGGGCTCTCGTAGCAGGCGAAGTTGGTGGCCTTCAGCGTCACCGGGTTGGTCTTGCCCAGCAGCGTCAGCGTGCCGCTGACCTCGGCCACCTTGTCGCCGTTGAAGGTGAACTTGTCGCCGACGAACTTGGCGGTGGGGAATTCAGCGGCGTTGAAGAAGTCCTTGCTGGCCAGGTGCTTGTCGAAGGCGGCAGTGCCGCTGTTGATCGAGCCGGTTTCCAGCGTGATCTCGACCTTGCCGCTCTTGCCGGCCTTGTCCAGCGTCACGGTGCCGGTCTTCTTGTCGAAGCGGCCGCGGTTGGTGCTGGCGCCGAAGTGCGAGATCTCGAACGTGGCGAAGGTGTGCGTCGGGTCGATCGCGTAGGTGGCGGTCTGGGCCTGGGCGCCCAGGGCAACGGTGGCCAGCGCGGCGGCGGCGAGGGTGGTGCGGATCATCGTGGGCTTCCTCTGGAGTGAACGGGTTGGAAAGGGAGAGAGAACTGCGATCTGCGGGCTCACAGCGGGCCGAGGCCGGTGAGCGCGAGCTTGAACTTGACCTGCACCTCGTCGGCCACCATCGAGGTGTCGGCCCATTCGCCTTCGCCGATCTTGAATTCGAGGCGCTTGATCGCGAAGGCACCGCTGGCGGTGCTGACCGGGCCGGCCTGGGTGATGGTGACCGGCACGGTGACGTCGCGCGTGCTGCCCTTGATGGCCAGCTTGCCGGCCACCTCGAACTTGCCGGCGCCCAGCGGCTTGATGGCCGTGCTGGTGAACGTGGCCTGCGGGAACTTGGGCACGTTGAACCAGGCGGCCTTGACCACCTCGGCATCGGTCTCGGCGGCGCCGAAGCTGGCCGAGCCGGTCTCGATCGTGAAGCTCACCTTGCCGGCGGCGGCCTTCTTGGGGTCGAAGGCGATCTGTGCCGACCACTTCTTGAACTTGCCCTCGACGGGCACGCCCATCTGCTTGCTGACGAAGCCGATCTCGCTCTTGGCGGCATCGACCTGCTGGGCCTGGCTGGCAAGGCTGGCCGACAGGGCCAGGGCGGCGGTGAACGCGGGCAGGAAACGCATCAGGGTCTCGGGTAGAAGGACGGAGGGGGTGCGCGAGGCGGGCGTGGGATCAGCCACGGCCGCCAGAGGTTCCGCCGAAGCGCATGCGGTCGATCAGACCGTCGCGGTCGACGAAGTGGTGCTTTAGTGCGCCGGCCACGTGCAGTGCCACCAGCAGGGCCATCAGCCAGGCGGTGCGCTCATGCCAGGGCTTGATGGCCTCGGCCAGCGCCTTGTCCACCGGCACGAAGTCGGGCAGCGGCAGCACGCCGAACCACACGATGGGGTAGCCCGCGGCCGAGCTGTAGGCCCAGCCCACCAGCGGCACGGCGAAGAACAGAAAGTACAGGCCGATGTGCGTGGCGTGCGCGACGGTGGCCTGCCAGCCGGGCATCGGCACATCGGCCGGCGGGCGGTGCGTCAGGCGCCACAGCAGGCGCAGCGCCGACAGCGCCAGGATCGTCACGCCGGCCCACTTGTGCCAGTTGTAGAGCTTGAGCCGCGTGGGCGAGACCGGCAGCTCGTGCATGTACAGGCCCACGCCGAAGGCCCCCACGATGCCCAGCGCCAGCAGCCAGTGCAAGGCGATGGCCACGCCGGTGTAGCGGGCGGGGGAGGTCGGCAGGGATGTGGCGGTCGTCATGGGCGGCAGTGTCACCGCCGCCCCGGCGCCCCGGTTTCAGGCCCCTTGACCCGCCGATTCAGATTGATTGAACGCAAGGCCGGCGCAGATGCGGCCGGATTCAACGTGCCAGCGAGGCCGGGCCATGGGCCAGGCTGTCCAGCAGGGCGGCGCAGCGGGCGGCATCGGCGCCGGCCAGCAGGCCGTGGCGCAGCGCGAAGTCCAGCGTGGCCAGCGTGGCATCGGTGGTCATCTCGCCGGCGGCGGCGCGGGCCAGGGCCTCGTCCACCGGCCAGCAGTGCAGGGCCTGCACCTCGCCGTCCTGGTTGCACGGCTGCAGCCCCGGCGGCAGGGCCAGGTCGTACACGCTCAGCCATTCGAGCTGGAAGCCCTCGGGGATGTCGCGGCCCAGGCGCAGGATGCTGCCCGGGCGGATGCCGGCCATCTGCGCGGGCGTCAGGCCGGCTTCCTCCCAGCCCTCACGGATCACGGTGTCGGCCGGCGTCTGGCCATGCGGCACGCCGCCGCCCACCAGGTTGTCCAGCAGGCCGGGATCGGTGGGCTTGGTGTCGCTGCGTCGGGCGATCCACAGGTGCGTGGGCCGGCCGTTGGCCTCGCCGGTGTCGGTCACGTAGCCGTTGCAGTGCGCGCCAAACGTGGCCGTGCCCCAGAAGCGCGAGGCCGCGCGCTCGAAGGTGGCCAGCAGGTCGGCCTGCGGGTCGGGCGAGCGGCCATCGGCCGGCAGCGCCAGCACCGGGTAGGTCTCGTCGCGCCAGGCCACGATCAGGCCCTGCGCATGCAGCGCGGCGTTGGCCTCGGCGAAGAAGGCCTGGCGCCCGGCCGGCGCCACGGCCAGCGTCACCGCATCGCCCGTCACGCGCAGTGCCTGCGGCCAGGCGGCCAGCGCGTCGAGGTGCGCCACCGCCACCGAGCCGGCGGTGCGCGGCCGGCCAAGGTCGTCGAGCATGTCGAAACGCAGGCGCGGCACCACGCGGTGCTGCGCGGCAGCGAGGGCGGGCCAGGGCAGGGGGGCGGACAGCGGCATGGCGTGGGCTCGGGCAAGGTGGACGCGGTGCGGGCCACCATTGTGGGCGCGGCCACGGCCACCGGCTCAGCGCCGCTTCTCCCGCGCCCGCTGGTGGCCGGCCTTGCCGATCGCCTTCCACTTGCTGCGCAGCGCGATGCGCTGCAGCGGCGTCATCTCGCCACGCTGGGCATCGCGCAGCAGCTTGCGGTAGTTGTCGAGCCGGTCGGCGTCGACCCGCGCCTGCACCGCGCAGCCGGGCTCGCCGTCGTGCCGGCAGTCGCGGAAGCGGCATTGCCCCGCCAGCGCCTGCACGTCGTCGAAGCTGGCCGCCAGCGTTTCGGCGTCCGCATCGGGCCGGAAGGTGCGCAGGCCCGGCGTGTCGATGATGCAGGCGCCCTGCGCGCAGCGGTGCAGCGTGCGTGCGGTGGTGGTGTGGCGGCCGCGGCCATCGCTGCTGCGCACGCCGCCGGTGCGCTGCCCGGCATCGGCCAGCGTGTTGATCAGCGTCGACTTGCCCACGCCCGACGAGCCCAGCAGCACCAGGGTCTGCCCCTCGTGCAGCCAGGGCGCGAGGGCCTGGCCGGCCTGGGCCGACAGGCCGTTGACCGGCAGCAGCGGCACATGGGCCGGCAGGCGGCGCTGCATCTCGTCCACCCGCTGCAGCGCCTGCGGCGCGATGTCGAGCTTGGTCAGCACCACCACCGGTGCCACGGCGCTGGCATGCACCATCGCGATGGTGCGCTCCATGCGGCGGGCGTTGAAGTCGGCGTCCAGGCCCATCACCAGCAGGGCCGTGTCCACATTGCTGGCCAGCGGCTGGCGGCGCCCGTCGTTGGCGCGGCGGGCGATCTGCGTGACCGGTGCGAGGCACTCGATCACCCAGGTGGCGCCATGGGCGTCATGCTGCAGGCCGACCCAGTCGCCGATGGTCAGCGGCCGGGCGTCGGCCAGCAGCCGCTGCAGCAGGCGGGGCTGCACGCGGGCCGCGTGTTCGGTGTGGCCGTCGTGCACGGTGACGCTGTCGCGCTGCACCTCGGTCACACGGGCGAGTTGGGTGCCGGGGGGCACGTCGCATGCCGTGGCGTGTTGAAGGATGGCGGGCGTCAGGCCGAGGGGGCGCAGCGCCGCGAAATCGAAGTCGATCATGGGTGTCTGTGGAGGCTGGCTGGGGTCCGCGCAGCGGCGGACACGCTCGCACGCAGGGGCGTGCGAGAACGCAGGCAGAACGGCCGGCCGCGGCTGGCGCGGCGATCAACAGGCACCCGGCATGCCGCGGGCCCGACGCGCGGTCGGGCTCAGCAGCGGTGCGGGATTCAGGGGCGCCGCCGGAAGGGCTTCCGGGGGCTCAGACCTGGGCGCGTGGCGCTCGCAGGACGCTCAGGCAGCCGGCACGAGGAAGGCGGCAAGATCAATCGGTGCCATGGTCGTCTCCTTCGCGGCTGGGTGGATGGGAACTGAGAGTCTGCACGCCCGGCCAGGCAGCGTCAACCGGCGCTGTGGCGGGCACGCGTGCCGTGTCGCGCGGACAGGACGCTCACTTCGGCGGCTTGCCGGTGCGCAATGCACGCAGCCGGGCCTCGAGCTCGGCCGCCAGCTGGCGCATGGCGCCCGCGTCATCGGCCACGGCCGCAGCGCGGCCGCGGGCTGCCTTGGGGGCCGGTGTCGGCGGCATCCTCTGCAGCAGGTCTTCCAGCCGCAGCACGGGGTCGATCCGCGTGTTCTGGCCCGGCGTCACCCGGACGCTGATGTTCTTGCCGCTCTTGGCCATGCTAGCTCACCTTCATTTCCGGCACGGCGATGCGCTCGATGCCGATCTGCGACAGGCTCAGGTCCAGCAGCTCGAAGGGCAGCTCGACGTTCTTCAGCGACACCTCGGCCACCGAGGCCGAGGCCTGGATGCCGTCGAGCCGCAACTCGTCGACGTCGAAGCGCGCCGTCGTCGTGACGGTGAGCTGGGCCCGGAGCACGCCGACATCGGCCTCGGGCAGCGGCGTGACCAGCGGCTCGGAGGTGCTGCCGAACTTCTGGCAGGTCACGCTGGGCACCTGGACCTGCGGGAACGCCAGGCCGGGCACGGTGAGCTTGGCCAGCGGCACGCTGCCGCCCGACACACGGGCGATGCTGACCTTGTCCAGCGACGCGCTGTCCACGGTGGCGCCCTGGACGCTGGCACCGACCAGTCCCAGGCCGTCGAGCTGGAAGCCCTGGGTCGGCGTCACCAGGCCTTGCGCCTTCACGCGTTCGGCCAGCACGGCCCCCAGCTTCAGCTTCTTCAGCGCACCGACGACGACCTCCAGATCGGCGACCGAGAAGTCCGCCATGTCCAGCTTCAGGTCGGCCAGCCCGGGCAGGTCCACATGGCCCAGGCCGACGCCGAGCTCCAGCTTGCCCAGGTCCATGGTGCCTGACTGCGTCAGATCGATCTGGCCCAGCGAACCGGCGTCGATCACCAGGCCAGCCGTCCACTTGAGCGAGAACGTGAGCGTGAGTGCGACGCGCACATTGCGCAGCTGCGCGGCGCCCATGCGGGCGCGCAACTGGGTGCCGCGCAGGCTGAGTTTGCCGATGCGCGCCGGCCCCAGCTTCACCTGGCCGACGTCGACCTGCTGCACGGCGGCGTTGCCGATCGTGGTGTCAGGGAGCGTGATCTTCATGCCGCCACCGTAGCGCCGGCATCACCGCCCCCGCTTGCGCCAGCGCAAGCCCCGTCGCGCTCAGGCCGCCCGGCTGCCGGTGCTACCGGTGCCCTCGCCGCGCCAGCGCGCCATCAGCGCCGCCCACTTGGCGCGCGCGGCCACCAGGTGCCGGTGCTTGACATGGCCGTAGCCGCGGATGTCCTCGGGGATTCGGGCGATGTCGACGGCCAGCGGCAGGCGGCCGGCGTCCAGCGTGCGCAGCAGCTCTTCCACGGTGTCGCGGTACTCGCCGATCAGCGCGCGCTCGGTGCGGCGCTCCTCGGTCTTGCCGAAGACGTCGAGCGCGGTGCCGCGCAGGCCCTTCATCTTCGCCAGCCAGCCGAAGGCGCTGCGCATCCAGGGGCCATAGGCCTGCTTGACCATCTCGCCCCGGTCGTTGGTCTTGGCCAGCAGCGGCGGGGCCAGGTGGTGCACCAGCTTGTAGTCGCCCTCGAACTGCGCGGCGATCTTGGCGGTGAAGGCCGGGTCGGTGTGCAGGCGCGCCACCTCGTACTCGTCCTTGTAGGCCATCAGCTTGAACAGGTACCGGGCCACGGCCTCGGCCAGGCGGGTGCTGGCCGGGGCCACGGCGGCCTCGGCGCTGCGCACGCGCTCGACGAAGGCCGCGTACTGCTGCGCATAGGCGGCGTTCTGGTAGCCGGTGAGGTACTCGACGCGGCGCGCCACGATGTCCTCCAGCTTCGGTCGCTTGACCAGTTGGATCACCTGGGCGGCGGTGGCCGCGGCGGCGCCGCTGGCCTGGGCCACCAGCGCCTGCACGGCGGTCAGGTCATGGGCGCAGCGGCGGCCCCACTCGAAGGCCGCCTTGTTGTTGTCGACCTGGGTGCCGTTCAGCTCGATGGCGCGCATCAGCGCCGCATGACCCAGCGGCACGCGGCCCTGCTGCCACGCATAGCCCAGCAGCAGCGGGTTGGTGTAGATGCTGTCGCCCAGCAGCTGCACGGCCACCTGCTCGGCGTCGAAGGCGCCCAGGCCGGCACGGCCCACGGCACCGGCCAGCGCGCTTTCGCAATGGCCCTCGGGGTGCTGCCAGTCGGGGTTCTTCACGAAGGCGGCGGTGGGCGTGGCGTGGGTGTTCAGCGCCACATAGGTCTTGTCTTCGCGCATCAGCGCCAGCGTGCCCTTGCCGGCGGCCACGATGGCATCGCAGGCGATCACCAGGTCGGCCTTGGCGGTGTCGACCTTGGTGGTGAAGATGGCCTCGGGCCGGCGCGCGATCTGGATGTGGCTCCAGGTGGCGCCGCCCTTCTGCGCCAGGCCGGCCGAGTCCTGCGTGATCACGCCCTGGCCTTCCAGGTGCGCGGCCATGCCCAGCAGCTGGCCGATGGTGATGACGCCGGTGCCGCCCACGCCAGCCACCACGATGCCCCAGGCCGCCTCGGCGATGGGCACCACCGGCTGCGGGATGGCCGGCAGCGTGGCGGGGTCGATGCGGCCCTGCTTCTTCGGCTTCTTCAGCTGCCCGCCTTCCACGGTGACGAAGCTGGGGCAGAAGCCCTTGGTGCAGCTGAAGTCCTTGTTGCAGGTGCTCTGGTTGATGCGGCGCTTGCGGCCGAACTCGGTCTCCACCGGCTCCACGGAGAGGCAGTTGCTCTGCACCGAGCAGTCGCCGCAGCCCTCGCACACCAGCTCGTTGATGACCACGCGCTGGGCCGGGTCGACCATCGTGCCGCGCTTGCGGCGGCGGCGCTTCTCGGTGGCGCAGGTCTGGTCGTAGATGATGGCGGTGACGCCGGGGATCTCGCGGAACGCGCGCTGCAGGCGGTCGAGCTCGTCGCGGTGGTGCACGGTGACGCCGGCCTCCAGGGTCACGCCCTGGTACTTGGCCGGGTCGTCGCTGACGATCACCAGCTTGGCCACGCCCTCGGCCACCAGGCTCTTCATGATCTGCAGCACGCTGTGGCCTTCGGGGCGTTCACCCACGCGCTGGCCGCCGGTCATGGCCACGGCGTCGTTGTAGAGCAACTTGTAGGTGATGTTCACGCCCGCGGCGATGCTCTGCCGGATGGCCAGGATGCCGCTGTGGAAGTAGGTGCCGTCGCCCAGGTTGGCGAACAGGTGGCCCTCCTTGGTGAACGGCGCCTGGCCCACCCAGGTGACGCCCTCGCCGCCCATCTGCGTGAAGGTGGCGGTGCTGCGGTCCATCCAGTTGGCCATGTAGTGGCAGCCGATGCCGGCCACCGCGCGGCTGCCCTCGGGCACGCGCGTGCTGGTGTTGTGCGGGCAGCCCGAGCAGAACCAGGGCAGGCGGTCGCCGCTGTCGGTCTTGAGTTCCAGCACCGCGCGCTCGCGCGCCTCCAGCACCTGCAGATGCTGGTCCATGCGGGCGACCACGTGCTCGGGCACGCCCAGCTTCTTCAGGCGCCGGGCGATGGCCTTGGCGATGATCGCCGGCGTCAGGTCGGCCTTGGCGCGCAGCAGCCAGTTGCCGCTGGGGTTGGGGCGGCTCCACTCGCCGCCGTCGTGCGTGCCGTCGGCCTCGTCGAACTTGCCCACCACGTCGGGGCGCACGTCGGGCCGCCAGCCGTACAGCTCTTCCTTGAGCTGGTACTCGATGACCTGGCGCTTTTCCTCCACCACCAGGATTTCCTTCAGCCCGGTGGCGAACTCGCGCGTGGTCTGCGCCTCCAGCGGCCACACCACGTTCACCTTGTGCAGGCGGATGCCCAGGGCACGGCAGGTGGCGTCGTCCAGGCCCAGGTCGTTCAGCGCCTGGCGGGTGTCGTTGTAGGCCTTGCCGCTGGCGATGATGCCGAAGCGGTCGTTCGGCGTGCTGATGACGTCGTGGTTCAGCCGGTTGGCGCGGATGTAGGCCAGCGCGGCGTACCACTTGGTGTCCATCAGCCGCGCTTCCTGCTCCAGCGCGGTGTCGGGCCAGCGCATGTGCACGCCGCCGGGCGGCATCGTGAAGTCTTCGGGCAGCACGATCTGCACGCGGTCGGGGTCCACCGACACGCTGGCCGCGCTCTCCACCACCTCCTGGATGGTCTTCATGCCGGCCCACACGCCGGAGAAGCGGCTCATCGCGATGGCGTGCAGGCCCATGTCGAGGATGCCCTGCACATCGGACGGGAAGAACACCGGCAGGCCGCAGGCCTTGAAGATGTGGTCGCTCTGGTGCGCGGCGGTGCTGCTCTTGGCCACATGGTCGTCACCGGCGATGGCGATCACGCCGCCGTGCCGGCTGGTGCCGGCCATGTTGGCGTGCTTGAACACGTCGCTGCAGCGGTCGACGCCCGGGCCCTTGCCGTACCAGATGCCGAACACGCCGTCGTACTTCTTCTGCTCGGGCCACAGGTCGAGCTGCTGCGTGCCCCACACGGCGGTGGCGGCCAGTTCCTCGTTGACGCCGGGCTGGAACACCACGTTGTGCTGGGCCAGGTGCTGCTTGGCCGCCCACAGCGCCTGGTCGTAGCCGCCCAGCGGGCTGCCGCGGTAGCCGCTGACGAAGCCGGCCGTGTTCAGCCCCGCGGCCGCGTCACGTTGCTGTTGCAGCATCGGCAGCCGCACCAGGGCCTGCACGCCGCTCATGAAGGCGCGGCCGCGCGCCAGCGTGTACTTGTCGTCCAGCGAGATCGATTCGAGCGCGCGGCGGACGGCGTCGGGCAGCGGGGCGTTCATGGCGTGGGCTCCGTCAATGGAAAGTCAGGCGGCAGGGGCGTGACAGTTCGGGGCAGTGTAGAAAAAGCGCGCCGTGAAGTCTTTTCTTTCGTTGCCCGATTGGCGATGATTCAGGAAACAGGATTGCCCGAAACATGCCCATAAAAGAAACAAAGTCATCGCCGGCCCGCAAGCAAGGGAAAACCCGCGCCGCACCGGTGCCGCCGCGCGACGACGCGGGCGACGAGCCGCACGGTCCCGGCCTGGACCGCTACGACATCGCCATCCTCGATGAACTGCAGCGCGATGCGCGGCTGTCCAACGCCGAGCTGGCGTCGCGCATCGGCCTGTCGGCCGCGCCCACCTGGCGGCGTGTGAAGTGGCTGGAGCAGCAGGGCTACATCACCGGCTACCGCGCCGAGATCGACCGCCGCCGCATCGGCCTGGGCGTGCTGGCCTTCGTGCGCGTGGACGCCGAGCGCAACAACGCCGACGCGACGCTGGTGCTGGAGAACGCCATCCGAGCGCTGCCCGAGGTGGTGAGCTGCCACTACATCAGCGGCGCCGGCACCTTCGAGCTGCAGGTGCTGGCCACCGACCTGGACGCCTATTCGCGCTGGGCGCATGACACGCTGTTCAAGCTGCCCAACGTGAAGGACCTGCACACCAGCTTCTCGCTGGGCGAGGTGAAGGCCGGCGCGGCCTGGCCGCTGGGGCACCTGCGGCGCCAGCGCGGCTGAAGGCTGGTGCCCCGCACGATGCGCGACCCGCAGCCCTTCGACGAGGCCGCCGCGCTGCGCGCGCACGCGGCCCGGGTGCATGCGCTCAGCCGGCCTGGCGCGGTGGCGCCCGGCGTGACGCTGGCGCCGGCCGGGCGGCCGCCGCAGCGCATCGAGACCCACCTGTCCACGCTGCTGCTGTGGCCCGAGCGCGTACTGAAGCTGAAGAAGCCGCTGTGCCGGTCCTTTGTCGACTTCTCCACCGCCGCGCTGCGCGAGGCCGCCTGCCGGCACGAACTGCGGCTGAACCGCCGCACCGCACCCCAGGACTATCTGGACGTGCTGCCGGTCGTGCAGACACCCGACGGGCCGCGCATCACCGGTGCCAGCCTGGCGAACAGTGACCCACCGCTGGACTGGGCCGTGCTGATGCGCCGCTTCGATCCGCAGCAGGGCTTCGACCACCTGGCCGCGACCGGCCGGCTGCACACCGGCCACATCGACGCGCTGGCGCAGCAGATCGCGCAGTTCCACCAGGCGCTGCCGCCGGCGCCGGCCGGCTGGGGCGACACCGAGACCACGCGCCACTGGCCGCGCGACAACCTGCGCGAGCTGGCGGCGCTGCTGCCGGCGCACGACATGGCGGCCCAGGCCGACCTGGCCCGCCTGGCGGCGTGGACCGAGGCGCGTGGCGCCGCGCTGGCACCGCTGATCGGGCAGCGCCGCGCCGCTGGCCGCGTGCGCGAGTGCCATGGCGACCTGCACCTGGGCAACGTCGTCTGGAGCGAGGACGCGCCGCTGATCTTCGACGCGCTGGAGTTCAACGAGGCGCTGCGCCAGATCGACACCGTGGGTGAGCTGGCCTTCGCGTTCATGGACCTGCACGCCCACGGCCTGCCGCGCCTGGCCTGGCGCCTGGCCAGCGCGGTGCTGGAGGCCGAGGACGACATCGCCGCGCTGCCGCTGCTGGGCTGGTGGGCGGCCTACCGCGCGGCGGTGCGCGCCAAGGTGGCGCTGCTGGCCGATGGCGGCCCCGAGGGCCAGGCCCGCGCGCGGCAGCTGCTGGCCCTGGCGCTGCGGCTGGCGGACCTGGCGCCCGCGCCGGCACCGCCGCGCCTGGTGCTGATGATGGGCCTGTCGGGCAGCGGCAAGAGCCGTGTGGCGGCGGCGCTGGCCGAAGGCCTGGGCGGCGTGCGCCTGCGCTCGGACGTCGAGCGCAAGCGCCTGTTCGGCCTGTCGCCGCAGGCGCGCGGCGGCGCGGCGCTGGGCCTGTACGCACCCGAGGCCGGGCAGCGCACCTATGCGCGCCTGCAGGCCCTGGCCGAGGCGGCGCTGGCGGCCGGCGTGCCGGTGGTGGTGGACGCCGCCAGCCTGCGCCGCGCCGAACGCGACGCGATGCGCGCGCTGGCCGCGCGCCTGGGCCGGCCGTTCACGCTGCTGCTGTGCCATGCGCCCGAGGCCGTGCTGCGCCAGCGCCTGGCCGAGCGCCAGGCCCGCGGCGACGATGCCTCGGATGCCGGCCCCGACCTGCTGGCCACGCAGGCCGGCTGGGCCGAGTGGCCCGGCGCCGACGAGGCGGCCGACACCTGGCGCCTGGACACCGCGACCGACACCGTGCCGTGGCCCCAGGCGCTCGAGGCCTGGCTGGCGCAGGCGGCGGCACCTTAGAGCGGTAACTTCGTCCGGCGCGTGGGTCCCGGCACGGCGGCTCAAGTTGCCGGCGCGCGGGCCGACAACGAGGACAGTTCAATGTCTGCGCCTGCCTCCTCCGTGTCCCTGTCCCGCCTCGTGCTGGGCGAGTCGCCGCACCAGCGCGTGCGCGCCTCGCAAACCCTGCTGGCCATCGGCATCTTCGTGCTGGGGGCCGTGGCGCAGGGCATCGGCGCGGCGGCGGGCTTCATCGATCCGGTGGCGCTGGCCTGGCTGGTGGCCTACACGCTGCTGGGCTCGCTGGGCTTCTATGCGCTGGTGCGCAGCGGCTTGAACCTGCACCTGGGCACCGACCCGTCGCTGACCCTGCCGCAGGCGCTGTTCGCGATCTCGTCGGTCAGCGCCTCGTACGCCATCGCCGGGCCGCTGCGCGGCGCGCTGCTGGCGCTGCTGCTGCTGGTCATCCTGTTCGGCATCTTCAGCCTGCGGCCGGCGCAGGCGCGGCTGCTGGCCGCGGCCGGCTTCGCGGGCCTGGCGGCCGCGGTGGCCTGGCGCACGCTGGGCCCGGGGCCGCGCTACCCGCTGCTGATGGAGGGCCTGCACCTGCTGCTGGCGGCCACCGTGCTGTCGGCCACCTCGGTGCTGGCCATCCGCCTGGGCCGCATGCGTGCGCGGCTGTCGGCGCAGAAGGCCGACCTGACCGAGGCGCTGCAGCTCAACCGCGAGCTGGCCACGCGCGACATGCTCACCGGGCTGCTGAACCGCCGCGCGATGACCGAGCTGCTGGCCCAGGTGGCGCAGCGCCCGCCGCGCAGCGCCGGGCCGCTGGTGCTGGCGCTGCTGGACATCGACCACTTCAAGCGCATCAACGACCGCCATGGCCACCAGGTGGGCGATGCGGTGCTGCAGCGCTTTGCCGACCTGGCGCGCGCCGAGCTGCGCACCAGCGATGCGCTGGCGCGCTGGGGTGGCGAGGAGTTCCTGCTGCTGCTACCCGGCACGCCGCTGGCGGCGGCCGAGACGGTGCTGGCGCGGCTGCGCGAGCGCATTGCCGGGGCCGACTTCGGCGCCATCGTGCCGGGGCTCACGGTCAGCTTTTCGGCCGGCGTGTCGCTGTGCGCGGCCGGCGAGGATGGCGACCGCGCCATCGAGCGCGCCGACCAGGCGCTCTACCGCGCCAAGCACGCGGGCCGCAACCGCGTGGAACTGGCGGCGGCCTGAGGCCGTTCAGGCCGCGTCCAGCGGATAGACCGGCCGCTGCACGCGCGAGAACGGGTACAGGCTGTAGTCGGAACTGGTCACGCCGGCACTGTCGAATTCCACCAGCGCCGCGCTGAGCGGGCCGAACACCGGCCGGCAGTACATGCGCGACTTCAGCAGCAGGAAGCGCGGGCCGGGCTGGGCCGTCACGTCCAGGCCCACACAGGTGAACACGCCCAGGTCGAAGGGCTCCTGCGTCTGCTCGGTGACGACGATCTGCGCCGCGCCGATGTCGAACAGCACCGTGCGGCCCATCTGGCAGCGCTGGCCGGTGTAGATGGGGCCGGTGACGGTGTAGCCACCGTCGGACAGGCGGCGCACCGTGCCGGTGAGCACCGGCGGCGTCTTGGTCAGACCCAGTGCCAGCATCGGCCGCTTGTTGCCCAGCGCCAGCGTGACCTGCGCGCCTTCACCCGCGGCCCACAGCGTGGCCACAGCCTCGGGGTCGCACAGCGGGCCCATGGCGATGCCGCTCAGGCCCGCGGCCAGCGCGGCCTGCAGCACGTCCATCGTGTCGCAGGTGCCGCCGCTCATCACGTTGTCGCCGTGGTCCAGCAGCAGCACCGGTCGGGCCGTATCGGCATGTTGCCCCTCGGCCAGCGCGGCGGCGCGGGCCAGCGACTGCGCCAGCGGCTCGCTGCGGTAGACGAAGCCCTCGCGCTGCGCCCAGATCTGGCCGGCCAGGGCATCGGCCGTGCGCTGCGCGCGGGCATGGCCGGCGGTGTCGTCGGTGTCGGTCACCACCACGCTGACGCAGGGTGCCGGGATGTCGGCCAGCGCGAAGCCGGCGAACACCGTGACGGCCGGCACGCCCTGGCCCTCGGCCTCGCGCGCACCGGCCACCGCGGCGGCCATCGCGCCTTCCAGCGTGGAGCTGCGCAGCGTGTGGCTCATCAGCGCCAGGCGGTGCCAGCGCACGGCGTAGCGCGCCTGGCCGTCGGCCATGGCCAGCAGCAGGCGCGCGGCGTGTTCGCCGGTTTCGTACATGTCCACGTGCGGGTAGGTCTTGAAGCCCACCATCACGTCGGCATGGCTCACCATGCGCGGCGTGATGTTGCCGTGCAGGTCCAGCGCCACGCCGATGGGCACGCCCGGCGCGGCCGCACGCAGGCGCGCCAGCAACTCGCCCTCGCCGTCGTCGAGGTGGGTGGTGACCATGGCGCCGTGCAGGTCCAGCAGCATGGCGTCGCATCCGGGGGCACAGGCCACGATGTGGTTCACCATCTGCTCGTAGGCCGCCTCGTCCACGCGGCCGCTGGGATTGGCGGTGGCGGCCACCGGCGTCACCACCGTGTCGCCGCGGCGCGCGGCGGCGTCCAGAAAGGCCGCCATCGCGGTGCGCATGCCGGTCTGGCTGCGGCGCGCGTCGTCGCCCCATTGCGGATCGAACGCGGCCAGCGGCGTGGGCACGGGCGAGAAGGTGTTGGTCTCGTGGTTCAGGCGGGCGATGAGCAGCTTCATGCCCCGCAGCGTAGCAAGGGCCAAGCCTGATCCGATGTCAGCTCGGTGGCAGCGACCCCTTCGGCCACAGCGCCCACACGCGCAGCGGCTGCTTCATGCGGCCGGCCTGCTGCTCGGCCAGCTCGCCGGCGCCCCAGAACAGGTCGATGCGCACCGCGCCGACGATCGCGCCGCCGGTGTCCTGCGCCATCACCAGGCGCTGCAGTGGCGTGGCGGCCAGCGGCTCGGTGGTGTCCAGCCACAGCGGCGTGCCGTAGGGCACGGCCTGCGGGTCCACCGCCACCGAGCGGCCGGCGGTCAGCGGCACGCCCTGGGCGCCGCGCGGGCCGGGCGGCGGGCCGGCCACGGCCTCGTCGGGCAGCGCCTCCTCGCGGAAGAACACCATGCGCGGGTTGCTCCACAGCATCTCGTTGAGCCGCGCCGGGCTGGCGCGCTCGCCCCAGGCGCGGATGGCGGGCCAGTTGGCGCCGTCGGCACGCATCTCGCCCTGCTCGATGAGCCAGCGGCCCACGGATTTGTAGGGCTGGTCGTTGTGACCGCCGAAGGCCAGGCGCACCTGCCGGCTGCGGCCGTCGGCCTCGGTGAAGCGCAGCCGGCCCGAGCCCTGGATCTGCAGGATCAGCGCGTCCAGCGGGCTGGCCACCCAGGCGATCTCCAGCCCGGCCAGCGCAGCGCGCGCGGCGGGCAGGGTGTCGAGCTGCTGGCGCGACCAGTACGGGCGGCGCGAGGCCAGGTCGGCCGGCGCGCGGTACAGCGGCACCTTGAACTGCGCCGTGGGCCGGCGGCTGGCGGCCACCAGTGGCTCGAAGTAGCCGGTGGCCAGACCCTGGGTCTCGCCGTCGTGGCTTTCCACGCGCCAGGGCTGCAGTTCACGCTGCAGGAACTCGCGCGCGAAGCCGTCGTCGGGCGGGTTGAAGGCCTGCGCCCGGGCGCACACCGCGGCCCAGGCCGCCAGCGGCCGGGCGCAGCCGGCACGCAGCGCGGGCCACAGCTCGGCCGCGCGGTCGGCCTGCCAGCCCGGCAGGGCGGCCCAGTCCACCGGCACCCAGCGGGCGCGCGCGCGCAGCCAGGGGGCTGGCTCGGCCGCCGGGCCGGAGGGGGCGACAACGGCTGGCGTGGCTGGGGTCGGGGTGGCCTGCGCCACCGGCGCCGGGCGCTCGGCGGGCGGCGTGCTGGCGCAGCCGGCCAGCACCAGCGCGGCCGCCACCAGGGCCAGCGCAGGCCCGCGCCGGGCGGGGCGTGGCAGAGCCGGTCGGGATAATGAGGCCATGCTCATGATTCTGCTGGAAGCCCTGGGCGCGCTGGCGCTGCTGCTGTTCATCGTGTGGTGGACCATGTTCTCCGGGCGCAAGAACGGCGAGCGGCGCGAGGACGACGACCGCCGCTGAGCGCCGTCGCGCGCGCCGGCGCCGGCCCGCTTCTAGGCCCGCTTCTGGAAATCGCGGAAGGCCGCGAACAGCCACGAGCGCATGCCGATCACCAGCGAGTAGGGCCGCTTCTGCGCGTCGGGCAGGCGCTGGTCGGCCAGGTGCTGTTGCGCGAAGTCCTGCGCCAGGCGTTGCAGGCGTTCGTTGAACAGCGCGGCCAGGCTGCGGCCGATCTCGCCGTGCACCAGCATCAGCAGCTCGCCCTCGCCGTCGAAGCCGCCGGCGAAATAGTCCTGCAGCGCGTGCTCGCGGAAGAAGTTCATCACCGGCCCGTGCGGCCGCCAGCGGAAGGTCTTGGCCACCTTCAGCCGGTAGCGGTTCATCGGCCGCAGCTCGACGATGCCCAGCCGGTCGAGCTGGGCCAGGGCGCGCACGATGGCGGCCTCGGTCAGGCGGTAGCTGGCCAGCATCTGCTCCACCGTCCACTGGCTCAGGCAGCAGATGGCCACCAGCAGCAGCTGGCGGTCGGCCACCACCGCGCGCTCCTGCTCCAGCGTCAGCTCGCGCAGCGGCGGCTGGGCGTCGGCCACGCCGCGGGCCAGTTCGGCGAAGTCGATCTTCAGCACGCGGCAGATCGCGTCCACGCGCGCCAGGGTCATCTCGCCACGGCTGAACATGCGCTTGACGCTGCTCTCGGCCAGCCCCAACTGGCCGGCCAGCCGCGCATAGGTCAGGCCGCTGGCCTTCAGCTGCCGCTTGAGTTCATCGACCAGCGCCTGGGTGGTGGACATCGCATCGCCCCGAAAGTATCGAATCACGATACCACTGGCGGCGTGAACGGGAACCCAGGCATGGATTGCGCTACTGGCGGGCGGTGTTGGCGCAGCATGGGGGCCATGTTCCAACCGCGATGCATCGCACCGGAGTTCACGATGAAGACCCCTTGCCTGAACCTGTTGCTGGCGGCCGTGCTGGCCGCCGCCCCGGTGGTCAGCCCGCGCGCGCAGGGCGGCGCGTCGGAGGCCAGCAGCGCGCTGTCGCTGCTGCCGGTGGCGGTGGTGGTGGCCGCCCCGTCGGCGGTGCTGTCGGGCGGCGCGGTGCTGACCGTGGTGGCAGTGACGGCCTCGGCCGAGGGCACGGTGTGGGTGCTGGAGCGCGCGTCCGACGGCGTGCGGCTGACGCTGCGCCTGGCCGGCGGCGCGCTGGTGGCCAGCGGTGCGGTGGTCACGGTCAGCGCGCTGGCCTCGGGCTGGCTGCTGTCGCAGGCCGGCCGCGCGCTGTGCTTCATCCCCAACGAGGCGGGCCGGGCCCTGCTGCACCACGAGCGGGTGTCGCGATGAGCCGCCGGTGGCCTCTGCTGACCCTGGCGCTGACCCTGCTGCTGTTGGCCGGGGCACGTACCGCCGCAGCCGGCCAGGCCTGCGACGAGACGCCGCCCGGCACCGAGGCCGTGACGCGTGGCCTGGCGCTGGCCGAATCGGTGCGCCAGCGCCTGGAGGCCAGCGGCGCCGAGGTGGTGCTGCTGGCCCGCGCCGGGCAGGACCTGTCGCGCCACGGCCTGCGCTGGTCGCACGTGGGCCTGGCCTACCGCCAGCCGGAAGACGGTTCCGGAGGCCGGGCGGTCTGGCGCGTGCTGCACAAGCTCAACCACTGCGGCACGGCCGAGTCGGCCGTCTACCGCCAGGGCCTGGGCCAGTTCTTCCTCGACCGGCCGCACCGCTACGAGGCGGCCTTCGCACCGCTGTCGCCCGCGCTGCAGGCGCAGCTGCTGCCCCGGCTGCGCGACGACGCCCAGGCGGTGCGCCTGCACGAGGTGCGCTACAGCATGGTGTCCTACGCCTGGGGCCAGCGCTACCAGCAGAGCAACCAGTGGGCGCTGGAGATGCTGGCGGCCGATGCCGCCGCCGGCACGCGCGATGCGGCCCAGGCCTGGCTGCAGCAGCGCGGCTTCGTGCCGCCGGTGATCCAGCTCGACACCTTCACGCGGTTGGGGGCGCGCCTGGCCATGGCCCATGTGGCCTTCGACGACCACCCCACCGGCGAGCGCCTGGCCGGCCGCATCGGCACGGTGACGGCGGACGCCATGTTCCGCTGGCTGCGCGACGAGGGCCTCGCGGGCGCCGTCACAGTCGTGCGATAAACAGCCCCGCCCAGACAGAGGAGGAGCACCGGCCGTGCACCAAGACCCGCAACCCAACCAGTTCGCGCTGCTGCGCCAGCGCCGCTTCGCGCCCTTCTTCTGGACGCAGTTCCTGGGCGCGGCGAATGACAACGTCTTCAAGTTCGCGTTCACGATGCTGGTCACCTACCGCGTCCACGTGGACTGGCTGCCGCCGGCCATGGCCGGGCTGGTGATCGGTGCGGTGTTCATCCTGCCCTTCCTGCTGTTCTCGGCCACCTCGGGCCAGATCGCCGACAAGTTCGACAAGGCGCGCCTGACGCGGCTGGTCAAGAGCCTGGAGCTGGCCATCATGGCGCTGGGCACGGCGGGCCTGTTCCTGAAGCTGGTGCCGGTGCTGCTGGCCTGCATCTTCCTGCTGGGCCTGCACAGCACGCTGTTCGGCCCGGTGAAGTACGCCTACCTGCCGCAGCACCTGAGCGAGCGCGAGCTCACCGGCGGCAACGGCATGATCGAGATGGGCACCTTCGTGGCCATCCTGCTGGGCAATGTGGTGGGCGGCGTGCTGATCGCCCTGCCCGACGACGCCTGGCTGCCCGCGGCCGAGGCCGTGGCGCTGACCTGCCTGGCGCTGGCGGCGCTGGGCCGGCTCACGGCCCAGTTCGTGCCGGTCACGCCCAGCACCGAGCCGGGGCTGGCGATCAACTGGAACCCGGTGTCCGAGACCTGGCACAACCTGAGGCTGGCGCACGGCAACATCGTGGTCTACCGCTCGCTGCTGGGCATCAGCTGGATGTGGTTCTTCGGCGCGGTGTTCCTGGCGCAGTTCCCGTCCTTCGCCAAGGAGGTGCTGCACGGCAACGAGCATGTGGCCTCTGCGCTGCTGGTGGTGTTCTCTCTGGGCATCGGCGTGGGCAGCCTGCTGTGCGAGACCTTCAGCCACCGCCATGTCGAGATCGGCCTGGTGCCGCTGGGGGCGATCGGCATGAGCGTGTTCGCCGGCGATCTGTACCTGGCCTCGCGCGCGCTGCCGCCGTCTGAACTGATGACGCTGGGCGCCTTCCTGACCCAGCCGGCGCACTGGCGGGTGCTGGCCGACCTGTTCGCGCTGTCGCTGTTCGCGGGCCTGTACAGCGTGCCGATGTATGCGCTGATCCAGCTGCGCTCGCCGCCCAGCCACCGCGCGCGCATCATCGCGGCCAACAACATCCTCAACGCCATCTTCATGATCGTCAGCAGCCTGCTGGTGGGCGCGCTGCTGTCGGCCGGCTTCACGGTGCCGCAGGTGTTCGGCCTCACGGCGCTGGCCAACGCGGTGGTGGGCCTGTACATCTTCCTGCTGGTGCCCGAGTACCTGCTGCGCTTCGTGGCCTTCATCCTCTCGCGCTGTGTGTACCGCTTCCGCGTGACGGGCGACGAGCACATCCCGGTCAGCGGCGCGGCGGTGATCGCCTGCAACCATGTGAGCTATGTCGATGCCGTGCTGCTGATGGCCGCCAGCCCGCGGCCGATCCGCTTCCTGATGGACCACCGCATCTTCGCGGTGCCGGTGCTGGGCTGGCTGTTCCGCCTGGCCAAGGCCATTCCCATCGCGCCGCGCAGCGAAGACCCGGCCGCCTACGAGGCCGCGCTGGCCGCGGCCGACCAGGTGCTGGCCGAGGGCGACCTGCTGGGCATCTTTCCCGAAGGCGCGATCACCCGCGACGGCCAGCTCGGCGAGTTCAAGGGCGGCGTGATGAAGATCCTGGAGCGCCGCCCGGTGCCGGTGGTGCCGGTGGCCTTGAGCAATCTGTGGGGCTCGTTCTTCTCGCGCATCGACGGCGGCCGCGCGATGGTCAGCCCGTTCCGCCGCGGCCTGTTCAGCCCGGTGGGCCTGGCGGCCGGCGCGCCGCTGGCGCCGGACGAGGTGACGTTGCCGGTGCTGCGGGCACGCGTGCAGGGACTGCTGGCCTGACAGGCTGGGGCCGGGAGGGATGCACAACAGCTGTTTATGCAAATCTTTGAATAGTTATCGAATGAAGATAACTTTCAAAAGATTCATATAATCTGTTGCCATGGACTCGATCAGAAATCCGTTTGCACCGGGCGCGGGCACGCCGCCACCGGAACTGGCTGGCCGCGACGAGTTGCGGGAGTCATTGCGGATCGCCCTGGAACGGGCGCGCATCGGGCGACCAGCCAAAAGCGCCATGCTGGTCGGCCTGCGGGGCGTCGGCAAGACGGTTCTGCTTGACCGGGTGCGCGCCGACGCCGAGGCTGCAGGGATTCAGACCGTGCGCATCGAGGCTCGAGAAGGGCAGTCGCTTCCGGCCTTGCTGGCGCCCCAACTGCGCCAGGCCTTGTTGCGACTGAGTCATCTGCAGGCGGCCAAGGACTATGCGGTTCGCGGTTTGCGTGCGTTGGCGGGCTTTGCTGGCAAGCTCAAGGTGACGTACAACGACATCGAGGTGGGTTTCGACTACGAGCCCGAGCCCGGCTTGGCCGACAACGGGGATCTGGAGCACGATCTGCAGGCCCTGTTCGAACAAGTCGGGCGGGCGGCCAAGGCCGCCAAGACGGCGCTTGGCATCTTCATCGACGAACTGCAGTATGTCGAAGAGGTGCAACTGGCCGCGCTGATCACGGCGATGCACCGTACCGAGCAGCAGCAACTGCCGGTGGTTCTGGTGGGGGCGGGCTTGCCGCAATTGCGGGGGCGCATGGGCAACGCCAAGTCGTATGCCGAGCGCTTGTTCAATTTCCCCGAAATCGGTCCGCTGCCCATGCCCGCCGCCGAACTGGCCATCTGCCGCCCGCTGCAGGCCGAGGGCGTGGCCATTCAACCCGATGCGATGCAGGCCCTGATCCAGGTGACCGAGGGCTATGCCTACTTCCTGCAGCAATGGGGCTACTTCACGTGGGAGGTGGCTGCCAGTTCTCCGATCACGGCCTCCGACGTACAGCGCGCCTCACCCGAGGCGGTGGCGGCACTGGACGAAAGCTTTTTTCGCGTCCGCTTCGACCGGTCGACGCCCAAGGAAAAGCGCTATCTGCGCGCCATGGCCGAGCTTGGCCCCGGACCGCATCGGTCGGGTGACATTGCTGCGTGCTATGGATCCAAAGTCACCGAGTTGGCACCCACGCGCAGTTCCCTGATCGCCAAGGGCATGATCTGGAGTCCGAACCATGGCGACACGGCGTTCACCGTGCCGATGTTCGACCAGTTCATGAAGCGCATCGTGCCGGGCCAGGACTGGCGCCAGGCCTGACGCCCCGCGTCAATCGCAGCGCAGCCCCTGCGCTGCCAGCAGCGTGCGCACGCGCTCGCGCAGGCCGCGCGGCACCTTGCCGCTGACGGCCAGCGCCGGGCCGGCGGCCAGCATGCGCTGGAACAGCGCGCGCACGCGTTCGCCGTCCACCGCGGCGATGGTGTCGCGCCACTCGGCCAGGCTGCGCGCGCGGCCGTGGATGAACAGGTCCAGCGCCGCGCTCTCCAGCCGGCGCGCGGGTTCCTCCAGCGCGCGCAGCCGGCGCACCAGCAGCTGGTTGTGGGCGCGCTCCAGGTCCACCGGCGTGATGCGCTCGGCCTGCAGCGCCAGCTGGCGCGCCAGCTCGGTCAGGCATTCGTCCAGCTGCGCCGGCGCGGTGCTGGCCTCGACGACGAACTGGCCGGCCGCATCCAGCACATCGGCCGAGGCCGCGGCGTAGTAGACCAGGCCGCGCTTCTCGCGCAGCTCGCCCAGAAGCGGCGAGCTCATGCCCTCGCCGAACAGCGCGGCGGCCACGGCCGCCGTGGCATCGCCGGCCTGCTGGCCGGGCACGGCGAAGCCCATCACCAGGTGGCTCTGGCTGCTGCCGGGCATGGCCTTGCTGCGGATGCCGCCGCCGAAGGTGGGCGTGGTGATGGTGTTGGGGGCCAGCGCGGGCGCGGCACCGAAGGCGGCCTCGACATCGCGTGTCAGCGTGTCGACATCCGCCGGCCCCGCCACGGCCACCACGATGTTGGGGCCACCGTACTGGCGCTGCACATGGTTGACCAGGTCGGCGCGGCTGAAGCGCTCGATGTTGCGCCGCGTGCCGATCACCGGCTGGGCCAGCGGATGCGCGCCCCAGCTGGCGTGGTCGAACAGCTTGAAGGCGGTGGAGACCGGGTCGTCCTCGTCCTCGGTGAACTCGTGCAGCAGCACCTGGCGCTCGCGCTCGAACTCGTCCTCGGGGAAGCTGGGCGCCAGCACGATGTCGCCCAGCATCGCGATGAAGCCGCTCACATCGCGCGCCAGGCCGCGCATGTGGAAAGCGGTGTGGTCCTTGTCGGTGTGGGCATTGACCTCGGCGCCCAGGCGTTCGGCATCGAGGTTGATGCGCTCGGCGCTGCGCGTGGCCGTGCCCTTGAACACCATGTGCTCGACCACATGGCTCAGGCCGCTGGTGAGCTTGCTCTCGTGGCCGCTGCCGGCGCGCACGAACACGCTGACGCTGGCGGTCTCGGCCTGCGGCACATGAACGCAGGCCAGGCGCACGCCGTTGGCCAGCGTGGCGATGCGGGGTTCGTGGCCGGCGGCGGTGGTGACGGTGGCGGGGGGGCGGGCGGCAGGCGCCGGGGCGATGGCAGGCATCGCCCGATCTTAGGCGCCGGCCGGTGCGCTGCGCAGTGCGCCCGCCGGCGCATGTGCTGCGGCGCCACGCTGCTTGCGCGCGTAGTCGGCCATCGTGGGCGACTGCATCAGGGCGGCGCGTCGCACAGCCGCGACCTGGCGCAGCGCGGCGTCGCTGCGGTCCGGGGCGATGTGCGCACCCTGTGCGGCGCCGGCCAGCGGCAGCTGGTGCATGCCGGCCAGGATGTAGAAGTAGTTGTTGGCGCTGAACAGCGACATGCGGCGGTTGATGTCGGTGGCCTGCGGCACCTTCTCCTGCCACAGCGCCAGCAGATCGGCCAGGGCCGGGCTGATGCGGGCCGCGTCGGTGGCCTCGCGCCAGAAGGGCGTGTCGCGGCGCTGCGACAGCACGTAGTGCATCACGATGAAGTCCCGCAGCTCGTCGTACAGGTCACCGATCAGGCGGTTGTAGGTGGCCTGGCGCCGGCTGTTGTTGCCAGCCCCGGGCAGGTAGTCGACGAACTGCATCAGCGCATGCTCGATCAGGTAGATGCCGGTGGATTCCAGCGGCTCGATGAAGCCCGAGGCCAGACCCAGTGACAGGCAGTTCTTCTCCCACACGCGGGCGCGATGGCCGATGCGCATGCGCAGCAGCCGGGGGTCGGCCAGGCGCGTGCGGCTGCCGTGGCTGCGCAGCAGCGTGGCCACGGCCTCGTCGTCGCTGCAATGGGCCGACGCGTAGACGTAGCCCGTGCCGCGGCGCGACTGCAGGTCGATCTCCCAGCGCCAGCCAGCGGCCTCGGCGGTGGCCGTGGTGTAGGGGCGCAGCGCCGGCGCCTCGTCTTCATGGGCCACCGGGCAGGCCACAGCGCGGTCGCACAGCAGGTGGTCGGCGTACGAAAGCCATGGAACGCCCAGGGCGCGGTCGATCAGCAGGCCGGCAAAGCCGGTGCAGTCCACGTACAGGTCGGCCTGCAGCGGGCGCCCGTCGGCCAGGATCAGGCCGCTGATGCCCTCCGGTCCGGTGTGCACCGCGCTCACCGTGCCGGGCGTGTGGATCACGCCACGCGCCACGGCGGTCTCGCGCAGCAGGTCGGCCAGCAGGCCGGCATCGATGTGGTAGCCGTAGGGCACCGGTGCCAGGTAGCCCGCCGAGTCCATCAGCTTGGGGCTGCGCAGGCCTTCCATCAGCGCGGTCTGCACCGAGCAGCAGTCACCCATCGGTGCGCGCAACAGGCCGCGCTGGGTGAGGTTCAGCCAATGCACCAGGCTGGAGTAGCCCTCATGCATCATCGGCACATCGAAGGGATGGTCGAAGCGGTCGCTGGCGGCGTCGCCACCCTGGCGCCAGCCGATGAAGCGCACGCCGTTCTTCAGCGTGGCTTCGGTCCGCGCGAACAGCAGCGGCTCGGGAATGCCCAGCGCGTGCAAGGTGGCGGCCAGCGTGGGCACCGTGGCCTCGCCCACGCCGATGGTGGGCACCTCGGGCGATTCCACCAGCCGGATGGACACCGGCGCCGCGGGGTCGCCGCACAGCGTGCGCTGCAGGTAGGTGGCGGCCAGCCAGCCGGCAGTGCCGCCGCCGACGATGAGGATGGAGCGGATGGCTTGGGTCATGCGGTGGGCCCGGCGCGCCGGGGCGGGGCCTACGCGCGGTCGGCCCGGTGGACGAAGAAGCGCTGCGTTAGCCGCGCCGAGTTCATCGAGAGGTTACGCGCCACATCGGTCATCGCGATCGAGTGAAAAGCGGTGCCGGGGTACATCACCAGCCGGTTGAAGCGCCCTTGCGTGGTGTGCAGGTGTTCCCAGGTGTGGTCGTCGGCCACGGCGTAGGAGCTGGGCTGGGTGGCGTCGCCATGGGCGTCCAGCCAGCGGTGGTAGGCCTCGCCTTCGGCCTCGTCGCGCACGAAGGCCAGCCCGGTGGGCCGGTGGCGGAAGAAGCTGGTGCCGACCTCGTAGTCGGGGTTCAGGTAGCACACGCCGGCCAGCGGGGTGCCATCCACATGCGGGTGCTTCTGCAGCGCCAGCATCTCGCTGGCGGGCGTGGTGACGATGGAGAAGTCGGTGGCGATGTCGGCCGGTGTGCAGCGCGCACTGCCCAGCACGGCCAGCAGTTGCACCAGCGGCGGCAGCAGCGCGGCGCGCTCGGTCTCGTCCAGCGCGGCGTGCAGGCCAGGGTAGTAGGCGGTGGAGTTGTCGAAGCGGCCGGCCAGCGCACGCTCGCGTACCGCCATCGGGTCGGCGTAGACATCGTCGATGACCAGCACCGGGCAACCGCTGGACAGCGTCTGCACCTGCACGCGGGCTTGCGGGTTCAGCGCGAAGCGCCGGGCGGCGCTGTCCGTGCTCATCGGCCAGCGGGGGTGCCGTGGCGGGTGGCGAGCGCGGTCACGCCATCGCCGTCGCCATCGTCGTCGGCCACGGCACCCGGCGGCGTGGTGGCGGCGCTGCGGCCGCGCTGGCGCACGCGACGGCCGCCGGCCGCCAGGGCCGCGGCCAATGCCACGCCGGTGAGGGCCACGCCGGCCGGCTCGGGCACCGAGCCACCGGTCGTGCCGGACAGCGGTGCGCTCACCGGCAGCAGCATGGGCTCGTTGAGCAGCAGGCTGAAGCTGACCGAACGCAACCCGAACTGGCCTACCGGTGCGGCGATGTTCAGGCCCAGCACGCCGTCGCCCTGCAGGTCCGCCAGTGCCACCGGATCCAGCGACGCGGTCAGCGCCAGCTCGCCGCCGATGGCGCTGTAGACGTTGCGCTCACGGTGGTACAGCGAGGTGCGCGAGCACTCGGTGGTGTAGCAGCCTTCGAAGCCGTCGTAGAGGTAGGCGCCGAAGTTGCCGGCCCCCTGCGTGCGCGTGTCGGCGGTGTCGGTGAGCACCGTGCCGCCGACGGTCAGGCGCATCTGGTCGGCCACCGCATCGACCTGGTAGATGTCACGGTCGGCATAGCGGGCGTAGTCGGGGATGTTCTGGGTGGCGTAGGCGTAGTACCAGCCGCCGCCGTAGCAGGTGCGCTTGTTCAACCACGAGCCGCAGGTGTAGCTGTAGCTGTAGTAGGCGCGGTAGCTGTAGGTGTGCAGATGCGAGCCGGCGCCCACCGTCTGCACGTTGTAGTCGGCGGACACACCGCCCGGCGCATAGCTGGCATCCGAGAAGCCGAAGACCGAGACCTCGCCGCCCACCACCTCGCTGGCGCTGTGGCCCTGGGCGGTGAGGAAGGCATTGATGTCGAAGCTGAGGTTGGCCGACTGGCCTTGCTGCAGCAGGGTCGACAGCGTCACGCTGTGCGACAGCGTGATCGGGGCAGCCTGCGCGGGCGCGACGGCCAGTGCGCCGGCGCTCGCGGCCAGCGCCGCGGAAAGTCCGGAAATCTTGTTCATGGTGTGCGGGTTCCAACGACGTGGATCGCACTCTAGAAGTCCACCTGCCGGGCCGACAGGGGGCTTGGGCACGCCGGCGTGGTGGGCGTTGATTCCTGCCGTGAGGAGCGTCACGCTGGCCGGCGCAGCGCGCTGCCGTCCCGCGTTCGCGGGAGTGGTCAGCGCGGCGGCAGCACGAAGCTGCGCGGCGCCTGCCGCAGGCGCCGGAAGATGGCGCCCACGATGCGGCGGCGGTCCAGCCCGGCGATGCCGCGCGAGCGCAGCGCCACGGCCAGCGCCAGGCCGAAGCTCACGCCCAGGTTCAGCACGCCGGTGACCGCCAGCCCCGCCGCGCACCACCAGAAGGCGGGCTGCTGCAGCGTGTCCCAGCCCAGCGTGCTGGCGGCGGCGGCCAGCTGGCCGGTGGACAGCGTGACATGGCGCACCTCGATCGGCAGGCCCAGGAAGGCCAGCACCACCGGCACCACGCCCAGCATCAGGCCCAGGCTGACATTGGCCGCCAGACCCGAGATGTTGGCGCGCCACCAGCCGGCCCAGCGTGCGGCGCGCGGCGCGCCCAGCCGCGCCACGATGGCCGGGTGCCAGGCCAGCGCGCTGTGCAGCCGGTGGTAGACGAACCAGTTCTCGACCCAGCCGGCCACCAGGCTGCTGGCGAACAGCAGCACGCCGGTGAACGCGGCATACAAGGCCGTGGGGCCCAGCAGCGTGATGGCGTGCAGCACATAGGCCGCGTCCTTGGCGCCCACCAGCGGCCGGCCGGCGGCCTGCCAGGCCAGCCATTGCGCCAGCAGCACCAGCGGTGTCACGGCGGCCAGGTTGCCGGCGATGCCGGCGATCTGCGAGCGCACCAGGTGCGTGACCTCGTCGACGAAGGACTCGATGGCCGCCTCGTCGTGGCCGTCGCCCTTCACGGCGGCCAGCTTGTCGGCCATGGCCGGCGCGGTCATCGCCGGCTGCTTGGTGGCCACCGTCCAGTGCAGCAGGTGCACGATGACGAAGCTTAGTGCGTAGTTCAGGCCGGCGGCAAACCCGCCCCAGAACGGCGCCAGGCCCAGCGCCATCAGCGCGAACTTGGCGAAGGTGGTGCCGGCGATCACCGCGCCACCGCCGAGCGCGGCGCGCAGCATGTCGCGGTACTCGGCCGCGGTGCGGGTGATGTAGTGCTCGCCGGTTTCGGCATGGCGCTCGGCCACCTTGCGCGCCAGCAGCGAGTACTGCCGGCCCAGCAGTGCGCGCAGGCTGCGCCGCTGCTGCGACAGCGTCACCAGGTCCACCACCAGTTGCTGCAGCAGCGGCGCGGGCGCGGTCGAGAGCAGCAGGTCGAGCACCGCTTCGAGCCGCAGCGTGCGTTCGCGCAGCTGGTCCAGCTCGAACAGGATGTTCACCGAGATGCCGTGCGCCTCCAGGTGGGCGTGCACGCTGTCGGCGGCCTCGCGCCCGCGCTGCAGCAGCGCGCGCAGCAGGTTGGCCTCCTGCGCGGTGCGCTGCACATCGCCGGCCAGCAGCGCATCGGCCAGGGCTTCGGCGCGGCGCACCAGCTGCTCGAAGGGCTGATCCACCAGCAGCTCGGCCGACATGCGCTGGCGCAGCGTCGGCGTGAACGAAGCCGCGCGGATGCTGCTGACCAGCCAGGTCATGGCCCGCAGCAGCGGCGTGCGCCAGTCGGCGGCGCTGGCATCGGCGGCACCCTCGGCCCGCGCGGCCGAGAACAGCGCCGCCAGCCGGCCCAGCGTGGTGGCGTCGATGGCGGCCAGCCAGCGTGCATCGCCCGCCTGCGGAAACAGCAGGCCGAACAGCGCCGCCAGGTCATCGGTGTCGGGCGTGGCCGGCAGCAGGCGCAGGCGCAGCCGCTCGGCGATCTCGCCGCCCAGATCGCGCCGGGCGGTGAAGCCGAAGTCGGCGAACAGCGCCGCCACATCGCTCTCGCGCCACAGCCGGCCCAGCAGCGCCACCACGCGCTCGCGTGGCGCGGGGTTGCGCTCCAGCATGTTGAGCAGGTGCTTCAGGCGCAGCACCGGGCGCGGCGTGGCGTCGCCATCGGCGCCCGGCTCGTCACGGCCGTGGCGCAGCCACTCGGTCAGGCGGATCAGCCACAGGTGCCGCTCGGGGCGCGGCGCGGCCGGATCGGCCGCATTCACCAGGGCGGTGAGGTCCCAGGCGGCAGCCGTCGTCAATGCAGCATGGCCGCGTCGGCCAGCATGAACTCGGGCACGGCCGAGTTGAACCACTGGGCGTCCTCGGTGATGCCGATGAACTCGCCGCGCATCGAGCCCTGCGGCGTGGCGATCTGCGCCCAGCTGGTGTACTCGAACTGCTCGCCCGGCTGCAGCAGCGGCTGGTGGCCCACCACGCCCAGGCCGCGCACTTCCTGCGTTTGGCCGCGGTGGTCGGTGATGACCCAGTGCCGCGCGATCAGCTGCGCGGGCACGGTGCCGGTGTTGGTGATGGTGATCGTGTACGCGAAACCCCAGCGCTCCTCGGCGGGATCGGTCTGCTCGGGCAGCGGGCGAACCGCGACGGTGCTGGTGAATTCAGGTCGTGCCATGCGGCTGATTCTAGGAAGGCTGCGAAAATCGCGTGCCGGAGACCGAGGGATTCCCGACCGGCGTCCCGAGTTCCCCACCGTTGCCACTGTTTTCAGCCGCCGCGCCATGACCCGCCCCTACCGCATCGCCCCCAGCATCCTCTCGGCCGACTTCGCCCAGCTCGGCGCCGAGGTGCGCAACGTCATCGCCGCCGGCGCCGACTGGATCCACTTCGACGTGATGGACAACCATTACGTGCCCAACCTGACCTTCGGGCCGATGGTGTGCGAGGCGCTGCGCAAGCACGCGGTCAAGCCCGACGGCACGCCGGTGCCCATCGACGTGCACCTGATGGTGCAGCCGGTGGACGCGCTGGCCCAGGCCTTCGCCAAGGCCGGCGCCGACCTGATCAGCTTCCACCCCGACGCCAGCACGCACGTGGACCGCACCATCCAGCTGATCAAGGCCGCGGGCTGCCAGGCCGGCCTGGTGTTCAACCCGGCGCTGCCGATCGACGTGCTGGAGTGGACGATCGAGCAACTGGATCTGATCCTGGTGATGAGCGTGAACCCCGGCTTCGGCGGCCAGAGCTTCATCCCGTCGGCGCTGCGCAAGGTGGAGCAGATCCGCCGCCTGATCGAGGCCTCGGGCCGCGACATCCGGCTGGAGGTGGACGGAGGCATCAAGGTCGACAACATCCGCCAGGTGGCCGATGCCGGCGCCGACACCTTCGTGGCCGGCAGCGCCATCTTCGGCCAGGCCGACTACAAGGCCGTGATCGACGCGATGCGCGCCAAGCTGGCCTGACGCGCCGGCCGGGCCGCAAGGCGACGCTCACGGCGACCCACAACCCCGGCGCATCGGCGTAAGCTTGCCGGCGCGGCCCGATGGCCGCGGGAGTGCTGCGATGACACGGCGCCTGATCACCCGCTGGGCACACACCGCCACCGCGCTGGCCCTGGCCGGCGCGCTGCTCGCCCTGGGGGGCTGTGCGCCGATGACCGTGACGGGCGCCGCGCCGGCCGATCCCCCGTGGGCCGATGCGCTGTTCGCCGCCCCGGCGCGGCCGCCGCAGGCCGCCGAGGCGCTGGCGCTCAGCCCGGCCATGCGCGCCTACCTGCCCCAGCTGCGGGCCGCGGGCTTCGACGGCACCGGCCCGGCGCGTGCGCTGGTCGATGCCCTGGCCACGCGCAGCGGGCTGCGGCTGGAGTACGAGGCCCAGACCACCCGCACCGCCGCCCAGGCCTTCGACGACCGGGCCGGCAACTGCCTGTCGCTGGTGCTGATGACGGCGGCCTTCGCCCGCGAGCTGGGCGTCTCGGTGGTGTTCAACGAGGCCCTGGTCGAAGCGCAATGGCGGCGTGAGGGCGGGCTGGTGCTGCGCAGCGGCCATGTCAACCTGACCCTGGGCACGCCGGTGCGCCGCGCGGGCTGGCGCGTGGGCACCGACGAAAGCCTGATGGTTGACTTTCTGCCGGGCGTGGACCTGCGGGGCCTGCGCACCCGGCCGATCGACGAGCGCCGGGTGCTGGCCATGTACCTGAACAACCGCGCCGCCGAGACCCTGGCCACCGGCGACGTGGCGGGTGCCTACTGGTGGGTGCGCGAGGCGCTGCGCCAGGACGGCGGCTACCTGGCCGCGCGCAACACCCTGGGCGTGGTCTACCAGCGGGCGGGCCAGGTGGCGCTGGCGGGCGAGGTGTTCGAGCAGCTGCTGGCGCTGCAGCCCGACGACGGCAGCGCGCTGGGCAATCTGGCCCTGGTGCGCGAGGCGCAGGGGCGGCTGGCCGATGCGGCCCAGCTGCGCGCCCGGCGCGATGCGCTGGAACCGCTGGCGGCGCAGGCGCTGCGCGAGCTGTCGCCCGCCAAGCTGGCCTGGCTGAAGGCGCGCAAGGGCACGGCCCCGGTCGTGCCCTGAGCCGGCCTCGGCCGGCGCCCGCGGCGCGGCCCGGGTTTTCCGCAGCGCGGTGCGTCCCGTGCTGGACACGGCCAGCGCCGGGGCTGCGGCACACTGCCCGCCAGCCCCCGCCGCGACCGCGGCCGCCCCCTGTTCTGGAGAGAGACGCCCCATGGCAAACGGACCCCTGGCTGGATTGCGCGTGATCGAACTGGCCAGCATCGGCCCCGGCCCGATGTGCGCCATGCTGCTGGCCGACCTGGGCGCCGATGTCATCCGCATCGACCGCACCGAGCCCAGCGGCCTGGGCGTGCCGATGCCCACGCAATTCGACGTGGCCGGCCGCAGCCGCCGCTCGGTGGCACTCGACTTCAAGCAGGCCGCCGGCCGCGACGCCGCGCTGCGCCTGATCGACCGCGCCGATGTGCTGATCGAGGGCTGGCGCCCCGGCGTGGCCGAGCGCCTGGGCCTAGGCCCCGAGGTGTGCCTGGCGCGCAACCCCGGCCTGGTGTTCGGCCGCATGACCGGCTTCGGGCAGACCGGGCCGCTGGCCCAGGCCGCCGGGCACGACCTGAACTACATCGCGCTGACCGGCGCGCTGCACGCCATCGGCGGCGCCGACAAGCCGGTGCCGCCGCTGAACCTGGTGGGCGACTACGGCGGCGGCGGCATGCTGCTGGCCTTCGGCCTGGTGGCCGCGCTGTTCGAACGCAGCCGTTCGGGCCAGGGCCAGGTGGTGGACGCGGCGATGGTGGACGGCGCCTCGGCGCTGATGGGCATCTTCCACGGCCTGGCCGCGGGCGGGCAATGGAACACGCAAGCGCGTGCGGCCAACCTGCTGGACGGCGGCGCGCCCTTCTACGACACCTATGCCACGGCCGACGGCAAATGGGTCAGCATCGGCGCGCTGGAGCCCAAGTTCTTTGCCGAGCTGGTGCAGCGCATCGGCCTGGACGAGGGCTTCGTCAAACGCCAGTACGACCGCCGCTGCTGGCCCGAGCTGCGTGCAGCCATCGCCGCCGCCATCGCGGCCAAGACCCGCGACGAATGGAGCACGCTGCTCGAAGGCACCGATGTGTGCTTCGCGCCGGTGCTCACCTTGCAGGAGGCGCAGCAGCATGGCCACGCCGCGGCGCGTGGCGGCTTCGTCGATGTGGCCGGCGTGGTGCAGCCGGCGCCGGCGCCGCGCTTCAGCCGCAGCCAGCCCGATGCGCCGCGCCCACCGGTGGCCGCCGGCACACACAGCAGCGCGGTGCTGACCGAGGCCGGATTCAGTGGGGATGAAATCGCCGCGCTGCGTGCCAGCGGTGCCGTGGTTGGAGAATGATCGGCATGGCCACGCTTCCTGATCTGCCCATCCCCACCGAAGAACCCAAGCCGCGCGCGGCCGCCTCGCTGATCGTGCTGCGCGATGACGCGCAGGCCGGCCTGCAGGTGCTGATGCTCAAGCGCGCCGAGCGCCCGGGCGACCAGAACAGCGGCGCGGCGGTGTTCCCCGGCGGCCTGCTGGACGCCAGCGACCGCGGCCACTACGCGCGCTGCCGCGGCATCGACGACGCCACCGCCAGCGCCCGCATGGGCCTGGAACGCGACGGCCTGCACTACTGGGTGGCGGCGGTGCGTGAATGCTTCGAGGAAGCCGGCCTGCTGTTCGCCAACGACGACGAGGGCGGCCTGGTCGATCTGCACCGGCTGAACCCCGACGAGGTGGTGGCCATGCGCCGCGCGCTGCATGCCAACGAGATCGGCATGGAGGCCGTGTGCGAGCGCTTTGGCGTCCAGCTGGCCACCGACCGGCTGGCCTATCACAGCCACTGGATCACGCCGAAAGGCATGCCCAAGATCTTCGACACGCGCTTCTTCATCACCGAGGCGCCGGCCGGCCAGACCGCCGTGGCCGATGCCACCGAGACCGCCGAGCTGATGTGGCTGACGCCGAAGGAGGCGTTGTCGCGCGGCTTCAAGCTGCTCAACGTCACCGAGATCACGCTGAAGGCCCTGGGCGCGTTCAGCACCGCGGCCGAGGCCATCGCCTGGGCCCGTGCGCAGCCGCAGGTGCCCACCATCCGGCCGCGCATCGGCCGCGCCGCCAAGGGCCGCAAGCCGGTCAACCCCGGTGACTGGCCGTTCGCCGAGCTGGGCCGCGTCGACCCCGAGGGCCGCGGCACCGGCCTGGTGGAGCTGATCCCCGGCGAGCCGCTGTGGCTGAGCCCGCGCGTGCTGCGCGTGGTGGCCCCCAACGGCAGCCTGATGACCGGGCCGGGCACCAATGCCTACTTCATCGGCTCGCCCGACGGCGACGGGTGGGCGCTGCTGGACCCCGGCCCCGACGACGCCACCCATGTGCGTGCGCTGCTCGATGCCGCGCCGGGCCGCATCACGCGCATCCTGGTCACGCACACCCACAAGGACCACTCGCCGGCCGTGGCCGCGATCCGCGAGGCCACCGGCGCGCCCACCTACGGCCTGGTGGCCGCGCACCCCGAGTGGCAGGACACCGGCTTCAAGCCCACGCACACGCTGCGCGGCGGCGAGGTGCTGAACCTGGGCCCTGGCGTCACGCTGCGCGTGATCCACACGCCCGGCCATGCCAGCAACCACCTGTGCTACCTGCTGGAAGAGGAAAAGCTGCTGTTCACCGGCGACCACCTGATGCAGGGCAGCACCGTGGTCATCAACCCGCCCGATGGCGACATGGCGGTGTACCTGCGCTCGCTGGAACAACTGCTCGATGTCGACCTCGACTGGCTGGCGCCGGGCCACGGCTTCCTGATCGAGCAGCCGCATGCGGTGATCCGCAAGACCATCGCCCACCGCCTGGGCCGCGAGGCCAAGGTGCTGGCCGCACTCACCGCCGCGCCACAGGCCGAGAGCGTGCTGCTGGCCACCGTGTATGCCGACACGCCGGCGGCGCTGCATGCGGTGGCGCTGCGCTCGCTGCGCGCCCACCTGCTGAAGCTGCAGGGCGATGGCCGTGCGCAGGGCGCCGTGGCTGGCGACTGGAGTCTGGCGGCATGAGCCGCTTCGCCGACGCCCACGCGGTGCTGCGCGCCGAGATCAAGCACGAGCGCCTGGCCGGTGCCAGCGCGGCGGTGATGGTGGACGGCGCGCTGGTCGACGAATTCGTCGCCGGCCAGGCCGACCGTGAAGCGGGCACGCCGCTGCGGCTGGACACCATCCACCGCGCCTTCTCGAACAGCAAGCTGGCCACCTCGGTGCTGGTGCTGATGCTGCACGACGAGGGCCGCTTCGGCCTCGACGACCCGATCGCCGAGTGGCTGCCGGCGCTGCGCGACCTGCGCGTGATGCGCCCTGGCGCCAGCATGCTGGACGACACCGAGGCCCTGGCCCGGCCGGTCACCATCCGCCACCTGCTGACGCACCAGGCCGGCTTCAGCCACGGCGTGTTCGAACCCGGCACGCCGCTGCACGAGGCCTATGTGGCGCGCGGCCTGCGCAGCCACGAGACGGCGCTGGCCGAACTGGTGCCGCGCCTGGCCACGCTGCCGCTGCAGTTCCAGCCCGGCGAGGGCTGGGACTATGCGCTGGGCTGCGACGTGCTGGGCCGGCTGGTGGAGGTGGTCACCGGTCAGACCTTCGGCGACGCGCTGCAGCAGCGCCTGTTCGGCCCGCTGGGCATGGTGGACACCGGCTTCGTGCTGCGCCCCGATCAGGCGCCGCGCCTGGCCGCGCTGTACGCCGGCGACATGGCCAATGTGCTGGCCAGCGGCCTGCGCCGGCTGAACGACACGCCCTGGCCCGAGGCCTACCTGAAGCCGGTGCCGCGCCAGTCGGGCGCCGGCGGCCTGTTCAGCACCCAGGCCGACATGCTGGCCCTGCTGCGTGCCTTGCTGCCGGCCAAGACAGACGACGACGGCGCGGAGCGGGCCGAGCGCCGGGCCGCCCCAAGCCGGCCCGCACCCGCCCGGCGGGTGGCCGACGTACCCGGCGGCCGGGTGCCCCAGCTACTCAAGCCGGCCACGCTGGCGGCGATGTACACCGACCAGCTGCCGGCCGAGCGCTGTGTGCGCTTCGCGATGATGGGCACCATCCCGACGCTGGGCTTCGGCCTGGCCGGCGCGGTGACGCGCAGCGCCTCGGCGCTGGCGCCCGAGGCCGCCGTGGGCGAGCTGCAATGGGGCGGCCTGGCCGGCACGCACTGGTTCATCCACCCGCAGCGCCGCGTCATCGGCGTGGTGATGGCCCAGCGCTTCATGGGCTTCTGGAACCCGTTCTGGTTCCTGTGGCGGCGGCGGGTGTACGAGGCGCTGGGCTGAGCCTGCGGCTCAGTTCAGCTTGAGGCTCAACTCCACCTCGTCGCCGAACGGCACCGACAGGTAGCCCTGGGCCGCATCGCGCACGCGTGCCAGGTAGGTTGGGCTGTGGTCGGCGTTGTCGGCCACGATCAAGGCGCCGGGCCGCAGCCGCGTTGCCACCAGCGCCAGCACATCGGGGTAGAGCGCCTTGGCGCCGTCCAGCAGCAGCAGGTCCACGCGTTCGGGCAGGTCGGCTGCCAGGGTCTGCAGCGCATCGCCGACGCGGATCTCCACCAGATCGTCCAGGCCGGCGGCCTGCAGGTGGGCGCGGGCGCGCTCGGCCTTGGCCGGCTCGAACTCGGTGGTGATCAGCCGGCCGCCGCCGTTGTCGCGCAACGCAGCCGCCAGGTGCAGCGTCGACAGGCCGAACGAGGTGCCGAACTCGACGATGTGCCGCGCGCCGCAGGCCCGCGCCAGCTGGTACAGCAGCCGCCCGGTCTCGCGCGAGACCGGCAGCGCAAAGTCCTTCAGCTGGCCGTAGACGGTCTGCCAGTCGTCGCGGCTGCGCAGCAGGCGCAGTTGCTCGGGCGCCGGCAGGTCGGCCATCAGGGCGTCGAGCCGCGGGCGCTGGGCATCGGCCTGGGTGAACAGGCGCTCCAGCAGCGGGGCCACGGGGGCAGAGGTGAGGGTGCTCATGGCGGGTCCTTGGAATGCAGTGGATCGAGGATGTCGATAATGTGACGAATCCGTCAGGTTCGAAAGTCGCATTCCGCCTCGCATCCCATGGCCAGCCGTTCCACCCCCTCGCTCTCCTCGCGCAAGCTGCCCCAGCAGGCCCGTTCCAGCCAGCTGGTGGCGGCCATTCTTCAGGCCGCTGTTCAGGTTCTGGCCCGGGAAGGCGCGCAACGCTTCACCACCGCGCGCGTGGCCGAGCGCGCCGGCGTCAGCGTGGGCTCGATCTACCAGTACTTCCCGAACAAGGCGGCCATCCTGTTCCGCCTGCAGCAAGACGAGTGGCAGGCCACCAGCACGCAGCTGCGCCTGATCCTGTCGGATGGGTCGCAGCCGCCGCTGCGCCGCCTGCGCACGCTGATCCACGCCTTCATCCGCTCGGAGTGCGAGGAGGCGGCGATGCGCACCGCGCTGCACGATGCCGCGCCGCTGTACCGCGACGCGCCCGAGGCCGCGGCGGGCAAGGCGGCTGGCGAGCGCGAGTTCAAGGCCTTCGTGCGCGCGCTGCTACCGCAGGCGAGCGCCACCCAGCGACGCGAGGCCGCCGCCCTGCTGATGGACATGCTGGGCGCCGTGGGCCAGCAGTTCTCGGCCCAGCCGCGCAGCGCGGCGCAGATCCGCGCCCGCGCCGACGCCATGGCCGACATGGTCAGCGCCTACCTGCGCAGTCTGGGCTACGCAGGGCCGGACTGAGCCTGGGCCCGGCTGGCCGCTCAGCTGGCCTGCTTGAGCAGCTCGGCCACCTCGGCCTGGCGCGGGTAGTCCTTGCCCAGCTTGACCAGCTTGTCGAGCTCGGCGCGTGCGGCGGGCTTGTCGCCCTTCTGCAGCAGCAGCCGGGCCAGTTGCAGGCGGAAGTTGTGCGCCTCGGGCGCGGCGGCCACGGCCTTGGCCTGCACTTCCAGCGCCCTGGGCAGCTGGCCTTCGGCGGCCAGTGCGAAGGCCAGCGTGTCCAGCATCGCCGGCGCGTCGGGTGCCAGCTTCAGCGCCTGCTCGACCAGGGCCACGCCGCCGGGCTTCTTCTGCGCGGCCAGCACATAGGCCAGGTTGTTCAGTGCCACCACGTTGCGCGGCTGCTTGTCGGCCACGCTGCGGTAGAGCTGTTCGGCCTTGGGCAGCTCGTTGCTGCCCATCGCCACGTCGCCCAGGTAGAGCACGAAGCCCAGGTCTTCGGGATGCTGTTGGCGCCAGTCGGCGGCCACCTTCTCGGCGTCGGCCTTCTTGCCGGCCGCGGTGAGCGCGACGTGCAGGCGCTGGGCCGCGTCGGCCGGCTGCTTGCGGCTCAGGCCCTTGCGGTAGGCGGCGATCGCGGTGTCGAACTGCTTGGCGCGCAGCGCGACGTCGCCTTCGGCGATGAAGCCGGCTGCGTCGTCGGGGCGCTGGGCCTGCACCTTGCGCGCCACGGCGATGGCCTGGTCCGGCTTGCCCTCGTTGAGCGCCAGCGTCATCAGCGCCTGCTGCACCTGCGGCGCGTCGGGTGCGATCTCCTGCGCCTTGCGCACCGCCACCGCGGCGGCCGCGGGGTTCTTCGCCGCCATGTGGGCATCGGCCAGTCGCAGCTGCGGCAGCGGCGACTGTGGCTGCAGCTGGGCCAGTTTGCCGAAGGTGGCCACGGCCTGCTGCGCGTCGTTGGCCTGCAGCTGCACCCGGCCCAGTCGATCCAGCAGCTCGGGCTGGTCGGGCAGGGCGCTCACCGCCGCCTGGGCGGCGGCCAGTGCCTGCTTGGTGTCGCGCTGAGCCAGATGGTGGTCGACCAGCAGGCCGCGCGCACGGGTGTCGGCGGGGTCGGCCTTCACGGCATCGTCCAGCCACTTCTGGGTGTCGGCCGGCTTGCCACCGGCACGCAGGTTGATCTCGGCCAGCGCCAGCATCGCGCCCACGTGCTTGGGGTTGGCCTCCAGCAGCTTGGTGAAGCGGGCGCGGGCGGCGTCGGGCTGCTTGTCGGCCAGGTCCAGCATGGCCAGGCCCGACACGGCGGGCAGGTAGTCGGCCTGCTTGGCCAGTGCGGCCTCGAAGTGCTTGCGTGCGCCGGCGGTGTCCTTGCCCTGCAGCGCGATGCGCCCGCGCAGCTGGTCGGCCAGCGGCTCCTTGGGGGTCTTGGCGGCCAGGGCGTCCACGGCCTTCAGCGCGCCGGCCAGGTCGTTGCGGCGCATGCGGGCGCTGATCAGCGTCAGGTCGCCGGTGGTGCCCTTGTCCTTGGCGGCGATGTCCTCCAGGGCCTGGAAGCCGGCGGCGTCCTTGCCCTTGGACAGCTGGGCCACGGCCAGTGCCGTCTGCAGGCGGGTGTCGTCGGGCTTGAGCTTGCTGGCGCGGGCGAACTCGGCCTCGGCCGCCTGGCTGTCGCCCTTCATCAGATGGGCCTGGGCCGCCAGCGCCAGCGCGTCGGCATCGGGCGTGGCGCCGTCGAGCAGGGACTTCAGCGTGGCCAGGGCCTTGTCGGCCTGGCCGCCGCGCAGCTGGGCGGTGGCCAGCAGGCGGCGCGGGGCCGCGGCCTTGGGCGCGGCGGTGACGGCCTTGCCCAGCAGGGCCTCGGCCTGCGCCGGGGCGCCCAGCTTCAGCTCGGCCTGGCCAGCCAGCAGCAGCACGCGCGGGTTGTTGGGGGCGCCGCGCAGCAGCAGCTGGGTGATCTCGCGCACGCGCTTGCTGTCGCCCTTCTGGTCGGCCAGAACGGCCTCGAGGAACAGCGTTTGCGGCTGGTTGTGCGCCACCTTGTCCATCGCCGCCCACTGCTGCGTGGCCGCGTCGATGTTGCGCTGGGTCAGCAGCAGGTTGATCAGTGCGGCATGCGCCGGCACCAGCTTGGGGTCGACGGCCAGCGCCTTGCGGAAGGCCTCGATGGCCGGGGCGATGTCGCCGCCGACACCGGCCTGCTGCAGCAGCAGATCGCCCTGCAGCACCCAGGCCTGGGCGTTGTCGGCCTGCGCGGCCGCCAGGGCCTGGGCCTGCTTCAGCGCGCCGGGCAGGTCGCCGCGGGCGGCGGTCAGCCGGGCCTGCAGCAGGCGGGCGGCCGGCAGCTCGGGGGCGCGGCGCAGGGCCTGGGCCAGCGCGTCCTCGGCGGCGCCGAGGTCGCCGTCGCCGGCCTCGGCCTGGGCGATGGCGGTCTTCAGTTCGGCGTCGGCCAGCGCCTCGGGCAGCTCGGTCTTGCCGAACTGCAGCACCAGCAGCTTGCCCTTGCCCTGGGCCAGCATGGCCTGGGCCAGCACCGGCAGCACGGCCACGTCGGGGTGGCCGGCTTCCAGTGCGCGGCGCAGCTCGGCCTCGGCGCCGGCCGGATCGCCGGTCTCCTGCAGCAGCTTGCCCAGCAGGAAGCGGCCCTCGGGCGATTGCGGGTGCTCCTGCAGCAGCGACTTCAGCTGCACCTTGGCCGACTCGGGCGACTTCTGCGTGATCAGCTCGCGCGCCTTGGCCAGTTGCGAGGCCTCGGTGGCCAGCAGGCGGGGGGCCAGCAGCGCCGCACCGGCGATCATCGCCGCGCCCAGCGTGCCGCCGATGGCGATCTTGGCGGTCTTGCCCAGCAGCGGCTTCTTGGCCGCGCCGCTGCCGCGGGACGAACGGGACGACGACGGGCGGGAGCTGGGCAAGGAGGGCATGCGGCGGATCACCCCGGGCCACGGGGCGCACAGACTGAGGCGGCGGGCAGTATCGCGCAGCGGCCTGTGCCCATGCGTGGGGGATGGCGCCGGGCGTGAACTCCGTCCGTGTCGCGCGCCGCGACCGGCCTGCGTGGCTCAGTCCATCTCGCCCAGCCCGGCCAGCAGCGCGGCATTGCCGCCGGCGGCTGCGGTGTTGATGGTCAGCGTCTGCTCGGCGCAAAAGCGCGGCAGGTAGTTCGGCCCGCCGGCCTTGGGGCCGGTGCCCGAGCGGCCCTCGCCGCCGAAGGGCTGCACGCCGACCACCGCGCCGATCATGTTGCGGTTGACGTAGACGTTGCCCACCTGGGCCAGGCGGGCGATGCGCTCGGCGCGGCTGTCGATGCGCGTCTGCACGCCCAGCGTCAGGCCGTAGCCCAGCGCATTGATGCGCGCCACCAGCGCCTCCACCGGGCCCTTCCAGCGCACCACGTGCAGCACCGGGCCGAAGATCTCCTCGCGCAGATCCTCCAGCGCGGCCAGCTCGAAGGCCACCGGGGCGATGTGCGTGGCCGCGTGCGCAGCCGGCAGCGGGCTGCGGGCGATCAGCCGCGCCTCACGCTCCAGTCGCGCCACATGGCGCGACAGGTGGGCGTGTGCCTCGGCATCGATCACTGGGCCCACATCGGTGGCCAGCTCGCCGGGCGCGCCCAGGCGCAGCTCGGCCATGGCGCCGGCCAGCATCTCGATCACGCCGTCGGACACGGCCTCGTGCACGCACAGCAGGCGCAGCGCCGAGCAGCGCTGGCCGGCCGAGTGGAAGGCGCTGCGCACCACGGCATCGATCACCTGCTCGGGCAGCGCGCTGCTGTCGACCACCATGGCGTTCAGGCCGCCGGTCTCGGCGATCAGCGGCACGATGGGGCCGTCACCGGCAGCCAGCGTGCGCTGGATGATCTTGGCCACCTGCGTGCTGCCGGTGAAGGCCACGCCGGCGCACAGCGGATGGGCCACCAGGGCCGCGCCCACCGTCTCGCCGGGGCCGTGCAGCAGGGCCAGGGCATCGGCCGGCACGCCGGCTTCCACCAGCAGTGCGGTGAAGGCGGCGGCCACGGCCGGCGTCTGCTCGGCCGGCTTGGCGGCCACGGCATTGCCGGCCACCAGCGCGGCCACCACCTGGCCGGCAAAGATGGCCAGCGGGAAGTTCCACGGCGAGATGCACACGAACACGCCACGGCCGTGCAGGCGCAGTGTGTTGCGCTCGCCGGTGGGGCCGGGCAGGGTGATCTCGGCCAGGCGCTCGTCGGCCTGGGCGGCGTAGTAGCGGCAGAAGTCCACCGCCTCGCGCAGCTCGGCCACGGCATCGGGCAGGGTCTTGCCGGCTTCCACGGCCAGCAGCGCACAGTAGGCGGCGCTGCGGGCTTCCAGCAGGTCGGCGGCGCGGCGCAGCACGGCGGCGCGCTGGCCCACCGGCTGCTCGCTCCAGGCGTGCTGGGCGGCGGCCAGCGTGGCCATCGCGGCGGCGGCCTGGGCGGCTGCGGCTTCGTGCACGGCGGGCACGCCGGTCGCCCGCAGTGCGGCCACGGCGGCCAGCAGCGGCGCGCGCTGCTCGGGCACGGCCAGGTCCAGCCCGGCCGAGTTGCGCCGGCTGTTGCCGTACAGCGCGGCCGGCGCCGGCAGGCCGGCATGCTGGGCCGGCTGCAGCGGCGAGCGCAGCAACTGCTCCACCGGCACATGGTCGTCGGCCAGCTGGTGCACGAAGGACGAATTGGCGCCGTTCTCCAGCAGGCGGCGCACGAGGTAGGCCAGCAGGTCGCGGTGCTCGCCCACCGGCGCGTAGATGCGCAACGGCAGGCCCGGCACGCGGGCCAGCACCTCGCGGTACACGGCCTCGCCCATGCCGTGCAGCCTTTGCATCTCGAAGCCGGGGCCATCGGCATCGTGCAGGTGCTGCTCAGCTTGAGCCATCTGCAGGATGGCCGCGATGGTGCCGGCGTTGTGCGTGGCGAACTGCGGCAGGATCAGCCCGCGGTGGCCCAGCAGCGCGCGGGCGCAGGCGAGATACGCGATGTCGGTGTGGTGCTTGTGCGTGAACACCGGGTAGCCGGCCAGGCCCAGCTCCTGTGCGCGCTTGGCCTCGCCGTCCCAGTAGGCGCCCTTCACCAGCCGCACCATGAAGCGCAGGCCACGGGTGCGGGCAATCGCCGCCACCGCGTCGATCATCTCGCGGCTGCGCGTCTGGTAGGCCTGGATGGCCAGGCCGAAGCCGCGCCACTGCGGGTGCAGGCGTTGCACCTGGGCGGCCAGCGCATCGAACACGGCCAGCGACAGCTCCAGCCGGTCGCTCTCTTCCGCGTCGATGGTCAGGTTGATGTCGGCGGCGGCGGCGGCATCGATCAGCCCGGCCACGCGCGGCACCAGCTCGGCCATCACGCGGTCGATCTGGGCCTCCTCGTAGCGCGGGTGCAGGGCCGACAGCTTGATCGAGATGCCATCGCGCTGCGCCGGGCCGGCACCGCGCGCGGCCTGGCCGATGGTGGCGATGGCGTGTGCATAGGCCGCCAGGTACCGCTCGGCATCGTGCGCGGTGCGCGCGCCCTCGCCCAGCATGTCGAACGAGAAGGTCAGCTGCGCCTGTTGCTTGCGCTGCGAAGCGGCCTCGCCCAGCGCCTCGGCGATGTGGCGGCCCAGCACGAACTGCTTGCCCAGCAGCTGGATGGCGCGCACCGTGGCGGCCACCACGGTCTGTGCGCCCAGGCGGTCGATCAGGCCGGGCTTGGCGTCCTGCCCCTGACCGCTGTGGCCGGGCAGCATGCGCTTGGCCAGGCCGATGGCGCTGGCCGAGATGCCGGCCAGCAATTTGTGCGGAGAGCCTTCACTCTGCGCCTGGCTGAAGTCGGCCTTGCCCAGCTGGTCGGCGGTGAGCGCGATGGCGGTCTCGGCATCGGGCACGCGCAGCAGGGCCTCGGCCAGGCGCATCAGGGCCAGGCCCTCGGCGCTGCTGATCGGGTACTCGCGCAGCAGCGATTCCATGGCCCAGAACGGTGCCGGCGTGTCGCGCACCGCCTGCACCCAGGGCCGGGCGCGGTCGACCACGGCCGACCAGTCCAGCCCGCCGGCGGCGCGCAGGCCGGCCAGCAGTTGCTGCACCACGGCCACCTCGTCACGGCAGGGCGGGGGCAGTTGCGAGGCTGTGGGCAGCGGCGTCGGATTCGGGGCGGTGGCGTGGTCGAGCATGGCGGGCCTTTCGATGCGGACGCGCCGGCATCGTGGGCCGCCGGCGAACAATGCGCAAGCGTAGGTCGCATCGCCCTTGGCTGACTCGCTGAAATGGCCGCCTGCCGCCGAAGAAAATCCAGCCGCCGTTGGCGGGGCGGCGGGCCGGCCGGGTGTCCGCCGGCCGCCGCGGGCCTAGCGGCGCGGCAGCACCGCCGCCTGCTCGCCCACCTGCCACAGCAGCGCGGTGGTCATCGCCAGGCCCTCGCGCAGCACGACGGGCAGCACATGCTCGTTGGGGGCGTGCTGGCTGCAGGCCGGGTAGCTGTGCGGGATCCACACCGTGGGCAGGCCCAGGATGTCGGCGAACACGTCGTTGGGCAGGCTGCCGCCCAGGTTGGGCAGCAGCGCCGGCTTCTGGCCGGTGGCTTGTTCCAGCGTGTCCAGCGCCAGGCGCACCCAGGCGTTGTCGGGGTCCAGGCGGGTGGCGTTCATCACCACCGGGTGGCTCAGCTCGATGTCGCCGAAGCCGTGCGCGGCCAGGTGGGCCTGCAGGTGATCACGCAGGTGCGCGGCGTCGGTGCCCACCACGAAGCGCAGCTGCAGCGTGGCGCGCGCGCTGGCCGGGATGGCGTTGACCGGCGCCGCCGGGTTGCCGCAGCCGAAGGCCAGCACCTCCAGCGTGTTCCAGCCGAACACGCGCTCGGTGGGCGTCAGGCCCGGCTCGCCCCAGGTGGCATCCACGGCAGGATCGCCCGGGCCGCCGCCCACCTGGATGTCGGCCAGCGCCGCGCGCACATTGGCCGGAATGGGCGGCGGGCGCAGGCCCTGCACGCGCAACACGCCGCGGCCATCCACCAGGCAGGCGATGGCATTGGCCAGCACGGTGCCGGGGTTGCGCAACAGGCCGCCCCAGTTGCCGCTGTGGTGGCCGCCCTCGCGGCAATGCAGCGTGAGGTCGATGTTGGCCACGCCGCGCGAGCCCAGGAACACGGTGGGCCGGTCGGCACGCAGGCGCGGGCCGTCGCTGGCGATCAGCACGTCGGCGGCCAGTCGCGCGCGCTCGGCGGTGCAGAAGGCGGCCAGGCCCGGCGAGCCGGTCTCCTCGCCCATCTCCACCAGCCACTTGGCGTTGAAACCCAGGCGGCCGCCGCGGGCCTGGCGCACGGCATCGAGCGCGGCGAGGTTGATGCTGTGCTGGGCCTTGTTGTCGGCGGCGCCGCGGCCGTACCAGCGGTCATTCGGCCAGCGATCGGTGCCGGCGGCCGGCGTCAGCGTCCAGGGGTCGCGCCCCTCGGCCCACTGGCCTTCGTGACCGCGCACCACGTCGCCATGGCCGTAGAACAGCACCGTGGGCAGGGCCGGATCCTCGATGCGCTCGGCGGTCAGCAGCGGCGGCGCGCCGGCCTCGGGGTTCGCATGCAGCGTCACGGTGAAGCCTTGCGCTTCAAGCACCGGCTTCAGTTCGTCGGCCAGGTAGGCCTGCAGTTCGGGCGCGCGCTCGGGGTTCTGGCTCTCGGTGCGGCGCGCCACACGGCGGGCCAGGGTGTCGAAGAAGGCGCCGCTGTCGAACAGCGCCTGGGCGTGGTCTACAGCGGCGGCCTGGGACATCACTGCCCCTGGCCGAGCAGTTCGAAATGCTCCACCACCGGCGGCGCGGCGAAGAACGGGCCGACGATGGCGCGCCATTGCGGGAACAGCGGGCCGCCGCGGAAATGCACGGTGTGGTCCTCCAGCGTCTCCCACAGGATTTGCAGGATGTAGCGCTCGGGCGACTCGACCCCCTTGTTCACCTTCCAGCCCTTGAAGCCCTGGGCCTGGCTGATCACGGTGGTCAGGCCGCGCTGGATGGCTTCGTCGAAGGCGGCCTGCTGGCCGGGCTGGATGCGGATGTCGGCAAGTTCGAGGATCATCGAGGGGGTCTCCAAGGCAGGGCGGCCAGTATGCCGCCGGCCTGCCGTCCGATCGATGCCCGCTTTTGCAGCGCGCATCTGCAGTCCGTCATTGCAGAGGTTTCCCATGCCGCACCGCCACCACCTGCTGATCATTGATGCGCAGAACGACTTCTGCGATCTGCCCGCCGACTGGTGCCCGACCGACCCGGTCAGCGGCGCCAAGCTGGCGCCGGCCTTGCCGGTGGCCGGCGCCCATGCCGACCTGCAGCGCGTGGCCGGCCTCATCGCCGGCAGCGCCAGCGCGCTGGACGCCATCACCGTCACGCTGGACAGCCACCACCGTGTCGACATCGCCCACCCGCCGTTCTGGCGCACCGACGACGGCGCCCCGGTGCCGCCGTTCACCGAGATCACGGCCGACGACGTGATGGCCGGCCGCTACCACCCGGCCGACGAGACGAACGCGCCGCGCGCGCTGGCCTACCTGGAGGCGCTGGAAGCGCGTGGCCGCTACACGCTGATGGTGTGGCCGGTGCACTGCCAGATGGGCAGCTGGGGCCAGTGCCTGCATGCCGGCGTGCTGGCCGCCTGCAGCGCCTGGGAGGAGCGCCTGGGCCGCCAGGTGAGCGTGCTGCACAAGGGCGACAACCCCTGGACCGAGCACTACAGCGCGCTGCAGGCCGAGGTGCCCGACGAGCACGATCCGGCCACCGGCCTGAACCACACGCTGCTGGCGCGGCTGGACCGCGCGGCCAATCTGTTCATCGCCGGCCAGGCCGCCAGCCACTGCGTGCGCGCCACGGTGGAGCATCTGGTGGCCCACCTGCCGGCGCACCGGCCCGAGCGCCTGGTGCTGCTGACCGACGGCATGAGCCCGGTGGCCGGCTTCGAAGCGCAGGCGGCCGAGTTCATCGCCGCGATGCGCGCCCGCGGCGTGCGCACGATGACGGTGGCCGAGGCCGGCCGCGTGCTGCAGGCTTGATCCAGCGCAGGCCGCGGCGCGGCCGCGCTTGCGGCAGACCGGTCGTGCGGCGGCGCCCCATCGGTTACGCTGCGCGCATCAGACACTGCTCCTGGGAGGGAGACCCATGATCCGTACGAGCGCCGCGCTGGCGATCGCCGTCGTGCTGACCGGCTGCGCATCCATCGTCAACGACACCACGCAGCCGGTGAAGCTGGAGACCCGCACCGCCGAGGGCGGCATGGTCGAAGGCGCCGACTGCAAGCTGGGCAACGACTATGGCGTGGTCTCGGCCAAGTCGGGCGACACCGTGCAGGTGCGCCGCAGCGGCAAGGACCTGGACATCACCTGCCGGCACCCGAGCAACCCCGACGCCGTGGGGCGGGCCATCTCGCGCGCCAACGCCGGCCTGGCCGGCAACATCCTGATCGGCGGGGGCATCGGCGCCATCATCGACCACAGCAAGGGCACGGCCTACACCTACCCCACCTGGGTGCAGCTGGTGTTCGGCAAGACCCTGGTGTTCGATCGCTCGGCCGAGAAGGACGGCCAGCCGGTGCCGGGCACCGAGCCGACGGCCAACACCAAGTAAGGCCACCGCCACCGCCGTCGCGCCGGGCCGCGCCGCAACGTGGCGGCGGCGCGCTCAGACGCCCAGCAGCTGGTGCAGCGCCTCGGTGTCCTCGGCCAGTTGTGCCGAGGGGCCGGCCAGCACGATGCGGCCCTTTTCCATCACCACCGCCTGGTCAGTGTGGGCCAGCACCTGGCGCGCATTGCGGTCGACGATCAGCGTGCTGATGCCGCTGTCGCGGATCAGCGCGATGACGCGCCAGATCTCGGCCACCACCAGCGGCGCGAGGCCCTCGGTGGCTTCGTCCAGGATCATCAGCAGTGGGTTGGTCATCAGCGCGCGGCCGATGGACAGCATCTGCTGCTCGCCGCCGCTGAGCTGCTGGCCGCCATGGTCCAGCCGCTCGGCCAGACGTGGAAAGGTCTCGAGCACGCGCTCGTAGGTCCAGTCGCGCTGGCCGTTGACGCCGGCGCGCGCGCTCATCACCAGGTTCTCGCGCACGCTCAGGTTCGGGAAGATGCCACGGCCCTCGGGCACATAGCCGATGCCGCGCCGCGCCATGCGCTCGGGCGCCTGGCCCGTGCACTCGGCACCCTGCCAGCGCACCGTGCCGGCGCGCGGCTTCACATAGCCCATCACGCTGCGGATCAGCGTGGTCTTGCCCATGCCGTTGCGGCCCATCAGGCCCAGCGCGGTGCCGGCGGGCAGCGACACGTCCACGCCGCGCAGGATGTGGCTGTCGCCGAGGTAGGTGTTCAGGCCTTCGACCTGCAGCAGGGGGGCGCTCAATGCTGGTCCCCCAGGTAGGCGATCTGCACCTGACGATCGGTGCGGATGGCGTCGGGTGATCCGGTGGCGATGACCTGGCCGTTGACCATCACCGTGATGCGCTCGGCGATGCGGAACACCGCGTCCATGTCGTGCTCCACCAGCGCGATGGCGTGGCCGGGCTTCAGGCGCTCCAACAGGGCCAGCATGCGGTCGGTCTCTTCGGCGCCCATGCCGGCCAGCGGTTCGTCGAGCAGCAGCACGCGCGGGCGGGTGGCCAGGCACATGGCGATTTCCAGCTGGCGCTTGGCGCCGTGGCTCAGCGTGCAGGCCGGGCGCTGGGCGGCATCAGCCAGGCCGGCGGCTTCGAGGGCTTCGTGCGCGATGGTGCCGGTGTCAGCGCAGGCGGATGCCGATTGCCACAGCGCCCAGGGTCGCGCAAAGGCCGCTTGGGCGCACAGGCGCGCGTTCTCGAACACCGTGAACTCCGGGAAGATGGTGGTGCGCTGGTAGCTGCGGCCCACGCCGGCGCGCGCGCGCTTCGGTTGCGGCATGGCGGTGATGTCGGCGCCCTGCAGTTCGATGCGGCCGGCGCTGGCCGGCATCTCGCCCGACAGCATGTTGATCAGCGTGCTCTTGCCGGCGCCGTTGGTGCCGATCACCGCATGCACCTCGCCGATGCGGAAGTCCAGCGACACGTCGTTGACGGCGGCCAGGCCGCCGAAGCGGCGCGTGAGGCCCTGGCATTGGAGCAAGACCTCGCTCATGATCCGGCTCCCTTGCGCTGCGCCAGGCCGATCAGGCCCTTGGGCATCAAGGCCACGCAGGCCATCACGGCCAGGCCCAGCGTCAGCTGCCAGCGCTCGGCCAGCAGGTTGCCCACCAGGGCCGGCGTGGACAGCGCTTCCTTCAGCAGCACGAAGCTGACGGCACCGATGACCGCGCCGCGCAGGTGGCCCAGACCGCCCAGGATGATGACCAGCAGCACCGCGCCGCTCTCGTGCCAGCTCAGCATCTCGGGGTTCACGAAGCCGTCCTTCGCGGCCACCAGAAAGCCCGCCAGCCCGGCCAGCATGCCGGCCACGACGAAGGCAGCCCACTTGTAGAGCGTGGTGGCAAAGCCCGCTGCGCGCATGCGCTGCTCGTTGACGCGGATGCCGGCCAGCGCATGGCCGAAGCGCGCGCGGCGGATCAGCGCCAGCGCGGCATAGGTCAGCACCAGCGCGGCCAGCGCCAGCCAGTACATGCTGCGCTTGTCGTCGAGGTTGATGAACTCATGCCCGCCCAGCGCGAGCACCGGCCGCAGGTTCAGGTAGATGCCATCGGTGCCGCCGCCGAACTTGGTGTCGTGCACGACGAAGTAGGCCATCTGCGCGAAGGCCAGCGTCACCATGATGAAGTACACGCCCTTGGTGCGCAGGCTCAAGGCGCCCACGGCGGCTGCATACACGCCGGCCGCGGCCATGGCCGCCGGCACCAGGATCAGCAGGTTGCCGGGCTCCGACTCGGGCGACAGCTTCACGGTGGCGTAGGCGCCGATGCCGTAGAACGCGGCATGGCCCAGGCTCACCAGGCCGGTGGTGCCGACCAGCAACTCCAGGCTCAGCGCGAACACGGCCAGCACCATGATGCGCAGCACCAGGTCTTGCAGGTACGAACTCAGCACGGTGGGCAGGGCGGCCAGCAGCAGGGCCGCAATCAAGGGCAGCCAGCGGTTCAGCGCGGTCATCTCAATAGCCTCGCTTCATCAGGCCTTCCGGGCGCCACACCAGGATCACCGCCATCAGCAGGTACACGCCGATGCCGCTCAGCTCGGCGAAGAACACCTTGCCGAAGGTGTCGACAAAGCCCACCAGCAGCGCCGCGATCAGCGCGCCGGGGATCGAACCGATGCCGCCGATCACCACCACCACGAAGCACACGATCAGCACATGGCCGCCCATGCCGGGGTACACGCTGCTCATCGGCGCGGCGATCATGCCGGCCAGCGCGGCCAGCGCCACGCCGCCGGCGAACACGGTGCGATAGAGCCGCGTGATGGGGATGCCCAGGCCACGCACCATGTCGCGGTTGCTGGCGCCGGCGCGGATCATCATGCCCAGCCGCGTGCGGTTGACCGTGAACCACAGCGCCGCGCCGATCAGCAGGCAGGCGGCCGACGCGAACAGGCGGTAGACCGGGTAGGTCATCAGCTCGCCCAGCGCCACGGTGCCGGCCAGCCATTCGGGCGGCTTGACGCCGTGCACGTCGTTGCCCACCAGCATCGAGCGCAGCTCTTCAAAGACGAGGATCAGCGCCCAGGTCATCAGCACCTGCTGCAGGTGATCCCGCTGGTACAGGTAGCTGAAGAAGGCCCATTCCAGCAGGTAGCCGAACAGCGCTGCCAGCAGCGTGCCGCACACCAGCATGGTGACGAAGTGCGGGCCGAACAGCGGCGACAGGCTGAACGCCAGGTAGGCGCCCAGCATGTAGAAGCTGCCATGCGCCAGGTTGATGATGCCCATGATGCCGAAGATCAACGTCAGCCCCGAGGCGACGAGGAACAGCAGCAGGCCGTACTGCACGGCGTTCAGGCACTGGACGGCGAAGGTGGCGAGGTCCACAAGGTCTCTCGGTCAGGCAAGGGAAGCCGGCGCCACCGCCGGAGCGGGGCGCCCGTAGCGCTTCGGAGAGATCAGAGCTTGCAGCCGCGGCCGGGGTCGGCCAGCGCCTTGACCGCGATACCGCTGGTCACGTTGTACTCACCCTTGACCTCGCGCACATAGAAGTCCTGCGTCGGGTTGCGCTGCGGGCTCAGCGTGAACTTGCCGCGCGGGCTGTCGATGGTGGCCTTGTTCATGGCCGCCTGCAACTCGGCCTTCTTGCTGGCGTCGCCCTTCACGGCGGCCAGGCCGGCGGCCAGCAGCTGCGCCGCGTCGTAGCCCTGCACGGCATAGACGTCGGGGTTGGCCTTGTAGGTCACGGCGTACTTGTTGCGGAAGGCGTTGTTGCGCGGCGTCTCGATGCCGTCGGCGTAGTGCAGGCTGGTGATCAGGCCTTGCGCCGCCGCGCCTTGGGCCTGCAGCGTGCCGTCGGTCAGGAAGCCCGAGCCCATCAGCGGCACGGTCTTGCGCAGGCCGGCGGCGTCGTAGTCCTTGACGAACTTCACCGCCCCGCCACCGGCGAAGAAGGCGAACACCACATCGGGCTTCTGCGCCGCGATCTCGGTCAGCAGGGCCTGGAACTCCACATTGGGGAAGGGCAGGCTCAGGTCCTTGACCACCTTGCCGCCGCCCTTCTCGAAGGCCTCGGTGAAGCCCTTCACCGTCTCGGTGCCGGCGGCGTAGTTCCAGGTGATGGTCATCGCCTTCTTGTAGCCCTTCTGGGCGGCGATCACGCCGGTGGCATAGCCCGGCTGCCAGTTGCTGAAGCTGGTGCGGAAGATGTTGGGCGCGCACAGCGGGCCGGTGATGGCGTCGGCGCCGGCGTTGGGCACGATCAGCAGCGTGTTGCTTTCCTTGGCGGCGCGGGCCATGGCCAGGGCCACGCCCGAGTGCACCGTGCCGACGATCACGTCCACCTGGTCGCGCTTGATCAGCTTGTTGACGTTGTCGGTGGCCTTGCTCGGCTCGCTCTCGTCGTCGACCTTGAAGTACTGGATGGCGCGGCCGCCCAGCTTGCCGCCCTGTTCATCGACATGCAGCTTGAAGCCCTTCTCGATGGCATCACCCAGCGCCGCGAAGGTGCCGGTGTAGGGCAGCATGAAGCCCACCTTCAGCGGCGCCTGCTGCGCCACCGAGGCGGTGGTGGTGGCCAGGCTCAGGGTGGCTGCGACGGTGGCCAGGGCCAGCTTCGAGAACGGGAAATGCATCGTGGTCGTCTCCGTGCGGGCCCGCCATGCGGGCCGTCCTTGCGCGCTCGCCCAGGCTGTTTGGGCTTGGGCGGCAAGGTAACGGCCGGCCCCGTTGAAGTCAAGCAATATAGTGCATGCTCGGTGTTTCTACCGAGGCATGGTTTGCAGCATATTGCGCCGCCGTGGCGACACCCAGGCGCCGCCGCCCCTCCTACACTGGGCCGACGATGGCCGATGCCTCTTCCGCCCACTCCCACGTTGCCGAGGCCGAGCCGGCCGGGGCCTGGGTGGTGGTGTGGGCCTGCTTCGTGGCGCTGGCGGTCATCTTCGGCGTCTCGTACTCGTTCGCCGCGTTCTTCGAGCCCTTCGCCCAGGCCTTTGGGGCGCCGCGCGCGCAGGTGTCGCTGGTGTTCGGGCTGTGCGGCCTGATCTATTTCGTCGGCGGCGCCGGCGGCGGCCTGCTGGCCGACCGCTTCGGCCCGCGCCTCGTCTGCAGCGCCGGCATGCTGTGCATCGCGGCCGGCCTGCTGGGGGCCAGCCTGGCGACCAGCATCACCGCCGTGTACCTGGCCTACGGTGGGGGCGTGGGCGTGGGCATTGCGCTGGTCTACACGCCGTCGATCGCCTGCGTGCAGCCCTGGTTCACGCGCCGGCGCGGGCTGGCCGCGGGCATCGCCAGTGCGGGCATCGGGGCCGGCACGGTGGCGGTACCCTTGCTGGCCACGGCCGCCATCGCCGCGCTGCACTGGCGTGGCGCACTGCAGGCGCTGGCCGCTGGCGTGCTGGTGCTGGGCGTGGGCGCCACGTGGCTGCTGCGCCGCGCACCGGCCGCCACCGCGCGCAGCGGCGGCGCTGTGGCCGGCCACACGCTGGGCGAGGCCGTGCGCAGCGCGCCGTTTCGTCGCATGTACCTGGCCACCATCGTCGCCGGGCCGGTGATGTTCGTGCCCTTCGCCCATGTGTCGGCCGCCGCGCGCGACCTGGGTGTGCCCGATGCCCAGGCCGTGGGCCTGGTGGGGCTGATCGGCATCGGCAGTCTGGTGGGACGTTTTGCCATCGGCGCGGCGGCCGACCGCTTCGGCCGGCCGCTGACGCTGGCGCTGGCCCAGGCGTCGCTGGGCCTGTCGTACCTGGTGTGGTGGGCGGCCGATGGCTATGCGGCCATGGCGGTGTTCGCGCTGTGGCTGGGCCTCAGCTACGGCGGCATGGTGTCGCTGATGCCGGCGCTGGTGATGGACCTGTTCGGTCCGCGGGCGGTCTCGGCCATCCTGGGCACGCTGTACAGCGGCGCGGCGCTGGGCAACCTGGCCGGCCCGTGGCTGGCCGGTGCGGCCTTCGACGCCTGGCACAGCTACACGCCGGTGATCTGGGTCTGCCTGGCGCTGGCCGCGGTGGGCACCGTGCTGTATGCCAGCCTGGTGCCGCGGCGATGAAGCAGTTGTCCTGCGGCATCCTGGTACTGAACGACCGGGCCGAACTGCTGATGTGCCATGTCACCGGTGCCTGGCACTGGGACATCCCCAAGGGCGGCATCGAGCCGGGCGAGCCGCCAGAGGCCGCGGCCCTGCGCGAGACGCGCGAGGAATGCGGGCTGGACCTGGCCGATGAGCCCCTGCTCGACCTGGGCCGCCTGGCCTACCAGCGCAGCAAGGACCTGCACCTGTACGCCGTGCGGGTGCCGGCCTTCGATGTCGGCCTGTGCCATTGCAGCAGCCGGTACACCGATGCCTGGGGCCGGCAGCGGCAGGAGATGGACGGCTTCGAATGGACGCCATTCGACCGCGTGCTGCGGCGCAGTGCCCGCCACCTGGGGCTCCTGCTGACCCAGACGCTGTCGCTGCCGGGCCTGCTGGCCCGTTTGCAGGCCGCGCCGCACCCGCCGGCCGCGCCCCGCTGGCTGCCCCGAGCGCCGGTTTGAGCTGGCGCAAGGCCGGGCCGCTCGGCATTACAGCTGGTTACTGAAGTGACACTCTTCGCCCTGAATCCGTCTTCGCCGCGGCCGTAGTTACCGACAGGCGTGCACAGGCGATCGCAGCGCGATCGCCCGGACCCGCCGCCCCCACGGACACCGAGCAAGCCCATGAAGCGGACCCTGATCTCCCGTGTGCGCAAATCGGCACACGACACCCTGCGCGACGGACTGGCACTGCTGCCCCAGGCGTGGCGCTTCGCCTTCTACCGCGCGATGGTGCGCTGCGACCCGGCGCCCGATCCGCGGCTGGAACTGAAGATCGCCGAGACCCAGGATGAACTGGAAGACTGTTTCCGCATCCTGCACGACTCGTACGTGAACGCCGGCTTCATGAAGCCCGACCCCTCGGGGCTGCGTGTCACGGTCTACCACGCGCTGCCCACCACCACCACGCTGTGCGCCAAGTGGGACGGCAAGGTCGTCGGCACGATCAGCATCATCCGCGAGGGGGTGTTCGGCTTCCCGCTGCAGTCGGTGTTCGACCTGACCGCGGTGCGCGCCAAGGGCGGCAACATCACCGAGGTGTCGTCGCTGGCGGTCGATCCGCGCTACCGCGGCATTGGCGGCCAGGTGCTGTTCCCGCTGATGAAGTTCATGCGCGAGTACGCGCGCGACTATTTCGACACCCGCCACCTGGTGATCGCGGTGAACCCCAACCGCATCGAGATGTACGAGGGCCTGCTGGCCTTCACCCGGCTGCAGGCCTGCGAGGTGGACAACTACGACTTCGCCAACGGCGCACCGGCCGTGGGGGCCACACTGGATCTGCAGCAGTCGCCCGAGCAGACCCGGCTGCTCTACCGCGACCGGCCCGCTCACCGCAACCTCCACCGTTACCTGTACGTGGATCCGCTGCCCAACATCCGCTGGCCCGAGCGGCGCTTTCACACCACCAACGACCCGGTGCTGACGCCGGCGATGATGGATTACTTCTTCAACCAGCGCACCCAGGTGTTCGAGACGCTGGACGACCGCAAGCGCCTGCTGCTGCGCTCGATCTACGACCTGGACGACTACGCCGGTGTGCTGCCGATGCCGCGCGCCGGCGCCTCGCTGGGGGCGACCCTGCGCCGGCACCAGCGCTTCTCGCTGCGCTGCCCGGCGCAGCTGGAGGTGGCGTCGTACGGGGCGTCGATCGCCTACCCGTTGCAGGTCATCGAGCTGTCGCGCCACGGCTTCCTGGCCGAATGCCCCACGCCGCTGCCCGAGGGCACGACGGGCCTGCTCACCGTCGACCTGGGCACGGCCGACACCGCCGTGGTCGAGGCGCGCGCGGTGCGCTGCCATGTCAGCCAGGGCGTCACGTACCACGGCTTCCAGGTGGCAAACCCGGACGCCGCCTGGCAGCGCTGCGTGGATGCCCTGCACAGTGGCCGCACCCACCGTGACCTGAGCGTGGCCGAGCCGGCGGCCGTGCCTGACACGCCCGCCGCAGCCCCTGCCGCGCCTTCGGCCACGGTGCCTGACCGGCCAGGCGTGCGGCCACATGCGGTGGCGAAGCACCGCGAACCGCTGGCCGAACCGGCCTGACCCACCCTGATCGAGGGGTGTGAACCCTGCACGCGCAGGGGCTGCAGCGGCGTTGCATCAATGGCGGCCGGGTGCCACGGTGTAAGAATCTCCGACTGCCGTGACATCCGTCGCGCGGGCCATTCGCAGTGCCAGATGCCGGACTGCGGGGCTGCGTACAGTGGAACGGTGGAAGTGCCGAAGGGCAGGGATTGGGGTGGCGCATGTCGTGCCGCCCGCTTGCCGGCAGCCTGCGACAGGGCCCTTGTGCGGGGCCCGACGCGTTTCTGAACGGGCGCCGCGACGTCCGCAGGGAGGCTGTGCGGCAGCGCGCAGTGGGAGTGTTCGGTGGTCAGGCTCTTCAATCACTATTTCCACACCTGGACGGTGCAGCGCATCGCCTTCGACTTCCTGCTGTCGCTGCTGGCGCTGGCCGGCGTGGTGCTGGTCCAGGCCGACAACGTGGTGCGGGCCCTGCCCAGCGCCGGGCCCCAGGTGCTGGCCCTGGCAGCCGGCCTGTTCATGATCAACGGACTGTCGGGCCTGTACCAGCGGGTGCAGGAGTGGTCGTTCGCCCAGTCGATGCTGCGCATGGGCGTGGCACTGGGGCTGGCCGTGCTGCTGACCTACCAGATCTTCAGCCTGCTGCCGGTGGGTTTCGGCGACTCGGTGGCCATCCGCACCTCGGCGATGCTGGTCATCGTGGCCCTGATCCTGCGCCGTGTGGTGATGGGCTACTGGGCCACCCAATCGCGCGCCGGCTCGCGCGTGCTGGTGTTCGGCGCCGGTCCGGCTGCGCAGATGGTGGGCGCCACCTTGCGCGCCGCCGATCCGCTGGCCACCATCGTGGGCTATTACCCCGGCCCCAACGAGAAGCAGCCGGCCGTGCCCGAGGCCGAGCGCCTGCCGACGACGCAATCGCTGATCCAGTCGGCCCGGCGCCTGGGGGTGGACGAGATCATCGTGGCGCTGACCGAGCGCCGCGCCGGCAGCATGCCGTTGCGCGAGCTGCTCGACTGCAAGCTGTCGGGGGTGCGGGTGTTCGACCTGACCACCTACTTCGAGCGCATGCTGGGCCAGATCCGCATCGACTTCGTCAATGCCGGCTGGCTGGTGTTCGGTGACGGCTTTAACCAGGGCTTCTACCGCACCGCGGTCAAGCGCGCCTTCGACATCTTCTTCTCGTCGCTGCTGATCCTGCTGGCCTCGCCGATCATGCTGCTGGCCGCCATCGCCGTGGTGCTGGAGAGCAAGGGCCCCGTCTTCTACAAGCAGGAGCGTGTGGGCGCCAACAACCGGGTGTTCAAGGTGGTGAAGTTCCGCAGCATGCGCACCGATGCCGAGAAGGACGGCAAGCCGCGCTGGGCCACCAAGAACGACAGCCGCATCACCCGCGTGGGCCTGTTCATCCGCAAGACCCGCATCGATGAGCTGCCGCAGCTGTTCAACGTGCTGGGCGGTGACATGAGCCTGGTGGGGCCGCGCCCCGAGCGGCCGTTCTTCGTCGAGCAGCTGACCAACGAGATCCCGTACTACGCGGTGCGCCACAGCCTCAAGCCGGGGGTGACCGGCTGGGCCCAGGTGCGCTACCAGTACGGGTCGTCGGTGGAAGACTCGCAGGAGAAGCTGCAGTACGACCTGTACTACGTGAAGAACCACAGCCTGCTGCTCGACCTGGTGATCCTGTTCGAGACCGTGGGCGTGGTGCTCACCGGCAAGGGCGCGCAATGAAGCTGCTTCGCGCGGCCCGCGGCTGAGCGCAGGCCTCGCGGCGCCCTCGTCACCGATGTTCGACACCTCCGACGGCCTGCTGAGGCTGGGCTACGGCGCGGCAACGGCCGCCTACACCCTGTATGCCCTGTGGCTGTGGCGCCTGGGGCTGCTGCGCGCCAACCGCGGCCCGTCGTCGCGCTGGTACCTGGGCGCGGTGCTGGCCTCGGCGGCCTGGGCCGCCAGCGCGTGGATCGACCTGGATTCGAGCAAGCGCGTCACCTGGCATCTGGCCCTGCTGCTCGACAACGCACGCTACGCCGCGTGGCTGGCGTTCCTGCTCAGCCTGTTGCCGGCGCACGGCCGCGTCTCCGGGACGGACCGGGCCGCGTCGCGTCGCGGCTGGGGCTGGTGGCTGCTGGGCCTGCTGGTCCTGGGCGGCCTGGCGCTGAACGCCTGGCTGGCCACGCATGACGAGGGCGCGGTCGACATCTCACGCGCCACGGCCTCGCTGCTGCTGGCCTGGGCGGTGGCCGGCTTGCTGCTGGTCGAGCAGGTGTTCCGCAACCAGTCCGAGCAGTCGACCTGGTCGGCCAAGCCGCTGTGCCTGGGCCTGGCCGGTCTGTTCGTCTACGACCTGTACCTCTATTCGCAGTCGATGCTGTTCGGACGGCTCGACCTGGACGTGGCCGACGCGCGGGGGCTGGCGCATGCGCTGATGGTCGGGTTGCTGGTGGTGGCCTCGCGCCGCCATGCACGCTGGCTGACCAAGATCGAGATCTCGCAGGCGGCGGCGTTCTACTCGGCCTCGCTGCTGATGATCGGTGGCTACCTGCTGGTCATGGCCGGCGCCGGCTACTACGTGCGCGTGGTGGGCGGCAGCTGGGGCGGTGCCCTGCAGGCCGCGCTGCTGTTCGCGGCGCTGGTGCTGCTGGGGGTGGTGCTGGCCTCGGCGTCGATGCGGGCGCGGCTGCGGGTGTTCCTGGGCAAGCACTTCTTCCGCTACCGCTACGACTACCGCAACGAGTGGCTGCGCTTCACCGCCAAGCTCAGCAGCAGCGACGATCCGCAGCAGGTGGGCACCACCGTCGTGCGCGGCCTGGCCGACATGGTCGAGGCCCAGGGCGGGGGCCTGTGGCTGAAGGTGATCGGCGAGGACCGCTGCGTGCTCGCCGCAGCCTGGAACCTGCCTGCGGTGGATGGCCGCGAGCCGCTCGATTCGCCGTTCTGCACCCTGATGCGCGAGCGTGAGTGGCTGTTCAACCTGGCGGCCGACCGCCATGCCCCCACCGAGCGCGATGCCCTGGCCGTGCTGCCCGACTGGCTGCGCGCGCTGCCCCAGGCCTGGGTGGTGGTGCCGCTGATCGTCGCGGACGAGCTCAACGGCTTCGTCGTGCTGACCCGCCCGCGCGCGCCGGTCGAGCTGAACTGGGAAGTGCGCGACCTGCTGAAGACCGCGGCCCGCCAGGCGGCCGCCTTCCTGGCCCAGATGCACGCCACCGAGGCCTTGCTGGAGGCGCGCAAGTTCGAGGCCTTCAACCGCATGTCGGCCTTCGTGGTGCACGACCTGAAGAACATCGTCACGCAGCTGGCGCTGATGCTGAAGAACGCCGAGCGCCACCGCGACAACCCCGAATTCCAGGCCGACATGCTGGAGACGGTGCAGAACTCGGTCGAGAAGATGCGCCAGCTGATGCTGCAACTGCGCGAAGGCCAGCGGCCCACGGGCACCCAGGCCGGCGTCGATCTGGCCGCCATCGCCCAGCGCCTGCAGACCACGGCCCAGCAGCGCGGCCGCGAGCTGGTGCTGGACCTGGCCGACCGCGTGGCCACCCGCGGCCAGCCCGAGCGCGTGGAGCGGGTCATCGGCCATGTCGTGCAGAATGCCTTGGAGGCCACGCCGGCCTCTGGCAAGGTGTGGCTGCGGCTGTCGCAATCGGCCGGCCGGGCCGTCGTCGAAGTGGGCGACACCGGTGCCGGCATGAGCCCCGAGTTCATCCAGAACCGCCTGTTCCGGCCCTTCAACACCACCAAGACCAGCGGCATGGGCATCGGCACCTTCGAGAGCTTCCAGTACGTCAAGGAGCTCGGTGGCCAGATCGACGTCAAGAGCGAGCTCGGTGTGGGTACGCTCGTCACCATGCTGCTGCCCCTGTTCGATCTGCGCACCGGCAGCGATCTCCACGTCCCCACCTCTCCCGCCAAGCTATGAGCCAAGACAATGACCGTCCGTTGCTGGTGGTCGAGGACGACCTTGCGCTGCAAAAGCAGATCAAGTGGTCGCTCGACCGCTTCGACGTGGTCACCGCCAGCGACCGCGAATCGGCCCTGGCCGCCTACCGCCGGCACCGCCCGGCCGTGGTCACGATGGACCTGGGCCTGCCGCCCGACCCTGACAGCACCGGCGAGGGCTTTCGCCTGCTCAGCCAGTTGCTGGAGCTTGATGGCGACCTGAAGATCATCGTGCTCACCGGCCAGAACGACCGCGCCAATGCGCTGCGCGCGATCTCGCTGGGCGCCTACGACTTCTTCGCCAAGCCCTTCGAGCCCGAGCTGCTGGCGCTGACGATCGAGCGCGCCTACCGCCTGTTCGAGCTGCAGAGCGAGAACCGCCGCCTGCAGGCCGTGCAGCCCAGCGAGACCCTGGGTGGCCTGATCACGCGCGACCCCGACATGCTGCGCGTGGGCCGCATGATCGAGAAGGTGGCGCCCAGCGACGCCACCGTGATGTTGCTGGGCGAGAGCGGCACCGGCAAGGAAGTGCTGGCCACCGGCCTGCACAACGCCAGCAAGCGCAAGGGCAAGTTCGTGGCCATCAACTGCGCGGCCATCCCCGAGAACCTGCTGGAAAGCGAACTCTTCGGCTACGAGCGTGGCGCCTTCACCGGCGCCACCAAGACCACCGTCGGCAAGATCGAGACCGCCAACGGCGGCACGCTGATGCTCGACGAGATCGGCGACTTGCCGATGCCGCTGCAGGCCAAGCTGCTGCGCTTCTTGCAGGAGCGCAAGATCGAGCGCCTGGGCGGACGCCAGGAGATCCCGGTGGATGTGCGCGTGGTCTGCGCCACGCACCAGAACCTCAAGGGCCAGATTGCCGACGGCCGCTTCCGCGAAGACCTGTACTACCGCCTGGCCGAGATCGTGGTCGACATCCCGCCGCTGCGCGCGCGCAGCGGTGATGCCGTGCTGCTGGCGCATGCGTTCCTGCGCCGTTTCGCGCAGGAGAACAAGCGCGGCGCGATGAGCCTGGGCGAGGACGCCGCCCGCGCCATCGAGGCCCATGCCTGGCCGGGCAACGTGCGCGAACTGCTCAGCGCCATGCGCCGCGCGGCGATCATGGCCGATGGCAACCGAGTGACGGCACAGGACATGGGCCTGAGCGCGCCGGCCGCTGCGCCGCAGGCCGAGGACCAGATCACCGCGCCGATGCTGAACGGCGACCTGGACCTGCGCGCCATCCGCGAGGCCGCCGAGCGCCAGGCCGTGCTGGCCGCGCTGGCGCGCACCGACAGCAACATCGCCAAGGCCGCCGAACTGCTGGGGGTGAGCCGGCCGACGCTGTACGATCTGATGAACCGTCTGGCCATCACGACCAAGTAGCCATCGCCCCCCCAACGCCCGGACCGTGCGGGCCGGGTCAGCGGGCGGCATTGGCTCCGGTCTCGCAACATGACCTCCCGCCGCCTGAAGCTGCTGATGTTCGCCGAGGGCGTGACCCTCGCCCATGTGGCGCGGCCGGTGGCGCTGGCACGCTTGCTCGACCCGACGCGCTACGAGATCGTGCTGGCCTGCACGCCACGCTATGCAAATTTCGCCACCGATCCGCGCTGGCGCCGTGTCGATCTGGACAGCGTGGCGCCGGTCGACTTCAATGACCGGTTGGCACGTGGCGCGCCGGTCTATTCGTACGAGACACTGGCCCGCTATGCCGAGGAAGACGCGGCCCTGATCGCCGCTGAGCGGCCGGATGCCGTGGTCGGCGACTTCCGCCTGACTCTGTCGGTGAGCGCACGGCGCGCCGGCGTGCCCTACCTGGCCATCGCAAACGCCTACTGGACGCCACTGGCGCCGCCACGCTATCCCATGCCGGTGCTGCCGTTGTCACGCGCCCTGCCGCTGCCGCTGGCCCGGACGCTGTTCGCCGTGGGCCGGCCGATCGCGTTCTTCCAGCATTGCGGCCCGATGAACCGGCTGCGTCGTGCGTATGGCATGCCGGGCTTCGGCAACGACCTGCGCCGCGCCTATTCCGACAGTGACCACCTGCTGCTGCCCGACGTGCCGGCCCTGTTTCCCGAGGTGCAGCCCGACGGTCAGGCCAGCTGGGTCGGGTCACTGGCCTGGGTGCCGCCCATGGCGCTGCCCGACTGGTGGGCGGAAACGGCCACACCGGGGTTGCCGTGGGTGTATGTCACGCTGGGCAGTTCCGGCCCGCCCCAGGCCCTGCAGGTGCTGCTGGACACGCTGGCCGATGCGCCGGTGCGGGTGATGGCCTCCACCGCCGGTGGGGCACCGCCGGCCAGGGTACCCCCGAATGCCCGCATCGCACCCTACCTGCCCGGCGACGAGGCCGCCGAGCGCTCGGCCTGGATGGTCTGCAATGGCGGCAGCATGGGCACCCAGCAGGCGCTGGCGGCGGGCGTGCCGGTGCTGGGCCTGGCCACCAACATGGACCAGTTCCTGAACATGGCGCCGCTGGTGGCGGCTGGTGCAGCGGTGGTGCTGCGTACCGACCGCCTGAACCCCGGGGCGCTGCGCACAGCACTGGACACCGTGCGTGCCGAGCCGGCCCGTCTGGCCGCTCGGCGTCTCCAGGCCGGCCTGGCGCCATCGCCGTTGGCCGCCGGGGCACTGGCGCAGGCCCTGGGCCGGCTGGGCGTCACGGGCTGAAGCACATCGCCACCGCGGGGCGCGGCCGTGCGTCGTTCAGCGCGGCACCGAGTTCGAGAACGTCTGCAGCACGATCACACCGCCCAGGATCAGGCCGATGCCCAGGCGTGCCGGGCGGTCCATGGTCTGGCGGAAGAACACCTGGCTGACCAGCGTGATCAGCACCAGGCCCGAACCCGTCCAGGTGGCGTACACGATGCCCACGGGGATGGTGTCCAGCGTGAGGCTCATCAGGTACAGCGAGGAGGCGAAGCACAGCGCCATGACCACCGCCCAGGGCCAAATCTTCTTGAAGCCGTCGGTCAGCTTCATCGCCGTGATGGCCATCACCTCGGCCACGATAGCGGCGAACAGGATCAACCAGTCAAGCATGAGTGGACTCCGAGAAGCCCTGGATCACGATCACCCCGGCGGTGATCATGCCGATACCCAGCAGCGCGGCCGCATCCAGGTGCTGGCCTAGCCAGGCCCAGGCCACGACGGTGACCATGGCCACCCCCACGCCACCCCAGGTGGCATAGACCACCGGCATGGCAATGCGGCGCGTCACCACCGTCAGCAGGATGAACGACAGCTCGTAGAACGCGATGACTACCACCGACGGCCACAGCCGCGTGAACCCCTCGGTGAACTTCAGCAGGCTGGTGGCGGCCACTTCGCTGACGATGGCCACGGCCAGCAGCACCCAGTACAGCATGGGCACGGTGTGGGTGTCCGCCTGGGTTGCCGGTGCGCCCGGCGCTGCGGTGTCGGGGGGCGGGGGCGACGGCGCGTCCATGGGGCCTCAGGCGAATCGGTTCGGGAACCAGTTGAGCAGCGGATTGACCAGCTTGGTGAGCGTGCGCAGCGGCACCAGTCTCGCGCCCATCTGCTGCTTCACGGCGTAGCTGCCCGGCCCCAGCAGGCAGCGCTTCTTGCCGTGGCGGATGCACCAGTCGATGTTGCTCAGAAGGCCGATGAAGTAGAGGTTCAGCTCGCGCGAGACCGTGTAATCCATGCCGGTGTACTTGGCCAGCAGGCGGTCTTCGTAGTGCAGGCAGAAGTCCATGCCCACCAGCCGCCGTCCCTGGCCGTCACCCTTGGTCCAGTACAGGAAGTACACGGTGTTGTCGGGTATGTGGCGGCAGAAGTTCAGGAAGTAGGCCGGCGTCAGCACCTCGAAGCTCATCACGCCCTGGTCGTGCACACCCTTGTAGAGTCGGTACACCTCATCGACGATGTCGTCGATGCGGGTGACCGTCTCGACCTCGAGTTCCTGCGTCGACTGCCGCAGCTTTCGCCGCAGTTCCTTACGCGTACGTGGCCCCAGCTGGGCCAGGTACTCGTCCAGGCTGCTGAATGGCGTGTCCAGAACGGCGGTGTCCATGCTGTCGCCACCGAACCAGCCCAGGCGCTTCATCGGCGCGAAGCGTTCGGCATCGGTATCGAGCAGATCCTTGAACACCACCATGAACACGCGGCGCTGGCGTGCCATGTCCATCAGCGCACGGTCCAGGGCCGCATAGAGCGCCGGGTCCTGGCGGAAGTCGTCGGCGACGCCCACCACGTTGCATTCACCGGTGGGCGAGCCGCAGAACAGGGTCTTGAACACCAGGAAGCCCGGCCACCGCGCCTGCACCTTCTCGAGCCGGGCGCGCCAGGTCTCGTCCATGGCCAGGCCCATGTTGAAGGGCGCGGTGAACATGGGGGCGAACAGCACCGGCCGGTCGCCCGCATACAGGCCCAGGTAGAAGAACTCGAAGTTCTCGATGCCGGCTTCCTCCTGGCATCGGTAGAAGTCATAGCCTTCGGCCTGGGGCGGCCAGAGGCTGTCCCACTGCGCACGTGGAATGTCGAGAACCGATGTCAGCCAGCGGGCTTGAAGGTTGGCCATGCGCTCAATGGAAAAGCGTCACGATCACCTGGAGCGACTGTCGGTTAGGAATGACGCCGTACTCGGAGCGACCGTTGCCGCTGGCCTGCCACCATTGCAGCGCGCCATCGATGCGGTCCCAGTGGTAGCGCAGTTCGGCCCAGGTGAAGCGGCTGCGGTCATCGGCGTTGACCCGCACGAAGCCGTTCAGATCCAGGTTCTTGGTGCCCAGGCTCTTCTGGCTGACATAGACCAGCCAGGCGCCGCGCGAGGCGTTGTCCTGGCGCTGCTGGGCATCCAGCAGGTAGGCGCCCAGCACGTCGGTGCCCTGGGCGGCCGCCGCATCCCAGACCGCGCGGCTTGGCGCAGCACCGTCGTGCGCGTACTCGAGCGTGATGGCGGTGCGCGTGGGGGCGGTGTAGGTCAGGCCGCCCGTCCAGCGGCTGCGCACCGACGACGGCGCGGCCTCGCCCAGCAGGGCGGCCAGGCGGTCGTGCTCGCGTCCGCGCGAGTACTCGCCATGGGCCACCACCGCGTCAGAGAGCAGGGCGGTGCCGTTGGCGCCCCATTGCGGGCCACGCCCTTGCTCGGCATAGCCCAGCAGCTGCCAGCCGAGCCTGTCGCCACTCTTGCCGCTCCAGGTGAGCAGGCCGCGGCGCTGGCCGTTGGTGGCGCCCAGGTCCAGGCTGAAGGGGGCGTCGCTGCGGTGATCGGCCAGCTTCGGTGCCAGGGCCAGGGTCAGGCCGCCATCGGCCCACAGCCGCTGGGCCCGCAGCATCACCGTGCCCAGCCGGTTCTCACGCAGGGCCAGCGGATCGGCCGTGGCGATGGCACGCAGGCTGTTGGTGCGGAAGTAGTCGGTCGGGTTGGTGCCGTAGGCCGGCCCATTGCGCAGGTTGATGCGCCCGAACTCGACCACGGTCTGCCCGCCCTCGTCCTGCCAGCTGGCGAAGGCTTCGCGCAGGCTGTTGGTGGTGGCCCGTTCGCCGGCATCCACCGGGTGCATGTCGTCCAGGCGGTTGGACAGCACGATTCGCCAGCCCGGCGCCGGGCGGAAGGTCTGGCTGTAGTCGATCGAGGCGCGCCGGCTGTCCAAATGGCCCAGGCCGCCGCGACGCCAGAGCTGGCCGGTGGCCAGTTCGCCATACAGCCGCATCGCGGGAGCGGTGGTCTCGGCGCGTGCGGCTGGGGCGGCATCGGTCGGTGCCTCCAGCGCCAGGGCGTCGTCGTCGGCGGCCCGGGCCGGCGAGCAGGCTGCCCAGGCCGCCAGGGCCATGGCCGCAGCGGCGGCGATGAAGGGTGTTGACGGGCGTCCGGCGGCGATGCGCATGTTGTTCAATCTCCCTGAAAGCGCGGCAGGTAGTCGCGCTGGAACCATGACGTGGGCAGGTTGCGCGCCGCGTAATCCGAGAACCGGACGATGGTGACCGACTGCGGGTTGATGCCGTCGATGATGACCGTCTCGGTGGGGCGGTCGGCGCCCAGTTGCGGCTGGAACTTGCGGTAGTAGGCGGTCTTAAGCAGCCGGCCTGAATCGGCCATGAAGCGCGCCTTGAGCGGAGCGCGCGACTCAGCGTCGATCCACAGCTCGATGGCTGCGTAGGTGGAGTCCTCGCTGGCGGCCGTCAGCATCAGCTTGACGCTCTTGCGCTGCTTGCGTTCGCCGTCGGCGATGGTTTCCTCGGCGGCCACCGCGGCCTTGTAGTCGCGGGCGAAGTTCACCGTCACCACATCGCCGTTCGAGGCGTCGCCCAGCAGGCGCTGCTGGGGCGAGATGCGCACGCTGGCCTTGGTGCCGGGGTCGTAGAACCACAGGTCACCGCCGTTCTTCAGCAGCAGCTTGCCGGTGTCGCGTGCCGGCTGCACGAAGCGCAGCAGGCTGGCGAACTGCCCGTTCGACTGTTCCATGGTGCGTGAGTAGCTCACCAGCTGGCTGGTGTCGACCTGCTGGCCCTTCTCGAACTCGGTGAGGGTGACGGTCACGCGAAACGGCTGGCCCGGGTTGCGGATGGCGTCGCTGGCGACCAGCAGGGCCTGGGCGTCGCCGGCAGCGTGCAGCGGCCGGGCCAGCGTCAGTGCCCCCACAGACAGCAGCGCCCGGCGCGAAAGCTTCGAACGGATCGACATCAGATGTGCCTCAGTGCGTCGACGATCTTCAACTGCGCGGCGCGCCGCGCCGGCCACCAGGCCGACAGGGCGGCCACTACCACCAGGCCGATGGCGGTGACCGCCAGCATGCCGAACTGACCCCAGACCCGCACCGTGAGCGGCAGGGGCTCCGAGCCGCCGGGCGGCAGCCAGGTGAGGTGCAGGCTGTTCACCACGGCCGAGATCACGAGCGCACTGGCCACACCGGCTACCGCACCGGCCACCCCCAGCAGCAGGCCCTCGGTGAGGAACAGCTGGCGGATGCCTGCCTGGCGCAGTCCCACCGCGCGCAGGGTGCCCACCTCGGTGGTGCGTTCCACCACGGCCGCATTCATCGTGTTCGTCACGGTGAACAGCACGATGCCGCCGATCAGGGTGAAGATGAAGCCGAAAATGGTGTCGAAGAGTTGCACCGTCTGGGTGTAGAAGGGGTTCAGCTCGATAAAGTCGAGGATGGCCAACGGTTCGCCGGGGGCCACCCGCTGCAGCAGGGCCTGCAGGCGCTGGCGCACATCGGCCATGTCGGCCGTGTGCACCAACTGCACCATGATGGCGGTGGCCCGCGGCTCCGTCCGGCCGAAGACCAGCTGCTGCGCCTGCTTGAACTGCAGCACGATGGCGATGTCGTCCAGTTCCTTGGTGCCCTGGTTCTCGGCCGCCACCACGTTCAGTGCCGCCACATTGGGCGAGCCACGGCCATGGCCCGACAACAGCTCGATCTTCGCATTGGGCACGGCGGCCACCGGCGTCGCCTCGGACTTGGCCGGGGTGCCGGGCCTGGCCTTGTCACGGCCCTTGGCGGGTGCCTTGGGCTGCGGCTTGCTTTCCATCTCGGCCAGGGCGGCGATGTCCGCATCCAGCGCCGGGCCCTTGGCCACCTTCTCGACCTCGGGCTTCGGGCAATTGGCAATCTTCAGCGGCTCGCACAGCAGCAGCACGCGCGCGACACCGGTGCCGACGATGGCGGCGTCCGCGGCGGCGCCGTCCAGCAGGTAGGTCGGGCTGACTTGCGCACTGCCGAACTCGTTCCACTGGCGCATGCGCGTCACATCGCCGGCCACCAGGCCGGTGCCGATGACGGTGCGCGACACGCCGGCGTCGTAGTTGCCGGCTACCCCGCCGAACTGCAGCATGGGCGACACCACGCTGATCTGGCTCTTGAGCGCTGGATCATCGGCAATGGCCTGTTCAATCGCGCGGTGCTGGCGGATGGCATAGGCCGTCGGATTGCCGCTGCCGTACAGGAAGTAGTCACGGTGCTGGATCTGCAGGTGGCCACCGTTGCGGACGTACTCGGTCAGCATGGCCAGACGGATGTCGGCCGTGTAGCCGCCAAACAGCAGCAGCGATGCCGCTCCGATCGCCAGCGCCAGCAGGGTGGCCAGCGAGCGGCGCCGGTTGCGCAGCAGGTTGCGCAGGGCCAGCGATACGGTCTGGTTCATTCGTCGTCCTCGACGACGATGGCATCGCCCTCGGCTGCCATCGGGCGCGTGGCCGGCGCGTCAACCGGTGCGGGATCGGCCTTGCGGATGATCTTCTGGATGACTCCGTCACGCAGCATGATCAGGTCGTCGGCGGCCTCGATCAGGCTTCGGTCGTGCGAGGCGAAGATGAACGAGATGCGATAGCGCTCCTGCATGTGCCGCATCAGCTGGATGACCGCGGCCCCGGTCTGGCTGTCGAGGTTGGCCGTCGGTTCGTCGGCGATCACCAGCTTGGGCTTGCGTGCCAGCGCGCGGGCGATGGCCACACGCTGCCGCTGGCCCCCCGACAACTGTCCGGGCAGGTTGCGCGCGCGGTCGCCCAGGCCCACCAGATCGAGCAGCTTCTTCACGCGGCGCTGCCGTCGTTCCGGGGGCATGCCCGCCAGTACCAGCGGGTACTCCACGTTCTCGAAGGTGCTCAGCACCGGAATGAGGTTGAAGCTCTGGAACACGAAGCCGATGTTCGCCGCACGGAAGTCGGCGAGCTGGTCGTCCGTCAGCGACTGGATGTCGGTGCCGGCCACCGTCACGCTGCCGGCGTCGGGGCGGTCGATGCAGCCGAGCATGTTCAGCAGCGTGGACTTGCCACTGCCTGAGGGCCCCAGCAGCACGGTGAAGTGTGCCGGCCGCACCAGCAGGTCGATGCCCTTGAGCACGGGCACCTCAACCTCGTCCATCTGGTAGGTCTTGTGGATTCCGGAGAGAAGGGCAACAGGTTCAGTCACGGCAAGCTGTATCGGCAGAACCTGGGTGGGAGTGCAACACCGTGCAGCGCCGGTGGCAGTGGGCAGGTGCCGTCCGTGTATTCTGACCGTTTGTCCGGCTGCCGGCGGCAGGTGCCGTCCGGTTCTGCAAGGGGGATGCACACGATGAAGGCCACTGCACTCGACTATCTGCTGTCCACGCTGGTGATCACGGCCCTGGTGCTGGTGGCGCTGGCGGTACCGGTGCTGGCGCATGCCCATCTGGTGGCGGCGCTGCAGCCCTACCACGTGCTGCTGGAGCCGGTGCTGTTCCTGCTGGGCTACGGTCTGGCCTCGGCCCTGGCCGTACGCCTGCTGCTGCACTGGCGGCCCCTGCCGGCGGGCACCTACGACCAGGACGCACCTGAGTTCACCCACTGGAAGCTGGTCACGGTCACGTACCGGATGGGGCAGGGTGCGCTGCGGCCCTTCATCCCGGTGTTCCTGCAGCCGGTGCTCGAAACGCTGTTCGGCGCCCGGGTAGGCCGCGACGTGGCCCTAGGTGGGGCCATCGACGACCCCTATGCCGTCACCATCGGCGATGGCAGCGTGCTGGGCAATGCGTCCCTGGTGTCGGCCAACTACATCGCTGGCGGCAAACTGGTGTGCGGCCCGGTGCGCATTGGTCGCGACGTGACGGTGGGAGCCAATTCAGTTGTCTTCCCGAACACGTTGATCAATGACGGCGCGACCCTTGTCGTCGGATCAGTTCTGATGTCTGGCTCGGTGGTCGGCCCGAATGAGGTCTGGCGAGGTAATCCGGCACGGAGGTGGACAGCAGGGCCGTGACGATGCGTCCCGGCGAGGGGGGCATCCGCCTCGCCGATGCACCCATGCACCGCTCCCGATTGGGTGGACAGCCAAAGCGACGCCGCCACGCCGCCACGCCGCCACGCCGCCACGCCGCCACGCCGCCACGCCGCCACGCCGATCACGAAGCGGCCAACCTCTTCAACTCATTGATTTCTTCCACCAGGGCAGGCGCTGGCCGCCGCTTTTCAGCCTCGACAAGCGAAGCCTTGCCAGCGACTTTGTCCCCTGATTTCAACTGGAGGCGTGCAAGAGTAACGTAGTAAGAGGGCACATCCGGCGCCTTGGAAACCGCTAATTGGGCATTCTTGATGGCCTTGTCAATTTGGCCCTCTGCGGCGAGGGCGAGAGCCAGCGTGTCAAGTACCGCGGCGAAGTCTGGGGCTTCAGTAAGTGCGCGTTCCGCCAGAGCGACAGCGCCCTGTTTTCCCTCTCGCACCCGAATCCATGCGAGATTGTTCAGTGCCGCAACATGTTTAGGATAGGCCTCAACGATCTCAGAGAACAGCTTTTCGGCATTGGGCAAGCGGGATGCTTCCAGCTCGATGTTACCTACAAAGAACTTGAATCCGATATCTTGGGGGTTTTTTTGGAGCCACTCGCCCGAGAATTTGCTTGCTGGCACATCTCCCTTCAATTCCTTTGTCAGCAGATATACCCTCGATGGAAGGTTGAGTGGATACTTTCGCGAAAGTCCCGCTCTGTATGTTTCCAAGGCCTCAGCTTGACGTCGCAGCCGCAGCAATATGTCACCCGCAAGCAAGTGGCCAAGTCCGTCGTTTGGCCTGTCGCGTTGAATAGCTTTGGCAGCATCAAGAGAAAGTTCTGGCCGCTTGTTGTTCAACCCTAGCGCAATGAGTCCTCGCGACGCCTGCATGTTCGTCGGATCTAACTCCAGCGCTCGCTTGAAACTCTTTTCCGCACGCACGGATTGCCCGGCGATCACCTCGGCCTGTGCCAGTTGCGCATAAGCCTTGGAACTCGAAGGCGCCTTATTGACAAGCTTCTGTCCGGTGGCCACAGCTTGATTGACGTCGCCAGTCAATAACTGTGCAGTCCCCAACATCGAGAGTACGGAAAGATCTTCTGGTATCGCTGCGGCGGCTGACTGTGCCGCATCAAGCAGCCCCTTGCTGTCGTTGCGTTTGAGTAGGTACCCCATATATGCCAAGCGCGCGCTCGAATCGCTTGGGTTCGCGGCAATCGCCTCGCTGTAGGTCTTCAGGATAACGCCATGGCTTGCGCCTCGGCGCTCCTGACTACTAGCGACGGCCAAGCGAGCGCTGATTGCTCTGGGATTCTTTCCAATGAACTCATTGAGCCGCACTTCGGCCTTCTCCGAACTGCCTTCAAGTTGGTCAAGCGACGAAAGTGCAAGCGCAGCCGCGGCGTTGGTGCCGTCGATCCCGAGAGCTTGCTCGAAGCTGGATCTGGCGCCCTTGAAATCCCGCTTCATCATCGCCAATTGCCCAAGAAGCATCGCGGGTTGGGCGCTCTTGGTGTCCTTGGATTGAAGCAGGTCGATTGACTTCTTTGCGCCGTCAAAGTCGCGCTTCTGGAGTTGGGCGGCAATCAGCGCCATATCGGCGATGGTGTCGGCGGAATTGGCGGCTGTGTCCTGGAGCAATGACAACGCCTGGCTCGGGTCTGACCGCATCTTGATCATTGCGATCTGGGTCTTCACGTTGGTGTCATCCGGAGTCTTCGCCAGTGCCTTCGAATAGAAGGTCTCGGCTTGAGACGGGCGGTTCGCCGCCAAATGGGCGCCGCCGGCAATGACGAAGAGCTCCGTGTCCTGGGTATTGGATTGAATCAATGGGGCCAACACCTCAAGGGCTTTGTCGGGTGCGCCTTCGCGCACCCACGCTCGCGCCAAGGTCTTCCGCGGCTGTGCAGTCTGTGGCGAGATAAAAATGGCGCGTTGCAACTGTGTGATCGCGTTGGCCGTGTTACCAAGCTCTAGTTCGATGCTGCCAGACAGCGCGAGAACGTCGGCATTTGCAGAAGCAACTTTCAATAATGGCTGTAGCAGTTCACGAGCGCGTTGATAATCTTTCTTGTGCAATGCCAAAATGCTCGCCGTGAATACGCTCATCGGATGTTTGGGCAGCGCCACTATCATCGCCTTCAGGGCGGCGTCGGCTTTGCTGATATCTTTTTTCAACAAATGCAGTTGCACAAGACTTGCATGAGCTGAAGCGGTTCGAGGCTGAGCTTCGACGGCTTTTTGATATGCGCTCTTGGCGCCGTCTATATCACGCTTGCCATAGAGCAGCAAATCGGCGCGCGCCAGCCAGATCTCAGCGCTTTCGCCGTCTTTAATGCTTTTTGCTGCCGCATCAAGAACCGCAAAGGCCTTATCGAGGCGCCCGGCGTTGGCATGGAGGCGTGCCGCCAGCGCGGCAGCCCGCGCTTGGCCAGGGGATGAGGCTAGGACCTCATCGACCATTTGAAGTGCCTTCTCAGGGCCGCCCAACCTCAATTGAGCAATAGCCATCAACGTCTTCAGTTCGGCTTGAGCTGCCTCCTTTTTCAGGGCGATGCTGCTATATTCATCCAGTGCGACTTGATATTTTTTTCTTTCAACAAGGGCGCGCGCGAGAAGCGGGATGACATCGTCATCTCGAGCGCCTGCCTTTCGAGCTTTTCCGAGTTCGATGGACGCATTTTCGTATTCGCCTTGCTCAAGCAAGACGCTCGCGAGTTGGACTCGCGCATCGGCGCTTTCTGGATGCTGTTCCAGTTCGCGCCGCAGAATGCTCGCCGACAAATCAAGATTCCCCTGCTGAGCCGCTTGCCGCGCTTGGGCAGGCGCGGAGTCGGCGCTCAAGCGATCTCCGCAGGCGGCCGTGAGGATTGCGAGCGCCCCAACGGCAGCAAGAGTCAGGCCGCGCCTATTTTGGCCGGGCCACGCGCTTTCATGATGACGGGTCATGTCGTATGCGGTCTTCGTTCGAAGAGAAGTTGCGAGCTGAGCATAGGCGATCCGCCTCAATGCGTGATCCCTCAAGGCCGAATGCGCAACGGGAACTGCTGATGTCAAGGCGACTTTCATCCCAATCGCATCGCGACAAGAACTTCAATCGCAGGGGGGGCGTTGCTCCAGTTTATGCGGGCGCTACTGCATAAGATGCACACTGCATTGGTGGTGTACCTCGCAACCGACGAGGTGTGGCTTACTCCACGAGGTCGGCCGGTGGGTGGGTGTGTCTGTCAACGGATCAAGTCTCTCCCGCACGACGCAAACGGCAGCATACGTTCGGTTGCCACGTCGGCGTTCAGGCGCCTGAGCAGGCGCCTCGGCGGCGAGGCGACGGCTCAAGTACACAGAACAGCGGCGTAACGCCGGGCCTAACTTCTGTCGAAATTGCTTACATGGCGTCGCTATGACTGACCGTAGTCTTGCGTAAGTTGTTGACGGAGCATCGAAATTTCACACTGGCACGGATGTCGCTTGCAGCATTTCAGGCGGCTGCTCAGTCACGACGTCTTCAGGTGGGCTGTAGGGCTGGCTACTTTTTTGACTCCGGGAAGGAATGTTATGTCCAAGCTTTCAAAGTTCGCGGCGGCGGTGCTGGCGCTCGGCGCCGTGGCTGCTCAAGCCAGCGTGGTGATCGATCTTTTCGATCAACCGAGTACTGTCGACCTTGACGATGCGTCGGATCCAAATTTTAAGTACGTCGCCAAGGACAAGACCGTTAACTCGAAATTCACGTGGGCGACCCAGTATGGCCCCACTGGAGGGGCCATCGGTTCCTATCGTGATTTGGGTGTTAGCAAGACTAACGGTACGCAAAGTTCGAAATTGTTCGTGGCTGATGGCTACCTGCAGTTTGCAAATAATCCTCTCCAGTCATCGACGGGTGTGGTTCGCTGGGATGGTGCGGGTACGGGTGCCGGCACGACCGGTGACATGACCGGCGTGACGGACACGGGCAATGCCTATACAGGGCTAAACTACACCGGGCTGGGTGGTGTGAATTTGGCGGCGCAGGCTGATCAGTTTCAGTTCACCGTGCTGAGCTCTGATTTGGGGTTCACGTTCGCTCTCGAGGTGTACACGGATAGCACCCATTGGAGCCGGATCGTGTTTGAGTCGCAGGCTCATAGTTTCCTGTCACCTTCTGGAACCCCGATTCCTTTTACCGCTTTCGGCGCCTGTGGTTACAGCGACCCCTCTGACAGTGACAATGATGACGTGCTGTCGGTGACTTGTGGCTCTGGTGGGGCGGTGGACTTCACCAGCGTCGGCGCGATTCAGGGCATTATCGATTACGCCGGCTTGACCAATGCGGCCAACGGCAAGTTGGATCTAGATCTGACTATCGACAAGCTGGATTCTTCTAAAGTGCCTGAGCCCGGTTCAGTCGCCCTGGTCGGTCTTGCGCTGGCGGGTGCTGGTGTGGCGGCGCGCCGTCGCCGCAACTAAAGCCAAAGCGTTTGATTGCAAATTATACTTAACCCGGTTGGGTTTGGTGTAATTTGGACCGGTCTTATCTGGCGCGCAGACAGGCTGGCAGCGGAGCCCCTTGGTGGGGCTCCATTTTCTTTTGAGCCAGAGTTTTCTTGATCTGTAGCAGTTAATGCTCTTATGTCTTGGCGGGTGAATGCCTGTCTGGCGTGGGGCGCTCGTTGTATCGCCTAATTGCTTCGCTGGCTGCCCGAAAGAACAGCGGCTGCGTCAGATTTGCGCTGGCGCGACGTTGAAGATCAAGTGGAGGTGTCAAATCGGTTATGAGTGACGCTGCACCATTTGCGACACGGCCCGACGCACGGAGCGGGCGCTTGCCGGTGTTCCTGCGCCAAGCCGACCAAGCCAAGCCACCCGTGCGCTGGGCAGCTCCAGGCTGGCATCGGTCAGTTGGGCCAACTTCGCGCCCAACTGCCTGAGGAAGGGCTCGCGTGTGAACTCACGCTCTTCATGCACATACCGGCAGAAGATAAGTGGTGTCAGTTCAGGCTGGTGCTGCAGGTTCAGCGACGTAGCCGTCAGCCAGAAGCGCTGGACGGCCCGTCCCGCGGCCACATAGTCGTCCACATTGGAAAGAGGTGACGCGGCCACGAGGGCGACATGCGCGGCGCAGCGAAGGGAGGGTATGAAATCCATTTGCAGCCGCGGCATCACCGTGCCGGCTAGCCATTGGTTCAGGAAGTGGACGCGCTTCCAGTCGGCCAGGGCCCAGCGCATCAGCTTAAGGGTCATGGCGTCCAGACCCAGCGCGGCGTCGGGGACCCGGTCTGCACTGAAGCGTGCGTCCCAGTCGATGACCGAACGATGCACCTCGTAGGCTTCCTGCATCGTCAGCCGGAGCTTGGCATTCGCGAACATCAGCCGCGCCAACTGCCAGCGTTGGGCGGCGCTGGCATACCAGCGCAGGCTGTAGCCGGCCGGCAGGCTGCTCTCCAGCGTGTGGATCTCGGTGGCGGTCAGCGGCCGGGTGCTGTAGGCACTGCGGTTCACGCTGCGCCTTGGGATGGCGGATAGCAAGGGGTCGGGCCGTCGGCCTTCGGCAGTTGAGAGCCGCACATCGAAGGTCGGTATGGTGTCCGGCGCGTCGCGGCGGCGGGAGACGTCAAGTTGCAGCGACTGTTCGCTCGCTGCGATGTGAAGCGTCTCGATCAGCGCGCCGATGGCGATCTGGCTGGGGTGGCCATCCAGGTCGTACACGCAATGTGTGCGGGTGTCGAAGCCATGGATGACGAAATTATCCGGGGCGATGACCTCAAATCGCCAAGGCTGGGTGTTATCGCCACTGGGGGCCCAGCGGCCCAGTTCGATGAGCCGAGGGATGGCGTCGGGAGAAATGCTCATGCTGCCTTGTCCGCTTTCGGCCGGGACATCAGTTGCCGCCGGCCGATGGCCAGGGCCAGGCGCTGGATGGGGTTGCGGTGCCCGCCCGGGCGCCAGGTGCGCGCCACTCGGCCGGTGTAGGCGTCGAACTGGGTACCGTGCGGCGCGAGCCGCACCGGGCCGCGCTTCAGTAGCAGTTTCAAGGCCTCGGTGCCGGCCACGCCAGCGCAGATCTGGCAAGCCATCGAGGTGGACGGGCCGCGTCGCCGGGCCAGGTCGACGGCCCGGGCGTCCACCAGATAGCCACGGTGCAGCATGGCGGGCGCCAGGCCGATGGCGAAGCGCAGGGCCTTTTCCACATCGGGCAGGTCACCCCAGCCGAAGTAGTCGTCGAAACTCATGCCGCCAGGGGCGAACACCAGCAGGGCGGCGCCCATGCCGATCGGCCCCGCCGTGATGGCGGGAATGCCCTTGGCCGCGCAGGCCGCGAACACGGCGCGCCGGGCATCAAAGGCGAAGAAGTCCAGGCCGTCGATGTACAGGTCAACTCCGTCCAGGAACTCGTCTAGGTTCTGCTGGCCGATACCCTGAGGAAACTGCCGCAGGCGGATGCCGGGGTTGATGTCGAGCGCCTGCTCGGCCATAACCTCGATCTTGGGGCGGCCCACGGTGGACATCATGGCCCCGGCCTGGCGGTTGAAGTTCGGCAGGTCGAAGCTGTCGAAGTCGGCGATGTTGAAGGCGCCGATGCCCAGCCGCGCCAGCGTGACCAGATGGACGCCACCCACCCCGCCCATGCCGGCAATGGCCACGCGCTTCAGCCGCAGGATTTCCTGCTCATGCTCGGCCACCCATCCAATGTTCCGGGAGAAAGCGGCCTGGTAGGAGAAGGGGCGTGACATGTAAGGTGATTGCAGCGTGTAAGGCCGGGGGGGGCGTGATCGGGTGAATCGGCCGCGGGCGGCGCGGCTGCACCTGAGCGGCTGCCGGGGGCCTGCGTAGCGTGAACTATGCGTCCTAGACGCCGCGCTGCGCGGCGTTCACCCCCCAGTCCGCAATAGATGTGCCGAAAAGCTATGACATCATTGCCGCCTTGGCAGGACGCTCCGGACAGGGCAGGCATCCACACCGCCGATGTCGGAGTCTGTGATCATTCCGGGTGACTGGCCCGTCGCGGGCTCACCGACCTCCACAACGGAAACTACAACGTGCGCATGTCGTTCAACACACGGATTCATCGCTCCTGGCTCGCTGCAGTGGCAGTGTTCTCTGCCCTGCTGGCGGGTTGCGCCAACCAGCCGGTCTACCCGCCGGCTCCTGCCAGCGCCAACGTACAAGACTATACCTACATCATCGGCGCGGGCGACGGCGTGAACATCATCGTCTGGCGCAATCCGGAACTGTCGATGTCGGTGCCGGTGCGGCCCGACGGCAAGATCGCCGCGCCGCTGGTTGATGAACTTCCGGCCCAAGGCAAGACCTCGTCCGAACTTGCCCGAGACATCGAGAAGCAACTGGGCAAATATGTTCGCGATCCCGTGGTCACGGTGCTGGTGAACAGCTTCGTGGGGCCGTACAGCGAGCAGATCCGGGTGGTGGGCGAAGCTGCCAAGCCGCAGTTCCTCAATTACAAGAAAAACATGACGCTGCTGGATGTGATGATCGCCGTGGGCGGCATCACCGATTTCGCCGACGGCAACAAGGCCTCGATTCTCCGCACGAGCGAGGGTAACAAGCAGTACTCGGTGCGTCTGAAGGATCTACTCAAGCGCGGTGATGTGTCGGCGAATGTCGAGGTGAAGCCGGGCGACATCCTGATCGTGCCCCAGGGCTTGTTCTGACCTGTGGTTTGCTCATGTCCAACTCATTGCAGTCTTGAAGTCGGGCGACGATGGAAGAACTCATCAGACAGCTTTCCACCGTTTCGCGCGGAATGTGGAAGCATCGCTGGCCGGGCCTCATCTTGGCTTGGGTCGTTGCCATCATCGGTACGGTGGTGGTGTTTCGCATTCCTGACAGTTATGAGGCGTCGGCGCGAATCTTCGTCGATACCCAGTCGATCCTAAAGCCGCTGATGTCCGGCTTGGCGGTCCAGCCCAACATTGATCAGCAGGTGTCCATGCTCAGCCGTACGCTGATCAGCCGGCCGAACATCGAGAAATTGGTACGGATGGCTGATCTGGACCTTAAATCGGCCACCAAGGCGCAGCAGGAGCAGTTGATCGAAAGCCTGATGAAGTCGGTGCAGATCCGCAGCACCGGGCGCGACAACCTTTACACCCTGAGCTATGCCGAGGCTGACAAAGACCGTGCCAAGCGCGTGATCCAGTCGATGGTGTCGATTTTCGTCGAATCTAGTTTGGGCGCGAGTCGCAAAGACACCGATTCGGCCAAGGTCTTCCTAGACGAGCAAATTAAGGGCTATGAGGCCAAACTGGAAGAGTCCGAGGCGCGGTTGAAGGAGTTTCGGATCCGCAACATCGACCTGCAGACTGGTGACGGCAAAGACTCCGCGTCCCGCTTGGCTGGCATTTCTCAGCAGCTTGAGACAGCCAAGTTGGAGTTGCGCGAGGCAGAGAATGCGCGCGATGCAGCGCGCAAGCAACTGGAGGCAGAACGTAATCCGGCTGGCGCGACCAACGTGACGCAGAGCCTGCTCGAAGAATCAAAGCTCAGTGTTTCGACGCCCGAAATCGATGCGCGCCTGGAGGCGCAGCGGCGTTCGCTGGATGCGATGTTGCAGCGCTACACAGAGCAGCATCCAGATGTGGTGAACGTGCGCCGGCTGATCAAGGATCTTGAAGAGCAGAAGCGGCGTGAGGTGGCTGAACTGCGCAAGGCGGCAGCAGCGACGCCGGCAATTGCGGGAGGTGCCAACGCGTCGCTGGCCCAGCAAGAGTTGTCGCGGGTGATGGCCACATCGGAGGTGCAGGTGGCCGCGTTGAAGGCTCGGGTGGCTGAGTACCAGTCGCGATATGCGGCGGCAAAGTCGTCGAGCAAAGTGGCTCCGGCCATCGAGGCGGAGGCAGCGCAACTCAATCGTGACTACGCGATCATCAAGAAGAATTACGAGGATCTGGTGGCCCGGCGTCAGTCGGCCGCGATGTCCGGCGAACTGGAAATGGCGTCGGGCGTGGTCGATTTCCGTCTGATTGACCCTCCGCGCGTTTCGCCCCGCCCGGTGTCGCCGAACCGCATGCTGCTGCTGCCCGCCGCCTTGGTAGCGGCATTGGTCGCCGGTTTGGGCACTGCATTGGCTGGCAGCCAGTTGCGGCCAGTCTTCTACGATGCGCAGGATTTGCGCGAGCGGACAGGCTTGCCGCTGCTGGGGGTGGTGTCGATTATCCTGTCCGATGTGGATCGGCGTCGCGAACGCATGCTGAACCTGCGGTTTTATGCCGGCGTCGGGGGCTTGTTCTCGGTGTTCTTGGTGGCCATGGTCACGGTTTCGATTCTTGCCACGCGGCAAGCGGGTTGACGTCAATGAGCAGCTTGATCGAGCAGGCGGCGCAACGCCTGGCCCAGATCCGCGAGGCCGGGATCACGGTGCCTGAAGTCGAGGCGTCCGCGGATGGACATGAGGCGCAGAGCTCTGCCGTCCTGGAGCCGAGCGACTTCACCGCGGCACAAGGCCTAACAGCAGCAAACTACGTGTCGCGGCAGATCGAACTGGATCTGAAGCGTCTTGCCGGCGAGGACTTCCTGGTTCCCCATGCGCCGCGCAGCCATCTTGCCGATCAGTACAGGGTGATCAAGCGACCGTTGATCGCCAACGCAATGGGCAAAAGCTCGACGCCGATCAAGCATGGCAACCTGATCATGTTGACCAGTGCACTGCCTGGTGAGGGCAAGAGCTTCACCGCGATCAACCTCGCAATGAGCATTGCCGCCGAGTTGGATCACACAGTGATGTTGGTGGACGCCGATGTGGCGCGGCCCTCGGTGCTGAACAAGTTGCACCTGCCAGAAGCGCCGGGCCTGCTGGACTTGCTGGAAGGCAAGGCCGAGATGCAGGACGTGCTGCTGCGCACCAACATCGAGAAGTTCACGCTGTTGCCCAGTGGCCGGCCGCACCCCAAGGCTACTGAACTGCTTGCCAGTGACGCCATGCGCCAACTGCTTGAGGGCATGGCGAGTCGATACCCCGACCGGATCATCATCTTCGACTCTCCCCCGCTGTTGCTCACGACCGAATCTCGTGTGTTGGCCACGCAGATGGGCCAAATCGTGATGGTGGTGCATGCCGGGCGTACGTTGCAGGCCGATGTTCAGCATGCACTATCCATGATCGAGAGTTGCCCCGTGCGCATGATGTTGCTCAACAAGGCTCGCACATCCTCGGGTAGTTACGGGGGCAGCTACGGCTATGGCTATGGCTATGGCTATGGCTATGGCTATGGCTATGGTTCGGAGGGCGCAGCTGCGCAGGGCGGACACGGACAAGCTGGCGATGTGGGAGTACGCTGACCGATCGCGGGGCTGCAGTGGGGCATGGGCGCCTGTGGTCTGCTTCCTGATGGGCCTGACGTCCGGCACGAACGCGCAAAGCGGCGGGCCTCTTCAGGCCAGTGCTTCGGCGACCGTAACCGCCACCGACAACATGAATCCGGGGCAGGCGTCCAAGTCCGCTGATGTGATCACACGCCTGACGGCTGGGTTGGCGTACGCCAGTGCGGCAGGTGCGGTGCAGGGGCATGCCAAGTATGACGTCACCGAATTTTTGTATGCCCGGCACGGTGATCGCAACGCACTGCGCCACTCGCTGTTGGCTGATCTGGCGGCCGAACTGGTACAGGGTCGTGCGTATGTCGATCTGCGCGCCAGTGTCGCGCAGTCCGCCGTCTCGGCATTCGGCCCCCAGGTCACCGATGACGGGCGCAACGCCAGCAATGCGGCAGAAGTGGCCACCCTGGCGCTCTCGCCGCGTTTGAACGGCGTACTCCTAGGGCAGTTGGCCTACGCAGCATCGGGTACGTTTCAGGCCAACGATGCCGCGGGGACGTCTCGTGGCGATGGCACATCGAGACTGGCAAACTTGAGCCTTTCACCGGTGTCTGCCGGGCGCCTGAGCTGGAATCTGGCGGTGAGCCACCAAGTCAGCTCGATCAAGCTTGGCCTGAGTACGGAAACTGACAGGGTCACACTCGGTACTCGGTGGCTGGTTCCCGAGGCCGATCTGAGCCTGAGTGCATCTGCGGGGCGCGAATACGGCGACTTGGTGGCGCGCACTGGCGGCGCGCATGACATCTGGTCGGCGGGGTTGGTGTGGACGCCGTCGCCGCTCACGGCGCTGGATTTGTCGGCCGGGCGGCGTCCCACGGGCGGCCTCTACCAGGCGGGTCTCACATTTCGGACACCGCTGACCATCTGGCGAGCCTCATTCAGTCGGAACGTTGTGGATTCCAGCGTGCAGTCCACCGTCAGCCAGGGCACCAACTACGACCTGTTCTTTGCGCAGTTCGCATCGGTTGAACCCGACCCGGTCAAGCGCGACGCCCTCGTGACCGCATTCCTCAGCCGCAGCGGTCTATCGCCCGACGGTGTGGTGAAGAGCAGCTTTCTGACCTCGGCCCAGACAATCGATCAGCGCGTCGATCTGTCGGTGGCCTGGCGCGATAACCGATCCACCGCCGTTGTGAACTATCTTCGAGGCGTCTCGCGACGCGCCGACAATGCGACGGTGGCCGTGGACGACCTGGCTGATACCAGCCGTGTGCGAAACGCGAGTTGGTCCGTGAGTCTGTCGCACCAGCTCACTCCGGCGCTTTCATCGAGCATGAGCCTGAGCGATCTTCACAACCGGGGTGACCGTGCGGAACAGAGCAGCAAGACGCGCCGAGCCTATCTGAGCCTGGTTGGCACCGTGACCAGCCGGGAGTCGTGGACGCTGTCCCTCCGCCGCAGCCTCAACGAGTCGGCCCTCAAAACCTACTCCGAGAGCGCCATCTCCGGCGCCTACAGCCTGCAGTTCTGAGCCATGTACGAACAGTTTTACGGGCTCACGAACAAGCCCTTCCAACTCAACCCCGATCCGAGCTTCTACTTCGGCAGCAAGCAGCATCGTCGCGCCAAGGCGTATCTGGATTACGGTGTCTCGCGCAACGAAGGATTCATCGTCATCACGGGTGAGATCGGCGCTGGCAAGACCACGCTGCTGCGCACGCTGATCGACAGCCTGCATGGCAGCAACGTGGTGGTGGGGCACCTGGTCACCACCCAGCTTGGTGCGGAAGACACCTTGCGCATGGTCGGAGCGTCCTTCGGCTTCAAGGTCAAGGACGTGCCCAAGAGCGAGTTGTTGATCACGCTCGAGGCCTTCCTGATCAGCCAGACCAGCAAGGGCAAGCGTTGCCTGCTGATCGTCGACGAGGCGCAGAACCTGACGCCGCGCGCGGTGGAGGAACTGCGCATGCTGTCGAACTTCCAGTTCGGCAATCAGGCGCTGATGCAGAGTTTCCTGGTCGGTCAGCCCGAGTTCCGCGAGATCCTGCAGCGGCCCGAGATGGAGCAGTTCCGCCAGCGTGTGGCGGCCACTTGCCACATCGGGCCAATGGACCAGGAGGAGACCCAGCACTACATCGAGCACCGGCTCAAGTGCGCGGGGTCGACCGGCAAGCCCAGCTTCGCGCCGGCCGCCTACGAGGCGGTCTACAAGGCGTCGGGCGGGATTCCTCGCCGCATCAACTCCTTGTGCGACCGCTTGCTGCTGGCAGGCTTCCTCGGCGGCAAAACCCACTTCGAGGGGCCGGATGTCGACGAGGTGGTGAAGGAGTTTGCGCAGGAGGCCGAAGTGCCATCGCGCCCGATGGCCGTGCAGCCTGGCGGTTCGGGTGATTCCGGCCTGGGCGACATCAGCACGCCGATGCCCAACACCACCGCAGCGGCCACGCTGGATGTCGACCTGAGCAAGTTGCAGCTCGATCCGGCTGCTGCCGACACCATGTCGCGCCAGATCGGGCGCTTGGCCGGTGAGAGCCGAGGCGACCAGTTGCAGCGCATCGAACGCGGACTGCTGCGCCTGGAGCGGACCAACATCCAGTTGCTGGCATTGATGCAGCAACTGGTGGCAGCGGTCAAGAAGCCGACCGGAGAGGGGCCCAAGTAGGCTCTGGCCGTGACGTGCGGCGCAGGCCGGGCGCCTGTCCGTACACCATCCGTCATGCCGAGGCGCTAGGCTTCGGCTTGCTCCGACATTCGGACCCGTTTGATGCTGTCCACCCCGATCACCAATGCGCTGACGATTGACGTCGAAGACTATTTCCAGGTCTCGGCCATGGCGCCCTACATCCCGCGCAGCGAATGGGACTCGCGCGAGTGCCGGGTCGAGGCCAATGTCGAGCGCATCCTGGCGCTGCTGGCGCAGCATGGCGTGCGCGCCACCTTCTTCACGCTGGGCTGGATCGCCGAGCGCTACCCGCGGCTCGTGCGGCAGATCGTCGACGGTGGGCATGAGCTGGCCAGCCATGGCTATGGGCATGAGCGGGCCAGCGACCTGAGCCGGGCGCAGTTCAGCGACGACATCACCCGCGCCCGTGCTTTGCTGGAGGACATTGGTGGTGTGGCCGTCACAGGCTATCGCGCGCCCAGTTTCTCGATCGGCCAGGGCAATCTCTGGGCCTTCGACTGCCTGCGCGAGGCGGGCTATCGCTACAGCTCGAGTCTGTTTCCGATCCGGCATGACCATTACGGCATGCCCGACGCGCCGCGCTTTGCGCACCCCGTGCGCGACGGTCTGCTGGAGGTGCCGGCGACCACGGTGTATCTGGCCGGCCGCAATCTGCCGTGCAGCGGTGGCGGCTGGTTCCGGCTGATGCCCTATGCGCTGTCGCGCTGGATGATCCGCCGTGTCAACACCGTGGACGGGCAGGCGGCGGTGTTCTACATGCACCCCTGGGAGGTCGATCCTGGGCAGCCGCGTGTGCCGGGCATTGATGCGCGCACGCGGTTTCGTCACTATGTGAATCTGGACAAGGTCCACGCGCGCCTGGATGCGCTGTTGCGCGACTTCCGCTGGGGCCGCATGGATGACATTTTCCTGGCGTCCCAGGATGGTGGTGCCCCGGCGCTCCGCAGCGGTGGCCATCTCTCGCAGGCGTTGGCCGCATGACGGTGCACGCAACAGGCGGTGGGTTGCAGGTGCGCAGCCTGGCCCTTGACGATTCGGCGTCTGCACGGCGCTGGGATGCCTTCGTGCAGCAGTGCCCGCAGGCCACCTTCTTTCACCGCGCAGGTTGGCAGCGGGTGATCGCCCGCGTGTTCGGGCACGAGACGCACTTTCTCTACGCCGAGCGGGACGGCCGCATCGAAGCGGTGCTGCCACTGGCGCGCGTCAAGAGCCTGCTGTTCGGCCATGCGCTGACCAGTCTGCCCTTCGCCGTCTATGGGGGTGTGGCCGCAGACAACGACGATGCCGCCGCTGTGCTGGAGGAGCGCGCCCAGGCCATTGCCCAGCATGCCGGTGTCGAGCACCTTGAGTTGCGCCATGTCCAACGCCGCCATGACGACTGGCCGCTGCAGGATCTGTACGTCACATTCCGCAAGCCCATCCTGCCCGACGAGGAAGCCAACATGCTGGCCATCCCGCGCAAGCAGCGGGCCATGGTGCGCAAGGGCATCAAGAACGAGTTGCGCAGCGAGATCGACGCTGGCGTCGACCGCTTCTTCGCGCTGTATGCCGACAATGTGCACCGCCACGGCACGCCGGCCATGCCCAAGCGCTGGTTCCAGGCGCTGCGCGACGAGTTCGGCGACGACTGCGAGTGCCTCACCGTGGTGGCATCCGACGGCCGGCCGCTGTCGGTGGTGATGAGCTTTTACTTCCGCAACGAGGTGCTGCCGTACTACGCGGGTGACCATGTCGATGCGCGCGACCTGGCGGCCAACGACTTCAAGTACTGGGAGCTGATGCGTCGGGCCTGCGCACGCGGGCTGGAAGTCTTCGACTATGGCCGCAGCAAGCAGGGCACCGGCCCCTACGCGTTCAAGAAGAACTGGGGTTTCGAGCCCACGCCGCTGCATTACGAGTACCGGCTGTACAAGCGCGACAGCGTGCCTCAGAACAACCCCAACAACGCCAAGTACAAGCTGTTGATCGAGACCTGGCGCAAGCTGCCGATCGGCGTGGCGAACTGGCTGGGCCCGTTCATCGTGCGCAGCCTGGGCTGAAGCGCAGGCCGATCCGCTCGCCATGGCCAAGCTGCTGTACCTGGTGCACCGCATGCCGTACCCGCCCAACAAGGGCGACAAGGTGCGCTCGTATCACTTGCTGCGGCACCTGGTGAGGCAAGGGCATGAGGTGCACCTGGGCACCTTTGTCGACGATCCCGATGATGCCCGGCACCTTCCGGCGTTGCAGGATCTGTGCGCTGGCCTGTGCGCCGTGCCGCTGAATCCGCGCTGGGCCAAGCTCCGCAGCCTGGCCGGGTTGCTGAGCGGTCGCGCGCTGACGCTGCACTACTACGACAGCCCGCGCCTGCGTGCCTGGGTGCGTGACACAGCCTTGCGTGAGGCCATCGACACTGTGGTGGTGTTTTCCTCTGCAATGGCGCCATACGCTGACCTTCTTCCCGGGCGACCGCGACTGCTTGACTTGGTGGACGTGGATTCCGCCAAATGGACCGAGTACGCACCTCAGCATGCCTGGCCGATGTCATGGATCTACCGCCGCGAGGGCGCGCGGTTGCTGGCCTTCGAGCGAGCGGCAGTGCAGGCTGCCAGCCGATCCTTCCTGGTCACGGACAAAGAGGTGGCGCTGTTCGAGCGATTGGCGCCCGACTGCGCAGGCCGTGTGCTGGCAGTGGGCAACGGCGTGGACGCCGACAGCTTTTCGCCTCAGCCTGGCCGGCCTTCGCCGTTCCAAGCAGATGAACTGCCGCTCGTGTTCACTGGCGCGATGGATTACTGGCCCAATGTCGACGCCGTGACCTGGTTCGTACGGGAGATGCTGCCCGCATTGTCCGCAAGTTGGCCTCGGCTGCGCTTTCACATCGTTGGTCGAGCACCTGCACCTGCGGTTCGCGCTCTGGCTGGCCCGGGGGTCTGCGTGACGGGTACGGTGCCCGATGTGCAACCCTACCTCCAGCACGCCGCTGCTGTCATCGCCCCGCTTCGGCTTGCCCGTGGTGTTCAGAACAAGGTGCTTGAAGCGATGGCCATGGCTCGCCCTGTCGTCTGTGCAGCCTCTTGCGCCGAGGCCATCGATGCGCGGTCCGGCGAGCATCTGCTGGCGGCGAACGTGGCCGGAGATTATGTCCAGCAGGTCAATTCGCTGCTGTCATCGCCTGGTCGCGACCGAATCCTCGGTGAATCGGCGCGACGCTTTGTGTTGGACCACTACAGTTGGGCAGCTCGGCTTGCACCGCTGGATCGATACCTGGGTTCTGCCCAGTCGCCCGGGTTTGGGCCGGAGGCGATGGGCACATGAATACTGATCCCACGGGCATGCCGCGCATCCCGGCGGCTTGGCGATTGCCTGCCGTGGCCTTGGTGGCTTATGTGCTGGTGGTCTTGCTGGCCTATCGCGACACCGCGACCGCCATGGTGGCCATCTGGTCGCGTTCGGAAACGTACACGCACGCGTTTGTCGTACCGCCCATTGCCTTGTGGTTGATATGGCGGCAGCGAGCGGCGCTGGTGAAACTGCAACCGAAGCCGCAGCCCTGGGCTCTTCTGCCGATGATGCTGGTGGCGGCCTTGTGGTGGGTGGCAGATCGTGTCGCCGTAAATGCTGGCACGCATTTCGCGCTGGTTGGTCTGCTGGTGCTGGGTGTTCCTGCCCTGCTGGGCTGGACGGTCACGCGCCGCATTCTGTTCCCGTTGGGTTTTCTGTTCTTCTCAGTTCCGTTTGGCGAGTTTCTGACGCCGATCATGATGCAGTACACCGCTGACTTCACCGTTGCGGCACTGCGCCTGACGGGGATTCCGGTTTATCGCGAAGGACAGCAATTCATCATTCCGACTGGGCACTGGTCGGTGGTTGAGGCCTGCAGTGGCGTACGCTATTTGGTGGCTTCTTTCATGGTGGGCACCCTCTTTGCCTATCTCAATTACTGCAGTGTTTGGCGTCGCATCGTCTTCATGGCCGTGTCCTTGGCCGTGCCGGTGATTGCCAATTGGCTCCGGGCCTACATGATCGTGATGCTTGGCCATCTGTCGAACAACGCGATCGCCACGGGCGTAGACCACATCGTCTATGGGTGGGTGTTCTTCGGTGTGGTGATCACTTTGATGTTCTTCGTTGGCGCACGCTGGGCAGAGCCGCCCCGGAGTGAGACCACGGAACAGGTGGCCAGTTCGAGGCCCTGGGAGACAGTCCCTGTCGGGTGGGTGGTGGCCATTGGCGCTCTCGCGACGATGGCCATGGGCTGGCCCCATGTGGCGACGAGGGCTCCCGCCAGTGCGGTGCGGGCGGCGCCAGTGTGGCAATGGCCTGCAGCAATGTCGGTGAACTGGTCTCGCCAGGACATCGACGCCGTGCGTTGGCGCCCCAGTTTTCGCGGTGCATCCGGCGAGTGGGCTGCCGCATACCGTGCAGGTGCGGCGAACGTGACCGTGGACATCTTCTATTACCGCGATCTCAGCCCCGACCGTAAGTTGGTCAGTTCCGTCAATACCCTCGGCGAAGGGCACGGTGCTGACTGGAATGTGGTTTCCCGATCGGTGCATCAGATCGACGGGCCTGATGTACCGGCGCGATGGGGCAGTGCCGATATCGCAGCCTCCGCAGGCATGGGTGCATCCCTCACCGGAGGGCGGGCACGCTTGAAAGTGCGCCAGATCTATTGGGTGGGTGGGCACTGGACAGAGAGCGATGCTCATGCCAAGTTGTGGCAAGCCTGGGCAGAGATTCGCCGCTTGCCAGACGATGCGGCTGCCGTGTTCATCTCGACGCCTGATGCGGGCGATGGCGCCGCCGACCGTGCGCTTGACGCGTTCATCGTGGCTAATTTCGCTCAGTTGCAGCAACTCCTGCTGCAGGCGCGTGGCCATTAGGCGTCCCGTGCGGACACAATCCTGGACAAGCTTTTTCTATTGAGGGAAGAAGGACATGACGACGACGTTGGCCGTGATCGGCCTGGGCTATGTGGGCTTGCCCCTGGTTGTCGAGTTCGGCAAGCAGATGCGCACCATCGGCTTCGACATCCACGACGGCAAGGTGGCTGCCTGCCAGCGGGGCACCGACCCCTCGCGCGAACTCACCGACGCCCAGATGGCCGAGGCCAAGCACGCCGTCTACACCAGTGATGGCGCCATGCTCGCCGAGGCCGACATCATCATCGTGGCTGTGCCCACGCCGGTGGACGACGCGCACATCCCCGACTTCAAGCCGCTGATCGGCGCCAGCCACAGCGCTGGCAAGAACCTGAAGAAGGGCGCCATCGTCGTCTACGAGAGCACCGTTTACCCCGGCGCCACCGAGGAGGTGTGCATCCCGGTGCTGGAAAAGGCGTCGGGCCTGAAGTGGAAGCAAGACTTCTTCGTCGGCTACAGCCCCGAGCGCATCAACCCGGGCGACCGTGAGCACACGCTCACCAAGATCCTGAAGATCGTCTCCGGCGACACGCCCGACACGCTGGACAAGGTGGCCAAGCTCTACGAGCGCATCGTGATCCCCGGCGTGCACCGCGCCAGCAGCATCAAGGCCGCCGAAGCCGCCAAGGTGATCGAGAACACCCAGCGCGACCTGAACATCGCGCTGATGAATGAGTTGGCCATCATCTTCGACAAGATCGGCCTGGACACCACCGAGGTGCTGGAAGCCGCCGGCACCAAGTGGAACTTCCTGAAGTTCAAGCCGGGCCTGGTGGGTGGCCACTGCATCGGCGTGGACCCGTACTACCTGACGCACAAGGCCGACATGCTGGGTTACCACCCGCAGGTGATCCTGGCCGGCCGGCGCATCAACGACGGCATGGGCAAGTTCGTGGCCGAGCAGACGATCAAGAACATGATCGCCAGCGGCAGCTACATCAAGGGTGCGCGCGTCAACGTGCTGGGCCTCACGTTCAAGGAAAACTGCGGTGACCTGCGCAACAGCAAGGTCATCGACATCATCCGCGAGTTGGAGAGCTACGGCGTGGACGTGTTCGTGGCCGATCCGCAGGCCGAGGCCGAGGAGGCCATGCACGAATACGGCGTGCGCTTGACCCCTTATGACGACCTGCCCCGCGCCGATGCGATCGTGGCCGCGGTGTCGCACCAGGAGTTCGCCTCGCTCTCCGCCGAAGACATCGGCAAGAAGTTGGTCAAGGGCGGCGCCTTCATCGACGTGAAAGCCGCATTCAAGCCCGAGATGATCACCGGTGCCGGCTTCCGCCTCTGGCGCCTGTGACCCAGGCCGGTCCGGCCGTCCGCTGCTGATGGGTACCTCGATCGCGCCAGGGCAAGCGCCGCTGGTCGTGCATGTGGTCTACCGCTTCGACACCGGCGGCCTGGAGAACGGCGTCGTCAACCTGATCAACCACATGCCTGCCGGCGCCTACCGCCATGCGGTGGTGGCGCTCACCGAGGTCGCCGAGGGCTTCGCTCGCCGGGTACGACGCAGTGACGTCGAGTTCGTGTCGCTGCACAAGCCTCCGGGGCATGGTGCCAAGCTGTACCCGCGCCTGGTGCGGCTGCTGCGGCAGATGCGGCCGGCCGTGCTGCACACACGCAACCTGGCGGCGTTGGAGTGCCAGGTGCCGGGCACCTGGGTGGGGGTGCCGGCCCGCGTGCATGGCGAGCATGGCCGCGATGTCGAGGATCTGGATGGCAGCAGCCGCCGCCACCAGTGGATGCGGCGGATCTACAGCCCCTTCGTGCACCAGTACGTCGCGCTGTCGCAGGACCTGACCGCTTACCTGACCGACAAGGTGCGCATCGCGCCGGGTCGAGTGAATCAGGTCTACAACGGCGTCGACATTTCCCGCTTTGCACCTGCGGGAGCGGGGACTCCGCGGGCGCTGGGCTGCCCGTTCGGTGGCGATGACTTGTTCGTGTTGGGCACCGTGGGCCGCATGCAGACCGTGAAGGCCCAGACCGATCTGGCCCGGGCCTTCGTGCGCGCCCTCGAACTCCAGCCCGCGGCACGTGACCGGCTGCGCCTGGTGATGGTGGGCGAGGGGCCGCTGCGCGCCGAGGCCCAATCGGTGCTGGACCAGGCCGGCGTGGCCAACCTGGCATGGCTTCCGGGTGAGCGCGCCGACGTGCCGGATGTCATGCGCGCCCTCGATTGTTTTGTGCTGCCGTCCCTGGCCGAGGGCATCTCGAATACCATCCTTGAGGCGATGGCATGCCGCCTTCCCGTGGTGGCTACGGCCGTGGGCGGCAACGCCGAACTGGTGCAGCATGAGCGCACGGGCTTGGTGGTGCCGGCGGGCGATGTGGACGCGATGGCCCGGGCCATGTTGACTCTGGCAGCAGACCGCCGGCGTGCCAGCGGCTGGGGTCTCGCTGGCCGCGAACGTGTCGAGCGCGAATTCAGCCTGCAGGCCATGGTGGTGGCCTACCAGGCGCTGTATGACCGGCTGCTGGCGCGGCAGACCACCCACGCATGACGGAAGTGATTTAGCAAGATGTGCGGCATCACCGGACTTGTCGACACCCGTGGCACCCGTCCGGTGGACCGGGCCGTGCTGCAGCGCATGAACGACTCGCAGCACCACCGCGGGCCGGATGAGGGCAGCCTGCACCTCGAGCCTGGCGTGGGCTTCGGCCACCGCCGCCTGTCGATCATCGACGTGGCCACCGGGCAGCAGCCGCTGTTCAACGAGGACGGCTCGGTGGTCATCGTCTTCAACGGCGAGATCTACAACTACCAGTCGCTGATCCCCGAGTTGCAGGCGCTGGGCCACCGCTTCCACACCAAGAGCGACACCGAGGTCATCGTCCATGCCTGGGAGCAGTGGGGCGAGGACTGCGTGCAGCGCCTGCGCGGCATGTTCGCCTTCGTGATCTGGGACCGCAACCGCCAGACCGTGTTCATGGCGCGCGACCGTCTGGGCGTCAAGCCGCTGTACTACGCGCTGCTGGACGACGGCACGCTGCTGTTCGGCTCGGAGCTGAAGTCGCTGATGGCCTACCGCGGCCCCAATGGCAGCGGCCTGAAACGCGACATCGACCCGCTGGCAGTGGAGGAGTACTTCGCGCTGGGCTACGTGGCCGAGCCGCGCACCGTGTTCCGCCAGGCCCTGAAGCTGCCGCCGGCGCACTCGCTGCTGATCCGGCGCGGCCAGCCTGTCGGTCAGCCGCGCCCGTACTGGGACGTGCGCTTCACGCTCGACCGCCAGATCGGTGTCGACGAGGCCTGTGCCGAGCTGCGCCAGCGCCTGGAGGAATCGGTGCGGCTGCGCATGATCGCCGAGGTGCCGCTGGGAGCCTTCCTGTCGGGTGGGGTCGATTCCAGTGCCGTGGTCGCCACGATGGCCGGCCTGAGCGACGGGCCGGTCAACACCTGCTCGATCGCGTTCGACGATCCGAAGTTCAACGAGAGCGAATTCGCCGCCATGGTGGCCACGCGTTATGGCACCAACCACCGCGTCGAGACCGTGCTGTCGGACGATTTCGACCTCATCGACACCCTGGCCAACCTGTACGACGAGCCCTACGCCGACAGCTCGGCCATCCCCACCTACCGCGTGTGCCAGCTCGCGCGCAAGCATGTCACGGTGGCACTGTCGGGCGACGGTGGTGACGAGAGCTTCGGCGGCTACCGCCGCTACCGCCTGCACCTGATGGAAGAGCGCATGCGCTCGGCGCTGCCGGCCGGCCTGCGCCAGCCGCTGTTCGGCTTCCTGGGCAAGGTGTACCCGAAGGCCGACTGGGCGCCGCGCATGTTCCGCGCCAAGACCACCTTCGAAGGCATGGCACGCAGTGCGGTTCAGGCCTACTTCCACTCGGTGTCCATCCTGCGCGGGCCGATGCGTGAACAACTGTTCAGTGCCGAGCTCAAGCGCGTGCTGGGCGGCTACCAGGCGCAGTCGGTCTTCGACGGGCATGCCGCGCGCGCCGGCACCGACGATCCGCTGGCGCTGATCCAGTACCTGGATCTCAAGACCTACCTGGTGGGTGACATCAACACCAAGGTCGACCGCGCCAGCATGGCCCACAGCCTGGAGGTGCGCGAGCCGCTGATGGACCACGAACTGATCGAGTGGCTGGCCACGCTGCCGAGCGACCTGAAGATCCGTGGCCAGGAAGGCAAGTTCCTGCTCAAGAAGGCCATGGAGCCGGCCCTGCCCAACGATGTGCTGTACCGGCCGAAGATGGGCTTCTCGGTGCCGCTGGCGCGCTGGTTCCGCGGCCCGCTGCGCCAGCGTGTGCGCGACGCCGTGCTGGGTGAGCGCTTGGCAGCCACCGGCTGGTTCAACCCGCAATACCTGAAGCACCTGGTCGAGGCGCACCAGGCCGGCACCAGCGACTACAGCGCGCCGCTGTGGACGCTGCTGATGTTCGAGGCCTTCCTGCGCAACGTGGTCGACGACGGCGGCGCCGGCGCACCGGCGGCGCGCGTGCCCACGACGGCGGGGGTGGCGGCATGAGCCTTCGCGTGCTCCATGTGCTGGATCACTCGATCCCGCTGCACAGCGGCTACACCTTCCGCACCGCTGCGCTGCTGCGCGAGCAGCGGCGACTGGGATGGCAGACCTTCCACCTCACCAGCCCCAAGCATGGTCTGGCGGCTGGCGCCGATGCGCCCCGGGATGAGCAGACCGTCGACGGGCTGCACTTCTACCGTACCCCAGCGTCGCGATCGGTGTTGGCGCGCTGGCCTGTGGTGGATCAGTGGGCATTGATGCAGGCCACTGAGCAACGCCTGCTTCAGGTGGCGCAGCAGGTGCGGCCCCAGGTGCTGCACGCCCACTCGCCGGTCCTCAATGCCCTGCCGGCGATCAACGTGGGCCGGCGTCTGGGTATCCCGGTGGTTTACGAGGTGCGGGCCTTCTGGGAGGACGCCGCCGTGGACCATGGCAGCACCACCGAAGGCAGTCTGCGCTACCGCCTCACCCGGGCGCTGGAAACCCGCGCGCTGCAGCGCGCCGACCATGTCTTCACCATCTGCGAGGGCCTCCGCCGCGACATCGTGGCGCGCGGCCTTCCGGCCAGCAAGGTAACGGTGATCCCGAATGCGGTGGACATCGAGGCCTTCGACGTCGGCAGCCAACCGGATGCGGCGCTGAAGGCCGAACTGGGACTGGCCGATGCCACCGTGGTCGGCTTCATTGGCAGCTTCTACGCGTACGAGGGTCTTGACCTGCTGCTCGATGCCCTGCCTGCGCTGCTGCAACGCCGTCCCGAGGTGCGTGTGCTGCTGGTAGGCGGCGGCCCGCAGGATGCCGCGCTGAAGGCTCAGGCGCAGCGCTTGGGCGTGGCCGACAAGGTGGTGTTCACCGGCCGCGTGCCGCATGCCCAGGTACAGCGCTACTACGACCTGGTGGATGTGTTGGCCTATCCGCGCCACAGCATGCGCCTGACCGAACTGGTCACCCCGCTCAAGCCGCTGGAAGCCATGGCCCAGGGCCGGCTGTTGGTGGCCAGTGATGTGGGAGGCCACCAGGAGCTCATCCGCCATGGCGAGACCGGCATGCTGTTCCAGGCGGGCAGCGCCACGGGCCTGACCGAAGCGGTCGATGAACTGTTGCGACAGCGCGAGCGCTGGCCGATGCTGCGCGCGGCCGGTCGCCGCTTTGTCGAGCAGGAGCGCAACTGGACTGCCTCAGCGAGGCACTACCAGTCGGTGTTCGAGCGTCTTGCGCAAGCCCGTCAGCCACTGGCGGCCTGAAAGTCCATGGCGTCTGGCCCGCACATCGTCGTATTGAGCAGCCTGTTCCCGAGCGCGGTGCAGCCTGGCGCAGGCCTGTTCATCCGCGAGCGCATGTTCCGTGTGGGACGCCAACTGCCCCTGCAGGTGGTGGCGCCCACGCCGTGGTTTCCCCTGCAGGGGCTGCTGCGCCGCTGGAAGCCGGGCTTCCGGCCCGGTGCACCGGGCCATGAGCAGCAGGCTGGGCACGAGGTGTGGTTTCCGCGCTTCCTGTCGGTGCCGGGCGTGCTCAAGCAGTTGGATGGCCTGGCCATGGCGCTGGCCGCCTGGCCGCGGTTGCGCGCGTTGCGCCGCGCTGGACAACTGGACCTGATCGACGCGCATTTCGCCTATCCGGATGGCTACGCCGCAACCTTGCTGGGACGCTGGCTGGGCGTGCCGGTGACGATCACGCTGCGCGGTACCGAATCGCGTCTGGCGCGCGATCCGTTGCTGGCACCGCACATGGTGCGGGCCCTGCACGCTGCCACACGGGTGTTTGCGGTGTCGGATTCGCTGCGCCAGGTGGCTATTGGCCTCGGTCTACCGCCCGACAAGGTGCAGGTGGTGGGCAATGGCGTGGATCTGGCGCGCTTTCGTCCCATGCCCCAGGCCGAGGCGCGGCGCGCGCTGGGTCTGGCCGAGCATGCGCCGGTGTTGATCAGCGTCGGCGGCCTGGTCGAGCGCAAGGGCTTTCATCGCGTGATCGAACTGCTGCCGGCGCTGCTGCAGCGCCATCCCGGCCTGCGCTACCTGGTGGTGGGCGGCCCCAGCCCCGAGGGCGACATGGGCGAGGCGCTGCGTGCGCAGGTGGCGCAGGCGGGCTTGGGCGAGGTGGTGCGCTTTCTCGGCCCGCTGCCACCCGACGCGCTGCGTGGGCCCCTGTCGGCGGCCGATGTGTTTGTGCTGTCCACACGCAACGAGGGCTGGGCCAATGTGTTTCTTGAGGCCATGGCCTGCGGCCTGCCGGTGGTGACCACGGCCGTGGGCGGCAATGCCGAGGTGGTGTGCCGGCCCGAGCTGGGCAGCGTGGTGCCGTTCGGCGATGCCGCGCAGTTGGAAGCCGCCATCGACCAGGCACTGCGTCACGACTGGAACCGTGCCGCGATCCGTGTCTATGCCGAAGATAATACCTGGGATCGCCGGGTCGAGACGCTGGTTGGCGTGTTCCAGCGGCTGCACCGTCAGTGCAATGCCGGCTCCTCCGCGCCACTGTCGGCGCCCACGCACTGAATGCACATGACCGGGCTGTACACCGCCATCACCTCGGGCCTCGTGTTCCCCTTGCACGAGCGCCTGAAGCGCCACGCCACCGTGGCCGTGCGCCGCGGGCTGGAGCAAAGCCAGTGGTGGCCGGCCGAGCGCCTGCAGGCCCTGCAGGTGGAGCGGCTGCGCGCGCTGCTCACCGATGTGGGCGTGCAGGTACCCTACTACCGCGAGCTGTTCGCCGCGCGCGGTTTCGACCCGCAGGCCGTGCGCAGCCTGACTGACCTGCAGCAGCTGCCGCTGCTGACCAAGCCGCTGATCCGCGCCAACACCGAGCGGCTGAAGCATGCCCAGCCCGCCGGCCTGGCGCGCTTCAACACCGGCGGCAGTTCGGGCGAGCCGCTGATCTTCTTCATCGGGCGCGAGCGCGTCAGCCACGACGTGGCGGCCAAGTGGCGCGCCACGCGCTGGTGGGGCGTGGACATCGGCGACCCCGAGATGGTGGTGTGGGGCTCGCCCATCGAGCTGGGCGCGCAGGACCGCGTGCGCGCGCTGCGCGACAAGCTGCTGCGCACCGAGCTGCTGCCGGCCTTCGAGATGAGCGAGGCCAAGCTCGACGGCTTTGTCGCCGCCATCCGACGCCAACGACCGCGCATGCTGTTCGGCTACCCCTCGGCGCTGACCCACATCGCCCGCCACGCCCAGCAGCGCGGCCAGCGCATGGACGACTTGGGCATCCGCGTGGCCTTCGTCACCAGCGAGCGGCTCTACGACGACCAACGCGCCGCCATCTCCGGCGTGTTCGGCTGCAAGGTGGCCAATGGCTATGGCGGCCGCGATGCCGGCTTCATCGCGCATGAGTGCCCCGAAGGCGGCATGCACCTGACGGCCGAGGACATCATTGTCGAGATCGTCGACCGCGACGGCCGCGTCCTGCCGCCGGGTGAGGCGGGCGAGGTGGTGGTCACTCACCTGGCAACGCGCGACTTTCCGTTCGTGCGCTACGCCACCGGCGATGTGGCCGTGTTGGGCACCCAGCCCTGCGCCTGCGGCCGCGGCCTGCCCTGCCTGGAGCGTATTGAAGGTCGCACCACCGATTTCGTGATGGCCGCCGATGGCACCGTGATGCACGGCTTGGCTCTAGTCTACGTACTGCGCGATCTGCCGGGTGTGCGCCAGTTCAAGATCGTCCAGGAAACCCTGCAGCGCACGCGTGTGCTGGCCGTGGTGGACGACAGCGTCGGCCCTGGCTTCGAGCCGCATGTGATCAGCCGCTTCCAGCGGCGCCTGGGCGAGGGCGTGCAGGTTCAGGTCGAACGTGTTGCTGCCATCGCGCCGGAGAAGTCCGGCAAGTTCCGGTATGTGGTAAGTCTGATCTCGACCGGCGCTGAACAGACACTCAATCGCTAAGGGCCCGCAAAGTGCGCGACTTGCTCATTGTTGGCCTCGTCTTGCTTTCTTGTGTTGCCGCGTTACGGCGACCCTGGCTGGGTGCCTTGGCGTGGGCGTGGCTTAGTTTGATGAGCCCTCACCGCTATACCTATGGTTTTGCTCAATCTTTCCCGGTAACTGCATTGGTGGCGGTGGCCACTTTGCTTGGAATGCTTGCTACGCGAGATCGATGGAGTCCGCTTCGTGGTGGGGTTGTGTGGATCTTTGTGGCCTTTAATTGTTGGTTAACCATTTCATGGTTGGCTGGCCCTGACATCGAGGGGCAGTACGATCAATGGTCAAAGATCATGAAGATCAACCTCATGGTACTTGTCTCAATGTCGATAATCCGAAGCAGGTTTCAAATTAACTGCTTTGTCACGGTTTGCGCGCTGTCTCTCGGAATCTTGGGAGCCAAAGGGGGGCTGTTCACCTTGATGACGGGAGGCAACTATCGCGTGTGGGGGCCTCCGGGTACGTTCGCTGGCGGCAATAATGAATTTGCGTTGGCTCTGGTTACTGTGATTCCATTAATTCGCTACATGCAGCTACAGATGGATAGCCGATGGCAGCGCCATGTGATGTTATTGCTGATGCTGTTGTGTGGCGCCGCAGCGCTCGGGTCTCACTCCCGTGGCGCGCTACTGGCCGGCGCCACCATGGGCCTGATGCTTTGGTGGCGCGGTAGCCGCAACCGCCTGACCAGTGGCTTGGCAATGGCGGTGCTCGTCATGGCCGCCTTGTCCTTCATGCCAGCGCATTGGTTCGAGCGCATGGAGACCATCGAAACCTATGACGAGGACCGATCGGCGATGGGACGGTTTGCCGCGTGGTCGCTGGCATGGAACTCAGCCTTCCATAACTTCACCGGACTAGGTTTGAATGCGGCCGTGTCCGACTATTTCGTCAAGTACTCGGCCTATGGCTTGGAGTACGGCACCCCCGTGGCTCACAGCATCTACTTCCAGGTACTGGGCCACCACGGCTTCATCGGTTTGGCGCTGTGGTTAAGCATATGGGTTGGCGCGTGGCGCTATGCAGCGGTGCTGCGGCGGATTGGTAGGGCCGAGCCGCGTGCGGCCTGGAGTGCCGATCTCGGCGCCCTCGTCCAGACCTCGCTGGCTGGCTTTCTGGTCGGTGGGGCCTTCCTCAGCCTAGCCTACTACGATTTGATCTACAACGTGCTGGCCATCGTTGTGCTTGCGCGCTGGTGGGTTGATCGCCAGGCCTGGAAAACCGAGCCTGAACCACCGCCCCTGAGTTGGGACATGTGGCGACGCCCGAGACCAGCTTCCGTCAAGACCTGACCATGCTACAAAGCTTGATTCGCTGGCGTTCGCCAGCTGGCCCGAGGGCGCGCCTGAGCACGCTGATTTTTCACCGCGTGCTGAGCCAAGCCGATCCCCTGTTTCCGCACGAGGTTCACGCTCAGCGGTTCGACCAGATCTGCGGCTGGATCGCTCGCTGGTTCAATGTGCTACCGCTAGACCAAGCAGCGCGACGCCTGGCTGAGGGTAGCTTGCCCGAGCGCGCTGCCGCCATCACCTTCGACGACGGGTATGCAGACAACGCAGAGGTGGCTCTGCCCATACTGCAGCGCCACGGTCTGTGCGCCACCTTCTTTGTTGCTACGGGCTTTCTGAACGGCGGCCGCATGTGGAACGATTCGCTGATCGAGTCGGTGCGTCGGTGCCCAGGCGACGGCTTGGATCTGGGCGACACGCCCGCACAGGCTTTGGGTCGGTTGCCGCTGACCACCATCGCACAGCGGCGTGAAGCCGCCTTGCGCCTGATTGGTGCGGCAAAGTACCTGTCGCAGCCCGAACGAGCGCAGTGGGTCGAGGCCGTGGCCCGGCGCAGCGGCGCCACCCTTCCCGATGACCTGATGATGCGCGACGACCAGTTGCTGCGCCTGCGTGACGCCGGAATGCAGATCGGCGGGCATACAGTTACCCATCCAATCTTGGCACGCCTGCAGTTGGACGAGGTACGGCGCGAGATCGCACAGGGACGCGATGATCTACAACGCCTCCTGGGCCAGCCTGTGAGGCTGTTTGCCTATCCCAACGGCAAACCGTCGGAGGATTATCAGACGCAGGCCGTCGACATCGTTCGAGAACTGGGTTTTGACGCAGCGGTCACCACAGCATGGGGTGCGGCCGGAACAGGATCTGACTTGTTTCAATTACCTAGATTTACGCCTTGGGATCGAGCGCGCGTCCGTTTTGGACTCCGCTTGGCATGGCAATTGACGAAATAGGCGGATCCGACGCGTTTGCATTGAAATGCAACCCGTTGACCACTTTAAAAAGGGGCTCTGATGAGTTGTACCGTCGCTGTTGTTTTGATTAACTGGAAGAGGCCGGATGAGGTCTCAAAAACTATAACCCGGCTGCGGGCTCAGGCGCACCAAGATATCGTCATATACATAGTTAATAATGGAGATGTTGTCGCGCTTCATGCGGAACTTCCCAAAACCGCTGAATTTCGAATTAGAATAATTGAAGCCGGAGGGAATTCTGGCTTCTCAGGTGCCTGCAATCTCGGGTTGGCGGCGGCACGTGAAGAGGGGATTGGTTACCTGTGGTTTTTGAACACGGATACGCGAATAGAGTCCGACTGCTTGACCGAACTTTTGAACGAAGTCGAGAGCCATCCAGACTGTGGATTGTTTAGTCCTGTGATTTTTAATGACGACGTCGACTATCCTGTCTGGGTGGCTGGCGGAATTGTTGATTCGCAGAGCCTGAATTTTAATTGGGTTAGGTCATTGGCCGAGGCTGCCAAATTTCAACAAGAGAATCCTGAGTGTCTTGTCCTTCCTGGGACTGCGTTATTGGTGCGTCGGGAGGCCTTTGAGGCAATTGGCCCAATGGATGAGGAGTTGTTCGCCTATCACGAAGATGTTGACTTCTGTCTGCGGGCTGAACAAAGAAATATTGGGCGCAGGCTTGTTTTTGGTGCTCGAATTTATCACTGCCATAAATTGGGTGAGCCCATTGCGCCGCATGTTGGTTATTACACCGTACGGAATTCACTGTTATTGATGAAAAAATACGGTCTGATAATCGCCTTCCTTCGTCGTGCGGTGTGGGAGGCGCACGGAATACGACGCAACGGGCAAGTGGGATCCGATCTGAAAACTGCCCGGGCGCTTGGGTTGGTTCACGGCCTTCTTGGTCGCACGGGTGAATTACCTTCGGCCAGTCGTTTGCCATTCTGGATTAAGTTTTTCTTTCGTATATGAATTCGACAAGTCCTTGACTTGTCGGCATCATCGCTTCCGGAAAGCAGACTCGGCTACGCGAGTATTCCGGCCCGTCATAGTAGTTGTCTTATTTTTCTGAGGCTTCGCGCAATGACTAACGAGGCCATCTCCATCTCTGGATATGGAGCGAGGGCCAAGAGTTCGCTGCGCATTTTTTTATAGCCGGTAATATAGACTTTCGCGGCTCCAAAGCTTCGCATTGTCGATCTCAAAATGCTTTCTAGAAACTCTTCTCTGGCGATCCTGATTTGGCTCGGGTTGGGTGACAGGTTTTCTATAATATTGCGAATGACACGCGCTCGTTCAAGATCGTGAAGCCATGCCTTCGACATCTTATTTCTGACTGTGCCTGCCGAGAATCTAAAATTATTGAGCGCATCTGCGATGTAAGCTACATCACTGACGGCGAGTATTCGGGTGTAGGTTGAATAGTCGCCGCAAAAGCGCATGCTTTCATCTGCAAAGCCAATACCCCGTAGGATATCTAATCTGATGAGGCTGCTGCTTACGTTTGGAATGATGCAGCGTCTTGTCCAGTACTGTGTGCATTCTTCCCTGCCGTTGGCGACATGGTCGGAATCCCATTTGGATTGATGTAGCGAAGCGGTCCAGTCGGCGGTGCTGCCAAAAACTCTAGATGCTTCGTCCACCTTATTTGATCTGCAGTAGGCAATACCTGCTGTTGGATTTTTTTCTAATACGCCGACCATTCGCTCGAGAAACGTCGTGGCGGCAAAATCGTCCGATTCAGCAATCCAAAGATATCGGCCGCTGGAAAGGCTTGCACCTCGATTCCATTGAATGTAGGGGCTTCCCGCATTCCTCGCATTTTCAACGATAGTCTTTACCTTTGGGTGATTTCTATATCGCCGAAGAATCTTTGTGCTTTCATCGGTGGAGGCATCGTCCAATAAAATCAATTCAAAATCAAAAAAAGTTTGATTTAGAATGCTTTCTATCCGCTGCTCGAGATATTTTTCGTGGTTGAAATTTGGCACTATCACCGAAACGGTGGGTGATTTATCAAGATTTTGATTGGAATTTTGCTTAGAACTCGAATTCATGGTGTTTCGATGATCAAACTCGCCAAGAGGGGCGGTGCTGCTGAAACCATTGCTCCAACATCATCAAGATCCAGACCATTTCGCCGTAATAGCCTGGGTGCTCGGCCAGGTGCTGGCTCAGCAAGTTGTTGATGAAGGTTGGGCGCACCATGCCGCGCGTGCCCAAGCTGAGTAATGAGTCGGTGGCCAATGCGCGCAGGCCCGCGTGGCGCAAGAGCCAGGGGCCGAACGGTAGTCCGAAGCCGTGTTTGGGCTTGTTGATGATCTCGTCGGGTAGAAAGCCACGCAGGGCTTCCTTGAAGAACCAGCGCAACTTCAGGCCATTGAGCTTGTAGTCGTCGGGTAGATGCAGCGAAAACTCCAGCAGCGCCGGATCCAGCATTGGGTACGCGACCTCTACGCCGGCCAGCGTTGTGGCACCCCGCACCTTGGGAATATCGCTCTCGGCAAGGGTATAGCGCCAGTCGTAAGCCAAGGTGCGGTTGAGTTCGCTGGGCGGCGTGGCCATAGCGCCTGAGCCGGCCCAAGCCCAGACCTCACGTTGGTGCTGAGTCGGCCCCTGTACATCAACCTGATGCAGAAACCCTGGCTCCAGTACCTCGTCGATGCCCAGACGCAGCAGCAGGTTGTACATCTGCAGACGGTCGGGCATGGGTACGCGGGCCTGTTCCACGTAGCTGGCGGCTTTCTTCAAAATCGGTACGCGGGAGATCCCGGGCTGCAGCAGCAAAGGCTCAAGCATGCTACGCAGCGGGGCCGGCACGCTTTGGTAGTGGCCGAACACGCGTTGTTTGGCATAACGCGCGTTGCCGCCATAGAGCTCGTCGCCGCCGTCTCCGGCCAGCAGGCGCGACACCCCCGCTTGGCGGGCCTGGAAGGCGCAGTAGTAGGCCGGCAGCACTGACGAATTGCCAAAGGGCTGGTCGTATGACCCGGCAACTTCGGGAATGCTTCGCACCAGATCGTCGGGTGTGATGTAGTAAGCGTGATGCTCGCAGCCGAAGTGGCGCGCAGCCAAGCGCGCATATTCCATCTCGTCGTAGCCGTCCGCTTCGAACCCGATGGAAAAAGCCAATGCACCACTGCCGCTGGCCTCGCGGATCATTCCGGCAACGGTAGAACTGTCGGTGCCACCGCTGAGAAAGCATGCCGCTGGACCGTCACCTGCGATGGCGCGCTGCACCGAGGCCTTGAGCAGGGTGCGGAACTCTTCGCGCAACGCCTCGAACGACACCTTCTCCGCCGGGCGAAAGCGCGGCGCCCAGGCCACCTCAAGGCTTGGTTGGGCGCCCTGGAAGTTCAGACGGTGCCCCGCGGGTACCCGCGATACGCCCGCAAACACTGTCCGTGGCGACGGGATGCAGTGGAAATACAGGTATTCGAACAGGGCCTGTGCATCCAGCGGCGTATGCCGGTCGGCAAGGGAATCTGCGCGCGCGGCTTGGTGCACCGTGCCGTCAGCATCACGGCGCCAGCATCGTGACTGCAGACCGAAGGGATCGGCGTCGGCCAAGTCGACCAGTTCACCAGAGGGGGTGGGGTGACGATTCATCGGGCAGTGCCCAGTAGGCTGTTTCTCATGGACTTCCAAGCATGACGGGCGTGGCCGCGCAAACGCTGAATCAGGCCTGGCTCGGGCAGGTGGGTCGGGGTCTGAGCGATGCGCTGGTAGTGCTGCAGATACAGCCCGCGCAGCACCTGCAGATCGTAGTGCTCGCGCACCACCTGTAGGCCCCGGCGGCCCAGGGCTTGCCAGTGCTCGGCTGGCGTGTCGCGCAACACCCGTGTGAGTTCGCCGGAGCGCTTCATGTCAATGAACACGCCTTGTTTGACGATCAGGCGCTGGTTAGGGTGCTGCGTGCAGATCACCGGCAATCCCATGGCCATGGCCTCGATGTAGGCGATGCCAAATGTTTCGAACAGTGAGCCCAGAACGAATACGTTCGCTGCCGCCAGGGCTTGGGGCAGATCGGCATGGGCCACCTTTGTGAATGTGACGCGCGGCCCCAGCAACTGGGCACCCAGGGCCTTGATCTGCGCGGTTTCACCACTCTCCTGGCCAACAATGACAAGGTGGATGTGAGGCAGCGGCGCCACCTCGCGGATCACATGGTCCATGCGCTTATGGTTGACGCCGATGGTGCCCACGCTGATGACCACAAGGGCATCGGCCGAAATGCCGTGGCGCGCCCGGAAGTCGCTGCCAACGTCGGGATGGAAGCGCGTCAGGTCCACGCCATGCGGGATCATGAAGGCGCGCCGCCTGTCGCTGTAATGCAGGTTGTGTTCTGTGTGCTCCTGCACAAAGTCGCAGGGCGGCAGGTCGGGGCCGGGAATGGCTCCACCGTTGGCAAACACAATCTTGGGCGTGCGCCGGAACAGGTGGCGGTTGGCGTGCAGTACGGTGCACACCTCCTGCTCCAGGCAATGCACCACATCGAAGTCGCCGGCCAGCAGTGGGCCGATGGCGGCATAGGCAAAGCCTTCGTGTTCGATGCGCTGGCGCTCCTGCTCGCGGATCGAGGTCGCCCAGCGCGAAGCCTGTGGCACGTGGATGTGATCCAGCAGCGGCGAGTTGCGAGGCACATTTGGAATCACCCACTCACGAGGCGAAGCCGCCCCGCCGCCCTTGAGCAGTGTGATGTCCAAGCTGTCGCGGAGCAAATCAAACAGGCCCTGGGCAAAGACCTCATGGCCGCGAGCCACATGGCCTAGCCCCGAGCACAGTAAAGCGACCTTCAAGCCTGAACCTCCCAGCATGGCAGCGACGGATGCATCGCCTCTGATTGTGGGCCCAGCGGCGGCCCCGAAAGGCAGCTCGGCCCGCTTGGGGAGCTTGAAACTGCGCATTAATAAGCCGCTGCTGCGTTGTGCCGACGCTGGCGCAGCCAACGGCGGCGAGGCAGGGTGCCAGAATGCGCGGCGGCGCAATTGTCGCCACCGCCGACATGTCCACCCTGCCTGCCATCTCCGTCGTCATACCGGCTTACAACGCCTCAAGCTTCCTGCCCACCACGCTGCGGTCCGTGTTGTCTCAGGAGGGCTTTGAACTAGATGTCATCGTGGTCGATGATGGCTCTAGTGACGATACCGCGGCCAGCATACGGAAGGGCTATCCGCAGGTGCGGCTGCTGCAACAGTCAAATGCGGGTGTTGCTGCAGCCCGCAATCACGGCCTGGCTCAGGCCCAGCACGAGTGGGTGGCCTTTGTTGATGCCGATGATGTCTGGCTGCCAGGCAAGCTGCAGGCGCAATGGGCGCAGTTGCAGCGGCAGCCCGAAGCGCAGATGGGTTACACCGCTTGGCGCGTGTGGCACACCGATGACATCGAGCCCGCGGCGGATTTGCTATTGGATGTGGTGCAGGCCGGTCTGGCGGGCGACGCAGCCCAGCACTTTGCCGGCGCCAGCGGGTGGATCTACCCCGAACTTTTGGCAGATTGCGTGGTCTGGACCAGCACGGTGCTTGCCCGGCGCTCGCTATTGTTGGATTTGGGTGGCTTCGACGCCGGCCTGCGCATCGGTGAGGACTACGACCTGTGGTTGCGGGCCTCGCGCCTGACCCCCATCCTGCGCGTGCCGCGGCCATTGGCGCTGTACCGCCACCACGGAAGCAACATCACTCATCGCGTCCCGGAGCGCAACTTCAAGGGTGAGGTGGTGGGGCGGGCGCTGGCCCGCTGGGGCTACACCGGGCCCGATGGCCGGCAGGCTGATCGCCGCCTAGTCGATGCTGGCTTGGCCCGTAGCTGGGCTGACTTTGCCGGCGCCCGTTTGATAGAGGGACAGACCCAGGCTGCGCGTCGAGCAGCATGGCAGGCCCTGTTGCTGGATCGTCGTCAGTGGTTGGCCTGGAGTGTGCTGGCCAAGTCCTGCCTCACCCCGGGGCGAACTGCTTGATGCGCGTGCGGACCCGGCCCCAACAAAGCTTTGCGCGCCGCCATCTGGCCGTGGGCCACAAGGTGGCCGTGGGCGCCGGCTTCCAATTTTTGGGCATAGGCTTTCGGACGGCCGTCACCCTGCTGTCGACCGCCGCTCTTGCCCGCTTGCTGAGCCCAACCGAATTTGGCTTGGTGGCCATGGCAACGGTGGTTACCGAGTTCGCGGCCCTGCTGGGTGCTTTCGGCTTTGGCAATGTGCTGGTGCAGCAGCCGGTGATCAACCGATTAAAACTCGACACCACTTTTTGGGCTTCTTTGGCCGCGGGGGCCGCCCTGGCCGTGGTGGTGGGGTTAGTTTCGTTGATTGCAGGTCGGTTCTTCGCCGATGCCGATGTGGGGCGACTGCTCAGGCTGATGAGCTTCAACTTCGTTCTGAACAGCCTGTCCGCCGTGCCAGCGGCGGTTTTGGCGCGGCTAATGCTTTATCGGCTGGACTTCCTCATCCAGATCAGCGTGGTGCTTGTGCGCGCCGGCGTGGCCGTGACTGCGGCATGGGGTGGTCTGGGTATGTGGAGTTTGGTGATTGCGGCTTTGGTCGGAAGCGGTCTACAGGCAAGCCTAAGTCTGCGAGCGGCGCGGTACTGGCCGCGCCTGCGCTTCCATAGTCAGGCGCTCACCAGACACTGGCGCACTAACGGTGGATACCTGGGTAATGGCTTGTTGCATTACGTGAACACCAACCTCGATCTGCTGCTCATCGGGCGGGCGTTGGGTGCCACCTCGCTGGGCTTCTACCAGAATGCGCGCTCGCTCACTGATGAGATACGCGGTCGCATCGCGATGCCGCTGCAGCAGGTTCTGTTTCCGGCGTTTTCGGCACTGCAGGCCGACCGGGTAGCATTTCAGGCTCTGGTCATGCGGGCTGGGCGCCTGCTGGTCGCGGTGGTGATCCCGGTGGGATTTGGCGTGTCGGCCAATGCCGAGTTGCTGGTACGTGCTCTGTATGGTACGCGCTGGCTGCCCATGGTGGATGTCATGAGCTTGTTCGGCCTGGCCGCTGCGGTGCGTGCCGCCGCTGCGCTGTCGATCCCCCTGTTTAATGCCACCGACCGGGTTGGATTGGCCCTGCGCTACAACGTTGTTGGCACGGCATTGCTGATAGGGGCCGTGCTGGTGGGAATGCCGTGGGGGGTGGAGGCAGTAGCGGCCGGTGTGGCGTTGGCGTCACTCTACCCGTTGGTCAGTCTGCGGGCCGCGCTGGCACAAATCGGCCTTGGTACGCGTGACTTCATGAGACTGTTGGTGCCACCGCTGCTGGCCGCATCCGGCATGTGGCTGGCGGGTCTGGCGCTCAACGACATGGATCCGCCTCAGCGGGTCAGTAGTAGCGTCCAAGCATTGGCCTCTCTGGCCGCCCACGTTGGCGTATGTGCCGCTATTTATTTGCTCCTGCTGGCGCTGTTGGCGCCGGCTTTACGTTCCGAGTTATTGGTTCTGTGGCGCAAGCTGGGTATTCGGCTTGCGCGGTAGGCCTGAACTCCAGCCTAGCAGGTGTTTGGCGATGAAGCTCTTCTATTTCAAAGATCCCGCGGGTAACTTTGGCGATGACCTCAATCCCTGGATGTGGCCTCAGCTGGTTCCCGAATTGCAGGCTGTCTCAGGGCGGGATGGCTGGCTGGTGGGCATTGGCACCTTGCTGAACCATCGACTACCTGCCGATGTACCGCTGCATGTGATGGGCAGCGGCGTTGGCTACGGTGACCGCATGCGGCAGGATGCACAGGTTCACTTCCACGCCGTGCGCGGGCACAAGTCGGCCGCAGCACTTGGGTTGCCTGCCGATACTGCGATCACCGATGCGGCGGTGCTGCTGCGCACGCTGTCGGTGCCGGCCTCGCGCCTGCCGCGCGAGCGCGTGGGGGTGATGTTCACCGGGCGCAGCCTTTACAACTACGACTGGGAACCATTGTGCCAACGTCTGGGCTACGCGTTCATCAGTTGCCACTGGAGCGTTGAGCGTGTCTTCCATGAAATGCAGCGATGCGACGTGCTGCTCACCGAGGCCATGCACGGTGCTATCGTGGCCGATGCCTTGCGTGTGCCCTGGGTGCCTATCACCTGCAGCGAGGGCGTGCTGGCGTTCAAATGGGAGGATTGGCTGTCCACAGTGGATCTAGCCTATGAGCCCAGCGTGTTGACGCCCCTTTACGACTTGCAGCGTCACTGGGACTGGCGTGTCCATGCTAAGCACCACTTGCGGCGCGGTCTGGCACCGCTGGGTCTGGTGGCACGCAGCGAGGTGCAACCGCCCAGCGACCAAGCGCAGGTGGAAATGGCATTGCGACAGTTGCAGGACGCAGCAGGCCGGCCGGGGATGCTGAGCTGTGAGTCGGTGCTGGACAACCATGTGGCGCGTTTTGAAAGACGCATTGCGGTCTTGCGCGAGCGGCTGAACCGGCAGGCCTGACAGTTATCGCCGGTGGCGACCGACCCGTTTGGCTATCTCCTGCAAAGTCGTTGAACGGCGGTCGGCGTACTGTCGGGGCGGCCAAGTGGTTGTGTCCAGCACCTGCCTCAGATGCAAAGCAAGGGCATCCGTCCGGCCAACTCGCCTGGACGGATTTGCAATCCATTGATTCGCCGCTTTGCTACTGGGGTGCAGCGTGACGGGCCAGCGATACGGCAGCAATTCTTCGGCCCGACTGGCCGGGGCGTAGGCAACCGATCCAGCGCATCCTTGAAGTTCGCGCAAGGCTCCCATGTCCGCCCAGCAAGGTCACTGTGCCGCCGAACCTTGCGTCGCAATTGCTTCTGCAGTCGCAGGGGCGGCCCCGGCAGCTTGCAGGCGTTGGACCAGTGTCACGTCCCTGTCTCCCAACTCGGCCGCGCGCTCGGCTGCCTGGCGCGCGAGTTGGAGTTCACCTAGTTCCAAGGCCAGCAAGGCGACGTTGCGTTGGGTCATCGCACTGTCGGGGGCGAGTTTCTGCACATGCCGCACATGGGCCAAGGCCAGACTGTTGTGCTTTGTGGATATCAGGTACTGCGCATAAAGCATGCGGGCCACGTTGTCATCGGGTCGGAATGTCAGCGCCCGCTCGAAATAGCAGTTCACCGAGTAGCGCGCACTCGGCGGTTGGTCGGTCTGGCGTTGCTGCGCCAGTCGCGCCATGGCCGCCAGAGCGCGGTGATGGTTGGGAAAAACGTGTAGCGTATAGGTTATGTCGCCAGCGATGTGGGTCAGCGTGGTGGTATTGGGCTTGGACAGAGACTCTATACCGGGCGTGAAATGAACCCGTTCCACCATATGCAGGTCGGAGTGTTTGGCGCTACGGTAGTCGAACGGCCCGAAGTGGTTCTGGAATGGGTTGCCACAGGCGCCCGACTGCGCCCAGGTTGTAGCGCCGCTGAACAGCCACAGCCAACCCAGTGCATACTTTTTCCAAGATGCCATAGTCAAAAACTCCATAACACAACGGACCGCAGGCGACGCCCTACAGCGTGGATCGCGGGACGCCAGTCGCTGCTGTGCAGGTACGAGAACACCTGTCGATGGTTAAGCGGGCGTAGGCATCTGTTGTTCAGTGCCAGCCGGGGATAGGCGGTGGGGTCACGCTCACTGTCGTACCAAGTACATCCCTCGGTGCGAGTCGGCATCGTCACCGGCTGACCCGTGGCGAGCTGAAATTCCATCAGTGGCTGGTTGAAACCGGCGCCAATGCAAAGCCCGACCCAGAAGTCGGTACGGCCCACCGTGGGTTCAATCACCCAGAAGCTGCCATCGGGTGCCCGCTTGAGTTCCAGCGACACCGGGCCGCTGAGTCGCAGGCCTGCAAAGAACTGCTGAGTCAGCTGCAGCACTTGCGGTTCATCAACCGTTTCGGCTACTGTGGTTTGACCGCGGGACGGTGGGTACGAAGCCAGTTTGCGCCCGGTCATTCCAAACAAGAGTCGTCCTCGCTCCAGCAACAGGGCGCCGAAGTAGATGGCGCGGTCATCGCCGGCAATGAACTCCTGGCCCAGGATGGGCAGATCGGCTTGGTAGCGCTGCAGCCAGCGATCCAAATCGGCCGGGTTGGCTGCCATCTGCGTCTTAAACGACGACAGTGGACGCACCGGCTTGATGATCATCGGAAAACGCATGCTCATCGCCAGGTTGGCATCGCCAGGGGAGTCGAATTGCACGGTGCGCGGGTAGTTCAGGCCGTGCTGCCTGCTATGGGTTTCCAACTCATTCTTGCGTTGCAGGCGCAAGATGGTGTCGGCTTGGTCTATCCAGGCCACGCGATAGTCGGCCGTCACGGCTGCCTGGTGCCTCCCGATCACCTCAACCTGGCGGTCGTTCATGGCCATCAGCGCCACTTCATCGTAGGCAGACAACTGCTGGCGCACCTGTCGAAGGACGGGCAGCAGATCGGCGGCCTCAAAGCTGGGCGTCGAAAACAGCCGGCGGAACTGATTGCTACGAGCGCCGGGCAGCGAGGTGTCCTTGTCCAGCGCGTAGGTGGGTACGCCGGCTTGGTTGAGCGCCCGAACAGCCGCCAGACCGTGGCTATCTACGCCCAGTACCAGGGCGGCAAAGCGAGCATTAATGGGGGGCGTGGTCAATCGATGCTTTCCGGATAAGCCGCGTCGCGGTTCACGTAGGGGCTGAGCCGCTGTTGGGGCCAGATGCCATGCAACCAGGCCGCGGTGAGTTGAGCCACGCGTTGGGCGCTGCCGGGCCACGAGAAAGTGTGATCCGCGGCCACGACGGTCTGCTGCGTGACCGTGGGGCGCGACAGCGCCTCGTTCCAACTGGCCCGTGCCCGGGTGTAGTTGGCAAACTCCTGGGCGGTGTAGTCGTGTTCGCTGAGCAGCACCTGCACCGGGCCAGAGTAGCGCTGCAGCCCGCGCAACATGCGCTCTTGAAAGCTGCTGGCACCGGGGGGGGCACTGGAGCCTCGACCCCACGCCTGCCGCAGATTGGCCAGCAACCCACCCAATGCGCCTAGGCCCACCCCGCCGCGTAACAGCTTGTGCCAGAATGCGCCCGATGCCAACCGCTGGAAATAGTAGTGCTTGATCTGGGTTTGGGCCAGGCTCTGGGTTGAGCGCACCCAGGGGTTGACCAGACACAGGCCTCCAACTCGGGGATCCTTGTGCTGCGCCGCGTGAATGGCCGCAGCCGAAGCGCCATCACACAGGCCCCACAGCACTGCGGATTGAAGCCCGGGCTGGTGAGTCCATAGCGCATCCAGAGCGGCTTGCACATCGTCGCTTAACCGGTCAAACGGACGTGGATCCCCGCTGCTGTCGCCCATGCCGCGCACATCAAAACGCAGCACCGCATGGCCTGCCTCGGCCAGGTGGCGCGCCAGATGGATGAACTGGCGGTGGCTGCCCAGACGGGTTTGTGGCCCGCCGACGATGACCACCACTGCCAGGCCTGTGGCATCGGATCCGCGGGGCGTGTGCAGTACCCCCAACAGGCGGTCCGCTCCCAAGCTGAATGGCAGCCAGCGCTCATGCCAAGTCGGCGTGGGCAGGGTAATCGCGGGTACGGGGGGGGGTGAAGCGGCTGCCGGATCGCCGGCGCGAAATGGCTGGTGCAGTTGGGCCACCGTGGCCTCGATCAGGGCTGGCGCGGCCTCCATTTCTACCGTCTGCCAGAACGCAGGCCCATCCACTACCTGGACCGTCACGTGCCAGCCTGCCGCCGCCCAGTCGCAGGCGGCTTGCTGCGAGGCCAGGCTGGCTGGCCGTGGCGCGGACGTCGCGCCCGAAGCCTGCTCTGCTGCTGGCGGGGGCTGGCATTCCAGCCACACTAGGCGCCGCTGGTTCTGTGGCAGCATGGCGGGCACCGCGGCGAGGCGGGCGGCCTCCAGGCCTTGACCAATGGCCTGGTGCAATGGGTAGCCGGCAATGTCTAACGTCTGTCCGGCCTCGAGTTGCTGTCGCAGATGGGTGGCGCTGCTGCGTTCTGTGCCTTGCGTTGCGGAGGCCAATGACTTCAAACGCAGGAACTGCTGCAAAGCACCGCGACCTTGAACAACAGGTTGCCACAGCATCAGATGAACCGCATCGCCGCCCATTCCGGCGAGGGCCTCGGCCGCCAACAGGGCGCCAACCCGCAGGCCCCACAGCCACATGGGGGCATTTGTCGGACAGGCCGTGCGCAACCAGTGGGCTGCATGCACAACGTCCTGGCGCCATTGAGCCCAGCTGGCCTCTGACCAATCGCCGGGACTGTCGCCGCAGCCCATCAGGTCGACCTGCAGCACTACGTAGCCAGCGGCTGCTAGCGCACGTGCGGCTTCGGTGGTCATGCGCCGACACTTGTTCAGTTCCTCCGCAAAGGGCGGTACATGCAGCACCAGTCCGCGACAGATGGCGCCCTCCTGCGCTGGCTCGTGTAGCAGGGCGGCCCTCAACCCAGAAGGCGAGTCCGTCACCGGCAACCAAAACGGCCGGCTGCGGGTGGCGAAGCTCATTTCGGCAAGTAGGTAGAAACCATGGCCACGAGGGTGCCAACGGTTTCAAACGTGCCGCCGTCGATGTCATCGTCCTCGATCGCGATGGCAAAGCGATCTTCGAGGGCAGTGATGAGGCTGACCACGGCCATCGAGTCCAATTCAGGGATGGCTCCCAGCAAGCGAGTGTCGGTTGAAAATACAAGCCCACGGCCGCCCAGGCTCAATACTTCGTCCAGAAGTCTGCAAACATCGCGTTCAAGTTCCATGGTGATTGTGCTCATTGAGACCCGTCGATTCTCCGCGATGCCGCCCACTCCGTTTGGAGGCCGGGCTTGCAGAAATTCACGCCCCGACAATTGTTCGGCGTACAGCCTCGCGCAGCAGCTGCGCGGGCTGGCACAGTTCGCACATGGTGGGTAGTGGCAGGCTCCTGGGATGGGCCAGAGGCTAGATGAGGCTTGAGGAACTTGATTCAATCTGGGGCGCCCGCAAGGCTCGCGGCTGGGCATGAATCCATTTAGCAGTGCGCAGTGGCACGGGCTGTACGCGCAGCACATTGTTCGCGATCAAGCGCGCAAGGTCTGCCCGCCGCCGCTGTGCGGACAGGAGCGGCCATGGGTGCTTCTTCAGGAAGGCCGTCGAGGTACTTGGCGCGCTGCGGCCAACTATTACACCTCGCTGGTCGGTCCGGCCGATGATGACCCCCGCCTTCAAGCGGACGTCCAAGCTTTGCTAGGTTGGTTCGACGTTCGGGGTGAGTCTGCAGAGGTGGCGGTACTTGACCTGGCGCCGCTGGCATTGCCGGTCGCGCAGAACCTTGGCACAGGGCTTCGGCAGAGGGGCTGGTATGTGAGGCACCGGGCCTGCTTCGGCAACTGGTATTTGCTATCCGATGGTAGGAGCTTTGAGGACTTCATGGCTCAACGTCCCAGTCAGCTGCAAAGTACTTGGCGGCGCAAGGCGCGGCGGTTTCAATCTGGGTCTCGGGGCGCTGCAATAGAAATCATCGTCGACCCTGAGCGTGTGGCGGCCGGTATGGATGCGTTCGAGGCGATTTATGCCAAGAGCTGGAAGCGGCCCGAGCCCTACCCTGCGTTCATTCGCGCCTGGGCGCACGCTTGCGCCGAGCAGGGCTGGTTGCGCTTGGGGGTGGCTTGGGTCGACAGTGTGCCCGTGGCGGCGCAAATCTGGTTCACGGTCGCCGGCAAGGCTCACATCTTCAAACTCGCTTACGACGAGGCCTATGCCCAGCTTTCTCCAGGCACTGTGCTTTCGGGGTATCTATTTCGCCAGGCTCTGGATGTGGATCGGGTCCACGAGATTGACTACCTGAGCGGTGACGACGTCTACAAGCGAAGTTGGATGAGTCATCGACGCGAGCGGTTCAGGCTTTTGGCTTGTGACACCCGCCACCCCTTTGGGTTGGCGCGGGCCGCGGTCGAGCGTGCGCGGGAATGGCGCCTGATGGTCAAATCGGCATTCGGTCAATAGTCGGTGCCGCGTGCGCCCAGCTTAGTCCCGGCAAGGCCGGTTTGTTCAGCTACATAGCGCCGTCTCCCATGAACGACTCCAGCCTACTGCATCACCTTCCCTTGCTTGGCGCTCAGCGTCACGGAGACGCCAAAGCCCTGGTCGACGGTGCCCGCCAGATGGGTTACGGGGATCTGGCCCTCCAGGTGGATGCCCTGGCCGGTGGTCTGCGGGCGCTGGGTCTGCCCCGCATGGGCCGCGTCGGTATCTGGCTGGACAAGCGGCTGGAAGCCGTGGTTGCCAGCTTCGCGGCACCGGCCGCGGGCGGCGTGATGGTGCCGATGAACGCATTACTCAAGCCCGAGCAGGTAGCCTATATTGCGCGCGACTGCAATGTGGCGGTGCTAATCACCTCGCCGGAGCGCTGGGCCTTGCTGGCGCCGGTGCTAGCGCGGTGCCCTGATCTGCTCCATGTTGTGCTGACCGAGCCCTCGCCGTTGGCGGCGCCGACTGGCGTTGCTCTGCATGTCTGGGCCGAACTGCTGGTGGCGCCGGTGACGGCTGGCCACCGCGTCATCGACACCGATGTCTGCGCCATCCTCTATACCAGTGGCTCTACTGGCCGGCCGAAAGGCGTTGTGCTGAGTCATCGCAACATGGTGACCGGCGCCAAGAGTGTGGCCTCCTACCTGGGCAACCACCGTGACGATACGCTGCTGGCAGCACTTCCGCTGAGCTTCGATGCCGGCTTCAGCCAGTTGACCACGGCCTTTCATGTTGGCGCGCGTGTGGTACTGCTCAACTACCTGCTGCCTCGCGACGTGCTCAAGGCGCTGGCGCGAGATAAGGTCACAGGTTTGACGGCCGTGCCGCCGCTGTACATCCAATTGACCCAGATTGCCGACTGGCCGGCCGAGATCCAGGAACACCTGCGCTACTTCGCCAATACCGGCGGCCGCATGCCGCGCGACACGTTGGATCAACTGCGTGCCAAGCTGCCTCGGGCCAGACCGTTCCTGATGTATGGGCTGACGGAGGCGTTCCGCTCCACTTACCTGCCGCCCGAGGAAGTGGATCGACGGCCCGATTCGATCGGCAAGGCCATTCCGAACGCCGAGATCCTGGTGCTGCGAGAGGATGGCAGTGAATGCGGGCCCGACGAGCCGGGCGAACTGGTTCATCGGGGCGCCCTGGTGGGCCAGGGATACTGGAACGACGCCGAGAAGACCGCAGAGCGCTACAAGCCATTGCCTGCTGGTGTGGGCGGGCGCGAGGCTGGCTTGATGCTGCCTGAGATCGCAGTCTATTCGGGCGACACTGTGCGCCGCGATGCCGAGGGTTTTTTGTATTTCATCGGTCGTCGAGACGAGATGATGAAGACATCGGGCTACCGCGTCAGTCCTACTGAGGTCGAGGAAGTGCTGTATGCCACCCAGCGGGTGGGTGAATGCGCGGCCTTCGGTGTCGATCACCCCTCGCTGGGTCAGGCTATCCAGATTATTGCCACGCCGCCGGCTGGTGCGGCCGATGTGGATGTGGCCGCGTTGCTGGCCGACTGCAAGCAGCGCATGCCGGCCTACATGGTGCCGCACGGCGTCGAAGTGGTGTCGGGGCCGCTTCCCCGCAACCCCAACGGCAAGATCGACCGCAAGGCTTTGTCCACCCAATGGTCTGAGCGGCACTCCCCAGTTTGAGCGAGGCTGGCGCCTGCGCCTGCCGGCTCCGATGGGCGTGGCCCCTCAAACTTTGAAGTAATCGCGGTACCAGGCAACAAACCGTCCCACGCCCTCATCGATCGAGGTGCCGGGGTAAAAGCCGGTCCAGCGCTCCAGTTCGGACACATCGGCGAAGGTGGCTGGCACGTCGCCCGGCTGGATGTCGCGAAGCTCCTTGATCGCCTTCTTGCCGGTGTGGCGCTCGATCGCGGCGATGAAGTCCAGCAGTTGCACCGGGTCGTGGTTGCCGATGTTGAACACGCGGTATGGCGCCCAACTGCTGGCCGTATCGGCGTGTGCCTTGTCAAAGGCGGCGTCAGCTTCCGGCGGTCGGTCGAGCGTATGCACCACGCCCTTGGCGATGTCGTCCACGAAAGTGAAGTCGCGCACCATCTTGCCGTGGTTGAACACCTGGATCGGCTCACCTGCCAGGATGGCCTTGGTGAACAGGAACAGCGCCATGTCGGGTCGCCCCCAGGGGCCGTACACGGTGAAGAAGCGCAGGCCTGTGGTGGGAAGGGCGAACAGGTGGCTGTAGGTGTGGGCCATCAGCTCGTTGGCCTTCTTGGTGGCCGCGTACAGGCTCACCGGGTGGTCGACGCCATGGTGCTCGGAGAACGGCATCTGGGTGTTGCCGCCGTAGACGCTGGAGCTCGACGCGTACACGAGGTGCTGCACGCCGGTGTGGCGGCAGCCTTCCAAGATGTTGGTGAAACCGACGACGTTGCTGTCGATGTAGGCGTGCGGATCGACCAGCGAGTGGCGCACGCCGGCCTGCGCGGCCAGGTGGATGACCCGGTCGAAACGCTCACGCTGGAACAACGCCGGCATGCCGTCGCGGTCGGCCACGTCCATTTTGACGAAGCTGAAGCCGGTGTCGCCGGTGAGGCGAGCGAGACGGTCGTGCTTGAGCTGCGGGTCGTAGTAGGCGTTCAGGTTGTCGAGTCCGACGACCTGATCCCCGCGGTCGAGCAGGATTCGAGCGACGTGCGAGCCGATGAAGCCGGCGGCGCCGGTGAGCAGGATTTTCATTTTGAACAGGCCATGGTGCGCGACCGATTGTCGATGATGTGCCAAGTCTCGTACTCGCGCTTTTGTGGCAGGCGCCACGCTGTCGGACAGGCCGTGCTTGTGTGTCATCGGCCTGCATGCAGAATCCGGAGCATCGAGCACCGGAAATGCGCGATGCAAGGGAACACGAAATGAAGATCACCGTTGTCGGTGCGGGTTATGTGGGCTTGGTGACCGGCGCCTGCCTGTCCGAGATGGGCAACCACGTGGTGTGCGTGGACGTCGATCCACGCAAGATCGAGATGCTCAACCGCGGCGAGGTGCCGATCCACGAGCCGGGTCTGGACGCCATCATCCGCCGCAACGCAGCGGCCGGACGGCTGCAGTTCACCACCGACGTGGCGGCTGCGGTGGCGCACGGCACCATCCAGTTCATCGGCGTGGGCACGCCGCCCGACGAAGACGGCTCGGCTGACCTGCAGTACGTGCTGGCCGCCGCCCGCAACATCGGCCGCCACATGACCGACTACAAGGTCATCGTCGACAAGAGCACGGTGCCGGTGGGCACGGCCGACAAGGTGCGGGCTGCCATTGCCGAGGTTCTGGCCGAGCGGGGGGTGGACCTCGAATTCGCGGTGGTCAGCAACCCCGAATTCCTCAAGGAAGGCGCGGCCATCGATGACTTCATGAAGCCCGATCGCATCGTGGTGGGCAGCGACAACGAACGCGCCACGCTGCTGATGCGCGCGGTGTACGCGCCGTTCATGCGCAACAACGACCGCCTGGTGGTGATGGACGTGCGCAGCGCCGAGTTCACCAAGTATGCGGCCAACGCCATGCTGGCCACGCGCATCAGCTTCATGAACGAGCTGGCGTTGCTGGCCGACCGGGTGGGGGCAGACATCGAGTGGGTGCGCCGCGGCATCGGCAGCGACCCGCGCATCGGCACGCACTTTCTGTACGCCGGTACCGGCTACGGCGGCAGTTGCTTCCCGAAGGACGTGAAGGCGCTGATCCGCACGGGTGAACAGAACGGCATGACGCTGGGCGTGCTGACGGCGGTGGAAGAGGCCAACGAGCGGCAGAAGCTGGTGCTGGTGCAGCGCGTGGTCGAGCGATTCGGCGAGGACCTGCGCGAGCGCACCTTCGCGCTGTGGGGCCTGGCGTTCAAGCCCAACACCGACGACATGCGCGAGGCACCCAGCCGGGTGATCGTGGCCGAGCTGGCACGGCGCGGTGCGCGCATCCAGGCCTATGACCCGGTGGCCATGCCCGAGGCGCAGCGGGTGCTGGGCGATGTGCCGGGGTTCAGCGTCGTGCCCAGCCAGTCGGCGGCGCTGGAAGGCGCGGACGCGCTGCTGTTGGTGACCGAGTGGAAGGAGTTCCGCAACCCCGACTTCGACGCCATCAAGGCCGCGCTGAAGCAGCCGGTGATCTTCGACGGGCGCAACCTGTATGACCCGGCGCTGATGCAAGCCTTTGGGATCGAGTACCGCGGGATCGGGCGCAATCAGCGTCCACAACTGCCTGCCTGACACATCGGCCTGACATGAGCAATCCAGTGACCCTGCCGCCCGTTGCCCCGCTGCGCACCCCACCGGTTCATGCGCCGATGAACCAGTTCAGTACACGCGATGGCGAGTTGGTACTGGGCGGTGAGCGGCTGAGCACCGTGGCGGCGCGTGTCGGCAGCACGCCCTTTTACGCCTACGACCGCAACCTGATCCGCCAACGCGTGGCCGAACTGCGGGCGGCCCTCCCGGCCTCGGTGAAATTGCACTACGCCATGAAGGCCAACCCGATGCCGGCGGTGGTGGGTTTGTTGGCGGGCCTGGTCGATGGCATTGACGTGGCCTCGGCCGGTGAGCTGAAAGTCGCGCTCGATGCCGGGGCCGATCCGGCCGAGGTGAGTTTCGCCGGCCCCGGAAAGCGCGACACCGAATTGCGCCAAGCGGTGGCGGCGCGCGTGCTGGTCAATGTCGAGTCGGCGCGTGAGCTCGATGTGCTGGCTCGGGCCTCGCGAGAACTGGGCTTGCCGGCCCGCGTCGCCGTGCGCGTGAACCCGGATTACGAGCTCAAGGGCTCGGGCATGAAGATGGGCGGTGGGCCCAAGCAGTTCGGCATCGACGCCGAGGCCGTTCCGGCCGTGCTGGCCCGCATCGGTGAGCTGGGTCTGGCGTTCGAGGGCTTCCACCTGTTTGCCGGCTCTCAGAACCTGCGCGCCGAGGCGATCTGCGAGGCGCAGTGCAAGAGCTATGAGTTGGCGCTGCGACTGGCGGCCTCGGCGCCGTCGCCAGTCCGCTTCCTGAATTTGGGCGGTGGATTTGGCATTCCGTACTTTCCGGGCGAACAGCGCCTGGATCTGGCGCCGATCGGTGCCAACCTGGCAGCCTTGGCCGAACGTGCATCGCATGAACTGCCAGAGGCCGCCCTGGTGATCGAACTGGGGCGCTATTTCGTCGGCGAGGCGGGGGTCTACGTGACCCAGGTGGTCGACCGCAAGGTGTCGCGCGGACAGGTGTTCCTGGTGTGCGACGGCGGCATGCACCACCACCTCGCGGTGTCTGGGAACTTCGGCCAGGTGGTGCGCAAGAACTACCCGGTGGCCATCGGCCATCGCGCGGACCAGGCGGCGGAGGAGTCTGTCACCGCTGTCGGGCCGCTGTGCACGCCTCTGGACATCCTGGCCGAACGCATGGACCTGCCACGCGCCGAGGTGGGCGATCACCTGGTGGTGTTCCAGTCGGGGGCGTACGGGCGATCCGCCAGTCCGCAGGCCTTCCTCGGGCATCCGGCGTGTGAGGAAGTGCTGGTCGGCTGAACCAGCCTTCGGCCAGACCCCCGGGTTGGGGCATCCTTTGGCTTGGCGTGACCTGCACGGTGATCGCAAAATCACCCGAAATCGAAAAAAGGTGCAAGTCGTGAATGGGGTCGAGTGTGGGTTGCCGTGGTGGGGTACCGCTTCGGGTGTCTGGCGAATTCTGTTCGTCGCGTCGATGTTTCTGGCCCAGGAGGCGCTACGGGCGGCGCCCGTGTCCGGTGGGGGCGTGTCAGAGGCCGATGCCTCGCCAGTTGGCACGGCCCAGATCAGCACGGGCAATCGCAACCTGGACAAACTGCTGGAAGCCGCGCCTGCCGGAGCTACCGGCACTGCTGTCGCAGCGTCTGGCTCTGGCGCCAAGGGCCGCGAACCCAGCCAGGCTTCGTCGGCTCCCGGGCTGCGGGAGGCCAGTCTGCAGCAGGCCATTCGGGCCGAAGCAGCCGCTCAGGCAGAGGCGAAGTCGCCCAAGCGAGGCGACAACCGGGGCGTGTTGCTGGGCATGGGCGAGAACGAGATGCGCAGCGATGCGGCCGAGGTCGATCCGACCACGCGTCGGCGATGGGACGGCCCGCCTTCATCCGAAGGCAGTTCGCGACAAAAGTCAGGTCCCTCGACGGAGTCGATGGCAATCGAGGCACTGCGCGAAGTGGCAGACTACCTGCGCACACACCGCCTCGAACTGTTGTCAATATTGGGACTGCTTGCGGCACTCGGCGTGATAGTCAAACTCTACATTCGCCGCACCTGAAGCGTTCCTGAACGGGTCACGCCGCCCGCAAACACCCCACGATCTCCATCCGCGCTGCCCGCCAGGCGGGGATGAAGCCGCCCACCACGCCCATGGCCAGCGCGAACAGCAGGCTTTGCGCGGCGATGCGCGGCGTCAGCACGAAGCGGAAGGCCAGTTCGGAGAAGGTCTGGAAGTTGGTGGTCGAGATGTCCACCGCCTGCATGGCGCTGGCCGCTGCCAAGCCGGCCACGCCGCCGAGTGCGGCCAGCAGCAGGGATTCGGCCAGAAAGGCCGTCAGCACCGCGCTGCGGCGAAAGCCCAGCGCACGCAGCGTGCCGATCTCGCCAGTGCGCTGGGCCACGGCGGCGAACATGGTGATCATCGCGCCGACCACCGCGCCGATCGAGAAGATGATGGCCAGCGCCAGGCCCAGGATGCGGATGAAGGTGGCCAGCGCCTCGCTCTGCTCGGCATAGAACTGCACCTCGGGCTTGGCCTCCACGGTCAGGCGCGGGTCGGCCTCGATGCGCGCCCTGGCCGCCTCGAACAGGCCGGCGTCGGCCAAGCGCAGCAGCACCACCGAGAACGCGCCACGGCGGAAGGCCTGCAGCATCTGCTCGGCATCGCCCCACACCTCGGAATCGAAGCCCGATCCGCCGGCCTCGAAGCGGCCCACCACCTGCCACTCGCGCCCGGCAAAGCGCAGCTGCTGGCCGATCTCCACGCCGCGAAAGCCCTGGGCCGTGGCCTGGCCGACCACGATCTCCGAGGTGCCGGGGCGGAACATGCGGCCTTCGACGATCTTCACCGTGGGCCGCAATTGCAGGCCGATGTCGGAGGTGCCGCGCACCGTCACATTGCTGGGCTTGCCGTTGCTGCGCTTGGGGAGGCTGATCAAGACCACCGGCTCGGCGCTCAGCAGCGCGCGGCCCTGGGCATCGGTGGCGATGCCGGGCAGCGTGGCCAGGATGGCCGCCTCGCCGCGCGCGATGCCGCTGTTGATCTCGGCACCGGCGCCCTTGCGCAGTAGCATCAGGTTGTCGGGCTGGCCGGTGGCCACCAGGGTGGCGCGGATGCCCTCGCTCATCATCAGCACGGTGGCGAACACGTACACCACCAGGGCCATGCCGCCGGCGGTGAGCAGCGTGGTGACGCGCCGCACCCACAGGTTGCGGGCGATGTAGGCCAGGGGCAGCTGGGCCATGCCGGTCTCGTGCCTCGCTCAGCCCACGTGCCGCAGGCCGTCGACGATGTCGATGCGGCTCATGCGCCAGGCCGGCCAGGCGGCGGCCACCGCGCCCACGCCCAGCGCGGCCGCCAGCTGCAGCGCCATGGTCAGTGTGGACACCTGGAACACCGGGAACAGCGTGCCCACCGCGGCGCGGAAGGCCGCCGCCAGCGGCAATGTGAGCAGCAGGCCGGCCAGGCCGCCGAGCGCCGCGATCAGCAGACTCTCGCCGAACAGCAGGCGCACCACGAAGCCGGGCGGGAAGCCCAGCGCCTTCAGCGTGGCGTATTCGGCCAGGCGTTCGCGCGCCGTCATGGCCATGGTGTTGGCCATCACCGCCATGATGATGACCACGATGATCAGGCTGACCGCCTGCACCGCCACCAGGATGGCCTCGCTCATGGCCACGAAGCCGAGCTGGAAGGCTGCCTCGGTCTCGGTGAGTGTCTCGGCCAGCGAGTTGGCGAACAGCGCATCCACGCGCTGGCTCACCAGCGCTGCGTTGTCGGGCGCGTCGATGCCCAGGATGAACACGCCAACCTGGTCGGCGCGGCGGGCGGTCTTCTGGCGCAGGCTCTCGTTCAGGTACTGCCAGTGGAACAGCAGCTGGCTCTCGTCGGTGCGGGCCTCGGCGCCGTCCCAGATGCCGCGCAGCGTGAAGGTCCAGGTGCCGGGGAAGATGGTGCCGCGCAGGGGGATCGCGTCGCCGACCTTCCAGCCGAACTTGTCGGCCAGCTTGCGGCCGACGATGGCGCCCTGGCGGTCGCGCAAGAAGGCCAGGCGCTCGGCGTCGCTCAGCCGGTACTCGGGGTACAGCGGCAGGTAGGTGGCGGCATCCACCGCGAACTGCGGGAAGAAGTTGCGCTCGGTGATGTAGACGCCGCCGAACCAGTTGCTCCAGCTCACCTGGCGCACGCCGTCCACCGCGCGCAGGCGCTCGCCATGGCCCAGTGGCAGCGGGAAGGTCAGCGAGGTGCTGTTGCGCACCACCAGCCGCGTGCTGGAACTGCCCTCCACGCCGGCGTACCAGGCGTCGACGATGGTGCGCAGCAGGCCGAAGGCGCAGATCGCCACCACCAGACCCACCATCGTCAGCAGCGTGCGCAGCCGGTGGCGGAAGGCGTTCTTCAGCAGCAGCTTCAAGACAAACATGTCAGCCACCGGCCTCGTCGACGAGCACACCCTTTTCCAGGTGCACCATGCGGTGCGCCCGCGCTGCGGCCTTGGGGTCGTGCGTGACCATCACGATGGTCTTGCCCAGCTGCGACACCATTTCGTCCAGCAGGCCCAGCACCTCCTCGCCGGTGGTGCGGTCCAGGTCGCCGGTGGGCTCGTCGGCCACGATCAGCGCCGGGTCGGTCACCAGCGCGCGGGCGATGGCCACGCGCTGCTGCTGGCCGCCCGACAACTCGTTGGGGTAGTGGTCGGCGCGGTCGCTCAGGCGCACCAGGTCCAGCGCGGCGGCCACGCGTTCCTGGCGCTGGCGGGCGTTCAGGCCGGTCAGCAGCAGCGGCAGCGCCACGTTGTCGAAGGCGCTGAGCACCGGCATCAGGTTGTAGAACTGGAAGATGAAGCCCACGTTGGCGGCGCGCCAGTCGGCCAGCGCGCCCTCGCCCAGCGTGGCGATGTCCACGCCGCCGATCTCGATCGTGCCGGCACTCGGCTGGTCGATGCCGGCGATCAGGTTCAGCAGCGTGCTCTTGCCCGAGCCGCTGGGCCCCATCAGCGCCACGAACTCGCCGCGCGCCACGTCGAGGTTGATATCCAGCAGCACCGGGATGTCCTGGCCGCCGCGGCGGTAGGCCTTGCCCAGGTGGCGCACGCGGATCAGCGGTGGCTCGGCAGGGAGCGGCATGCTCACTTGGCGGCCACCGTCACGCGGGCGCCGGCCTTGAGTGCCTCGGGCGGGCTCAGCACCACGCGCTCGCCGCTTTTCAGCGCCGGATTCAGCAGCTCCTGCACCTCGCCCAGCAGGCGGCCGGGCGTCACCGGCACGGCCTCGGCGGTGCCGGCGGCGCTGACGCGGAACACCAGCTTCTGCCCGTCGCGCGTGGTGATGGCCTTGGGGTTCACCGCGGTCACGGCCTGCTGGTCGGCGGCCGTGGCCGGGCGCGACAGAAAGCTCACCTTGGCGCTCATCTCGGGCAGGATGCGCGCGTCCAGCGCGTCGAAGCGGATCTTGGTCATCACCGTGGCCTTGGCGCGGTCCACCGTGGGCACGATGCGCGCCACGCGGCCGGCAAAGCGCGCGTCGGGGATGGCGTCCAGCGTGATCTCCACCGGCTGCTCGGGCTTGACCTTGGCCACGTTGCTTTCGGAGACATCGGCCTCCACCTCCAGCGTGCCCATGTCGGCCATCGTGACCACCGCGCCCGAGGTGCCGGTGGCCGAGGAGAAGGGCGTGATCATGTCGCCCACGTTGGCGTTCTTCACCAGCACCACGCCGTCGAACGGCGCGCGGATCTCGGTGTTGGCGCGGTTGACCTGCTGCACCTGCACCTGGCTGCGCGCGGTCTGCACGGCGCTTTGCGCCGCCGCCACCGCGGCCTGCTGCGTGGCCAGGGCCGAGCGCGCCACGGCCAGGCGGCGCTCGGCGCCGTCCACCGCCTGCGGCGACACGAAGCCCTGGGCGCGCAGTTCCTGTTGGCGGCGCAGCTCCACCTCGGCATTGGCCAGCTCGGCCTGGGCCTGGCCCACGGCGGCCCGCGCCTGGGCGGTGGCGGCCTCGGCCTGCTGCACGCCGGCCTGCACGGCGGCCAGCGCGGCCTGCACGTCGCTGTCGTCCAGCCGGCCGATCAATTCGCCGGCCTTCAGCACGCTGCCCTCGCGCACGCGCAGTTCCACCAGCCGGCCCGTGCCCTTGCTGGCCACCGCGGCGCGGCGCTGCGCCACCACGTAGCCCGATGCGGTGAGCTGCGCCCACTGCTGCGAGGGGTAGGCGGCCAGCACCGAGCTCACCTGCACCTCGGTGCTGCGTGGCGCCAGCGCGGCGGCCCCGGCGGCCAGCAGCACCAGGGCGCCCAGCACCCAGGGCCAGCGGCGGCGCCGGCGCTTCAATGCCGGGGCGCCACGGTCGATGCGCAGGCCGGCCAGTGAGCGTGGCGTGCCACCGGCGGCAGGGGGCGGGGCGGGCTCAGGGGCGTGGTCCATGGGCGGTGGTGCGGCGCGCCGGAACGCGCGAAAAATGATGCGGCGAGCATGCCATGTGGCCGAAACCCGTTCCGGCGTGGGCCGACCTGGCTCAGGGGGTGGCGGCCAGGCCCGGCCAGGCTGCGGGTGTCCAGACGAACTTGCGCGCGCTGGCGCCCCAGGGCGCCCCCTGGGCCAGCGCCGCCACGAAGCCGTCGCGGTCGGTGATCCAGCTGCCGCCCACCGCGGTGACACCGCGCGCGAACAGCGCGTCGGGCAGCAGCCCGGCGCCGGGGCCGATCATCGCGATGGCGCGTGCGCCGGCGCAATGCGCCAGCACATCGTCCAGCGTGTGGTTCAGCAGCACGGTGCTGGTCATCAGCACCTGCGTGCAGCCGCGCAGCGCCGCCGGGTCCAGCGTCACGGTGTAGCCGGGGTGGTTGCCGGCCAGGTCGGCGCGCAGCTCCAGCACGGTCAGCTGGGCGCCCAGCGCCGTCACCTGCTTCACCAGTGGTGGAAAGAAGCCCACCATGCCAATGGGTTCGCCCGCCTGCGGCGCCAGCCCGCCGATCGAATCGGGCGCGTCGGGCGGGGCCAGGCCGGCGGCGTCCTGCAGGTGGCGGCTCAGCGCGTTCACCGCGGCAAAGCCCAGCGCGCGGTCGGCCGGTGTGTCGCCATCGGCCCAGCGGCGGGCCAGGGCCAGGGCGTCCTGGCCGGCCAGGGCCTGCTGCGCGGCCTCGGGCCGGCGGGCCAGTTCGGCCAGCGTGCCGCCCAGCAGCAGGTAGCTCAGGCCCAGTGCGCCGCTGTCGAGCTCGATGGCGCCGAATTCACCGTCCTTGGTGCCGGTCCACAGCGCCGGCGGCAGGTGCAGCGCACGCACGCGCGGGATCGGGCCACCCGACAGGGCGCGGGTCAGCTGCTGGAGGATGTCGTCGGCGATGCGCATGGGCCCCATGATGCCGTGTCGCGGCCGGGTCTTGAAACCGGCGCCAGGGCCCCAAAATCCCGCACCGCGCGCCGGGTTTGGCGAACCGAGCCTGGCGCATCGTGAGCCAACGCCTTCCGATCCGAACAAGACACACCATGACCAAGCAGACCCACGCCTTCCAGGCCGAGGTGAAGCAGATCCTGCACCTCGTCACGCATTCGCTGTATTCGAATAAGGAGATCTTCCTGCGCGAGCTGGTCTCCAACGCCTCGGACGCCTGCGACAAGCTGCGCTTCGAGGCGCTGGACAACGCCGCGCTCTATGAAGACCAGCCGAATCTCGAAGTGCGCGTGTTCTTCGACACCGCCGCCAAGACCCTGACCATCCGCGACAACGGCATCGGCATGAGCGCCGACGAGGCCGCCGCCCACCTGGGCACCATCGCCAAGAGCGGCACGCGCGAGTTCATGGCCAAGCTCGAAGGCGAGCAGAAGAAGGACGCCAACCTGATCGGCCAGTTCGGCGTGGGCTTCTACTCGGGCTTCATCGTCGCCGACCGCATCACGGTGGAAAGCCGCCGCGCCGGCGTGCCGGCCGACCAGGCCGTGCGCTGGAGCAGCGAGGGCACCGGCGAGTACGAGCTGGAGACCATCACGCGCGCCGAGCGCGGCACCGACGTCATCCTGCACCTGCGCGATGAAGAGGCCGACGAGTTCCTGAAGACCTGGCGCGTCAAGAGCACCATCGCCAAGTACAGCGACCACATTTCGCTGCCCATCCTGATGAAGAAGGAGACCTGGGACGCCGAGAAGGGCGAGCAGGTCGTGACGGATGAGTGGGAGACGGTGAACAAGGCCGCCGCGCTGTGGACGCGCAGCAAGAGCGACGTCACCGACGCCGAGTACCAGGACTTCTACAAGCAGATCAGCTACGACAGCCAGGCGCCGCTGGCCTACACGCACAACCGTGTGGAAGGCCGCAGCGAGTACACCCAGCTGCTGTACGTGCCGGCCAAGGCGCCGTTCGACCTGTGGAACCGCGACAAGCGCGGCGGCGTGAAGCTGTACGTCAAGCGCGTGTTCATCATGGACGACGCCGAGGCGCTGATGCCGGTGTACCTGCGCTTCGTCAAGGGCGTGATCGACTCGGCCGACCTGCCGCTGAACGTCAGCCGCGAGCTGCTGCAGGAGAGCCGCGACGTCAAGGCCATCCGCGAGGGCAGCACCAAGCGCGTGCTGGGCATGCTGGAAAGCCTGGCCGACAGCGACAACGCCGACGACAAGGCCAAGTACCTGGCCTTCTGGAAGGAGTTCGGCGCGGTGCTCAAGGAAGGCCTGGGCGAGGACTTCGCCAACCGCGAGCGCCTGGCCAAGCTGCTGCGCTTCGCCTCCACGCACGCCGATGAGGGCGTGAGCCTGGCCGACTACGTGTCGCGCATGAAGGAAGGCCAGGACGCGATCTACGTCATCACCGCCGACACGCTCGCCGCCGCCAAGAGCAGCCCGCAGCTCGAGATCTTCAAGAAGAAGGGCATCGAGGTGCTGCTGCTGACCGATCGCGTGGACGAGTGGATGCTCAGCCACCTGCACGAGTTCGAGGGGCACACGCTGCAAAGCGTGGCCAAGGGCGCCGTGGACCTGGGCAAGCTGCAGGACGAGGCCGAGAAGAAGGCCGCCGAAGAGGCCGCCGAAAGCTTCAAGCCCACGCTGGACAAGCTGAAGGAAGCGCTGAAGGACCGCGCCAAGGACGTGCGCGTCACCACCCGCCTGGTCGACTCACCGGCCTGCCTGGTGGTGGAAGAGGGCGACATGAGCGGCCACCTGGCGCGCCTGCTCAAGCAGGCCGGCCAGGCCGCGCCGGCCAGCCAGCCGATCCTGGAAGTCAACGCCGAGCACGCCCTGGTCAAGCGACTGGGCACGGATGGCGCACCTTTCGACGACCTGGCCAACATCCTGTTCGACCAGGCCCTGCTGGCCGAGGGCGGGCAACTGGAGGATCCGGCGGCTTACGTCGCCCGGGTCAACAAGCTGCTGACCGCATAAATCTTCAGTCGAAGAAATCCAGCGCAAACGGATCGAGCGGCGGCTGCGCCATCGCCTCGATCTGCTCGCGTAGCTGCTGCGCCTGCTGGCCCCAGTAGCCGGCGGTGCCGAACCACGGAAACGCCGCCGGGAAGGCCGGATCGCTCCAGCGTTCGGCCAGCCAGGCGCTGTGGTGCAGCATGCGCAGCGTGCGCAGCGGCTCGATCAGCGCCAGCTCGCGCGTGTCGAAGCGGCGGAACTGCCGGTAGCCCTGCAGCACCGCGGCCAGCTGCGCCGACATGGCCTCGGGCTCGCCCGACAGCAGCATCCACAGGTCCTGCACCGCAGGGCCCATCACCGCGTCGTCCAGGTCCACCAGGTGCGGACCATGGCCACCCGCGTCCGGGTCGCGCCACAGGATGTTGCCGGGGTGGCAGTCGCCGTGGATGCGCAGCGTCTGCGCCGGGCAGGCGGCGAAGGCCGCGTCCACTTGGGCCAGGGCGCGCTCGGCGGCGTCGCGCCAGGCCGGCAGCTGGGCCGGTGGCACGGCGTCCAGGTCGATCAGGCGCTGCACCGCGCCGTGGCCAAAGGTGGCGGCGTCCAGCGTGCGCCGTGCGCTGAACGGCCGCTGCTCGCCCACGGCATGCAGCCGACCGATGAAGCGGCCCAGCCAGCGCAGCGTGGCGGCGTCGTCCAGTTCAGGCCCGTGGCCGGCGCGGCGCGGGTAGGCGGCCACACGGAAGGGCTCGCCGTCGATTTGCACCGTGGCCAGCGTGCACCCGGCCGGCAAACCCGGCGCGGCCAGCACCAGCGGCGCCACCACCGGCACCTCGGCGGCGGCCAGGTCGGCGGCGAAGGTGTGTTCCTCGGCGATCTGCGCGTCGCTCCAGCGGCCGAGGCGGTAGAACTTGGCCACCACCACCGTGCCGCTTTCCAGGAACACCTGGAACACGCGGTTCTCGTAGCTGTTGAGCTGCAGCAGCCGGCCGTCGCCACGCAGGCCGCAGCCGTCCAGTGCGTCGAGCACGGCTTGCGGCGTCAGCCGGTCGAACGGGTGCGGGGTGGTCTCGGGCATGCGGAGGAAAGGCGGCGGCAACAGGCCCGAGTGTCGCTGCGCGCGGCACCGCTGAGACCGGGGGCGGCGGGTGCGGCGCAGAAAGCGCTGCACCTGCAGGCGCTCAGGAGCCTACCGCGTGGCCGCCGCCGTAGGTGCCGGTGGCCAGGTGCATGCCATGGCCCTCGGCCGTGCCGGACGGGCTGCCGGCGTCGGTGGCCGGGCCTGCATCGGCGTGGACGTTGTGGGCCACCAGCGACAGCGGCGGCGGCGCGGGCTCGCCCGCCGGCAGCGCGCCCGGCGGCAGCGCCGCGGCCAGCACATCGGCCTGCTCGTCCTCGGGGTCGCTGTCGCCCAGGCCCAACGCCTCGAAGCGGCGCTCGGGCATGAAGAACGAGTCGGTGAAGGGCAGCGAGTCCTGCCACAGCGTGGTGCGCTCGCGCCGGCGCGAGCCGCTGGTGGCTCGGACGTCGTTGGCCGCGCCCACCGCACCGGCACGGGCACCGGCCTCGTCGGACGAAGGGGCGCTGGCCGGCTGCGGGCCGCGGTTGGCGCTGGCGCTCTGCGGCACCAGCAGCTGCAGTTCGGCCACGCTGGGCAGGTGGTCGGCCGGACAGCGCAGGTAGCGCACGCGGCAGGCACCCAGCGCCGACTGCTTGATGCGCGTGGCCCGCGCCGGCGGGCCGCCACGGTCGTAATGCAGGTCGATGGCCGCCAGCACCCGGCCTTGCTGGCTGCACACGGCAAAACTCACCTGGATGGCGCCCAGCAGCTGGTACCAGTAGCGCACCTTGTCGGGGTCGGCCGGCTGGCAGAAGCGCACCAGCGGCAGCTTGGCCAGCACCACGTGGTGCGGCAGCGCCTCGCGCAGCTGGCGGTACATGCGGCGTTCGTCGGGCGTGAACACCGGGCGCGGCAGCAGGTCCCAGTCGACCGGCAGCGGCGCCGGGCCGGGCGCCGGGCGCGACGCGCGCCACCGCCAGACCAGCACCGCCAGCAGCGCGGTCAGGGCGATCACGGCAAGAATCCAGGGGAGGGTCGACTGCATCGGTTCTCGCGGCGCGTGATCTGGCCCGGACACCGCGGATGCCACCGCCGGCCAAATCTGAAAAACTCGCTTGAACCGATATTACAGCGTGACAACCTGTTTCCGTTCCGGCGTGGCGGGCTGTTTCGCGCCCAGCCGGCCCGTTCAAGCCGGGGGGTCAGTCGCGCGCGGCCTGGCCTGGGCGTGCCACGCCCGACTTCACTTCGCCGATGGCTTCGATCAGCGAGCCCACGCGGCGCGTCTGGCGCTTGATCTGGTAGTCGATGGCGGCGGCGCCTTCGCCCACCCACTGCTCCACCTGCGAGGCCAGCGTTTCGGGCGGCAGGCGCAGGTAGGCGTCCGACTCGCTGCCCGAGCGCTGCACGATGGCACCGGCCTTGCGGGCGATGCGCAGCATCACGGTGTTCTCCGACAGCGCATGGATGTAGAGCGTGTCCACATGACCATTGCGTGCGTGCAGCATGGCATGCTCGAACAAGCGCGCGCCGTAGCCGCGGCCGCGTGCATGCGGCAGCACCGAGCCACCGAATTCGGCACCGGGGCCGCCCGGGCCGCCGTCGCCGGCGAAGGCCAGGTGCGCCAGCGCGATCAGCTGGATGTGGCGGTTGTAGATGCCGAACACTTCGTCGCGCTCGAAGTTCAGCGCCTCGACATAGCGCGTGATCTGCCCGTCGGTGGCCGGGTAGCCGAAGCGCAGGTAGCGGTCACGCTCGGGCAGGGCCAGCAGATGGGCGAGGATGCGGTGGCGGTGCTTGGGCGCCAGCGAGCGGATCGGCACCCAGGACGGGTGAGGGACCTCGTCGCGCGGTTGTCCGGGCGTGGCCGTGGGCAGGGCGGCGTGCAGTGCGGCATGGCGATCCGCCAGCGCGGGATCGTGCGGCGCGTGCTGGGTTTGAATCGTGTGCATGGCGCGTTTCCTAGTGTTAACCCTTAGTTTACCGGTGTCACTCCGATCGCGCTCGACCCGAAACGGGGTGGGGCGTCGCACAGTTCACGCCTGGAAGCGGTGTTGTGGCTATAATCGCGGGTTCCCCGAAGTTGGCGGGGGTGGAGTGCTGCCTGCGCGGCGCCTTGGTTTTCCAGGGTGTTCACAGGTTGCCGGCGTGGGTTTCGAGAGGCTGCGGGTTCAAGCAGCGCCGAGGGGCCTGAAAGGCATCGCGAGATGCCGTGACGCCGCAGCGCACCGAACAGCCAGCGTTAGTGCCGGTTGCCCAAAGTGGGTGATCGGCTTGAAAGACCTCTCATGAAGACCTTCAGCGCCAAGCCGGCCGAGGTTGTGCACGAGTGGTTTGTGCTTGATGCCACCGACAAGGTGCTCGGACGTGTCGCCAGCGAAGTGGCACTCCGTCTGCGCGGCAAGCACAAGGCCATCTACACGCCTCACGTCGATACCGGTGATTTCATCATCGTCGTCAACGCCGACAAGATCCGCGTCACCGGCAACAAGGCCGAAGACAAGGTGTACTACCGCCACTCGGGCCACCCGGGCGGCATCTACGGCACCAAGTTCAAGGACATGCAAGCCAAGCATCCGGGCCGCGCCCTGGAGAAGGCCGTCAAGGGCATGCTGCCCAAGGGCCCGCTCGGCTACGCGATGATCAAGAAGCTGAAGGTGTACGCCGGTGACTCGCACCCGCACACTGCCCAGCAGCCCAAGGCGCTGGAAATCTAAGGAGCGGCGATGATCGGCAATTGGAATTACGGCACCGGCCGTCGCAAGTCGTCGGTGGCCCGCGTGTTCATCCAGAAGGGTGACGGCCAGATCGTGGTCAACGGCAAGCCCGTCGACCAGTACTTCGGTCGCCAGACCTCGATCATGATCGTCAAGCAGCCCCTGCTGCTGACGAACCATGAAGGCACGTTCAACATCAAGGTCAACGTGCACGGCGGCGGCGAAAGCGGCCAGGCCGGTGCGGTGCGCCACGGCATCACCCGCGCGCTGATCGACTACGACGCGACGCTGAAGAGCGAACTGAGCCACGCCGGCTTCGTGACGCGCGATGCGCGTGAAGTCGAGCGTAAGAAGGTCGGTCTGCACGGCGCCCGTCGCCGCAAGCAGTTCAGCAAGCGCTGATCGAACTTGCCGGTGGTGGCCTGCGGGCCGCCGCTGTTGCGCCAAAGCCGCCTGCGGGCGGCTTTTTCACATCCAAAGTCCCCGGACGCGGTGCGGTCAAGGCCTGCATGGTGCCGTCCGTCGGACAATTCGCTTGTTGCGCGGTCGCGGATGACCTGCGCCTTTCCTCTGGAGCCCCGTTGATGAACGCCGTTGCCGAAACCCTTGCCGCCGACACCGCCGAGATGCCCGCGCCGCTGGTCTTCACCGACAGCGCCGCCGCCAAGGTGGCCGATCTGGTGGCCGAAGAGGGCAATCCCGACCTGAAGCTGCGCGTGTTCGTGCAGGGTGGTGGCTGCTCGGGCTTCCAGTATGGCTTCACCTTCGATGAAGTGGTCAACGACGACGACACCGAGATGAAGAAGAACGGCGTCACGCTGCTGATCGACGCGATGAGCCTGCAGTACCTGGTGGGCGCCGAGATCGACTACAAGGAAGACCTGCAGGGTGCGCAGTTCGTGATCAAGAACCCGAACGCCACCACCACCTGCGGCTGCGGCTCGAGCTTCTCGGTCTGATCGACCCATCACCCGCCGAACGACGGCCGCCGCAGGGCGGCCGTTGTGCTTTCAGCGCGCGGGATGCAGGCAGCCCAGCACACGCGGGCCGGCGGCGCCGGTGACGGCCGGCCGGTTGCCGGGCCGGCGCTGCGTGAAGGCCCAGGCCAGCCAGGCGAAGGCTGCGGCCTCCACCTGCAGTGGCGGCAGGCCGGCGCTGGCGGTGGACTGCACGGCGGTGCCGGGCAGTTGCGCAGCCAGGCGCGCCATCAGGTGGTCGTTGAGGGCGCCGCCGCCGCACACCAGCAGGCGCGTCGGGCTGGGCAGATGGCGCAGCAGCGCGTCGGTGGCCGCGCGCACGGTGAACTCGGCCAGCGTGGCCTGCACGTCCACCGGCGTCAGTGCGTCAAAGGCCGCCAGCCGCGCATCGAGCCATTCGGCATGGAACAGGTCGCGGCCGGTGCTCTTGGGCGGTGCGCGGTGCAGGAAGGGCTCGTCGAGCAGTGTGGCCAGCAGCGCTGCATCGACCCGACCCTGCGCGGCCCACGCCCCGCCCGCGTCGAAGGGTGTGCGGCGGTGGCGTTCGCACCACAGATCGAGCAGCACATTGCCGGGGCCGCAGTCGAAGCCGCTGACCGCACCGTCGGCGCCCAGCAGCGTGAGGTTGCCGATGCCGCCCCAGTTCAGCACCGCCTGCGCCATGCCCGGCTGGCCGAACAGCGCGGCATGGAAGGCCGGCACCAGCGGCGCGCCCTGGCCACCGGCGGCCACGTCGCGGCTGCGCAAGTCGGCCACCACGTCGATGCCGCAGCGCTCGGCCAGCAGTGCGCCGTTGAGCAGTTGCACGGTGTAGCCGGTGCCGTCGAACTCGCCGGGCCGGTGGCGCACCGTCTGGCCATGCGCGCCGACGGCTGCAATCTGATCGGCCGTAGCGCCCGTGGCGGCCAGCAGCGCGGCCACGGCCTGGGCATAGGCTTCGGCCACGCCGTTGCTGGCCAGTGCGGCGCGGTGCAACTCGTCGGCACCGGGTCGATTCAGGGCCAGCAGGTCGGCGCGCAGTGCGTCGGGGAAGGGCCGGTGGACGTGGCCTTGCACGGCGATGCCGCCCTGGGGGTCGAAGCGCGCCAGCACGGCATCGACACCATCGAGCGAGGTGCCCGACATCAGGCCGATGAAGAGGTCGCGCATGTCCGTGACGGTGACAGCGGCAGGTGAGCTGGTGGCGGCGGCTGGCGGGCCGCGGTAGCCCGCTGTCAGTCGCTTATTCCGCGTCGCCGCGGAAGCCGCCCACGGTGGTGACGGCGGCTGCCAGCTGGCTGCGCGCAGTGCTGGCCAGCTGCATGAACTGCGGCCTGGCGGCGGCGTCGATGGTCACGGTCTCGGCGGCGCGGGCCACCTTCAGCGGATCCTGGAAGGCGCCGTTGACGCGGTACTCGAAGTGCAGGTGCGGGCCGGTGGCCCAGCCGCTGGCGCCCACGGCGCCGATGCGCTGGCCTTGCTCGATCTTCTGGCCCTTGCGCACGTCGATGCGGCTGAGGTGTGCGTAGACGGTGGTCTTGTCGGCGCCGTGCTTGATCTGCACCACGTTGCCATAGCCGCCTTGCTGGCCGGCGAAATCAACCACGCCATCGCCCACGGCCTTGACCGGCGTGCCGGTGGGCGCGCCGTAGTCGACGCCGTTGTGGGCGCGCCAGCTCTGCAGGATGGGGTGGAAGCGCATCGCGAAGCCGGAGGTCACGCGCGAGAACGCCAGCGGGCTGGCCAGGAAGGCGCGGCGGCGGCTCTTGCCGTCCAGGCCGAACCAGCTGCCCTTGCCGGTGCGCGCATCGGCAAACCACAGCGCCTGGTGCGTCTTGCCGTTGTTGGTGAACTCGGCGGCCAGCACATGGCCGGTGGCGTCGTTCCAGGTGATGGGCTGGTCGTCGGCGGTGAGCGCTTCGAACACCACGCTGAAGCTGTCGCCCTTGCGCAGCTGGCGGTGGAAGTCGATGTCGCCCGAGAAGGCCTCGATCATCTGGCTGGCGATGGCGTCGGGCAGACGGGCGTCGTCGGTGGCCGCGAACAGCGAGGTGCGCACCGTGCCGCTGCCCAGGCGCACCTGGCGCTGCAGCGGCGCGGTCTCGAGCTGGCTGGTGATGCGCGCGCCGTCGCGACGCAGCGTCAGCCGGGTGAAGTGCGTGCCGGCTTGCGACTCGCTGAGGGCCGGGAAGCGCGCGATCAGCTCGGTCAGCGTGCCATCGGCGGCGGTGCGCACCTGCACCATCTTGCCGCCGCGGCCGTCGATCAGGCGTCGGGCGTCGGCGTCATGCCGCAGCACGGCGGCGGCCAGCGGATCGGCCACGCCCAGGCGGCGCAGCAGGGTGTCGGCGGTGTCGCTGGCACGGGTGACGTCGCTGTGCGAGAGCTCGAGCGGCTGCGCGGCCAGTGCATCCACCTGGGCGTCCAGGCCGGCGATCTGCAGCTCCTGCGTGACGACGCGCTGCGGCAGCGTGGCGGCGTCGGGCACCAGCGGCGCGATGCCGAAGGCGGTGGCGCCAAAGCCGGCCAGCACCGCGACCACACCCGTCGTCAGGCGCCGCGGGTGGCGGCGCAGCGTGGCATTGCACGTGGACAGCAGATCGAGCGCAGCGGATTTCGCGGAGAGCAGGTTCAAACCTCGGATTCCCAACGGGCCCGCAACGGGCGGTGACAGCAGATGCGGGCACGCGAGAAGGGCGCGCTCCCTCGACAACTCGGTCTGCTGGACTCGGCCAGCGCGTCAACGGGCGTCTCGTAGAATGCAGCGCCTGCGCGGCCTGTGGCGGGGTGTGACATGTTCACGCCCACCGATGGCAGAACGAACGCGCAGTATACCTTGGCCCCCTCAGCGGGCGATCCGGGTCAGACCGGAGGCCGCGCCGGGAGCCACCATGCCAGCCGATGGCCCCGATGCTTGCCTGGCCCCGCCGCGGGCCCCCGTCATGACCCACGCCCAACCGACCGCCGCCGCGGCCGCCGCCCACCCCGTGACCGACCGCACCCGCGAGGCGCTGGCCGTCAGCCTGCGCGGCTGCGACGAGTTGATCCCCGAGGCCGACTGGCTGAAGAAGCTGGCGCGCAGCGAGGCCAATGGCGTGCCGTTGCGCATCAAGCTGGGCCTGGACCCCACCGCGCCCGACCTGCACCTGGGCCACACCGTGGTGCTGAACAAGATGCGCGCGCTGCAGAACCTGGGCCACCAGGTGATCTTTCTGGTGGGCGACTTCACCAGCATGATCGGCGACCCCTCGGGCCGCAACACCACGCGCCCGCCGCTGACGCGCGAGCAGATCGAGGCCAACGCCAAGACCTATTACGCCCAGGCCAGCCTGGTGCTGGACCCCGAGAAGACCGAGATCCGCTACAACAGCGAGTGGAGCGATCCGCTGGGTGCGCGCGGCATGATCCAGCTGGCCGCCAAGTACACCGTGGCGCGCATGATGGAGCGCAACGACTTCCACGACCGCTTCCACGCCGGCACCAGCATCAGCGTGCACGAGTTCCTGTACCCGCTGATGCAGGGCTACGACTCGGTGGCGCTGAAGAGCGATCTGGAGCTGGGCGGCACCGACCAGAAATTCAACCTGCTGATGGGTCGCCACCTGCAGCAGGAATATGGCCAGGAGCCGCAGTGCATCCTGACCATGCCGCTGCTCGAAGGCCTGGACGGCATCGAGAAGATGTCCAAGAGCAAGAACAACTACATCGGCATCACCGAAGACCCGGCCACCATGTTCGCCAAGGTGCTGTCGATCAGCGATGTGCTGATGTGGCGCTGGTACACGCTGCTGAGCTTCCGCGCCGAGGCCGAGATCGCGGCGCTGAAGGCCGAGGTCGAGGCCGGCGCCAACCCCAAGCACGCCAAGGTGGCGCTGGCGCGCGAAATCGTCACGCGCTTCCACAACGCTGCGGCGGCCGATGCGGCCGAGGCCGACTTCAACAACCGCGCCAAGGGCGGCATCCCCGACGACATCCCCGAGGTGACGCTGGCCGGTGCGCCGCTGGGTCTGGGCGCGCTGCTGAAGGCCGCCGGCCTGGTGCCGTCGAGCAGCGAGGCCATGCGCATGGTGGAGCAGGGCGGCGTGCGCATCGATGGCGCCGTGGTCTCCGACAAGGGCCTGAAGATCGAGGCCGGCACGGTGGTGGTGCAGGTGGGCAAGCGCAAGTTCGCGCGTGTCACGCTCACGGCCTGAGCTGGCACCGGTTGCCCACACGATGCAGGTCGCCTCGTACCTGAAGCTGTCGGTCGCGGTGGCCGTGGCCACCATCGCGCTGAAGACCGGCGCCTGGTGGCTCACCGATTCGGTCAGTCTGCTGTCCGACGCGATGGAGTCGCTGGTCAACCTGGCCGGCGCGATGTTCGCGCTGGTGATGGTGACCGTGGCCCAGGCGCCGCCCGATGCCGATCACCCGTACGGCCACCACAAGGCCGAGTACTTCAGCAGCGGCTTCGAGGGCGTGCTGATCCTGGTGGCGGCGCTCGGCATCATCTGGGCCTCTGGCCAGCGCCTGCTGCACCCGCAGCCGCTGGAGGCGCTGGGCTGGGGCGTGGTGCTGTCGGTGGTGAGTTCGGCGATGAACGGCGCGCTGGCCTGGGCCATGCTGCGCAAGGCGCGCGAGCACCGCTCGATGGCGCTGGAGGCCGATGCCCGGCACCTGTTCACCGATGTCTGGACCTCGGCCGGCGTGGTGCTGGGCCTGGGCGCCGTGCACGCCACCGGCTGGCTGTGGCTGGACCCGGTGATCGCCATCGGCGTGGCGCTGAACATCGTGCGCGAGGGCGTGCACCTGATCGCGCGCTCGGCCGACGGGCTGATGGACCGCGCCATCGACGCCGAGGGCCGCGAGGCCATCCAGCGCGTGCTCGATGACTTTGCCCACCACACCATCCGCTTCGACCATGTGGTCACGCGCCGTGCCGGCCAGCGCCAGTTCGTCGATCTGCACATGCACATGCCGGCCGACTGGTCGCTGGGCCGCGCGGCGGCGGTGCGTGCGTCGGTGGAGCAGGCGCTGATGGCTGCGGTGCCGGGCCTGCGCGCCACGTTGCAGCTGTTGCCGATGGACGTGGAAGCGCACTTCGACGATCCCAGGGATCCGCTGTGATCGGGCTCATCCAGCGCGTGCGCGAAGCCAGCGTCACCGTGGCCGGCCAGCGCATCGGTGAAATCGGCCCAGGGCTGCTGGTGCTGGTGTGCGCCGAGCCCACGGATGGCGAGGCCCAGGCGCGCAAGTTCGTCGACAAGCTGCTGAAGCTGCGCATCTTCTCGGACGAGGCCGGCAAGATGAACCGCAGCGTGGCCGATGTGGGCGGCGGCCTGCTGATCGTCAGCCAGTTCACGCTGGCGGCCGACTGCTCGGGCGGCAACCGCCCCAGCTTCACCGGCGCCGCGTCACCCGCGCTGGGCCTGGCGCTCTATGAACGCGTGCTGCAACTGGCGCGCCAGCGCCACCCGGTGGTGGCCTGCGGCGAGTTCGGCGCCGACATGCAGGTGGCCCTGGTCAACGACGGGCCGGTGACGATCCCGCTGCGCATCGCCTGAAGCCCGCACCTGATGCGCTGAAGGCACGAAAAAGGGGCCCAAGGCCCCTCGTGCATCACACGCCGCGGCGTGTGATCAATCGGCGTACTGGCCGGCGGCCTTGATGACCGGGCCCCACTTGGCGATCTCGGCCTCGACGAACTTCTTGTGCTCGGCGCCGCCGACGCGCGCGTCGGTGACGATCACCGCGCCCAGGGCTTCCTGGCGCTTGTGGAAGTCGGCGTCGGCCAGCGCCTTGCGCAGCGCGGCGTTGATCTTGTCGGTCACCGCCTTGGGCGTGCCCTTGGGGGCGTACAGGCCGTGCCAGATGGTCACGTTGAAGCCCTTCAGGCCGGCCTCGTCCAGCGTCGGCAGCTTGGCCAGCGAGGGCGTGGCCAGGCGCTTGGTGGTGGTGACCGCGAAGGCCTTGACCTTGCCGGTCTCGATCTGCTGCGTGGTGTTGGTGGTCTGGTCGCACATGATGTCGACCTGGCCGCCGAGCAGGTCGGTCATGGCTGGGGCGGTGCCCTTGTAGGGCACGGTGGTCATGTCCACGGCCAGTGCCTGCTGGAACAACAGGCCGCACAGGTGCGAGGCGGCGCCCAGGCCGGCGTTGGCCAGGTTGATCTTGCCCTTGTTGGCGTTGATCCAGGTGCGCAGGCTGGCGAAATCGGTGGCCGGCAGGGTGCTGCGGCCGATCAGCGTCATCGGCACCTCGTTGACCAGGCCCAGGTACTCGAAGTCGGTCAGCGTCTCGTAGGGCAGCTTGCGGTACAGCGCCGGCGAGGTGGCCATGCCGATGTGGTGCAGCAGCAGCGTGTAGCCGTCGGGGCTGCTCTTGGCCACCTTGGCGGCGCCCAGCGTGCCGCCGGCGCCGCCGACGTTCTCGATCACCACGCTCTGGTTGTTGAGCTGCTTGCGCAGGGTTTCGGCCAGGTCACGGGCCACCTTGTCGGTGGGGCCGCCGGCTGCGAAGGGCACGACGATGGTGACCGGCTTTTCCGGGTAGTCGGCCAGCGCGGCGGTGGCGGTGGCTGCGAGCAGCAGGGCTGTGAACAGCTTCTTCATCTGGGGCTCTCCGTGCGGACGGGCGGTGGGGGAAAGGAAACGGACCAAGATGTTAGGCGCGCACGGCGCGCTGCAACCGCCGGGAAATACGTAGGCCCCGCAGGCCGCAAGCCTTTGCCTGCCCGGTGGCCGCTACCGGTAGCTGCGGGCGTCCTCGATCACCTTGCCGTCGTTGGGCAGGCTGCCGGGGGCCACGGCCACGATGTCGGCGCGCAGCTTGGTGATGTCGCGCACGCTGTCGGCCACCGCGGCGGACAGGCCGGCGGGCAGCGCATCGGGCGCGCCGGGCACCTCGATCTTCAGCGTCATGCGGTCACTGGCCATCTCGCCTTCCACCACCAGGCGGGCGCGTGCCACCTCGGCATGGCGGCGCACCACCTCGGCCACCTGGCCGGGGTGCACGAACATGCCCCGCACCTTGGTGGTCTGGTCGGCACGGCCCATCCAGCCCTTGATGCGGGTGTTGCTGCGGCCGCTGGGGCAGGGGCCCGCCAGCACGGCCGACAGGTCGCCGGTGCCGAAGCGGATCAGCGGGTAGTCGGCGTTGAGCACCGTGACCACGATCTCGCCCACCTCGCCGTCGGGCACGGGGTCGCCGGTGCCGGGGCGCACGATCTCGAGCACGATGCCCTCGTCGAGCACCAGGCCCTCGCGGGCCGGGGTCTCGTAGGCGATCAGGCCGGCATCGGCGGTGGCGTAGCTCTGGTAGGCGGTGATGCCGCGCTCGGCCAGCCAGTCGCGCAAGGACGGCGGGAAGGCCTCGCCCGAGACCATGGCCTTGGTGATTGAGGCCACGCTCAGGCCGGTCTCGGCCGACTTCTCGACCAGGATCTTCAGGAAGCTGGGTGTGCCGGCATAGGCCTGGGGCTTCAGGTCGGCGATGGCCTGCAGTTGCTGCTCGGTGTTGCCCACGCCGCCGGGGATGACGGTGCAGCCCAGGGCCTGGGCGCCGCTCTCCATGATCCAGGCGCCAGGCGTGAGGTGGTAGCTGAAGCAGTTGTGCACCAGGTCGCCGGCGCGAAAGCCCGCGGCGTGCATGGCCCGCGCCACGCGCCAGTAGTCGGCGGCATGGCCCTCGGGTTCGTAGATCGGGCCGGGCGACTGGTAGACGCGGCGCGCGCCGGCCATGGGCTGGCCGCCACGCAGCAGCGCACGCCAGCCGATGGCGGCAAAGCCGCCGAAGGGGTCGCCGCCGGCAGCGCGGCTGGCCTGCTGGCGCGCCAGCAGCTCGTGCTTGCGCGTCACCGGCAGCGTGGCGAGTGCGGCGCGGCTGGTGATGGTGGCGGCGTCCACGCCCTGCAGCAGCGCGGCACCGGCGGCGGTGGCGGCTTGCGCCTGGGCGATGTGGCGCGGCAGCGCGGCCATCAGCGCGGCCTCGCGTTCGGCCGGGTCACGCTGTTCCAGCGCGTCGTAGAACTCAGTCATCGGAGTCGCTCCACTGCGCCAGCTGGCGCTTCAAGTCGGCCACGAAGTCGCGCAACTCGGCGCTGTTCTTCGCGGTCTTCTCGATCCATTCCGGGCTGCTGCGCGACGGGCGCTTCACCCGCGCCAGCTTCAGCGTGGCGCCGTCCACGGCGGCGCGCGCCAGCACCGTGCCGCGGCGCTCGAAGCGGCCCTCGCGCTCGGTGAGGCCGGCGTCGCGCAGCTCGCGCTTCAGGCGCTGCAGGGCCTCGTCGGGCTTGAACGCCGGCAGCGCGAACGCGAAATCGTCGTCAGCGCTCATGCCAGCCAACGCTTGCGGCGTTTGTAGGACTTCACGTCCTTGAAGCTCTTGCGGTCGCCGCCGCCCATGCCGAGGTAGAACTCCTTGACGTCCTCGTTCTCGCGCAGGGCCTTGGCCTCGCCGTCCATCACGATGCGGCCGTTCTCGAGGATGTAGCCGTAGTCGGCGTAGCGCAGCGCGATGTTGGTGTTCTGCTCGGCCAGCAGGAAGGTCACGCGTTCCTTGGTGTTCAGGTCCTTGACGATCTCGAACACCTCTTCGACGATCTGCGGCGCCAGGCCCATGCTGGGCTCGTCCAGCAGCACCATCTTCGGGTTGCACATCAGCGCGCGGCCGATGGCGCACATCTGCTGCTCGCCGCCCGAGGTGTAGGCCGCCTGGCTGGTGCGGCGGGTCTTCAGCCGCGGGAAGTAGGTGTAGACCTTCTCCAGCGTGGCGTCGATCGCGCCCTTGCCGTCGCGGCGCGTGTAGGCGCCGGTGAGCAGGTTCTCCTCGATCGTGAGGTGGGCGAAGCAGTGCCGGCCTTCCATCACCTGCACCACGCCGCGCTCGACCATCTGCGCCGGGCTGAGCTTCTCGATGCGCTCGCCGCGCAGCTCGATCGAGCCCTTGGTCACGTCACCGCGCTCGCCGGCCAGCAGGTTGCTCACCGCGCGCAGCGTGGTCGTCTTGCCGGCCCCGTTGCCGCCCAGCAAGGCCACCACGCGGCCCTCGGGCACCTGCAGGCTGACGCCCTTGAGCACCAGGATCACGTGGTTGTAGATGACCTCGATGCCGTTGACGTTGAGAAGGATGTTGGACATGCCAGAGTCTCACTAAAACCCCCTCCGCTCGGCGGAGGGGGCAGGGGGAGGTGCCCCAGGGAAGGCCGGAGGCGGTTGTCGATCCATCAGGATTGACAATCCGCTGGCGTGCGCCGCTCGATCTTCTTCTCGGCCGCGTACTTGTCGGCCGCGCCCTTGACCAGCGGCTTCAGGATCGACTCGTCGGCCTGCAGCCAGTCGGAGCTGAACTGCCACTTCGCGCCGTCCCAGGTGTGCACGCGGGCCCAGTTGGCGCCCATGTGGTCGGCGCAGCTGGTGCTGATGGGGCGCAGCACGCCGGCAAAGCCCAGCGCATCCAGCTTCTTCTGGTCCAGCGCCAGGTTCTCGTAGCCCCAGCGGGCCTGCTCGCCGGTGACCACCTTGCCCTTGCCGAAGCGCTCTTGTGCGCGCTTGACGCCTTCGATGGCGAACATCGCGCTCATCAGGCCGCGCATGTACAGCACCTGGCCCACTTCCTCCTTCGGGCCGGTGCCCTGGCCCTTGCCGTGCAGTTCCTTCAACACGTCCTGGGCGATCTTGGAGTTCACCTCGTAGCCGTGCTGCATGGTCACGGCGTTGTAGCCCTTGGCGCCGGCACCCACGTCCTTCACGTCGGGCTCGGCACCGGCCCACCACACGCCGTACATCTTCTCGCGCGGGTAGCCGGTGGCCACGGCCTCCTTCAGCGCGGTGGAGTTCATCACGCCCCAGCCCCACAGCAGCACGTAGTCGGGCCGGCTCTGGCGCACCTGCAGCCAGGTGCTCTTCTGCTCCACGCCCGGCGCGGTGACGGGCAGCAGCTGCAGGTCGAAGCCGTGCAGCTTGCTGCGCTCGGTCAGCAGCGGGATCGGCTCCTTGCCGAAGGGGCTGTCGTGGTAGACCAGCGCGATCTTCTTGCCCTTGAGCTTGTCCAGGCCACCTTCCTTCTTGGCGATCTGCTGGATCAGCGCATCAGCGGCCACCCAGTAGGTGCCGGCGATCGGGAAGTTCCACTTGAACACCATGCCGTCCTGGCTTTCGCTGCGGCCGTAACCGGCGGTGATCAGCGGGATCTTGTCGACCGGGGCCTTCTCGGTCAGCGCGAAGGTGATGCCGGTGGACAGCGGCTGGAACACCGTGGCGCCCTTGCCCTTCAGGCGCTCGTAGCACTCCACGCCCTTGTCGGTGGCGTAGCCGGTCTCGCATTCCTCGTACGAGATCTTCACGCCGTTGATGCCGCCGCGGGCGTTCACCAGTTTCAGGTAGTCGACATAGCCGTTGGCGAACGGCACGCCGTTCGGGGCGTAGGGGCCGGTGCGGTACACCAGCACCGGGAAGAACTGCTCCTTGGCCTGCGCCAGCGCCGGCGTGGAGAAGGTGGCGCCGATGAGCGCAGCCGCCGCAGCGGTACCAACGACGAGGGTCTTCAGCTTCATGCTTGTCTCCAGTGAACAGGGGTGGGCGGGGGGAACGACTTCAGTGAGGGAAGGGCCACAGGCGCAGCTTTTCCTTGCCGATGGACCACAGGCGCGCCAGGCCATGCGGCTCGACGATCAGGAAGAACACGATCAGTGCGCCGAACACCATGAAGGTGAGGTGCGAGGCCAGCGCGGTGGAGAAGCCCAGCGCGACGGTGAGGTTGTCCAGCACGATGGGCATTACCACGATGAAGGCCGCGCCGAAGAAGCTGCCCATGATCGAGCCCAGGCCGCCGATGATGACCATGAACAGCAGCTGGAACGAGCGGTCGATCGAGAAGGCCGCCGGCTCCCACGAGCCCAGGTGCACGAAGCCCCACAGCGCGCCGGCCACGCCGACGAAGAACGAGCTGACCGCAAACGCCGTGAGCTTGGCGTACACCGGGCGGATGCCGATCACCGATGCGGCCACGTCCATGTCGCGCATGGCCATCCACTCGCGGCCGATGTGGCTGCGTACCAGGTTCTTGGCCACCAGCGCGAACACCACCACGAAGGCCAGGCAGAACAGGTACTTCTCGGCCGGGGTGTCGATGGTCCAGCCCAGCACGTTCAGGCCGGCCACGCTGACCGAGCCCGAGGCCGAGTCGTTGGTGAACCACTTGATGCGCAGGAAGGCCCAGTCGGTGAAGAACTGCGCCGCCAGCGTGGCCACGGCGAGGTACAGGCCCTTGATCCGCAGCGAGGGGATGCCGAACAGCACGCCCACCACCATGGCGCACGCGCCGCCCAGCAGGATGGCCGCGATGACCGGCATGCCGTCCACACGCACCAGGAAGTTGTAGGCCGCGTAGGCCCCCACGGCCATGAAGCCGCCGGTGCCCAGCGAGATCTGGCCGCAGTAACCCACCAGCACGTTCAGGCCCAGGGCGGCCAGCGACAGGATCAGGAACGGGATCAGCACGGCGCGGAACAGGTACTCGCTGGCCAGGCCCGGCACGACCACGAATGCCGCCAGCACCAGCGCCAGGATCAGGTAGCGGTCCTGCGCGATCGGGAAGATCTGCTGGTCGGCGGCGTAGCTCGTCTTGAACTGGCCGTTCTCACGGTAGAGCATGGAGTTCTCCTTGTGGGGGCTCGGCGTTCAGACGCGGTCGATGATCTTCTCGCCGAAGAGTCCTTGCGGACGCACCAGCAGGAACACCAGCGCCAGCACGTAGGCGAACCAGATCTCGATGCCACCGCCCAGCATGGGGCCGATGAACACCTCGGACAGCTTCTCGCCCACGCCGATGATCAGGCCGCCCAGGATGGCGCCTGGCACCGAGGTCAGGCCGCCCAGGATCACCACCGGCAGGGCCTTCAGCGCCACCAGCGAGAGCGAGAACTGCACGCCCAGCTTGCTGCCCCAGATGATGCCGGCCACCAGGGCCACGAAGCCGGCCACGCTCCAGACGATGACCCAGATGCGGTTGAGCGGGATGCCGATGGACTGCGCGGCCTGGTGGTCGTCGGCCACCGCGCGCAGCGCACGGCCGGTGCCGGTGTACTGGAAGAACGCGGCCAGCACCGCCACCAGCGCGGCGGCCACGAGGGCGGCCACCAGGTCTTCCTGGTTCACCAGGATGCCGCCCTGGAACACGCTTTCCAGCAGGAACAGCGGGTCCTTGGGCATGCCGACATCGATCTTGTAGATGTCGGAGCCGAACACCGTCTGGCCGAAGCCGTCGAGGAAGTAGGTGATGCCCAGCGTGGCCATCAGCAGCGTGATGCCCTCCTGGTTGACCAGGCGGCCGAGCACCAGGCGCTCGATCAGCCAGCTCACGCCCACCATCACCACCATGGCGCCGGTGAAGGCCACCACGTTGATGACCAGCTTGTTGTCGATGTGCAGCAGGCCGGGCAGCCATTCGGCGAAGCGCGCCATGGCCAGCGCCGCGAACAGCACCATCGCGCCCTGCGCGAAATTGAACACGCCCGAGGCCTTGAAAATCAGCACGAAGCCCAGCGCCACCAGGGCGTAGAGCATGCCGGTCATCAGGCCGCCGATCGTGGCTTCCAGGAAGAATTGCATCGTCGTCTCTCCGGTGGCGGCCGCGTTCAGTGGCTGGTGCCGAGGTACGCGCGGATCACGTCCTCGTTGTTGCGCACCTCGTCGGGGGTGCCGTCGCCGATCTTCTTGCCGTAGTCGAGCACCACCACGCGGTCGGAGATGTCCATCACCACGCCCATGTCGTGCTCGATCAGCACGATGGTGGTGCCGAACTCGTCGTTGACGTCGAGGATGAAGCGGCACATGTCCTGTTTCTCCTCCACGTTCATGCCGGCCATCGGCTCGTCGAGCAGCAGCACCTGCGGCTCCATGGCCAGTGCGCGGCCCAGGTCCACGCGCTTTTGCAGGCCGTAGGGCAGGCGGCCCACGGGCGTCTTGCGGTGGGCCTGGATCTCGAGGAAGTCGATGATGCGCTCGACGAAGGCGCGGTGTTCCATCTCCTCGCGCTGGGCCGCACCCAGGCGCAGGGCCTGCTGGAAGATGTTGGTCTTCATCTTCAGGTTGCGGCCGGACATGATGTTGTCGATGACGTTCATGCCCTTGAACAGCGCCAGGTTCTGGAAGGTGCGGGCCACGCCCATCTCGGCCACCTGGCGGCTGTTCATGTGCGCGAAGCGCTGGCCGCGGAAGGTGATCTGCCCCTCCTGCGGCGTGTAGACGCCGTTGATGCAGTTCAGCATCGAGCTCTTGCCCGCGCCGTTGGGGCCGATGATGGCGCGGATCTCGTGCTCGCGCACATTGAAGCTGATGTCGGTCAGCGCCTTCACGCCGCCGAAGCGCAGGCTGATGTTCTGGACGTCGAGGATGACGTCGCCGATGGTCTTGTCGTCCGATGCCATCTCAGGCCGCCTTCTGGGTCATCGCGGGAAAGGTCTTCACGTCCATCAGCTTCAGCGTGGCCGAGACGCTGCCGGTGCGGCCGTCCTCGAACTTCACGGCCGTCTCGATGAACTGCTCGCTCTTGCCGGCATACAGCGCGTCCACCAGCACCTGGTAGCGATCGCTGATGAAGCCGCGCTTGACCTTGCGGGTGCGGGTCATCTCGCCATCGTCGGCATCCAGCTCCTTGTGCAGCACCAGGAAGCGGCTGATCTGGCTGCCGGCCAGCAGCGCGTCGCGCGCCAGGTCGGCGTTGACCTTCTCCACGCAGTCGCGGATCAGCTCGTACACCTCGGGCTTGGCCGCCAGATCGGTGTAGCCGGCGTAGGGCAGGTTGCGCTTCTCGGCCCAGTTGCCCACGGCCTCGACGTCGATGTTGATGAAGGCGCAGACCTTGTCGCGCTTGTCGCCGAAGGCCACCGCCTCCTTGATGAACGGGAAGAACTTGAGCTTGTTCTCCACGTACTTGGGCGCGAACATGTCGCCCGCCGCGGTGCGGCCCACGTCCTTGGCACGGTCGATGATCTTCAGGTGGCCGTCGGCATCCAGGAAGCCGGCGTCGCCGGTGCGGTACCAGCCGGTGTCGGTGAGCACCTCGGCGGTGGCCGCGTCGTTCTTGTAGTAGCCCTTGAGCAGGCCCGGGCTGCGCACCAGGATCTCGCCGCTGTCGGCCACCTGGATCTCCACACCCGCGGCCGGCACGCCCACGGTGTCGGCCTTGGCCTCGTGGTCGGGCTGCAGGCACACGAACACCGCGGTCTCGGTGCTGCCGTACAGCTGCTTGAGGTTGATGCCGATCGAGCGGTAGAAGGTGAACAGGTCGGGCCCGATGGCCTCGCCCGCGGTGTAGGCCACGCGCACGCGGCTGAAGCCCAGCGTGTTGCGCAGCGGGCCGAAGATGGTCTTGTCGCCCAGCCACCAGGCCAGGCGGTCCATCAGGGCCACCGGCTTGCCGTCCATGCGGTCGGGGCCCACGCGCTTGGCCACCGCCATGAAGTGCTGGAACAGCCACTTCTTGAAGGCGCCGGCGTCCTCCATGCGGATCATCACGCTGGTGAGCAGGCCTTCGAAGATGCGCGGCGGCGCGAAGTAGTAGGTGGGGCCGATCTCCTTCAGGTCGATGGTCACCGTGGCCGCCGACTCGGGGCAGTTCACCACGTAGCCGCAGCTCAGCCACTGCGCGTAGCTGAAGATGTTCTGGCCGATCCAGGCCAGCGGCATGTAGGCCAGCACTTCCTCGCTCTCGGTGAGCTTGTCGAAGTCGGCGCCGGCCTTGGCGCGATCGAGCAGCGAGAAGTGCGTGTGCACCACACCCTTCGGGTTGCCCGTGGTGCCCGAGGTGAAGAACATGGCCGCCACGTCGTGCGCCTCGCCGGTGGCCACCTGGGCGTCGAAGAACTTGGGGTCGCGCTGCTGGCGGCCGCGGCCGGCCTCGATCAGCCCGTCCAGCGACTGCAGGCCCGGCTCGTCGTACTTGCGCAGGCCGCGCGGGTCGTCGAACCAGATGTGCGCCAGCTGCGGGCACTGGGCGCGGATCTCGAGCAGCTTGTCCACCTGCTCCTGGTCCTCCACCACGGCGAACGCCACCTCGGCGTTGTTGATCGGGTAGACCATCTCGGTAGCCACCGCGTCCTGGTACAGCGGCACCGGGATGGCGCCCAGGCTCTGCGCCGCCAGCATGCTGGCATAGAGACGCGGCCGGTTGTCGCCGATGACCACCAGGTGCTGGCCGCGCTGCAGGCCGGCCTCGGCCATGCCGCAGGCCAGCAGCCGCACCTCGTCGGCCAGCTGGCGCCAGGTGGTGGTTTGCCAGATGCCGAGGTCCTTCTCGCGCAGCGCCGCCGCGTTCGGGCGCAGCTTGGCGTGTTCGAGCATCAGCCGGGGAAAGGTGGTTTGCACCGCAAGCACTCCTGCAGGGGTCTGCCGCAGCCGGGGATCCGGCAGCAGCTGGCGCATCGTAAGAACATGTTTGACGCCAAGTTGTCGGTACGACGACAATTTGCGGGTCAGTCCCGAGCGGACATACCCGAGGCCTTGATGTCAGGCAACCCGCGGCTTCGCGAACGCGCCCGCGCGCCCACCAGCGACGAGCTGCAGGGCGTGCCCTGGCTCTGGCAGCTGGACGAGGCCGACCGGCGCGAGGCGCTGGCGCACCTGTCGGTGGGCGAGGCCTTGCCGGGCGAGCGCATCTGCCGCACCGGCGCACCGTCGAACTACTGGTTCGGCGTGATCGATGGCCTGCTGAAGATGAGCAACGACACCCGCGAGGGCGGCCAGATCACCTACACCGGCGTGCCGCCGGGCGCCTGGTTTGGCGAGGGCACGCTGCTCAAGGGCGAGGTGTACCGCTACAACATCGAGGCGCTGCGGGCCAGCCGCGTGGCCGGCCTGCCCAGCGAGGTGTTCAAGCGCCTGCTGGACCGCAGCATCCCGTTCAACCGCTTCGTGATGAATCAGCTGAACGAGCGGCTGGGCCAGTTCATCGCGGCGCGCGAGATCGACCGCGACAACCAGCCCGACGTGCGCGTGGCGCGCAGCCTGGCCTCGCTGTTCCACCCGGTGCTGTACCCGGGCGTGGGCCAGGTGCTGCGCATCACGCAGCAGGAGCTGGCCTACCTGATCGGCCTGTCACGCCAGCGCGTGAACCAGGCCCTCAATGCCCTGCAGGACGCGCGCCTGATCCGCGTGGAGTACGGCGGCGTGCGTGTGCTGGACCTGGACGGTCTGCGCCGGCACCGCGTGGACTGAGGTGCCGGGCAGGCCGCAGGCGGCGCTCAGCCGCGACGGCGGCGGGCCATGAAGCCGACCGCGCCCAGGCCGGCCAACAGCATGGCGTAGGTGCCGGGCTCGGGGACGGCCGGGGTCACGTCGGTGAGCGTGTAAGTGCCGAAGCCCAGCAGCGGTCCACCGCTGGCGTTCGCCAGGTAGTAGCTGAAGCCGGTGAAGGTGGTCTCGATCGGCGTAAACGATTCGGCCATGAAAGAGATGGCTGGTGCACCACTTGCAACCGGGGCAGCCGAGAGCTCCAGACCCATGGCTTGCCCCTGGCTGTAGATGGCGAAGGCGTTCGGTGCCAGATCGGCCAGCGTCCAGGTGTAGCCCGCGAAGTTCAGCGTGAACTCGGTGAGCGACAACCGGTCGCCCGCCTGGGTGGCAGAACCAGCGAATGAGAAGGTGCCGCTGAAACCAGTGCCTTTCAGCGGCGATTCTTTGGGAACTGGGTCAGTGCTGCCGGTGAAGGTGAAGTCGGCGGCCGAAGCGCTCAGGTTGGCCACGGCCAGGGTGGCGGCCACGGCGGCCGCGCGCAGGGGGAGGTGGAGGTTCATGGGGACGGTCCCGACAATCATTGGATGAAGCTGGCGGCGCCGATGGCGCTGCACGACACGTTCTTCAGCAGCACCATGCCGCGCGCCACGGCGGCGCCGGCGGCACCATCGGGGTCGACCGTGATCACCGCGTCGCTGGTGCCCGACTTCAGGCAACCCAGGTAGCCGGCGGCCCACGGATCGGGCACGCTGACGCGCAGCGCCTGCAGCACCGAGCGGAAGTTCAGCTGGTCCTGGCCGGGGGTGAAGTCGGTGATCGTGACGCCACCGCTGAAGTCGCCAGCGAAGGCGAACTGGTCACGGCCCGTGCCACCGGCCAGCGTGCGGCGGCCGGCCGGCACGGCGATGAAGTCGTCGCCGGCGGTGCCGCTGAACGTGGTGCCCGAGGCGATCAGGTAGCTGTTGTACAGGTTCAGGCCCATCACCACCGGGTCGTGGTCCGACGAGCGGTAGGGGCTGGCCGTGTAGGGATCGGGCGCACAGGCCGCGCAGGCCGGCTGCTTGAACTCCAGGTTGTAGTCGTGCGCCAGCGACTCGTCGGCGTTGATGTGCCAGTGCGTGGCCATGTTCACCTTGGGCGACATCGTGCCGCTGGCGATGGCATGGTCGAGGCGGCCGGCCGCACCATCGAACACGTACGAGTAGCCGAGGCTGTTGAAGCGGCCGATCTGGTCGACGAAGCCGCTGTCGGTCAGCGTGGTGATCGGGGTTTCCATGCCGTAGGCGTTGAAGTCGCCCACCAGCACCACGTCGTAGGCGCCCGTGCTGGCCTGCAGCTGGCCGACGAAGCTGCGCAGGCGGGTGGCCTGCGCCGTGCGCGTGGCCGTCCAGCAGCCCTGGCCGTCGCCCTGGTCGGCATCGGCGCTGCTGCTGCTGCTGGGGCAGCTGCCCTTGCTCTTCAGGTGGTTCACCACCAGCGAGAAGCGCTCGCCGTTGGCCAGCGCGAAGGTCTGCGCCAGCGTCGGGCGGTTGTTCACCGGGTCGGTGTCGGCCACCGAGTTGCCGGCCGGCATCAGCTTGGCCGGCTTGTAGATGATGGTGGTCTTGATCGCGTCGGTGCCCACCACGCCGCTGGCGGCCCCCGGTGCCACGGCGTAGGTGCCGGCACCCATCGTGGCGTTCAGCGCCGCCACCAGGTTCTGTGCGGCCAGGGTGTTGTTCTGGATCTCCATCAGGCCCAGTGCGTCGGCATTGACGGCGCTGATGGCCGACACGATCTTGGTCTGCTGGCGCTGGAACTCGGCCAGGTTGTTGGCACCGCGGCAGCCGTTGCCAGCCGTCGTGCTGCCGTCGCAGCTCTGTCCACTCTGACCGTCGGCCGTGGCGCCGTTGGTGAAGGTGGTGAAGTAGTTCAGCACGTTGAAGCTGGCCAGCTTCACGTTGCCGCCGACGCCGGGCACCGTGGTGGGGCGCGGGTGCGTGGCGCTGATGGCCACGCTGCTGTTGACCAGCGGGATGATGCGCCAGTCACCGGCGCCGTTGGCGTCGCTGGTGGACGGGCCCCAGTCGAGCACGCCGACGATCGGGCCGTTGATCGTGTCGCCACCGCGCGGCACGCCGTTGGCGCCGATGAAGGCCGTGGGGTTGGTGTTCTGCAGCGACGAGCCGTCCTCCAGCACGATGCGGCGAGCGGCATTGCTGGACGCCAGCGCCGTGGCTTCCGCCGAGCCCGGACGGTAGCGGTTGGTCGGCGTCTCGAGCCGGCCACCGGCCGACAGCGTGAGCTGGCCGTAGCGGGCCTGGAAGTAGTTCTGGTTGATGGTCAGCGGGCCCGACAGCGACACCACCATGCCCTCGTAGCGTTCGAGGCCGCCGGTCGCCGGCAGCGTGATCGGCACGGGCGTGACCGTGAAGCCGCTGCTCTGTACCGTGACGGTGGGGCCGGTGATCTCGGTGACGGTGCTGCCGGCGGCGGGGAACTCGGTGACCGTGCCGCTCACCTGCACCAGCTTGCCAGGGGTGACATCGGCTGCCGGCGCGCTGCCGATGTAGACCAGGATGCCGTCGGACGTGGCGTCGTTGCCGTCGCCCTGCGCCGATTGCATGAAGAAGCCGTAGTTGGTGACGCGCGTGACCACGCCGGTGGTCTGCACCGGCTGGTTCGCGAACGGGCTGGTGGCGCCGCTGCCTTGGATCTCGGCAATGCTGCGCGAAGGCGCCGGCGCGGGGGCGGGTGCCGGCGCGGGCGCACTGGCGCAGGGGGCCAGCGTGCTGGCGGTGTTGCGGGGGGCCGGGGCGGCGCTGGTCACGGTGGTGGCGCAGCCGCCCTGGTCGCGCAGCGCGGCGGTGCTGTTGCCCAAGCCGCTGTAGGCCAGCAGGTCGGTGGCGCCGGACGGTGTTGCGCCGCTCAGCGCGGCGGTGCTGCTGGCCAGTGCAACCTTGCCAGCGGAGCCCGACATCGCGATGGTGCCGGTGGCATCCGGCGTGGGCAGGGACGCCGCAGCCGTGTTGGCGCCGAAGGCCTCCTTCACCAGCAGGTACTGGCCGGGCTGCAGGGTCACGGCCGGCAGCGTGGTCACCTGCCACGAGGTGCCGGTGCTGGACGCGTACTGCACCGACCAGCCGGCCAGACTGACCGCGTCGGAGCCGTTGTTGAAGAGCTCGATGAAGTCGCTGTTGTAGGGCGCGCCGGAGTTGCCGCCGCCGCCATAGACCTGGCTGATCACCACGCCGGCGTGTGCAGGCACGGCCAGCAGGCAGGCCAGGGGAAGGGCGGCGGACAGCACGCCCAGCAGGCGCCGGGGGCGGGAGGGGAGTTTGACGTGGGTGGTCATGGAAATTCGGTGAAGGTGAAGGGCGGTGCGGCGTGCCTTGGCACTCAGGCGCGCGTGCCGCGGCGGCGGGCCAGCAGACCCACGGCGCCCAGGCCGGCCAGCAGCAGGGCCTGGGTCGCGGGCTCGGGCACCGGTGCCAGCGTGACCGTCAGCTGGAAGTTGTCGATGGCCAGGCCGTCATCGGCACCGATGGCGTTGAAATCGGTCCAGCGGATCCAGAACGTGGCACCGCTGGCCAAGGAGGTGTTGAAGCTGCCCGACAGGGCCGCTTGGTTGGCGTTGCTGTTGCCGTTGAGCGCGCCCGTGGTCGGGCCCTGGTTGGGCGCCACGAAGTTCAGGCTGGTCACCGCGGTCCAGGTTCCGGTGCTCAGCGATGTGGCATCGAGGCTGTACTCGAAGTTGAGTGCATCGGTGCGCGTGACCGTGCCCAGTCGCCATTGCTCGCCGACATACTGGATGTTCACCGCGGTGATGGTGCGGGTGGCGTCATTGCGGAACGAGGCGCCGAAACTCGGCGTCAGCGGTGACGATTGCAGACCTCCGAGTGCGCGCTCCGTGCTTCCGGCGGCGCCGAAGCTGTAGGTGTTGCCGGTATTGCTGCTGCCGGTGCCGACGCCATAGGTGGTGTTGGCGTTGGTGCCGGCCTCGCTGAACACCCAATCCGCAGGCAGCACCGAGCCCGTGGTGCCGCTGCTGGCCAGCGTGTCGAAGTCCTGCGTGTAGACGGTTCTGGAATCGGTGATCGACACCGCCGCACCGGCGTGGATGGCTGTGGCGAGCAGGGCGGCAACGGTCAGGGACTTCTTCATGCAATGCACTCCAGTGGTGTGTGAAAGGTCGATGCGGTGGCGGCCGGAGCGCCTTCGTGGGGCACCCGTCAACCGTCCACCGCATCGTCGCCTCCGGCATGCAGAAGCTGCGCCACGCAGGCCCCGTGAACTCGGGGCGTGCAAGCCCGAAATTGACCGTTTGGTCAGGCTAGAGTAGAGCGGTTTGCCCTCGATTCAGCCGCGACGGCGGCGCGTCAGAAAGCCCAGGCCCGCCAGGCCGGCCAGCATCAGCGCGTAGCTCTCGGGCTCGGGCACGCTGCTGACCGTGAAGGCGGTGGTGTTGGGCACCGTGGCGCTGTAGGTGCCGTTGCTGGTGTCCACGGTCCAGTGGCTCAGGTCGGCCAACGTGGTCTTGTAGGCGGCAAAGCTCGCCAGGCCGCTGCGCGGGCCGGTGTACTCGGCGTAGTCGGGCGTGGCCGTGGTGGCCAGCGCATTCAGGCGGATGGCGTTGCTGCTGCCTTCGGTCAGGCCGGTGTTGGTCAGGCCGCCATCGACCGCGAAGCTGCCGTTGGTGATGGCCGCCAGGAAGGTGGTGGGGGCCGTGGCGCTGCTGCCCAGGTAGGCATAGACGGTTTCGTTGCTGGAGGCGATGCCCCAGTTGCTGCTGCCGCTCACCGTCACGCGCGACAGCGTGCCCACCGAGGCGCTCAGCGTGGTCTTGTCGAAGGCCGACAGGCGCACCACGGTGCCGGCGGCCACGGTGGCGCTGCCCGAGGTCCAGCGCGTGTAGCTCTCGCCGGTGTTGAACGCGCTGCCGGTCCACTCGTTGTCGCTGAAGTAGACGGTGGTGTTGGCGTCGATGTCGGCCAGCGTCACGAAGGACAGGCCGTCCTCGTCGGCATTGAACGCCGTGAAGGCGATGTCGCCGGTGTTCAGTGCGGCCTGGGCCGGCAGGGCCAGGGCGGCGGCGGTGGCAGCAGCCAGCACCAGGGTCAGCGGGTTCGGGGTCATGGGGGGTTCCGTGCAGGGGTGTCGATGGCGGGCGCGGTGCGCACCCGGCTGTCCGGCACGGTAGGGCGGCCCCATGAAGGCGGCGTGACACGGCCGCCTGTGGGCGCCGGTTGGGGGTGGCGCTCCCCGCGAATGCAGGGGCGCAGGCGCGGAACAGTGAAGCAGCGAAGGGGCTCAAGTCCGGCGCGTGGCGGCCGATAGTCCACGGGATCCCTCCACTTCGCCCGCCCAGGCTGTCACGGGCTGCCCACGCATGTTCCCGTCTTCGCCGCATGTCGCCGTCGCCTGCCGCCGGCCGCCGGCCCGTCCTGCGGGTGGCGGCGCACTGGCCTGGCGCCTGCTTCGGCGCGGCTGGGCGCTGGTGTTGTTGGCCCTGCTGCTGATCCACGTGCCCACGCCGGTGCGGGCGGCCGATGGCGACGCCCTGCCGGTGCGCGACAGCGCGTGGACGCTGCAACTCGACGATCGCCAGCCCGATGTGCTGGCCTGGCGCGCGGTGCGCGTGCTGTCCGACCCCGGCCACCGCCTGGGCCGCGACGAGGTGCTGGCGCGCCGCCACGAGTTCCGCCCGCCCGGTGGCCCCGAGGGCAACCTGGGCGTGCGCCGCGACACGGTGTGGCTGTTGCTGCCGCTGCAGGTGACGCAGGGCGACGGGCAGTGGATGTTCAGCATCGACTACCCGCCGCTGAACGATCTGCGCGTGACCCTGCTGCGCGACGGCCGGCCGGTGCTCGAGCGTCAGCTGGGCAACACGCTGCCCTTTGCCGAGCGGCCGGTGCGCGCACGGCCGCACGCCCTGGGCCTGACGCTGGAGCCCGGCGTGCGCTACGAGCTGCTGCTGCGCGTGCAGACCACCAGCTCGATGGTGCTGCCGATCTCGCTGCAGAAGCCCGACGTCTTCCAGGACGCCGAGTACGCCTCGCAGCTGCAGCAGGGCCTGCTGATCGGCGTGGCGGCGGCGCTGCTGCTGTACAGCCTGTCGCACTGGGTCAGCCTGCGCGAGGCGCTGTTCCTGCAGTACGCCCTGCTGCTGGTGGGGGTGACCACCTTCTTCGTCGCCTACTTCGGCATCGGCCAGCAGCACCTGTGGAGCGAGCAGTCGGGGCCGCTGGACAAGATCGCGCCCCAGGCCATCCTGCTGGCCCTGGCCGGCGGCGGCCTGTTCGTGGCCGGCGCGCTGCGCACCGCCGGGCGCAACCCCTGGACGCACCGCGGCCTGATGGCCGTGGCGCTGCTGTCGTCCCTGGGGCTGGTGGCCTCGCTGGCCGGCGCGCTGGACTACCGCGCCACCCAGGCCACGGCCACGGTGCTGGGGCCGATGCCGATGCTGATCGCCATCCCGGCCGCGTTCAACCACGCGCGCGCCGGTGACCGGGTGGCGCTGTTCCTGCTGATGGGCTGGAGCGCCTACATGGTGGGCGCGCTGTGCATCGCCGGCCTGCTGCGCGGCGTGCTGCCGGCCAACTACTGGACGCAGCACCTGTTCCAGCTGGCCTCGGTGGCCGAGATGGCGCTGTGGACGCGCATCCTGTCGCTGCGCATCGAGGCGGTGCGCCGCGATGCCGAGCGCACCGAGGTGGAGAAGCGCACCCTGGAATCGCTGGCCTACAGCGACGCACTGACCGGCCTGCCCAACCGCCGCGGCCTGAACCAGGCGCTGGAGGCGGCGCTGGCCGACTGCCGCGCCGGGGCCGGCGAGCATGCGCTGGCGGTGTTCCTGCTGGACCTGGACGGCTTCAAGCCGGTGAACGACCGGCTCGGCCACGAGGCCGGCGACGAACTGCTGGTGCAGGTGGGCCAGCGCCTGAAGCGCCAGGTGCGCCACAGCGACGTGGTGGCCCGCCTGGGCGGCGACGAGTTCGTCATCGTGGCCCAGGGCCTGGGCGGCGAGGTCGAGGCGCTGACCATCGGCCGCAAGCTGCTCGATGCCTTCCGCGAGCCCTTCCACGTGGTGGGCGAGTCGTGCAAGGTGGGCCTGACCATCGGCTTCGCGCTGGCGCCGCACGACGGCCACCTGGCCGCCGACCTGCTCAAGCGCGCCGATGCCGCCATGTACGCCGGCAAGCAGGCCGGGCGCCACACGGTGCGCCGCGGCGCGGCCTCACACGGCCTGGCCTAGTTCAGGAAGCCCAGCGCGCCGCGCTTGCCGCCACCGGCGTGGGGCAGGTCGGCGGCCAGGATCTCGTCGCGCCCGGCCAGGCGGGCATTGCCGAAGGCCGTCATCCAGGCGCGGCGCATCTCGCGCGGGGCCAGCTCGGCCAGCTTGTCGAGCACCTCGTCGGCCGGGTCGGGGTCGAAGCGGCGACCCCAGTCGTGCTCGCCGCGGATGCCGCGGTACAAGCGCAGCGCAATGGCCCGCGCCGCCTCGCGGCCCGGCATCTCGATCTGGTAGACGTTGACGCGGTTGAGGATGGGCTCGGGGATGGCGCGCTCATCGTTAGCCGTGGCCACCCAGATCACCTGGCTGGCATCCACCGGCACCTCGGCGAACTCGTCGATGAAGGCGCCCGCGGTGTCGTGCTCCAGCAGGCTGTACAGCGCGCCCATCGGGTCGTAGGCATGCTCGCCGCGGGCCTTGTCGATCTCGTCGACCACCATCACCGGGTTGGCGTACTGGCCGTCCACCAGGGTCTCGAACACCTTGCCCGGGCGTGCGCCCTTCCACTGGCTGCTGGCGCCGCTGAGCACCCAGCCGGCGGTCAGCGAGCTCATCGACACGAAGCCCATGCCGGTGCCCAGCAGCTGCGCCACCTCGCGCGCGAAGTGCGTCTTGCCCACGCCGGGCGGGCCCAGCAGCAGCATCGGCGTGATCTCCAGCGCGTCGCGGCTGTCGTGGCACAGCGCCAGCTGGCGGCGGATGTCGTCGAGCACCTCGTGGAAGTTGGGCAGCTCGTCGTACAGGTGCTGCATCGCCGGCAGGCCGCTGGGCTTGACCTGGAAGCGCTCGGCCCCTTTCTCGAGCATGCGCTCGTAGGTGCTGCGCAGGTTCTCGTGCTCCTTGGGCGGCAGCTTGTGCAGCCGCTTCTCCACATCGGCACAGCGGTACACCGGGCGCATCTGGGCGATCGGGATGCCGGGTTGCGACGCGATCGCGATCAACTCGGTCGATGACGACGACATGCTGCGGGCCATGCACACCTCCGTACACGTTGATTGCACCTTGCCAGCACCGCCGCCCGGTCGATCGCCCCATCAACCCGACTTCAGCCCGGCAATTGACTCAACGCAAGCGTAGCAAGACCCGCGCCGCCCTGCACAGCACAGCCCCGTCCCCAGGGGGACAGGCCGCCAAGCGGCCAGGGGAACGCGGTGCAGGTCGAAGGGCCGAAGCCGATCCGGGTTACCCGGTCGGCTTCGGTAGCCCCCTCGGGGGGCGGCCGCCCGGCGGCCGGGGGCCAACTACTTCACCCAGGTATTCAACTGGATGATCGGCAGCATCACGGCCAGCACGATCAGCATCACGATGCCGCCCATGGCCACGATCAGCAGCGGCTCCAGCAGCGTGGCCAGGGCCATGGCGCGGCGCTGCACCTCGCCGGCCAGTTGGCGCGCGGCGCGGTCCAGCATCTGCGGCAGCTGGCCGGTCTGCTCGCCCAGGCGGGCGAACATGGCCAGCAGGCCCGGAAAGCGCTTCTTGGCGGCCAGCGCCGAGGCCAGCGGCGCGCCTTCGCGCACCTGGGCCAGCGCATCCATCGCATCAGCGCGCAACGCGCGGTTGCCCAGGGTCTCGGCCGCCGCCTGCAAGGCCTTCAGGATGGGCACGCCGGCATTCGCCAGCATGGCCAGCGTGCCGGCAAAGCGCGCTGCGTTGTAGCCGCGTGCCAGCCGGCCCAGCAGCGGCAGGCGCAGCCAGGCGGCGTCGAAGCGCAGGCGGAAGGCCTCGGCACGCAGGGCCAGGGCCAGCGCCACGCCGCCGGCCACGGCAGCCAACGCCATCAACCAGCCCCAGCCGCGCACGAAGGCGCTGATGGCCAGCATGGCCACCGTGAGCGTGGGCAGGGCCTGCTTGGTGCTGGTCAACACGCCCGCCACCTGCGGCACCACATAGGTCACCAGGATGATCACGATGCCCAGCGCCACCACCGACACGATGGCCGGGTACAGCGCCGCGCCCAGCAGCTTGGCGCCCAGGGCCTGGCGCTCCTCCAGGTCGTCGGCCAGGCGTTCGAGCACGGCGCCCAACGCGCCGCTCTGCTCGCCGGCGGCCACCACGGCGCGGTAGACCTCATCAAATTCCCGCGGCGAGCCGCCGAGTGCACGGGCGAAGGACGAGCCGGCATTCACCTCGGCGCGCAGATGCGCCACCAGCTCGCGCTGCGCCGGCTGCTCGGCCTCGTCGGACAGGGCGGTGAGGGCGCGCTCCAGCGGCAGGCCGGCCGCCACCAGGCCGGCCAGCTGGCGCGTCCACACCGCCAGGCCGGTGCGGTTGAACACCCTGCGCTGGAACAGTGCGCGTGAGGCGCCCTCGCCACGTTGCGCGGCCTGGCCGGCGGCCACCGGGGCCACGCCCATCGGCACCAGGCCCTGGCCGCGCAGCTGGCCGCGCGCGGCCTTGGCGTTCTCGGCCTCGACGATGCCCTTGCGGGACTTGCCGTCGGCATCGAGCGCTTCGTAGGTGTAGGCGGGCATGCGGCTGGGGAATCAGTCGCGGGTCACGCGGATCACTTCTTCGGCCGAGGTGATGCCCTCGGCCACCAGGCGCTCACCGTCCTCGCGCATCGTCACGTAGCCATTGGCGCGCGCGGCGGCGGCCACGTCGGCATCGGCGGCGCGGTTGTGGATCAGCTCGCGCAGCGCGTCGTCCACCACCATCAGCTCGTACACGCCGGTGCGGCCCTTGTAGCCGCTGTGGCCGCAGGCCGGGCAGCCCACCGGGTGCCAGCGGCCGTGTCCATCCTGGCGCTTGCAGGCGCCGCACAGCTTGCGCACCAGGCGCTGCGCCTGGGCGCCCAGCAGGCTGCTGGACAGCAGGTAGGGTTCCACGCCCATGTCGATCAGGCGCGTGACGGCACTCGGCGCATCGTTGGTGTGCAGCGTGGCCAGCACCAGGTGGCCGGTGAGGCTGGCCTGGATGGCGATCTGCGCGGTCTCGAAGTCGCGGATCTCGCCGATCATGATCACGTCGGGGTCTTGCCGCAGGATGGCGCGCAGGGCCTTGGCGAAGGTCAGGTCGATCTTGGCGTTGACCTGGGTCTGGCCGATGTTCGGCAGCTCGTACTCCACCGGGTCTTCCACGGTCAGCACATTGGTGCTGCCGGTGTCGATGCGGCCCAGGCTGGCGTACAGCGTGGTGGTCTTGCCCGAGCCGGTGGGGCCGGTGACCAGCACGATGCCGTGCGGCTGGTGCACCAGGCGGTCGAAGGCGCCCAGCACCTCGCCGCTCATGCCCAGGCCCTCGAGCGTGAACTTGGATTCGGTCTTGTCCAGCAGGCGCAGCACCGCCCGCTCACCATGCGCGCTGGGCAGCGTGGACACGCGCACATCGATGGCGCGGCCGCCGATGCGCAGGCTGATGCGCCCGTCCTGCGGCAGGCGCTTCTCGGCGATGTCGAGCTCGGCCATGATCTTCAGCCGGCTGATCAGCGCGGCGTGCAGCGCGCGGTTGAGCTGCACCACCTCGCGCAGCGTGCCGTCCACCCGGAAGCGCACCGCGCTGCTGCGCTCGTAGGCCTCGATGTGGATGTCGCTGGCGCCGTCCTTCGCGGCCTGCGTCAGCAGCGCGTTGAGCATGCGGATGATGGGCGCGTCGTCGGCGGCCTCCAGCAGGTCTTCCACCGCCGGCAGGTCCTGCAGCAGGCGGCTGAGGTCGACGGCGCTCTCCACCTCGCCCACCACGGCGGCGGCGCTGCCCTCGCCACCGGCATAGGCGGCGGCGATGCGCTCGGCCAGGCGCGCGGCGTCCTCGTGCTCGACGCGGTGCACGGCCTGGGTGCGCAGCACCTCGGCCAGGGCGCTGGCCGCGCGGGCGGGGCTGGCGTCGGCGGCCCACAGCACGCGCTCGTGGCCGTCGTCTTCCAGCAGCAGGGTGTGGGCCTTGGCAAAGGCGTAGGGCAGGGGGTGGCGGGTGGCCATCGGGGGCGTGCTCGCGGGCTGCGGGGGGTCAGCGGGTGGCTTCGCCGGCCGGCTTGGCCGGCACCGACCGGGTGGCCTGCTCGGGCAGCACCGGCGCGTCGCCGATCGGCAGCGCCGGCGTGGCCTGGGGCTGGGCCTCGACCTGGCGCGCGCGGATGGCGTCGTAGCGGTCCATGCTCAGCTGCGCGGCGCTGGCCGCATCGCGCATCACCACCGGGCGCAGGAACACCAGCAGCATGGTCTTGTTGCGCGTGCGGCTCTCGCTGCGGAACAGGCTGCCCACATACGGCAGGTCGCCCAGCAGTGGCACTTTGTTCTGGCTGCTGGAGTAGTTCTCCTTCATCTGGCCGCCCAGCACCATGATGGCGCCGTCGTCCACCACCACGGTGGTTTCCAGCGCGTTCTTGTTGGTGGTGGGGCCGTTCGATGCGGTGGCGGTGGTGCCCACCACGCTGGAGTTCTCCTGGTACACGTTCATGCGGATCGTGCCGCCCTCGCCGATCTGCGGCTTGATCTTCAGCGTCAGGCCCACGTCCTTGCGCTCGACCGTCTGGAACGGGTTGGACGTGGTGGTGGAGGTGGTGGTGTAGGTGCCGGTCACGAAGGGCACGTTCTGGCCCACGACGATCTTGGCCTCCTCGTTGTCCAGCGCCACGAGGTTGGGCGTGGACAGGATGTTGGTGCCGTCCACTGTCTCCAGGAAGCGCGCCACCGCGCCCAGCGTGTAGACGCCGTTGACCTTCTGGATCAGGCCCAGGTTCAGGCCGTTGGTGGCGGTGGTGGCCGCCACCGAGCTGGCGCTGGCCAGGCTGGACAGGTTGATGATGTTGTTGGCGCTGGTGCCGAAGTTGGTGCCGGCCACCAGGCCGTAGCGGTCGCCGCTCTTGCCCAGCAGGCCCTGCCACTGGAAGCCGAACTCGGCGGCCTTGGTGGCGTCCATCTCGACGATCATCGATTCGACGAAGACCTGCGCGCGGCGGCCGTCGAGCTGCTCGATCACCGCCCGGATCTGCCGGAACAGCGGCTCGGCGGCGGTGATCACCAGCGAGTTGGTGGCCGGGTCGGCCTGGATGAAGCCGCCGGTGGACGGCTGGGCCGACGCGGCCAGCGGCGTGTTGGCCACGGTGCTGCTGGCCGCGCCGCCCTGGCCGCTGGTGTTCAGGCTGCCGCTCGCCATGCCGCTGCCAGCGGTGCCCTGGCCGCCGAGCGAGCCGCCGGTGCTGCCGCCGCCGCCCGAGCCGCTGCCGAACGCGGCGCGCAGCACCGTGGCCAGCTTGCCGGCGTCGGCGTTCTTCAGGTAGACGACATGGATCTGGCCGGCCGCGCCGCCGGCACCGGGCGTGTCCAGCCGCTCGATCAGCGCGCGCAGCGCGGCCAGGCGGGCCGGGTTGGCGGCGCGCACGATCAGCGCGTTGCTGCGCACATCGGCCGTCACCGACATGCCGCCCGCGCTGGCGGGCGCGCCGGGCACCGCCACCGTGCCGGCGTCGCCCAGCTTCTGCACCAGCGCGGCCAGGTCGGCGGCCACGGCGTGCTTGAGCGGCACCACCTCCACGTCGGTGCCGGCCGGCTGGTCCAGCGCCGCGATGATCTTGCCCAGCCGCGTCAGGTTGTCGGCGTAGTCGGTGATCACCAGCGTGTTGTTGCCGGGGTTGGCGTTGATGGTGTTGTTGGGGCTGATCAGCGGCCGCAGCACGGCCACCAGGTTGTTCGGGTTCTCGTAGTTCAGGCGGAACACCTGGGTGATGACCTGGTCGCCCTTGGCCGCCGGCCCCGCCGCGGTGCCGGCGCTGCCCACGCTCACCGTGCCGGTCTGCAGCTTGGCGTCGGCCTCGGGCACCACCTTCAGCAGGCCGGCGCTGTCCACCACCGCGAAGCCCAAGCCGCGCAGCGCGGCCAGGAACTGGCGCCAGCCCTCGGCCACCGACACCGGCTGCTCGCTGTACACCGTGACCACGCCCTTGACGCGCGGGTCGACCAGGATCTGCCGGTCGGTCATCACCGCCATCGCGCGGCTGACGGCCTCGATGTCGGCGTTGACGAAGTTCAGCGTCACCGGCGCGCTGCGGCCGGCGCGGCGGGCCGGGCTGGCGGCGGCCGGCGTGTCGATGCCGGGGGCCGGCTGCGGCGCCTGGGCGGCGGCGGTCAGCGGCTGCAGGCTGGTGCAGGCCAGGGCCAGCAGCGTGGGCAACAGCACGGCGTCGTGCGGGCGGCGGGCTCGCAGTTTCATGGTCATCCGATCGAAATGACGGACAGCGCCCCCTGGCGCCGGCCGATGATGTTGAGCAGGTTGGCCAGTGGCCCGTCCTGGCCGGCGGCCGCCTCGGCCTGGCCGCGAAAGCGCAGCCGCGCGCCGCTCCACTGGCCGTTGCCGCTCAGGCGCAGCGGGCTGATCTGGCCGGCGCTGTCCAGCGTGTCGAGTTGCAGCCGGGCGCCGTCGCCGGTGCCGGCACCGGGCTGGCCGGGTGGCAGGCCGTCGATGCGCAGCCGGTAGCTGCCCAGCACCGGCAGCGGTGACAGGCGCGACTGCGTGTCGCGCAACTCCAGCATCAGCGCGCCGGCCACCTGCAGACGGCCTTGCGCCGACTGCAGCGTGAGGCCCGGCGTGGCCACCTGCAGCAGGCCACCCAGCTGCAGCGTGTTGAACGGCGTGCCCAGGCCGGCCAGCCAGGCGGCCGGCCAGCTGGCCAGCGGCTGGCCGTCGGGCCGGCCGTCGAGCTGCAGCGTCCAGCCGCCCCAGCGTGGCGACAGGCGCGCCTGCAGCGCGCCGCTCAGGCAGCAGGCCTGGGTGGCGTGCAGGGTCAGGCCGCTCCAGCCGGGGCGCAGCTGCCAGTGCAGGCGACCGGGCAGGGCCGAGGCGTCGCGGCTGCCGGGCCCGCCGGTCAGCACCGGAACGGCGCTGCCCTGCCACACGCTGCCCTCGGCCTGGGCCAGCAGCACGCGGCCGCCGGTGGCCTGCTGCAGCGCATCGGCCAGCCACTGCGCCGGGGCCTGCGTGGCCACGCCCAGCAGCGCGCCCAGGGCCAGGCCCCAGGCGCCCCAGCGCCGGCCCGCGCGCTGTGCGCGGCGCCAGCGCCCGACCTCGGCCGACGGCGCCGACAGCGCAGGGCGTGCGGACGCGCCGCCGCGGCGCAGCGTCACGGCGCGCCTCCGATGGCCAGCACCAGGCTGCCGTCGAAGCTGCCGGGGCCGGTCTGGTTGAGCGTGGCTTCCAGCACGCGGGCGCGCGCACCGGCCCGCGCCTCGCCCAGGAAGGCCGCCAGCTGTGCGCTGCTGGCGCCTTGCAGCGTCAGCACCATGCGCTGCGGGCCCTGCGGTGTCAGCCGGCCCTGCGCGCCCAGGCGCTGGGCGGCGGCGTTCAGCGCGGTGGTGGCCTGCTCGGTCGGCACCGGCGGCACGGCGCGCAGCGCCTGGGCCTCGGTGGCCAGGCCCTGCATCTGCTGCAGCTGCGACTCCAGCGCCTCGCGCTGGGCCGGCAGCTCGCGCAGCGTGCGCCAGGCCGGGGCGATGGCCACGAACCACAGCAGGGCCACGCCCAGCAGCGCAGCGGCCACGGCCACGCCGCGGCGCTCGCGCGGGGCCAGGCCTTGCCACTGGGCCAGCAGGGCGGCCCGGGCAGGCGCCAGGGCCTGGCCCAGCGGGCCGGGACGGGTGACGCGGCTCATGGGCGCGCTCCTGCGGTGGGGGCCGGCGCCGGCCGGCCGCGTTGCACCACCAGGCGGCCGTCGCTCTGCTCGAGCGACCAGCCGGCCACCTGCAGGCGCTGGCGGAACTGCGCCAGCTGCGGTGGCGCCCAGGCGGGCGGGGTGAGGCTCAGCCGGCCGGGCTCGAAGCGCAGCTGCGTGGCCGGTGCGGCGCCATCGGGCCAGGCCGCGGCGGCGGCGGCGAGCAGGCTTTCCAGGTCGCCGTCACCGGCCACGCCGGCGCGCTCGCGCAGCAGCTCGGTCTCGCGGCGCATCTGGGCCGGTGCATCGAGGATGGCGCGCACCTGCGGATGGGCGCTGCGCAGCAGGGCCTCGGCGGCGCTGCGCTGGCTGGCCAGCGCGCTGCGCTGCTGCCAGGCCCAGGCGTTCAGGCCGATCAGCTGCACGCCCAGCAGCGCGGCCAGGCCGATGCGCGCGGGGCGCCAGGCCGGGCTGCGCCACAGGCCCAGCAACTGGCCGGCGGCGCGCAGGCCGCGGTGCTGCGGCGCCAGGTCGAACTGCAGCAGCTGCCAGCCCGAGCGCAGCGCGGCCAGCGCCTGCTCGGCCTCGCTGACCACGGCCACCGCAGCGGCACCGCCGCCGCCGGCCTGGGCCAGCGCGCGCTCGGCCAGCGTGGCGGCGGCCGGCGTGGCGCTCAGGCGCAGGCCGCGTTCGCGGGCGCGCGCCAGCCAGGCGGTGGCCAGGCCGCCGGCCAGCGGCAGGCACAGCGGCGCGGCGCCGTCGATGCCGGCCAGCCAGGCCTGCGGGGCGGCCGAGGCGTCGGCCGGCGTGTCGGCGATGAACACATGGGCCTGCGGCGGCTGGGCATCGGCCGCGCGCGTGCCGTCCGGCGCCGGATCGGCGGTGGCCGGGTCGGGCGGCTGCAGGGCGGGCACCACGCGCTCGACATGCCGGCCACCGGCCGCCAGCGCGGCCAGCTGGGCCTGCAGCCAGGGCTTGTTCAGGGCCGCCACCCAGGCCGGGGCGCCGGCGGTGGCGCCGGGCGCCACGGCCAGATGCACGGCCTCGTCGTCGTCGAGCAGCTGATCCTCGAGCAGTCCGCCCAGCGCAGCCCGCAGCCGCGCGGCCGGGGCCTTGGGCAGCTGCGGGTGGTGCCAGGCGACATCGGCGGCGCCGATCACGGCCACCACCGTGTCGGCCTCGGGCATCTGCGCGGGCGTGTCGCGGCCCTGGCGGGTGAGGGTCAGGCCGTCGGTGGTGAGCGCCCAGGCCCATGCGGCGGGCGGTGCGGCCGGGGTGTCGGGCGTGGCGCTCTCGCGCGGCCGCGCCGGCAGCAGGATCACGAGTTGCGGCATCTCAGAGGGGGTTCGACTTCGGTACGACGGCCTGGCGCCCGCCACGGACGGCGCGCCCGGGTGGGTCGCCTGCGCCGCGGCTGGCGGGGCATTGTGTCGCAGCACTGTTGCTGCTCATCAGCGGAATTCATCGGCGAAGCGGGCCTTGCGCTCGCGTTGCAGCACGGCCACGTCCAGGCCGTTGCGGCGCACCAGCGAGGTCTCCTCCAGCACGCGCTGGTCCAGGCGCATGCGTCCGGTCACCTCGAAGTACTGCGATTTCACGTCCACGTCGCCGGCGGGCAGCGTGATCTGGCCGCCGAGCTGCTGGGCGGCCTCGCCCACATCGGCGAAGGCCTTGCGCTGGCGCGCCTGCACCAGGCGGTCGGCGCCGCCCAGGTCGAGGCCGGGCACCACCGCGGCCAGCACCTCGCGCGGCGCGGTGTTCAGGTTGACGGCGGTGGCCTCGGGCAGCAGCGTCAGCAGCGGGGCCAGCCGGCGCAGCGAGGCCGCGTCCACGCCCAGCCAGGCCAGGTCGGCCACGCTCTGCGGGGCCAGCGGGGCGTCGGCCACGGTGCTGGCCGTGCCGCCGCTGGCGGCGGCCTGCACACCCACCGACCAGGCCGCCTGCAGGCCGCTGGCCAGCACCGAGGCCACGCTGGGCGAGAGCCCGGCGTTGGCGCACAGGCGCTCCAGCACCTGCTGTTGCGCCGGCACCAGCTTGCCCTGGGCATCGACCAGCTTGCGCAGGTTGTAGCGCGACTGCGCGTCGACGATGCTGCCGGCCAGGAAGGCCTCGATGTCGTTGTCGTCGTTGCGGTTGGCGTCGGCCGACAGGAAGGTGGACAGCCGCGCCTCGGCCAGCGGCGTGGCCCAGGGTTCGTGCAGGCTGGTGGGGCGGCCCGAGCGGGCGTCCTCGCGCAGGATCAGCCGCGCCCAGTCGAGTGCGCCGTGCAGGATCCATGCGCTTTGCGTGCGGCTGCGTTCGGCGGCCTCGACCTGCACCGCCTTCCACTGCAGCCACACCATGCCCGAGGCCAGCGTGGCCACCACGGTCAGCAGCACCATGGCCACCAGCAGCGCGGCGCCACCCGCCGGCCGAGCGCGTCGAACGGGCCGGCGTGGCGCCTGGTGCGGGCGATGCGGTCGCGGCGTCATGGCTGTTGCGGGGCGAGTTGCACGTCGCGCGTCAGGCTGCCCTCGGGCAGGGTGAGCTGCAGCCGCACCGCGCGCGGCAGGCGGGTGCGGGCGGTGGTGCCGGCCGTGCTGGCCGTGCCCGTGGTGCCGGTGGCCGTGACGGGCGGCGGCGCCACGCTCAGGTTGCCGGTGGACTGGGCATTGCTCCAGCCCTGGTCGTGCCAGAAGTAGACCTGCCAGCCGCCCACGCCCTCCAGCAGGCGCAGCTGGCCGGGCTCGGGGCCCTGCAGCTGGAAGCTGGCCAGCCAGGCCTGCTGCAGCGCGTCGGCGCGGCGTGTCACAGGGCCGGCCCAGCGGCGCCAGGTGTCGCCACGCAGCGTCCAGGCCACCACCTGCACGCCGTCGTCGCCAGGGCCACCCTCACCGACGCGCCGCACCAGGCGCAGCGTGGCGCCGTCAAAGGCCACGCCGGGCACCTGCGGGCCGTCGTAGATGGCCTGCAGGTCGTGCTCCCACTGGCCCATCAGGGCCGACAGGCGCAGCGTGCGCTCGCTGGCCGTGGCCGCCACCTCGCGCGAGCGGGCCATGGTGGCGATGCCCTGCCAGCCCATCGCGGCGATCACGGCCATGATGAACAGCGCCACCAGCACCTCGACCAGCGTGAAGCCCTGCAGCCGGCGTGCGTGCGGCGTCATCAGTAGCGGCCCAGCACGGTGGACAGGCTCAGCAGCACCCGGCCGCCGTCGTCCAGCACCACCGCGTCGACGCGGCGGAAGTTGGGGTTCGGCGTGCCCTGGGTGCGCAGCACGCCACGGTAGTCGCGGCCCAGCTGCTGGCACTGGAACTCGGATTCGCCGACCCCCGGAAACTGCCGCGACAGGCGCAGGCCGGTCAGCGCGTTGTCGGCGCACCACTGTGCGGCGGTGACGTCGGCCAGGCGCTGCGCATTGCCGGTCAGCGCGCCCGAGGCCCGCAGCCCCGCGCCCAGCGCGATGGCCATGATGGCCAGCGCCACCAGCACCTCCACCAGCGTGAAGCCGGCACGCCGCGGCGTGCTCATGGCGGGGCGTCCGCGCCGCCGTCCTGCAGCGCGAACGGGGACAGGCCGTCGGTGGCCAGCACGCGCTGCCGGTCGCCCAGGCTCAGCACGATGCGCCGCGCGCCGATCAGCGGCTCGGGGCCCAGCGCCACCACGGGCGGGCTGGCCCCGCTGCCGCCGGCGAGCGCCGCGGCGGGGTTCTCGATGCGTGCCACTACGCCGCTGTCGAGCCAGCCCTCGGGCGGGCGCAGGCGCTCGGGCAGGCCGGCGAAGGCGAAGCCGCCGTCGCGCAGTTCGAAGCGCACCGCCACGCCGCTGGCGCGGGCCTCGGCACGGGCGGCTTCGAGCAGCGCGGCCAGGCGGGTGGCCTCGCGGTCCAGGCGGGCCGACTCGCCGTCGCGCAGCGCGAGGGCGGCCGTGCCGGCGACGATGGCCACCAGCACCATCACCACCAGCAGTTCCACCAGCGTGAAGCCGTGCGCCGAGGGGGCGGCGCCGGCGTGGCAGCGTGCGGCCCCGCAGGGCCGCCCGTCACTGCCAGGAGCCGATGTCGGCGTTCTTGCCATCGCCACCCGGCTGGCCGTCTGCGCCCTGGCTGAACACATCCACCTCGCCCTTCACGCCGGGGTTCACGTACTGGTACGGCCGGCCCCAGGGGTCGGCCGGCAGCTTGTCGAGGTAGGCACGCCAGTTCGGCGGCACGCTGCCGGTGCTGGGCTTCTTGACCAGGGCCTCCAGGCCCTGCTCGGCGCTGGGGAAGCGCTGGTTGTCCAGCTTGTACAGCTTGAGCGCCTGCATCAGGTTGTTGACGTCGGTGCGCGCCGCGGTGACGCGGGCGTCGTCGGCCCGGTCGAGCACATTGGGCACGATCAGCGCGGCCAGCACGCCGATGATCACCAGCACCACCAGCAGTTCGATCAGCGTGAAGCCGCGGCGGACGGCGTGCAGCGGGCGGCGCAGGGAGATGGACGGCATGGGGCGAGTGTGCGTCGGCGGCGGATCAGCCGGGGCGCATTGCTGCGGGGCTGCGACGTCGCTGTTGGAGGCATTGGAGAAACAGTCGCCGATCATAATCGGCGCATGGTTACGCGATTGTTGTCGCTGCTGGTCTGGGCTGCCGTGGGGGTCAGCGCCCTGGCCTGGGGCTTGAAGTTCTGGGCGCGGGGCACGCCGGTGCCGCCGGGCGCCAGCCTGGCCCAGCCCGCGGCGCCGGCGGGCATGGACCTCAGCCGCGTGCTCGGCGTGCCCGCGCCCAAGCCGGTGGCCGAGGCCGCGCCGGTGGCGGCGGACAGCCGCTTCCGGCTGCTGGGTCTCGCCGCGCCGGGCGCTGGCCAGTCGGGTGGTCTGGCCCTGATCGCCGTGGACGGCAAGCCGGCGCGCACCTGGCGCGTGGGCAGCGAGGTCGAGCCCGGCCTGCGCCTGCTGTCGGTGAGCCACCGCCGCGCCGAGCTGGGCGCTGCCGGCGCCGCGCCAAGCCTGACCCTGGAGTTGCCGCCGCTGGCGGCCGCGCAGCGCGGCCGGCCGGCCGATGCCCTGGGCGTGGCCGTGCCACAGCCGGGCCTGCCGCCGGTGGCGGGCCTGCCGGGCCAGCCAGGTGCGCCGGCCGGGCTGCCGGTGGTGCCGATGGGCGCGTCGCCCGGCGGCATGCCGGGCACGCCCAATGCCCAGGCGCGCGCTGCCGCTGCGGCCGCGGCCGGCGGGCAGCTGGCGGTGCCGGGCGCACCGGTGGCCGGTGGCGAGGCGCCGATGAGCGCACCGCCGGACGGCGAGAACGTCAACCCGCAACAGCGCTGAACGGCGCCGGCCGACGTCGGGCAGACATCGGAGGGACGCCGGGCGACCGACCGTTGCCGTCAGCGCCCGTGCAGGCCCGGGATGTCCGGATGCGCCGGGTCGTACAGGCTGTGCACCTGGGGCGCCTCGAAGCCGGCCGGACGCGAGGGCAGTTCCTCGGCGTCGATCACTTCCGACAGCAGGGCCGCGGCACTGCGCACCAGTGGCCAGGACAGGCAGGCGCCGGTGCCGTCCAGCGTGTCCAGGCCCAGCTCGAGCAGTGCGCTGGCCTGGAACAGCGACAGCGCCTTGTCCAGCCCGTGGTGGTTGCGGCTGCGGCAGAACACGCAGTAGTCGGTGACCGCCGGCGCGATGCGCGAGGCCACCAGCAGCGCCGCGCAGGCCGCCAGGCCGTCGACCATGATCAGGTGGCGCTTGCTGGCGGCGACCAGCATCACGCCGACCATCATCGCCACCTCGAAGCCACCGAAGGCGGCCAGCACCTCCACCGGGTCGGCCACGTCGCGGTGCCGGCCCTGTGCGCCCTGCACGATGATCATCACCTGGGCCAGGGTCTCGGGCGACATCGACGGCCCGGCGTTCACCAGCTCGCGCGCCGGCGTGTCGGTCAGCCGGGCCAGCACCAGCGCCGCGCTTTCCAGCGAGCCCACGCCCAGGCCGGCGCAGGCCACCAGGTTGCCCGGCAGCGTGTCGCCGATCTCCATGCCAGCACGGATGGCGGCATGCGCCTGGTCGACCGTCATGGCCTGGCCGACGCGGGTGTTGCGGGTGCCGTGGGCGATCTTGCGCTGCAGCAGCCGTTCATGGGCCGGCAACTGGCTGGCCAGGCCGCAGTCGACCACCGACAGCGCCAGCCCCATCTGGCGGGCGAAGGCGGCCAGCGGCTGCTGGCCGTCGAGGATCTGCAGCGCCATCTCGTCGGTCTGCTTGCCCGCCGAGGGGTGCAGGCCGTCGACCGCCAGGCCGTGGTCGGCCGCGAAGACCACCAGCTGCGGCTCGCGAAAGCGCGGCTTCAGCGAGTGCTGCAGCAGGCCCAAGCGCACGGCCACCGGCTCCAGTTCACCCAGGCTGCCCGGGCCTTCGCCGCGGCGCAGCAGCTTGTCGAGCAGGGCGCGCTCGAGCAGGGGGTTGGCGGTTTCGGCGATCAGCGACATGCCGCCGAGTGTAGGGACAGCCGCTTTAACGCAGGAACAACTGATACACCGGGTTGCTGGTTTCCTCGACGCAGGGGTAGGCCAGCGTCTGCAGGAAGGCCTTGAAGGCCTTGCGGTCGGCGGCCGTGTCGGGCACCTGCAGACCGACCAGGATGCGGCCGTAGTCGGCGCCCTGGTTGCGGTAGTGGAACAGGCTGATGTTCCAGTCGGGCGCCATGCTGGAGAGGAACTTCATCAGCGCGCCCGGCCGCTCGGGGAAGATGAAGCGGAACAGCCGCTCGCTGGCGGCCAGCGCCGAACGGCCGCCGACCATGTGGCGCACATGCTCCTTGGCCAGTTCGTCGTCGGTGAGGTTGACGGTGGCGAAGCCCTGCTTGACGAAGCTGCGCGCGATCTTGTCGGCCTCGTCGCGCTTGCCAATCGCCAGGCCGACGAACACATGGGCCACGTTCTCGTGCGAGATGCGGTAGTTGAACTCCGTCACCGCGCGCGGGCCCACCAGTTCGCAGAAGCGCTTGAACGAGCCGCGCTCCTCGGGGATGGTGACGGCGAACAGGGCCTCGCGCTGCTCGCCGAACTCGGCCCGCTCGGCGACGAAGCGCAGGCGGTCGAAGTTCATGTTCGCGCCGCAGGTCACGGCGACGAAGGTCTGGCCCTTGAGCTTGTGCTTGGCCACGTACTGCTTGACCGCGGCCACGCCCATCGCGCCCGAAGGTTCGAGGATGCTGCGCGTGTCCTGGAACACGTCCTTGATCGCGGCGCAGACCTCGTCGGTGTCGACCACCACGAAGTCGTCGACCAGCTCGCGCGTGATGCGGAAGGTCTCCTCGCCCACCAGCTTGACGGCCGTACCGTCGGCGAACAGGCCCACGTCGGGCAGCGTGACGCGCTTGCCGGCCTGCACCGAGCGCAGCATGGCGTCGGAATCGGTGGTCTGCACGCCGATGACCTTGATCTCCGGGCGCACGGCCTTGATGTAGCTGGCCACGCCCGAGATCAGGCCGCCGCCGCCGATGGCCACGAACACCGCGTCGATCGGCCCCTGCTGGTGCTGGCGCAGGATCTCCATCGCGATCGTGCCCTGGCCGGCGATGACGTCGGGGTCGTCGAAGGGGTGGACGAAGGTCAGGCCCTGCGCCTTCTGCAGTTCCACCGCATGGCCGTAGGCATCGGAGTAGCTGTCGCCGAACAGCACCACCTCGCCGCCCATCGCGGTCACGGCGTCGATCTTCAGGCGCGGCGTGGTCACCGGCATCACGATCACCGCACGGCAGCCCATGCGCTTGGCACTGAGCGCCACGCCCTGCGCGTGGTTGCCGGCCGAGGCGCAGATCACGCCGCGCTGCAACTGCTCGGCCGACAGGTGTGCCATCTTGTTGTAGGCGCCGCGCAGCTTGAAGCTGAACACCGGTTGCTGGTCCTCGCGCTTGAGCAGCACCTGGTTGCCCAGGCGGCGCGACAGGGTCTTGGCCACGTCCAGCGGTGACTCGATGGCCACGTCGTAGACCCGCGCGGTGAGGATCTTTTGCAGGTAGTCGGGGGCGGTCCGGGTCGTCGTCGACGCGGCGCCGGTCTTGGCGCGGGGCATGCGGAAATCTCCTGCGGGCGGGCTCGTTGTGCAGCGCGGCATGATAGCCGCCGCCCTCTGGCCGCTTGCCTGGCGTGCCTGACCCACCAAGAAAAGCGGCCCAGGGCTTGCGCCCTGGGCCGTAACCACCAATGGAGGAGGTGGAGGAGACAACCGGTGGGGTTCAGCAGGCCTGGGTGAAAACCCTGATTTGCGAACCCGATGGGCCTAGTCTAGCTGCTGGAATGTTGCGCCGCAATATCATCCGCGGACGGCTGTTAGAGCGAAGGCTCGAATGTGCAGTGCATGCATGCACAGCCACGGTGCGCGAGGCGCACCAAGACACCTCACCAGACCTGCGAGCGAGATCGACGATGGACTGCACGATTCACTGGGTGCCCAGCAGCGGCATGGGTTTCATGGCCGAGACGGGCAGCGGCCATGTGCTGACCATGGATGGTGCCCCCGATGGCGGCGGCCGCAATCTGGCGCCGCGTCCGATGGAAACCCTGCTGGCCGGCGCCGGCGGCTGCACCGCCTACGACGTGGTGCTGATCCTCAAGCGCGGCCGCCACGCGGTCAGCGGCTGCCAGGTGAAGATGAGCGCCGAGCGTGCCGAGACCGATCCCAAGGTGTTCACCAAGATCCACCTGCACTTCACCGTCACCGGCAAGAACCTGCCCGAGCCGGCAGTGGCCCGCGCGATCGCGCTGTCGCACGAGAAGTACTGCTCGGCCACCATCATGCTGAGCAAGACCGCCGAGGTGACGACCAGCCACGAGGTGGTCGAGGGCTGAGTGGCCACGCTGGCCACCGGGTGGCGGCGCGCTCAGCGCCGGTCAGACGCGGTGCGCGGTGGTGGTCATGACCTTGGCGGCCGCGCGCATCAGCCAGCGCACCGGTGCGGGCAGGGGGGCTGCGCCGGTGGTCTGCGCGTCGTCGGCGTGACGGGCCTCGTCGTCGCGCATCTGCGCGACGATGGCGCGCGACGCTGCGTCCTCGGCCGGCAGGCGATCCAGGTGGCCGGCCAGATGGGCCTCCACCTGGCGCTCGGTTTCGGCCAGGAAGCCCAGGCTCACGCGGTCGCCCATCGCGCCGGCCACCAGGCCGATCGAGAACGCGCCGGCGTACCACAGCGGGTTCAGCAGGCTGGGGCGGTCGCCCAGTTCGGTCAGGCGCTGGGCGGTCCAGGCCAGGTGATCGGTCTCCTCGCGCCCTGCGGCCAGCATCTGCGCACGCACCGCCGCGTCGCGCGCCACCAGCGCCTGCGCGGCATACAGCGCCTGGGCGCAGACCTCGCCGACATGGTTCACGCGCATCAACGCACCGGCTTCACGGCGCAGTTCGGGCGGCAGTGAGGTGTCAGGCGCCGGGCTGCCGGACCGGTCGGGGCGGGGTATCGGCCGGCCGGCGCGGGCGCCGCCGGACAGTGTGCGCAGCGCGAGATCGGCGCTGGCGATCAGGGCATCGGACGTGGGCATGGGCCGTCGAGGATAGCGCAGCGCCCGCAGGTGCCGGGGCGGCCTCGGGGTGCCGACGGTGCGTTGTTGGCAGACAACAGGCCTCGCGCTTTTTGGCGGCAAATCTTTGCAAGGCCTGCGGGGGTCTGGTGCAATAACCGCAACTTCCGATGAGGAGGTTGGCCTGACCGGCCCCCACCGTTCCCGGTGAGAGGGTTCTCTACGGGATCGGGACCTCTTGTTCAACCTAGGAGATAGTCGCAATGAAAAAGTCTCTGCTGGCTCTGGCCGTCCTCGGCGCTTTCGCCGGTGCCGCTTCGGCCCAATCCTCGCTGACCGTGTTCGGCATCGTTGACCTGAGCGTCAACAGCGTGAAGAACGGTTCGATCACCCAGAAGTCCATGGGTTCGAACCAACTGAACAGCAACCGCCTCGGCTTCCGCGGCACGGAAGATCTGGGCGGCGGCATGTCGGCCGGCTTCTGGATCGAAGGCGGCATGAGCAACGACGACGGCACCCCCGGTGGCCTGAACTTCCAGCGTCGTTCGACCGTCAGCCTGCTGGGCAGCTTCGGTGAAGTCCGTCTGGGTCGTGACTACACCAACACCTTCACGAACGTGGCCTCGTTCGACGCCTACGGCGCCAACGGCTTCGGCAACTTCTCGAACATCTACGCCTCGACCCCGGCGGGTCTGGGTTCGGGTGCCACGACCGCCGTGCGCGCCAACAACATGGTCGGCTACTTCACCCCGGGCAACCTGGGCGGCTTGTATGGCTCTGCCCAGATCGCTGCTGGTGAAGGCACCAAGGGTAACAAGTACACCGGCTTCCGCCTCGGCTACGCCGCTGGCCCGGTGGACGTGGCTGTGGCCATGTCGCAGACTGACCTCGGCACGGCTGACAAGTACAAGGTGTTCAACGTTGGCGCTTCGTACAACCTGGGCGTGGCCAAGCTGCTGGCCCAGTACGACCAGCGCAAGTACGGTGCTCTGAAGTACACCAGCTACCAATTCAGCACCAGCGTGCCGCTGGGCCAGGGTGAGTTCCGCGCCTCGTACGCCAAGGGCAATGCCGAAGGTGGCACCACCAGCGCCAACGACGCCAGCCTGCTGGGCTTCGAGTACATCTACAACCTGTCCAAGCGCACCGCCCTGTACACCCAGTACGGTCGCCTGAGCAACAAGGGTGCCTCGGCCATCGCCCTGGGCGGCGTGTCCACCGGCAGCGGCTTCACCTCCACCGGCTACGGTGCTGGCGTTCGCCACATCTTCTGATCCAGACGTCACCGTCTGAATCCGAGAAGCCGCCCTTCGGGGCGGCTTTTTTCATGGGCAAACGCGTAGCGGGCACGGTGCTTGCGCAGGGCACAATGCGCCTCTTGACTGCGCTTTCCTGAATGCTTGCCTTCATCCTCCGCCGCGTGTTCCAGGCCTTGATCGTGATGTTCACGGTCGCGTTCATCGCCTTCATGCTGTTCCAGTTCGTCGGTGATCCGGTCACCAACCTGCTGGGGCAGGACGCCACCGCCGAACAGCGTGCGCAGCTGCGCAGCGACCTTGGCCTCGATCAGCCCTTCGTGGTGCAGTTCGCCCGCTTTGTCGGCAATGCGGCGCAGGGCGAGTTCGGCATCAGCCTGCGCCAGGGGCGCAAGGTGTCGACGCTGATTGCCGAGCGCTTTCCGGCCACGCTGGAGTTGGCCGTGCTGGCCGCGCTGATCGGCCTGGCGCTGGGCATCCCGGCCGGCGTCTATGCGGCGCTGCGCCGTGGCAAGGCCGGCGCACAACTGGTGATGACCGGATCGCTGCTGGGCGTGTCGCTGCCCAACTTCCTGATCGGCATCCTGCTGATCCTGATCTTCGCGGTGATCCTGAACTGGCTGCCCAGCTTCGGCCGCGGCGAGGTGGTGGCCATCGGGCCGTTCACCACCGGGCTGCTGACGGGCGATGGCCTCAAGCATCTGCTGCTGCCGGCCTTCACGCTGAGCCTGTTCCCGATGGCGCTGGTGCTGCGCCTGGTGCGATCGGAGATGCTGGAGGTGCTGCGCACCGACTACATCAAGTTCGCCCGTGCACGGGGCCTGCCGGATCGGCTGGTGTACTTCCGCCATGCGCTGAAGAACACGCTGGTGCCGGTGATCACCGTGGCCGGCCTGCAACTGGGCAACATCATCGCGTTCGCCATCGTCACCGAGACGGTGTTCCAGTGGCCCGGCATGGGCCTGCTGTTCATCCAGGCCGTGCAGTTCGCCGACATCCCGGTGATGGCGGCCTACCTGTGCCTGATCGCGCTGGTCTTCGTCAGCATCAACCTCGCGGTCGATCTGCTGTACGTGGCGGTTGATCCGCGCCTGCGCGTCGAGCGCGCAGCCGGCGGCCACTGATCCGGGCTCACGCTTCCAAGATGTCCTCCACCCCCATTGTTCCGACTGGCGCCGCCCCGGCGCAGGCGCCCGGCTGGCTGGCCCGCCTGCGTGACAGCGACGTCTGGTACGCCTTCTGCCATTCACCGGTGGCCATCTCGTCCACCGTCATCGCGCTGGCCTTCCTGGTCTGCGCGCTGTTCACACCCTGGCTGGCGCCGCACAACCCGCAGGACCTGGCCTCGCTGGACCTGATGGACGCCCGCCTGCCGCCGGCCTGGATGCCCGAGGGCAAGGCCACCTATTGGCTGGGCACCGACGACCAGGGCCGCGACATCGTCTCGTCGCTGATGTACGGCCTGCGCATCTCGCTGTTCGTGGGCTTTGCGTCGGTGCTGCTGTCACTGGTGATCGGCGTGGGCCTGGGCCTGCTGGCCGGCTTCGTCGGTGGCCGGGTGGATGCCTTCATCATGCGCGTGTGCGACGTGATGCTGTCCTTCCCCGCCATCCTGGTGGCGCTGCTGATCGACGGCGTGGGCCGGGCGATGTTCCCCAACGCCCACGAGACGCTGGCCTTCTCGGTGCTGATCCTGGCCATCTCGCTGACCGGCTGGGTGCAGTACGCACGCACGGTGCGCGGCAGCACCATGGTCGAGCGCCAGAAGGAGTACGTGCAGGCGGCGCGGGTGATCGGCGTCTCGCCACTTCGCATCATGCGCCGGCATGTGCTGCCCAATGTGCTGGGGCCGGTGTTCATCCTGGCCACCATCCAGGTCGCGTCGGCCATCATCACCGAGGCCACGCTGTCCTTCCTGGGGGTGGGCGTGCCGCCCACCTCACCGTCGCTGGGCACGCTGATCCGCATCGGCCAGGACTTCCTGTTCTCGGGCGAATGGTGGATCACCATCTTCCCCGGCCTGGTGCTGATCCTGGTGGCCCTGAGCGTGAACCTGCTGGGCGACTGGTTGCGCGATGCGCTGAACCCGCGCCTGCGCTGATGTTGGATTCGATGACCCAATCCCTGCTCGACGTTCGCCACCTGCGGGTGGAATTTCCCACCCGGCGCGGCACGCTGCGCGCCCTCGACGACATCTCCTTCACCATCGCACCGGGTGAGATCCTGGGCGTGGTGGGCGAATCGGGTGCCGGCAAGTCGCTCACCGGTGCCGCCATCATCGGCCTGCTGGAGCCGCCCGGCCGGGTGGCCGGCGGCGAGATCCACTTCGACGGCCAGCGCATTGATCAGTTGCCGCCCGAGGCCATGCGCCGCATCCGTGGTCGCCAGATTGGCGCCATCTTCCAGGACCCGCTGACCTCGCTGAACCCGCTGTTCACGGTGGGCCAGCAGATCATCGAGACGGTGCAGGTGCACCTGGGGCTGGATGCCGCCGCGGCACGCCAGCGCGCCATCCAGTTGCTGCAGGACACCGGCATCCCGGCGGCCGAGCAGCGCGTGGACCACTACCCGCACCAGTTCTCCGGCGGCATGCGCCAGCGCGTGGTGATCGCGCTGGCCCTGGCCGCCGAGCCGCGGCTGATCGTGGCCGACGAGCCGACCACTGCGCTCGATGTGTCCATCCAGGCCCAGATCATCGGCCTGCTCAAGAAGTTGACGAAGGAGCATGGCGCCGCCGTGATGCTGGTGACCCACGACATGGGCGTGATCGCCGAGGCCTGCGACCGCGTGGCCGTGATGTACGCCGGCCGCATCGCCGAGATCGGCCCGGTGGCCGAGGTCATCCACCGCCCGGCGCATCCGTACACCGTCGGCCTGATGGGCTCGATCCCGGCGATGGACCAGGAGAAGGAGCGCCTGGCGCAGATCGACGGCGCGATGCCGCGGCTGAACGCCATTCCCACCGGTTGCGCTTTCAATCCGCGTTGCCCGCAGGTGCATGAGCGCTGTCGCAGCGAGCGGCCCGACCTGATGGAGGCCGGTGCCACCCGTGCCGCGTGCTGGCTGCATGCCGGGGGCCAGGCATGACCGCGCCGCTCGTTCAGGTCGACGGCTTGGCCAAGATCTTCGACGTCTCGGCGCCCTGGCTCAACCGTGTCATCGAGCGCAAGCCACGGCAGTTCGTGCATGCGGTCGATGGCGTCAGCTTCGAGATCGCGCGCGGCACCACGCTGGCGCTGGTGGGCGAGTCGGGCTGCGGCAAGAGCACGGTGGCGCGGCTGCTGGTGGGCCTGTACCCGCCCAGCCGGGGCGCGGTGCGCTTCGACGGCGCCGACACGCGCGAGACCCTGGCCGGCAGCGGCGCGCGCGCACTGCGCCGGCGAATGCAGATGATCTTCCAGGACCCGTACGCCAGCTTGAACCCGCGCTGGACGGTACGCCAGATCATCGCCGAGCCGCTGCAGGAGCATGGCCTGGTGACCGAGGCGCGCGCGCTCGACGAGCGCGTGGCCGCGCTGCTGGCCCAGGTGGGTCTGTCGGCGGCCGACATGGTGAAGTTTCCGCACCAGTTCTCGGGCGGGCAGCGCCAGCGCATCTCGATCGCGCGCGCGCTGGCCACCGAGCCCGAATTCCTGATCTGCGACGAGCCCACCTCGGCGCTGGACGTCTCGGTGCAGGCCCAGGTGCTGAACATCATGAAGGACCTGCAGCGCCGGCAGGGCCTGACCTATCTGTTCATCTCGCACAACCTGGCGGTGGTGCGGCATGTGGCCGATCAGGTGGGCGTGATGTACCTCGGCCGCCTGGTCGAACTGGCCGACCGCGGCACGCTGTTCACCGCGCCGCGGCACCCGTACACGCGCATGCTGCTGGATGCGATTCCGGACATCGCGATGACCGGACGCCAGCGCACGCCGGTGCAGGGCGAGGTGCCCAACCCGCTGAACCCGCCCAGCGGCTGCGCCTTCCACCCGCGCTGCCCGCACGCCAATGCGCGCTGCAGCAGCGAGCGGCCCGAACTGGCCGAGTTCAAGGGCATCCGCGTGGCCTGCCACGCGGTGACCGAAGGGCGGATCTGAGGCACCCGGCGCCGCGGGTACGCGGCGCCACCCGCCGAGCGGGTCGCCGGCCGGCTCCGGAGCGGCCGAGCGCTCGGCCGGCTTGCTAGACCTCGTCGCGGAACAGGTCCTGCACCTGTTCGCGGCGGCGGATCAGCGTCGCCTGCCCCTGGTCCAGCATCACCTCGGCCGCACGCGGCCGGGTGTTGTAGTTGCTGGCCATGGTCATGCCGTAGGCGCCGGCCGACAGCAAGGCCAGCACATCGCCCTCGCGCACGGCCAGCGTGCGCTCGCGGCCCAGCCAGTCGCCCGATTCGCACACCGGCCCCACCACGTCCCAGGCCTGCGCCGGCGTGTCACCGCGGGTCTGGCAGGGCTCGATGGCCATCCAGGCTTCGTACATGGCCGGGCGCACCATGTCGTTCATCGCTGCATCGACGATGCAGAAGTTCTTGCTGCCTTCGCTGCCGTCGCCGGGCTTGAGCACCAACACCTCGGCCAGCAGCACGCCGGCATTGCCCACCAGGGAGCGGCCCGGCTCGAACAGCACCTCGCGGTGGCCGTGGCCGCGCGCGTCGATGCGCGCCAGCAGCGCGCCCACCAGCGCATCGGCGGCCGGCGGCTGCTCGTCGCTGTAGGTGATGCCCAGGCCACCGCCCAGATCCAGGTGGTGGATGGGCACGCCGTCGGCCTCGATCTGCTCGATCAGGTCGAGCAGGCGGTCCAGCGCGTCGAGGTAGGGGCTGGCGTCGGTGATCTGCGAGCCGATGTGGCAGTCGATGCCCACCACCTTCAGCCCCGGCAGGCGCGCGGCCTGGGCGTAGACCGCGCGGGCGCGCTCGTGCGCGATGCCGAACTTGTTGCCCTTCAGGCCGGTGGAGATGTACGGATGCGTGCCGGCGTCCACGTCGGGGTTCACGCGCAGGCTCACCGGTGCGGTGGTGCCCAGGCTGATGGCCACCTCGGACAGCGTGCGCAGCTCCGACTCGCTCTCGACGTTGAAGCACTTAACCCCAGCCTGCAGCGCGGCACGCATCTCGTCGCGCCGCTTGCCAACGCCCGAGAACACCACCTTGGCCGGATCGCCGCCGGCGGCGATCACGCGCGCCAGTTCGCCGGCCGAGACGATGTCGAAGCCGCAGCCCAGTTGCGCGAAGGTGCGCAGCACGGCCAGGCTGCTGTTGGCCTTCATCGCGTAGCACAGCAGGTGCGGCCGCCCGGCCAGCGCGCGCTGGTAGGCGCTGGCCGCGCTGACCATGGCGTTGCGCGAGTACGCGTACAGCGGCGTGCCGTGCTCGCGCGCCAGCTGCTGCAGGTTCACGCCGTCGAGCCACAGCGCGCCATCGGCGCGGCGTTCGAGGAAGGGGGCGCCAGGCAAGGTGCTCATCGTGCGGCTCCCGGGGCCGAGGCGGTGGTGGCTGCGGGCGCAGCGCCGGCCGGCAGCGTCAGCGGACCCTTCTGGCCGCAGGCTCCCAGCAGGGCCACCGCGGCCAGCAGGCCGGTGCGGCATCCGAGGCGCTGCAGGCGCTTGCCCGACGGCCGACAGGGGGCAGGGGCCCTCGCTACACTCGATCGCAATGTCATCTGCGGGATTTTACCGACCATGAGCACCGCCGCCCCTGCCGCCACGCCGCTGTCCGACGCCGAGTTCCACCGCCTCACCGGCGCGGTGCTGGCGCGCATCGAGGCCACCACCGACCGCTGGCTCGAGGACGATGTCATCGACATCGACGTGCACCGCACCGGCGGCCTGCTGGAGCTGAGCTTTCCGGGCGGCAGCAAGATCGTCATCAACACCCAGCCGCCGCTGCATGAACTGTGGATGGCCTCGCGCGCGGCGGGTCAGCACTTCAAGCACGTGGATGGCCGCTGGCTGGACACCCGTGAGGGCGGCGAGTTCTTCGCCGAGCTGTCGAAGCAGGCCAGCGCGCAGGGCGGCAAGCCGCTGAGCTTCACGCCGGATTGACCGGCGCGCCCAGCGGGCCAGGCGCCGGGCCGCCCCAAGCTGGCCCGCAACCCGCCCGGCGGGTGGCCCCGCGTACCCGCGGGGCCGGGTGCCCCAGCTATCTTTTGAAGAGATCGAGGATGCCCTTCTTCTCGTCCTCGCTGGCGGGCTGAGGCAGCTTGTCGTCCAGGCCCACGCTGCTGACGCCACCGCCGCTGCCGAACTCCTCGAACACCCAGTCGCCACCGCGCTGCATCAGGCCATCGGGCACGGGGGGCTGCTGTTCGGGCAGCTTCTTCAGTGCGTGCTGCATGAATTCGATCCACACCGGCAGCGCCAGGCCGCCGCCGGTTTCGCGGTCGCCCAGCTTGCGCGGCGTGTCATAGCCGATCCACACCACGGCCACCAGGTTGGGCTGGAAGCCGGCGAACCAGGCGTCCATCGAGTCGTTGGTCGTGCCGGTCTTGCCGTACAGGTCCAGGCGCTTGAAGGTCTGGTAGACCTTGGCGGCGGTGCCGGCACGCGTCACCTCGCCCATCAGCTGGGTCATCACGTAGGCGTTGCGGGCGTCGATGGCGCGGGCCGATTCGTCGGCCGCGGCCATCGGCGCCTGCAGCAGCACGCGGCCCTTGGCGTCGGCGATGCGGGTGATCAGCGCCGGCTGGCTGCGCAGGCCGCCGGTGGCGAACACGCCGTAGGCGCTGGCCATCTGCAGCGGCGTGACCGAGCCGGCGCCCAGCGCCATGGTCAGGTAGGCCGGGTGCTTGTCGGCCTCGAAGCCGAAGCGCGTCACCCAGTCCTGCGCGAACTTCACGCCGGTGGACTGCAGCACGCGGATGGAGACCATGTTCTTGGACTTGGCCAGCGCGGTCTTCAGCGGCATCGGGCCTTCGAACTTGCCGTCGTAGTTCTTCGGCTCCCAGGGCTGGCTGCCGGTGGTGCCGGCGTCGAAGAACAGCGGCGCGTCGTTGACCACGGTCATCGGCGTGAAGCCTTTTTCCAGCGCCGCCGAGTAGATGAAGGGCTTGAAGCTCGAGCCCGGCTGGCGCCAGGCCTGGGTGACGTGGTTGAACTTGTTCTTGCCGAAGTCGAAGCCGCCCACCAGCGCGCGGATGGCGCCGGTGCGCGGGTCCAGCGCCACGAAGGCGCCCTCCACCTCGGGCAGCTGGGTCAGCGTCCACTCGCCCTTGGCGCCGCTGCGGGTGGCGCGCACCACGGCGCCGCGGCGGATCTGCTTCTGCGGCTCGGCCTTGTCGGCCAGGCCCGAGGCCACCGGCTTCAGGCCGTCGCCGGTGACGGTGATCTGCTCGCCGCTCTGCAGCACGGCCACCACCTTGCGGGCCGAGGCCTCCAGCACCACGGCAGCCTTCAGCTCGTCGTTGTCGGGGTGTTCGGCCAGGGCCTCGGCGATGCGGGTGTCCAGCGCTGCGGCGTCCTTGGGCAGTTCGACGAAGTCTTCCGGCCCGCGGTAGTGCTGGCGGCGTTCGTAGTCCAGCAGGCCGCGGCGCAGCGCGCGGTAGGCGGCGGCCTGGTCGGTGGAATCGATGGTGATCGTGACGTTCAACCCGCGCGTGGTGGTGTCGGCGCCGTACTGGCTGGCCACCAGCTGGCGCACCGTCTCGGTCACGAACTCGGCATGCACCGCGGCCTCGGTGGGGGCGCGCAGCTTCGGGGTCTCGGCGCGGGCGCGCTCGGCCTGCTCCTCGGTGATGAAGCCGTTGGCCTCCATCCGGTCGATGATGTACTGCTGGCGCCGCTTGGCGCGCTGCGGGTTGCTCACCGGGTTGTAGGCCGACGGCGCCTGCGGCAGCCCGGCCAGCATGGCCGCCTCGGCCACGCTCAGGTCCTTCAGCGCCTTGCCGTAGTAGATCTCGGCGGCGGCCGCGAAGCCGTAGGCGCGCTGGCCCAGGAAGATCTGGTTCATGTACAGCTCGAGGATCTGGTCCTTGCTGAGCTGCCGCTCGATCTTCAGCGCCAGCAGGATCTCGTAGATCTTGCGGGTGAAGGTCTTCTCGGTGCTGAGGTAGAAATTGCGCGCCACCTGCATGGTGATGGTGCTGGCGCCCTGGCTCTTGGCCTTGTTGAACTGGGCCAGGCCGGCACGCAGCACGCCCAGGTAGTCCACGCCGCCATGGCGGTAGAAGCGGGCGTCCTCGATGGCCAGCACCGCGTCGCGCATCACCTTGGGAATCTGCGCGATCGGCGTGTAGGTGCGTCGCTCCTCGCCGAATTCGCCCAGCAGCACGCCGTCGGACGAATACACCCGCAGCGGCAGCTTGGGCCGGTAGTCGGCCAGGCCGTCGATCTCGGGCAGGTTGGGGTAGGCCACGGCCAGCGCCACGGCGATCAGCAAGGCGCCGGCCAGGCCCAGCGCCAGTGCCGTGCCGGCCAACCAGGCCAGCAGGCGCCACCACCAGCGGCGGCCGGGCGCGGCACGCGCCGGGGAGGGGGAGGGTGCCGCGGGCGGCTCGGTCGAACTCATGTGGGCGCCGAGTGTATAGAAAGGCCGCGGCGCCCCCCGGCTGCCGCCAGACCCCCGCCGACGCGGCGGGAATGGGTCTTGCGGCTTGTTTCAAATGACGCCGCGCACGTCGGCGAGGCGCAACGTCGCCGCGGGGCCGAAACGGTAAATATCTTTGGGCTACAAAGGCTTTACTGCTAGCATTGAAGTAACTTCTTAAGTGTTGCCACCCCCTTGAACCTGCCGTGCGCGGCGACCGGGAGACGTCACCCGTGAGCTTTCTGGACCTGCTGTTGGGTCGCAAGCATCCGCCGATGATCGGGCTGGACATCAGCTCGTCCAGCGCCAAGCTGGTCGAGCTGGGTCGCTCGGCCAGCGGCGAGTACGTGCTGGAGCGGCTGGCGTCCGAGCCTTTCGAGAAGGGCTGGATCACCGACGGGCAGATCGAGAAGTTCGACGAGGTGGCCGCCGCGGTGCGCAAGCTGCTCGACAAGAGCAGCACCAAGACCCGGCAGGTGGCGATGGCCATGCCGCAGTCGGCGGTGATCACCAAGCGCATCATGCTGCCGGCCGGCCTCAGCGAGGACGAGCTGGAGCTGCAGGTCGAGTCCGAGGCCAACCAGTACATCCCGTTCTCGCTGGAAGAGGTGAGCCTGGACTTCTGCGTCATCGGCCCCAGCGCCACGTCCAGCGGCGATGTCGAGGTGCTGATCGCCGCCTCGCGCAAGGAGCGTGTGCAGGACCGCCAGGGCCTGGCCGAGGCCGCAGGCCTCAAGCCCATGGTGCTGGACATCGAAAGCCACGCCTCGCTGCTGGCCATGAGCCGGTTGGTCGAGTCGCTGCCGCAGGGCGGACGCGATGCGCTGGTCGCGCTGTTCGAGATCGGCGCCGACACCACCAGCCTGAAGGTGCTGCGCGAGGGCGAGATGCTCTACGACCGCGACCAGGCCTTCGGTGGCTCGCAGCTCACCACGCTGATCTCGCGCCAGTACGGCTTCTCCTTCGAGGAGGCCGAGCAGAAGAAGCTGGCCGGCGACCTGCCCGAGGACTACGAGGCGTCCATCCTGGTGCCCTTCGTCGACAGCCTGTCGCAGGAAATCGGCCGCGCGCTGCAGTACTTCTTCACCAGCACGCCGCACCACAAGGTGCACTACGTGATGCTGGCCGGCGGCACCGCCGGTCTGCCGGGCCTGAAGGACCGCGTCACCGAGCTCACCGGCTTCGCGTCGATGGTGGTGAACCCCTTCGAGGGCATGAAGATCGGCTCGGGCGTGCGCGAGGCCAAGGTGCGCAAGGATGCGCCGTCCTACCTCACCGCCTGTGGCCTGGCGATGCGCAGGTTCCTCGCATGATCCTCATCAACCTGCTGCCGCACCGCGAGGAGCGGCGTCGCCAGCGCAAGCGCAACTTCTTCGTCGGTCTGGGCGTGTCCGCCTTGGTGGGCGCGCTGGCGGCGGGCGCCTGGACGGTCGCCGTGCAGCAGCTCACCCAGCAGCAGGAAGAGCGCAACACCTTCCTGCGCGGCGAGATCGGCAAGCTCGAGGCGCAGATCAAGGACATCGCCACGCTCAAGGGCGACATCGAGGGCCTGAAGGCCCGCCAGGCCGCGGTGGAAGACCTGCAGCTCAACCGCAACGTGCCGGTGCACCTGCTCGACGAACTGGTGCGCCAGACGCCCGAGGGCGTCTACCTGAGCAGCCTGCGCCAGACCGATGCCGTGGTGCAGGTCAGCGGCGTGGCGCAGACCAACGAGCGCGTGTCCGAATTCCTGCGCAACACGCAGAACAACTCGCAATGGCTCAGCCGCGTGGAACTGGTCGAGATCAAGGCCGTGACGCTGCCACCGGTGGCCGGCTCGCGTGATGCGCGGCGGCTGTTCGAGTTCTCGATGCGCATGACCGTCAAGCTGCCGGGCACGCCGGCGGCCGGTGCGTCCGCGCCAGCGCCCGCGGCCGCCGCGTCGGCCCGGGCCGCCTGAGGAACCCCGCGATGGCCACTCGCAGCACCCAACCCGCCGCCCTGGACGTCGCCGTGCTGGCCAGCAAGGCCAGCGCCCAGTTCCGCGACCTGAACCCGCGCGAGCCCGGCCAGTGGCCCCTGCTGCCCAAGCTGTGCGCCTGGCTGGGCGCCGCCGCTCTGGCCCTGGGCCTGGGCTGGGTGCTGGCTGTCTCAGGCGCCGCCGACGCGCTGGAAGCCGCACGCAATGTCGAGCCGGGCCTGAAAACCGACTACCGTGCCAAGCTGGGCCAGGCCGTCAACCTGTCCGAACTGCGCAAGCAGAAGCAGCAGGTGCAGGAGTACGTCACCCAGCTCGAGCGCCAGCTGCCCGGCAAGGCCGAGATGGACGCACTGCTGTCCGACATCAACCAGGCCGGCATCGGCCGTGGCCTGCAGTTCGACCTGTTCCGCCCCGGCCAGAGCGAGGTCAAGGACTACTACGCGGTGCTGCCGATCACGCTGCGCGTGACCGGCCGGTACCACGACATCGGCGCCTTCGCGGCCGACGTGTCCAACCTGTCGCGCATCGTCACGCTGCACAACCTGGCCATTGCGCCGGTGGCCAAGGACACGGCCGGCAACCTCACGATGGATGCCGTGGCCCGCACCTACCGCTACCTGGACGTGGCCGAGCTGGCCGAGGTGCGCAAGGCCAAGGCCGCCGCCGACGCCGCCAAGGCCAAGGGAGCGCGCAAGTGATCCGCCGCCCGAGCCCCCGCGCCGCCTGGCGTCTGCGTGCGCTGCCCGCCCTGGCGCTGGCCGCCGCCGCGCTGCTGAGCGCCTGCGACGCCGACCAGCAGGAGTTGCAAGGCTGGATGGACCAGCAGCGCCGCGAGGTCAAGCCCAGCGTGCAGCCGCTGGCCGCGCCGAAGAAGTTCGACCCCGCGCCCTACGAGGTGGCGCAGTCGGTCGACCCGTTCAGCAACCAGAAGCTGGCGGTGGCCGTCAAGCAGGAGGCGCGGCAGCCCAACTCGGCCTTTGCCGCCGAGTTCAACCGCCGCAAGGAGCCGCTGGAGGCCTATCCGCTGGACGCCATGGCCATGGTGGGCAGCGTGACCAAGGCGGGCGTGCCCTTTGCCCTGCTGAAGGTGGACAACCTGCTCTACCAGGTGAAGGCGGGCGACCACATCGGCCAGAACTACGGCCGCATCACGCGCATCAGCGAGACCGAGGTGACGCTGCGCGAGATCGTGCAGGACGCCACCGGCGAGTGGACCGAACGTGCCGGCACGCTCCAGCTGCAGGAGAAGGCGCGATGAGATTTGTGCAGGAGAACACCATGGGGAAGTGGCGCGCCAGGCTTGCCGCCCGACTGTTGGCGACGGGGCTGGCTCTGGCTGCACCGCTTGCCGCGCTGGCCGAGAACGCCATCCGGTCCATCACCAGCACTCAGCAGGCCGGGGCCGACGTGGTGCGCATCGAACTGGCCGAACCGCTGGCCGCCGTGCCCACCGGCTTCTCGGTGCAGGCGCCGCCGCGCGTCGCGCTCGATCTGCCGCCGCTGGCCAATGCCATCGGCCGCAACCTGGTGGACATCAACCAGGGCAACCTGCGCTCGGTGGCCGTGGCCCAGACCGGCGAGCGCACGCGCCTGGTGCTGAACCTGCGCCAGAGCGCCGGCTACCGCGCCGAGCTGCAGGGCAAGGTGCTGGTGGTGGTGCTGGAAGGCAACAGCGCTGCGCCGGCCGCCACCGCCTCCACCGGCGAGGCCACGCATTTCGCCAAGCCCGAGAACGCCGAAGCCCTGCCGCTGCGCGACATCGACTTCCGCCGCGGTGCCGACGGCGCCGGCCGTGTGGTGGTGGCCCTGGCCAGCACCCAGGTGGGCGTGGACATCCGCCAGCAGGGCCAGAGCCTGGTGGTCGAGTTCCTGCGCTCCAGCCTGCCGGCCACGCTGCGCCGCCGCCTGGACGTCACCGACTTCGGCACCCCGGTGCAGAGCGTGGCCGCGTTCCAGAGCGGTGACCGCGTGCGCATGCTGATCGAGCCCAAGGGGGCCTGGGAGCACAGCGCCTACCAGAGCGACAACCAGTTCGTGCTGGAGGTGCGGCCGGTCAAGATCGACCCGAACAAGCTCACGCAAGGCCCCGGTTTCGGTGGCCAGAAGCTGAGCCTGAACTTCCAGAACATCGAGATCCGCGCGCTGCTGCAGGTCATCGCCGACTTCACCGACTTCAACGTCGTGACCAGCGACACCGTCACCGGCAATGTCACGCTGCGCCTGAAGGACGTGCCCTGGGACCAGGCGCTGGACATCATCCTGCAGAGCAAGGGCCTGGGGGTGAAGAAGAGCGGCAACGTGCTGTGGATCGCCCCCAAGGACGAGCTGGCGGCCAAGGAGCAGATCGAGCTCGAGGCGAAGAAGAAGCTGGCCGACCTGGAGCCGCTGCGCACGCAGGCCTTCCAGCTCAACTACGCCAAGGCCGATGACTTGGTGAAGACGCTGCTCGGCCAGTCGGGCTCGGGCAGCTCGGCCGGTGCGGCCGCAGCCGCGACCGCCGGCTCGGCGGCCCGCATCCTGACCAGCCGTGGCGTGGCCTCGTCGGACACGCGCACCAACCAGATCTTCGTCAACGACATCCCCAGCAAGCTGGAGGAAGTGTCCCAGCTGATCGCCAAGATCGACATCCCGGTGCGCCAGGTGCTGATCGAGGCGCGCATCGTCGAGGCCGATGACAAGTTCGGCCGCGCGCTGGGTGCCCGTCTGGGGGCCACCGACCTGCGCGGCCTGAACGGCGGCGTGCCGGGCTACAGCGTGGGCGGCGGCAACTATGTGCAGATCGGCAGCACCTACACCAATGCGCTGAACCAGCTGGGCGTGACCGGGGCCACCTCGGCCACCACCTCGGCGGCCTCGCAGATGGTGAACCTGCCGGCCTCCACCAGCGCGCTGGGCAGCGCGTCGGCCGCCACGCTGGCGCTGTCGCTGTTCAGCCCCTCGGCCAACCGCATCCTGAATCTGGAGCTCTCGGCGCTGGAAGCCGACGGCAAGGGCAAGATCGTGTCCAGCCCGCGCGTCATCACCGCCGACCAGGGCAAGGCCATCATCGAGCAGGGCGAGGAAATCCCCTACCAGGTGGCCAGCTCCAGCGGCGCCACCAGCATCCAGTTCAAGAAGGCCAGCCTGAAGCTGGAGGTGACGCCGCAGATCACCCCCGAGGGCAGCGTGATCATGGACCTCGACGTGGCCAAGGACAGCCGCGGCGAGAGCACCACGGCCGGCCCGGCCATCAACACCAAGCATGCCAAGACGCAGGTGCTGGTGGAGAACGGCGGCACGGTGGTCATCGGTGGCATCTTCACGCAGGACGAGCGCACCGACGTCAACAAGGTGCCCTTCCTCGGCGACGTGCCGGTGGTCGGCAACCTGTTCAAGAACACCACCAAGTACAACAACAAGACCGAACTGCTGATCTTCATCACGCCGAAGATCGTGACCGAACGCGCCCAGGTGCGCTGAGTTCGGAATCGCAGGTCAGCACAACGCCCGAGCGGGAGCGCTTCGATGAGTTTCGTGAAGATCAAGTCATGGCTGACCGCGATGGTCACCGTGGCCACCGTGGCGCTTGTGGGCTGCGGCGGTGGTGGCAGTTCCGGCACGCCCTTCGTGGGCGGCGGCACCAGCGGCAGCTCGACGGCGGCCAAGGTCGACGTGACCACCAGCAATGCCACGCTGGGTGACGGCAGCAGCACGGTCACGATCACCGCGGTGGTCAAGGACGCCAACAACGTGGCCATGCCCAGCACGGCCATCACCTGGTCGTCGAGCGCCGGCTCGCTGACCGGCGCGGCCACCACCACCGATGCCAACGGCACTGCGGTGGCCACCTTCTCGGCCACCGACGCCGACCGCGCGGCCGCCACGGCGGCCACGATCACCGCCACCTCGGGATCGGCCAAGGGCAGCACCAGCGTGGCCCTGCAGGGCGCGCGCACCGTCGTGGTCAGCTCCAGCGCCGCGGCCGTCGGCACCGATGGCAGCACGCTCACCATCACCGCGGTGGTCAAGGACAGCGCCAACGTGGCCATCAGCGGCGCCGCCGTCGCCTGGCAGACCTCGGCCGGCAGCCTGAGCGGCCAGTCCTCGGTGACCAACGCCAGCGGCGTGGCCACCGCCATCTACACGCCCACCGGCGTCAACCCCAGCACCACCAGCACCGCCACGATCAGCGCCACCTCGGGCACCGGATCGGCGGCCCAGACCAGCTCGGTGCAGGTGGGCATCAGCCCGACCACCACGTCGATCGAGCTGATCGCCTCGCAGTCGAGCATCGGCACCGGCGGTGAGCAGGTGACGATCAGCGCCTTCGTCAAGGACGGCAACAACCTGGCCAAGGTGAGTGCGCCGGTGAGCTGGAGCGTCGACAAGGGCCGCATCAGCAACCAGGTGACCAGCACCAACAGCAACGGCATCGCCACCGCCGCCCTGGACGCCGGCAGCGACAAGAGCAACCGCACGGCCGTGGTCACGGTGGTGTCGGGCGCGGCGCGGCAGACGCTGAACGTGCCGATCGTGAACACCAAGCTGGCCGTGTCGGGCGCCACCACGGTGAACATCGGCTCGACCATGCAGCTGACCTTCACCGCCACCGATTCCAAGGGCGTGGTGATTCCCGGGGTCACGCTGGGCCTGAGCAGCACGCTGGGCAACGGCCTGCCGGCCACCGCCACCACCGATTCGGCCGGCCAGGCCATCGTCACCTACACGGCCACCAAGTCGGGGGCGGACACCGTGTCGGTCAGCGGCGCCGGCGCCACCGTGTCGACGGCCATCACCGTCAGCGGCAGCGACGAGGACCTCGCCTTCATCACCCCCGCGGCCAGCACCAAGGTGGTGGTGGGCCAGAGCAAGACGCTGACGCTGCGCTACCGCAAGGCCGGTGTCGTGCAGGCCAATGCCGCCGTCAACCTGGCGGCCACGATCGGCGTGCTCAGTGCCAACAGCGTGGTCACCGATGCCACGGGCCAGGCCTCGGTCACCATCGTCTCGGGCTTCGCGGGCAGCGCCACGGTCAGCGCCACGCTGGCCGGCGGCTCGGCGGTGCAGGCCACGCTGCCGCTGAGCTTCGTGGCCACCACGCCGGCCACGCTGGTGCTGCAGATCTCGCCCACCGCGCTGGCGCCCAACGCCACGGGCAGCACCACCAACCAGGCCACGCTGGTGGCCAAGGTCACCGATGCCAACAGCAACCCGGTGGCCGACGCGACGGTCAACTTCAGCCAGGTGGCCGACCCCAGCGGCGGCCGGCTGCAGCAGGCCTCGGCCGTCACCGACCTGAACGGCGTGGCCACGGTGCAGTACGTGTCGGGCGCCGAGAGCACGGCCAGCGGTGCGGTGCAGCTCAAGGCCACGGTGGCCAGCAACGTGGCCGTCAGCGGCACGGCGAAGCTGACCGTGAACCAGAGCGCGCTGTTCATCGCGCTGGGCACCGGCAACACGATCAGCAACTACGACACGCAGACCTACGAGAAGAACTGGACGGTGTACGTCACCGACGCCAACGGCGTGCGCGTGACCAACGTGCCGGTGACGATCAAGGTGATCCCGAACTACTACGCCAAGGGCCAGCTGGTGTGGAGCGACACCGCGTCGATGTGGGTCTACGCCAGCTACCTGGAGTGCCTGAACGAGGACCGCAACAACTACAACGGCCGCCTCGACGCCGGTGAGGACACCAACGGCGACGGCGTGCTGACGCCGGGCAACCTGGTGGCGCTGCTGAACTCCACCGTGACCACCGACGCCAACGGCGTGGCCACGATCACGATGCGCTATGCCGAGAGCATCGCCTCGTGGATGGGCGTGCGCCTGACCGCCACGGCGGTGGTGGCCGGCACCGAGTCGAGCACCTACAAGGACTTCCCGCTCGACAAGCTGGGTTCGGACTACAGCGTCAAGACCGTGGCGCCGGCCGGCTCCGTGAGTCCGTTCGGCAAAGACGTGGCCACGTGCACCAACCCGAACTGACCATCGCCCTGGTGGGCATGCCGGGTTCCGGCAAGTCCACCGTGGGCCGTCAGCTCGCGCGCCACCTCGGCTGGCGGTTCGTCGACAGCGATCAGGTCATCGAGCAGCAGATCGGCTGCCCGATCCGCCTGTACTTCGAGCAGCAGGGCGAGGCGGCCTTCCGCGACCTGGAGCAGCGCGTGGTGGCCGAGCTGGCCCGGCAGCCCGGCATGGTGCTGGCCACCGGCGGCGGCACGGTGCTGCGCGAGGCCAACCGCCAGGCGCTGCAGCAGCACTGCGTGGTGATCTACCTGCGCTCCACGCCGGAGGAACTGTTCCGCCGGCTGCGGCACGACACGCAGCGCCCGCTGCTGCAGGTGGCCGATCCGCTCAAGCGCCTGCGTGACCTGTTCCGCGAGCGCGACCCGCTGTACCGCGAGGCAGCGCGCTACGTCATCGAGACCGGCCGGCCATCGGTGCCCACGCTGGTGAACATGATCCTGATGCAGCTGGAACTGGTGGGTGTGCTCGACCCGGCGCGCCCGCCCGTGGCGGCGGCCCGCGGCAGCGCCGAGCACTGAGAGGGCGCACCCGCGCCGACCGGGCCGCGGTGCCGGGTCGCAGTGCCGGGCCGAGCTTGGGGGCCGCATACACTGGCCACCATGAGCAACCCCTCCACGCTGCGCGTGCCCATCGACCTGGGCGACCGCAGCTACGACATCCTGATCGGCAGCGGTCTGCTGGCCGACGCGGCCGCCTTCGACGGTTTGCCCACCTCGGCCGATGCGCTGATCGTCAGCAACACCGTCGTCGCCCCGCTGTATGCGCAGCGTCTGGCCGAGCGCCTGGCCACCCGCCACCGCCGCGTGCTGCAGGTGGTGCTGCCCGACGGCGAGGCGCACAAGGACTGGCAGACGCTGAACCAGGTGTTCGATGCGCTGCTGGGCGCCGGCTGCGACCGCAAGACCGTGCTGTACGCGCTGGGTGGCGGCGTGGTGGGCGACATGACCGGCTTTGCCGCCGCCTGCTACATGCGCGGCGTGCCCTTCGTGCAGGTGCCCTCCACGCTGCTGGCGCAGGTGGATTCGTCGGTGGGCGGCAAGACGGCCGTCAACCACCCGCTGGGCAAGAACATGATCGGCGCGTTCTACCAGCCGCAGCGGGTGCTGTGCGATCTGGACATGCTGGACACGCTGCCCGACCGCGAGCTGTCGGCCGGCCTGGCCGAGGTGATCAAGTACGGGCCGATCGCCGACATGGCCTTCCTCGACTGGATCGAGGCCCACCTGCCGGCGCTGATGGCGCGCGACAAGGCGGCGCTGGCCCACGCCATCCGCCGCAGCTGCGAGATCAAGGCCTGGGTGGTGGGTCTGGACGAGCGCGAGGGCGGCCTGCGCGCCATCCTGAACTTCGGCCACACCTTCGGCCACGCCATCGAGGCCGGCATGGGCTACGGCGCCTGGCTGCACGGCGAGGGCGTGGCCTGCGGCATGGTGCTGGCGGCCGACCTGTCGGCGCGGCTGGGCTTGGTGGACGCGGCCTTCGTCGCGCGCATCGAGCGCCTGGTGGCCGCCGCCGGCCTGCCGGTGCAGGCGCCGGCGATGCCCATCGAGCGCTGGTTCGAGTTGATGCGGGTGGACAAGAAGGCCGAGGGCGGCGAGATCCGCTTCGTCGTCATCGACGGCCCCGGCAAGGCGGCCATGCGCCCCGCGCCCGATGCGCTGGTGGCCGAGGTCATCGCCGCCCATACGGCCCGCTGAACCGCAAGCCGAGCCACTCCGCCCGCAGCCACCCCGCCACCGCGCGCCGCACCGGATCATGCAAGACGCCCCCGCCCTGTCCATCGATCCGCTGACCCGCCTGGCGCCCTGGGGCAGCGATCCGGCCGCCAGTCGCGGCCGGCGCCACCCGGTGGTGGCCACGCGCGACCGCAACGACTTCCAGCGCGACCGCGATCGCATCGTCCACAGCACCGCCTTCCGGCGCCTGGTCTACAAGACCCAGGTGTTCCTGAACCACGAGGGCGACCTGTTCCGCACGCGGCTCACGCACTCGCTGGAGGTGGCGCAGCTGGGCCGCGCCATCGCCCGCACGCTGGGGCTCAACGAAGACCTGGTGGAGGCCATCGCACTGGCGCATGACCTGGGCCACACGCCCTTCGGCCACGCCGGCCAGGACGCGCTGCACGCCTGCATGGCCGAGCACGGTGGCTTCGAGCACAACCTGCAGAGCCTGCGCGTGGTGGATGTGCTGGAGGCGCGCTACGCCGCCTTCGACGGCCTGAACCTCACGTTCGAGACCCGCGAGGGCATCCTCAAGCACTGCAGCCGGCGCGATGCCGAGGTGCTGGAGGCGGACGAGCCCGGCGGCGTGGCGCGGCGCTTCATCGATGGCACGCGGCCCGGGCTGGAGGCGCAGCTCACCGACCTGGCCGACGCCATCGCCTACAACGCGCACGACATCGACGACGGCGTGCGCTCGGGCCTGATCACGCTGGACCAGGTGTGCGAGCTGCCGCTGGTGCGCCGCCACCGCGACGCCGCGCTGGCCGAGCACCCGGCGCTGGCCGCCGACGCCGGCCGGCGCCTGCTGTACGAGACCATCCGCCGCATGCTCTCGGCCCAGGTGCATGACGTGATCGACGCCTCGGCGGCGCGGCTGCGCGAGGCGGCGCCCGGCAGCGCCGACGCGGCGCGCACGCTGCCGCGGCTGATCGGCTTCTCGGATGCCATGCGCGAGGAGGGCACTGCGCTCAAGCGCCTGCTGTTCCAGGCGCTGTACCGGCATCCGCAGGTCAACCGCACCACCGAGCTGGCGCGCCAGGTGGTGCGCGAGCTGTTCGCCGCCTATGTGGCGGCGCCGCAGGAGATGCGGCCCGGCTTCGCCGCGCGCGACGACCGCCACCGCGCGGTGGCGGATTTCATCGCCGGCATGACCGACCGCTTCGCCCTCGGCGAGCACCGCCGGCTGACCGGCCGCGACCTGTTCGCCGAACTGGCGGCGAGCACTGCGGCCGCGGACACGGCCGGCGCCGACGGCGGGCGCTGAATGGCCCGGCTGCCGCGCCTGGCCGTGCCCGGCCTGGCCCATCTGGTCACGCTGGCCGGGCACAACCAGCAGCCGGTGTTCGTGGACGACGAGGACCGTCGCGCCTTCCTGGCCGCGCTGCGCGAGGCCGCCGTGCCGCGCCGCGTGGCAGTGCTGGGCTGGGCGCTGGCCGACGCGCATGTGCACCTGCTGCTGCGGCCCGAGGCCGCGGCCGATCTGAGCGGCGCGATGCAGGCGCTGGGCCGTCGCTACGTGGCCGGCTTCAACCACCGCCACGGCCGCAGCGGCACGCTGTGGGCGGGCCGCTACCGCGCCGCCGTGGTGCAGCCTGGCGAGCCGCTGCTGGAGGCCATGCTCTTCCTCGACACCCATGCGCTGCGCGCTGGCAGCGTGGCGGCACCCGAGGACGATGTCTGGAGCAGCGTGCGCGCCCACCTGGGCCTGGCCCGCGACGCGCTGCTGACCGAAGGCCCCGACTGGTGGGCCCTGGGCAACACCCCGTTCGAGCGCGAGGCGGCCTGGCGCCGCCGCATCGACGAGGGCCTGAGCCTGGCCCGCGCCGTGGCGCTGGGCACGGCCAGCCGTGGCGGCTGGGCGCTGGGCGATGCCGCCTTCCTGGCCGCCCTGGCCGAGCAGGGCGACCGCCCGCTGCAGCCACGCCGCCGCGGCCGGCCGGCGCGCCCGCCAGTGCCCTGAGGCCGGGAACGGCACTTGCTCCAGCCGAGCGGTGCTGATGGTTTGACTCTGTCCCTATTTATTGCGCACCGACTATGTGCGAAATCAATAATTGAGTCTGACCCCATTTAATAGCGCTTGAGGTCCTTGCTGCACCGCAGTAAATTCCGCATCCCCTCGTTGAAGCCAGGAAGGAGTGCGCCATGTCCGCGTCCACCCCCGCCACCCCGATGAATGACACCCCCGCCAGCGCCGCTGAGATCGCCGCCCTGGCCGACAGCGGCCTGTACAACCCGGCCAACGAGAAGGACGCCTGCGGCGTGGGCTTCGTCGCCCACATCAAGGGCCAGCGCGCGCACCACATCGTGCAGCAGGGCCTGAAGATCCTCGAGAACCTCGACCACCGCGGCGCCGTGGGCGCCGACAAGCTGATGGGCGACGGCGCGGGCATCCTGATCCAGATCCCCGACGAGTACTACCGCGCCGAGATGGCGGCCCAGGGCATCACGCTGCCGCCCCCGGGCGAGTACGGCGTGGGCATGATCTTCCTGCCCAAGGAGCACGCCAGCCGCCTGGCCTGCGAGCAGGAGATGGAGCGCGCCATCAAGGCCGAGGGCCAGGTGCTGCTGGGCTGGCGCGACGTGCCGGTGAACCTCGAGATGCCCATGAGCCCCATGGTGCGCGAGAAGGAGCCGGTGATCCGCCAGGTGTTCATCGGCCGCGGCGCCGACGTCATCGTGCCCGACGCGCTGGAGCGCAAGCTGTACGTGATCCGCAAGACCGCCTCGGCCGCCATCCAGCGCCTGAAGCTCACGCACAGCCGCGAGTACTACGTGCCCAGCATGTCGTGCCGCACCATCATCTACAAGGGCCTGCTGCTGGCCGACCAGGTGGGCGTGTACTACAAGGACCTGGCCGACGAGCGCGTGGTCTCGGCCCTGGCCCTGGTGCACCAGCGCTTCTCCACCAACACCTTCCCCGAGTGGCCGCTGGCCCACCCGTACCGCATGGTGGCCCACAACGGTGAGATCAACACCGTCAAGGGCAACTTCAACTGGATGCGCGCCCGCGAAGGCGTGATGAAGAGCCCGGTGCTGGGCGATGACCTGAAGAAGCTGTACCCGATCAGCTTCGAGGGCCAGAGCGACACCGCCACCTTCGACAACGCGCTGGAGCTGCTCACGATGAGCGGCTACCCGCTGGCCCACGCGGCCATGATGATGATCCCCGAGGCCTGGGAGAACCACGAGCTGATGGATGCCCGTCGCCGCGCGTTCTACGAGTACCACGCCGCGATGATCGAGCCCTGGGACGGCCCCGCCGCCATGGTGTTCACCGACGGCAAGCAGATCGGCGCCACGCTCGACCGCAACGGCCTGCGTCCGGCGCGCTACATCGTCACCAACGACGACCTGGTGGTGATGGCCTCTGAGAGCGGCGTGCTGCCCATCCCCGAGAACAAGATCGTCAAGAAGTGGCGCCTGCAGCCGGGCAAGATGTTCCTGATCGATCTGGAGCAGGGCCGCATCGTCGACGACGAGGAACTGAAGGCCCAGTACGCCAGCGCACGCCCCTACCGCCAGTGGATCGACCAGGTGCGCATCCGCCTGGATTCGCTGGACGTCAGCGCCGGCGCGGCCGCGTTCAGCGAATCGCTGCTCGACCGCCAGCAGGCCTTCGGCTACACGCAGGAAGACATCAAGTTCCTGCTGGCGCCCATGGCCGCGGCCGGCGAGGAAGCCATCGGCTCGATGGGCAATGACAGCCCGCTGGCCGTGTTGAGCGACAAGAACAAGCCGCTCTACAACTACTTCAAGCAGCTGTTCGCCCAGGTCACGAACCCGCCGATCGACCCGATCCGCGAGGCCATCGTGATGAGCCTGAACAGCTTCATCGGCCCGCGCCCCAACCTGCTGGACATCAACGCGGTGAACCCGCCGATGCGCCTGGAGGTGACGCAGCCGGTGCTGGACTTCGACGACATGGCGCGCCTGCGCGGCATCGACGCGCAGACCGGTGGCAAGTTCAAGAGCTACGAGCTGGACATCACCTACCCGCTGGCCTGGGGCCGCGAGGGTGTGGAAGCCAAGCTGGCCAGCCTGTGCGCCGAGGCCGTGGACGCGCTCAAGAGCGGCCACAACATCATCATCATCACCGACCGCCGCATGGGCCGCACCCAGGTGGCGATCCCCGCGCTGCTGGCGCTCTCCGCCGTGCACCACCATCTGGTGCGCGAGGGCCTGCGCACCACCGTGGGCCTGGTGGTCGAGACCGGCTCGGCGCGCGAGGTGCACCACTTCGCCGTGCTGGCCGGCTATGGCGCCGAGGCCGTGCACCCCTACCTGGCGATGGAGACGCTGGCGTCCATGCACGCCGAACTGCCGGGCGCGCTGAGTGCCGAGAAGGCCATCTACAACTACGTCAAGGCGATCGGCAAGGGCCTGTCGAAGATCATGTCTAAGATGGGCGTGAGCACGTACATGAGCTACTGCGGCGCCCAGCTGTTCGAGGCCATCGGCCTGCAGAAGGACTTCGTCGAGAAGTTCTTCCGCGGCACGGCCTCGCAGGTGGCCGGCATCGGCGTGTTCGAGGTGGCCGAGGAAGCCTTGCGCACGCACCGCGCGGCCTTTGGCGACGATCCCGTGCTGGCCACGATGCTGGACGCCGGCGGCGAGTACGCCTGGCGCGCCCGCGGCGAGGAGCACATGTGGTCGCCCGATGCCATCGCCAAGCTGCAGCACAGCACGCGCTCGGGCAAGTTCGACACCTACAAGGAATACGCCCAGCTCATCAACGACCAAAGCAAGCGCCACATGACGCTGCGCGGTCTGTTCGAGTTCAAGCTCGACCCGAGCAAGGCCATCGCTCTGGAAGAGGTGGAGCCCGCCGCCGAGATCGTCAAGCGCTTCGCCACCGGCGCCATGTCGCTGGGCTCGATCTCGACCGAGGCGCACAGCACGCTGGCCATCGCGATGAACCGCATCGGCGGCAAGAGCAACACCGGTGAGGGCGGCGAAGACCCGGCCCGCTACCGCAACGAGCTCAAGGGCATCAAGATCGTCAAGGGCACCAAGGTGTCCGACGTCATCGGCAGCAAGGTCATCGAGGCCGACTACGAGATGCAGGACGGCGACAGCCTGCGCTCGAAGATCAAGCAGGTGGCCTCGGGCCGCTTCGGCGTGACCACCGAGTACCTGGTCTCGGCCGATCAGATCCAGATCAAGATGGCCCAGGGCGCCAAGCCGGGCGAGGGCGGCCAGCTGCCTGGCGGCAAGGTGAGCGAGTACATCGGCTTCCTGCGCTACAGCGTGCCGGGCGTGGGCCTCATCAGCCCGCCGCCGCACCACGATATCTACTCGATCGAGGATCTGGCCCAGCTGATCCATGACCTGAAGAACGCCAACCCGCGCGCCAGCATCAGCACCAAGCTGGTGTCGGAAGTGGGCGTGGGCACCATCGCCGCGGGCGTGGCCAAGTGCAAGAGCGACCACATCGTGATCGCCGGCCATGACGGTGGCACTGGCGCCTCGCCGTGGAGCTCGATCAAGCACTGCGGCACGCCCTGGGAGCTGGGCCTGGCCGAGACGCAGCAGACCCTGGTGCTGAACCGCCTGCGGGCCCGCGTGCGGGTGCAGGCCGACGGCCAGATGAAGACCGGCCGCGACGTGGTCATCGGCGCGCTGCTGGGGGCCGATGAATTCGGCTTCGCCACCGCGCCGCTGGTGGTCGAGGGCTGCATCATGATGCGCAAGTGCCACCTGAACACCTGCCCGGTGGGCGTGGCCACGCAAGACCCGGTGCTGCGCGCCAAGTTCTCGGGCAAGCCCGAGCACGTGGTGAACTACTTCTTCTTCGTCGCCGAGGAAGCGCGCCAGATCATGGCCCAGCTGGGCATCCGCAAGTTCGACGACCTGATCGGTCGTGCCGACCTGCTGGACACCAAGAAGGCCATCCAGCACTGGAAGGCCAAGGGCCTGGATTTCAGCAAGGTGTTCCACGTGCCGGCCGTGCCGGCCGACGTGCCGCGCTACCACGTGGCCGACCAGGACCACGGCCTGGAGCGCGCGCTCGACGTGCAGCTGATCGAGAAGTGCCAACCCGCCATCCAGCGTGGCGAGAAGGTGCAGTTCATGCAGGACGTGAAGAACCTGAACCGCAGCGTGGGCGCCATGCTGTCGGGTGAGCTGATCAAGCACCGTCCGGAAGGCCTGCCCGACCACACCATCTTCATGCAGATGGAAGGCACGGGTGGCCAGAGCTTCGGCGCCTTCCTGGCCAAGGGCATCACGCAGTACCTGATCGGTGATGCCAACGACTACGCCGGCAAGGGCCTGAGCGGTGGCCGCATCGTGGTGCGCCCGTCGATCGACTTCCGCGGCGATGCCGCGAAGAACATCATCATCGGCAACACCGCGCTGTTCGGCGCCACCAGCGGCGAGGCCTTCTTCCGCGGCGTGGCCGGCGAGCGCTTCGCGGTGCGTCTGTCGGGCGCCACCACGGTGGTGGAAGGCACCGGCGACCACGGCTGCGAGTACATGACCGGCGGCACGGCCGTGGTGCTGGGCAAGACCGGCCGCAACTTCGCCGCCGGCATGAGCGGCGGCATCGCCTACGTCTACGACGAGGACGGCCAGTTCGCCAAGCGCTGCAACACCGCCCAGGTGGCGCTGGACAAGGTGCTGCCCAAGGCAGAGCAGGAGGCCAGCATCGACCGCGCCGTGTGGCACCGCGACCAGGCCGACGAGGACCTGCTGAAGGCGCTGATCGAGCAGCACCACAGCTGGACCGGCAGCCTGCGCGCCCGCGACATCCTGGACGACTGGGAAACCAGCCGCGCCAAGTTCGTCAAGGTGTTCCCGCACGAGTACAAGCGCGCGCTGGGCGAGATCCACGCCGCCAAGGCCAAGGACGAGACCATCGCCAAGGCCAAGGGTGAGACGAAGGCCGGCAAGGCCGCCAAGACCACCCCCGCCAAGTAAGCAGATTCAGGAGCCAGCATCATGGGAAAAGTCACCGGCTTTCTGGAGTTCGAACGTCTGGAAGAGGGCTATGAGCCCGTCGCCAAGCGGGTCAAGAACTACAAGGAATTCGTCATCGGCCTGAACGACGAGCAGGCCAAGGTGCAGGGTGCGCGCTGCATGGACTGCGGCACGCCGTTCTGCAACAACGGCTGCCCGGTCAACAACATCATTCCGGACTTCAACGACCTGGTGTACCGGGGCGACTGGGCGAACGCGATCACGGTGCTGCACAGCACCAACAACTTCCCCGAGTTCACCGGCCGCATCTGCCCGGCGCCCTGCGAGGCCGCCTGCGTGCTGAACGTCAACGACGACGCGGTGGGCATCAAGTCGATCGAGCACGCCATCATCGACCGCGCCTGGGCCGAAGGCTGGGTGCAGCCGCAGCCGGCCAAGGTCAAGACCGGCAAGAAGGTGGCCGTGGTGGGCTCCGGCCCCGCCGGCCTGGCTGCGGCCCAGCAGCTGGCCCGCGCCGGTCACGACGTGACGGTGTTCGAGAAGAACAGCCGCATCGGTGGCCTGCTGCGCTACGGCATCCCCGACTTCAAGATGGAGAAGTCGCACATCGACCGCCGCGTGGCGCAGATGCAGGCCGAGGGCGTGGTGTTCAAGACCGGCACGCTGATCGGCGCCATGCCCGCCGAGGGCGCCGGCGCCAAGGTGACCAACGACGCCACCACCACGATCAGCGCCGATGAGCTGAAGGCCCAGTTCGACGCCGTGCTGCTGGCCGGCGGCAGCGAGCAGAGCCGCGACCTGCCGGTGCCCGGCCGTGACCTGGACGGCGTGCACTTCGCGATGGAGTTCCTGCCGCAGCAGAACAAGGTCAACGCCGGCGACAAGCTCAAGGCCCAGCTGCGCGCCGATGGCAAGCATGTCATCGTCATCGGCGGTGGCGACACCGGCAGCGACTGCGTGGGCACCAGCAACCGCCATGGCGCGGTCAGCGTCACACAGTTCGAGGTGATGCCCCAGCCGCCCGAGCAGGAGAACAAGCCGCTGGTCTGGCCGTACTGGCCGCTGAAGCTGCGCACCAGCTCCAGCCACGACGAAGGCTGTGTGCGCGAGTTCGCCATCTCCACCAAGGAGTTCGTCGGCGCCAAGGGCAAGGTCACCGGCCTGAAGACCGTGGGCGTGAAGTTCGAAGGCGGCAAGCTGGTCGAGATTCCCGGCACCGAGAAGGAATACAAGGCCGATCTGGTGCTGCTGGCGATGGGCTTCACCAACCCGCTGGCCAGCGTGCTGAACGCCTTCGGCGTGGCCATCGACGGCCGCGGCAATGCCAAGGCCGGCACCGACGACGCCACCGGCTACAAGACCGACGCCGACAAGGTGTTCGTGGCCGGTGACATGCGCCGCGGCCAGAGCCTGGTGGTGTGGGCCATCCGCGAAGGCCGCCAGGCCGCGCGCGAGGTCGACCGCTTCCTGATGGGCGAGACCACGCTGCCGCGCTGAGCGCGCGCCCGGTCGGCGGTGCCTGGTGCCCCGCCGACCGTCGCATCCTTACCACAGGCCACCGCGCATCCGCCCGGCGGCCTGATGCTTTTGGGGATCCGGCAACACGTCTTTGCCGCCCAGCATCGGTGCAATCCCGAAGGGTTTTGGACACGCATGCGAGAATTTGGGCATTCCCATCCCGCAAGCGCCGGCGCGGGTGCCGGCCCCGGGGCCGGCCCGTTGGCCGGTGTCCGCCGCCCCTTGAGCGCCTCCGACACCCTGATCGAGATCGACCACGTCACGTTCGGCTACGACGCGAGCCGCACGATCCTGAACGACGTGAGCCTGCGCTTTGCGCGCGGCAAGGTCACGGCCGTGCTCGGCAACTCGGGCTGCGGCAAGACCACGCTGCTGCGCCTGATCGGTGGTGTGCATGGCGCCACCAGTGGTCGCGTGGTGTTCGATGGCGAGGTGGTCGACGTGCATGACCGCGCCCAGCTTTACCGCCTGCGCCGCCGCCTGGGCATGTTGTTCCAGTTCGGGGCGCTGTTCACTGACCTGACGGTCTATGACAACGTGGCCTTCCCGCTGCGCGAGATGACCGACCTGCCCGAGGCGCTGATCCACGACATCGTGCTGATGAAGCTCAACGCCGTGGGCCTGCGCGGCGCGGCCGGGCTGAAGATCAGCGAGGTGTCGGGCGGCATGGCCCGGCGCATCGCGCTGGCCCGGGCGATCGCGCTCGATCCGGAACTGATCATGTACGACGAGCCCTTTGCCGGCCTGGACCTGATCAGCATGGGCGTGGCCGCCAAGCTGATCCGCACGCTCAACGACGTGACCGGCGCCACCACCATCCTGATCTCGCACGACGTGCCCGAGTGCATGGCCATCAGCGACCATGTGGTGCTGATGGCCGGCGGCGGCCGCATCGTGGCCCAGGGCACGCCGGCCGAGCTGATGGGCTCCACCGATCCCGAGGTGCGCCAGTTCGTGCGCGGCGAGCCCGACGGGCCGGTGAAGTTCCATTACCCGGCGCGCGACATCGCCGACGACTTCGGCCTGGGCGCCGCCGCAGGGGGCCGCGCATGAACCTGCTGGCCAGCATCGGTGCCCGCACGCTGGGCATGCTGCGCGGCTGGGGCCGCGCGGCGCTGTTCTTCCTCGACCTGCTGGCGGCGCTGCCTGCGGCGCTCAAACGCCCGGGGCTGATCGTCGAGCAGGTGCACGCCATCGGCAACCGCTCGCTGCTGATCATCCTGGCCTCCGGGGCGGCGGTGGGCTTCGTGCTGGCGCTGCAGATGTACTACGCGCTGGTCACCTACGGCGCGGCCGAGAGCCTGGGCCTGGTGGTCAACCTGAGCCTGGTGCGCGAGTTGGGGCCGGTGGTCACCGCGCTGCTGTTCGCCGGCCGCGCGGGCACCTCGCTGACCGCCGAGATCGGCCTGATGAAGGCCGGTGAGCAGATCGCCGCGCTGGAGCTGATGGCGCTCGATCCGCGCCAGCGCGTGCTGGCCCCGCGCTTCCTGGCCGGCGTGCTGGCGATGCCGCTGCTGGCGATCCTGTTCTCGGCCATCGGCATCATCGGCGCCTGGCTGGTGGCCGTGGGGCTGATCGGCATCGATCCGGGCAACTTCTGGTCCATCCAGCAGAACGGCGTGGACGTGTGGCGCGACGTGGGCAACGGCGTGGTCAAGAGCTTCGTGTTCGGCATCATCTGCACCGCGGTGGCGCTGTACCAGGGCTACGAAACCGAGGCCACCCCCGAAGGCGTGGCCTACGCCACCACGCGCACCGTGGTGATCGCGTCGCTCACCGTGCTGGGCATGGACTTCATCCTCACGGCGCTGATGTTCTCTACGCCCCGCTGACCTTCCTCCGGATACCCCATGGCAAAACGAAACCTCGAAATCCTGGTCGGCCTGTTCGTGCTGCTGGGCGCTGCGGCGCTGCTGTTCGTGGCGCTGAAGGCCGCCAACCTGGCCAGCTTCTCGGGTGGCGACACCTACACGCTGACCGCGCGCTTCGACAACATCGGTGGCCTGAAGGCGCGTGCGCCGGTGCGCTCGGCCGGCGTGGTGGTGGGCCGCGTCACCTCGATCAGCCTGGACGCCAAGACCTACCAAGGCGTGGTGACGCTGGCGGTCAACCGCGGTGTCGAGTTCCCCAAGGACAGCTCGGCCAAGATCCTCACCGCCGGCCTGCTGGGCGACCAGTACATCGGCCTCGAGGCCGGCGGCGACACGGCCAACCTGAAGGAAGGCGACGTCATCAAGCAGACGCAGTCGGCCGTGGTGCTGGAGAACCTGATCGGCCAGTTCCTGTTCAACAAGGCGGCCGACGCCGGCTCGGGCGCCGACGGGGGCAAGAAGTGAGCGCCGCCGCCGGCCTGGTGCGCCGCGCAGGCGCAGCCCTGCTGCTGGGCGCCGCGCTGGTGCTGGGCGGCTGCGCCACGCTGCCGCCCGCGTCCGACGGCCCCGGCCTGCTGACGCAGAAAGACCCGTTCGAGCGCTTCAACCGTCACATGTTCGCCTTCAACGAGGGCGTGGACACCGTGGCGATCAAGCCCGCGGCACTGATCTACCAGAACGTGGTGCCGCAGGTGCTGCGCACCGGCGTCGACAACTTCCTGGGCAACCTGGGTGACGCCTGGACCACGGTGAACCTGTTCCTGCAGGCCAAGCCCGCGCAGGGCCTGAACATGGGCTTGCGCACCGCGGTGAACACGGTGTTCGGCTTCGGAGGCCTGCTCGACATCGCCGACGAGGCCGGCCTGGAGCGCACCAGCGTGGAAGACCTGGGCCAGACGCTCGGCCGCTGGGGCGTGAAGAGCGGCCCGTACCTGGTGCTGCCCTTCCTGGGCCCGTCGACGCTGCGCGATGGCGCCGGCCTGGTGCTGGACATCCGCGATTCCGGCCCGGCCCTGGTGTTCAAGGAGCCGCAGGACCGCTATGGCGCCACCGGCATCCAGCTGCTGAACACCCGCGTCAAGCTGCTCAACGCCGGCCGCGTGCTGGACGACATCGCGCTCGACAAGTACGTGCTGATGCGCGACGCCTACCTGGCGCGCCGCCGCAGCCTGATCTACGACGGCGATCCCCCCGAGGACGAGAACCCCCCGTCGGACAAATAGACCGGCCCGCGCAGCGCGAAGCCGGCCCGCGGTGAACCGCCGGCCCGTCTCGCGCGTTGAGGTCTCTGGGCGCCGTCGCGGTGCCCGCATCGAAAGGACACGAACACCATGTTGCGACGCACCTGGATCTCCGCCCTCGGCCTGGCCGCAGCGGCCCTGGTCACCGCGCCCGCCCTGCGCGCCGAGCCCGTCGGCGCCGAGGCCTTCGTCAAGCAGCTGTCGGCCGAGGTGATGGACACCGCCAAGAGCGACAAGTCGATCCAGAACGGCGACATCGGCAAGATCCGCTCGCTGGTCGACGGCAAGGTCATGCCGCACGTCAACTTCGAGCGCATGACCGCCATGTCGGTCGGCCCGCAGTGGCGCGGCGCCACGCCCGAGCAGAAGAAACGCATGCTCGAGGAGTTCAAGACCCTGATGATCAACACCTATTCGGGTGCGCTGACGCAGGTGAAGGACCAGACCGTGGTGGTCAAGCCGCTGCGTGCCGCCGCCGATGCCACCGAGTTGGTGGTCAAGAGCGAGGTGCGCGGCAAGGGCGACCCGATCCAGCTCGACTACCGCCTGGAGAAGGCTGGCGACGGCTGGAAGATCTACGACGTCAACGTCGGCGGCTTCTGGCTGGTGGAGGCCTACAAGGGCCAGTTCGCCAAGGACCTGTCGGCTGGCGGCATGGACGCGCTGATCACGCGCCTGAGCGACAAGAACAAGTCGCTCGCGAAATGACCCACCCCCTACGCGCTTTGCGCGCCCCCTCCAGGGGGCAACGCCAGCGGCCCGGCCAAGCCGGTTCCGCGGCGTTCGCTGGCTTGGGGCAGCGCTGTGCTGCCAGCGTCACGTCATGCGTGGCTGGGTTGAAGGCATGAGCGCCGCGATCGCCCTGCCGGCCTCGCTGACCATGGCCGATGCGCGTGGCACGCTGGAGCGCCTGGCGCCCCAGCTGGCCAGCGCCGAGCAGCCGGTGCTGGACGCATCGGCGCTGCAGCAGCTGGACTCGGCCGCCGTGTCGGTGCTGCTGGAATGCCGCCGCCAGGCCGCCGCGCGCGGGCGCACGCTGCGCGTGAGCGGCGCGCCGCCCAAGCTGGCGCAGCTGGCGCAGCTGTATGGCGTGGCGGAGTTGCTGGCGCTGTAGCGCCGGGTCAGTCCAGGGCCGGATCGGCCCGCGCCGGCACGGGCTGCGCATAGCGCCGCGCGCGCAGGTTGCGCTTGATTTCCTGCAGGTGGTTGCGCGGGGCCGGGCCCAGGCGCAGTGCCACGCCAGTGGTCAGCACGTCGATGATCAGCAGGTGCAGCAGGCGCGACACCATCGGGCTGTAGCGGTCGGCGTCCTCGGGGTGGTCGGCCAGGATCAGGATCTGGTGGTGGCTCAGCGTCCACTGCGCCAGCAGTGAGCCGCTGGCGGTGATGACGATGACGCTGGCGCCGCGCCGGCGTGCGATGTCGGCGGCGTCGATCAGGTCGCGGCTGCGCCCCGAGTTGCTGATCACCACCGCGCAATCGCCGGGGCCCAGCATGGTGGCGCTCATCACCTGCACATGGCCGTCGCTGCTGGCGATGGTGTGCACGCCCAGGCGGAAGAACTTGTGCTGCGCATCCTGCGCCACGATGCCCGAGTTGCCGACGCCGTAGAACTCGATGCGCTTGCCGGCCAGCCCGGCGGCGGCCAGCGCGCCGATGGCCTGCTCGAAGGCGTGGCTGGCGGCGTCGTTGCGGAACTTCAGCATCGCCGCGACGGCGTTGTCGATGACCTTGACGATCAGGTCGCCGGGCTTGTCGTCCTCGTCCACCGCGCGGTGCACGAAGGGCACGCCTTCGTTGACCGTGCCGGCCAGCTTCAGCTTGAAATCGGCCAGGCCGTCGTAGCCCACGCTGCGGCAAAAGCGCACCACCGTGGGCTTGCTGACATGCGAGCGTTCGGCCAATTCGCCCACAGGCAGCGTGGCGAAGCTGCGCGGATCGGACAACAGCAGCTTGGCCACCCGTTGCTCAGCAGGCGGTAGGGCAGGGATGCAGGCTTTGATTCGATCAAGCATGCTGGTCATTCTGGACCGAAGCGGCGGGCCGACGCGCCGGGCCGCCCCAAGCAAGGCCCGATCCCCCCGGGGGATCGACCGGCGTACCCGCCGGGCGAGGGGGGGTCACTGCTCTTCATCCCAGGTGCAGCCATCGCGCGCGACCATGGCGCTGGCGGCGGGCGGGCCCCAGCTGCCGGCGGCATAGGTGCGCGGGCCGTTGGGGTCGGCCGCCCAGGCGTCGAGGATGGGCATCACCCAGCGCCAGGCCTGCTCCTGCTCGTCGCTGCGCACGAACAGGTTCAGCCGGCCGGCGATGGCGTCGAGCAGCAGGCGCTCGTAGGCGCCCACGCGCTCGTGGGCGAAGGCCTTGTCGAAGTCGAGGTCCAGGCTCACCGGGGCCAGCTGCTCGCCGCCGCTGCCGCCACCCGCGCCGCCCTTGGCGGCCAGCAGGTGCAGCTCCAGGCCATCTTCGGGCTGCAGCTTGATCACCAGCTTGTTGGCGCGCGCCGAGCCCGGAAAGATCGGGTGCGGCACCTCGCGGAAGTTGACGACGATCTGCGCATCGCGCGCGGCCATGCGCTTGCCGGTGCGCAGGTAGAAGGGCACGCCGGCCCAACGCCAGTTCTGCACCTCGGTGCGCAGGGCCACGAAGGTTTCGCAGTGGCTGCCGGCCGGCACCTTCACCTCGTCGAGGTAGCCCTTGACCGCCTGGCCGTCCACGCTGCCGGCCTTGTACTGGCCGCGCACCACGTCGCGCGCCACGGTCTCGGGCGTGAAGGGCTTCAGGCTCTTGAGCACCTTGAGCTTCTCGTCGCGGATGGCGTCGGCGTCGTTGGTCGACGGCGGCTCCATCGCGATCATGGTCAGCAGCTGCAGCGCATGGTTCTGGATCATGTCGCGTAAAGCGCCGGTGGTGTCGTAGTAGTCGCCACGCGTGCCCACGCCCAGGCTCTCGGCCAGCGTGATCTGGATGTTGGCGATGCTCTCGCGGCGCCACAGCGGCTCGAACAGCGCATTGCCGAAGCGCAGCGCCATCAGGTTCTGCACCGCGGGCTTGCCCAGGTAATGGTCGATGCGGAAGGCCTGGCTCTCGTGGAACACCGAGCGCACCACGCGGTTGATCTGCTGCGCGCTGGCCAGGTCATGGCCCAGCGGCTTCTCCAGCACCACGCGCACCCGCGGGCCGTTCAGGCCCACGGCGCCCAGTTGTTCGCACACCACCGGGAACAGGTAGGGGCTGATGGCCAGGTACAACACCGCGGTGTCGGCGCCGCGCTCGTCGATCCAGGCCTTCAGGCCAGCGTAGTGCGCGGGCTGCGACAGGTCCATGCGCCGGTAGTGCAGCAGCTCGGCGAAGCGCGCGAATTCGTCGTCGCTGGGGCGCTTGGCGCTGTCCACCTCGACAAAGCGCTCCTTGATGAAGGCGCGGTACTCGTCGTCGCTGCGCTCGTCGCGCGCCACCGCCAGGATGCGCCCGCCCGGCGGCAGCTTGCCGTGGCGGAAGGCCTGGAACAGCGCCGGCATCAGCTTGCGCCAGGTGAGGTCGCCGGTACCGCCGAAGAACACGAGGTCGAAGGACATGGGGGGCTCGCCGAAACTTTGCTGGGGGCCGTCAAGCGGCATGTAACTTGGTTACATCCGTGATGATGATGCAGTTTCTTGGTGGCGTCAATCGTGGCGCGCGGCGCCTGGCCGCCGGCGCGCCGACCGGGCCCGCGTCATTCGGCCGGCAGTGGCCCGGCGGCGTCATCGCGGCTGTCGGCGCCGGCGCCCAGCTCGGGTGTGCCACCGCCCAGCCAGCGGTTGCCCTGGCTGCGCACCGGGGTGGCCGGCGGCAGGCGCTCCACCCACACCCGCACCGGCACGCCGGTGGCGGCGCCCAGGCGGTTGACAAAGCGGTTGTCCAGCATCTGCAGCCCGCTGCGCGGCCAGGGCTGGCCCTCGGCGCCGAAGGACAGCATCACCGGATTGTGCGTGGCCGCGCTCTGGCCGATGGTGTTGCGCGCCACGCGCGCCAGGCCGCCGTTGGGCAGGTCGATCTCGTACGAGGCCTGGCCGCCCGGGCCGTCGTCGATCCAGTTGTCTTCGATCACCGTCTCGGCGGCGCGGCTCTTGATCAGGTGGCCGTCGAAGCCCCGGCTGAAGCGGCTGCCGCGGATGCTGGCGCGCGCGATGCGGCCCACGTACAGCAGGTGCGGCAGGCCCTCGGCCTGGGTCTGGTGCGGCGCGTCGCGGAACTCGCTGTCCTCGATGACCAACTCGGCACTGTTGTCGTTGCTGGTCAGCAGGCCCATCTGGTTGTCGGCGAACAGGCAGCGGCGCAGCGTGAGCCGGCCGCGCTCGAAGCGGATGCCCGCCCCGTTGCGCGAGGGCACGCGCGTGCCCTGGAAGGCGATGTTCTCGATGCGGATGTCGCCGCCACGCACCACCCAGATGGCCTTGCCCTCGGCATGGGCGCCATCGGCCAGCAGCAGCGGGCGCTCGCCCAGGCCCACGATGGTCAGCGCGCGCTGGGTGATCACCGCGACGTCGCCGCGGTAGGTGCCCGGCGCCACGGTGATGGTGTCGCCATCGCCGGCCAGGCGCAGGGCGTCGGCCACGCGGGGCAGCGGTCCGCCCGGCTGCACGGCCCACACCGCGGCCGTGGCGGGCTGGCCCAGGCCGATCAGCGCCAGCAGGGACAGAACCGGCCACATGGGCCGCACAGGCTGCATCCATCGCATGGCCCGCATTCTGCAAGCCCCTGTAACCTGCTCGGAACCCGCCGTCACGCCAAGCGGTTCTAATCCTGCACGTTTCCTGTCCGAAACCTGACCCGGCGCGCCTCGAGGGCCGCCCCTCCACATGAACCAGCTCGATCAGCTCAAGCAGCACACCACCGTGGTGGCCGACACCGGCAACTTCAAGCAATTGGCCCAGTTTGCGCCGCGCGACGCCACCACCAACCCCAGCCTGATCCTCAAGGCCGTGCAGTCGGCCGACTACGCACCGCTGCTGGCCGACACCGTGGCCGCCCACCGCGGCCAGCCGCTGGATGCCATCGTCGACCAGGTGCTGGTGCGCTTCGGTCTGGAGATCCTGAAGGTGGTGCCCGGCCGCGTCAGCACCGAGGTGGATGCACGCCTGAGCTTCGACACCGCCGCCACGCTGGCCCGCGCGCGCCGCCTGATGGCGCTGTACGAGGCCGCCGGCATCGGCCGCGAGCGCGTGCTGATCAAGATCGCCGCCACCTGGGAGGGCATCCAGGCCGCCAAGGTGCTGGAGGCCGAGGGCATCCACTGCAACCTGACGCTGCTGTTCGCGTTCTGCCAGGCCGTGGCCTGCGGAGACGCCGGCGTGCAGCTGATCAGCCCCTTCGTCGGCCGCATCTACGACTGGTACAAGAAGAGCGCCGGCGCCGCCTGGGACGAGACTGCCAAGGCCGGCCCCAACGACCCCGGCGTGCAGTCGGTGGAAGCCATCTACAAGCACTTCAAGCGCCACGGCATCGCCACCGAGGTGATGGGCGCCAGCTTCCGCAACGTGGGCCAGATCACCGCGCTGGCCGGTTGCGACCTGCTGACCATCAGCCCCGATCTGCTGGCGCAACTGCAGGCGTCGGACGCCCCGCTGGCGAAGCGTCTGGACGCCGACGCAGCCAAGGCCCTGGACCTGCCCGAAGTGCACTTCGACGAGAAGGCCTTCCGCTGGGCGCTCAACGAGGACGCCATGGCCACCGAAAAGCTGGCCGAGGGCATCCGCGCCTTCGCGGTCGATGCCGGCAAGCTCGACAAGATGATCCAGGAGCTCTGAGCATGGACTTCCAGCGCTGCGATCAGACCGTCGCCTGGACGGCCCTGCAGGGCCATTACCAGGCCCATGGCCGGGACCTGGACCTGCGCGAGGCCTTCGCACGCGACCCGCAGCGCTTCGAGTCCTTCGCGCTGCAGGCGCCCGAGGTGTTCGCCGACCTCAGCAAGAACCGCTGGGATCTGGTGACGCGCAGGCTGCTCACCGAGCTCGCCCGCGAGGTGGGCCTGGAGGCGCGCCGCGACGCGATGCTGGCCGGCGAGCCAGTCAACACCACCGAGGGCCGCGCCGTGCTGCACACGGCGCTGCGTGCGCCGCGCGGCGAGGGCCTGTTCAGCAGCGAGGTGCACGAGGTGCTGGACCGCATGCTGGCCTTCGCCGAGAGCGTGCGCGACACCGGCGCCAGCGGCATCCGCCATGTGGTGAACATCGGCATCGGCGGCTCCGACCTGGGGCCGGCGATGGCCGCGCGCGCGCTGCAGCCCTTCGCCCATCCGGGCCTGACGATGCACTTCGTCAGCAATGTCGATGGCCATGACATTGCGCCGGTGCTGCAGCGCCTGCGGCCCGAGGAAACGCTGTTCATCATCGCCAGCAAGACCTTCACCACGCAGGAGACCATGGCCAACGCGCAGGTGGCGCGGCAGTGGTTCCTGGCCGAGGCCGGCAGCGAGGCGGCGATCGCCCGCCACTTCGTCGGCACCACCACCAACTTGAGCGCGGCGGCCGCGTTCGGCATCCACACCACCTTCGGTTTCTGGGACTGGGTGGGCGGCCGCTACTCGCTGTGGAGCGCCATCGGCCTGCCGCTGGCCATCGCCATCGGGGCCGAGCACTTCCGCGCGCTGCTGGCCGGCGCGCACGCCATGGACCGGCACTTCGCCACCGCGCCGCTGGAGACCAACCTGCCGGTGCAGCTGGGCCTGCTGGACGTGTGGTACCGCAATTTCCACGGCTTCAGCAGCCGCTCGGTGGCGCCGTATCACCAGGGCCTGGCGCGCCTGCCGGCCTACCTGCAGCAGCTGGAGATGGAGAGCAACGGCAAGCAGGTGGATCTGGACGGCCAGCCGCTGCCCTACGGCACCAGCCCGGTGGTGTGGGGCGAGCCGGGCACCAACGGCCAGCACGCCTACTTCCAGCAGCTGCACCAGGGCACCGACGTGGTGCCGGTCGAGTTCATCCTGGTCAAGACACCCACCCACGGCCATGCCGACCTGCACACCAAGCTGCTGGCCAACGGCCTGGCGCAAAGCGCCGCGCTGATGCTGGGCAAGACCACCGAGGCCGCGCTGACCGAGAAGGCGCCCACCGCCTCGGCCACGCTGGGCAAGCTGACCGTGGCGCGTCACCGCACCTTCCCCGGCAACCGGCCCAGCAGCACGCTGCTGCTGGATCGGCTGACGCCACGCGCACTTGGCGCGCTGGTGGCGCTGTACGAGCACCGCGTGTTCACCAGCGGCGCCATCTGGGGCATCAACCCGTACGACCAGTGGGGCGTGGAACTGGGCAAGGCCTTGTGCAACGACCTGCTGCCGCGCCTGGCCTCGGGCGATGCCACGGGCCTGGATGGCTCCACCGCCGGACTGCTGGGCCGATTGACCCCATGAACTTCGTCTTCGACTTCGGCCGCGTGCTGTTCCGCTGGCGGCCCGAGACCTTGCTGCGCCAGGCGCTGCCGCAGCGCGTCACCGACGAGGCCAGCGCGCGCCACTGGGTGGGCCAGGTGTTCCAGGCCTATGGCGGCGACTGGGGTGACTTCGACCGCGGCACCGTGCAGCCGCCCGAGCTGGCGCAGCGCATCGCCGCGCGCACCGGCCTGACGCCCGACGAGGTCACGGCCGTGATCCAGGCCGTGCCGGGCGAGTTGCAGCCGCTGCCCGATTCGCTGGCCCTGCTGCAGCGCCTGCGCGCCGCCGGCCACCGCACCTTCTACCTGTCGAACATGCCCGCGCCCTATGCCGACCACTTGGAGGCCACGCACGACTTCGTGCGCGGCTTCGAGGCCGGCATCTTCTCGGCGCGGGTGGGCTTCAACAAGCCCGAGCCCGAGATCTACGCGCTGGCGCAGCAGCGCTTCGGCGTGCCGGCCGAGAGCCTGCTGTTCTTCGACGACCATGCGCCCAACGTGCAGGCCGCGCGGCAGGCTGGCTGGCAGGCGCTGGTGTTCACCGACGCCGCGCAGGCCGAGCGCGACCTGCGCACCGCCGGCTGCTGGCCGGATTGACTTCGGACAAGCCCGGCGCGGGGCATGACCCAGGCCGGTGCGCGGGCCCGCACCGGGCCGTGCACCACATCGGGTAGATCCCGAGCCGAAAGTGCGGCCGGCCGATGGCACGGAACTGGCTTTCGTGGCGACAATCAGCTGACCGTTTGGTCAGGATTTCGCCAGTGAGCGTGTCAGGGGTGCGATGACAGTTTCCGAGCAGCCAGCCGTCGAGGTGCGACGCGCCAGCGTGATCTACCCGGCAGCCGATGCCCCGGTGCATGCGCTGTCCGAGGTCGATCTCACCATCGCCCAGGGCGAGTTCGTGTCGCTGATCGGCCCGTCGGGCTGCGGCAAGACCACGCTGCTGCGCGTGATCGCCGACCTGGAGCCCATCACCTCGGGCGAGGTGCGCGTCAACGGCCTCACGCCGCACCAGGCGCGCCTGGCCCGCGCCTACGGCTATGTGTTCCAGGCACCGGCGCTGTTTCCGTGGCGCACGGTGCTGGCCAATGTGATGCTGCCGCTGCAGATCCAGGGCCGCGCCAAGGCCGAAGCCGAATCGGTCGCCCGCCAGCACCTGGCCCAGGTGGGCCTGGCCGGCTTCGAGGGCAAGTACCCCTGGCAGTTGTCGGGCGGCATGCAGCAACGCGTGTCGATCGCCCGCGCGCTGGGCTTCGAGCCCAAGATCTTGATGATGGACGAGCCCTTCGGCGCGCTCGACGAGATCACCCGCGACCGGCTCAACGAGCAGCTGCAGCAGCTGTGGCTGCGCGAGCGGCGCACGGTGGTCTTCGTCACGCACTCGATCGCCGAGGCCGTCTACCTGTCCACCAAGATCGTCGTGATGAGCCCGCGGCCGGGCCGAATCCTGAAGGTCATCGAATCGCCGCTGCCGGCCGAGCGTACGCTGGACATCCGCGACACGCCGGAATTCATGGCGCTGGCGCACGAGGTGCGCGAGGGCCTGGCCCACGGGCACGCCGCCGATGAGTAAGCCCGCCGCCCCGTTCAGCCAGCGCGCGCTGCCGGTGGCGGTGGTGCTGCTGGCCGTGCTGCTGCTGTGGTACGGCGGCGCCGTGGGGCTGAACGCCCAGGGCGCGATCGAGCGCGTGCTGACGCCCAAGTTCGGATCCAGCCCCTACACCTGGCAGCAACTGGTGGCCACCACCTGGAGCATGGAGCGCCCGGTGCTGCCGGCGCCGCACCAGGTGCTGGCCGATCTGCGCGAGAGCCTGTTCGACTTTCCGGTCGATTCGCCGCGCAACCTGCTGTACCACGCCGCGGTCACGGCGCAGTCCACGCTGGTGGGCTTCGTGCTGGGCACGCTGCTGGGCATGGTGCTGGCGGCGGCCATCGTGCACAGCCGCACGCTCGACCGCGCGCTGCTGCCCTGGATCGTGGCCAGCCAGACCGTGCCGGTGCTGGCCATCGCGCCCATCGTGCTGGTGATCCTGGGCACGCTGGGCTTCAGCGGCCTGGCGCCCAAGGCGGCCATTGCCATGTACCTGTGCTTCTTTCCGGTGACGGTGGCCATGGTGCAGGGCCTGCGCGCGCCGCAGCGCATCGAAACCGAGTTGATGCACACCTATGCCGCCAGCCGGCTGCAGGCCTTCTGGCTGCTGAGGCTGCCGTCGGCGCTGCCCTACCTCTTTCCCAGCCTGCGTGTGGCCATTGCCGCCGGCCTGGTGGGCGCCATGGTGGCCGAACTGCCCACCGGCGCGCAGGCTGGCCTGGGCGCCAAGCTGCTGACCGGCAGCTACTACGGCAACACCGTGGGCATCTGGAGCGCGCTGGTGATGAGCGCCTTGCTGGGCCTGGCGCTGACGGCGGCGGTGGCCGGCGTCGAGCGCCTGGTGCTGGCGCGTGGGAGGCAGGCATGAGCACGACGGCAACCCGTGGCGCGCCGTGGTGGCTGGCGCTGGCCCTCGCGCTGACTGCGGCCGCCGGTCTGGGGTGGCTGATGCCCGAGGCCGGCAGCTTCGACGACGGTGTGGTGCCCTGGGGCTGGCGGCTGGCCTTGCTGGCCGTGCTGGGGCTGGCCGGCTGGAGCGTGCGGCGCGTGGCCGCGCTCGATGGCCGGCGCTGGTACGGCACGGCCACGGCCGCACTGGCCGGGCTGTGGGTGCTGTACTTCTGGCAGGTGGGCGTGACGCTGTTCGACGTGCCCAAGGTGCTGCTGCCCGCGCCCAGCTGGATCGGCGGCATGCTGATGGACCGCTGGGACACGCTGGCCGGCGACTTCGTGCAGACGGTGCTGAAGTCGGTGCTGATCGGCTGGGCGCTGGGCTCGGGCCTGGGCTTCGCGGTGGGCGTGGCGATCGACCGCGCGCCCTTCCTGCAGCGCGGCCTGCTGCCGCTGGCCAGTCTCACCAGCACCATCCCGCTGGTGGCCGTGGCGCCCATCATGGTGATGTGGTTCGGCTTCGAGTGGCCCAGCAAGGCCGCGGTGGTGGTGCTGATGACCTTCTTCCCGATGCTGGTCAGCACGCTGGCCGGGCTGCAGGCGGCCGGCAAGCTGGAACGCGAGCTGATGCACAGCTACGCCGCCAGCTACTTCCGCACGCTGCGCGACCTGCGACTGCCGATGGCCATGCCCTTCATCTTCAGCGCGCTGAAGGTCAACGCCACGCTGGCGCTGATCGGCGCCATCGTGGCCGAGTTCTTCGGCTCGCCCACGGTGGGCCTGGGCTTTCGCATCAGCACCGAGGCGGCGCGCATGAACATGGGCCTGGTGTGGGCCGCGATCGTGGTGGCCGCGGTCACCGGCTCGCTGGCCTACGCCTTGCTCGTGCAACTGGAACGCAAGATCGCGTTCTGGCACCCTTCGGTGCGATCCCGGTAGAAGATTCCGTTTCCCGTCCGACAACCAACCCCAGGAGTGAGAGCGATGGCAGGTTCGATGATCAAGGGCGTGGCGCTGGCCGTCACGCTGGCCGCCGCGGGCTTTGGCGCCCAGGCGCAAGAGAAGGTCACGGTGCAGCTGAAGTGGGTGCCGCAGGCCCAGTTCGCCGGCTACTACATGGCCGCCGCCAAGGGCTACTACAAGGCCGAGGGCCTGGACGTCACCATCAAGCCGGGCGGCCCCGACATCAGCCCGGTGCAGGTGATCGCCGGCAACCAGGCCGACGTGGTGGTGAACTGGATGCCCGACGCGCTGGCCGCGCGCGAGGCCGGCGTGCCGCTGGTCAACATCGCCCAGGTGTTCGACAAGTCGGGCCTGATGCTCACCTGCCGCAAGGACAGCGGCGTGGCCACGTCCAAGGACTTCAAGGGCAAGACCCTGGGCGTCTGGTTCGGCGGCAACGAGTACCCGTTCCTGAACTGGATGGGCAAGCTGGGACTGAAGCCCGATGTGGACGTCAAGGTGCTCAAGCAGGGCTTCAATGTCGATCCGCTGCTGCAGAAGCAGGCCGCCTGCATCAGCACCATGATCTACAACGAGTACTGGCAGGTGGTGGACGCCGGCATCAAGGAAAGCGACCTGGTCACGTTCTTCTACGAGAAGGAAGGCGCGGCCTCGCTGGAAGACGGCCTGTACGTGCTGGAAAGCAAGCTCAAGGACAAGGCCTTCGTCGCCAAGATGGCCAAGTTCCTGAAGGCCACCTTCAAGGGCTGGAACGACGCGGTGAAGAACCCCGAGGAAGCCGCCAAGGTGGTGGTGGCCGCGGATCCGTCGGGCAGTGCCAAGCTGGCGGTGCAGAAGCGCCAGATGGAGAACGTGGCCAAGCTGATCAGCAACGCCGGCACGCCCAAGGTCGGCTACCTGGAGCCGGCCGCCTACGAGCGCACGGTGAAGGTGCTGCTGTCGGGCGGCTCGCAGCCGGTGATCAAGAAGGATCCGGGCAAGGCGGGCTACTCACATGCCGTGTGGGAGGCAGCCTCCAAGTGAGTCGCCCCCGCGCCACGCCGGCCGCGGCGGAGGAGGACGCCCGCAAGGGCGCCATCCGCCAGGCCAACGAGGCGCGCATCCTCGGTGCGGGCGAGCGCGTGTTCGCCCGCACCGGCTTCAATGGCGCCACCATGGCCGCCATCGCCGACGAGGCGGGCCTGCCCAAGGCCAACCTGCACTACTACTTCGGCAACAAGGCCGAGCTGTACCGCGCCGTGCTGGCGCGCACGCTGCACGACTGGCTGGTGCCGATGGACGGGCTGACGCCCGAGGCCGACCCGCGCCAGGCGCTGGCGGCCTACATCCGCGCCAAGATGGCCATGGGCTTCGAGCGCCCCGATGCCAGCCGCGTGTTCGCCAACGAGCTGCTGCATGGCGCCGCCGAACTGGGCGAGCTGCTGCGCACCGAACTGCGCGACATGGTGCGCGCCAAGGCCCGCGTGCTCGATGCCTGGGTGGCCGCGGGCCGCATGGCGCCGGTGGACACCACGCACCTGTTCTTCACCATCTGGGCCGCCACCCAGACCTATGCCGACTTCGACCTGCAGGTGCGCGCCGTGCTGGGCCGCGAGACGCTCACCGCCCGTGATCAGACCCGTGCCACCGAGCACGTGGTGAGCCTGATCCTGCGCGGCTGCGGTCTCGATTGACGGCGCTTGTCAGGGGTTCCTGAACAGGTCGCCCAGGTGACGACACCGCCCTGGGCCGCGGCCTATCCTGCGCGCCATCGACACGGCCCTGAGCGTCTCCATGAGCCACTACACCACCCTCGACTGGCAGATCACCGACCGCGTGCTCACGCTCACGCTGAACCGGCCGGCCCAGCTCAACGCCTTCACCACCGAGATGGCGGAGGAACTGATCGACGCCTACACCCGCGCCAGCGATGACGACGCGGTGGGCGCGGTGGTGGTCACCGGCGCCGGCCGGGCCTTCTGCGCCGGCATGGACCTGTCGGTGGGCGGCAATGTGTTCGGGCTGGACGAGAACCTGGACCCCAGCCTGGCCGAACTGGACGCGCGCTGGGACGACGAAGACATCAAGCACCGCGTGCGCGACACAGGCGGCCGCGTGTCGCTGGCGGTGTACGAGTGCAAGAAGCCGGTGATCGCCGCGATCAACGGCGCGGCCGTGGGCATCGGCGCCACGATGACGCTGCCGATGGACATCCGCCTGGCGTCCGACAAGGCCCGCATCGGCTTCGTGTTCGGCCGCATCGGCATCGTGCCCGAGGCCTGCAGCACCTGGTTCCTGCCGCGCCTGGTGGGCCTGCAGCAGGCGCTCGACTGGGTCTACTCGGCCGACATCCTGACGCCCGAGCAGGCGCTGCAAGGTCGCCTGCTCAAGGCCGTGGTGCCGCACGAGCAGTTGCTGGACGAGGCGCACCGCCTGGCCCACCGCTTCATCGACGGGCGCAGCCCGGTGTCCATCGCGCTGATGCGCCAGATGCTGATGCGCAACCCGGCGCTGCCGCACCCGCGCGACGCCCATGCCATCGAGAGCCTGGCCATGCTGCACACCAGCCGCCACGACGGCAAGGAAGGCGTGGCCTCGTTCAACGAGAAGCGCGCGCCGCAGTACACGCAGAAGGCCTCGGCCGACATGCCGAAGATCTACCCCTGGTGGTGAGGGAGCCAGCCATGTCCGATTCGATTTCCCAACGCAAGGTGTGCGTGGTCACCGGCTCGTCGTCGGGCATCGGCGCCGCCACCGCGCGGCTGTATGCCGAGCGCGGCTGGAACGTGGTGATCAACTACTCGCGCGATGCGGCCACCGCCGAGGCCGTGGCCGAGGACTGCGCCGCGCTCGGTGCCGATGTGCTGGTGCAGCCCGCCAACGTGGCTGTGGACGCCGACTGCCGCGCGCTGGCCGCGGCCGTCGAGGCGCGCTGGGGCCGCTGCGATGTGCTGGTGAACAACGCCGGCACCACCAAGTTCATGCATGCGCGCAAGCTGGACGGGCTGGACGCCGAGGACTTCCAGCGCATCTACGCCGTCAACGTGGTCGGCGCGTTCCAGATGGTGCGCGCCTTGGAGCCGCTGCTGCGCGCCAGCGCGCCGCATGCCGCGGTGGTGAACATGTCGTCGATCGCCGGCCTGACCGGCATGGGATCGAGCATTGCCTATGCCGCCAGCAAGGGCGCGCTGAACACGCTGACCATCGCGCTGGCCCGCGCGCTGGGGCCCGATGTGCGCGTCAACGCCATCGCGCCCGGCTTCGTCGAGACGCCGTGGCTGAAGCAGGGCCTGGGCGAAGGCCCCGACGGCCGCTACGACGCCAGCGTCAAGGCCTACCAGGGCCGCGCCACGCTGGCCGCCGTGATGAGCCCGGAAGACGTGGCGCGCACCGCCTGGTACCTGGGCGTCGACGCGGTGAAGACCACCGGCGAGGTGATCAGCGTCGACGCCGGCGCCAAGCTGCTGCCGGTTTGATCAGGCGCTGAGCTTCGCGATGCGGGCGCCGAAGGCCTTGGCCGTGGCCAGGTCGCCCGACACCATCTCGTCGGTCGAGGCATCGGCCGGGGTGCTGGCCAGCAGGCCGCCCGAGCCGCCCAGGTTGTTCACGTCGGCGCGGGTGGCGGCCTTGCTGTTGGCGGGGGCCAGGCCCAGGCTGATCCACAGCATGCCGTGCTGGTTGGCCAGGGTCTGCAGGTAGGCCAGCGTGCTGGCCTTGTCGCCGTTCAGCGAGGCCGAGTTGGTGAAGCCGGCGGCCTTCTTGTCCTGCCAGGCGCGGGTGAACCAGGCCTTGCTGGAGGCGTCGGCGAACTTCTTGAACTGCCAGCTCACGTTGCCCATGTAGGTGGGCGAGCCGAAGACGATGGTCTTGGCGGCGTTCAGCGTGTCCCAGGCGCCGTCGGGCAGGTTGCCCTCGGCGTCGATGGCGATCAGCGTGGCGCCGGCACCGGCGCCTTCCGCGACCGCCTGGGCGATCTTGGCGGTGTGGCCGTAGCCGGAGTGGTAGACGATGGCGATGCTGCTCATGGCGGTGTCCTTTGCGGGGTCAAGGGGCCGGCGCCAGAGGGAGGCGACGCCGGGTACATGCTCCGCATTCTGGGCACCGCCCGCGGCGCGGGCGCTCTGCCGCTTTGCCGCCAGCGTTCAAGCGCGGTGAATGCCGGCGCGCGGCTCAGCCCTGCGGCCGGGCCGGGGCGCTGGCCGGATGGCCGGGCATGCCGCGGTGCTCGCCGTGGTGTCCACCGTGGTGTCCGTGGCCCATGCCACGGCCATCGCCGGCGCGCATGCCGTGGCGCAGCTTCTGGTCGGCCAGGGTCTTCTGCTCGGGCGTCAGCGTCGCGTACAGCGCGTCGCGGGCCTTCTGGCGGGCGCTGCGCTCGGTCTCGAACTGCTGACGCATGGCGTCGCGCTCCTTGTCGTCGGGGCGGGTGCCGGCCTGGCGGCGCTCGGCCATCTGGGCGTGCAGCTTCTCGTGTGCGGCGGCCTGGGCGCGCACGGTGTCCTCGTACTGTTTCCAGGCGCCTTCCTGTGCGGCGCTGATCTTCAGCTCGCCCTTCAGGCTGGTCAGGCGCTCGCCCACCTGGGCGGCGGTGGGCGGCGTGCGGCCGGGGCCGCCATCGCCACGGTGGGCAAAGGCCTGGCCGGCCGCGGCCAGGGCGAGGGTGGCACAGGCCAGGGCCACGGTGCGCAACGCGGTCTTCGTCATGGGGTGTCTTTCGATCAGGTCAGGGGATCGCGGCGGTGTGGGTTGCGGCCCGCCGCCGCCGGCCGCGGCAAGGGCGCCGCGACAGGTGCCATTGAACGCCGGCGCGGTTTGCCGCGTGTGTCGTGGGCGGGGCCTTTTTGTCGCGTGGCGTGTCAGGCCGCTGGCGTGACATGCTGTGATACGTTTTGCTGCCATCGCCGCCCGCCGAACGCGGTGCAATCCCTGTCCATCATGCCCACCGCACCCGAGCGCAGCGACCACATCCTGATCGTCGACGACGACGCCGAGATCCGCCTGCTGCTGGGCCGCTACCTCGAGAAGAACGGCTTGCGCAGCACCGCGGTGGCCGATGGTCGCGCCATGTGGCGCGCGCTCGACGACGGCGCCTTCGACCTGGTCGTGCTGGACCTGATGCTGCCCGGCGACGACGGCCTGACGCTGTGCCGCGACCTGCGCGCGCGCCGTGGCGACATCCCGGTGCTGATGCTCACCGCGCGCGGCGAGGAGACCGACCGCATCGTGGGCCTGGAGATGGGCGCCGACGACTACATGGCCAAGCCCTTCAGCCCGCGCGAGCTGCTGGCGCGCGTCAAGGCCATCCTGCGCCGCGCGCGCAGCCTGCCGCCCAACCTGCGGCCTGCGGCCGGTGAGGCCCAGGGGGCGCGTCTGCGCTTCGGCGGCTGGCTGTTCGATACGGTGCAGCGCCACCTGGTGTCGCCCGCGGGCGAGGTCACGCCGCTGGGCGGGGTGGAATTCAAGCTGCTGCAGGTGCTGGTGAGCCACCCCAACCGGGTGCTCAGCCGCGACCAGCTGCTTGACCTGACCCAGGGCCGCGAGGCCGACCCGCTGGACCGCAGCATCGACGTGCAGATCAGCCGCCTGCGCCAGCGCCTGGGCGACGACCCCAAGCAGCCGGCGCTGATCAAGACCGTGCGCGGCGAGGGCTATGTGCTGAGCGCCGCGGTCACGCCGGAGGCACCGTGACCACGCCGGCCAGCGCACCTGCACCCGCGCCCGGTGCCGCACCGCCGCGCCGCTGGCGCTGGTGGCCCGACTCGCTGTTCGGCCGCCTGCTGCTGGTGCTCACCGCCGGCCTGGTGCTGGCCCAGCTGCTGGGCGCGGCGATCAACGTGGCCGAGCGTGACCAGCTGCTCAACCGCGGCTACGGCCTGGCCGCGGCGCAGCGCATCGCCGACGTGGTGGACCTGCTCGACGGCCTGCCGGAGACCGAGCGGGCGCGCGTGGTGCAGGTGTTCCGCCAGCCGCCGCTGGTGCTGTCGCTGCAGCCGCAGGCCTCGATCGCGGCCGATGCAGCGCTGGACCGCCGTGGCCTGATGTTCGCCGCCCGCCTGCGCATGGCGCTGGGCGACCCGCGCGCGGTGCGCGTGATGGCCTGGGCCCCGCCGCTGGACGAGGCGGCAGAGTACGCGCGCCGCGCCGCGCCCGACGAGCGCTGGATGATCGGCCGCGGCGAGATGCGCGGCGAGATGCGCGGCGAGATGCGTGGTGACATGCGCGAGGAGCGCCGCGCCCGTCGCGGCCTGGGCGCGGGCCCGGTGTGGCGCACCGAGGTGCAGCTGCGCGATGGTCGCTGGGCGCGCTTCGACGCGGCGCTGCCGGCGCAGGATGAGCGCCTGCCCTGGCGGCTGGCCGCCTCGCTGGGCGTGCTGCTGCTGGCCACGCTGCTGCTGGGCTGGTGGGCGGTGCGCAGCCTGGTGCGGCCGCTGCACCGCCTGGCCGGTGCAGCCCAGGCCCTGGGCGAGAACCTGCGCCAGCCGCCGCTGCCCGAGACCGGCCCGCGCGAGGTGCGCCAGGCGGCGCAGGCCTTCAACACCATGCAGCGCCGCCTGGCCGAGCAGGTGGACGAGCGCACGCGGCTGCTGGCCGCGCTGTCGCACGACCTGAAGACACCGCTGACCCGCATGCGCCTGCGCGCCGAACTGCTGGACGACGAGGCCGCGCGCGAGCGCTTCGAGGCCGACCTGCGCGAGATGGAGGCCATGGTGGCCGAGACGCTGGACTTCCTGCGTGGCCTGGGCGGTCACGAGGTGCGCGCCCCGGTGGACGTGAACGCGCTGCTGGCACGGCTGCAGGCCGACCAGCAGGCCATGGGCCGCGAGGTGCAGGTGCTGGGTCAGGCCGTGGCGCCGCTGCCGGCCGTGGCCTCGCTGCTGCGCCGGGCGCTGGGCAACCTGGTGGACAACGCCGTGCTCTACGGCGGCCGCGCCACGGTGCGCGTGGACGACGACGGCCACAGCCTGCTGCTGCGCGTGCAGGACGAGGGGCCGGGCATCCCGCCGGCCGATCTGGAGCGGGTGTTCGAGCCCTTCGTGCGCCTGGAGGCCTCGCGCAACCGCGCCACCGGCGGCACCGGCCTGGGCCTGGGCATCGCGCGCAACATCACCCAGGTGCTGGGCGGCACGCTCACGCTGCACAACCGGCCCGAGGGTGGGCTGGAAGCGCGGCTGGCGCTGCCGCGCCTGCCGGGCTGAGCGGCGTTCAGCCCGCCGCCACGCCGGCCCGCTCGAGCATGGCGTGCAGCAGCACGTTGCAGCCGGCCTCGATGTCGGCCGGTGCGGCGTCCTCGATCTCGTTGTGGCTGATGCCGTCCTTGCAGGGGATGAAGATCATGCCGGCCGGCGCCAGGCGGACCATGTACACCGCGTCATGCCCGGCGCCGCTGACGGCCGGCATGTTCGAGTAGCCCAGGCGTTCGGCGGCGGCCTGCACGGCGTTCACGCACTCGGCATGGAAGGGTTGCGCGGGGTACGACGACACCGGCGTGATCTCGATGCTCAGGCCCGATTCGGCACTGAGCTGCGCGGCCACGGCGCGGATGTCGGCGTCCATCGCGTCGCACAGCGCGTCGCTGGAATTGCGCAGGTCGATGCTGAACTTCACCCGGCCCGGGATCACGTTGCGGCTGTTCGGGAACACCTGCACCATGCCCACCGTGCCGCGGCCATGGTTGCTGCCGTCGGCCTGCGGGTGGCGGTGGGCGCAGGCCACCACTTCCTGCATCAGCTTCGTGGCCACCTGCAGCGCATCCTTGCGCAGCGCCATCGGCGTGGGGCCGGCGTGGGCTTCCATGCCGGTCACCACGCAGTCGTACCAGCGGATGCCCAGCACGCCGGTGACCACGCCAATGGTCTTCTTGTTGTCCTCCAGCACCGGGCCCTGTTCGATGTGGGTCTCGAAGTAGCAGCCGATCGGGTGGTCGCCCGGCTCCTGCTCGCCGATGTAGCCGATGCGTGCCAGCTCGTCCTTCACGCTCTTGCCGTCCACGTCTTTCGCGGCATAGGCGGTCTCCAGCGTGAAGGCCTTGGCGAACACGCCCGAGCCCATCATCACCGGCACGAAGCGCGAGCCTTCCTCGTTCGTCCACCAGGCCACCTCGATGGGCGCCTCGGTCTCGATGCCGGCGTCGTTCAGCGTGCGCACCACCTCCAGGCCGGCCAGCACGCCGTAGTTGCCGTCGAACTTGCCGCCGGTGGGCTGGGTGTCGATGTGGCTGCCGGTCATCACCGGCGGCAGCGCGTTGTTGCGGCCCGGCCGGCGCAGGAAGCCGTTGCCGATCTTGTCGATGGTGATGGTCATGCCGGCTTCCTTCGCCCAGCGGCTGATCAGGTCACGGCCCTGCTTGTCCAGGTCGGTCAGCGTCAGGCGGCAGACGCCGCCTTTCTCGGTGGCGCCGATCTGCGCCAGTTCCATCAGGCTGTCCCACAGGCGGGCGCCGTTGACGCGCAGGCCTTGCAGCTTCTCGGGCAGAGGGGTGGCTTTCATGTCCATGGTGGGGCTCCTTGATTCGGGTGGGCCGGCGCTCAGCGCGCCACCGGCACGGGTTGTTCCAGTTCGGCCTTGCGCGCCAGCGGCGCGAACTGCGGCGCGAAGGGCGCGCGCTTGAGGTACTGGCCGGCGCCGCGCACGGCGCGCAGGTCGCCATCGGCCCAGGCCAGGTGGCCGCGGGTCAACGTGTGGGTGGCCTTGCCCTGCACCGTCATGCCTTCGAAGATGTTGTAGTCGCCCAGGCTGTGCTGGGTCTTGACCGACAGCGTCTGCGTGGCGGCTGGATCCCACAGCACGAGGTCGGCATCGGCGCCGGCGGCGATCAGGCCCTTCTTCGGGTACAGGTTGAACAGCCTGGCCGCGTTGGCCGAGGTCACGGCCACGAACTCGCTGGGCGTCAACTTGCCGCCGTTCACGCCCTCGTGCCACAGCACGGCCATGCGCTCTTCCACCCCGCCGCAGCCGTTGGGGATCTTGCTGAAGTCGTCCTTGCCCGCTGCCTTCTGCTCGGCGCAGAAGGTGCAGTGGTCGGTGGCCGTGGTGTGCAGGCTGCCCGACTGCAGGCCACGCCACAGCATCTGGCCATGGCCCTTGGCGCGGAACGGGGGGCTCATCACATGCGCCGCGGCCTTCACGAAGTCGGGGTCGCGGTAGACGCTGTCGTCGATCACCAGGTGGCCGGCCAGCACCTCGCCGTACACGCGCTGGCCGCGCGCCCGGGCTCGGGCGATGGCTTCGGCGCTCTCGGCGCTGGACACGTGCACGATGTAGATCGGCACGTTCAGCACATCGGCAATCGCGATGGCGCGCTGCGCGGCCTCGGCCTCCACGGCGGGCGGACGGCTCAAGGGGTGGCCCTCGGGGCCCAGGATGCCCTTGGCCTTCATCTCGGCCTGCAGCAGGAACACCAGCTCGCCGTTCTCGGCGTGCACGGTGGGCATGGCGCCCAGCTCCAGGCTGCGGCGGAAGCTGTTCACCAGCGTCTCGTCGTCGCACATGATGGCGTTCTTGTAGGCCATGAAGTGCTTGAAGCTGTTCACGCCTTCCTCGTTCACCAGCGTGCCCATGTCGCGGTGCACGCTGTCGCCCCACCAGGTGATGGCGACGTGGAAGGCGTAGTCACTGGCCGCCTTCTCGGCCCAGCCGCGCCATTTGCGGTAGGCGTCCATCAGCGGCTCCTGCGGATCGGGGATCACGAAGTCGATGATGCTGGTGGTGCCGCCGGCCAGCGCCGCGGCCGTGCCGCTGAAGAAATCGTCGCGCGTCACCGTGCCCATGAAGGGCAGCTGCATGTGGGTGTGCGGGTCGATGCCGCCGGGCATCAGGTAGCGGCCGCTGCCGTCGAGCTTGTCAGCGCCGGCGGGCGCTTCGAGATCGGGGCCCACGGCGGCGATCTGGCCGTCCACGCACAGCACGTCGGCCTTGAACTCGCGGTCGGCATTGACCACGGTGGCGCCTTGGATCAGCAGGGGTTTGGTCATGCGTGTCTCTCCGTCGTGTGTGTGGGGTGGAACAGGGCGAACCGGGTCAGCGCTCGCCGGGGATGTAGGGCTTCATCAAGGCTTGTGGCGCGCTGGCGCGGCGGCTGGCGATCACCAGCGCGGCAATCGCCAGCGCATAGGGCAGCATCAGGTACAGCTGGTAGGGCAGGCCGCCGGCATCGGCCTGCTGCAGGCGCAACTGCATCGCGTCGAACACCGCGAACAGCAGCGCGCCCAGCAGCGCCTTGCCCGGCCGCCAGCCGGCAAACACCACCAGCGCCACGCACACCCAGCCGCGGCCGTTGACCATGTTGAAGAAGAAGGCGTCGAAGGCCGACAGCGTGAGGAAGGCGCCGGCCACGCCCATCAGCGCCGAGCCGGCCACCACCGCGGCCGTGCGCACCCGCGCCACCGAAATGCCCTGCGCCTCCACCGCCGCCGGGCTTTCACCCGCCATGCGCAGCGCCAGGCCGGCGGGCGTGCGGTACAGCGCCCAGCCGATCAGCGGCACCAGGGCCAGGGCCAGCAGGGTCAGCGGCGTCTGCTGCTGCAGCACGGGAATCGGCAGCCAGTCCATCGTGGCGAAGGGGCGGATGGTGGGCGGCGTGTTCACCTTCGGGAAGGCCACGCGGTAGGCAAAGTAGCTCAGCGCCGTGGCCAGCAGCGTGAGGCCCAGCCCGGCCACATGCTGCGACAAGGCCAGCAGCACCGTGAAGCCAGCATGCAGCAACCCGAAGGCCGCGCCCACGCCGGCGGCCACCGCCACACCGCCCCACAGCGGCAGGCCCAGGTACACGGCCAGCCAGCCCGAGAAGGCGCCGGCCACCATCAGGCCTTCGATGCCCAGGTTCAGCACGCCGGCACGCTCGCACAGCAGCACGCCCAGCGTGCCCAGGATCAGCGGCGTGGCCACGCGCAGCACGGCCACCCAGAAGGGCAGCGTGGCCATCATCTCGAGGATCGAACCCAAGGTGTCCATGTGATCGACCTCAGGCGGCCCGCGGCCCGTCGAAGCGCAGGCGGTAGCGCGTCAGCATGCTGGCGGCCAGCACGGCCAGCAGCGTGGCCGCCACCACCACGTCGGCCAGCACGCTGGGCACGCCGAGGGCGCGGCCCATGCTGTCGGCGCCCACGATGATGGCCGCCACGCCCACCGCGCTGGCCACCACGGCCAGCGGGTGCAGGCCGGCCAGCATGGCGATCACCACGCCCGAATAGCCGTAGCCCGGCGACATGTCCAGCGTGACATAGCTGGTGCGCCCGGCCACCTCCACCGCGCCGGCCAGGCCGGCCAGGCCGCCCGACAGCAGGGCCACCAGCACCACGGTGCGCGTGACCGGCACGCCGACGAAGGCCGCGGCCCGCGCATTGGCGCCCAGCGCCCGCACCTGGAAGCCGGCCGTGGTGAAGCGCAGCAGCGCCCACAGCGCCACGGCGCAGGCCAGGGCCAGCAGCAGGCCGGTGTGCACGCGGGTCTGCGGCAGCAGCTTGTCCAGTTCCAGTTCACTCGCCAACGCCACGCTCTGCGGCCAGCCCATCGCGCCGGGGTCCTTCATCGGCCCGTCGAGCAGGGCGCCCACGCCCAGCAGCACGATGAAGTTCAGCAGCAGCGTGCACACCACCTCGTCCACGCCCCACCACTGGCGGGCCAGCGCCGGGCCCAGCAAGAGCAGCGCACCGGTCAGCGCCGCGGCGAGAAACATCACCGCCTGTCCCAGCACCGGCGTGGCGCTGAACAGCTCGCCGTAGACACCGCCCACGGCCACGGCGGCCATCGCGCCGGCATACAGCTGGCCCTCGGCGCCGATGTTGAACAGCCGCGCGCGGAAGGCTGCGGTGGCGGCCAGGCCGGTGAGCATCAGCGGCACGGCGCGGGTGAAGGTTTCGCTCAGCGCGAACACCGAGCCGAAGGCGCCGCCAGCCAGCAGCGCCAGGCTGCGGCCCACCGGCGCGCCGGCCACGGTCAGCAAGGCCGCCACCAGGGCCAGCACGGCCAGCAGCGCGCCGGCCGCAGCGGCCAGCGCATGGCGGGGGCGCACCTCGGCGCGGGCTTCAAGCCGCATGGGGCAGTTCCTGGCCGGGGTGGGCGGTGCCGGCCATCGCCAAGCCCAGCGCCTCGCGCGTCCAGTCGGTGGCCGGCCGTGCCGGCGTGAGGCGGCCATGGCAGATCACCGCGATGCGGTCGGCCAGCAGTTCGATCTCGTCCAGGTCGTCGCTGATCAGCAGCACGGCCGCGCCGGCGGCGCAGGCCGCGCGCAGCTGGCGGTGCACGAAGCCCACCGCACCGATGTCCAGGCCCCAGGTGGGCTGGTGGGCGACGATGAGCTGCGGCGTCTGGCCGTCGGCGCGCTGCAGCACGCGCGCCAGGATGAGCTTTTGCATGTTGCCGCCCGACAGCGCACGGGTGCGGCGCTGCGGCGTGGCGCCACGCACATCAAAGGCCTGCAGGCTGCGCTGCGCATAGGCCAGTGCAGCGGCACGGCGGATCCAGCCCCAGCGGCTGAAGGCGGGCGTGGACAGCGCCTCGGCGGCCAGGTTCTCCCACACCGGCAGGTCGCCCACCACGCCCACCGATTGCCGGTCTTCGGGCACGCGTGCCACGCGCTGGGCCACCACGCCGCGCGCATCGCGCGCCAGCGGCGCACCATCCAGCGTGATGCGGCCGGCGGCCGGCGCCACCACGCCGCCCAGCACGCGCGCCAGCAAGCCCTGGCCGTTGCCGGAGACGCCGGCAATGCCCAGCACCTCGCCGGGCGCGATGTCGAGGTTCACATCCGCCAGCGCCACGCGGTCGTGCGCATGGCGGGCGTGCAGGCCCTGCACCACCAGGCGCGGCGCCTGGCCGGCCGGGCGCGGGCGCGGCGGCTGGCGCTCCAGCCCCTGCACCGACGCGCCCACCATGTGCCGCGCCAGCTCGGCGGCACTGCTGTCGGCCACGGTCACCTCGGCCACCTTGCGGCCGGCGCGCAGCACCACGGCGCGCTGCGCCACGGCCATCACCTCGTCGAGCTTGTGGCTGATGAAGATGACCGCCAGGCCGCCCGCCACCAGCTGGCGCAGCGTGGCGAACAGCGATTGCGCCTCCTGCGGCGTGAGCACGGCCGTGGGTTCGTCCAACACCAGCACGCGGGCGCCGCGCACCAGGGCCTTCAGGATCTCGACCCGCTGGCGCTCGCCCACCGACAGCGTGGCCACGCGCGCCTCGGGGTCCACGGCCAGGCCGCAGCGCTGCGCGGTGGCCAGCAGCTGCGCGCGGGCCGCATCGCGCCGCGTGCGCAGGCGGGTGAGCGGCTCGGTGCCCAGCATCACGTTGTCGAGCACGCTGAGGTTCTCGGCCAGCGTGAAGTGCTGGTGCACCATGCCGATGCCCGCGGCCAGTGCGGCGCGCGTGTCACCGGGCGGCAACGGCCGGCCGTCCAGCGTGATGTGCCCGGCATCGGCCACGTAATGGCCGAACAGGATGGACATCAGCGTGGACTTGCCGGCGCCGTTCTCGCCCAGCAGGGCCAGCACCTCGCCTGCCGCCAGCTCGAGCGACACGTCGTCGTTGGCCACCAGGCTGCCGAAGCGCTTGGTGATGCCGACGAGTCGCAGCAGGGCCATGTCAGCGGATTACTTGAAAGCCGCCTTCGGCTGGCTGTCGTCCACCTTCACCGTGAACGAGCCGCCCAGGATCGCCTTCTCCTTGGCCTGCACCTTGGTCACGATGTCGGCCGGCACCTTCTTCTCGAAGGTGCCCAGCGGCGCCAGCGACGAGCCCTTGTGCTTCATCATCGAGTAGGGGCCGTAGTCCTCGGCCGTGAACTTGCCGTCCTTGGCCAGCTTGATGGCGCGGTCGATCGACGGCTCCATGTGCCACAGCGCGCTGGCCACCACGGTGTCGGGGTACTTGTCCTGGGTGTTGATCACGTTGCCCACGGCCAGCACCTTGCGTTCCTTGGCCGCGTCGCTGACGCCAAAGCGCTCGGCATACATCACGTCAGCACCCTTGTCGATCATCGCGAAGGCGGCTTCCTTGGCCTTGGGCGGGTCGAACCAGCTGTTGATGAAGGTGACCGAGAACTCGACTTTGGGGTTCACTTCCTTGGCGCCGGCCATGAAGGCGTGCATCAGGCGGTTCACCTCGGGGATCGGGAAGCCGCCGACCATGCCGATCTTGTTGCTCTTGGTCATGCCGCCGGCCACCATGCCAGCCAGGTAGCTGGGCTCCTGGATGTAGTTGTCGAAGACGGCGAAGTTGGGCGCCTGCGGCTTGCCCGAGCTGCCCATCAGGAAGCTGGTCTTCGGGAAGTCCTTGGCCACCTTGCGGGCGGCGGCTTCCACCGCGAAGGCCTCGCCGACGATCAGCTGCGCGCCGCCGGTGGCGTACTCGCGCATCACGCGCTCGTAGTCGGCGTTGGCGATGTTCTCGCTGGCCTTGTATTCGATCTCGCCACGCGCCTCGGCGGCCTTCAGCGCGATGTGCAGGCGGCTGACCCATTGCTGCTCGAACGGCACGGTGTAGACCGCCGCCACCTTCAGTTTGGCCGCCTGGGCGAAGGCGCCGGGCGCGAACGAGGCAAGGGCGGCCGCAGCGGCCACGGTGGAGAGCAGGAGGGAGCGGCGCAGGGTCATGGTGCAGTCCTTCGTTGGGTGTGGGGATGGGCACCTGCCAGCAAGGGTGGTGCCAGCGGGCCGCCGGCCAGTATCAGGCCGGCTCCGGCGCCTTGCGCATGGGGTTATTGGGGTGGGCGGTCCAGTTGCGGGCCTGGGCCGGCACCGGCTGGCCGGTGCGCTGGTCCAGTTCACCGGGGGCCAGCGTGCGCAGCGTGATGCACTCGGGCACCGGGCACACGGTGACGCACAGGTTGCAGCCCACGCATTCCTCTTCCTTCACCTCGAAGTGGCGCTGGCCGTCCTTCACCGCGGTGATGGCCTGGTGCGAGGTGTCTTCGCAGGCGATGTGGCAGCGGCCGCACTCGATGCACTTGTCGGGGTCGATCACCGCCTTGCTGGTGGCGTTGAGGTTCAGGTACTGCCAGTCGGTGACGGTGGGCAGCGCGCGGCCGCGGAAGTCTTCCGTGGTCTGGAAGCCCATCTCGTCCATGTAGTTCGACAGGCCGTCGATCATCTCCTGCACGATCTTGAAGCCGTAGACCATGGCCGCGGTGCACACCTGCACATTGCCGGCGCCGAGCGCGATGTAGTCCAGCGCGTCGCGCCAGCTGCCCACGCCGCCGATGCCGCTGATCGGGATGCCGGCCGTCTCAGGCGAGCGGCCGATCTCGGCCACCATGTTCAGCGCGATGGGCTTGACGGCCGGGCCGCAGTAGCCGCCGTGCGAGCCCATGCCGGCGGTGCTGGGGCTCATGGTCAGCGTGGCCGGGTCCACGCCCATGATGGAGTTGATGGTGTTGATCAGGCTCACCGCGTCGGCGCCGCCGTTCTTGGCGGCCAGGGCCGGCTTGCGGATGTCGGTGATGTTGGGCGTGAGCTTCACGATCACCGGCAGCTTGCTGTACTGCTTGCACCAGGCCGTGACCATCTGGATGTACTCGGGCACCTGGCCCACGGCCGCGCCCATGCCGCGCTCGCTCATGCCATGCGGGCAGCCGAAGTTCAGCTCGATGCCGTCGCAACCGGTGTCTTCCACCATCGGCAGGATGGCCTTCCAGGCGCTCTCGGTGCAGGGCACCATGATGCTGGCCACCAGCGCGCGGTCGGGCCACAGGCGCTTGATCTCGCGCATCTCGGCCAGGTTGACGGCCAGCGGCCGGTCGGTGATCAGCTCGATGTTGTTGAAGCCCAGCATGCGGCGGTCGGGCGTCAGCAGCGCGCCGTAGCGCGGGCCGCTCACGTTCACCACCGGCGGGCCTTCCTCGCCCAGCGTCTTCCAGACCACGCCGCCCCAGCCGGCCTCGAAGGCGCGATGGACGTTGTAGGCCTTGTCGGTGGGCGGCGCGCTGGCCAGCCAGAAGGGGTTGGGGCTCTTGATGCCGGCGAAGTGGTTGGTCAGATCGGCCATGGTGATGCTCCCGGCTCAGGCGGTCAGTTGGGCATGGATGGCGGCGGCGGCGCGCTTGCCGTCTTCCACCGCCTCGACGGTCAGGTCACGGCCGCCGGCACGGCAGTCGCCGCCGGCAAAGAGGCCCGGCACGCCGGTGCGGCCGTCGTCGTCGGCGGCGATGCGGCCTTGCTGGATCGTCAGCCCGCAGCCCTGCCACAGCGCCACGTCCAGCTTCTGGCCGATGGCCTTGAACACCATGTCGGCCTCGAAGGCGCGGTGCTCGCCGGTGGGCTTCAGGTGCCCGCCCACCAGGTCCTGCACCGCGAAGCGCACGCCGGTGACATGGCCGGCCTCGCCCAGGATGGCCTCGGGCGCCAGCCAGTGGTGCAGGGTGACGCCATGCGTCTGTGCCCACTGCTGCTCGGCGTCCGACGCGCCCATCTGCTCGGGCCCGCGGCGGTAGACCATGTGCACGCTCTCGGCACCCAGCAGCTTGCTTTGCACTGCGGCGTCCACGGCCGTCATGCCACCGCCGATCACCACCACGCGGCGGCCGATGGGCACGGCCTGCAGCCGGCCGGCCGAGGTGGCCTCGCGCAGCTCGGCGATGAAGTCCACCGCATCGCGCACGCCGGCCAGGCCTTCGCCGGCAATCCCCAGGCCGTGCGTGTGCGCCAGGCCCACGCCCAGGAACACGGCCGCGTACTCGCGTTGCAGGGCCTGCAGCTGCGCGGCCGTCTCCAGGCGCCAGCCGTTCTTGACGGTGATGCCGCCGATGCCGAACAGCCAGTCGATCTCGCGCTGCGCGAAGTCGTCGGCCATCTTGTAGGTGGCCAGGCCGTACTCGTTCAGGCCGCCGGCCTTGGGCCGGGCGTCGTGCATCACCACGTCGTGGCCGCGGCGGGCCAGCTCCACCGCGCAGGCCAGGCCGGCCGGGCCGGCGCCCACCACGGCCACGGTCTTGCCGGTGGCGGCTGCGCGCGGGAACAGCGCGCTGTAGGGGCGGTCCATCACCGCATCGGTGGCGTAGCGCTGCAGCTGGCCGATGACCACCGGCTTGCCTTGCTGGGTGCTGCGCACGCAGACCTGCTCGCACAGCTCTTCGGTGGGGCACACGCGGGCGCAGGTGCCGCCCAGCGGGTTGGCGCTGAGGATGGCGCGGGCCGCGCCGCGCAGGTTGTCCTCGGCGATGCGGCGGATGAAGCTGGGGATGTCGATGCCGGTGGGGCAGGCCGTGGCGCAGGGCGCGTCATGGCAGTAGAGACAGCGCTCGGCCTCCACCAGGGCCTGGGTGCGCGTGAGGCGCGGCGCCGCGTCGGCGAAACGCTGGGCCAGCTGGTCGTGACCCAGGCGGTTCGGCCGGATGTCGGCGTCGACCGCGGTGATCGAGGCGTGGGCAGATGACACGGGTGAGGGCTCCTCGCACCGGGCAGCGGGTGGCCCGGATTCACCTTGAAGCTGACCGTTTGGTCAGGATTTCAGGCAATCCTACGCAACCGGCGTGCCAGGTGGCGAGCCCGGACAAACCCCCGTGGCACGCGGCCCGCGGCCGCCCAGGCGATCGATTCAGGGGCTGTGCCGGCCGGTGGCGCCCCGCAGCGGGGCGCTGCGCACGCTCAGGGTGCGTGCTGGGTGCGGCCGCGCGCGCGGCGCCATTGCCGGTCGTTGCGGAAGCCGGCAAACGCGGCGGCCTGGGGCGCGCTGGCCCCGCGCGCCAGGGCCTGGCGGGCCAGCGAGGCGCGCACATGCTCCACATAGTCGCGCGGGCTCAGGCCGGTGTGCTGGCGGAACAGCCGCGCCAGGTGCCGTGGCGTGACATGGGCCACCGCGGCCAGGGCGTCGGCGCTCCAGGTCTCGGCGGGGCGCTCGGCCACCGCCTCCTGCACGCGGTGCACGGCCGGGTGCAGGTGGTCGCGGAAGGCCAGCAGCGGCGACAGTTGCGGCGCCGCGGCGGTGCGCCGCGTGGCCGTCACCATCACCTGGGCCACGCTGGCGGCCAGCGCGTCGCCGCACTCGCGGGCGATGCAGTGCAGCGCCAGGTCGATGCCGGCGGTGATGCCGGCGCTGGTGAACAGCGCGCCGTCTTCCACCCACACCTGGTTGGCCTGCACCAGCGCCGTGGGCGCGATCTGCGCCAGGTCGTCCAGCAGTTCGTGGTGGGTGGTGCAGCGCCGGCCGGCCAGCAGGCCGGCGTCGGCCGCCAGCAGGGCGCCCACGCACACGGTCATCAGCCGGTGCGCCGAGCCGTCGTCGGCCAGCACCGGCGCCACCTGCCGCACCAGCCACTGCCGCGTGGCCAGCCAGGCGCGCTGGCGCTGCAGCACGCGCGGCGCCTCGCCGGGGCGGCCCAGCAGCACCGCCCAGGTGGGGCGGTTGAAGGATTCGGGCAGCGGCTCCAGTTCGGCCAGCATCAGGCCCACCGACGAGCGCGCCTGCGGGGCCGGGCCGGCATAGCGCAGGCGGAACGCGGCCGGCCGCCCGCGCCGCGCCAGCGCCTGGTTGGCCAGGCGGAAGGCCTCGGCCGGGCCGGCCAGGTCGAGCAGCAGGGTGTCGGGCAGGACGACGAAGAGGACGTCGATCATGCGGCCATCATGCCGCGCGCGACAGCGCCTCGTCCACGCCGACCAGCGTGGCGAAGCGCCCGGCCAGCACGGTGGCGGTGCGCTCGCGGATCTGCGCGGCCGTCAGCGGCTGGCCGGCCGGCGTGCGCATGTCGAAGGTCAGCGTGGCCTCGGTGACGAAGTCCACCGTCCAGCCCTCGTCGCTGGCGTGGCGCGCGGTGGTCTCGCAGCACTGCTCGGTGCGGATGCCGGCCACCATCAGCCGGCGGATGCCCTGCTGGTGCAGCCACACGGCCAGCCCGGTGCCCACCAGCGCGCTGTGGCGGTGCTTTTCCACCGTCAGCGCAGCGTCGAAGGGCAGCAGGCCGTCCAGCGGGCGGACCAGGCCGCTCTCCAGCGCGAAGGGGTTGTCGGCGCTGCGCGGCCCGTCGGTGTGGAAGATGCGCACGATGGGCACGCCGCGCGCCATGCAGCCGGCCAGCAGCGCGGCGGTGGCGGCCAGGTAGGCCGGCAGGTCGGCCTCGGACCAGTACGGTCGGTGCTTGAACGACTGCTGCACGTCGATCAGCAGCAGGGCGGTCGTGGCGGGGTGGGCCGGGAGGGCGGAAGATGCGGACATGGTGGGCTCCTGGTGTCGGGAGCCGCCATGGTCACGCGCGACGGCGGTGCGCGCAGCACCGCGGCCGGACCGTCTGCGGTCAGTTCAGGACATCAGGCGCCGCCCAGCCCTGCCACCGCCTGGTGCGCGGCCTCGCGCCCCTGGGCCACGATCTGCCGCTTCCACACATCGGTGTCGGTGTAGAACGCGTCGCGCAGCCGCTGCTTGATGGCGGCACGCCGGGCCGGATCCAGCGTGTCGGCTTCGGGGTGGTTCTCCAGCCACTGGTCGGCACGCAGCGCGTCCAGCACTTCCTCGACCGGCACGGTGCCGTATTCCAGCGCGATGCCGGTGTACTCGGCCTGCGGGCAGGCCTCGTAGGCCACGGTCCACATCAGGCCGGTCAGCAGCGCCGAGGTGGAACTGCCGTCGTAGATCGACGTGATGCCCGGCCCCCACCAGGCGCGGGCGCGGGCCAGGGCCACCGCGTCGTCGCGGCAGGCGAAGATGCGTTCGCCCACGCCGCTGGGGCCGAGCCCGGTGTGGAAGTCGATCCAACCCAGGCGGGTGCAGCGCTGGCCGTGCTCGCGCAGCGCATGGCGCACCGCCATCTGGCTCCAGGTGGGCCCGTGGCCGCCGAAGAACAGGCCTTCGGGGTACTGGTACTGGCCCGAGGTCACGGCGGTCTGCCAGGCCTTCAGGCCGTGTCGGGCGATGTAGGCGTCGACCGCCTGCTGCACGCCGGGCGCGGGCGGCCAGTCCTGCGGCACCACCAGGTGGGCGATCTCGGCATAGGCCTGGTTCACCGGCAGCGGTTGGTGGAAGTTCTGGAAGTTGCGGTTCAGGTCGACGTTCTCGTGCGTGGTGCGGCGCCACCACGAGAAGCCGTAGGGGTTCAGCGCATGCAGGTACAGCACTGCCACGCCGGCGGCATGGGCGGCGGCGCGAAAGCCCGCATCGCCCAGCAGCGCCACCTGCACGCCCGAGCCGCAGTAGCCCTCCACGCCATGGCAGGCCGAGCTGAGGATCAGCACTGCGCGCGCATCGGCCGGGCCGTCGCGCACGATGTCGAGCGCCAGCGGCTCGCCGTCGCGGCCCAGCAGCGGGTGTGGCTCAGAGTGCACATCCAGGTTCGCGGCTTCGGCCGCGGCCAGGAACTTGCCACGCGCCTCGGCGTAGCTTTGCGAGAAGTACGTCGGGGCGTCGGGCGTCATCGCAGCCTCAGCGGGGCGTGTTGAGCCACTGCTCGGCGATGCGCACCCAGGCGGTGGCGCCCAGCGGGATCAGGTCGTCGTTGAAGTCGTAGCTGGGGTTGTGCAGCATGCACGGCCCCAGGCCGTGGCCGCCCTCGCGGTGCGCGCCGTCGCCGTTGCCGATCATGAAGTAGCAGCCGGGAATCTTCTGCAGGTAGTAGCTGAAGTCCTCGGCGCCCATCGTCGGCTCGAACTCCTGCACGTTCTCGGGGCCCACCACCTCGCCCAGCACGCGGCGGGCGAAGGCGGTCTCGGCCTCATGGTTGATGGTGGGCGGGTAGTTGCGCTTGAAGCGGAACTCGGCCGTGCAGCCATAGGCCAGCGCGGTGGCCTCGGCCATGGCCTGCATGCGCTGCTCGATCAGGTCGAGCACGTCCATCGTGAAGGTGCGCACCGTGCCTTCGATGGTGCAGGCCTCGGGAATGACGTTGGTGGCCTCGCCGGTGTGGATCATGGTCACCGAGATCACGCCGGTGTCGATCGGCCGCTTGTTGCGGCTGATGATGGTCTGGAAGCCCTGCACCATGGCGCAGGCGGCCGGCACCGGGTCGATGCCCAGATGCGGCATCGCGCCATGCGCGCCCTTGCCGCGGATGACGATCTCGAACTCGTTGCTCGACGCGTAGCAGGGGCCCGACTTCAACGCGAACTGGCCCACCTGCATGCCCGGCCAGTTGTGCGCGCCGAACATCGCCTCCATCGGGAACTTGTCGAACAGGCCGTCCTGGATCATCTCGCGCGCACCGCCGCCGCCTTCCTCGGCTGGCTGGAACACCAGGTACACGGTGCCGTCGAAGTTGCGGTGCTTGGCCAGGTGCTTGGCGGCGGCCAGCAGCATGGCGGTGTGGCCGTCGTGGCCGCAGGCGTGCATCTTGCCGGCGTGGCGGCTGGCATGGGCGAAGGTGTTGCCTTCCTGGATCGGCAGCGCATCGATGTCGGCGCGCAGGCCCACGGCGCGCGCACTGCTGCCGTTCTTCACGATGCCCACCACGCCGGTGGTGCCCAGCCCGCGGTGCACCGGGATGCCCCAGTCGGTCAGGGCCTTGGCGATCAGGTCCGAGGTGCGCTCTTCCTTGAAGCACAGCTCGGGGTGGGCGTGGATGTCTCGGCGCAGCGTGGTGATGCTGGCGGCGTCGGCCAGGATGGATTCGATCAGGCGCATGGGGTGCGGCTCCTCGGTGTCGGGTCTGGCAAGGCAGGAAACGGGCCAGTTTATGCCGGGTGGCGATGGCCCCAGAACCGTGCGGGCTGTGCGCTGGCGCTCAGCGACGCACTTTGCCGTCCTCGGTCAGCAGCGTCAGTTCGACGAAGCTGGAGCCCACGTGCTGGCGCGGGCCGAAGGCGACCGTGAAGCCACCGAAGTCCAGGCGCAGGTTCTCCAGCGCGCTGACCAGGGCTTCGCGGTTCAGCGTCTTGGCACTGGCGGCGGCCCGGCGCAGGCCCTCCACCAGCACGCGCGCGCCGACAAAGCCCTCCATGCCCGAGTAGTTGGGCTGGTGCTTGCCGCCGGCCTGGCGGATGGCCTCCAGGTACTCGCGCGAGGCGCCGTTGGTGGTGGAGAAGGGCGAGGGCATCACCTGGCTCACCTGCACGCCGCGCGCCTCCTTGCCCAGCTCGTCGATCAGCGCCTGGGTGCCGACGAAGGACACGTTGTAGAACAGCCCGCCGTAGCCCGCCGCGCGCGCCGCGCGGATGAAGGCGGCGCAGCTCTTGTAGGCGCTGATCAGCACCACGGCCTCGGGCTGCCGGGCCACGATGGCCTGCACCGCGGCAGCCACGTTCACGCTGTTGCGCTCCACCGTGCCCACGGCCAGCGGTTCGCGGCCGATGGCGGCCAGCGCGCGCTGCACGCCGTCCAGGCCGGCCTGGCCGTAGCTGTCGTTCTGGCGGAACACCGCGATCTTGTGCAGCCGCAGGCCGGCCAGGTGGCGCACGATCAGCGCCGTCTCGTCGAAGTACGACGCGCGCACATGGAACACGTTGCGGTTGAACGGCTCGCGTAGCGCCTGCGCCCCGGTGAAGGGCGCGATGAACGGCACCTGCGCCGCCGTCACCGCGGGCAGCGCGGCCAGCGCCGTGGGCGTGCCCACGTAGCCGAACAGCGCGAACACCTCGTCCTGGATGAACTTGTCGGTGTTGGCCTTGCAGCGCTCGGGCTCGTAGCCATCGTCCACCAGGCGCAGCTCGACCGGCCGGCCGTTGATGCCGCCGGCGGCGTTCACCGCATCGAACACCAGGCGCGCGCCCTGGTGCATCTGCAGGCCCAGCTGCGCGGCCGGGCCGGTGATGGCGGCCGACTGGCCCAGCACGATGGGGCGCTCGGGCTGGCCGAAGGCCGGCGCGGCGGCCAGGGCGCCCAGGCCACCCAGGCGCTGCAGCGCCTGGCGGCGGGAGGGGAACGACAGGGAACGCATGGCTCGGGGCGATTGGATCGGCGTGACGACGGCGACGCCAGGGAGCGCGAGCCTAACGCGAGATTCGTGCCCCGCTGGCGCGTGCCAACCCGAACAGGGGCTGTGCCATCATCGCCGGATGAGCCTGATCGCGACCTCCTCCGACACCGCCGCCGAGGCCGGCGACCGCCTGGTGCGCGGCGCCTGCCCGCACGATTGCCCCGACACCTGCGCGCTGCAGGTCACGGTGCGCGGCGGCCGGGTGATCCGGGTGGCCGGCGACCCGGCGCACCCGCCCACCCATGGCGCGCTGTGCACCAAGGTGTCGCGCTATGCCGAGCGCAGCTACCACCCCGAGCGGGTGCTCACGCCGCTCAAGCGGGTGGGGCCCAAGGGCAGCGGGCAGTTCCAGCCGGTGGGCTGGGACGAGGCGCTCGACGACATCGCGCAGCGCCTGCGCACCATCGCCGCACGTGATCCGCAAGCCATCCTGCCCTACAGCTACGCCGGCACCATGGGCATGGTGCAGGGCGAGAGCATGGCCGCGCGCTTCTTCCACAAGCTGGGCGCGTCGCTGCTCGACCGCACCATCTGCGCCTCGGCCGGCAGCGAGGCCCTGGCTGCCACCTACGGCGGCAAGCTGGGCATGCACCTGGAGGACTACGCCCACGCCAAGCTGATCCTGATCTGGGGCAGCAACTCGATCGCCAGCAACCTGCACTTCTGGACCTTTGCCCAGCAGGCCAAGCGCAACGGCGCCAAGCTGATCGCCATCGACCCGCGCCGCACCGAGACGGCCGACAAGTGCCACCAGCACATCGCCCTGCGGCCGGGCACCGACGGCGCGCTGGCGCTGGCGCTGATGCACGAGCTGATCGCCCATGACCGGCTGGACCACGACTACATCGCCCGCCATGTCGACGGCTTCGACGCGCTGAAGGCCGAGGCGCTGCAGTGGCCGCCCGAGCGTGCGGCCGAGGTCTGCGGCATCGACGTCGCGGTGATTCGCCAGCTGGCACACGACTACGCCAGCACGCGGCCCGCCGCCATCCGCCTGAACTACGGCATGCAGCGCGTGCACGGCGGCGGCAATGCGGTGCGCCTGATCGCGCTGCTGCCCTGCCTGACCGGGGCGTGGCGCCAGCGCGGTGGCGGCCTGCTGCTGTCCTCGTCCAGCTGGATCGCCCGCGTGCGCGACGACCGTGCGCTGCAGCGGCCCGACCTGCTGGCCGGCCGCACGCCGCGCACCATCAACATGAGCACCATCGGCGATGCGCTGCTGCACCCGGGTGACGGGCCTCAGGGGGGCGCTTTCGGCCCGAAGATCGAGGCCGTGGTGGTCTACAACAGCAACCCGGTGGCGGTGGCGCCCGAGTCGGCCAAGGTGGCCGCGGGCTTCGCGCGCGAGGACCTGTTCACCGTGGTGCTGGAGCACTTCCTCACCGACACCGCCGACCATGCCGACTACGTGCTGCCGGCCACCACGCAGCTCGAGCACTGGGACATCCACGGCAGCTACGGCCACAGCTATGCGCTGCTGAACCAGCCGGCCATCGCACCGGTGGGCGAGGCCCGGCCCAACACCGAGGTGTTCCGCCAGCTGGCCGCGCGCCTGGGCTTCACCGAGCCCTGCTTCGCCGACAGCGACGAGGCCATCTGTCGCCAGGCCCTGCCCAGCCTCGACTTCGAAGCGCTGCTGCGCGACGGCTGGGTGCGCCTGCCGGTGCCCGAGCTGCCGTTTGCCGATGGTGGCTTCGCCACGCCCGGCGGCAAGGCACGCGTGGTGGTGCCCGGCCTGGGCGTGCCGCGCCATGTGCCGCCGCATGAAAGCCCGGCCAGTGCGCCGGACCTGGCCGCGCGCTACCCGCTGGCGATGATCTCGCCGCCGGCGCGGCACTTCCTGAATTCCACCTTCGTCAACGTCACCAGCCTGCGCAGCATCGAAGGCCGGCCGCTGCTGGAGATCCACCCCGACGATGCCGCGCCGCGCGGCATCGCCGATGGCAGCGTGGTGCGCGTGTTCAACGCACGCGGCAGCTACCGCTGCCATGCGGCGGTGAGCACGCGGGCGCGGTCCGGCGTGGTCAACGGCCTGGGCATCTGGTGGCGCAAGCTGGGCCTGGACGGCACCAACGTCAACCAGCTCACCAGCCAGCGGCTCACCGACATCGGCCGTGCGCCCACCTTCTACGACTGCCTGGTGGAGGTGGAAGCCGACCGCACCGCGACCGACGCGGCCCCGGTCGTGGCCCCGGCCACCACGACCTGATGCAGGCCGACGGCGCACCGCGGCGCCGCCGCCGCACGGCCACGCTGGTGGCGGGGGCGGTGCTGGCCGCCGCCGCGGCGCTGGGCAGCAGCGGCTGCAGCTCGGTGGGCTATTACGCGCAGTCCATCGGCGGCCATGTGGCCCTGCTGCGCCAGGCGCGGCCGGTCGACGACTGGCTGGCCGACCCGGCCACGCCGCCAGCGTTGCGCGAGCGCCTGCAACTGGCGCAGCAGATCCGCGCCTATGCCGTCAGCGCGCTGGCCCTGCCCGACAACGCCAGCTACCGCCGCTATGCCGATCTGGGCCGCAACGCCGCGGTGTGGAACGTGGTGGCCGCGCCCGAGCTGTCGCTGACGCTCAAGACCTGGTGCTACCCGGTGATGGGCTGCGCCGGCTACCGCGGCTACTTCGACCGCGCGGCCGCCGAGCAGGAGGCCCAGGCCCTGCGGCGCGAGGGTTGGGAAGCCTGGGTCTACGGCGTGCCGGCCTATTCCACGTTGGGCTGGACCAACTGGCTGGGTGGTGATCCGCTGCTCAACACCTTCGTGCGCGGCAGCGAGGCCGAACTGGCGCGCCTGGTGTTCCACGAGCTGGCGCACCAGGTCGCCTATGCGCCGGGCGACACCGAGTTCAACGAGAGCTACGCCACCGCGGTGGAGCAGCTGGGCCTGGCGCGCTGGCAGCGCGAGGCCCGGCGTCCGCCGGAAGACCCGGCCATCGCCCAGCGCCGCGCCGATTTCCGGGCCCTGACGCGCCGCGCCCGTGCCGAGTTGCGCACGCTGTACGCCAGCGGCCGGCCCGAGGCCGAGCAGCGCGCCGCCAAGGCCGCCATCCTGGCGGCGCTGCGCAGCGCCCATGAGCAGCTCAAGCAGGGCGGTCATCCGGCCTGGGCCGGCTTCACCGGCTACGACACCTGGTTCGCCCAGGCCAACAATGCCACGCTGGCGCTGCAGGCCAGCTACGACGGCCTGGTGCCGGCCTTCGAGCGCCTGTTCGAGCGCGAGGGCCGCGACTTCGCGCGCTTCCACGCCGCGGTGCAGGGCCTGGCCGCCTTGCCGCGCGACGAGCGGCACGCGACACTGCGCGCCCTCGTCCCTTGACGCATCCTCAGCCCCGAACGGAGACCCGTCCCATGCCCGACATCCACATCCACCGCGACCATGCCCTCGGCCTGCCCAAGGCGCGCGAGGTCGCCTGGTCCTGGGCCGAGGAGGTGGAGCAGAAGTTCGACATGGAATGCACCGTGCTGGAGGGCGAGACCAGCGACACGGTGGAGTTCACGCGCAGCGGCGTGAAGGGCCGGCTGATCGTGGCCGCCGACCACTTTGATCTGGAAGCCAAGCTGGGCTTCCTGCTGGGGGCCTTCGCCAAGACCATCGAGGCCGAGATCGAGAAGAACCTCGACACGCTGCTCGGCGCGGCCAGCAAGGCGGCCAAGGGCCGCAAGGCGAAGTAGCCCCGAGGCGCCGTTCACCCGGCGCCGCTGGCGGTGCTACCGCTGTGGCAGCGGCCTGGGCCGCCACAGGCGGGGTTACTTCAGGCTTTCGATCAGGTCGATGTACTGCTGCATCGCCGCCTTGGCGTCGGTGCCCTTCAGCGCATCCCAGGCGTCGAACTTGGCGCGGCCCACCATGTCGGTGAAGCCCGGGCGCTTGCCTTCCACGTCGCCCGCAGTGGCCTGCTTGTACAGCGCGTAGATCTTGAGCAGGGTCATGTTGTCGGGCTTTTCCGGCAAGGTCTTGCTTTCGGCCACGGCCTGCTCGAATTTGGCCTTGATGTCGGGCATGGTGCTTGTCTCCAACGGGTGAAAATCGGGCTTGACGCTGTGGATCTTACCCAGCAAGGTGAACGGCGGGCAGGCCGATCTCTAGACCGGCGCCCCCACTGCAGTCCACGCCAAGAACACCAGGAGACGCCCGTGCCCGACACCACCGCCCACCGCATGTCCCGTGTCGACACGGCGTGGCTGCGCATGGACAACGACGTCAACCAGATGATGATCGTGGGCGTCTGGCTGCTCGACCGCGCCATCACGCTGGACACCGTGCGCGAGCGCATCGCCTCGCGGCTGCTGAAGTACGAACGCTTCGGCCAGCGCGTGGAGCATGACGCGCTGGGCGCCAACTGGGTGACCGACCCGCACTTCGACATCCGCCGCCACGTGGTGCCCGAGGTGCTGCCGCGCCGCGCCGGGCAGAGCGAGCGCCAGGCACTGCAGCAGCGCTGCGGCGAGCTGGCGATGACGCCGCTCGATCCCAACCGGCCGCTGTGGCAGTTCCACCTGGTCGAGGACTACGAGGGTGGCTGCGCGCTGATCATCCGGGTGCACCACTGCATCGCCGACGGCATCGCGCTGATCGCGGTCACCAACTCGATCACCGACGGCGGCGACGCACCGCCCAGCCGGCGCAAGCGCGGCGCGGCGCACGATCCCGCGCACGAGGCCGACTGGCTCTCCGACACCCTGGTCAAGCCGCTCACCGACCTGACCGTCAAGCTCATCGGCATGGGCGGCACCGGCATGGCCAAGTCGATCGACCTGCTGGCCAATCCGCAGGCGCCGATCACCGACACGCTGGCCGGCACCATGGACCTGGCCCGCGTGGGCGTGCAGGTGCTCAGCGACACCGCAGCGCTGGCGCTGATGGCCGACGACTCGCCCACCTCGCTGAAGGGCCACCCGATGGGCCGCAAGGTGGTGGCCTGGAACGAGCCGATGCCGCTGGACGTGGTCAAGGCCATCGGCCATGGCCTGAACTGCTCGGTGAACGACGTGCTGCTGGCCTGCGTGTCGGGCGCCATCGGCGGCTACCTGCGCGCCAAGGGCGAAGACCCGGCGGGTCAGGAGATCCGCGCGATGGTGCCGGTGAACCTGCGCCCGCTGGAGCAGGCCTGGCAGCTGGGCAACCGCTTCGGCCTGGTGCCCCTGGTGCTGCCCATCGGCATCGAGAACCCGATCGAGCGCGTGTACGCGGTGCGCGCCCGCATGCGCGCGCTCAAGGGCAGCTACCAGCCGCTGCTGGCCTTCGGCGTGCTGGCGGCCAGCGGCCTGCTGGTCAAGAGCGCGCAGGACATGGTGCTGAACCTGTTCGCCAAGAAGGCCACCGCGGTGATGACCAACGTGCCCGGCCCGCGCCAGCACCTGACGTTCTGCGGCGCCACGCTGCGCCAGACGCTGTTCTGGGTGCCGGCCTCCGGCAACATCGGCGTGGGCGTGTCCATCCTCAGCTACGGCGGCGGCGTGCAGTTCGGGCTGATCACCGACGAGCGGCTGTGCCCGGATCCGCAGGCCATCATCGACCGCTTCGAGCCCGAGTTCCAGAAGCTGCTGATGGTGACGCTGATGCTGCCTTGGAACGAAGCCGGCGCCTGAGGCGCCAGGCCTGCGCCACCGGACGAGGTCTGGTCAGCCGACGGTCAGCTGCCGTTGAGCCGGCGCTGGGCTTCGGTGCCCGCGTCGTCGCCCAGGGGGTCATGCCGCGCGTCGGCGTGCGCAGGCCGGGCCGGCGCGTCGTCGAAGGCCGCGGCGCCGGTCATGACCGGCTCGTCGGGCGCCAGCAGCGGGTTCGGCGACCCATCGTGCACTGCGTCCAGCGGGGTGGGGGCGCTCTGCGGCCCCTCGCCGTCATGGCGACCGTCGTGGTGGCCGTCGTGGCGCCAGCCGTCCTCGTGCGGACGCGGCCGCATGCCGGTGCGCAGATAGCGGTTGTGGTGGTTCACACGCGGCAGAAAGCGCGCCAGTTCGCTGAGCGCCATCTGGTACACGTCGCGCTTGAACTCGATCACCAGGTCCAGCGGCACCCAGTACTCGTTCCAGCGCCAGGCGTCGAACTCGGGGTGGTCGGTGGCGCGCAGGTCCAGATCGCTGTCGCGCCCCATCAGGCGCAGCAGGAACCAGATCTGCTTCTGGCCGCGGTAATGGCCCCGCGCATCCTTGCGGATGAAGTGATCCGGCACCTCGTAGCGCAGCCAGTCACGCGTGCGGGCAATGATGCGCACATGGTCGGGCCGCAAGCCCACTTCTTCGTGGAGCTCGCGGAACATCGCCTGCTCCGGCGTCTCGCCGTACTTGATGCCACCCTGCGGAAACTGCCACGAGTGGGTGCGCAGACGCTTGCCCCAGAACACCTGGTTGCGCGCGTTGAGCAGGATGATGCCGACGTTGGGCCTGAAGCCTTCCCTGTCGAGCATAATCAAACCCCGATATCTGAATTGATTTCATTATTGCACCGGCGTTGCAGGGCGAGCGAACCCTCGCTAACCCGCATGGGTTGCCCGGCCGGTTGCAACGCCGCAGGTGGCAGCCTCGCCACCGTCCGGCGCCTCCCTCGGCCCGGCCACGGGCCCTCCATCACGGCCCCAAGACCGCGCCCATGAAAGCCTCCCAGTTCTTCATCGCCACCCTGAAGGAAGCCCCCGCCGACGCCGAAGTGGTGAGCCACCAGCTCATGATGCGCGCGGGCATGATCAAGCGCCTGGGCGCCGGCATCTACAACTACATGCCGATGGGCCTGCGCGTGATCCGCAAGGTGGAAAGCATCATCCGCGACGAGATGGTGCGCGCTGGCGCGGTGGAACTGCTGATGCCCGTGGTGCAGCCCGCCGAGCTGTGGCAGGAGACCGGCCGCTTCGACAAGATGGGCCCCGAGCTGATGCGCGTGAAGGACCGGCACGACCGCGACTTCATCATCCAGCCCACCAGCGAAGAGGTGGTGACGGACATCGCCCGCCAGGAACTGCGCAGCTACAAGCAGCTGCCGAAGAACTTCTTCCACATCCAGACCAAGTTCCGCGACGAGCGCCGCCCCCGCTTCGGCATCATGCGCGGCCGCGAGTTCACGATGAAGGACGCCTACTCCTTCGACCGTGACGCCACCGCCGCCGGCAAGAGCTACGAGGTGATGTTCGCGGCCTACAAGCGCATCTTCGACCGCTTCGGCCTGACCTACCGTGCCGTGGCGGCCGACACCGGCGCCATCGGCGGCGACCTGAGCCACGAGTTCCAGGTCATCGCCAAGACCGGCGAAGACGCCATCATCTACTGCCCCACCAGCGACTACGCGGCCAACATCGAGTTGGCCGAAGCCGTGGCGCCCGCCACGCCGCGCGGCGCCGCCACGCAGGCCCTGACCAAGACGCCCACGCCCGGCAAGAGCACCTGCGCCGATGTGGCCGCGCTGCTGTCGCTGGACCTGAAGCAGACCGTGAAGAGCCTGGTGCTGGCCACCGACGAGCTCAACGAGGCTGGCGAAGTGGTCAAGTCCACCGTCTGGCTGCTGCTGCTGCGTGGCGACCACGACATGAACGAGGTCAAGGTCGGCAAGGTGGAAGGGCTGAAGAACGGCTTCCGCTTCGCCAACCTGGCCGAGATCGACGAGCACTTCGGCTCCAAGCCCGGCTACCTGGGCCCGGTGGGCCTAAAGAAGCCGGTGAAGGTGATCGCCGACCGCAGCGTGGCCGTGATGGCCGATTGGGTGTGCGGCGCCAACGAGCCCGACTTCCACTACACCGGCGTGAACTGGGGGCGTGACCTGCCCGAGCCCGACCTGGTGGCCGACATCCGCAATGTCGTCGAGGGCGATCCCTCGCCCGACGGCCAGGGCGTGCTGGCCATCGAGCGCGGCATCGAGGTGGGCCATGTGTTCTATCTCGGCACCAAGTACTCGAAGGCGATGAACGCCACCTTCCTGGACGAGACCGGCAAGCCGGCGCTGTTCGAGATGGGCTGCTACGGCATCGGCGTCACGCGCATCCTGGGCGCCGCCATCGAGCAGAACCACGACGAGCGCGGCATCATCTGGCCGGCCGCCATCGCGCCCTTCCAGGCCGTGATCTGCCCGATCGGCATGGACCGCTCGGCCGAGGTCAAGGCCGCGGCCGAGGCGCTGTACGCCGAGCTGCAAGCCGCCGGCGTCGATGTGCTGCTGGACGACCGCGGCGAGCGCCCCGGCGCGATGTTCGCCGACTGGGAGCTGATCGGCGTGCCGCAGCGCGTGGTGATCTCCGACCGCGGCCTGAAGGCTGGCACGGTGGAAGTGCAGGGCCGCCGCGAGGCCGCCGCCACGCCGACGCCGGTGGCCGAGGCCGCCGCGCTGGTGAAGGCCCGTCTGAGCGCATGATCGCGCGGCGGGCGCTGCTCGCCACCACGGCCGGTGCGGCCTGTGCCGCCTGGCTGGCCACGGCGCAGGCCGGCGCGCAGCGCGAGGAGCCGCTGGCCGACGCCGTGCGCACGGCGCTCAGCGCCGCCATCGCCGCTGCAGCGCCGCCACGGCCGGCGTTCGAGCGCACCGACGACCGCCTGGCCTACCTGCGCTGGCTGAGCGCGGCCAGCGAGCGCCTGAAGCGCTTCAAGGCCGAGGGCCACGTGCGCGTGGAATTCCTCGAAACGCTCTGGTACGAGGCCACCCGCGCCGGCTTGGAGCCGGCCCTGGTGCTGGGCCTGGTGCAGGTGGAAAGCGGCTTTCGCAAGTACGCCATCAGCAGCGCCGGTGCGCGCGGCTACATGCAGGTGATGCCCTTCTGGGCCCGGCTGATCGGCGATGGCGACCCGGCGCGCCTGTTCCACATGCAGACCAACCTGCGCTTCGGCTGCGTGATCCTGCGCCACTACCTCGACACCGAGCGCGGCGACCTGTTCATGGCCCTGGGCCGCTACAACGGCAGCCGCGGTCAGGCGCCGTACCCGAACGCGGTGCTGGCCAACCGCGACCGCTGGCGGGTCTGAGGCGATTCGGCTACTTGCGCAGGCCTTGCCAGGCGCGCGGCGCGGCATCGCGCACGCCGGCCAACTGCAGCACGCGCTCGACCGTATCGTCCACCATCTCGTCGATGCTGGCGGGTTTGTTGTAGAAGGCCGGCAGCGGCGGGAACACGATGCCGCCCATCTCGGTGACGGCGGTCATGTTGCGCAGGTGGGCCAGGTTGAACGGCGTCTCGCGCACCAGCAGGATCAGCCGGCGGCGCTCCTTCAGCGTGACGTCGGCGGCGCGGGTGAGCAGGTTGTCGCCGAAGCCGTGGGCGATGGCGGCCAGCGTCTTCATCGAGCAGGGCGCCACCACCATCGCGGCGGTGTCGAAGCTGCCCGAGGCCACGCAGGCACCCACGTCGCCGGGGGCGTGGTGGTGGTCGGCCAGGGCTTCGAGCGCGGCGCGGTCCAGGCCCAGCTCGTGGTGGGCGCTCAACACGCCCGAGGGCGTGACGACCAGGTGGGTTTCCAGGTCGAGATCGCGCGCGCGCTGCAGCAGGCGCACGCCGTAGGCTGCACCGCTCGCACCGGTGATGCCGACGACGAGCCTCGGCGAGCGGATGATCACGGCGCGTGCGCCGTGGATCAGGCGAGCAACTGCTTCAGCTCACCCGACTCGTACATCTCCATCATGATGTCCGAGCCGCCGACGAATTCGCCCTTGATGTAGAGCTGCGGGATGGTGGGCCAGTCGGCGTATTCCTTGATGCCCTGGCGGATGGCCTCGTCTTCCAGCACGTTGACGGTGACCAGGTCGGTCACGCCGCAGGCCTTGAGCACCTGCACGGCGCGGCCCGAGAAGCCGCACATCGGGAACTGGGCGGTGCCCTTCATGAACAGCACCACGCGGTTGCCCTTCACCAGGCCGTCGATCTTTTGTTGCACGTCGCTCATGGGAGTGTGGCCCGGGGCACCGGGCGCGGATTCATTGCGGATGCGGGTTTATACGGCAAAGCGGGGCCGTGGCGCGCGGCGCGCCGGCTTTGCCCCTGAGCGGTGCTGGCCGACGCAGGCGGATCAGAACGCCATGTTCACGCCCAGCCGGATCATCGGCTGCAGGCGGATGTCACGGCCCGCGGCTTCCAGCGTGAAGCCGGCGTTGCCGCTGCGGCCCAGCGGGGCGTTGCCGAAGCCCTGGGCGGCCAGGCCCAGGTCGGCGCTGAAGCCCCAGCCGCCGTCGGCCCGGGCGCTGCCGCTGGCATAGCCCACGCCGGCATAGCCGGTGCCCGACACGGCCTGCCCGGCCGTGGCGTCGGTGGCCCCGCCCAGGTTGCCGGCCAGGCTGGCCGGGCGCAGGTTGATCAGCAGGCCGCCGGTCACGCGCAGGCCACCGGTGTCGCCCAGGCGCAGGGTGCTGAACTGGTAGTCGCCCAGCAGGCGCAGGGTTTGCGCGTTGCCGCCGCCCATCGAGGCCACCGACAGCGGCTGCGTGGCGCGCAGCATCCACAGCGCGGGCTGGTCCAGTTCGAGGCGGGCCTGCAGGCGGGGGCCGCCCAGCGCGTCGGCCGGTGCGGTGAGACCACGTTCCTGCGCTGCCAGCGGGGCAGCCAGGCCCAGGGTGCAGATCAGGCAGAGGGCGGTGCGCATGCGGCTCTCCTTGGGTGGCGTGTGCAGTCGATGCTACGCCTGCACGGCCGCCGGTGGGAGATTTCGAAAGCCGCCGACTGGCCGTTGTTCCGGGCGCTTTTCTCGGCTTTGCGGCCGCTCAGGCCGGCCAGCGGCCGCCGGTGCAGCGTGGGCGCTGCGCGATGTCGCAGCGGGTGGCGATGTCGGTGAAGCCAGCCTCGCGCAGCAGCGCGGCCACGGCCTCGGCCTGGTCGAACCCATGCTCGAACAGCAGCCAGCCGCCCGGCACCAGGTGGGCCGGCGCGCCGGCCACGATGGCGCGGTAGGCGTCCAGCCCGTCGCCGCCGGGGGTGAGTGCCAGCGTGGGCTCGTGGCGCAGCGCGGGCAGGTGCGGATCGCCGCCGGCGATGTAGGGCGGGTTGCTGAGCACCAGGGTGTAGGTCGCCGTGGCGGGGACGGCCTGCCACCAGGCGCCTTCGGCGAAGGCCACGGCCAGGCCCAGGCGCTGCGCATTGGCACGCGCCACGGCCAGCGCGGCGGCGCTCAGGTCGGTGGCCTGCACCTGGGCGGCGGCGTGGCGGTGGGCCACGGCCAGCGCGATGGCGCCGCTGCCGGTGCCCAGGTCCAGCACGCGCGGTGCGGCGCCCAGGCCGGGCAGCAGTTCGAGCGCCCAGTCGACCAGGGTCTCGGTGTCGGGGCGGGGCACCAGCACGTCGGGCGTCACCCGCAGCACCAGGCCGTGGAACTCGCGCTCGCCCAGCAGGTAGGCCACCGGCACGCCATCGGCGCGCTGGCGGCAGGCGCCGTCGAAGGCGGCGGCGGCCTCGGGCGGCAGCGGGTCGGTGTCGTGGGCGATCAGCCAGGCGCGCGGCTTGCCGCCCAGCGCGTGGCCCAGCAGCGCCTGGGCGTCCACGCGGTCCAGGCCCAGTGCGGCGGCGGCGGCCAGCGCCTCGCGCACGGTTGGCGAGTGCGCCGCATCACTCATGCCGCGCCCTCCAGCGCCGCCAGCTGGTCGGCGGCCTGGGCCGTCTGCAGCGCGGTGATCACGTCGCCCAGGTCGCCTTCCATGATCTGGCCCAGCTTGTACAGCGTGAGGTTGATGCGGTGGTCGGTGAGCCGGCCCTGCGGGAAGTTGTAGGTGCGGATGCGGTCGCTGCGGTCGCCGGTGCCCACCAGGCTCTTGCGCGTGGCGGCCTCCTTGGCCTCGCGCTCGGCGCGCTCGCGGTCGCGCAACCGGGCCTGAAGCACGGCCAGGGCCTTGGCCTTGTTGCGGTGCTGGCTGCGGTCGTCCTGGCACTCGGCCACCAGGCCGGTGGGCAGGTGGGTGACGCGGATCGCCGAATCGGTCTTGTTGACGTGCTGGCCGCCGGCGCCACTGGCGCGGAAGGTGTCGATGCGCAGGTCGGCCGGGTTCAGCGTGATCTCGGTGGCCTCGTCGGGCTCGGGCATCACGGCCACGGTGCAGGCGCTGGTGTGGATGCGGCCCTGCGATTCGGTGGCCGGCACGCGTTGCACGCGGTGGCCGCCGCTCTCGAACTTGAGCTGGCCGTAGACGTTGTCGCCCTCCACGCGCAGCACCAGTTCCTTGTAGCCACCCAGGTCCGACGCGTTCTCGCTCATCACCTCCACGCGCCAGCCGCGCGCATCGCAGAAGCGGGTGTACATGCGCGCCAGGTCGCCGGCGAATAGGGCCGACTCGTCGCCACCGGTGCCGGCGCGGATTTCCACGAAGGCGTTGCGCGCGTCGTCGGGGTCTTTCGGCAACAGCAGGGTCTTGAGCTCGCCGTCCAGGCGGGCGATGGCGGCTTCGGCAGCCGCGATCTCGTCGCGCGCCATCTCGGCCATGTCGGCGGCCTCGGGATCGGCCAGCAGCTCGCGCGCGGTGGCCAGGTCGGCCTCGGCCTGCTGGAAGGCGTTCCAGCGGCCCACCAGCTCGGCGGCCTCGGCCTGCTCGCGCGCCACGGCGCGATAGCGGGCGATGTCCTGGCCCAGGGCGGGGTCGGCCAGGTGGGCGTCGAGCTCGGCCAGGCGCATGGTCAATCGTTCGAGCTGCTGGCGCAGGGCGGGGGTCATGTCGGGTCCCTCGGGTCAGGCAAAGAACGCGTCGCGGGCGGTCTTCAGGATCAGCGCGCTGACCACCACCACGAACACGCCACGCACGAAGCCGGCGCCGTGCTTCAAGGCCAGGCGGCTGCCCATGAAGCTGCCGGCCACGTTGGCCACGGCCATCGGCAGGCCCAGGTGCCACCAGACATGGCCCTTGGCGGTGAACAGCGCCAGCGCCGCGGCATTGGTGGCCAGGTTCAGCAGCTTGGCGGCGGCCGAGGCGTGCAGGAAGTCGTAGCCCAGCACGCGCACGAACAGGAAGATGAAGAAGCTGCCGGTGCCGGGGCCGAAGAAGCCGTCGTACGCGCCCACCACGGCGCCGATGCCGCAGGCCCACAGCCGCTCGTGCGTCGCGCTGACCAGCGGCCGGTGCTCGCGCCCCAGGTGCTTGTTGGCCAGCGTGTAGGCCAGCACCGCGCCCAGCACGAAGGGCAAGCTCTTGCGCAGGAAGCCGGGGTCGACCACGCTGACCGCCCAGGCGCCGCCCAGGCCACCGGCCAGTGCCGCGGCCATCGCCGGTGCCCAGGTGCGCCAGCGCAGCTGCACGCGCTGCAGGTACTGGCGCGTGGCCATCAGCGTGCCCCACACCGAGGCCGACTTGTTGGTGCCCAGCAGCGTGGCCGGTGGTGCGGTGGGAAAGGTGGCGAACAGCGCCGGCACCAGGATCAGGCCACCGCCGCCAACGATGGCATCGATGGCGCCGGCCAGCAGCGAGGCGAGCGAGACGAGCAGCAGGTCCATGGGAGGGGGCGCCGCGGGTGCGGCGCCGGGGCGCAAACGGGGGAAGGGCAGGGGCGGGTCAGGCGGCCGGGCGCAAGGCGCGCCGGGCACGAAGCGGCAGCGCGAGCGCCGCTAACGCTGGCTGCCGTCGCTGCCCGCCGGGTTGCGCGGCGTGTTGCGCAGGAACAGGCGCGAGACGGTCTGCGCCACCTGCTGGCGGGCGTCACCGTCGCTGCCGTGCAGTTCGGCCATGGCGCCGTGCAGCAGCTTTTGCGTGAGGCCGCGTGACAGGGCTTCGAGCACGGTGTCGATGTCGGCGCCCTTGGCTAGCAGCTTGCGTGCGCGGGCGATCTCGCCAGCGCGCCAGTCATCGGCCTGGGCTTGCAGCGCCTGGATCAGCGGCACCGTGGCGCGCTGCTCCAGCCAGTGGGTGAAGCTCTGCACGCCGGCATCGATGATGGCCTCGGCCTGGGCCACGGCGGCCTGGCGGCGCTCGCCGGCCGACTGCACCAGCGCCGACAGGTCGTCCACGGTGTACAGGTACACGTCGGACAGCGTGGCCACCTCGGGCTCGATGTCGCGCGGCACGGCCAGATCCACCATGAACATCGGGCGGTGGCGGCGCGCCTTCAGCGCGCTTTTCACCGCGCCCATGCCGATGATCGGCAGCGTGCTGGCGGTGCAGGAGACGATGGCGTCGTACTCGTGCAGGCGCTGCGGCAGGTCGGCCAGGCGCAGCGCCTCGGCGCCGAAGCGGCTGGCCAGCTTCTCGCCGCGCTCGAGCGTGCGGTTGGCGATCGCCAGGCCCTTGGGCGCACGCGCCGCGAAGTGCGTGGCCACCAGCTCGATCATCTCGCCGGCGCCGACGAACAGCACCTTGATGTCGCGCAGGTCTTCGAACAGCTGCGCTGCCAGCCGCACCGAGGCCGCCGCCATGCTGATGCTGTGGCTGCCGATCTCGGTGCTGGTGCGCACGTCCTTGGCCACCGAGAAGCTGCGCTGGAACAGCTGGTGCAGCGTGGTGCCCAGCGTGCCGGCGGCATCGGCCTCGCGCACCGCCTGCTTCATCTGCCCCAGGATCTGCGGCTCGCCCAGCACCATCGAATCCAGGCCCGCGGCCACGCGGAAGGCATGGCGCGCGGCGTCGCGGTGCTCGCGCACATAGGTGTGGTGGCGCAGTTGCTCGGGTGTGACCTGGCCATGGCCGGCCAGCCATTCGATCGTGGGCGCCACCAGCTGCGGCACCTCGGCGGCATCGGCGGCCACATACAGCTCGGTGCGGTTGCAGGTGGACAGCAGGGCCACCTCGGGCGTCTGGCGCACCAGGCGCTGGCGCAGGGCCTGCAGCGCCGGCGGCAGCTGGTCAGGCGCGAACGCAAACCGGCCGCGCAGATCCAGCGGCGCGGTGGTGTGGTTCAGGCCGACCGTGAAAACGCTCATGGGGCGCGATTCTAGAATCCCGGGCTTTGCCGCGGGGCCCCGATGGGCGGGGTGTGGGCGGCACTGGCTTGATGTGAGTCAAGCAAGGCGCCCGGTTCTGACCCGGGCCCTTGCGGGCACTTTCGAGCTTATCGGCCACCGGCCAGAAAACTGCATGGGACCGATCGACGCCTTCTGGCACCTGCTCAACCTGTTCGGCCCGGCCATCGGCCTGGGCCTGATCGCGCCCAGCCTGGCCAAGCTGCTGTGGCGCCGCGAGCTGGCCGCCGTGCCCTGGCGCGTGCTGGCGCAGTGGGTGTCCGGTGCCGGTGCGGGGGTGACGCTGGCCGGACTGGCCGTGTTTGGCCGCGATGGCCGCATGGCCACCTACGCGGCGCTGGTGCTGGCCACCGCCGCCGCGCTGTGGTGGCGGGGTTTCTTCAGGCGCTGACCCTGTGCGGCTGCGTCACCACCTCGGCGCGCAGCGAATGCGGCCGCGCCTCGGTGATGGTCACGTCGATCAGCTGGCCCACCAGGCGCGCGCTGTGCGGGCCGCCGTCGAAGTTGACGATGCGGTTGCACTCGGTACGGCCCATCAGCTCGGCAGCGTTCTTGCGGCTGGGGCCTTCCACCAGGATGTTCTGCACCGTGCCCACGCGGCTGGCGCTGATGCGCTGCACGTTCGTTTCCAGTAACGCCTGCAGCTGCTGCAGGCGGGCCAGCTTCAGCTCTTGCGGCGTGTCGTCGTGCAGGTTGGCGGCCGGCGTGCCGGGGCGCGGGCTGAACACGAAGCTGAAGCTCGCGTCGTAGCCGATGTCCTCGATCAGCTTCAAGCTCTTGGCATGGTCGTCCTCGGTCTCGCCGGGGTAGCCCACGATGAAGTCAGTGCTCAGGCTGATGTCGGGCCGCACCGCGCGCAGCCTGCGGATGATGCTCTTGTACTCCAGCACCGTGTAGCCGCGCTTCATGGCCATCAGGATGCGGTCGGAGCCATGCTGCACCGGCAGGTGCAGGTGGTTCACCAGCTTGGGCAGGCGGCCGTAGGCATCCACCAGGCGCTGCGTGAATTCATTCGGGTGGCTGGTGGTGTAGCGGATGCGCTCGATGCCGGGGATCTCGTGCACGTACTCCAGCAGCAACGCGAAATCGGCGATCTCGCTGGTGTCACCCATGCGGCCGCGGTAGGCGTTGACGTTCTGGCCCAGCAGCGTCACTTCCTTCACGCCCTGGTCGGCCAGGCCGGCCACTTCCACCAGCACATCGTCGAAGGGGCGGTGGATTTCCTCGCCGCGGGTGTAGGGCACCACGCAGTAGCTGCAGTACTTGCTGCAGCCTTCCATGATCGACACGAAGGCCGACGAGCCCTCCACCCGGGCCGGCGGCAGGTGATCGAACTTCTCGATCTCGGGGAAGCTGATGTCCACCTGCGGCCGCGCGGCATCGCGCCGGCGCTGCAGCAGCTCGGGCAGGCGGTGCAGGGTCTGCGGGCCGAACACCACATCCACGTAGGGCGCACGTTCGATGATGGCCGCGCCTTCCTGGCTGGCCACGCAGCCGCCCACGCCGATCATCACGCCCTTGGCCTTCAGGTGCTTGACGCGGCCGAGGTCGGAGAACACCTTCTCCTGTGCCTTCTCGCGGATCGAGCAGGTGTTGAACAGGATCAGGTCGGCCTGCTCGGGATCGCTGGTGGGCTCGTAGCCTTCGGCCGCGCGCATCACGTCGACCATCTTGTCGGCGTCGTATTCGTTCATCTGGCAGCCGAAGCTGCGGATGTAGACCTTCTTACCTGTCTGCCCCTCGTTCGACGGGGTCGTCGACCGATCCCCCACGGGGATGGCGGGCCGGCTTGGGAGCGGCCCGGCGCTCGGCCCACCCGCGTCTGCGTCTGTTGTGGTCATGGTTTTGTCCAGATTTGAGCCAGCGGGTCGAAGGTCCACTTGGCGGCTTCGGCGGCGGTGGTGGGCCAGGGCTTCTTGGCGGCCTCGTCGGCGCGCAGGATCCACACATCCTTCACCAGGCCGGTGCCGGGCTCGAGCGTGTAGTTCACCGTCAGCGTCTCGCCGGCAAAACGGCCCGAGACATGCTGCATGTTCTGCATGTCGCGGATGCGGGCGCCGGGTGCCAGGCGTGCGCTCTGGCCGTTCAGCAGGGCTTCGGGTGGCTGCGTGATCTGCAGCGTGCCGCGCAGCGCGGTGGCGGGGAAGTTGCGGGCCATCTGCGCACCGGCCGGGGTGGCCGCGAGCAGGGTGCACAGCGTCAGGGCGGCGCAGGCCGCCACCGACGCGTGGCGCCGGTTGACACAGCAGGGCATGGTGTAGATCCAGGGGCTGTGGGGGAGGGCGGCATTCTACCGGTGCCGCTCCAGCGCCACGGCCCGGTGGGTGCTCAGGACGCCGCGCGCAGCTCGGCGATGTCGCGCATCGGCGGCGCGCCGAACAGCCGGCTGTACTCGCGGCTGAACTGCGACGGGCTCTCGTAACCCACGCGGTACGCGGCGGTGGCGGCCTCCACCCGGTCGGCCAGCATCAGGCGGCGGGCCTCGGTCAGGCGCAGCTGCTTCTGGTACTGCAGCGGGCTCATCGCCGTGAGCGCCTTGAAGTGGTGATGGAAGGTGGACACGCTCATGCGCGCCTCGCGCGCCAGGTCGTCCACGCGCAGCGGCTCGTGGAAGCGCTCGCGCAGCACGCGCACGGCGCGCGCCACCGGGTGCGTCTGTGCGCCGCGGTGAACCAGCTGGCGCAGGCGCCAGCCCTGCTCGCCGGTGAGCAGCAGGATGTGGATCTCGCGCCGCACCAGCGGCTCCAGCAGCGGCATGGCCTCGGGGCGCTGCGGCAGCTCCAGCAGGCGGCAGAAGGCGTCGAGCAGGGCAGCGTCGATGCGGCCGGTGGCCATCGCACGGCCCTCGCGGATGTCGCTGTCCGCCGCCGCAGCCGGCGTGCCGGCGGTGGGCGCACCCTCGACCATCAGCGCCGCCATCTCGCGCAGGTCCAGCCGCAGCGCCAGCGACACATACGGGCTGGCCGCGCTGGCATCGACGATGGTCGAGGTGGCCGGCAGGTCCATCGTCGACAGCAGGTAGCGCGAGGGGTCGTATTCCAGCGTCTCGTCGCCCAGCATCACGCGCTTGCGGCCCTGCAGGATGACGGCCACGCTGGGCTCGTAGATGCCGCACAGCAGGCCGCCGGGCTGGTGCGCGGTGAACAGCATCACGCCATCGAGCTGCGGATGCGGGTACAGGCCCGGCCCCGGCGCGGTGGCCTGCAGCGCATCGCCCAGGCGTTGGCGCAGCGGCTGTAGCGCATCGGCGGCGACCGGCCGAGCGGTCGAGCCGGCGACAGGCGGTGGCGTGACGCGGGCGGGGCTGGCGAGGCGGGCGGCGGGCATGGCGCGATGCTAGGGCCGCGCGCGCGATCCTGCCCAGCGCCGCTTGCCCGAAGGGGTTGCGCGCCGGAGCTTCAGGCAAGCATCGCGCAGTTTTTGGCCACCCGGCGCGTGGTGGCGTGGCGACACTGCCGGCCTGTCCCCGCCGGCCTGCCGCCGCCGCGGGCCCCCATGTCTGCCTGCTTGCCCGAAACCCGCCATGCCAGTCCTGAACGTCAACGGCCGCGCCACGCCGGTCGACATCGACCCTGCCACCCCGATCCTGTGGGCCCTGCGTGACACGCTGGGCCTGCAGGGCACCAAGTTCGGCTGCGGCGCCGCGCAGTGCGGCGCCTGCACCGTGCACCTGAACGGCCAGGCCATCCGCTCCTGCGTGACGCCGATCGCCGCCGCCGAAGGCCAGGCCATCACCACCATCGAGGCCGTCACCGCCGGCGACGACCGTGTCGGCGCCGCCGTGCGCGACGCCTGGGTGAAGCACGACGTGGCCCAGTGCGGCTACTGCCAGAGCGGCCAGATCATGAGCGCCACGGCCTTTCTGAAGTCGCTGCCCAAGGGCCAGCAGCCCACCGTCGCCGAGATCGACGCCGCGATGGCCGGCAACCTGTGCCGCTGCGGCACCTATGCACGCATCCGCGCCGCCGTGGCCGACGCCGCGCGCGCCCTGGCCTGAACCTGGAGGCGACACGATGATTCCCGGAACCGATTTCGACCAACTGCCCGACGCGCTGCGTGGTGAACTGCCCGCGGGCCTGCGCCGCCTGCTGGACCGAGGCACCGCCGCCGACGCGGGCGATGCCGTGCTGCCCCCGCTGCCGCGCCGCAGCTTCCTGAAGCTGACCGGTGCCGGCGGCCTGGCGCTGGGCGTGCTGCCGCTGGGCGCCGCGGCCCAGGGCGCGGGCCCGGCGGCTGGGCTCAAGCCCACCGATCAGCCCTCGGCCTTCGTGCAGATCGCGCCCGACGGAACGGTCACGGTCACCATCAACCGGCTGGACTTCGGCCAGGGCGTGCAGACCGCGTTGCCCATGGTGCTGGCCGAGGAACTGGATGCCGACTGGGCGCGCGTGAGCAGCCGCCACGGCAGCAACCACCCGGCCTATGCCGACCCGCGCTTCGGCATGCACATCACCGGCGGCTCCACGGCCATCAAGCACAGCTTCCAGCAGTACCGTGAGCTGGGTGCCCGGGCGCGCGCCATGCTGCTGGCCGCCGCCGCCCAGCGCTGGCAGGTGGATGCGGCCACGCTGCGCACCGAACCCGGCGTGGTGATCGCCCGCGACGGCCGGCGTGCCGGCTATGGCGAACTGGCCGCGGATGCCGCACGCCAACCCGTGCCCGAGAAGGTGGTGCTGAAGGACGCCAAGCAGTTCCGCCTGATCGGCCAGCCCACCACGCGGCTGGATGCGCGCGCCAAGAGCAGCGGCCAGCAGGCCTACGGCATCGACACGCGCCTGCCCGGCCAACTGACCGCGGTGGTGGCGCGCCCGCCGGTGTTCGGTGCCAAGGTGGCGCGGCTGGACGACGCGGCCGCGCGCCAGGTGAAGGGCGTGAAGGCCGTGCTGCGCGTGCCGCTGGACCGCGGCGCCGAAGGCGTGGCGGTGATTGCCGACGGCTACTGGCCTGCCACCCAGGGCCGCGCCGCGCTGAAGATCGACTGGGCGACCGACGGTGTCGAGAAGGTCGACAGCGCCAGGCAGCTGGCGCAATACCGCGCGCTGGCGGCCCAGCCGGGCCCGCGCCACTTCGACGCCGACATGGCGCCGCTGGCCGGCGCGGCCCACACCATCGAGGCCGAGTTCCAGTTCCCGTACCTGGCGCATGCGCCGATGGAGCCGCTGAACTGCACCGTGCAACTGGCGGACGACGGCGCCCAGCTGTGGGTGGGCAGCCAGATGCCCGGACTGGATGGCATGGCGGCGTCCAAGGTGCTGGGCCTGAAGCCCGAGCAGGTGCGCGTGCATGTGCAGATGGCTGGTGGCGGCTTCGGCCGGCGCGCCATCCCGACCAGCGAGTACGTGGTCGAGGCCTGCGGCATCGCCCGCGCAGCGCGCAGCGCCGGTCTGGCCGGCCCGGTGCGCACCGTGTGGAGCCGCGAGGACGACATCGCCGGCGGCTATTACCGTCCGATGCACCTGCACCGCGCCCGCATCGGCATCGACGCCCAGGGCAAGGTGCTGGCCTGGGACCATGTGCTGGTGGGTCAGTCGATCCTGAAGGGCACTTTTTTCGAGGCCATGCTGGTGAAGAACGGCATCGACGGCACGGCCGTGGAGGGCCTGCGTGAGCCCTATGACATCCCGATGCGCCTGACCGTGCACCACCCGCAGGTGAACGTGCCGGTGCTGTGGTGGCGCAGCGTGGGCAGCACCCACACGGCCTACGTGATGGAGACGCTGATCGACGAGATCGCCCGCCGGACCAAGCAGGACCCGGTGGCCTACCGCCTGGCCCAGTTCGGCGCCAGGCACCCACGCCACCGCGATGCGCTGCAGCTGGCGGTGGACCAGAGCGGCTATGGCAAGCGCAGCCTGCCCGCCGGCCGCGCCTGGGGCGTGGCGGTGCATGAATCCTTCGAAACCGTGGTGGCCTATGTGGTCGAGGCCTCGCTGAAGGACGGCAAGCCGGTGCTGCACAGCGTGACGGCCGGCGTGCATTGCAATCTGGTGGTGAACCCGCGCACCGTGGAGACGCAGGTGCAGGGTGCCGCGCTGATGGGCCTGGCCATGTGCCTGCCCGGCCACGCGGTGACGTTGAAGGACGGCGTGGTGGATCAGCACAACTTCCACGAGTTCATGCTGCCGCGCATCACCGAGATGCCGCAGGTGGCGGTGCACGTGGTGCCCAGCGCCGATCCGCCCACCGGCATGGGCGAGCCCGGCTTGCCGCCGCTGGCGCCGGCCTTCGCCAACGCCATCGCTGCGCTGACCGGCCAGGCGCCGCGGCAGCTGCCGTTCCCGACGGCGTGATGGTGGACCCTGTGGCGGCTGCGGTCGCCTCGGGTCGCCTGGTCAGCGCCGAGGCGGTCAACCAGCCCCACAAAGCAAAAAGCCCGCTGCGTTGGCAGCGGGCTTTTTTTTGTTTTGGTGGCGCTTCAGGGACTCGAACCCCGGACCTGCGGATTATGATTCCGTCGCTCTAACCGACTGAGCTAAAGCGCCAAGAGCCCGCGATTCTAGCCAGAGGTTTGGCCTGTTGACAAGCCCCGGCGCAAATTTCCATCTTCATGTTCAGCTTCTTCAAGAAAAAGCCCGCGCCGGCCCCGGCCGAGGCGCCCACCGCTGCACCGGCCGCGGCCCCTGAGGCGCCGACGGCCGCGCCTGCCGTACCCGCTGCGCCTGCCGAGGGCGGTGGCTCGTGGTGGAAGCAGGCGGTGGGCAAGCTCACCGGCCGCAGCGGCGAGCCCGAGGCGGCGCCGGTGGCCGCCCCCCAGGCCACCCCGGTAGCCGCCGAGTTGCCGGCAGCCACGCCGGCCACCGGCTTGGCGCCAGAGGTTGCGCCGGCCATCACGCCCGTGGCCGCACCGGCGCCTGCTGCCGAGCCGCCGGCCCACGTGGTGCCCGCCGGCGCCGGGTTGCCTGACGCGCCGCCACCAGCGCCGCCTCCGCCAGCGCCAGCGCCGGTGGCCGCGCCGCCAGTGGCGCCCGCGCCGGTCGCACCGGTCGTATCCGCGTTGTCCCCAGCGCCCGCACCGCAACCAGCGCCGCAACCAGCGCCGACGATGGTCGCCCAGCCCGCACCGCCGCCGCCCGCGCCGGTGCCCGCCCCCGTGCCGGCGCCAGCGCCAGCCGCGGTGGCCGAGCCCCCGGCGCCCTCGCGCCAGAGCTGGCTGGACAAGCTGCGCAACGGCCTGCGCAAGACCGGCTCGTCGATCGCCCAGGTGTTCACCGGCACGCAGATCGACGAGGCGCTGTACGAGGAGCTGGAGGCCGCGCTGCTGATGGCCGACACCGGCGTCAAGGCCACCGAATTCCTGCTGGCCGACCTGAAGCGCCGCGTCAAGGAGGCCAAGGCCACCGATCCGGCGCGCGTCAAGGGTCTGCTAGCCGATGCCGTGGCCGACCTGCTGGCGCCGTTGGAAAAGGGCCTGGAAGTGGGCCGCTACGAGCCCACCGTGATGATGGTGGTGGGCGTCAACGGCGCCGGCAAGACCACCAGCATCGGCAAGCTCACCAAGCACCTGGCCGATGCCGACCAGCGCGTGCTGCTGGCCGCAGCCGACACCTTCCGCGCTGCCGCGCGCGAGCAGCTGGGGGTCTGGGCCGACCGCAACAAGGTCGAGATCGTCAGCCAGGAGGGCGCCGACCCTGCGGCGGTGAGCTTCGATGCTGTGTCAGCCGCCAAGGCCCGCGGCCGCGACGTGGTGATCGTCGACACCGCCGGCCGCCTGCCCACGCAGCTGCACCTGATGGAGGAGCTGAAGAAGATCAAGCGCGTGATCGCCAAGGCCGACGCCACGGCGCCGCACGAGGTGCTGCTGGTGGTGGACGGCAACACCGGCCAGAACGCGCTGACCCAGGTCAAGGCCTTCGACGATGCGCTGCAACTCACCGGCCTGATCGTCACCAAGCTCGACGGCACGGCCAAGGGCGGCGTGCTGGCGGCCATCGCGCGCGAACGGCCGGTGCCGGTCTACTTCATCGGCGTGGGCGAGAAGCTGGAAGACCTGCAGACCTTCAGCGCGCGCGAGTTCGCGAAGGCGCTGCTGGAATAGGGCGTCAGCCCATTCCAGGAGGCATGAGACCTTTCATGCCGCCCAGCCGCTTCATCATCTTCATCAGGCCGCCGCCCTTCATCTTCTTCATCATCCCCTGCATCTGGTCGAACTGGTTCAGCAGGCGGTTGACTTCCTGGATCTGCACGCCGGCACCGGCGGCGATGCGGCGCTTGCGGCTGGCCTTGCTCTTGCCGTCCATCAGCAGGGCGGGGTGGGCGCGTTCCTTGGCCGTCATGGCGTTCAGGATGCCCTCCATGCGGCGCATGTCCTTCTCGGCCTTGTCCATGTCGGCCTGACCGGCCTTGGCGGCCATCTGCGCCGGCAACTTGTCCATCAGGCTGCCCAGACCGCCCATCTTTTTCATCTGGCTCAGCTGGGCCAGGAAGTCGTTGAGGTCGAAGCCGTCGCCCGACTTGACCTTCTCGGCCAGCTTCTGCGCCGCCGCCAGGTCCACGCCCTTGGTCACTTCCTCGACCAGGGCCACGATGTCGCCCATGCCCAGCACGCGGCCGGCATGGCGCTCGGCGTCGAAGGCCTCCAGGCCGTCGATCTTCTCGGACACGCCGGCGAACTTGATCGGCGCGCCGGTGATCTGCCGCACGCTCAGCGCCGCACCGCCGCGCGAGTCGCCGTCCATCTTGGTCAGCACGATGCCGGTCAGCGGCAGCGCTTCCTTGAAGGCCTTGGCGGTGTTGATCGCGTCCTGGCCCTGCATGGCGTCGACGACGAACAGCGTCTCCACCGGCTTGAGCGTGGCGTGCAGGTCGCGGATCTCGGCCATCAGCGCCTCGTCGATCGCCAGGCGGCCGGCGGTGTCGACGATCAGCACATCGAAGTAGTGGCGCCGGGCGTGGTCGATGGCGGCCAGCGCGATGTCGTGCGGCTTCTGGTCGGGCGCGGACGGGAACCACTCGCCACCGGCCTGCTTCGTCACCGTCTTGAGCTGCTCGATGGCAGCGGGGCGGTAGACGTCGGCCGAGACGGTGAGCACCTTCTTCTTGCGGCGCTCGATCAGGTGCTTGGTCAGCTTGCCGGTGGTGGTGGTCTTGCCGGCGCCCTGCAGGCCGGCCATCAGGATGATGGCGGGCGGCTGCGTGGCCAGGTTGATGTCGGACACGCCGTCGCCCATGGTGGCGGCGAGTTCCTTGTGTACCACGCCCACCAGCGCCTGGCCGGGGTTCAGCGAGCCCACCACCTCCTGGCCGAGCGCCTTCTCCTTCACGCGGGCGATGAAGTCGCGCACCACGGGCAGCGCCACGTCGGCCTCGAGCAGGGCCATGCGCACCTCGCGCAGCATGTCCTGCACGTTGGACTCGGTGATGCGGGCCTGGCCGCGCATCGTCTTGACGAGGCGCGACAGGCGATCGGAAAGGGTGGAGGCCATCTTCAATGCGGCCCAGGCTTGACGCCCCGGGTGCCCTGCGCAATGTGAAGCGGCCGTGGGAGCACGGCCGCGAAAGTACACTCGTTGCGATGATTCTACCGTTCGCCCCCACGGCCAGCCTGGGCGTGGCGCCACTGGCGCTGGCGCTGGTGGCCGTGTTCGCCTATGCCGTGGCGGCGCTGCCCGCACCGGTGGCGGGTGGCACCGCGCGGCTGCCGGCCCCCGCCCTGGTGGCTGGCTGGCTGCTGCACGCGGTGCTGCTGGTGCTCGATGTGGGCGGCTGGGGCCGCGAGACGCCGGGCGCGCGCCTGGGCTTCGGGCCGGTGCTGTCGCTCAGCGTGTGGCTGGTGCTGGCCGTGCATGCGGTGGAAAGCCGCCTCGTGCCGCTGCCCGCGGTGCGCCGCGCGCTGGCCGTGGTGGGTGCTGCCGCGGTGCTGCTGGCCTGGGCCTTTCCGGGCGAGGTGCATGTGCTGGCCAGCCCGTGGGCGCCGCTGCACTGGGTGCTGGGCGTGGCCTCGTACGGCCTGTTCGGCGCGGCGGTGCTGCACGCCACGATGCTGGATTCGGCCGAGCGTGCGATGCGTTCGCGTGCCGGTCTGCTGGCCACCGCCTCGGGCCAGGTCGGTCTGCCGGGCCGGGCGGCCGGCGCGGGCCCGATGGGCATGCCGCTGCTGCGGCTCGAGCGCCTGACGTTCCGCTTCGTCGAGGCGGGGTTCGTGGTGCTCACCGCCGCGCTGGTGCTGGGCGTGATGACGGCGGCGCCGTTCCGCTTCAACCACAAGACGGTGTTCTCGCTGCTGGGCTGGGCGGTGGTGGCGGCGCTGCTGATCGGCCGGCATCGCCAGGGATGGCGCGGGCGGCGTGCCACGCGCTGGCTGTACGTGGGGGCAGCGCTGCTGCTGCTGGCCTACGTGGGCTCGCGCTTCGTATTCGAAGTGGTGCTGGGCCGCGCGGCGGCCTGATGCGGGCTGGATCGTGAAATACCTGTTGCTGCTGTTGGTGCTGGGCCTGGTGCTGTGGAAGCTGCTGGGCCGCGCACGCGGGTCGGGTGCGGCCGAGGGGCGCCAGGCGCCGACGCGCCGCGCCGGCGCGGCTGCACCCGAGGCCATGGTGGCCTGCGCGCACTGCGGCCTGCACCTGCCGGCGGCCGATGCCGTGCTGGACGGCTCGCACATCTACTGCAGTCCGGCGCACCGCGCGCTGGGGCCGCGCGCGCCGCACGCGTGATGGCCGGTCCGCGCGGCACCGAGCGCCGCCGCCAGGGCGATCGCCGGCAGGGTGATCGGCGCCGCACGCCGCGCTCGTCGGTGGGCGACAGCTGGCTGAGCCTGTGGGGCGACACGCGCAGCGGCGCTGCCGCCGGCGGTCGGCGCGACGGCGACGAGGACAGCGGGCCGCCCGGCGCGCGCAGCGCGGCCGCCCGCCGCCTGGCCGACGAGGGCGCGGCGCTGCCCCGCATCCTGCGCACCTATGTGCTGGCGCGTGCCGCGCTGGGCGCCGCGCTGGTGCTGGCGCCCTGGGTGGCCGGGCTGCTGGGCAGCCGCCCGCCGCTGCTGATGATGGTGGTGGCGCTGTGCTACGCCAGCCAGGCCGTGTCGCTGTGGGTGCTGCGGGGCGTGCAGGACGGCCCGCCGGCCCAACGCCTGCAGCCGCGGCAATGGCTGTGGACCATCGGTGTCGATTTGCTGGCCTTCACGGCGCTGCGCCTGCTCGATTCGGCCGGCCAGCTGAACTACGGCGCGCTGCTGGTGCTGCCGGTGCTGATGGCCGGCGTGCTCACCCGTCGAGTGCTGGCGCTGGGCACCGCGGCCGCGGTCACGCTGGTGCTGCTGGGCACCGCGTGGTGGGGCGATCACCCGGCGGGCGACCTGTGGCTGGTGCTGTCGCAGGCCGGGCTGTCGGGCGCCGGCCTGTTCCTGATCGCGCTGCTGTCGGCTGAGTTGGCGCAGCGCCTGGCGCGCGAGGAGCGCAGTGCGCGCACCAGCCTGGAGCTGGCGCGCCAGCAGACCCAGCTGAACCGCGTGGTCATCGAGGAGATGAGCGAGGGCGTGCTGGTGATCGACCGCGCCGGCACGCTGCGCGCGATCAACCCCGCCGCGCGGCAGCTGCTGGGTGCGGCCGGCCAGCGCCTGGCGCTGCCCTGCCCGATGTCGGGCGAGCCGGCGCTGGTGGGGCTGTGTCTGGCCCTGCAGCAGGCCTATGTGCAGGGCAGCTGGCCCGAGGCATCGCGCGAGCTGGTGCTGCCGCAGGCCGAGGGCGAGGGCCGTGCGGTGCAGGTGCGGGCGCGCTTCACGCGGCGCAGCGGCATCGCCGCCGACGACACGCCGCCCGAGGACATCTGCGTGCTGTTCATCGAGGACCTGCGCCTGTTGCGCGGCCGCCAGCGCCAGGAGAAGCTGGCGGCCATGGGGCGCATGTCGGCCGGCATCGCGCACGAGATCCGCAACCCGCTGGCGGCCATCGCCCAGGCCAATGCGCTGCTGCTGGAGGACGACCTGCCACCGCAGCAGCAGCGGCTCACGCGCATCGTGGCCGACAACGTCGACCGGCTCAAGCGCATCGTCGACGATGTGATGGCCGTGGCGCCGGGTGCCGCGCCGTCCAGCGCCGAGATCGACGCCCGCGCCGAGGTGGCCCTGGTGGTGGCCGACTGGCGGCGCAGCGCCCCCGGCTCGTGGCGGGCCGACGAACGCCTGGCCGTGCACCTGCCCGACGAGGTGCTGACCGTGCGCTTCGATGCCGACCACCTGCGCCGCGTGCTGGTCAACCTGCTCGACAACGCGGCGCGCCATGCCGGCGACCAGCCTGGCGCGATGGTGCTGACGCTGCGCCCGCTGACCGGCGGCCGCGCCGTGCTGTTGAGCGTGGCCAGCGATGGCGAGCCGATCCCGCCCGAGGTGGAGCGCCACCTGTTCGAACCCTTCTTCTCCACGCGCAGCCGGGGCGGCGGACTCGGCCTGTATATTTGCCGCGAGCTGTGCGAGCGCTATGGCGCCAGCATCGAGTTCCGCCTGGCTGCGGCCCACCAGCGGCATCGCAACGTGTTCAGCGTGGTGATGCGCCTGGCCGCTGCCGGTTGACATCCTCCGACCCCACCGCCACGAACCCCGAACGATGACCGCGCCCTACAGCCTGCTGGTGGTGGATGACGAACCCGACCTGCGCACGCTGTACGAGCTGACGCTGATCCGCGAGGGCTACGACGTCGACAGCGCCGGCACGGTCGAGGAAGCCTGGACGCGCCTGGGCGAGCGCCGTTACAACGCGGTGATCACCGACATGAAGCTGCCCGACGGCAACGGGCTCGACCTGCTGCGCCGCATCGAGGCCCAGGGCCGGCCCGAGAAGACGCTGGTGATCACCGCCTACGGCTCGGCCGAGAACGCGGTCGAGGCCCTCAAGGCCGGCGCCTTCGACTACCTGACCAAGCCCGTGGACCTGCGCCAGTTCCGCAGCGTGGTGGCCTCGGCGCTGGGGCGCAGCGTGCTGCCGTCGGCCCAGGGGCCGACGCCCGTGGCGCCGGCCGAAGCGGCGGCGGTGGCGGGACCGGGCGATGCCCTGGCCGAGGCCGGCCACCCGGCGCTGCGCCGGCTGGTGGGGCGCTCGGCGGCCATGCAGCAGGTGCGGGCCCTGATCGAGCGCGTGGCGCGCGGCATGGCGCCGGTGCTGGTGCAGGGCGAATCGGGCACCGGCAAGGAACTGGTGGCGCGGGCCATCCATGACGTGAGCAGCCGCGCAGCCATGCCCTTCGTCGCGGTGAACTGCGGCGCCATCCCCGAGCAGCTGCTGGAGGCCGAGTTCTTCGGCTACCGCAAGGGCGCCTTCACCGGCGCGCAGGAAGACCGCGCCGGCTTCTTCCAGGCGGCCCAGGGCGGCACGCTGTTCCTCGACGAGATCGGCGACCTGCCGCTGGCCATGCAGAGCAAGCTGCTGCGGGCGATCCAGGAGCGCTCGGTGCGACCGATCGGCGCGGTGGCCGAGGCGCCGGTGAACGTGCGCATCGTCAGCGCCACGCACAAGGACCTGGCGGTCGAGGTGCACGAGGGCCGCTTCCGGCAGGACCTGTTCTACCGCCTGAACGTCATCCAGATCCGCATGCCGCCGCTGCGCGAGCGGGTGGACGACCTGGCCGACATCGCGGCGGCCGTGCTGGCGCGCATCGCCACCGATGCCGGCGTGTCACCGGCCCCCCGGCTGAGCCCGGCCGCCGCCGCGCTGCTGGCACGCCACGGCTTTCCCGGCAATGTGCGCGAGCTGGAGAACCTGCTGCACCGTGCGGTCACGCTGACCGGCGGCGACCTGATCCAGCCGCAGGACCTGGGCCTGCCCGACGACGAAGGCGCCGAGGCCGAGGCCGACGAGGCGCCCGACCTGGCGCCGCCGCGCCCGGTGGCGCCGGTCGCCAGCCCGGCGGTGCCGGCCGAACTGCCGGCGGATCTGGTCGTCTACCTCGACCAGGTGGAGCGTGATGTGCTGGTGCGTGCATTGGAGAAGCACCGCTTCAACCGCACGGCGGCCGGGGCCAGCCTGGGCCTGTCGCTGCGCCAGATGCGCTACCGCATGGCGCGGCTGGGCATCCAGGTGGCCGAGCATGGCGGCGACTGAGGGCGGCGCCGGGCACGCGGCATCGGCGCAGGCGCTCACCCAGGGCGGCAGGCAGGACGGCTGGCAGGACGGCTGGTGGCGCCCGGCCGCCCGCTGTCCGTCGCCGAATTTCGGTCCGCGACCGTCCGGCGCGGCGGTGGAACTGGTGGTGCTGCACTCGATCAGCCTGCCGCCCGGCGAGTACGGGGGCGACGCCATCGAGCGCCTGTTCACCAACCGGCTCGACTGGGAGGCGCACCCGTACTACGGCCAGATCCGCGGCCTGCAGGTGTCGGCGCACTTCCTGGTGCGGCGCGATGGTGCGGTGCTGCAGTTCGTCTCCTGCGATCAGCGCGCCTGGCATGCCGGCGTGTCGCAATGGCGTGGCCGCGACAACTGCAACGACTGGTCGATCGGCATCGAGCTCGAGGGCCTGGAAGGCGAGTGCTTCGAGCCGGCGCAGTACCAGGTGCTGGGCGGCTTGCTCGCCGCCATTGCGCAGGCCTACCCGGTGCGTGACGTGGCCGGCCATGAGCATGTGGCGCCGTTGCGCAAGCGCGACCCCGGGCCGGGATTCGACTGGGCCCGGCTGCTGGCCGATGCGCGATGGCCGGCGCATTGGTGCGCCGCGGCCGGACCGGCCGCCGCGGGTGCGGCGGCGCCACAGCCGCCGATGCGCCGCGATGGTGCTGACGCGCCCGGCGCGGGGCCAGCCGTGGTGCGGTCTGGCGGGCCGAACCCGGCGGTTTGACCTGCATTGGCGCGGCCTGCGGGGCCGGGCGCCCGCAGCCATGCGGCAGGGCGCGGCATGCGCCAAATCGGGGCGCTCCGCCGTGGGGCGGGTGTCTCGTCGTCAAGCAGGGTAAGCACGCTACCGGTAGTGCTTGAGAGCTGTGCGCACCCCCAGATATAGTGTCCCTTCATGCTATGCTGCGCGCCCTGAACACAACGCCCTGACCCACTTCGCGCGGCGGCTGTTCCTCCCTCCACACCAGCAGTTTTGGACGTGGTGCCTGCGGGCACCCGGGCCGCCGGTGTGGGTGGATGCAGCCCCGGGCCCGGTCAGGGCGGCACGTCCGGTGCGTGAGGGCGCACCGTCATGTCGTACCGAACATCCAGCGGCCCCCAGCCGCGATTCACGCAAGGGGAATCCATGCAAGCACTCGTCACCAGCAGCCCGTCCGTCGGAATCGCGCCGCATGTCGCGGCCAGCAGCGAGGGCCCCACGTCGGCCTACGCGGGCTACCAGATCATTCGGCGCAATGGCTCGGTGGTGGCTTTCGAGCCCAACAAGATCGCCGTTGCGCTGATGAAGGCCTTCCTGGCGGTGCATGGCACCCAGGGCGCGGCTTCGGCCAGCGTGCGCGAGACGGTGGACGCGCTGACCGAATCGGTGGTGCGCGCGCTGATGCGCAGCCGCCCGGGCGGTGGCACCTTCCACATCGAGGACGTGCAGGACCAGGTCGAGCTGGGCCTGATGCGCGGCAGCCACCATGAAGTGGCCCGCGCCTACGTGCTGTACCGCGAGCGCCGCGCGCAGGAGCGTGCCCGCCAGGTGGAGCAGGCCGCCCCGCCGGTGCCGGCGCTGGAAGTGACCGACAAGGGCCGCCGCGTGCCGCTGGACCTGGCCGCGCTGAACACGCTGATTGAGTCGGCCTGCGCCGGCCTGGGTGCCGACGTGAAGCCCGAGCCCATCCTGGCCGAGACGCGCCGCAACCTGTACGACGGCGTGCCCATCGACGAGGTCTACAAGGCCGCCATCCTGGCCGCCCGCACCCAGATCGAGAAGGACCCCGGCTACAGCCGTGCCACCGCGCGCCTGCTGTGCCACACCATCCGCCGCGAGATCCTGGGTGAAGAGGTCACGCAGGCCCAGATGGCCGAGCGCTATGCCGAGTACTTCCCGCAGTTCATCAAGAAGGGCGTGCAGCACGAACTGCTGGACAGCAAGCTGCAGCAGTTCGACCTGGCCCGCCTGGGCGCGGCGCTGAAGCCTGAGCGCGACCTGCAGTTCGACTACCTGGGCCTGCAGACCCTGTTCGACCGCTACTTCCTGCATGTGGAGGACGTGCGCATCGAGATGCCGCAGGCCTTCTTCATGCGCGTGGCCATGGGCCTGGCGCTCAACGAGATCGACCGCGAGGCGCGCGCCATCGAGTTCTACGACGTGCTGTCGTCGTTCGACTTCATGAGCAGCACGCCCACGCTGTTCAACAGCGGCTCGCTGCGTTCGCAGCTGTCCAGCTGCTACCTCACCACTGTGGCCGACGATCTGGACGGCATCTACGAGGCGCTGAAGGAGAACGCGCTGCTCTCCAAGTTCGCCGGCGGTCTGGGCAACGACTGGACCCGCGTGCGCGCGCTGGGCAGCTACATCAAGGGCACCAATGGCAAGAGCCAGGGCGTGGTGCCGTTCCTGAAGGTGGTGAACGACACGGCGGTGGCCGTCAACCAGGGTGGCAAGCGCAAGGGCGCGGTCTGCGCCTACCTGGAGACCTGGCACCTGGACATCGAGGAGTTCCTCGAGCTGCGCAAGAACACCGGTGACGACCGTCGGCGCACGCACGACATGAACACCGCCAACTGGATCCCCGACCTGTTCATGCGCCGCGTGATCGAGGGCGGCGAGTGGACGCTGTTCAGCCCCAGCACCTGCCCCGACCTGCACGACAAGTTCGGTGCCGACTTCGAGGCCGCCTACACGGCCTACGAGGCCAAGGCCGACCGCGGCGAGCTCAAGCTGTTCAAGCGCATGCCGGCCAAGGACCTGTGGCGCAAGATGCTGACCATGCTGTTCGAGACCGGGCATCCCTGGATCACGTTCAAGGATGCCTGCAACGTGCGCAGCCCGCAGCAGCACGTGGGCGTGGTGCACAGCAGCAACCTGTGCACCGAGATCACGCTGAACACCAGCGACACCGAGATCGCCGTGTGCAACCTCGGCTCGATCAACCTGGCCCAGCATCTGAAGGACGGCCAGATCGACCAGGCCAAGCTGAAGCGCACCGTGTCCATCGCGATGCGCATGCTCGACAACGTCATCGACATCAACTACTACGCGGTGAAGAAGGCGCGCGACAGCAACCTGCGCCACCGCCCGGTGGGCCTGGGCCTGATGGGCTTCCAGGATGCGCTGTACCAGCTGCGCGTGCCCTACGGCAGCGTGGCCGCGGTGGAGTTCGCCGACCGCTCGATGGAAGCCATCTGCTACCACGCCTACTGGGCCAGCACCGAGCTGGCCGAGGAGCGCGGCCGCTACAGCAGCTACCGCGGCAGCCTGTGGGACCGCGGCATCCTGCCGCAGGACAGCCTGGAACTGCTGGCCCAGGCCCGCGGTGAGCAGTACGTGCAGGTCGACCGCAGCAGCACGATGGAATGGGACGCGCTGCGCGCGCGCATCGCGGCCCACGGCATGCGCAACAGCAACTGCGTGGCCATCGCGCCCACGGCCACCATCAGCAACATCATCGGCGTGGACGCCTCGATCGAGCCCTGCTTCGGCAACCTCTCGGTCAAGAGCAACCTGTCGGGCGAGTTCACCGTCATCAACGAGTACCTGGTGCGTGACCTCAAGCGCCTGGGCCTGTGGGACGACGTGATGGTGATGGACCTCAAGCACTTCGACGGCAGCCTGCGCCGCATCGACCGTGTGCCTGAAGAGCTGAAGCAGTTGTACGCCACCGCCTTCGAGGTCGACGCCACCTGGCTGATCGAGGCCGGCGCGCGCCGCCAGAAGTGGATCGACCAGGCCCAGAGCCTGAACATCTACCTGGCCGGTGCCTCGGGCAAGAAGCTGGACGAGACCTACAAGCTGGCCTGGCTGCGCGGCCTGAAGACCACCTACTACCTGCGCACCATGGGCGCCACGCATGCCGAGAAGTCCACCGTGACCGCCGGCGCGCTGAACGCCGTGCCCGGTGGCGTGAGCGGTGGCGGCCTGTCGGCCCTGGACGCCGCAGCGGCCCAGGCCCAGGCGGCGATGGACGCGGTGCCGGCGAGCGACATCAAGTTCTGCTCGATCGACAACCCGGACTGCGAAGCCTGCCAATGACCGGCCGCGGACAGTAAACCGCAAAGTGAGCGGGCATCTTCCGAGAAGGATGCCCGCTGTCGCCTGAGCCTCGTCGCGCCTGTGGTGCCGCGACGAGGCCCGAAGCCTCACCAACGATGCACGCGTGCAACGACGAAGTCGTCCGCATGTCAAGAAGTGCTTGGTGTTTGGACGCGACACTCTGATAATTCGCACCCATAGGACGAACACGCATGCTGGTCTGGGAAGACGACGTCGCATCCCCTTCGACGACACCGCCACAAGGTACCGCACCGCAAGCCGCCAGCAACGCGCGGCTTGAGTCCACTGCTCCCCTCGCGCAAGCATCGCTGCATCTGCAGCCGGCCGTTGCGGCCATGCCGGTGAACGCCGCGCCCGTGCGTGCTGCTGCCGCTGCCGTGGTGCCGGTTCCGCAAGCCCCCGCCGAGAAGAACACGCGCCGCGTCAACGTCGCCGAGAAGCGCATCATCAACGGCCAGACCGATGTGAATCAGCTGGTGCCGTTCAAGTACAAGTGGGCCTGGGAGAAGTACCTCGCCACCTGCGCCAACCACTGGATGCCGCAAGAGATCAACATGTCTCGCGACATCGCGCTGTGGAAGGACCCGAACGGCCTGACCGAAGACGAGCGCCGCATCATCAAGCGCAACCTCGGCTTCTTCGTCACCGCCGATTCGCTGGCGGCGAACAACATCACGCTGGGCACCTACCGCCACATCACCGCGCCCGAGTGCCGCCAGTTCCTGCTGCGCCAGGCCTTCGAAGAGGCGATCCACACCCACGCCTACCAGTACATCGTGGAGAGCTTGGGTCTCGATGAAGGCGAGATCTTCAACGCGTACCACGAGGTCTCGGCCATCCGCGAGAAGGACGAGTTCCTGATCCCGTTCATCGACGCGATCATGGACCCCAACTTCAAGACCGGCACGCTCGAAGCCGATCAGACGCTGCTGCGTTCGATCATCGTCTTCGCCTGCCTGATGGAAGGCCTGTTCTTCTACGTCGGCTTCACGCAGATCCTGGCGCTGGGCCGCCAGAACAAGATGACCGGTGCCGCCGAGCAGTACCAGTACATCCTGCGCGACGAGTCGATGCACTGCAACTTCGGCATCGACCTGATCAACCAGATCAAGCTCGAGAACCCGCAACTGTGGACGCCGCAGTTCAAGGCCGAGATCCGTGGTCTGTTCGAGAAGGCGGTCGAGCTGGAGTACCGCTATGCCGAGGACACCATGCCGCGCGGCGTGCTGGGCTTGAACGCCAGCATGTTCAAGGGCTACCTGCGCTACATCGCCAACCGGCGCGCCACGCAGATCGGCCTGGAACCGCTCTTCCCGAACGAGGAAAACCCGTTCCCCTGGATGAGCGAGATGATCGATCTGAAGAAGGAGCGCAATTTCTTCGAAACCCGCGTCATCGAGTACCAGTCCGGTGGCGCACTGAGCTGGGACTGACGCACCGGGCACGCAGGTGCCAGGCGCGAGGGTCCACGGTCAGATCAAGATTCGCATCCGCGTCGAGTTGCTCGTCAGAAGCAACCGCAGCGGGTGCATCCCCGTTCACCGGGGAGCCAGCAAGGGTCTCGAGGCCCGTCTGGCGCCGCGGTGAATCACGCCGTCGCTTGACCGACGGTCTGTGTCTTGCAACTTGATCAAGGAGTTTGTGATGGCAACTGCGAAGAAGGCCACTGCGGCCAAGCGTCCGGCAACCAAGCCTGCTGCCCCCGCTAAGAAGGCGGCGCCGGCGAAGAAGGCTGCCGCCCCGGCGAAGAAGGCTGCACCGGCCAAGAAGGCTGCTGCTCCGGCGAAGAAGGCCGCTGCACCGGCGAAGAAGGCTGCTGCTCCGGCGAAGAAGGCTGCACCGGCCAAGAAGGCTGCTGCTCCGGCGAAGAAGGCCGCTGCACCGGCGAAGAAGGCTGCTGCTCCGGCGAAGAAGGCCGCAGCACCGGCCAAGAAGGCGGCCGCTCCGAAGGCGGCCGCCAAGAAGGCTGCACCGGCGAAGAAGGCCGCTGCGCCCAAGGCTGCTGCCAAGAAGGCTGCACCGGCCAAGAAGGCTGCTGCCAAGAAGGCCGCTGCCAAGAAGGCTCCCGCAACGCCTGCGCCTGCGCCCGCAGCGCCTGCCGCCAAGACCGCGCTGAGTCCGGCTGCCGCTTGGCCGTTCCCCACTGGGAACAAGCCCTGAGCATTCTGGTTTGAGCTAGTGATCAAGGCCCGGCCAACGCCGGGCCTTATTTTTTCAAGAGACTGTTGATTCGGTCTGCGGTTTGAAGCGCATGGCTCAGAGTCGCCCTTTGAATCGCCCGATGGTTCGCGAGGTGTTCTCGTCCTAACTCTGCGAATCGTCCTGCATCTTGGGGGCGTTCCAACCGTTCGGCAATCTGCTTGGCGCGCCCGTACACGTACGCCAGATTGTCCTGATCATCACCCGCTGTAAGTGCTTCGATGGCAATTGACGTCAGCCTCCAGGCCTCTTCCGGTCGCGACTGATTCGCGTAGCTCCATGCCCGACTGATCTGGAGAAGGGGGAATTCCCGCTTGGGCAACTTGTCGCTTTGGACGCAGTCCAATAATCGACTAGCCGCTGGAAACTTCTTTCCGACCAGTAGAAGTTGGCCGCGAACCAGTGGAGTGGATTCCTCGAATGAAATCGCACCCACGGCGAAGTCGTACGTCGTGAACGATCCGACTTCCATGTTGGCCCTCAGCAAGTCGCTCGGAGGGACTTCGCCAAACGCGTCATCCACAAGGATATTGGCTGCTCGGCAGATCGCGACGTTGAAGAGCATTGCGCTGATCGTCGCTTGGTCGCCCTCGGCGGTCGCATGTCGGCGTGCGCGCTCGTACCACGGCCTGGCGAGTTGGTAGTTTCCCGCCATGTGTATGGTGTCCGCCAATATCAAGCTTGCGCGCCCTCGCGCGTGATGGTCTTGCTCGTCAGACTGTTCGAACGTCTCGACGAGGAACTTGGACATTTCCTCGTATTTGGCGTTCTCAAGTGCAATGAGGCCCATCCAAGCCGAACACCAAGGCAGCGCTGATTTGGTTTTCAAAGCGACGGCAAGCGCGTAGGCGCGCCGAAGTCGCTCCCACCCCGGCTTTACCTCAATCTTGAAGTAATGCCCCACCCCCTCCGCCAGCATCACCCATGATGCGATCTCGTGGTGGAGTTCCACGCCGAAGGTGTCGCGCACTCGCAGGATCAGGGCCTTGGCTTCTTCGGCCTGGCCCTGGCGGGCGCGGTGCACAGAGATCTTGCAGGTGGCGCGGGCCCAGGCCACGCGGTCGGTGGCGTTGCGGGCCTGGGTCTCCAGGTCGTCCAGCAGTCGGCAGTACATGGCGGGCCTCCCTGGCCCGCCGGGCTGGACGGCAGCCTGGGTGGCTGTCAGCCGCGCAGCGTGGCCAAGGCCGTTCTATACCGCTCTGCCGTGGCGTTGGCAACCTGGGGCGGCACCTGGGGCGCCGGGGCCTTCTTGTTCCAGGGCTCGCCGTCCACGCGGGCGGTTTCCAGCCAGTCGCGCAGGTACTGCTTGTCGAAGCTGGGCGGGTTGATGCCTTCCTGGTAGCCATCCACCGGCCAGAAGCGCGAGCTGTCGGGCGTGAGCACCTCGTCCATCAGCGTGAGGGTGCCGTCGGCGTCCAGGCCGAACTCGAACTTGGTGTCGGCGATGATGATGCCGCGCTGGAGTGCGATGGCCGCAGCCTCGCTGTACAGCCGGATGGCGGTGTCGCGCACCTTGGCCGCCAGCTCGGCGCCGATGATCTCGGCCATGCGTTCGAAGCTGATGTTCTCGTCGTGGTCGCCCACGTCGGCCTTGGTGGCCGGCGTGAAGATCGGCGCGGGCAGGCGGCTGGCGTTCTTCAGGCCCGGGGGCAGGGGCACGCCGCAGACCTGGCCGTTGTCCTGGTACTCCTTCCAGCCCGAGCCGGCCAGGTAGCCGCGCACCACGGCCTCCACGGGCAGCGGCTTCAGGCGCTTGACCAGCATCGAGCGGCCCTGCACCTGGGCCACCTCGTCGGCGGCCACCACGCTGGTGGGCTCGTCGCCGGTCAGGTGGTTGGGCACCACATGGCCCAGCTTGTCGAACCAGAACAGCGCCATCTGCGTCAGCAGCACACCCTTGCCGGGGATGGGTTCGCCCATCACCACGTCGAAGGCCGAGATGCGGTCGCTGGCCACCATCAGGATGCGGTCTTCGCCCACGGCGTAGTTGTCGCGCACCTTGCCGCGCGCCAGCAGCGGCAGCGAGTGGAGGCTGGTTTCGAACAGGGCGTCGGTGCTCATCGGCGTCTCGAGAAGAAGGGGCAGGGGCCAGGGGCCGGAAGGGCCCGTATTGTGCCTGCCGGTGCCGGCGGGCATGCAAAAGGGGCCCGCGCGGGGCCCCGTGTGCCGATGCCGCGCGCCGGGCGGCAGGCCGCCGGCGCGCATGGGTGGCTGGCGCTCAGTTCACCACCTGGGCCAGCTGGCCGCTGGCGTAGCGGGCGGCCATGTCCACCAGGTTCAGGCCCTGGATCTTGCCGGCCTGGCCTTCGCAGCCGAACTCGAGGTAGCGCTGCTTGCACACGGCCTTGGCGGCCTCGCGGGCGGGCTTGAGCCATTCGCGGGCGTCGAACTTGTCGGGGTTCTCGGCCATGAACTTGCGCACCGCGCCGGTCATCGCCAGGCGGATGTCGGTGTCGATGTTGATCTTGCGCACGCCGTGCTTGATGGCTTCCTGGATCTCGGCGATGGGCACGCCGTAGGTCGTCTTCATCTTGCCGCCGTACTGGTTGATGATGGCCAGCAGCTCCTGCGGCACGCTGGACGAGCCGTGCATCACCAGATGGGTGTTGGGGATGCGCGCGTGGATCTCCTTCACGCGGCTGATGGCCAGGATGTCGCCGGTGGGCGGACGGCTGAACTTGTAGGCGCCGTGGCTGGTGCCGATGGCAATCGCCAGCGCGTCCAGCTGCGTGGCCTTGACGAACTGTGCGGCCTCTTCCGGGTCGGTCAGCATCTGGCTGTGGTCCAGCTTGCCTTCGGCGCCGATGCCGTCTTCCTCGCCGGCATCGCCGGTTTCCAGGTTGCCCAGGCAGCCCAGTTCACCCTCGACGGTGACGCCCACCTTGTGGGCCATGGACACCACCTGGCTGGTGACGTCGACGTTGTAGCCGAAGTCGGCCGGGGTCTTGCCGTCCTCGCGCAGGCTGCCGTCCATCATCACCGAGCCGAAGCCCAGGTCGATGGCGCCGGCGCACACCTTGGGGCTGGTGCCGTGGTCCTGGTGCATCACCAGCGGGATGTGCGGGTAGGCCTCGGTGGCGGCCTGGATCAGGTGCTTGATGAACGATTCGCCGGCGTACTTGCGGGCGCCGGCGCTGGCCTGCAGGATCACCGGCGCGCCCACTTCGTCGGCCGCGGCCATCACGGCCTGCACCTGCTCGAGGTTGTTGACGTTGAAGGCCGGGATGCCATAGCCGTTTTCAGCGGCATGGTCCAGCAGTTGGCGCATCGAGACGAGAGGCATGGCGGGTCCTGGATGAGAGTGGAAAACCGTGCGGGCGGCTGCCATGGTAAGCCGCGCACCGCTGCGCCGCCGCGTCATGAAACCGCCTTGTAACCGCGCAAGATTGTATCGGCCGCCCCTTGCCGGGCCAGGGGCTTGCAGTCCTGCAAATCAAGGGACAGGGGCCGGAACTGGGCGGTTGCAGCGTCGCTTTTCACGCTTCAGCGCGAACGGCCGACAGCTCACACTGGCGGCCACAGACGATGGCGGTACGGCCGCCCAAGGACAGCACCATGGCCCGGCAACAAGCTCCCCGTTCAGTGCTCAGCAAGGCGTGCGACTGCGTCACCGAGCTGGCCATCCGACACCCTGGCGACCTGGCGCAACGCCTGGCGGCCCGGCTGTCATTGCCGCTGGCCGAGGCCCGCGTGCTGTGCGATCAGCTGGCGGATCTGCAGTGGCTGGTGAACGCCGGCACGGCCGACCGGCCCCAGTGGCGCCCCGGCGCGCTGCGCCAGGTGGTGCGCCGCTACGGCCTGGCCGGGCTGCAGGAAGACGTGCCCTGGCAGCAGGACTTCGCCCCGTACTTCGAGCTGCCGGCGCATGTGGCGCGCATCGCCCAGCACGCCTTCACCGAGCTGGTGAACAACGCCATCGACCACAGCGGCGGCCGGCAGGTCACGATCTCGATGCGCCAGACGCCGCTGCAGATGCAGCTGCTGGTCAGCGATGACGGGCGCGGCGTGTTCAACAGCATCGGCCGCCAGTTCAAGATCAACGATCCGGTGCACGCCATGCTGGAGCTGGCCAAGGGCAAGCTCAGCAGCCAGCCCGAGCGCCACACCGGCCGCGGCCTGTTCTTCACGGCCAAGATGGCCGACATCTTCGACCTGCACGCCAATGGCGCGGCCTTCCAGCAGCGTGGCTGGGAGAACGAGGACTGGCAGCGCGGCCGGCCGGTGTGCGGGCGCGGCACCTCGGTCTACGTGGCCGTGGCGCTGGACACCGAGCGCACCGTCGACGAGGTGCTGCGCCGCTACAGCGCCGACGGCGCGGGCTATGGCTTCGAGCGCACCGTGGTGCCGATGAAGCTGCTCACCGCACCGCAGGTGGGGCTGGAGTCACGCGCGCAGGCGCGCCGCATCACGCAGCGCCTGACAGACTTCCGCCGCGTGGAGCTGGACTTCGACGGTCTGCAGGACATCGGCCATGGCTTTGCCGACGAGTTGCTGCGCGTGTTCTCGCGCGAGCATCCGCAGGTGCAACTGGTGCCGGTGAACATGGCGCCGCGCGTGGCGGCGCTGGTGCACAGCGTGGCCGAACCCGCAGCAGCCTGATCGAAGCGCGCCGGTCGGAGAACCCGCACGGCGGGTGGTGCTGCGTACACGCGGGGCCGGGTGCCCCAGCGGGCCGAGCGCCGGGCCGCCCCAAGCCGGCCCGCAAACCCGCCCGGCGGGTGGTGCCGCGTACCCGCGGCACCGGGTGCCCCAGTTACCCGACGCGGCAGACCTTCAGCATGTTGGTGCCGCCCGGGTAGCCCATCGGCTCGCCACAGGTGATGGCATAGGTGTCGCCGGGGCGCAGCACGCCGCGGTCGACCAGCACGCGCTCGGCATCGGCCAGCGCGGCGTCGCGGTCGGAGTGCGACGCCATCTGCACCGGGCGCACGTTGCGGTACAGCGCCATGCGGCGCTCGCTGGTGGGCTTGCTGGTGATGCCGAAGATCGGCACATGGATGTTGTGCCGGCTCATCCACAGCGCGGTGCTGCCCGACTCGGTGAGCGCGATGATGGCCTTGCAGCCGAGATGGTGCGCGGTGAACAGCGCGCCCATCGCGATGCTCTGGTCGATGCGGCCGAAGGCCCGGTCGGTGAAGCTGGCGTCCAGGCGCACGTCCTCGGCGCGCTCGGCCTCCAGCGCGATCTGCGCCATCTGCTCCACGGTCTCCACCGGGTACTTGCCGGCGGCGGTCTCGGCGCTGAGCATCACCGCGTCGGTGCCGTCCAGCACCGCGTTGGCCACGTCGCTCACCTCGGCACGCGTGGGCACCGGGTTGACGATCATGCTCTCCATCATCTGCGTCGCGGTGATGGCCACCTTGTCCATCTCGCGCGCCATGCGGATCATCTTCTTCTGCAGTGCCGGCACGGCCGCGTTGCCCACCTCCACCGCCAGGTCGCCGCGCGCCACCATGATGCCGTCGCTGGCTTTCAGGATGGCCTCGAGCTGCGGAATGGCCTCGGTGCGCTCGATCTTGGCGATCATCGCCGGCTTGTGGCGGTAGGGCTCGCCGGCCACATAGGCCAGCTGGCGCGCCATCTCCATGTCGGTGGCGTTCTTCGGGAAGCTCACCGCCAGGTAGTCGCACTGGAAGGCCATCGCGGTCTTGATGTCCTCCATGTCCTTGGCGGTCAGTGCCGGCGCGGTCAGGCCGCCGCCCTGCTTGTTGATGCCCTTGTTGTTGCTGAGCTCGCCGCCGATCTTCACGGTGGTGTGCACCTGCTCGCCGCGCACGGCCTCCACGGTCAGCACCAGCAGGCCGTCGTTGAGCAGCAGGGTGTCGCCGGGCTTCACGTCGCGCGGCAGCTCCTTGTAGTCGAGGCCCACGCCCAGGTCGTCGCCAGGCTCGGTGCGCGCGGCGTCCAGCACGAAGGGCGCGCCCGGCACCAGCATCGTCTTGCCGTTGGCGAACTTGCCGACGCGGATCTTCGGGCCCTGCAGGTCGGCCATCAGCGCCACCGGCTTGCCCACCTTCTCGGCGATGCTGCGCACGAGGTTGGCTCGGTCGATGTGGTCCTGCGCCTTGCCGTGGCTGAAGTTCAGCCGCACCACGTCCACGCCGGCGCGCAGCATGCGTTCGAGCACCTCCGGATCGCTGCTGGCGGGGCCGAGGGTGGCGACGATCTTGGTGGCGCGTGGCATGGGCAGGCTCGGGTTGGCTGGAAGGCGCCGTGATTATGGGCGCGCATGCCGGCGTGGCGACGGGGCGGCAGTTACCGCGCGGTTTCTTTCGGTGCCCCGGCGTCGGCCACGGCCAGCGCCGTCATGTTGACCACGCGACGCATCGTGGCCGAGGGCGTCAGCACATGCACCGGCGCGGCCGCCCCCAGCAGGATGGGGCCGACGGTGACGCCGCGGCTGCTGGTCTCCTTCAGCACGTTGAACAGGATGTTCGCCGCGTCCAGGTTGGGCAGCAGCAGCAGGTTGGCCGCGCCCTCCAGCGTGCAGTCGGCCAGGAAGCTGCGGCGCACGCTCTCCGACAGCGCCGCGTCGCCCTGCATCTCGCCATCGCACTCCACATCGGGACACCACTGCACGAACAGGTCGCGCGCCGCGCGCATGCGGCGGGCCGACTCGCGCTGCGAACTGCCAAACATTGAATGCGACACGAAGGCCACCTTGGGCGGCAGGCCGAAGCGGCGCATCTCGTCGGACGCCATGCGCGCGATCTCGGCCAGCTCGGCCGCGCTGGGCGTCTCGTTGACGAAGGTGTCGGCGATGAACAGCGTGTGCTGGTCCAGCATCACCGCGTTCATCGCGGCCATTGTGCCCACGCCCGGCGCGCGGCCGATGACGGTGCGCACATGGTCCAGGTGGGCGTCGTAGCGGCCCACCAGGCCGCACAGCATGGCGTCGGCCTCGCCGCGGCGCACCATCAGGCTGGCGATCAGCGTGTTGCTGCGGCGCACGGCGGCCTTGGCGGCCTCCTGCGAGACGCCGTCGCGCCCCATCAGCCGGTGGTACTGCTCCCAGTAGCTGCGAAAGCGAGGGTCGTCTTCGGGGTCGCACACGTCGAAGTCGATGCCGGGCTTCAGGCGCAGGCCGGCGCGCTCGATGCGCATCGCGATCACCGCCGGCCGGCCCACCAGGATCGGGCGGGCCAGGTGCTCGTCCAGCACCACCTGCACGGCACGCAGCACGCGTTCGTCCTCGCCTTCGGCGTACACCACGCGCACCGGCTGGCGGGCGTGGGCGGCCTTGGCGGCGGCGAACACCGGGCGCATCACCATGCCGGTCTGGTAGACGTAGCGGCTGAGCTGCTGGCGGTAGGCGTCCAGGTCGGCGATGGGACGCGTGGCCACGCCGCTGGCGGCGGCGGCCTCGGCCACGGCCGGGGCGATGCGCAGGATCAGCCGCGCATCGAAGGGCTTGGGGATGATGTAGTCGGGGCCGAAGCGCAGCTCCTGGCCGGCGTAGGCGGCGGCCACCTCGTCACTGGTCTCGGCCTTGGCCAGCGCGGCGATCTCGCGCACGCACGCCAGCTTCATGGCCTCGTTGATGGTGGTGGCGCCGCAATCGAGCGCGCCGCGGAAGATGTACGGGAAGCACAGGACGTTGTTGACCTGGTTCGGATAGTCCGAACGGCCGGTGGCCACGATGCAGTCGGGCCGGGCCTGCTTGGCCAGCTCGGGCCGGATCTCGGGCTCGGGGTTGGCCAGCGCCAGGATGATGGGCTGTGCCGCCATCGTGGCCACCATCTCGGGCGTCAGCACGCCGGCGGCCGAGCAGCCCAGGAACACGTCGGCGCCCTTCACCGCGTCGGCCAGAGTGGTGGCGGCCGTCTTCTGGCAGTAGCGCTGCTTGCTCTCGTCGAGCTTGCCGGCCTCCACGTCGGCGCGGCCGGCGCGGATCACGCCCTTGCTGTCGACCACGGTGATGTTGGCGATGCCCACGCCCAGGCCCACCATCAGGTCCAGGCAGGCGATGGCCGCGGCGCCGGCGCCCGAGGCCACCAGCTTCACCTGGCCGATCGGCTTGCCCACCAGTTCCAGCGCATTGAGCAGCGCGGCCGAGCTGATGATGGCGGTGCCGTGCTGGTCGTCGTGGAACACCGGGATGTTCAGCCGATCGCGCAGCGCGCGCTCGATCTGGAAGCACTCGGGCGCCTTGATGTCCTCGAGGTTGATGCCGCCCAGCGTGGGCTCCAGCGCGGCGATGATCTCGATCAGCTTGTCCGGGTCCTTCTCGGCCAGCTCGATGTCGAACACGTCGATGCCGGCGAACTTCTTGAACAGGCAGCCCTTGCCCTCCATCACCGGCTTGCCGGCCAGCGGGCCGATGTCGCCCAGGCCCAGCACGGCCGTGCCGTTGGTCACCACGCCCACCAGGTTGGCGCGGCTGGTGTAGTCGGCGGCCAGCGACGGGTCTTGCTCGATGGCCAGGCAGGCATAGGCCACGCCGGGCGAGTAGGCCAGGCTCAGGTCACGCTGGTTGGACAGCGGCTTGGTGGGCGTGACGGCGATCTTGCCGCGCGTGGGGGCCCGGTGGTATTCCAGCGCCGCGTCGCGCAGGGCCTGTTCGGCGGGGGTCAGTTCGGATGCCATGGCGCGTATCTCCTTCGTGTTCGCGTGCGCGGACCGTGGAGGTTACGCCCGAAAACAGCACGCCCGGCCCGAGGATTCACCTCGGCCGGGCGTGGGGAGTTTTGCGTCGGCAGGCGGCAATCACCGCCCGCTGAAATCCGGGTCAGCCCTGGGCGCGCTTCGAGAGGATCTCGAATGCGGGCAAGGTCTTGCCTTCCAGCACTTCCAGGAAGGCGCCGCCGCCGGTGGAGATGTAGCCCACCTGCTTGTCGATGCCGTACTTGGCGATGGCGGCCAGGGTGTCGCCACCGCCGGCGATGCTGAAGGCGCTGCTGTCGGCAATGGCGCGGGCGATGGCCTCGGTGCCGTGGCTGAAGGCGTCGAACTCGAACACGCCCACCGGGCCGTTCCAGACGATGGTGCCGGCGGCCTTCAACTGCGCGGCCAGCGTGGCGGCGGTCTTGGGGCCGATGTCCAGGATCAGGTCGTCGTCGGCCACGTCGGTCGCGGCCTTCACGGTGGCCACGGCGTCGGCGGCAAAGCTCTTGGCGCAGACCACGTCCTCGGGGATGGGCACGGCGGCGCCGCGGGCGGCCATCGCCTCGATCACGGCCTTGGCTTCGCCCACCAGGTCGGGCTCGGCCAGGCTCTTGCCGATCTTCAGGCCGGCGGCCAGCATGAAGGTGTTGGCGATGCCGCCGCCGACGATCAGGCCGTCGACGTTCTTGGACAGGCTTTGCAGGATGGTCAGCTTGGTGCTCACCTTGCTGCCGGCCACGATGGCCACCAGCGGGCGCTTGGGCGCGGCCAGGGCCTTGCTGATGGCGTCGATCTCGGCGGCCAGCAGCGGGCCGGCGCAGGCGATCGGCGCGAACTGCGCGATGCCGTAGGTGGTGCCCTCGGCACGGTGCGCGGTGCCGAAGGCGTCGTTGACGTAGATGTCGCACAGCGCGGCCATCTTCTTCGCCAGGTCTTCGTTGTTCTTCTTCTCGCCCTTGTTCAGGCGGCAGTTCTCCAGCATCACCAGCTGGCCCGGGGCCACCGTCACGCCGTCGACCCAGTTGGCCAGCACCGGCACCTCGCGGTCCAGCAACTCGCCCAGGCGCTTGGCCACCGGGGCCAGCGAATCCTCGGGCTTGAACTCGCCTTCGGTGGGGCGGCCCAGGTGGCTGGTGACCATCACCGCGGCGCCGGCCTTCAGCGCCAGCTCGATGGCCGGCACCGAGGCGCGGATCCGCGTGTCTTCGGTGATGGCGCCGCTGTCGTCTTGCGGCACGTTCAGGTCGGCGCGGATGAACACGCGCTTGCCGGCCAGCTGGCCCTGGGCCGCCAAGTCTTGCAGTCGGAGGATCTTCATGGTGTCTGTCTTCAGCGGGGGAGTGGAGGAATCTCGATCAACCCGCAAGTTTGGCAGATCACCAGCCGAGGCCCAGGCGGAAGATCAACATCGTGGCGGTGCCGGCCACGATGGTGCCCAGCATGTCGCGCCGCCACAGGTAGTAGCCGGTGGCCGCCAGCGCCCCGGCCAGGCGCGGGTCGCGCCAGGTGCTGATCAGCTGGCCCTGGCTCATCACCAGCTCGGGCGCGATCACCGCCACCAGCGCGCCGATGGGGGCGTAGCGCAGGCCCTCGCGCAGCCAGTCGGGCATCGGCAGCTCGCGCTCGGGCAGGATGAAGAAGCCGCGCGTCAGCACGGTGATGACGGCCAGGCCGGCGATGGCGACGATGACTTCCCAGGTGGCCATGCTCAGCCCCGGCGCCAGGCGCGCGAATGGTCGATGGCCGTGCCCACCGCCACCGCCGCCGCGATGGCCACCAGCATGTTCAGCTTGAGCGGCAGCGCGTAGGCGGCCACGGCGGCGCTGCCAGCCACCAGGGCCGGCAGCCAGGTGGCCCGGTCGGCCAGCATCGAATAGGTCATGCCCAGCAGCGCCACGGTGCCTGCAAAGCCCAGGCCCCACTCGGCCGGCACACGGTGGCCCAGCGCGATGCCCAGCAGCGACATCACGTGCCAACTGCCGGCGTTCACCGTCACGCCGCCCCAGAAGTACGGCGCCTGCTCGGGCGCAGGCTTCGGTTCGGGAAAGCGGCGCATGAACAGCACGTAGTTCAGGTCGGCACAGAAGTAGGCCAGCAGCGCGCGCCGGCGCCGCGGCAGGTGCGCGAAGTAGGGGCGCCACTGGGCGCTGAAGACCACGAAGCGCAGGTTCAGGCACAGCGCGGTGGCCCACACCACCCAGATCGGCGCGCCACCGGCGATCAGCGGCGTGGCCGCCAGCTGCGCGGTGCCGGCGAACACGGTCAGCGACATCAGCACGGCCAGCCAGGGGTCGATGCCGCTCTTGACCATGGCCACCCCGGTCACCAGGCCCCAGGCGCCGATGCCCAGCGCAATGCCCACCATGTCGCGGGCGCCGCGCCGGTATTCGGGATGCTGGACGAGCTGGCGCAGCCGGGCGCCAAGGCGGGGGCGGTCGGCGGGCGCCGCGCGGTCGGGCAGGCCGTCGCTGCGGCCTGCGGAGGGTCGGGTCATGCGGACGATTGTCCCTGCCGCGCGCCGCGCCCGCTGCAGCCGGGCCTTGCGGCCTTGCAGGGCGGCCGGCCAGCGTCAGTAGCGCTTGACCGAGCCGCTGCCGGCCACCTTGGTCTGCACCGTGGCGCTGCCGGTGTGGCGCACATCGCCCGAGCCGGCGATGGCGATGTCCAGCTTGCGCTGGGCCTGCACGTCGGCGCTGCCGGAGCCGGCGATGCTCACGCGCACGTCATCGGCGCGCAACTGCGGCGCCTTCACATCGCCCGAGCCGGCGATCTTCACGGTCAGCTGGGTGGCCTGGCCGCTGGCGATGACATCGCCCGAGCCCGACACCTCCAGCGCCAGCTCGTCGATGGCCGCGTCGTTCAGCTGCACCTTGCCCGAGCCGCTGATCTGCGTGCGCAGCCGCGGCTGCTTCAGGCCCTCGGCCAGCACATCGCCCGAGCCCTGCACCTGCAGGCCGCGCAGCTCGGTCACGGTGACCTGCACCAGCGGCCTGACCACGGTCTTCAGGCTGGTGCCGCGCTTCCAGCGCAGCTGCAGCGTGCCGCCGCTGTCCACCACGGTTTCCAGCAGCGGCAGCAGGTTGCGGTCGGCCTGCACGCTCACCGACGGCGTGGCGCCCTGGCGCACCGTGACGTTGAAGCCCTGGGTCTGGATCGTGTCGAATGCGCCGGGGCTGCGCTGCTCGGTGGCCGCCTCGCCATTGCCTTCCACCCGCTCGGCGCGCGCCGAGCCGGGCCAGGCGGTGAGCGTGGTCAGCGCCAGCATCAGCAGCGCGCCGGCCAGCGCGGTGCCGAGCAGGCGGTCGATCCAGCTGGAAACAGAGGCGGCGAAGCGCAGTCGGGGCATCGGGGTCTCCTGGGTTTGTCAGGGATGGTCGGTGTGACGGCCCGATGTTCGGCCACGCCGGCCCCGGCCAGGCCCTGGCGCGCGACGGAATGCCGGCTCAAAGGCCCCAACTGCCGTGGCGGGCGACAGGTGGCGCGTCAGCGCGTCAGTGCGCGGCCTTCTTGGCCTTGGCGCCCTTGGCGGGCGGCGCGTGGTCGGCGTCCTCGGCGTCCTCGTCCTCGGGGGCCGAGGCCTTGGGCGCTGGCGCGGGGGCCGATGCCGGCTCGGGCGGCTTGGGCAGCGGCACCACGGGCGTCACCGGCTCGATCTTGTTCTCGCGCATGTAGTTGTCCATCTCGCGCCAGCCGGCGTAGATGGCGGCCTTGTCGGCCTTGCGGTAGAGCGTGTAGCAGTCCTCGATGGCGCGGCCGGCGTGGCGGCAGGCGCCGCCGATGGCCTTGCTGTCGGCATCGCGCTTGGCCGCGGCCGCGGCGGGCGTGTCGATGCCCAGCTGCTCACAGCCGGCCGTGAGCACGCACACGAGCAACAGGGGGGCCAGGGACCACTTCATGCACCGGATATCGGCGCACGGGCCGCGGGACTTGAGTTCAGCGCATGGCCAGCAGGCGTGCCACGCGTTCTTCCGTCGACGGGTGCGTGGAGAACAGCCCGCGCAGGCCGCCGCCCGACAGCGGGTTCACGATCATCATCTGCGCGGTCTCGGGGTGGCGCTCGGCGGCTTCCAGCGGCTCGCCGCGGGCGATGCGCTCGATCTTCTGCAGCGCCGAGGCCAGGGCCTGCGGGTCGCCCGAGATCTCGGCGCCGCCGCGGTCGGCCTCGAACTCGCGCGCGCGGCTGATGGCCATCTGGATCAGTGCCGCGGCCATCGGCGCCAGGATGGCCACCAGCAGCCCGGCCAGCGGGTTGGCCGGCCGGCCCTCGCTGTCGCGGCCGCCGAACATCATGCCGAAGTTGGCCAGCATGCCGATGGCGCCGGCCATCGTGGCGCTGATGGTCGAGATCAGGATGTCGCGGTGTTTCACGTGCGCCAGCTCGTGGGCCATCACGCCGCGCATCTCGCGGGCGCTCAAGGACCGCAGGATGCCGGTGGTGGCGGCCACGGCGGCGTGCTCGGGGTTGCGGCCGGTGGCGAAGGCGTTGGGCGCGTTGTCGTCGATGACGTAGACGCGCGGCATCGGGATCTGCGCCTTCTGCGCCAGCTCGCGCACCATGGCCACGAACTGCGGCGCGGTGCTGTCGTCCACCTCGCGGGCGTTGTACATCTTCAGCACCATCTGGTCGCTGAACCAGTAGCTGAAGAAGTTCATGCCCAGCGCCACCAGCAGCGCCAGCATCATGCCGGTCTGGCCGCCGAGCATGCGGCCCAGCAGCATGAAGAGGGCGGTGATGGCCGCCATCAGGATGGCGGTCTTCATCAGGTTGAACATGGCGGGTGAGGGCCCCGGCGTCGGGGCATGGGTGACGATGTGGCGTCAGATGCGGGCGCGGCCGCAGAGTTCAATGCCGGCCACGCCGCCAGGCCACCGCCGCAGCGCGCGGGCGGGCCAGGCTCAGCCCAGCGTGCTGCCTGCCAGCCCCGGGCGCTGCTGCAGGAAGGTGCCCACGTCGATGCGCCGGCCGCCCGGCCGCTGCAGCGTGCGCAGCGCCAGGGCACCCTCGCCGCAGGCCACCACCAGACGCTGGCCCTCGGCCTGCAGCACCTGGCCGGGCGTGCCGGCGGCCCCGGGCAGCACCTCGGCGGCCCACAGCTTCACCACCTCGCCCGCCAGCGTGAAGCTGGCGCCGGGGAAGGGGTCGAAGGCGCGCACGCGGCGCTCGACCTGCGTGGCCGGCTGCGACCAGTCGATCGCCGCTTCGTGCTTCTCGATCTTGTGCGCGTAGGTCACGCCTTCGGCCGGCTGGGGCGTGCGCACCAGCGCATCGGGCGCGGCCAGGCCCTGCACGCACAGCGCGCCGCCCAGCGCCGCCAGGCGGTCGTGCAGCGCGGCGGTGGTGTCGTCGGGGCGGATGGCTTCCTCGGCGGTCAGCAGCATGTCGCCGGTGTCCAGGCCGGCGTCCATCTGCATCAGCGTGATGCCGGTGAGGGCATCGCCGGCCTCGATGGCGCGGTGGATGGGCGCGGCGCCGCGCCAGCGCGGCAGCAGCGAGGCATGGATGTTCAGGCAACCGCGCGGCGGCAGGTCGAGCACCCACTGCGGCAGGATCAGGCCGTAGGCGGCCACCACCATCACGTCTGGCGCGGTGGCTTGCAGCGCATCGCGGGCGGCGGCGGCGTCCTCGGGGTACTTGCCATCCAGGCGCAGGCTGCGCGGCTGGGCGACGGTGATGCCGTGCTGCAGCGCCAGCGCCTTCACCGGCGAGGGGGTGAGCTTCATGCCGCGGCCGGCCGGGCGGTCGGGCTGGGTCAGCACCAGCGGCACGCTGTGGCCGGCGGCCAGCAGCTGGCGCAGGGCCTCCGCGGCGAACTCCGGCGTGCCGGCGAACACCACGCGCAGGGACGGCGCGCCGGCCATCAGCGGCTGCCTTGCTCGTCGCGCGTCTTCTTGATCATCTTGGTCTTGATGCGGTTGCGCTTGAGCGTGCTGAGGTACTCGACGAACACCTTGCCCATCAGGTGGTCCATCTCATGCTGCACGCACACCGCCGCCAGGCCCTCGGTGTCGAGGCTGAAGGTCTGGCCGTTGCGGTCGAGCGCGCGCACCGTCACACGGGCATGGCGCTGCACCGGTTCGTAGATGGTGGGCACGGACAGGCAGCCCTCGTCGCCGACATGCATCTCCTCGCTCACCGCGGTGAGCTCGGGGTTGATCAGCACCAGCGGCTGGTCGCGTTCGGACGAGGTGTCCATCACGATCACGCGCTCGTGCACGTCCACCTGGGTGGCGGCCAGGCCCACCCCGTCGGCCTCGTACATGGTGGCCAGCATGTCGTCGGCCAGCTGGCGGATGCGGTCATCCACCTGGGCCACGGGCTTGGCCACGGTGTGCAGGCGCGGATCGGGATAACGGAGGATCGTCAGCAGGGCCATCGGTGTGCGGTGTCGGGCCGGCCCGACACAAGGGGAAACAACTGTGGATGCGATGCAACGCCGGTGCTGGCTGCGCGCCGATGCGGGGCGGCGGGCGCCAGCGCTTTTCGTTGCGGCATCAAGGGTTTATCGGCAGAATCTGTGAGGCTGCATGAAGTATTTCAACGCCCGTGCAGTCCTTGGCGTGCCGGGGGCTGCTAGGGTGTCTGCCACGCAGCACCTGCCGCGCGGTGCGGATTGTCGCATCGGCCCATCCGGAGATCCACGCCATGAGTTCACGCCAGCCCCGACCCGACCGCACGCGCCTGCAGGCGTGCGCCTGGGGCCTGCTGCCGCTGCTGATGGCAGCCAGCACCGGCGTGCAGTCGCTCGAGCCGGTGTCGCCGGCCTGGCGCGCCACCGCCCAGCAAGTGGCCGAGGCCGGCGTGGCGCTGTCCGAGCTGGCGCCCAACGCGCCGGAGTCGCACACCGTGCAGCGCGGCGACACGCTGTGGGGGGTGTCCTCGCTATTTCTGAAGAGCCCCTGGCGCTGGCCCGAGCTGTGGGGCATGAACCTCGACCAGATCCGCAACCCGCACCTGATCTACCCGGGCCAGGTGCTGGTGCTCGACAAGAGTAACGGCCGCGCGCGCCTGCGCCTGGCCGGCGCGGCGGCCGAGGGCGAGGCGCCCACCAACACCGTCAAGCTGTCGCCGCGCGTGCGCAGCCAGCTGCTCGAGAACGGCGCCATCGCGTCGATCCCGCTGAGCCTGATCGCGCCGTTCCTGAACGAGGCCGTGGTGCTCAGCGACAACGCGCTGGCCAGTGCGCCGCGCATCGTGGCCACGCAGGAGGGCCGCGTGATGGTTTCGCGCGGTGAGACCGCCTACGTGCGCGGCGACCTGGGCGGCGCGCGCAGCTTCACCGTCTACCGCCAGGCCAAGCCGCTGGCCGACCCCGAGACCCGCGAGGTGCTGGGCTTCGAGGCCGGCTACGTGGGCACGGCCGATCTGGTGCGCACGGCGGTGGAGCAGGGCGTGCCGCTGCCGGCCACCTTCCAGCTCACCAGCGCACGGCTGGAGGCTGGCGTGGGCGACCGCCTGGCGCCGGTGCCGCCGCACGACCTGCAGGCCTATGTGCCGCATGCCCCGTCGCAGCCGGTGGGTGGCCGCGTGGTGTCGATCTACGGCGAGGCGCTGAGTGCCGGCCAGAACCAGATCGTGGCCATCAACCGTGGCGCGCGCGACGGGCTGGAGCGCGGCCATGTGCTGGCCCTGTGGCGCGCCGGCCTGCCGGCCACCGACGCCACCCAGGCCAAGCCGCAACCCATCCAGCTGCCCGACGAGCGCAGCGGTCTGCTGTTCGTGTTCCGCGTGTTCGACCGCGTGTCGTATGCGCTGATCGTCTCGGCGCTCGATCCGGTCAAGCCGGGCGACCGCTTCTCGCAGCCCTGATCGGCCAGGCAGGCCGGGCATGCAGCCGCACTCGGCTTCATCGCCCGGCGCGGCAGCGCCGGCCGCGCCCGACCCCGACGAACTGAACGCCTGGCTGCGCCTGCTGGCCACCCCCGGCGTGGGCCGTGACACCGCGCGGCGCCTGCTGGCCGCGTTCGGGTCGCCGCAGGCGGTGTTCCAGGCCGGTGAGCTGCCCTGCCGCAGCGTGGCGGGCGTGGCCGTGGCGGCCGCGCTGGCGCAGCGGCCACCGGGCCTGGACGACCTGCTCGACCGGGTGGCCACCTGGCTGCACGGCGCGGCCCCCGATGGCCCGCCGCGCCGCATCCTGGTGCTGGGCGACGCCGACTACCCCGGCGCGCTGCTGCACACCGCCGATCCCCCGCTGCTGCTGTACCTGGAGGGGCGTGCCGCACTGCTGAACGCGCCGGCGGTGGCCATCGTCGGCAGCCGCCGGCCCACGCCGCAGGGGCGCGAGAACGCGCGGGCCTTCGGCGCCGCTCTGCTGCGCGAGGGCTGGACGGTGGTGTCGGGCCTGGCCGCGGGCATCGACGGCGCCGCGCACGAGGGCGCGCTGCAGGCCATGGGCGAGGCCGTGCCGGGCGCCGCGCCCGGCACGGTGGCGGTGATCGGCACCGGCATCGACGTGGTCTACCCGCCGGCCCACCGGGCGCTGACCCGGCGCATCGCCCGCCAGGGTCTGCTGGTCAGCGAGCTGCCGCCCGGCGCGCCGCCGCTGGCCGCGCACTTCCCGCAACGCAACCGCCTGATCGCCGGGCTGAGCCGCGGCACGCTGGTGGTGGAGGCCGCGCTGCGCTCGGGCTCGCTGATCACTGCCCGGCTGGCGGCCGAGGCGGGGCGCGAGGTCTTCGCGCTGCCGGGCTCCATCCTGTCCAGCCAGAGCGAGGGCTGCCACGAGCTGATCCGCCAGGGGGCCACGCTGGTCGGTTCGGTGGCGCAGGTGATTGAGGAACTGGGCCGGCCCGCGCCGGCCAAGGGCGGTGCGGCGCCGCCAGACGCGCCCGGCACCCGGTCCGCCGCGACCGATGCCGTGCCCGACGCCGCAAGCGAAGCCGACGACCCCGTGCTGCGCGCACTGGGCCACGATCCGGCCTCGCTGGACGTGCTGATCGCCCGCTGCGGCTGGCCCGCGCACAGCTTGTCAGCCCATCTGCTGACCTTGGAATTGAGCGGCCAGGTGGCCCGTCTGCCAGGCGGTCTGTACCAGAGAATCGAGATCGCCTGAGCGAATTTCAGGCAGTGAGCGCCTGCTCACATGAAAGCGTCGAATTGACGCCGGAACGCGGCGCTGCGCCGCCGCCCCGGATCCGGGCCCTGGGGTATAGTGGATTCATGTTCGAGGTTCTGGTCTATCTCTACGAGAACTACTGGCGCCCTGATGCGTGCCCGGATCATGTGCAGCTGACGCGCAAGCTCTCGGCCGTGGGCTTCGAGTCCGACGAGATCCAGGAAGCCCTGGTGTGGCTGGATGGCCTGGCCGAAGCGGCGCAAACCTACACCGGCGAGCAGTCCGAGGCCAGCATGCGCGTGTACTCGCCGGCCGAGCTGGACCGCCTGGGGCCTGATTCAGTGGCCTTCGTCAGCTTCCTCGAATCGGCCGGCGTGCTGCCGCCGTCGATGCGCGAGATGGTGATCGACCGCGCCAGCGCGGTGGGTGAATCGCCGCTGGCGCTGGAAGACCTGAAGGTCATCGTGCTGATGGTCTTCTGGAGCCTGGGCGAGGAGCCCGACGCGCTGATCCTCGACGAACTGTTCGTCGCGCCCGAAGAGCGGCTCATTCACTGACCAGCCCCGTGCCGCGGGCCGAGCGCCGGGCAGCTCCCAAGCCGGCCCGCACCCGCCCGGTGGGTGGTGCCGCGTATCCGCGGCACCGGGTGCTCCAGCTCAATTCATCAATTTGGACGGATCGGCGTCCAGCTTGGCCAGCGCGCTGCGCGTGGCCTTGACGGTCAGCGCCTCGTCCTGCGCCGGCAGCAGCAGGCCGGCCTGCAGGTAGGCCGCCAGGCGCTGCTGCTGGAACATCAGGCAGCGGCCGGCCGGCGTGACGAACAGCGACAGCTGGCGGCGCATGCCGTGCCACACCAGTTGCACGTTCTCGCGGCGGCCGCGCCAGTCCAGCGTGTACCAGCTGCCCACCATCAGCTCACGGGCCCAGGCCAGCATCGGCGCGGTGGGCATGGTGCCGCCATCGGACACCACTTCCATCTCGGAGCTCTCGTGGCCCGACAGGTCGAGCACCATCGACTCGTCGATCTCGATGTCCTCGGCCGCCGGCAGCAGTTCTTCCAGCGAGTCGAGCCGCTCCATCAGGTCCTGCAGGCGGTCGCTGGGGATCACCGCGGCCTTGGCCGTGAAGGCGGCGGCCAGCGCGTTGTTCAGCGCGTTGATGCGCTCGTCCTGCTTCTCGGCAGCCATGTTGGCCGAGGCCATGCCGTCGCGCAGGCGCTTGAGCAGCGGCGGCAGGCGGCGGATGACCTCGGCGCGCTCCTCGCGCGTGACCTTGGCGCTGGCCGACCAGATCAGGTCGGCGGCAGCGCGCTTCATGGCCTTGGTCTCGGTGGCCTGCGGGCCGTAGCGCACGGCCGAGGTGGCCAGCACGTCGGCCCACACCTGGAACAGGAACTGGCGAACGCCTTCCTGCACCGGCACCTCGTTGAGCATGCGGCGCAGCTCGATGGTGTACTGGATGGCCAGCGTCTCGCGCTGCTCGACCTGCTGGGCCAGCGTGACGCCGCGGCGGGTGGCCTCGTTCTCGTTCTTGAAGTAATGCTCGAGGAACTTCTCGAACTCGGTCAGCACGGTCTGGAACACGCGGCGGCCGGTGTCGGGGTAGGCCTCGACGACCTGCACCACGCGCTTGATCTCCTTCTCGAGCGCATCGCCCACCGCGCCGCTGGCCGAATCGAGGCCCATCACGCAGGCGCCCATGCGGTCGATCAGCCGGCGCGCCGGATGATCCAGCGTGGCGAAGAAATCGGGCTCGCTGATGGCCACGCGCAGCACCGGCATCTGCAGCCGCGCGAACCACACGCGCATGGCGGCCGGGATGCGGTCTTCGGTGAGGATGCTCTGGAACATCATCGCCACGATCTCGATCGTGGCGCGCTCGGTGGGGCTGCTGGCGGCCTGCTTGAGCGCCTGCTTGCCCTTGTCGAGCTCGTCGAGCAGCATCGGCCCGGTGGGCGCCATGGCGCCACCGGCCACCATGCCGCCGGCCAGCCCCGGGCGATGGCCACCGCGGGACGCGCCGGCACTGGCCCCTGCCGTGGTGCCGCCGGTCGGCGTGGTGCCGAAGCGGCGGCGCAGGCTGTGCTGGGCGTTCTGGATGGCCACCGACAGGGTGTCGGACACCGGCCGCGCCTGCTGGGTGTCGGAGAAGCCGGGCAGGTGCCGGCCGACCAGCCGGTTGAGCCGGCTCATCACCGCCTCGGCGTGGTCGCTGCCGCGCGCCAGTGGCGCGGCGCGGGTCATCATGCGGGTCTCCTCGCCGACCTGGCGGTCGTCGTGGCCCCAGCTGCCGTGGCCGCTGGACGGGCCGGCCAGGCCGCTGCCGGCGCGGCCGCCCAGGCCATGACCCGACGACGGGCTGCCCGAGTGACCGAAGCCGCTGCCACCGCTGCCTGTGCCGCCACCCCCGCCGGCCCCACCCTCCCGGGCGCGGCGGATCAGCGGGCGCAGGTCCACGTCGGCCATCACGCGCTGGCCGACCAGCCAGCGGTTGGTCTCGTGGTAGGCCTCCTGGGCCAGCGCAGCGAACTCGTCGTGCAGCAGCGGCTGGGCCTCGCGCCAGTCGTCGGCCAGCAGGCCGGCCGTGCGCCAGGCGTCCAGCACCACGCGCGCCAGGATGTGGGCGCGCAGCATGTCATGGGTGTCGAGCTCGCCGCGGCGCTCGAGGAAGGCGACGCGCGAGCGCAGGTCGGTGAACTCCCAGGAAGCGCGGTCCATGATGGCCAGCGCCAGGCGCGAGGTGAGGATCTCGCGCTCGATGGTGTCGTCGTCGACCAGCGACAGGCCGCCGTCACGGCTGCCGGCCGGGGCCTGGCTGGGGATCGACGCGGTGACGCCGTGCTGCAGCACGTGGCGCAGGCCGGCGGCCATCGCGCCGTGCCAGGCGCCGGAATGCTTGATCAGGCCCTGCACCAAGTCGCGGCGGCGCTGGGCGACCGCGTACTCGGCAGGCTTGTCGAGCAGCTCGCGCGAGGCGCCGGAGACGGCGCTCACCACCGCAGGCAGGCCCTTGAGCAGCTCCTCCACGTAGCGACGCCGGGCCAGGCTGGCGATCTGTGCGTTGTCGGCGGCGGTCGCCATGGTGGAGGGGGTGGACTTCGGGAGACTCAGGGTGACTCCCTACTCTATACCAGGACTAAACGACCGCCCCTGCATTCGGGTCGTTGGGGTCGTGTTCCTTGCCGGCCGCGCCCCCTCCCTTGCTGATGAGGTCTTCCCGCTTGACGCCCAGCCACATCGCGATGGCCGCCGCCACGAACACCGACGAGTAGATGCCGAAGCAGATGCCGATGGTCAGCGCCACCGCGAAGTAGTGCAGCGTGGGACCGCCGAACAGCAGCATGGCCAGCACCATGATCTGCGTGGAGCCGTGGGTGATGACCGTGCGGCTGATGGTGCTGGTGATGGCGTGGTCGATCACCTGCGGCGTGGTCAGCTTGCGGTACTTGCGGAAGGCCTCGCGGATCCGGTCGAAGATCACCACCGACTCGTTGACCGAGTAGCCCAGCACCGCCAGCACCGCCGCCAGCACCGCCAGCGAGAACTCCCACTGGAAGAAGGCGAAGAAGCCCAGGATGATGACCACGTCGTGCAGGTTGGCGATGATGCCGGCCACGCCGAACTTCCACTCGAAGCGGAAGGCCAGGTACAGCACGATGCCCACCACCACGAAGGCCAGCGCCTTCAGGCCGTCGGCGGCCAGTTCCGAGCCTACGGCCGGGCCGACGAACTCGGTGCGCGAGAGCTTCACCGGCTCGGTGCCGGCCGGCGTGGTGCAGGAGGGGCGGCTGACCTGTTCGCCCTGCGGCGTGGTGTAGGCCTTGGTGCCCACGCGGCCGCTCTCGGCCTGGCACAGCGCCTCGAAGGCGCGGGTGGCGGTGGCAGCCTGCTCGCCAGGCTTGGCCTCGCCGCGCACCGGCAGCCGCACCAGCACGTCGTGCGAGGTGCCGAAGTTCTGCACCTGCACCTCGCCGAGCTTCAGCGCCTCGATGGTGCCGCGCACCTTCTCGAGGTTGGCGGTCTGGGCGTACTCCACCTCGAGCACCGTGCCACCCTTGAACTCGATGGACAGGTGCAGGCCGCGGGTGACCAGGAAGAACACCGCGGCGGCGAAGGTGACGAAGCTGATGATGTTGAACACCAGCGCGTGCCGCATGAACGGGATGTCGCGGCGGATGCGGAAGAATTCCATGTGAGGGGTCCTCGTCGCGTTGCGGTCAGGCCTTGGGGGCGGCGTCGCCGTCGGCCGGCGTCACGGCCGAGCCCGGCACGGCGGCCGGCTTCCACACCTGGCCGATGGACACGCTCTTGAGCTTCTTCTGCCGGCCGTACCAGAGGTTGACCAGGCCGCGCGAGAACATCACCGCCGAGAACATGCTGGTCAGGATGCCCAGGCAGTGCACCACGGCGAAGCCGCGCACGAAGCCCGAGCCGAAGGCCAGCAGCGCCAGGCCGGCGATCAGCGTGGTGATGTTCGAGTCGAGGATGGTGGCGAAGGCGCGCTCGTAGCCGGCGTTGATCGCCGCCTGCGGCGAGGCGCCGTTGCGCAGTTCCTCGCGCACGCGCTCGTTGATCAGCACGTTGGCGTCGATGGCCATGCCCAGCGTCAGGGCGATGGCGGCGATGCCCGGCAGCGTCAGCGTGGCCTGCAGCATCGACAGCACGGCCACCAGCAGCAGCAGGTTGAAGCCCAGCGCCAGCGTGCTGAACACGCCGAACAGCAGGTAGTAGCCGCACATGAACACCGCAATGGCCGCGAAGCCGTAGGCCACGCTGGCAAAGCCCATCTTGATGTTCTCGGCGCCCAGCGTCGGGCCGATGGTGCGCTCCTCGATGATCTCCATCGGCGCGGCCAGCGAGCCGGCGCGCAGCAGCAGCGCGGTGTCGGTGGCCTCCTGGGTCGTCATGCGGCCCGAGATCTGCACGCGGCCGCCACCGATCTCGCTGCGGATCACCGGCGCGGTGACGACCTCGCCCTTGCCCTTCTCGAACAGCAGGATGGCCATGCGCTTGCCGACGTTCTCGCGCGTGACGTCGCGGAAGATGCGCGCGCCCTTGGCGTCGAGCGTCAGGTGCACGGCCGGCTCGCCGCTGGAGCCCGAATCGAAGCCCGGCTGGGCGTCGGTGAGGTTCTCGCCGGTCAGCACCACCTGGCGGAAGACGATGATCGGCGAGCCGTCGCGCTCGGCGTAGCGCTCGCTGCCGAAGGGCACCGGGCCGCTGCCGCGCAGGGCATCCAGCGCTTCGGTGCTGGTGTTGACCATGCGCACCTCCAGCGTGGCGGTGCGGCCGATGATGTCCTTGGCGCGGGCCGTGTCCTGCACGCCGGGCAACTGCACCACCACGCGGTCGGCGCCCTGCTGCTGGATCACCGGCTCGGAGGTGCCGAGCTCGTTGACTCGGTTGTGCAGCGTGGTGATGTTCTGCTTGATCGCCGCGTCCTGCACCGCCTTGGCGGCCTGGGGCTTCAGTTCGCCGGCGAGCTTGATGTCGGCCCCATCGGGGGTGGCGGTCCACTGCCAGTCGGCCAGCTGGTCGGTCAGCAGGTTCTGCGCCTGGGTGGCGGTGGCCGCGTCGCGGAAACGGATCGTGACCTGGTTGCCGTCGCGGGCGATGCCGGCATGGCGCACGTTCTTGTCGCGCAGCAGGGTGCGCGCGTCGCTGGCCACGCTGTCGGCCTTCTTGGTCAGCGCGGCCTTCATGTCCACCTGCATCAGGAAGTGCACGCCGCCGCGCAGGTCCAGGCCCAGGAACATGGGTTGCGCGTGCAGCGCGGCCAGCCAGGTGGGCGTGCGGCTCAGCAGGTTCAGCGCGACGATGTAGCCGGGGTTGGCGGCGTCGGGGTTCAGCGCCTTGGCGATCGCGTCCTTGGCCTTGATCTGGTCATCGGTGCTGCGAAAGCGGGCCTTGACCGACGTGCCGTCCAGCTGCACGAAGTCGGCCTTCAGGCCGGCGGCCTGGATCGCCTGCTCGACGCGCGGCACCAGGCCAGCGTCGACCTTCAGCGTGGCCTTGCCCGACGACACCTGCACCGCCGGCGCTTCGCCGAAGAAGTTGGGCAGGGTGTAGATCAGGCCGATCACCAGCGCCAGGGCCAGCAGGGCGTATTTCCACCAGGGGTAACGGTTCATCGTCGCGTTCCTCGACCCGGCGCCGGCCCCGGGGGTGTGGGGCATGGCGGGCGGCGGGCGGTTCACCCCGGGGGGCGGGGTGCCAGGCGGTGCCGGCGCGTGCCGCGCCGGTGCCGCAAAGACTGCTGTGGCTGGCGGCTTACTTGCCGTAGGTGCCCTTGGGCAGCACCTGCACCACGGCGCTGCGCTGCAGCTGCAGCTCGACGCCGCTGGCCACTTCCAGGCGCAGGTGGTTGTCGTCGAGCTTGGTCACGCGGCCCACCAGGCCGCCCGAGGTCACGACCTCGTCGCCCTTGGCCAGGGCCTCGATCATGGCCTTGTGTTCCTTCTGGCGCTTCATCTGCGGGCGGATCATCACGAAGTACAGCACCGCGAACATGCCGACCATGATGACCAGCTGCATGGTGCCGCCTTCGGCGCCACCGGCGGCCGGGGCGGTCTGGGCGAACGCTTCGGAAATGAACATGGGAAATTCCTAGGAGAAAGTGGATCCGCGCGGCGCGCGCTGCGCACCGCGCGGTCGGGCAAACCGCCCATTTTAGGTGCGGGTGATGACGCTGGACCCTGGGGGATCCACAAGGTTCAACGCAGGCCGCGCCGGCGCCGGGCGGCCCGGGTGCCGGGCGCGCCGGCTCAGAACAGCGCCATGCTGAGCTTGCGGCGGTACTGGTCGATCACCGGGTCGGACGGCGGCACGGCGGCCTTGCCGGTCAGCTCCAGCGTGCCCTTGGCCTTGCCGGCATCGGCGCCGGCTGCGCCCGGCGCGGCCTTGGGCACCGGCTTGGTCATCAGCTCGAGGATGGCCACGTAGGTCTTGCGCGCCAGCTCGTCGTTCCAGGCCTTGTCGCGCATGATGATCTCGAGCAGCGCGTCCATCGCGTCGGTGAAGCGGCCCACGGCCATCTGCAGCTGGGCCAGCTCGTAGCGGGCGTCGAAGTCGCGCCGGTTGGCCTCGATGGCGGCGGCCAGGGCCTGCGGCGGGCGGGCGGTGGGGGCCTTCTCGCAGGCGGCCAGCCACAGGCCCAGCGCGGCCAGGCGCGGCTCGAACTGCAGCTTGCCGGCCACCGGCTCGAAGGCCTGGCGCGCCATCGGCAGGTTGCCGGTCTCGATCAGCAGCTTGACGTAGTCGAAGCGCGCGGTGTCGTTGGCCGGGTCCACGGCCACCGCCTGCTGCAGCTTGGCGAGCGCGGCGTGCACGTCGCCCTCGGCTTCCAGCGCCTCGGCCTCGGCGGTCTCGGCCTCGGCTTCCGCTTCGGCGGCGCTGGGCACATGGCGGTCGAGGAACTCGCGGATCTGTGCCTCGGGCAGCGCGCCGACGAAACCGTCCACCGGCTGGCCTTGCGCGAACAGCACGCAGAACGGGATCGAGCGCACGCCGAAGGCCTGGCTCAGCTGGCCGGCGATCTCGGGCTGCTCGTCGCTGTTGAGCTTGGCCAGCTTGAAGCGGCCGCCGTAGGCCGTTTCCAGCTTTTCCAGGATGGGGCCCAGCGTGCGGCAGGGCTGGCACCAGGGCGCCCAGATGTCGAGCAGCACCGGCTGCTGCATCGAGGCCTGGATCAGCTCGGTTTCGAAGTTCTGGATCGTGATGTCACTCATGTCGGGCAGGCCCTGCAGGGAGTTTGGCGGTCGTGTGGCACGGGCAGATGCGGGCGGCCGCCTACAATTCAATGTTTTGCCGCCGCGCCCGAAAGAGAGTCGTCTTGTCTGACCTGCACCACAACCCCAGCGCCGTGATCGGCGTGCTGATGGGATCGTCCAGCGACTGGGACACGATGCGCGAGGCGGCCCGGATTCTCGCCGACTTCGGCGTGCCGCACGAATGCCGCGTGGTCTCGGCCCACCGCATGCCCGACGAGATGTTCGCCTACGCCGAGGCCGCGGCCGACCGCGGCCTGAAGGCCATCATCGCCGGCGCCGGCGGCGCGGCCCACCTGCCGGGCATGCTGGCCGCCAAGACCACCGTGCCGGTGCTGGGCGTGCCGGTGCAGAGCCGGGCGCTGTCGGGCGTCGATTCGCTGCACTCCATCGTGCAGATGCCCAAGGGCGTGCCGGTGGGCACCTTCGCCATCGGCGCGGCCGGTGCGGCCAATGCGGCGCTGTTCGCGGTGGCCATGCTGGCCACCGGCGATGCCGCGCTGCGCGCCAAGTTGGAAGCCTTCCGTGCGGCGCAGACCGCCGCCGCCCAGGCCATGACCGCGGAGCTGAAGCTGTGACGAATGCCAAGACCGTGCTGCCCGGCGCCACGCTGGGTGTGATGGGCGGCGGCCAGCTGGGCCGCATGTTCGTGCATGCGGCCCAGGCCATGGGCTACTTCACCGCCGTGCTCGATCCCGATCCGGCTTCGCCGGCCGGCCTGGTGGCGCACTACCACGTCGACACCGGCTACCTGGATGAGCAGGGCCTGGCGCAGCTGATGCAGCGCAGCGCCGCCATCACCACCGAGTTCGAGAACGTGCCCGCCGCCGCGCTGGTCACGCTCGGCGCGCACCGCCCGGTGGCGCCCGGCGCCGAGGCCGTGGCCGTCTGCCAGGACCGCGCCGAGGAGAAGGCGCTGTTCGTCCGCGCCGGTGTGCCCTGCGCACCGCATGCGCGCATCGAGACCGAGGCCGAGCTGGCCGCGGTGCCCGACTCGCTGCTGCCTGGCATCCTGAAAACCGCCCGCCTGGGCTATGACGGCAAGGGCCAGGTGCGCGTGGCCGACCGCGCCGCGCTGGCCGCTGCCTGGGGCCAGCTCAAGCAGGTGCCCTGCGTGCTGGAGGCCATGCTGCCGCTGGCGCTGGAGATCAGCGTGGTGGTGGCGCGCAGCGCCTTCGACGAGGTGGTGCAGCTGCCGGTGCAGCAGAACCTGCACCGCGACGGCATCCTGGCCGTCACCCAGGTGCCGGCGCCCGATGCCAGCCCCGCGCTGCAGCAGCAGGCCAGCGATTGCGCCGCCGCGCTGGCCCGCGCGCTGGGCTACGTGGGCGTGCTGTGCGTCGAGTTCTTCGTGCTGCAGGACGGCCGTCTGGTGGCCAACGAGATGGCGCCGCGCCCGCACAACTCGGGCCACTGGTCGATCGACGGCAGCGACGTCAGCCAGTTCGAGCTGCAGGTGCGCACGCTGACCGGCCTGCCGCTGGTGGCGCCGCGCCAGCACTCGCCGTCGGTGATGCTCAACCTGCTGGGCGACCTGTGGTTCCCCCAGGGCGCCAGCGCGGCCGAGGTCACGCCGCCGTGGGCGAAGGTGCTGGCGCTGCCCGGCGTGCACCTGCACCTGTACGGCAAGGCCAGCGCGCGGCCCGGCCGCAAGATGGGCCACCTGACCGTCACCGCCGCCAGCGCGGCCGAGGCCCGCGACGTGGCGCTGCAGGCCGCCGCGCTGCTGGGGCTGCCGGCGTTCTGAGCGCCGGCTGCACGCTGCCATGACCGTGCTGCGCGGCGACGATCCCGCGGCCCTGGCCGCCGCCGCCGAGCGCCTGGCCGCCGGCGAGCTGGTGGCCCTGCCCACCGAGACCGTGTACGGCCTGGGCGCGCGCGCCGACCAGGATGACGCGGTGGCCCGGATCTTCGCCGCCAAGGGCCGGCCGGCCGATCATCCGCTGATCGTGCACGTGGCCGATGCCGCGGGCGCGGCGCCGTTCGCGGCCGATCTGCCGCCGGCTGCGCAGCGCCTGATGGCCGCCTTCTGGCCCGGCCCGGTGACGGTGATCGTGCCGCGCCGCGAGGGCGTGGCCACGGCCTCGGCCGGCGGGCAGTCCAGCATCGGCCTGCGCTGTCCGGCGCACCCGGTGGCGCAGGCGCTGCTGCGTGCCGCGGCCGCGCGCGGCGTGCCGGGCGTGTCGGCGCCGAGTGCCAACCGCTTCGGCCGTGTCAGCCCCACCACCGCCGCGCATGTGGCCGACGAGTTCGGCCCCGACCTGCTGGTGCTCGACGGTGGCGACTGCGAGGTGGGCATCGAGTCGGCCATCGTCGACGTCAGCCGCGGCCGGCCGGTGCTGCTGCGCCCCGGCGTGCTGCCGCGCGAGGTGCTCGAGGCCGCACTCGGCGAGCCGCTGCACGCGCCCGATGCCGCGGCGCCGCGCGCGTCGGGCACGCTGGCCTCGCACTACGCGCCGCGCGCGCGGGTGCGCCTGTTCGACGCCGCCGGCCTGGCCACTGCGCTTTGCCGGGCCGATACATCGGTGCCGCCGTGGCCCGAAGGCGTGGCGGTATATTCGCGCCAGCCTGTGGCAGCGCCTGCCGGGCGCTGGCACGCCATGCCCGCCGAGCCGGTGGCCGCGGCGCATGAACTGTTCGCCGTGCTGCGGGCGCTGGATGTGCCGGCGGTGCGCGAGATCTGGATCGAGCAGCCGCCCGATCTACCCGCCTGGGAAGGCGTGCGCGACCGCCTGCGGCGCGCCGCCGCCGACCCCGGTGCCGAAGCCGGTGCGCCCGGCCCTGGCGCCCTCTGACGTTTCAATGGAATCCCCGATGAGTCTCTCGCCCGAACTGAACCGCCGTCTGCCGCGTTGGCTGGCCCCGCTGGGTGCCCTGGCGGCCGCGGTGCTGATGGCCAGTTGCGGCGGCGGCACCTCGCAGGTGCAGGCCTTCAAGCCCGACCGCGTGGTGGTGCTGGGTGACGAGACCAGCCTGATCGCCGATGCCACCGATGCCGAGGGCAAGCACGACGGCTTCAAGTACACGATCAACGACCGCACCTCCACCAGCACCGGCAAGTGCACCGCGCTGCCCACCTTCGCGCAGGCGGTGGCCAACCTGTACGGCTTCGCGTTCAAGGAGTGCAACCCGAACAGCGCCACGGTCAAGGCCGTCACCTACGCCGCCGAGAACGCCACGGTGGGCGACATCGCCATCGGCCTGGAGCAGCAGGCGGCCACGGCCTCGCTGGGCAGCAAGGACATGGTCACCGTGATGATCGGCCTGCACGACGTGATCGAGGTCTACGAGAAGGTCAAGAACGGCACCTGGAGCGAGAGCACCGCGATCACCGAGATCAAGGCGCGTGGCCGCAAGGCCGCCAGCGTGATGAACAACGTGATCCTGAAGTCGGGCGCGCGTGCGCTGCTGTTCACCATCCCCGACCTGGGCTTGTCGCCGTACGCCGTCACCGAGCAGCTGTCGCGCTCGAACGCCAAGGCCCTGCTGTCGCAGCTGACCTACGACTACAACGCCGAGATGCGCGCCGGCATCGACGCCACCGCCTACGACGGCCGCAACTACGGCCTGGTGCTGGTCGACGACCTGGTGTCGGCCGTCTACAAGGCGCCCACCGCCTACCTGGCCTCGCCGGCCTCGCCCGACGTGGCCGCCTGCGACAAGACCCAGGTCACGGCGCCGCAGTGCACCACCGCCACGCTGGTCTCGGGCGCGTCGAGCACCAGCCACCTGTGGGCCGACGACATCCATCTCGGCCCGCAGGCGCACAGCCTGATCGGCAGCCAGGCGCAGACGCGCGCGCTGAACAACCCGTTCTGACCGCCCGGGCCGCCCGGTCGTGACCGCCCGTCTGCTGGCGCTGGACACCGCCACCGAGTGGCTGGCCGCCGGCCTGCGCACGCCGCACGGCCGCTGGCTGCGCCACGAATCCGGCGGCGCCCAGGCGTCGGCGCGCCTGGTGCCGGTGCTGCAGCAGCTGCTGCAGCAGGGCGGCGAATCGCTGGGCGCGCTGGACGCCATCGCCTTCGGCGTCGGGCCCGGCGCCTTCACCGGGCTGCGCACGGCCTGTGCCGTGGCCCAGGGCCTGGGCTTCGGCGCCGGCCTGCCGCTGCTGCCGATCGACAGCCTGCTGCTGGTGGCCGAGGCCGCGCGCGCCACGCAGGCCGATGGCGGCGCCGGGGCCTGGTGGGTGGCGGTGGATGCGCGCATGGACGAGGTCTACGCGGCCGAGTACCGCCACGACGCCGGCACCGGCTGGCACACCGTGACGCCGCCGGCGCTGTACACGCTGGCCGCGCTGGCCGCGCGCTGGGAGGCCGCCGCGCCGGTCCGCGTGGCCGGCAATGCGCCGCGTGTCTTCGGCGCGCGCCTGCCGCTGCAGGGCGTGCGCTGCATCGAGCCGGTCGAGGCGCCGGGTGAGATGGCTGAGACGTGTGAAGGCGGCCGTGCCGCCGCGCTGCTGACCCTGGCCGAGGCGGCCTGGGCGCGTGGCGACGCCATCGCCGCCGACCAGGCCCTGCCGCTGTACCTGCGCGACAAGGTGGCGCTGACCACCGAGGAGCGCCTGCGCCAGCGCGCCGCCGCGGAGCCGCGGGGATGAGCGCGCAGCTGCGCCCGGGCGCCGACGCGGCGCCCGTGCACCGGGCCATGCAGGTGATGGATCTCGACCGCGTGATGGCCGTCGAGGCCAGCGCCTACAGCCACCCGTGGACGCGCGGCAACTTCATCGACTCGCTGGCCGCCGGCTACGACGCCGAGTTGCGCCTGGGCGAGGGCCAGGCCCTGATCGGCTACTGCGTGGCCATGCGCGGCGTGGGCGAGACGCACCTGCTCAACATCACCGTGGCGCCGGTCTGGCAGCGGCGGGGCCATGCCCGTGCGCTGCTGGCGCGGCTGGTGGCGCAGTGCCGCGCGCGCGCCGACGAGGCGCTGTGGCTCGAGGTGCGCCAGAGCAATGCGCCGGCCCGTGCGCTGTATGCCGCGCTCGGCTTCGACGAGGTGGGGCTGCGCCGCGGCTACTACCCGGCCGACCGCGGCCGCGAGGACGCGGTGGTGATGCGCCTGGGCCTGCAGGGCGGCGCCCATGAAGGAGACGGCCATGCGCTGGGATGAGCGCCAGCAGGCGATGCTGCGCACGCTGGGCCTGCGCCTGTGGCTGCCGCCGGACGATGCGGTTGCGCCGTCGCCCGAGGCCGAGGCACCGGCCGCTGCCGCCGCCGCAGCCCCCGCGCAGGACGTGACGGTGGCCGAGCGACCGCCGGCCGCCGTGGCGCCGGCGCCGCAGCCGGCACCGGCCCCCGTGGTCCAGGCGGCTGTCACCGCCCCCAGTCCGCGGCCTGTGGCGGTGCAGGTGCCGGTGTCGGTGCCGGTGCGTGCCGCCGACACCGGCCCGGTGTCGCAGATGGACTGGCCGGCGCTGCGCGCGGCCGTGGACGGCTGCCAGGCCTGCGGCCTGGGCCGCACGCGGCGCAACACCGTGTTCGGCGTGGGCCACATGCAGGCGCACCTGATGGCCGTGGGCGAGGCGCCGGGCGAACAGGAAGACCGCGAGGGCGAGCCCTTCGTCGGCGCTGCCGGCCAGCTGCTCGACCGCATGCTGGCGGCCCTGGGCCTCACGCGCGAGGCCGCCGAGCCCGCGCGCCAGGTGTTCATCGCCAACACGCTGAAGTGCCGGCCCCCGCACAACCGCAACCCGCAGCCCGACGAGCTGGCGCAGTGCCAGCCCTTCCTCGAGCGTCAGGTGGCCCTGGTGCAGCCGCGCGTGATCCTGGCCATGGGCCGCTTCGCCGTGCAGTCGCTGCTGGGCACCGATGCGCCGATCGGCCGCCTGCGCGGCACCGTGCACCAGTGGCAGGGCCGGCCGCTCATCGTCACCTACCACCCGGCTTACCTGCTGCGGCAGCCGGCCGACAAGGCGCGCGCCTGGGACGACCTGTGCCTGGCCGCCAGCTGCCTGGACGCCGCCGCCCGCCCGGCCTGAAGCCAGGATCCCTCCCGGGTGTCAAGCCCGCGACCTGAGCGCCTGCGGGGCCGCCCCGCCGATATCATGCCCGCCGGCCGCTCCGGCAAGGCGCGGCTGGAGGAGCCCCGAACTTGCATCGCGACACCGGTCCGCAGCACCCCCCCGGTCCGCCACCGCCGCCCGACCTGGGCTGGCCCGACGTTCCGCTGCCCGCGCTGGCCCTGGATGGCCAGGGCCGGGCGCTGGCGGTCAATGCGGCGCTGGCCGAGCGCGCCGGCCTGCCGCGCGAGGCCTTGCTGGCCGAAGGCTGGTGGCAGCTGCTGGCGCCCGAGGCGCTGCCACCGCTGCGCGCAGCACTGCGCCCTGGCCAGCAGGCCGTGCTGCAGCTGCCGCTGGCGCCACCGGCCGGTGGCCGCGCGATGCTGGAGCCCACCGAGCCGGTGACGCTGATGCTGGGCTGGCAGCGCACCACCGGCCTGCACCTGGCGGTGATGGGCACGGTGAGCGGGTTGTGGCGCACGCTGGCCGCCGAGCAGTCGCGCAGCCGCGTGCAGCAGCGCCTGGGCGACATGCTGCCGGTGATGATCGCCTACTACGGTGGCGCCGAGCGCGTGTGCCGCTATGCCAACCAGGCCTACGCCAGCTTCTACGGCTTCGACACCCAGGCCATCGTGGGCCGCAGCCTGCGCGAGGTGCTGGGCGACGACGGGGTGCGCGATGTGCAGCCCGAGGTGCAGGCCATGCTGCAGCAGCGGCGCACCGTGTCCTACACCCGCGCCTGGGCACCGGCCGACGGCGGTCCGCGGCGCTGGGTGGACGTGAACCTGATCCCGCATGTGGCCGAGCCCGGACCGCGTGGCGACGGCCCGACGCTGGGCGCCTTCGTGCTGGTGAGCGATGTCTCGCGCTTCATCGACACCGAGCGGGCGCTGCGCGAGAGCGAGGAGCGGCTGCGCAAGTTCATGGACGCCAGCGTGGAGGGCATCGCCTTCCACCGCGACGGCGTGATCACCGACGTGAACGCGCCGATGGCGGCGCTGGTGGGCCATGCGCGCGAGGCGCTGATCGGCCAGCCGGTGATGCGCTTCATCGCCCCCGACCACGTGGCCCGCGTGGGCGCCGGCCTGGCGCGGCTGAGCGAGCTGCCCTACGAGGCGGCCTGCCTGCATGCCGACGGCCACGAGGTGCCGATCGAGATCATCGCGCGGGCCATCGAGCACGAGGGCCAGCCGCTGCGCATGGTGGTGGTGCGTGACATCCGCGACCGCCAGGCCGCGCGGGCGCGCATGCAGCACCTGGCCGAGCACGATGCGCTGACCGGCCTGCGCAACCGCGGTGCCTTCATGGCGGCCCTGCAGGCGGCCATCGAGCACCCGCCGGTGCCGGGGGGCTGCCAGGCGCTGCTGTTCGTCGACCTGGACCACTTCAAGCGCATCAACGACGCGCTGGGCCATCTGGCCGGCGACGCGCTGCTGCGCGCCGTGGCCGAGCGCCTGCGGGGCGCGCTGCCGCCCGGCGCGGTGGCCGGGCGCTTCGGTGGCGACGAGTTCGTGATCCTGCTGCCCCAGGTGGCGGACGCCGACGCGGCACGCGCCGCCGCCCAGCAGCTGCAGGCCGCGATGGGCGCGCCGGTGCACTGGGGCGGCCGCAGCATGGCGGTCACCCCCACCATCGGCGTGGCCCTGCACCCGGCCGACGGCGACAGCGCCGATGCGCTGCTGCGCCATGCCGATGCCGCGCTGTACGCCGGCAAGGCGGCCGGTCGCGCGACGGTCATGCTGTTCCAGCCGGCCATGGCGGCGGCCATCGAGGCCGGCCTGCAGCTCGAGGCGCGCATCGCGCAGGGCCTGCGCCAGGGCGAGTTCGACTGGCGGCTGCAGCCGCGCTGCGCGCTGGCCGATGGCCGCCTGCGTGGCCTGCAGGCGCAGCTGCACTGGCACCACCCCGCGCGCGGCAGCCTGGCGCTGGCCGAGTTCGCGCCCGCCGCCGCACAGGCCGGCCTGCTGCAGCCGCTGCTGGACTGGGCGCTGGCCGGGGCCCTGCACCTGCTGGCCGACTGGTCGGCGCTGCAGCTGGGCGTGCCGCTGTGCCTGGCGCTGGGCGGCCTGGCACAGCGCGCCGCGGGCCTGGCGGAGCGTGTCGAGCGCGCGCTCGACGCCGCGCCCTGCGGCGGGCGCAGCGCCGCCGGCCGCCTGGCGCTGGAGTTCGACGCCGCGCTGCTCGCCGACGATGCGGGCCTGGTGACCGACCTGCTGCAGCGCCTGCAGGCGCGCGGCGTGGCCGTGTGGCTGGCCGGTGTGGGCGCGGGGGCGCTGCCACTGGGGCTGCTGCGCTCGGCCACGGCCGGCGCCGGGCCGCTGGCCGGTCTGGTGCTCGACCCGGGCCTGGCCGCGGTGCCGGCCGGCTCGGCGGTGGACCTGGCCGTGCTGCGCAGCCTGGTGGCGCTGGCCGGCGGCCTGGGGCTGGCGCTGTGCGCCCCCGGCGTGGCCGGCAGCGCGCAATGGCAGGCCTTGCAGGAGGCCGGCTGCGAGCAGGCCCAGGGGCCGTGGGTGGCCGCGGCGATGACCCCGGCCGAGGCCACGGCCTGGCTGGCCACGCAGCGGCCCTGAGGCGCGCGCCGCGCGCCGGCCGGCCCGTGGGGCTTACTTCCTGGCCTTGACCGGCCGCGTCCAGCCGCTCAGCGACACCTGCTTGGCGCGCGCCACCGTCAGCTGGCCCTCGGGCGTGTTCTTGGCCACCGTGCTGCCGCCGCCGATGGTGCCGCCGGCGCCGATGCTCACCGGCGCGATCAGCACGCAGTTGCTGCCCACATGCACGTCGTCGCCGATCACGGTGCGGTGCTTGTTGGCGCCGTCGTAGTTGGCGGTGATGCTGCCGGCGCCGTAGTTCACGCGCGCGCCCACGATGGCGTCGCCCAGGTAGGCCAGGTGGTTGGCTTTGGAGCCCTTGGCCAGCGTGCTGTTCTTCACCTCGACGAAGTTGCCGATGTGCACCTCTTCGGCCAGCTCGGCGCCGGGGCGCAGGCGGGCGTAGGGGCCGATCAGCGCGCCGGCGCCCACCTTGGCGCCCTCGATGTGCGTGAACGGGTGGATCACCGCGCCGCTGGCGATCTCGGCGTCGCGGATCACGCAGTGCGCGCCGATGCTCACGTTGTCGCCCAGCGTCACGCGGCCCTCGAACACGCAGCCGACGTCGATCTCGCAGTCCTGACCGTGGGCGAGGCTGCCGCGCAGGTCGAAGCGCGCGGGGTCGGCCAGGCGCACGCCGGCCTCCAGCAGGCCTTCCGCCAGGCGCTTCTGCAGGCGGCGCTCCAGGTCGGCCAGCTGCAGCGGGCTGTTGACGCCCAGCACCTCGGTTTCATCGGGCGCATGGCTGGCCACCACCGGCACGCCCTCGGCCACCGCCATCGCGACGATGTCGGTCAGGTAGTACTCCTTCTGCGCGTTGTCGTTGGTCAGCGCCATCACCCACTTCTTCAGCAGCGCGGTGGGCGCGGCCATCATGCCGGTGTAGACCTCGCGGATCTCGCGCTGGGCCGGCGTGGCGTCCTTGTGCTCGACGATGCCCAGCACGCGGCCGCCGTGGCCGTCACCCGAACGCATGATGCGGCCGTAGCCGGTGGCATCGGCCAGCTCGATGGTCAGCAGCGCCAGCTGGCGGCCGTCGCAGGCCTCGGCCAGCGCGCGCGCAGTGCCGGCGGCGATCAGCGGCACGTCGCCGTTCAGGATCAGCGTGGTGCCCTCGTCGCCCAGGTGCGGCACCACCTGCTGGATGGCATGGCCCGTGCCCAGTTGCGGCATCTGGCGCACCGGCAGCACGCCGCGCGGGGCAATGGCAGACTCGACCTCATCGGCGCCATGGCCGGTGATCACCAGCGTGCGGTCGGCGCCCAGCGACTGCGTGGTGTCGAGCACATGCGCCAGCAGCGCGCGGCCGGCCAGCTTGTGCAGCACCTTGGGCAGGCGGGATTTCATGCGGGTGCCTTTGCCCGCCGCCATGATCACGATGTCGAGTGCCATGAGGATGCGTGTGCTGTTGCCGTGGAAACCGCGAATTATCGGCCGCCTGCGTGGCGCGCTGCTGACGGTGTGCGTGCTGGGGCTCACGGCCTGCAGCGCCGTGCGCCTGGGCTACGACCAGGGCCCCACGCTGGCCTGGTGGTGGCTGGACCGGCAGCTGGACTTCTCCAGCGCGCAGAAGCCGCGCGTGCAGGCGGCGCTGGACGACTGGTTCGCCTGGCACCGTGCCACCCAGCTGCCGGCCTATGCCGACGAGCTGGCGCAGTTGCAGCGCCTGAAGACCGAGCGGCTGGCGCCGGCCCAGGTCTGCACGCTGTTCGCCGGCTGGCAGCAGCGGCTGCGCACGGCCGCCACCCAGGCCCTGCCGGCCGCGGCCGAGATCGTGCGCACGCTCACCCCGGCCCAGCTGGAGCACCTGGAGCGCCACCAGGCCGAGGTGCTGGACGACGCCGCGCGCCAGTTCCTGAAGCCCGGCAGCACCGAGGCCGAGCGGCGCCAGGCACTGATCGACCGCGAGACCGAGCGCTTCGAGTCGCTGTACGGCACGCTGCAGGACGCACAGCGCCGCCGGCTGGCCGAGGCGCTGGTGGCCTCGCCCTTCGATGCCGAGCGCTGGCTGGCCGAGCGCCGCGCGCGCAGCGCCGATCTGCTGCGCGCCCTGCGCCAATGGCAGGCCGAGCGCGCCGACGCCGCCACGGTGCAGGCCGGGCTGCAGCGCCTGGCCGATGAACTGCTGGCCTCGCCGCGGCCGGCCTACCGCGAGCAGCAGCGCCGCGTCACCGAAGCCAACTGCGCCATCGTGGCCGAACTGCACAACAGCGCCACGCCGGCCCAGCGCCAGCGCGCGGCCGAGCGGCTGAAGCGCTGGGAGGAGGATGCGCGGGCGCTGGCGGCGGCTCCGCGGGGCCGGGTGCCTCAGTAATTCACGCGGACGGTGCGGGGATTCGGCCCTGCGGCCGGAAAGTCCATCAGCGCGGCCGCGAACAGCGGGCCCAGCAGGCTGCGCGCATCGCTGCCCCAGCCCTCGCTGCTGGCGCGGGCCTCGTACAGCGGTTTGCCGCTGGCGCGCTCGCGGATCAGCAGCGCCACCTCGCGGTCGTAGCGCGGGTTGTCGTAGCGCGGCGGCAGCGCCCAGTACGGGCCGCGCCAGGGATGCAGGCGCCAGGGGCCGAAGCCGCCGTGCCACCACAGCGGATCGTCCCAGGGCGAGCGGTCGGTGCGGCTGACCCGTGCGCCCAGCTGCACGATCAGGTCGGGCTCGGCGCCGGCCGCCACCGGCGTGAAGCCGGCCCGCGCCAGCGCAGCGGCGGCGGCCTCCTCCAGCTTCTGCTGCGTGTCGGCCTGCGGGGGCTGCTGCTGCGAGGGCAGGCGCTCGAAGGCGTAGCTGCCGCGGCGACCGGCGTCGCGCGCGGCCGGCCATTCGCCAAAGCTGCTGACCTCGACCGACAGCTGCTGCAGCGTGGCGCAGCCGCCGAGCAGCGCGCCGGCGCCGCCCAGGGCGCCGAGGGTGGCCAGCGAAATCAGGTGTCGTCGTTGCATCGTGAACTCCTTCGAAGGCCGCGACGCCCGGTGCGTGAACGACCGCGGATCAGTCGCGCAGGATGCGGATCGTCTGCGCCTTGGGTGTACCGCAGTCGTCGGCGGCCTCGTCATGATCATCGTCATGGTCGAAGGCCTTGTCGCCGGTCGGGTCGGGCGTGCCGGTGGGCTGGATCGACGTGAACGGGTAAAGGTTGCGGTCCATCATGTGCGACGGCGTGATGTGGCCCATCGCGCGCAGCATGTTGTCGCTGCGGCCGGGGTACTGCTTCTCCCACTCGCGCAGCTGGGCCTTGATGTTGGCGCGCTGCAGGTTCTCCTGGCTGCCGCACAGGCTGCACGGGATGATCGGGTACTGGCGGTGCACGGCCCAGGTTTCCAGATCGGTCTCGGCCACGTAGGCCAGCGGGCGGATCACGGTGTGGCGGCCGTCGTCGCTCACCAGCTTGGCCGGCATGCCCTTCAGGCGGCCGCCGAAGAACATGTTCATCATCATCGTGACGATGATGTCGTCGCGGTGGTGGCCCAGCGCGATCTTGGTGGCCCCCAGCTCGCCCGCCACCCGGTACAGGATGCCGCGGCGCAGCCGCGAGCACAAGCTGCACATCGTGGCGCCTTCCGGGATGTGCTTCTTGACGATGCTGTAGGTGTCCTGGTTCTCGATGTGGAAGGGCGCCCCCACCTTGGCCAGGTACTCGGGCAGGATGTGTGCCGGAAAGCCCGGCTGCTTCTGGTCGAGGTTGACCGCCACCAGGTCGAACTTCACTGGCGCGCGCTCGCGCAGGTTCATCAGGATGTCGAGCAGGGCGTAGCTGTCCTTGCCGCCCGACAGGCAGACCATGATCTTGTCGCCGTCCTCGATCATGTTGAAGTCGGTGACGGCCTCGCCGACCTGGCGGTGCAGGCGCTTGCTCAGCTTGTTCATCTCGAAGGCGTGCTTCTTCGCCTTCTTGGCGGCCAGCGCGGCGTCGTCCAGCGGGGCGCCAGCGCCGCCGGCCGCGTCTTGCAGTTCGGGCAGGGTCATGTCGTTCATCACACGGCCTCCTTCAGGCCGAACTCCTTCATGCCAAACACCTCGCAGCCCACGGCGTCGCAGTCGGGGTACACGTCGGGCTTCTCGGTGGCCACGCGGGCGGCGCGCACCTTGGGGTGGGCCAGCATCGCGCGCAGCACGTCGTCGGCCAGGGTTTCCTGCAGGTGGATGTGGCCCTGCGACACGCGCTCGGCAATGCTGCGGCGGATGAAGTCGTAGTCCAGCACCTCGTCCAGGCGGTCGTGCTGCGGCGTGCTGTCCGCCAGCGGCACATACAGGTCGACGTTGATGACCACGCGCTGCTCGCCCTTCTTCTCGAAGTCGTGCACGCCGATGTTGATCCACACCTCGTAGTTGCGCAGAAAGAGGCGCCGGCAGTCCATCAGGCTGGGGTTGCTGAGCAGGCTTTGCATGGTGTCGGGCCTTCAGGAAGAGGAAACGGCTTGTTGTTGTTGGGCGAGGAACAGCACATCGCGCGGCTGGCCCCACAGGTGCTGGCCGCCGTCGACCAGCAGGTTGTGGCCGGTGATGGCCGGCGCCTCGAGCAGGTAGCGCACGGCGCGGGCGATGTCCTCGGGCGTGGACGAGCGCGCCAGCGGCGTCATGCGGTGCGCGGCAGCGAACTCGGCCTCGGTCATCGGCCCCGACAGCAGCGTGACGCCCGGCGACACGGCATTCACCCGCAGCACCGGCGCGCAGGCCTGGGCCAGCATCACGGTGGCGGCCTGCAGCGCGGCCTTGCTGAGCGTGTAGCTGAAGTAGTCGGGGTTGGGGTTGGCCAGCTTCTGGTCGAGCAGGTTGACCACGCAGCCGGTGGCTGCACCGTCGCCCGGTCCTTGCGGGTCTTCGCGGCGCTGCAGCAGGTGCTCGTGCAGCGCGCGGGCCAGCAGCACGGCCGGCGCGGTGTTGGCGCGCACCGCGCGGTCCAGCAGGCCGGGGCTGAAGCTGGCGGGGTCGTCGTACTCGAACAGCGAGGCGTTGTTCACCACCGCATCCAGCCGGCCCAGGCGCAGCAGCACCGCCGGCACCAGGGCTTCGCAGGCCTGCGGGTCGGCCAGGTCGGCGCTGAAGACTTCGGCGCGGCCACCGTGGCGCTGGGCCTCGGCTGCCGTGGCCTCGGCCTCGGCGAACGAGCGGTGGCAGTGCAGCGCCACGTCCCAGCCGGCGGCAGCCAGATCGAGCGCGATCTGCCGGCCGATGCGGCGCGCGGCACCGGTGACCAGGGCCACCGGCCGGGCGGCGGGCTGGACGGCGGCTGTGACGGAAGAGGGGGAGGGCGTGCTCATGGTTTCTACAATGCCAGGATGACGGCCCCGGCAACCCCGCCCGCCACCGCGTCCGGTGGTGCAGGCGAACCCGACAGTGTATCGACCCTGGTTTCCTTGCCGCTGAGCGAGGTGATCCGCCAGGCCATCGCCGAGGCGGGCGGCTGGCTGCCGTTCGACCGTTTCATGGCGCTGGCGCTGTATGCGCCGGGCCTGGGCTACTACGCCAACACCAGCGCCAAGTTCGGCGCCATGCCGGGCTCGGGCAGCGATTTCGTCACCGCGCCGGAACTGAGCCCCTTTTTCGGCCGCGCGCTGGCGGCCCAGGTGCGGCAGGGCCTGCAGGCCAGCGGCACGCACACGGTGGTGGAGTTCGGCGCCGGCTCGGGCGCGCTGGCCGAGCAGCTGCTGGAGGCGCTGGGCGATGCGGTGCAGGCCTACCGCATCGTCGACCTGTCGGGCACGTTGCGCGCGCGCCAGGCCGAGCGGCTGGCGCGCTTTGCGCCCAAGGTGCAGTGGCTGGATGCGCTGCCCGAGGCCATCGAGGGCGTGGTGGTCGGCAACGAGGTGCTCGATGCCATGCCGGTGCAGTTGCTGCACTTCGACGGCAGCGACTGGTTCGAGCGCGGCGTGAGCGTCGATGTGGCCGACGGCGAGGCCTTCGCCTGGGCCGACCGCCCCACCGATCTGCGCCCGCCGGTGGCGGCCGCCTTCGTGCCCGGCACCGTCACCGAGATCCACCCGCAGGCGCGTGCCTTCATCACCACGCTGGCCGGCGTGTTGAAGCGCGGCCTGGCGATCTTTCTCGACTACGGCTTCCCCGAGGCCGAGTACTGGCTGCCGCAGCGCCACATGGGCACGCTGATCTGCCACCGCGCGCACCGCGCCGACCCCGACCCGCTGGTGGACGTGGGCCTGAAGGACATCACCGCGCATGTGGACTTCACCGGCATCGCGCTGGCCGGGCAGGACGCCGGGCTGGAGGTGGCCGGCTACACCTCGCAGGGCCGCTTCCTGATCAACTGCGGCCTGATGCAGAGCCTGGCCACGGCCAGCGTGGCCGAGCGCGCGATGGCGCAGAAGCTGGTCACCGAGCACGAGATGGGCGAGCTGTTCAAGGTCATCGCCTTCGCCCGCGGGCTGGACCTGCCGCCGCAGCAGCCGCTGCTGGGCTTTGCGCAGGGCGACCGGACGCACCGGCTGTAGCCATGCGCTGGCTGATCGTCTTCGTGCTGGCCTCGCTGGTGTTCAGCGGGCTGAAGGGCTGGTTGCAGAAGATCGGCCTGGGCCGCTTGCCGGGCGACGTGACGCTGCGCCTGTTCGGCCGCGAGCTCTACCTGCCCTTCGCCAGCAGCCTGGTGTTCAGCGTGCTGGCGATGCTGGTGGGTCTGCTGGTCTGAGCGCCTGCAAGGCCCCCTCGACCGCCGCCACACGCACCGCGCGCACCCGCTCGCCGATCTGCGGGCCCTTCAGCCCGGCGGCCACGGCGGCCGCACTGGCGCCCTGCGCATCGGCGGCCAGTGCGGCGTTCAGCGCCGCCTGCAGGCGCGGGCGCTGCGGGTAGGGCCGGTCCTCGAAGCCGGTGCGCCCACGGGCGTCGCATTCGCAGGCCAGCAGCGCCTCGGCAAAACGCTGTGGGCGGCGCAGGCCGTCGCAGCGGTCGATCAGGCGCATCACGGCCTCGGCGCCGAACTCGGCGCTGCGGTGGATGTTGCCGTGCTCGCGCGCCACCACCTCGGCCAGCTCACGGCAGTCGGTGGGCAGCTTCCAGCGCTCGGCCACGCGGCGCGCCAGGCCCACGCTGCGCTGCTCGTGGCCGATGTGGCGCGGCCACTCGTCGCGCGGCGTCGTGGCCTTGCCCAGGTCATGCATCAGGCAGGCCCAGCGCACGGTGAGCGGGGCGTCCAGCGCCGCGGCGGCGCGCAGCACCAGCAGCTGGTGCTCGCCGGTGTCGATCTCGGGGTGGTGCTGCGGCGGCTGCGGCACGCCCCACAGCGCATCCAGCTCGGGCAGCAGCACGGCCAATGCACCGGTGTCGCGCAGCACCTGGATCATGCGGTCGGGCCGCGCCGCCGTCAGCCCGCGCGACAGCTCCTGCCACACGCGCTCGGGCACCAGGTGGTCGATCTCGCCATCGGCCACCATCTGCTGCAGCAGCGCCAGCGTCTCGGGCGCCAGCGAGAAGTCGGCAAAGCGTGCGGCAAAGCGCGCCACGCGCAGCAGGCGCACCGGGTCTTCGACGAATGCGGGCGACACATGGCGCAGCACCCGGGCCGCCAGGTCGGCCTGGCCGCCATGCGGGTCGGTCAGCGCGCCGGTGTCTGGGTCTTGCGCGATGGCGTTGATGGTCAGGTCGCGGCGCGCCAGGTCGTCTTCCAGCGTCACGTTGGGCGCGGCGTGGAAGGTGAAGCCGTGGTAGCCGCGGCCGGCCTTGCGCTCGGTGCGCGCCAGCGCGTATTCCTCGCCGGTCTCGGGATGCAGGAAGACCGGGAAGTCGGCGCCCACCGGCCGGTAGCCGGCGCGCAGCATGGCCTCGGGCGTGCTGCCTACCACCACCCAGTCGCGGTCCTGCACCGGCAGGCCCAGCAGCCGGTCGCGCACGGCGCCGCCGACGATATAGACCTTCATGCGATCGGAGGCCGGGCGCTCAGCGCCACTGATAGGCCGGCCGTGCCGGCGCGAAGTGCGCGGCCAGGCGCGCCAGCGGCTGTGGCGTGATGCCCAGCGCGGACAGACCCGGCAGCGTGCCGCCGGCCACGTTGGGCACCCGCATGCTCAGCACGTTGTCGCGGCTCATCGGTGGCTCGCCGGGCAGCAGAGCCATGCCGGCGGCCTGCAGCATGCCGGCCCACTCGGGCAGCGGCAGCACCGGGCGCGGGCGGCCGCTCATCGCGCCCACGCGCTGCACGATCTGGCCCAGCGTCAGCACCTCGGGGCCGGCGGCCTCCACCGTGGCGCTGGTCAGGTCGTCGCGGCGGGTCAGTTCGACGATGGCCTGCGCCACGTCGCCCACCCACACCGGCTGGAAGCGCGCGCCGGTGCCGGCCAGCGGCATCAGCGGAAACAGCTTCAGCAGGCCGGCGAACAGATTGGTGAAGCGGTCGTCCTCGCCGAAGATCACGCTGGGGCGCAGGATGCGCACGTCCAGACCGCCGGCGCCATCCACCTGCTCGGCCTGGCGCCACACCGCCTCGCCGGCGGCCTTGCTGCGCAGGTAGTTCGACGGCGCATCGGCCGCCACGCCCAGCGCGCTGACATGCACCACGCGGCGGATGCCGGCGGCGCGCGCCGCGGCGGCCAGCGTGCGCGGCAGCGCCACGTGCACACGGTCGAAGCGCGCCGCATCGCCGTGCAGCACGGCCACCAGGTGCACCAGCGCGTCGGCGCCCTGCAGCAAGGCGGCCAGCTGCGCGGGCTGGTGCACGTCGCAGGCCAGCACGTCCACCGTGGGCAGCGACTGCACGGCGCGGGCGTTGGGCAGGTGCCGCGTGGGCACCACCAGGCGGCAGCCCGGCCAGGTGCTGACCAGCCGCTCGCACAGTGCGCGGCCGACGAAGCCCGAGCCCCCGGTGATGACGATGCGCTGCGGTGTCATGGCTGGCGTGCGTTCAGGGCAGGTCGTTGTTGGTGGCCGGCGCGCTGGTCTCGCGCGGGCCGATGGTCTGGCCCAGGCGCGATCGCAGCGCCAGCGGCTTGCCGTTGAGCAGGCTGTCGTACACCGCGGCGGCCGAGGTCACGCGTTTCACATAGTCGCGCGTCTCGTTGAACGGGATGCTCTCGGTCCAGGCGGCGGCGTCCAGCGTGCCGCCTTCGCGCCACTTGCGCGGCCGGCCGGGGCCGGCGTTGTAGGCCGCGGCGGCCATCGATTGCGAGCCGCCCAGGTCGTCGAGCACCAGCTTCAGGTAGCTGGTGCCCAGCTTCAGGTTGGTCACCGGGTCGGTGATCAGCTCGGGCCGGCTCCAGTCCATGCCGATCTTCTTGGCCGTCCAGCGCGCGGTGGCGGGCATCACCTGCATCAGGCCGCTGGCGCCCACGTGCGACTTCAGCTGCGGCATGAAGCGCGTTTCCTGTCGGATCAGGCCGAAGACATAGGGTGCGTCCAGCCCGGCGGCGCTGGCGGCGGCGCGGATCTGCTCGGCCCAGGGCGTGGGGTAGCGCAGCGCCACGTCCACCTCGCTGCGGGTGCGCTCGGCGGTGTTGATGCACAGCTGCCAGTCGCTCACATCGCAGGCCAGGCGGGCGGCGGCGTTCAGCGCGCGGTCGTCCATACCGCGCAGCGTGAAGTTCCACTCGCGCCGCGCCTCGTCGCGCAGGCCCAGGTTCACCAGCATCAGCGCGCGCTGCAGGCCCGGGTGGTTGCGCGCGGCCTCGCGCTCGGCCGGGGTGATGGGCGCCGGGCGCGGCGGCAGCGTGGCCGGGCGCCCCAGGGCGTCGGCGGCCAGCTGGCCGTAGAAGTGCGGGTCGTTGCCCAGGCTGTCGAGCAGGCGCTGGCTCTCGGCGCGCTGCGCGTCGCCCTCGGCGCCGGCCCGGGCGGTGGCGGCCAGGGCCTGGGCGCGCCAGTAGACCCAGGCGGGGTCTTTCTGGGCGGCCGGGCTCATCAGCTCGATCAGGCGCAGCATCAGCGGCCAGCGGCCGTCCTGGCGGCTGCGCAGCGTGGCGCGCACGCCCCAGCCCAGGGTCTCGTCGCTCCAGCCGGGGTGGTGCCGGGCCTCGCCGCGCACCTGGCGGTCGAGCAGGTTCACCGCGCGCTGGGCATGGTCGGCCGCCTCGGGCAGCAGCTTGAACGCGGCCTGGCGCGCGGTGTAGAGCCAGCCCCAGGCGGCCTGGCTGGCGCTGAGGCCCTCGTCACCCAGCGATTGCGCGGCGGCCTCGGGGTCGTTGGCGGCCACGCGCATCAGGGCCAGCAGGCGCAGCTCCTGCTGGCCGCGGCGCGGGCTGGCGCTGCGCTTGAGGAAGCGCGCAGGGTTGTCCAGCGCCTCCACCGCTTCCTTGGCCATCACGTTGCCCATCAGGCCGATGGCCTGCTTGGCCGCGCCGGGGCGCTGCAGCTCGACCGACAGCCGGGCCTTGAGCCAGATGTCGTCGTCGCTGAACTTCTTGCCGTCGACCATCGCGGTGGCCAGCATGTTGCAGCCGTCGTCGGCCTCGCGCTGGGCCAGCCAGGCGGCGCGCGCGGCCTCGCGCACGTCGCGGCCGGCCAAGTGCTCGGACAGCAGCCACCAGCACGTGACCTCGCGGTCGTCGTTCATGCGAAAGCGCGGGTAGTCGCGCGCCAGGTTGCCGAAGTCGCGGCGGCGGCCCAGCTCCAGCAGCCAGTCGTTGCGCAGCCGGTCTTCCACATAGCTGCCGGGCCAGCGGGCGTAAAAGCCTTCCACCTCGTCGACCGAGGCCTCGACCAGGCGGCTGGACAGGTCCCAGTACTCCACCCAGGGCAGCAGCGGGTGGCGGGCCGCCGCCATGGCGGCTCGGGCGGCGGCCAGCTTGCTGCGGTCGGCCTTGCCGGCCTTGCGCACGGCGTCGCGGGCCTCGACCACGGTGGTGTCCAGCGCATCGGTGCCGGCGGCCGTGCCGGTGTTGGCGCGGGCCATGCCGGCGGGCAGGGCCGCCAGGGCCAGCAGCGTGAGCGGGATCAGCGCGGCGCGGCGCAGGGGGGGCAGGCAGGTCATCGCGGCAGGTGGCAGGTGCCGGCCCCACGCACAGGCGGGCCGGGTGTCTGCCCAGGGAGAAGGTCGCAGCGAATCACTGTACCCCAGGCCCCGCGCGGCCGTGGGATGTGCGCCGATCAGCGCTGTGTGCGGTAGGGTTCGTCTTCGGGCACGAAGTCGGCCTCGGTCAGGGCCTCGGCCTCCCAGGCCTGCACGCCGGCGGTGGCCCACAGGCGCTGCACATAGGCGGCGGCCTCGGCCGGCAGCGGCAGCGCATAGGTGCGGATGCGCGAGGCCACCGGCGCGAAGTAGGCGTCGGCGATCGAGTAGTCGCCGAACAGGAAGGGCCCGCCGCTGGCGGCCAGGGCCTCGGTCCACAGCGCGGTGATGCGCGCCAGGTCGGCCGCCACCGCCGGCTTCTCGGCCAGCAGGCGCGCCCCCACCTCGGGCAGCCGGGCCTCGATGTTCATCGGGAACGCGCCGCGCAGCGCGCCGAAGCCGCTGTGCATCTCGGCGCACACGCTGCGCGCGCGGGCCCGCGCGGCGCGGCCGGTGGGCCACAGCGCCTTCTCGGGGAAGCGCTCGGCCAGGTACTCGGCGATCGCCAGCGTGTCCCAGACCAGCAGGCCGTCGTCGTCCACCAGGGCCGGCACGCGGCCGGCCGGCGACACGGCGGCGATGGCCTGCTTGAACTGCGAATCGGCGCTGAAGCTGTCGAAGCGCAGCATCACCTCGTCGAAGGCGATGCCCTTCTCGCGCATCAGCACCCAGGGGCGCATGGACCAGGACGAGTAGTTCTTGTTGCCGATGTACAGCTTCATCGCGGGGCTCCGGGGCGTGAGGGGCAGTGGGTTGGGCGATGCATGCTAGGCGGCGCCGGCCGCGTCAGGGGTGAGTTTTCGTCATGGCTTCGATGCGCGCCGCGCATCGGCCGGCAGCGCGCGGGCGCCGGCCGTGCCGTAGGGGTCGGACGAGGCGGCCGGGTCGGCCAGCGCGGCGCGGGTCAGCGCGGCCTCGTCGCGGATCCAGCCGATGAAGGCCTGCAGCTCGGGCCGCAGCCGCGCGCCGGGCAGCGGCAGCAGCCAGTAGGCGGCGGGGCTGTCGATGCGGCCGGCCGGGCCGAAGGGCTCGACCAGCTCGCCACGGGCCAGCGCGTCGTGCACCAGGGCCATGCGCGCCAGCGCCACGCCCTGGCCGGCCAGCGCGCCCTGCACCTGCTGGTGGGTGTAGTTCAGGTAGATCCAGCGGCGCGGCTCCAGCAGCGGCTGGCCGGCCTCGCGCAGCCAGCGCCGCCAGCTCAGGTAGACGGCGCTGGGGCGGTGGTCGTCCTCCTCCAGCAGCGCATGGCCGGCCAGGTCGGCGGCGCGCGCCAGCGGCGGCACCTGGCCGCTGCGCGACTGCGCCATCAGCCACGGGCTGGCCACCGGCGTGAGCCGCTCGCCGAACAGGCGCTCGGCCTCGGGTGTGGTGGCCACGTCGTCGAAGCCGTAGCGCAGCACCAGGTCGACCTCGGGGTCGTCCAGTTCGGTCATCTTGTCGCTGGCGCTGATGCGGATGTCGATGTCCGGGTGGCGCTGCTGGAAGGTGGGCAGGCGCGGCAGCAGCCACAGCGTGGCGAACGAGGCAAAGGTGGACAGGTTCACATGCCGCCGTCCCTGGGCCACGCGGATCTGGCGCACCGTGCGGTCGATGCGCTCCAGCGCCGGCATCACCGCCTGGCGCAGCGCCTCGCCGGCGGCGGTGAGCTCCACGCGCCGCGTGCCGCGGTTGAACAGCGTGGCGCCCAGCTCCTGCTCCAGGCCCTTGATCTGCCGGCTGATGGCCGACTGCGTGAGGAACAGCTCGTCGGCCGCGCCGCTGAAGGACAGGCGCCGCGCCACCGCCTCGAAGGCGCGCAGGCTGTCCAGCGCCAGCGGGCGTCGCGGTGTGTTGGGCAGGGCGGGGGGCGGGGGCGGGGATTGATTCATTCCATTGGCGCATCAAAGCGCGGCATCGATCGCATTGGACTGCGGGCCGTCGCGTGCCGATCATCTTGCCATCGCCGCAACGTTCGCGCAGGGTTTGCGCGGCGGCTGGCGGCAGCGGAGCCCATCATGACCCACTCGCATCAATCCATCGCCCTCGACCGCCGCCAGCCCGCGCTGGGTCGCCAGCAGCGAGCCTTGCAGCTGCAGGGGGCCTGGCGCCTGCAGGCCGCCCAGGCCGGCTGGCTGGCGGTGGACGAGGGCCGCGTGTGGCTCACCCGCGACGGCGGCGGCGACGATCTGGTGCTGTCGGCCGGCCAGCGGCTGTGGCTGGGCCGTGGCGCGCGGGTGGTGGTGGAGAGCTGGCAGCCGGCGGTGGCCGCCCGCCTGGGCTGGCAGGCCGATGTGGCGGCGATGGCGCCGGCTCAAGCCGGCCGCGCGCGCCGCCGCGTACCGGGGACCGGCGCTGACCCGGTGGCGGCCGGCTGGGCTGCGCTGGCGCGTGCCCTGGGCTTGCTGGGGGCGGCCTTGCTGGCTGCCGCGCGCAGCGCCGAGGCCAGGGCCAGCCGCGCCCAGGGCTGCATGGCGGCGGGGGAATCCATGGCTTCGTCCGGCGCACTCCAGTAACTGGTGAGCACGCGCCGGCCACCGCGGGTGTCGTAGCCGAAGGGCTCGGCGCCGGCGGCGGCAAATTCGGGCTGGGCCGCCGCGTCGGCCTTCAGGTACAGGCGCTCGCCGACGATCAGCCCGACCATCAGCGCCTCGACGAACAGGCCCTGGCCGCCGAACATGCGCCGCGCCTGCGGCCGGCCGAGTGCGGCCAGCAGTTCCAGGCAGTGGTGGGTGAACCCGGCGTCGGTGGCGTCGGGGCGGGCGTGGGCGGCCATGGTGGCGCGCAGTGTAGGGGGGGCGGCCGGCCGGCGTGGACGATGTCGCAGCACCGCACCTGCGCATGGCGCCGCCGGGTGGGCGCGCGGGCCGGCGCGGGCCACAATCCCGCGCATGAGTTCCGAACGCCGCTTCCGATTCGACGAGCCCGCGCGTGACAAACCCACGCTGCGCAAGCAGCTGCAGGCCGAGCGCCAGGCCATGGTCGACCGCCACCAGCGTGCCGTGCACCTGCAGCAGGTGATGCAGGTGTGGCTGCTCGACCGGCCCGAGGTGGCCATCGGCGCCTACTGGCCGATCAAGGGTGAGTTCGACGCGCTGCCGGCGCTGTACCGCTGGAGCGAGGTCAGCGGCGACCGCATGCTGGGCCTGCCAGTGATCGACCGCGAGACCAAGCAGCTGCGCTTCCATGCCTGGTTTCCCGGCTGCCCGATGGAGGAGGACGCCTACGGCATCCCCAAGCCCAAGGACACGGTGCAGTTCCAGCCGCAGCTGCTGTTCGTGCCGCTGGTGGGCTTCGGTCCTGGCGGCAACCGCCTGGGCTACGGCGGCGGCTTCTACGACCGCACGCTGGCCGCGCTGACGCCGCGGCCGGTGACGGTGGGCCTGGGCTTCGCGCACGGCTACATCCCGTGGCTGGAGCCCGAGCCGCACGACGTGCCGCTGGATGCCATCCTCACCGAGGACGGCGTGGCCTGGGAGGCGTAGCCCACCCCCTACGGGCTGACGCCCGCCCCCTCAAGGGGGCACCACCCTGGGCCCGGCAGAGCCGGGCCTCGGTGGTTGCTGGGTTGCGCTGGGATCCTGCAACGACCTTGCAATGAAAAACGCCGCCCGAGGGCGGCGTTCTTCATCGTCGGCCGTGTCTCGTGTCTGAACGCGTCAGCGCATCAGAAGCGCTTGCCGAAGCCCACGCCGACCAGCAGCGGATCGACCTTGAACTTGCCCTTGTCGGCGCCGCTCAGGTAGACGTTGGTGCCGATTTGCACCTTCTTCACGTCGACGTTGAGCAGCCAGCCGCCGCCGACTGGCACGTCCACGCCAACCTGGGCGGCCAGGCCCCAGCTGTTGTGCTTCAGGCCGCCCGTGCCGTTGAGGATGTTGACGGCCGAGATGTTGGTGTAGTTGACACCGGCGCCCACGTACGGACGGAAGCCGTTCAGGCCGGTGAAGTGGTACTGCAGCGTCAGCGTCGGGGGCAGGTGCTTGAAGCTGCCGATCTCGGCGCCGTTCAGGTAGACGGTCTGCTTTTGCGGGTAGGTCAGGATCAGCTCAGCCGCCAGGTTGGGCGAGAAGAAGTAGCTCAGGTCCACTTCAGGGATGGTCTTGTCGTTGATCGTCAGACCCAGGTTGGTGCCGTCCTTGTTGGCCGAATCCAGGTGCACGGCGCGGGCGCGCACGATGAAGTTGCCGGTGTCCTGGGCTTGCACGGGCAGGGCGCACACGGCGGCGGCTGCGGCGGCGATGGCGATCAGGGAGCGGATGGCGGTCATGGTCTCTTTCCTCAGGGTTGCAAACAGCCAGGCCCTCTTCGCATCGGGCCCGTGAACGCATTGCACGACGGGCCGCGGCGCCGCGGATTGGCCCAGCGCAAGCCCGCGGCCGCCCGGCGCGGGCGCTGACTCAGGGTTTGACCTGAGGCAAATGCGGGTGATGCGGCGGCGCAACATCGGCGTTGACGCGGGCCACCGCATGCCGGGGTTGCGCTCAATTGACGTTTACGTAAACGTCACTTGATAATCCCGCCGCACACTCGAACCCACCCCGCATCCAGACCGCAAGCGCCGGAGACCGCATGGCCGTTCTGCAGAGCAAGTTGAACCCCCGCTCGCAAGAGTTCCGCAGCAATGCCCAGGCCATGCAGGCCCTGGTGGACGACCTGAACGCCCGGCTGGCGAAGATCGCCGAGGGCGGTGGCGCCGATGCGCGCGCCAAGCACCTGTCGCGCGGCAAGCTGCTGCCGCGCGAGCGCGTGGAGCGCCTGCTCGACCCCGACACGCCGTTCCTCGAGATCGCGCCGCTGGCCGCACTCGGCATGTACCCCGAGAAGGATGGCCAGGGCGGCACGCGCGACGCCGCGCCCAGCGCCGGCATGATCGCCGGCATCGGCCGCGTGGCCGGGGTGGACTGCGTGATCGTGTGCAACGATGCCACCGTCAAGGGCGGCACCTACTACCCGGTGACGGTGAAGAAGCACCTGCGCGCGCAGGAGATCGCGGCGCAGAACAACCTGCCCTGCATCTACCTGGTGGATTCCGGCGGCGCCAACCTGCCCAACCAGGACGAGGTGTTCCCCGACCGCGAGCACTTCGGCCGCATCTTCTTCAACCAGGCCAACATGAGTGCGGCCGGCATCCCGCAGATCGCCGTGGTGATGGGCAGCTGCACGGCCGGCGGCGCGTACGTGCCGGCGATGAGCGACGAGACCATCATCGTCAAGAACCAGGGCACCATCTTCCTGGGCGGCCCGCCGCTGGTGAAGGCTGCCACCGGCGAGGTGGTCAGCGCCGAAGACCTGGGCGGCGGCGACGTGCACACGCGGCTCTCGGGCGTGGCCGACCACCTGGCCGAGAGCGACCTGCATGCGCTGGCGCTGGCGCGCCAGAGCGTGGGCCGGCTCAACCGCATCAAGCCGCAGCCGCTGGCCACCGTGCCGCCCAAGCCACCGCGCTTCGCGCCGGAAGAGCTGCATGGCGTGATCCCCACCGACACGCGAAAGCCCTTCGACGTGCGCGAGGTCATCGCCCGCGTGGTGGATGACAGTGCCTTCGACGAGTTCAAGGCCCGCTACGGCAGCACGCTGGTCTGCGGCTTCGCCCACATCGAGGGCATGCCGGTGGGCATCGTGGCCAACAACGGCATCCTGTTCGCCGAGAGCGCCAACAAGGGCGCGCACTTCATCGAGCTGTGCTGCCAGCGCAAGGTGCCGCTGGTGTTCCTGCAGAACATCACCGGCTTCATGGTCGGCCGCAAATACGAGAACGACGGCATCGCCCGCGCCGGCGCCAAGATGGTGACGGCCGTGGCCTGTGCCCAGGTGCCCAAGTTCACGGTCATCATCGGCGGCAGCTTCGGCGCCGGCAACTACGGCATGTGCGGCCGCGCCTACAGCCCACGCATGCTGTGGATGTGGCCCAACGCGCGCATCAGCGTGATGGGCGGCGAGCAGGCCGCCAGCGTGCTGGCCACGGTCAAGCGCGATGGCATCGAGGCCAAGGGCGGCCAGTGGAGCGCCGACGAGGAAGAAGCCTTCAAGGCCCCCATCCGCCAGCAGTACGAGGTGCAGGGCCACCCGTACTACGCCAGTGCCCGGCTGTGGGACGACGGTGTGATCGATCCCGCCGACACGCGCCGCGTGCTGGCGCTGGGCCTGAGCGCGGCGCTGAACGCGCCGATTCCGGAGACGAAGTTCGGCGTCTTCCGCATGTGAGGCCGCGATGGGCGCAGGAACCATGCCAGCGCCTCCATCCCCCGCCCCCCGGCTGCTGCCATGAACCCGTCCGCCCGCTTCAATCTGCGTCCGCTGCAGGCCTCCGACTCGCTGGCCGAACTGACCGCGCTGCTGCACCGCGCCTATGCGCCATTGGGCGCGGCCGGCATGAACTTCACCGCCGTGCACCAGACCGAGGCCCAGACCGCCGAGCGCGTGCGCCACGGCCATTGCCTGGTGGCCGAGCGCGACGGGCGGCTGATCGGCACCGTCACCGTCAACGGCGCCTTCGATCCCAACATCCAGGCCTGGGCGCGGGCCACGCCCTGGTTCTACCGCGCCGACGTGGCGCACTTCCACCAGTTCGCCGTGGCGCCCGAGGTGCAGGGCGAGGGCATCGGCAGCGCGCTGCTGGCCGGGGCCGAGGCCTGGGCGCGCAACCACGGCCACGCCGCGCTGGCACTGGACACGGCGGTGCCGGCCACCGCGCTGCGTCAGCGTTATGCGCGGGCCGGCTTCGACGTGGTGGACGAGGTGCATTGGGGCGGCAAGACCTACCGCAGCGTGGTGATGCTCAAGCCGCTGGCCTTCGACGGTCGCGGCCAGGCCCTGCCGGTGCCGTCGCTCACCGACGCGCAGCACCATGCCGCGCTGGTGCGCTGCTGGTGGGCCCATGTGCAGGCGCGCGACTGGCCCGCTGCCCGCCACCTGCTGGCCGACGATGCCCAGCTGCACTGGCCGGCCAGCGGCGAGTGGCTGCTGGACGCCGACGCCATCGTCAAGGTGCAGGCCATCTACCCCGAGGGCTGGCGCATCACCGTGCTGGAGGTGACGCCGATGTGCGACGGCCGCGTGCACTCGTGGGTGCGCGTGGACCAGGGCGAGACCACCTTCTTCGCGCACACGCTGTGGCGCTTGGCCGGTGACGCCGATGCGCGCCCGTGCATCGCCGGCGCCAGCGAGACCTGGGCCACTGCCGAGGCCCCGCCGGCCTGGCGCACCGCCGAGGCCCTCGGGGCCTACCGGCGCGAACCCTGGCCGCGGGGGGCGTGATGCACCGTCTGTCACCGCAGGCATTCCGCGCGGCGCGGGCCCCAGGACGCATCGCCCGGGGGCTGCTGGCCGGCGTGCTGGCGTGCGTGGCGCAGGCGGTGCCGGCCGCGCTGTCCGAGCAGGTGCTGCAGGTGCCGGTCAGCGTGGTGGACGCCTGGGGCAAGGCGGTGGAGCAGCCCATCACGGTGACGCTGTTCCACGAGGCGGCGGCCCGCGCGCCACGGCCGCTGCTGCTGCTCAACCATGGGCGCGCGCCCAAGGCCGCCGACCGGGCCGCGATGGGCCGTGCGCGCTACAGCGCCGTGGTGCCCTGGCTGGTGGCGCAGGGCTTCACCGTGGCCGTGCCCACGCGCATTGGCTACGGCGTGAGCGGCGGACCGGACGTCGAGGATTCCGGTGCGGCCTGCGACCGCAAGAACTACCCGCCCGGCTACCGCGCGGCGGCCACCCAGACCCTGGCCGTGGTGCAGGCGCTGCAGGACCGGCCCGAGGTGCAGCCCGGCCGCACCGTGGTGATGGGCCAGAGCTACGGTGGCGCCACCGCGGTGGCCGTGGCCGCGCTGAACCCGCCCGGCGTGGTGGCGGCGATCAACGTCGCCGGCGGCGGGGGCGGCAACCCGGAGACCCAGCCGCAGCGGCCTTGCGCGACGCCGCAGCTCGAGCGCCTGTTCGCCGAGTACGGCCGCACGGCGCGGCTGCCGATGCTGTGGATCTACACCGAGAACGACCAGTTCTTCGGCCCCGCCTACCCGCGCGCCTGGTTCGCCGCCTTCCGCGAGGCCGGCGGCCGCGCCGAGTTCACCCAGTTCCCGCCCCACGGCGACGACGGCCACAGCCTGTTCACGCGCTTTCCCAAGGTGTGGCAGCCGCGCGTGGCCGAGTTCCTGCGACAGCAGGGCTTCGAGATTCCGGAGACCCCATGAGCACCACCCTCGACATCCAGCGCAGCGGCCCGAACGGCGCCGTGGCCCGTGTGTTCCTCAACCGCCCCGAGGTGCGCAACGCTTTCAACAGCGACGTGATCGCCGAACTCACCGCGGCCTTCGCCACACTGGGCGCCGACGACAGCGTGCGCGCCATCGTGCTGGGCGGCCATGGCAAGGCCTTCTGCGCCGGCGGCGACCTGAACTGGATGCGCGCCATGGCCGACTACAGCTGGGAGCAGAACCGCGTCGACGCCCAGGCGCTGGCCGACATGCTGTTCACGATCTACACCTGCCCCCAGCCGGTGATCGGCCGCCTGCACGGCGACTGTTATGCCGGCGGCCTGGGCCTGGCCGCGGCGTGCGATGTGCTGGTGGCCGCCGAGGGCATGCACTTCTGCCTGTCCGAGGCCAAGGTGGGCCTGCTGCCGGCCACGATCAGCCCCTACGTGATCCGCGCGCTCGGCGAGCAGGCCTCGCGCCGCTACTTCGTCACGGCCGAGCGCTTCTCGGCCGCCACCGCGCACCGCCTGGGCTTCGTGCAGGTGCTGGCCGATCCGGCGGCGATCGACGCCGAGGTCGATGCGATCACGGCCGCGCTGCTGGCCAACGGCCCGGCCGCCGTGGCCGCCAGCAAGCGCCTGGTGCAGGACGTGGCCGGCCAGCCCCTGACGGCCGCGCTGCGCGACGACACCGCCCGGCGCATCGCCGACATCCGCGCCAGTGCCGAGGGCAAGGAGGGCATCTCGGCCTTCCTGGGCAAGCGCGACCCCGCGTGGAAGACCGGCGCCTGAGAGATCAAGGAGACACCATGTTCAAGAAGATCCTGATCGCCAACCGCGGCGAGATCGCCTGCCGAGTGGCTGCCACCGCGCGCCGCCTGGGCATCCGCACCGTGGCCGTGTACTCCGAGGCCGACGCCCAGGCCCGCCATGTGCTGGCCTGTGACGAGGCGGTGGCCATCGGCGGTCCGGCCCCGCGTGACAGCTACCTGCGCGCCGATGTGATCCTGGCCGCCGCGCGCGCCACCGGCGCCCAGGCCGTGCACCCGGGCTACGGCTTCCTGTCCGAGAACGAAGGCTTCGCCCAGGCCTGCGCCGACGCCGGCATCGCCTTCATCGGCCCGCCGCCCTCGGCCATCGCCGCCATGGGCAGCAAGAGCGCGGCCAAGGCGCTGATGGAGAAGGCCGGCGTGCCGCTGGTGCCCGGCTACCACGGCGCCGACAACGACCCCGCGCTGCTGGCCGCCGAGGCTGCGCGCATCGGCTATCCGGTGCTGATCAAGGCCAGCGCGGGCGGTGGTGGCAAGGGCATGCGCCGCGTGGATGCGCCGGAAGACTTTGCCGCCGCGCTGGCCAGCTGCCAGCGCGAGGCACAGGCCAGCTTCGGCGATGCGCATGTGCTGATCGAGCGTTATGTGCTGCGGCCGCGGCACATCGAGATCCAGGTGTTTGCCGACGCGCAGGGCCAAGCCATCCACCTGGGCGAGCGCGACTGCTCGGTGCAGCGCCGGCACCAGAAGGTGCTGGAGGAATCACCCGCGCCGGGCCTGAGCGCCGCGCGCCGCGCTGAGATGGGCGCTGCCGCCGTGGCCGCGGCCCAGGCCGTGGGCTATGTGGGCGCCGGCACGGTGGAGTTCATCGCGGAAGAAGTGGACGACGGCGACATCCGCTTCTACTTCATGGAAATGAACACCCGGCTGCAGGTGGAGCACCCGGTCACCGAGGCCGTCACCGGGCTCGACCTGGTGGAGTGGCAGCTGCGCGTGGCCGCCGGCCAGCCGCTGCCGTTGGCGCAGGACCAGGTGCGCATGGCCGGCCACGCCATCGAGGCCCGCATCTGCGCCGAGAACCCCGACGGCGGCTTCCTGCCGGCCACCGGCAGCCTGGACGTGCTGCGCTGGCCCGAGCATGTGGCTTTCGAGCGCGGTGCCGTGCGCGTGGATGCCGGCGTGCGCGAGGGCGATGCCATCAGCCCGCACTACGACTCGATGATCGCCAAGCTGATCGTCTGGGGCGACAACCGCGCCCAGGCGCTGGCGCGGCTGGATGCCGCGCTGCAGGCCACGCGCATCGTGGGCCTGGCCACCAACGTGGCCTTCCTGCGCCGCGTGGTGAACAGCAACGCGTTTGCCACCGCCGATCTGGACACCGCGCTGATCGAGCGCGAGCGCGCCGTGCTGCTCGACCAGCCGCCGCTGCCGCTGCACATTGCCGCGGCCGGTGTGGTGGCGCACAGCCTGGCCGAGGAGGCCGCGCTGGAGGGCGCCGACCCGTTCAGCCGCCGCGACGGCTGGCGCCTGCACGGTGGCGCGCGCCGCCACGTCGACCTGGAGGTGGACGGCCAGATGCACAGCGTGGCGCTGGCGCGCCACCACGACGGCCAGTGCGAGCTGCAGATCGGCGACCAGCACTGGCCCATCACGGTGCGCGCGCTGGGCGGCGCGCTGCATGACCTGACGCTGGGTGAGCGCCGGCTGCGGCTGGAGGTGTTCAAGCACGGCGAGCGCGTGGCCGTGTTCGGGCCCGAGGGCAGTGCGGTGCTGCGCGAGGTGGATGCCATCGCCCATGCCGGCGATGCCGCGGGCGAGGGCGGCCGGCTCACCGCGCCGATGCCCGGCAAGGTGGTGGCCTTCCTGGCGGCGGCCGGCGACAGCGTGGCCAAGGGCCAGCCGCTGGCGGTGATGGAGGCCATGAAGATGGAGCACACGCTGACCGCGCCGCGCGACGGCGTGGTGGCTGAACTGCTCTACGGCGTGGGCGACCAGGTGGCCGAGGGTGGCGAGCTGTTGCGGCTTGAACCCGTGTGACTTTCAGCGCCCGGCCTCGCGGATGCGCGATGTCGGGTGCGCCAGCTCACTCTTTGCGCCAGCGCCCCAGCCAGCTGCGGCGCCGCTCGACCGGCGGCTCGGTGCGGCTGTCGTCGCGGCCACGCGGGTCCAGCGGCAGCACCGGCGGCTGGGTCAGGCCGAAGCCCGAGGTGTCGCGGGCCCAGTCGTTGGGCTGCATGGCGTGACCGGGCGGTGCGGGGGGATCGGCCGGGCCCAGGGCGGCGGGGGCCGGCTGGCGCGCGGTCAGGTCGCGGAACAGCGCGGCCAGCGCCATCAGTTCGCTGCCCACGCAGGCGTCGCACACCAGCAGCACGTCGCGGGCATAGCGCGCGTCGCCCAGCAGGCGCTCGATCTGGATGCCATGGCCGATCTCGCCGAGCAGCAGGTCGTGGATGCGCTGCGCGATCTGCAGGCGGCTCAGGGGGCTGGACAAGGGCATCTCCGGGGCGGGGCCAGGCGGCGGCGCCGGGCATGGGCCCATCGTACGCGGCTGGGCTGCGGCCTCCATCCCCAACCCGTCGGGCGCGGGCCGGGCCAGCGCCCTGGTGTCCTGTCGGTCACCGTGCGCTGGCTATAGTGACGTCTGTTCAAAGAGGATTGCGATGATTCCCTCCCGTGTCACCCTGGTCGATGTGGGCCCGCGCGACGGTCTGCAGAACGAGAAGCAGCCGGTGAGCACCGCGCACAAGGTCGATCTGGTGCACCGGCTGCAGGCGGCCGGCCTGCGCGAGATCGAGGTCACCAGCTACGTCAGCCCCAAGTGGGTGCCGCAGATGGCCGACAACGCCGAGGTGATGGCCGCCATCCAGCGCGCGCCCGGCGTGCGCTACAGCGTGCTGACGCCCAACATGAAGGGCCTGGAAGCGGCGCTGGCCGGCGGCGCGGCCACCCGGCCCGACGAGGTGGTGGTGTTCGGCGCCGCCAGCGAGGCCTTCAGCCAGAAGAACATCAACTGCAGCATCGCCGAGAGCATCGAGCGCTTCGCCCCGGTGGTGGCCGCCGCGCGCGAGGCCGGGCTGAAGGTGCGCGCCGCGATCTCCTGCGCACTCGGGTGCCCCTACCAGGGCGCGGTGAGCGCCGATGCGGTGGAAGACGTGGTGCGGCGCCTGAAGGACATCGGCGTGCAGCACTGCGGCGTGGCCGACACCATCGGCGTGGGCACGCCGGGTCAGGTGCAGGCGGCGATGGAACGTGCGCTCAAGCACTTCCCGCTGGCCGAGGTGAGCGGGCATTTTCACGACACCTACGGCCAGGCGCTGGCCAACATCTACGCCTGCCTGCAGATGGGCATCCACACCTTCGACACCAGCGTGGCCGGCCTGGGCGGCTGCCCGTACGCCAAGGGCGCCACCGGCAACGTGGCCACCGAGGATGTGGTGTTCATGCTGCACGGCCTGGGCATCGAGACCGGCATCGACCTCGATGCGCTGGTGGAGGCCGGCGGCTTCATCAGCGACGTGCTGGGCCGGCCGCCGGTCTCGCGCGTGGGCCGGGCGCTGCTCACCAAGAAGGGCCGGGTGTTCGCATGAGCGGTGACGCCAGCGTAGCGCCGGGCCAGGCCCTGGCCGACCGCCCCGAGGGCTTCCGGCGCGTGGCCGCGGCGCTGCAGCAGCGGGGCCACCCACATCCGGCGCGGTGGCTGGAACAGTCGGCGCGCACCTGCGCCGAGGCCGCTGACGCGCTGGGCGTGCAGGTGGGCCAGATCGCCAAGAGCGTGATCTTCCGGCTGAAGGCGGCCCACAAGGACGAGGAGCGCGCCGTGCTGGTGGTGACCAGCGGCGACAAGCGCGTGGACACGGCCAAGGTCACGGCCCTGGTCGGGCCGGTGGGCCGGGCCGATGCCGATTTCGTCAAGTCGCGCACCGGCTTCTCGATCGGCGGCGTGTCGCCGCTGGCCCATGCCACGCCGCCGGTGGTGCTGATCGACCGCGAACTGTTCCGCTTCGACACCGTGTGGGCCGCGGCGGGCCACCCCAACGGCGTGTTCGCTGCCACGCCCGAGCAGCTGGTGGCCATGACCGGCGCGCCGGCCGCCGACGTGACGGAGGCCGGATGAGCGCCGCCCCGCGCGCGGCCGGCGTGCCCAGCCCCTGCATCGCCATCTGCCGCATGGACGCGGCCACCGGCTGGTGCGAGGGCTGCCTGCGCACGCTGGACGAGATCGCCGCCTGGGGCCGGCTGGACGACGCTGGCAAGACCGCCGTGTGGTCGCTGCTGGACCAGCGCCGCCCGCAGTGGGAGGCGCTGCTGTTCGACCGCGCCGGGGCGGCACCGGCCGTGGCGGCAGGCTGTGGCGGCGCCTGCGGCAGCTGCGACGGCCGCGTCGGGTGCGCGCTGCGCGACGGCGCCGGTCCGGCCGCCAGCACCGCACCCGGTGGTGCGCTGCACGAGGCGGCCATCCGGTTCATGAACCGGGAGCCGGGCGCGTGAGGCGCATCGCCTTCCACTTCGACGTCATCTCGCCCTACGCCTGGCTGGCCTTCGACCGCCTGCCGCAGGCGCTGGCGGGCCTGAGCGTGGTGGTGGACTACCAGCCGCTGCTGTTCGCCGGCCTGCTGGCACGCTGGGGCCAGAAGGGCCCGGCCGAGATCGCGCCCAAGCGCGCCTGGACCTACCGCCAGGTGGCGTGGCTGGCCCATGCCCAGGGCACGCGGCTGCAGCTGCCGCAACCGCACCCCTTCAACCCGCTGGCGCTGCAGCGCCTGGCCCTGGCCTGTGCGCCGGCCGGTGGCACGCCGGGCCGGCATGTGGTGGAGCAGCTGTTCCGCCACGTGTGGTGCCGCGACGGCGCCGATCCCAACGCGCCGGCCGCGCTGGGCGCGCTGACCGCGGCCCTGCCACTGCAGCGCGATCCCACCGGCGCCGAGGTGAAGGACGAACTGCGCGCCCGCACCGATGCCGCGGCCGATGCCGGCCTGTTCGGCGTGCCCACGCTGGTGCTGGCGCCCGAAGCCACCGCTGGCGCGGGCGCCACCGCGCCGCGCGCTTTCTTCGGCCAGGACGCGCTGCCGATGCTGCGCGCGGCCCTGGACCACGACCCCTGGTTCGACGGCCCCGCGTGGGACACCGCCGGCCGCCAGCCCGACGGCGTGCAGCGCCGAAGCTGACGGCGCGCCGCCGGCCACGGTGGTTCCGGGCGGCGGGGTTTTCCCGAGTAAACCACTCTGTTTCTCACATAGTGAAACCGTCACTGCGGGTTGCACCGGAATTTGTCAGCTTCTGTTGGCTGCGCGTCAGACATCGGTCAGTCACCGATTCGACAGTCCGCCCCACGCGGTGCCCCAGCAGGCGCACCGTCCCTCGGAAGAACCGGAGACAAGCACATGGCAACAGCCCAGATGGGAATGAAAGGCGGCGGCGCGGCGGCGCCGATGACCGCTGAAGAGAAGAAGGTGATCTTCGCGTCGTCACTCGGCACCGTGTTCGAGTGGTACGACTTCTACCTCTACGGTTCGCTGGCGGCCATCATCGCCAAGCAGTTCTTCTCGGGCCTCGATCCGTCGGCGGCCTTCATCTTCGCGCTGCTGGCCTTTGCCGCGGGCTTCATCGTGCGCCCGTTCGGCGCGCTGGTGTTCGGCCGCCTGGGTGACATGATCGGCCGCAAGTACACCTTCCTGGTCACCATCCTGATCATGGGCATGTCGACCTTCATCGTCGGCGTGCTGCCTACCTATGCCTCGATCGGCGTGGCCGCACCGGTGATCCTGATCGCGCTGCGCATGCTGCAAGGCCTGGCGCTGGGCGGTGAGTACGGCGGTGCCGCCACCTACGTGGCCGAGCACGCGCCGCACGGCCGCCGCGGTGCCTACACGGCCTGGATCCAGACCACCGCCACGCTGGGCCTGTTCCTGAGCCTGATGGTGATCCTGGGCACCCGCACCGCCATCGGCGAGGCCGCCTTCTCCGACTGGGGCTGGCGCGTGCCGTTCATCGTGTCGATCCTGCTGCTGGCCATCAGCGTGTGGATCCGCCTGTCGATGAACGAATCGCCGGCCTTCAAGAAGATGAAGGAAGAGGGCAAGGTCTCGAAGGCGCCGCTGTCCGAGTCCTTCGGTCAGTGGAAGAACCTGAAGATCGTGATCCTGGCGCTGTTCGGCCTGGTGGCCGGCCAGGCCGTGGTCTGGTACTCGGGCCAGTTCTACGCGCTGTTCTTCCTGGCCAACGTGCTGAAGGTCGACGGTCCCACCGCCAACATCCTGGTGGCCGTGTCGCTGATCATCGGCACGCCGTTCTTCGTGGTGTTCGGCTCGCTGTCCGACAAGATCGGCCGCAAGCCCATCATCATGGCGGGCCTGCTGCTGGCCATCGTCACCTACTTCCCCCTGTTCACGGCGCTGACCAACGCGGCCAACCCCAAGCTGGCGGCTGCGCAGGCCAATGCCAAGGTGACGGTGACGGCCGCGGCCGGTGACTGCTCGTTCCAGGGCAACCCGGTGGCGCGCGAGATCGACTTCACCAAGTCCTGCGACATCGCCAAGCGCTACCTGGCCCAGCAGTCGGTGAGCTACACCAACGTGGCGGCTGCCGCTGCCGGCCCGGCCGTGATCCAGATTGGCGACAAGCAGATCACCGCACCGGTCGCCACCGTGGTGAACCAGAAGTTCGACGAGGCCAGCACCAAGTCGATCGCCGCCTTCAAGAAGGAAGTGTCCGAGGCGCTGAAGGCCGCCGGTTATCCCGCCAAGGCCGACCCGATCGTGCCGCTGTCGGCCAACTGGTGGAAGATCGTCGCGATCCTGTCGATCCTGGTGATCTACGTGACCATGGTCTACGGCCCGATCGCCGCGATGCTGGTGGAGCTGTTCCCGACCCGCATCCGCTACACCTCGATGAGCCTGCCGTACCACATCGGCAACGGCTGGTTCGGTGGCCTGATGCCCACGATCGCCTTCGCGATGGTGGCCGCCAACGGTGACATGTACTACGGCCTGTGGTATCCGATCATCATCGCCTCGATCACCCTGGTGATCGGCGTGCTGTTCGTCAAGGAGACCAAGGACGTGGACATCTACGCCCGCGACTGAGTCCCGCGTCGCGTCACGCACCGCGGCCGCCTTCGCAGGCGGCCGCGCCTTTTCGCTTCCCCCAACCTGAACCTGTCACACCATGTGGAAACTCATCCTCGGCTTCATCGCCTTTGCCGCCCTGGCGCTGTTCATCCTGAGCAAGAGCGGCGGTGACATCGACATGAGCGGCGAAAAGCACGGCATCGACTCGCATGCCCCGGCTGCGTCGGCCCCGGCCGCTGCGTCGGCGCCGGCTTCGGCCGCGGCGCCTGCCGCCAGCGCGGCCTCGAACTGATCTGGCTCAGGCCCCTGCGCGGGCCGGCTGACGGGCGTGGCCCGCATTGACCAAGGTCAACGCGGGCCCCGGCGCGTCTGGCCACCATGGCGTCATCTCACTCTCCGCAAAGGGATTTCGCCATGTTCAAGAACCTCTTCGTGCCCATCGACGGCAGCGCCCTGTCCGAACGCGCCATGCAGACCAGCATCGCGCTGGCCAAGCAACTGGGCGCGCAGATCACCGGTTTCGTGGTCGAGCCCGACGCGCCGCTGCCCACGCCCGGCGTGCAGATGTCGCAGTACGAGAAGTCGACCGCGGCCCACCTCGAGAAGACCGACACCCACGCTCGCGCGCTGCTCACGCGCTTCGAGTCGCAGGCGGCCGAGGCGGGCGTGGCCTTCACCGGCCTGCATGCCAACGCGCTGTCGGTCGACCAGGCCATTGCCGACCAGGCCGAGAACACCGGTTGCGACATGATCGTGATGGTCACGCATGGCCGCGGCACCTTCGGCGAACTGCTGTTCGGCTCGCACACCAAGAACGTGCTGTCGCGCAGCAAGCTGCCGCTGCTGGTGCTGCACTGAACGGGTGCGGCCGGCTGGGCAGTGGCCTGGCCTTCGCCCCCCGGTCTGCCGCCGTGACGTTCAGCGCTTGAGCAGCGGCAACTGGTCCAGCCGCTGCTCGATGCGGGCCAGCATCTCGCGGTAGGGCGCGCCCTGCAAGCCGCCGAAGCGGCGGACGAACTCGCGTTCGGGCATGTCCTCGGGCAGGTCGCTCACATCGGGCAGCAGGTCGTCGTCGCGCAGCGGCGCGGCCAGGGCCTGCTGCAGCGCACGGGCGTCCTGACGCGCGCGCAGCCCCAGGCGGGTGCCCGCGCGGTCGGCCGCCAGGTCGTTGAAGCTGAAGCCCGAGCCGCCGCGCGAATCCGACACTTCCTTGTACAGGCCGATGGCATCGGACAGCGGGCCGCTGCCTTCCAGCGCCAGCACGGCCGACACCAGGAAGTGCAGCGGCGTGTCGGTGCGGCCGCGCAGCAGCACCGTCATCGGCCGCACCGGCGCCCAGCGGCGCGAGGCAGGCACCAGCTCGTGCAGCGCGCCGGGGTTGGCCACCAGGGCCAGCGCCAGCAGCGCGGCGCGGTTCTCGCGCACCGCGTCGGGCCCGTCGCCAGCGCGCTGGCGCGCCAGCGAGAACATCGTCGGCATCAGCGCCGACAGCGCCACCCTGCGGTCGGCCCCACGCGCCGGCGCCACTGCGGCCAGGCGCTCCACATAGACGCGCAGGCGCTCCTGCTCATCGGGCTGCAGCAGCGTGCTGGCCATGGTGTCGCGCAGCCGGGCCGGCCAGGCAAAGGCCACCACCGCCATCGCGTCGCTGAACTGCACGCGGCTGACGATGCGCTGCGCCAGATCACCCTGGGCCTGCAGCCCCACGGCTTCCAGCAACCGGGGCAGGGCGCGCTCGGCCAGCCAGCCCGGCACCGGCAGCCGGCCGAGGTGCAGCGACTGCACCTCGGGCAGGGCGCTGGTGTCGGCCAGCTGCAGGTCGACATTGAGCCAGCGCCCGCCCAGCGGCGCCGGCAGGCTGCGCGGCAGGGCCAGGCTGGTCTGCACGCGGGCCTGGCCGGCCTTCAGGCTGACCCGGGCGCGGGCCTGGCCGTCGGGGGCGTAGTGGCTGCCGGCCTGGCCGATCAGCAGCTCGATGTCGCGCGGCGTCAGCGCGATGGCGCGCTGCACGCCGGGGGCGCTGCGGCGCGGGTCATGCCGCTGCAGCAGCGTGCGTGCGCGGGCGATGTCGTCGGGCCCGATCTGCGGGCCCGCCACCACCTGCGGCTGGCCCTGCAGGGCCAGGGCCAGGGCCCCCAAGGCCAGCAGGGGCAGGGCGATCAGCAGGATCAGCAGGACACGCAGCAACACACGCATGGCCGGCAGTCTGCCATCGCCCCGCGACGCCCGGCCGGCCTGACAGCGCAGGCCGGGCGCGGCGCCTACCAGCAGTCGATGAAGCGGCGGCCGATGTCGGCCGCGCCGCGGCGTGTGGCGGCGCCGGCGCTGTCCAGCCCCCGCACCAGCCAGGCGCGGGTGTCGGCGGGGTCGATCACGGCGTCGATCTCCAGCGTCTGCGCCATGTTCAGCGCCGAGCCGTTGGCGTACTGCTGGGCCACCAGCTTGTCGTACAGCGCGTCGCGCTCTGCGCCCGCGGCGGCCGCCTCCAGCTCCTTGCGGTAGCCCAGGCGCACGGCGCCCTCCAGGCCCATGGCGCCAAACTCGCCGGTGGGCCAGGCGACCGTGAACACCGGCGCATCGAAGCCGCCCACGGCCATGGCCTGGGCGCCCAGGCCGTAGCCCTTGCGCACCACCACCGTGAAGCAGGGCACCGTGAGGTGCGCGGCCGTGACGAACAGCCGGCAGGCATGGCGCACCTGGGCCTGGCGCTCGATCTCGGGGCCGACCATGAAGCCGGGCGTGTCGCACAGCGTCAGCACCGGCAGGCCGTGGGCATTGGCCAGCTGCAGGAAGCGCGCGCCCTTGTCGGCGGCCTCGGGGTCGATGGCGCCGCCCAGGTGGTGCGGGTTGTTGGCCAGCAGGGCCATCGGCCGGCCGGCGATGCGGACCAGCGCCGTGACCATGCCGTGGCCGAAGCCGGCGCGCAATTCCAGCACCGAGCCCTCGTCGGCCAGCGTGCGGATCAGCGCGCGCATGTCGTAGGCGCGAAGCCGGTTCTCGGGCACGGTGTGGCGCAGCGCGCGGGTATCGCCGTAGCGCCACTGCCCGTCGCCCAACCGCCCCTGGAAGTAGCCCAGGTACTGCTTCGTGGCCGCCACCGCGGCGGCCTCGTCGTCGACCAGGATGTCGATGACGCCGTTGCGATTCAGATCCGCTGCAGGACCGATCTCCTCGGGCTTGTAGACGCCCAGGCCGCCGCCCTCGATCATCGCCGGGCCGCCCATGCCGATGTTGGCGGACCGGGTGGCGATGATGGTGTCGGCACAGCCCAGCAGCGCCGCATTGCCGGCGAAGCAGCGGCCGTGCACGATGCCCACGAACGGCACCTGGCCCGACAGCGCCGCGAACTGGCTGAAGGTGTGGTTGTTCAGGCCCGCCACGATGGGCATGTCCACATCGCCCGGCCGGCCGCCGCCACCTTCGGCGAACAGCACGGTGGGCAGCTGCCAGTCGTGGATGACCTTGAGCAGCCGGTCTTTCTTGTGGTGGTTGCGCCAGCCCTGGGTGCCGGCCAGCACCGTGTAGTCGTAGGCCAGCACCGCCGTGCGGCTGCGCTCGGGCCCGAACTCGCGCCCGTTGACCGCGCCGATGCCGGTGACCATGCCATCGGCCGGCGTGTTGCGCTGCAGGTCATCGAGGCTGCGGCGGCGCTGCTGGGCGGCGATGGCCAGGCCGCCGTATTCGATGAACGAGCCGTCGTCGCACAGGTCGGCGATGTTCTCGCGCGCGGTGCGGCCGCCTTGCGCATGACGCTTGGCCACGGCCTCGGGGCGGGACGCATCGTCGGTGAGCGCGATGCGGTCGAGTGCGCGCTGCAGGTCGGGGCGGATGTGGTCGGGGCTGCGCGTGGCGGCCTCGTCCACCGCGGTGCCGGCGCTGTCTTCGGGGGCCAGCCACAGCAGCACCTGGCCCTCCTGCACGAAGTCGCCCTCGGCCACGCGGCGCGCGGCCACGCGGGCGGCCAGCGGTGCGGCGATGCCGTGCTGCATCTTCATCGATTCCAGCACCAGGGCCTCGGCGCCATCGGCCAGCAGCGCGCCTTCGGCCACGCTGAATTGCACCAGGCGGCCGGCCATCGGCGCGCGCAGCGCCTGCAGGCCGGGTGGCGGCGTGTCGTCGGCCACGGCGGCGGCTGGCGTGGCGGTGCTGGCGTGGTGGGCGTCGGCGTGCGCGGCCAGCAGCGGCTGCAAGGCAGGCCATTCGGCCTCCAGCCAGCGCGTGTGCACCGCGTGGCCAGCCAGCGCTGGATGGTCGGCCAGCGCGCGCAGCAGCGGCAGGTTGGTGGCCAGGCCTTCGATGCGGCACTCGCCCAGCGCGCGACGCGAGCGGCGCAGCACATCGGCCCAGCCCTCGGCGCCATGGCCGGGGTGGTGCACGATCAGCTTGGCCAGCAGCGTGTCGTAGTGCGGCGAAGGGCTGAGGCCCTGGCGCGCCTGCGTGTCCACGCGCACCCCAGGCCCGGCGGCGAAGTCGCAGCGCGTCAGCAGGCCGCTGACGGCCTGGGCCTGGCCTTGCGCATCCAGGCGCTCGGCATTGATGCGCCACTGCACGGCAAAGCCGCGCGGGGCGGGTGGCGCGGCCGGGTCCAGACCCAGCGAAGCCAGTGAGCGGCCGGCGGCGATCGCGATCTGCGCGCTGACCAGGTCCACGCCGGTCACGGCTTCGGTCACCGTGTGCTCCACCTGCAGCCGCGGGTTGGCCTCGATGAACACGAAGGGCAGGTCGGTGGACGACTCGTCGACCAGGAACTCGAAGGTGCCCAGGCTCTGGTAGCCGCTGGCGCGCGCCAGCGTCAATGCGGCCTGCACCAGCTGCTGGCGCAGTGCGTCGGGCAGCGTGGGGCTGGGGGCGATCTCCACCAGCTTCTGGAAGCGGCGCTGCAGCGTGCACTCGCGCTCGCCCAGCGCCATCACCTGGCGGCCGTCGCCGATGACCTGGATCTCGAGGTGGCGGGCGCGCGGAATCAGGCGCTCGGCATACACGTCGCCGATGCCGAAGGCCGCCTGCGCCTCGGCGCTGCAGCGCGCGTAGGCCTCGGGCAGATCGGCCGGGGCGATCACTGCGCGCATGCCGCGGCCGCCACCACCGGCCACGGCCTTGAGCATCAGGCCGCAGTGCGGATCGCGGGCGCGCTGCTCGGCGAAGAAGGCCTGCAGCTCGGCCAGCGTGGCCGCGCCGGTGCCGGGCAGCAGCGGCACGCCATGCTCGGCCGCCAGTGCGCGGGCGCGCGCCTTGTCGCCGAACATCGCCAGTTGCTCGGGCGCCGGCCCGACGAAGGTGATGCCGGCCGCCGCGCAGGCGCTGGCGAAATCCGCCCGTTCACTGAGGAAGCCGTAGCCTGGATGCACGGCGTCGCACCCCAGACGCTGCGCCGTGGCCACCAGCGTGGCGATGTCCAGGTAGGCGGTCGGGCCGGTGGCCTCCAGTGCCACGGCCTCGTCGGCCAGCAGCGTGTGCGGCGCGCCCACGTCGTCGCGGGCATAGACGCTGACGGTGGCGATGCCGAGGTCTTGCGCCGCGCGCAGGATGCGCAGCGCGATCTCGCCGCGGTTGGCGACCAGCAGTTTCTTGAACATCATGATCCTCAGACTTGGTCCTTGAGCAATCGGCGCAGCACCTTGCCGGCGCCGGTGGCAGGCAAGGCTTCGATGAAGCGCACGCTGCGCGGCGCCTTGTAGGTGGCCATGTTGTCGCGCGCCCACGCGATCAGCGCCGCCTCGTCCACGTCAGTGCCCGGCTTCTTCACGATGAAGGCGCGCACCACCTCGCCCTTGTCGGCATCGGCCACGCCGATCACCGCGGCCTGGGCCACGGCCGGGTGCTTGATCAGGATCGTCTCCACCTCTTCCGGGAACACGCTGTAGCCCGACACCTTGATCATCTCCTTGAAGCGGCCGATGAAGGTGAGGTAGCCCTCGGCATCCAGCACGCCCATGTCGCCGGTGTGCACCCAGCCGTCGCGCAGGGTCTTGGCGGTGGCCTCGGGCTTGTTCCAGTAGCCCTGGAAGCTGCCGCGGCTCTTCAGCACGATCTCGCCCACGGCGCCGGCGGGCTTCTCGGCGCCGGTGTCGGGGTCGAGGATGCGGATCGTGACGCCCGGCGCTGGCCGGCCGTGCGTGCCCCAGCGGATGGCCTCGCGCGGCATGTAGGTGTCGCAGGTGTGGGTCTCGCTCAGGCCGTAGGCGGCCTCGAAGCTTTCGCAGTTCGGTGCATGCGCGCGCCACTGCGCGGCCAGCGGCTCAGTGAAGGTGATGCCGAAGCTGGTGACCGGGTTGACGCGCAGGCTGGTCAGATCCATCTCCTTCACGCCCGGCACCTGCATGCAGGCCACGTTCATCGGCGCGATGCTGTACCACCAGCTGACGCGGTGGCGGGCAATGGCCTGCAATGTGGCCACCGGGTCGAAGCGGTGCAGCAGCACCGTGGTGGCACCGGTGAACAGCGTCACGTCGATGCCCATCAGCATGCCGGCGATGTGGTACAGCGGCGCGATGGCCAGCAGCACGTCGTCGCCCCGCACGCCGTTGCAGCCGGCGCAGGCCGCGGTCTTGAACAGCGCGTTGTCGTGGCTGAGCATCGCGCCCTTGGGCAGTCCGGTGGTGCCCGAGGTGTAGGTCATCAGCGCGGTGTCCGCCAGCGTCACCTCGATGGCCGGCGCCGGGGCGCCGCTGCGCATCACGGCCAGAAAGTCTTCGCAGCCTGCGGGCACCTCGCGCGGCGCGCTGCGCAGCGCCTGCAACTCGGCCGGCACATCGAGCGTGGGGTGCTCGGGCAGCAGATCAGCGTAATGCACCACGAACACCTGCTGCAGCGCGGTCTGCGCCCGCACCTGCTCGACGATGGGCAGCAGCGGCGCGGCGGCCACGATGACGCGGGCCTTCAGGTCGTCGAGCTGGTACTGCAGCTCATGCGCCTTGTTCAGCGGGCCGCAGGGGCAGACCACGGCGCCGGCCTTCTGGATGCCCACATGCGCCACCACGTACTGCGGGCAGTTGCCCATGAACAGCGCCACCGGCTCGCCGCGCTGCACGCCGCTGGCCACCAGGCGCGCGGCAAAGGCGTCGCTGGCCGCGTCGAGTTCGGCATAGCTCAGGGCTGCGCCGTACCACAGGAAGGCGGGCTTGGCCGGTTGCGTTCGAGCGTACTGGCGCAGGTAGGCGTGCAGCGGCGCGGCGAGCGGGATGTCCACGGTGCGGTCGCTCATTCGGCCCCCTTGCTGCTGCGCGCCGTCCCCCCGTGGGGGAATTCGCTCTTGAAGCGGTTCTGCGAGCTCATGGCGGGCTCCGGTTCGGGTTAACGATGTCACGGCCGGGCTTGCTGTGGGTGGCCGGGTGGTAGAAGAATGCTACTCATGGGTAGCTTGTCATGCGCTCGGTGAATCCACCTGTCTCCGCCGCGTCAGCCGGGCCGGGGCCTGTGGCGCGCGGGCAGCGTGGGCCGCGGCAACGCCAGCCCACGGCCGGCACCGATGCCAAGCGCGAGGCCATCCTGCGCGCCGCCGAGTCGCTGTTCCACACCCAGGGCTATGCGCGCACCACTATCGACCAGGTGGCCGAGCGGCTGGGCGTGACCAAGCCCTTCGTCTATTACTACTTCCGCAACAAGCAGGAACTGTTCGAGACGCTGAGCTGGACGCCCGCGGTGGCCTGCTTCACCGTGCTGGACGACGGTACGCTCGATCAGCTGCCCGCGCACCAGCAGGCCGCGCAGGCGCTGGAGCGCCTGATCCGCGCCACGCTGGCGCATTACCCGGCGGCCTTCTTCTCGTACCGCGAGCCGCAGGCCTACCGGCCCGAGTACCTGGCCGAGCAGAAGCGCCTGGCCCACCACTTCTACGACAAGTTCTGCGCCCTGCTGGAGCGTGGCCGTGCCGAGGGCACGCTGCGCTTCGCCGCCGACCAGGAGACGCGCATCACCGCGCTGGCGGCCTGCAGCCTGCCGGGCTTTCTGTACAGCTGGTACCGCCCCGAGGGGCGGCTGCCGGCCGAGGCCGTGGTGCAGCAGCTCAGCCGCCTGGCCTGGCGCGTGATCGGCCTGGCCGACATGCCCGATCCAACCCCAACTGCCCAGAGGAGACGCTGTCCATGATCCGCAAGACCCTTCGCACCACGGCCATGGCGGCAGCACTGATGACCGGCCTGTTGGCCGCGCCGCAGGCTGGCGCGGCCGACAGCAGCTTCAAGCTGGCCTTCATCGATCCGCTGTCGGGGCCGTTCGCGTCGGTGGGCGAGCTGATGCTGGCGCATGTGCAGTTCGCGGTGGCCGACATCAACGCCAAGGGTGGCGCCAACGCCGGCGCGGCGGGCAAGGTGAAGCTGGACCTGCTGCAGTTCGACAGCAAGCTGTCGGCCCAGGAAAGCCAGAGCGCGCTGCAGTCGGCCATCGACCAGGGCGCGCGGGTGATCGTCACCGGGGGCTCGGGCTCCACCGTGGTGGCGGCGCTGATCGACGCGGCGGCCAAGCACAACGAGCGCAACCCCGACCGCCAGGTGATCGTGCTGAACCACTCGTCGATCGACCCCGACCTGACCGGCAGGCGCTGCAGCTTCTGGCACTTCCAGCTGGAGGCCAACACCGCGATGAAGATGAAGGCCCTGGCCAACACCATCAAGCGCACGCCCGAGGTCAAGAGCGCCTACCTGCTGAACCAGGACTATGCCCATGGCCGGCAATGGGCCAAGTACGGGCAGGAGCTGGTGGGCCTGGCGCGGCCGGATGTGAAGTTCGTCGGCAGTGACTTCCACCCCATCGGCCGGGTGAAGGACTTCGCGCCCTACCTCAGCAAGGTGAAGGCCGCGGGGGCCGACACGCTGATCACCGGCAACTGGGGCCAGGACATGACCCTGCTGCTGCGCGCCGCCGCCGATGCGGGCATGAACCTGCGCTACTACAACCACAGCGCGGGCGCGTTCCCCGGCACCGTGACGGCCATGAGCCTGGCCAAGCTGGGCCAGCTGACCTGGGTGGCCGAGTGGCACCCCGGCCAGGCCGACACCCCCAAGGTGGATGCGCTGGCCAAGGCCTTCAAGGTCAAGAGCGGCAAGGACTTCCTGGCGCCGCGCATCGACATGACGCCGCGCTTCGTGGCCGCGGCCATCGAGAAGGCCAAGTCGCTGGAGCCGATCAAGATCGCCCGCGCGATGGAAGACCTGAGCTTCGACACCAGCGTGGGCCCGGTGCGCATGCGCGCCGAGGACCACCAGCTGCTGCTGCCCCAGGTGGTGAACACCATCGCGCCGGTGGATGGCAAGGCCGTGAAGGTGGGCTACGAGGGCACGAACTGGGGCTTCCGCACCGATGCAGCCTTTGGCGGCAATGAGCTGGCGCAGGGCACGGAGTGCAAGATGGTCAGGCCCTAGAAATGGAGCACCCGGCCTCGCGGATACGCGAGGCCACCCGCCGAGCGGGTGCGGGCCGGCTTGGGGCGGCCCGGCGCTCAGCCCGCTGTCGCCGATCCCATGCAAAAGGGCCACCCGAGGGTGGCCCTTGTTCATTGGCGCAAGGCCGGCATCACGCCACCGTGCGCACCTCGCCCTCGCCATGCAGGTTGCTGGTGCAGCGGCCGCACAGCGTGGGGTGGGCGCTGTCGTGGCCCACATCGTCGCGCCAGTGCCAGCAGCGCTCGCACTTCTGGGCGTTGCTGGGCGTCACGGTGATGGCCAGTTCCGGCGCTTTGGCCAGCTGGGCCACCGAGGTGATGAACACGAACTTCAGGTCCTCGCCCAGGCTGGCCAGCAGGCCGTGGGTTTCCGGCGGTGCGGCCACGGTCACGTTGGCCTGCAGCGACGAACCCACGCCGCCCTCGGTGCGCACGGCCTCGATGGCCTTGTTCACCGCATCGCGCACCTCGCGCACGGCGGCCCACTTGGCCAGCAGTGCGGCGTCGGGCGTGGCGCCCACGTCGGCGAAGTTCCAATAGGTCTGCAGGAAGATGCTGCCCTGGCCCGGCGCGAAGATGGCCCAGGCTTCTTCGGCGGTGAAGCTGCAGAACGGCGCCATCCAGCGCAGCATGGCGTGCGTGATCTGCCACAGCGCGGTTTGCGCGCTGCGGCGTGCCAGGCTCTTGGGCGCGGTGGTGTAGAGGCGGTCCTTCAGCACATCCAGGTAGAACGCGCCCAGGTCTTCCGAGCAGTACACCTGCAGCTTGGACACGACCGGGTGGAACTCGTACACCTCGTAGTGCTTCAGGATCTCGGCCTGGAACTCGGCCGCGCGCGCCAGCGCAAAGCGGTCGATCTCCAGCATCTGCGCGGCCGGCACCGCATCGGTGGCCGGGTCGAAGTCGCTCACATTGGCCAGCAGGAAGCGCAGCGTGTTGCGGATGCGGCGGTAGGCATCCACCACGCGGGCCAGGATCTTGTCGTCGCCGGCGATGTCGCCCGAGTAGTCGGACGCCGCCACCCACAGGCGGATGATCTCGCCGCCCAGCTTCTGGCTCACGGCCTGCGGCTCGATGCCGTTGCCCAGGCTCTTGCTCATCTTGCGGCCCTGGCTGTCCACGGTGAAGCCGTGGGTCAGCAGGCCGCGGTAGGGCGCGCGGCCGTAGATGGCGCAGGCCAGCAGCAGCGAGCTGTGGAACCAGCCGCGGTGCTGGTCATGGCCTTCCAGGTACAGGTCGGCCTCGGGGCCCACGTCGTGGTGGCCCAGGCTGCCGCCGGTGTTGGCATGCGTGCCGCGCAGCACATGCCAGAACGTGCTGCCCGAGTCGAACCACACCTCCAGGATGTCGCTGCTCTTGGTGTAGTGCGGCGCATCGGTGGCGCCGAGGATGTCTTCCACCGTGGCGCGGCTCCAGGCCTCAATGCCGCCTTCCTCGACGATGCTGGCCGCTCGGTCCAGGATGGCCATGGTGTCGGGGTGCAGCTCGCCCGTCTCCTTGTGCAGGAAGAAGGGCACCGGCACGCCCCAGCTGCGCTGGCGGCTGATGCACCAATCGGGCCGGTTGGCGATCATGTCGCGCAGGCGGGCCTTGCCGTTCTCGGGGTAGAAGCTCGTGTGGTCGATGGCGTCCAGCGCCATCTGGCGCAGCGTCTTGGGCGCCTTGTCCTTGGTGAACACACCCTCGCCCTCGTCCATGCGCACGAACCACTGGGCCGCTGCACGGTAGATCACCGGGCTCTTGTGGCGCCAGCAGTGCGGGTAGCTGTGGCTGATGGTCTCGGTGGCCATCAGATGGCCGGCGTTCTTCAGCGCCTCCAGGATGACCGGCACGGCCTTCCAGATCTGCTGGCCACCGAACAGCGGGAAGTCGGCCGCGTACACGCCATTGCCGCCGACCGGGTTCAGGATGTCGTCCACGCCCATGCCGTGGGCGCGGCAGGAGTTGAAGTCGTCCACACCGTAGGCCGGCGACGAGTGCACGATGCCGGTGCCGTCGTCGGCGGTGGCGTACTCGGCCAGGTAGACCGGGCTCAGGCGGTCGTAGCCGGCGTCCACATGGGCCAGCGGGTGGCGGAAGTTCAAGCCGCCCAGCTTCTCGCCCAGCGTGGTGGCCAGCACCGTGCCGGCGATGCCGTAGCGTGCCAGGCACTTTTCCACCAGGCTGGCAGCGAGCACCAGCAAACCCTTGTCGGTGTCGACCAGCGCATATTCCAGCACCGGGTTCAGGTTCAGCGCCTGGTTGGCCGGAATGGTCCATGCCGTGGTGGTCCAGATGACCACGAAAGCGGGTTTGTCGAGTTTGTTCAGGCCAAATGCGGCCGCGAGTTTCTCGGGCTCGGCCGACGGGAATGCCACGTCCAGCGTCTGGCTTTTCTTGTCGGCATATTCAATTTCGAACTCGGCCAGCGACGAGCCGCAATCAAAACACCAGTAAACCGGCTTCAAACCCCGGTAGACAAAACCCCGCTCGATCACGCGCTTGAAGGCGCGGATTTCACCGGCCTCGTTGGCGAAATCCATCGTGCGATAAGGTTTCTTCCAGTCGCCCAAAACCCCCAGGCGCTGGAAATCCACCATCTGCTGGGCGATTTGCTCGGTGGCGTAGGCGCGGCTCTTGGCCTGCATGTCGTCACGGCTGAGCGTGCGGCCATGCTTCTTCTCGATCGCGTTCTCGATCGGCAGGCCGTGGCAGTCCCAGCCCGGCACGTACTGGGCGTCGAAGCCGGCCAGCTGCCGCGCCTTGACGATCATGTCCTTGAGCACCTTGTTGACGGCGTGACCCATGTGGATCTGGCCGTTGGCGTAGGGCGGGCCGTCGTGCAGGATGAACTTGGGGGCGTTGCAGCGTGCATCGCGCAGCCGCTGGTACAGGCCGTCGTCGTTCCACTGCTTCACCCAGCCCGGCTCGCGCTTGGGCAGGTCGCCGCGCATCGGGAACGGGGTGTCGGGCAGGTTCAGGGTGGCGCGGTAGTCCGGGGTGGTGGAGTCGGTCATGGCGGCGGGCGCCGAGCGGCGGCGCGAGAAGGCTTGAATTCAAGGGGGGGGGGCGCACACAGAGGTCGAAGACCGTCTGTTGGCGGCGGCCCGCGCGGGCTGCCGCACCTGGCGCAGGTGGCACCTAGATCGTCGCGGTGCGTCGAATTCGGTCGCGCGTCAGCTGGCGGCGCGTGGATGCGTGGCCGCAGTTCGTCCGATGCTTGGCGTCGCCCATCGGGCGATTGTACGGGTGCCTGTGCGGGCGCCTGCTCGGGGGGCCGCGTGGTGCCCGTCGGGCAGGCTGGCGCGGCTGGGTGGGGGCTGTGCCGTCCGCGGCGTCAAGTGCATGTCGCCGTCGCTGGACGAGAAGCTCCTCGAATCCAGTGCTTTTGCAGATTTTGCACGGCAGGGTTTCACGGTAGCGGGTGTTGCGGGGCGAGGCCGTCGCCTATTGATCTTCGGCGTCGGGCAGCATGCCGGGCGGTTGCTGCATGTGTCTGCAGGTGTCGCGCGGGTTGCTGCAAGGGCCGAGCTCCGGTGGCACGTCGGAAAACTTGACGATCGCTTGTCGGGAGTTCTTGTTCCGATGCCTAAGTGGTTGATCTTGCGACGGGCCATGTCAGATGGCACAAGATTTGCTGAAAATGAAGGTTCGTGCGGAAGTGTGAACGAGCGCACGACTGCCGAGTCGGGCGCAAAGTTGTTGTTCTCTTTGGTTGGAGTGATCATGAAATCGATTCTGAAGTTTGTTGGCGCCGTTGCGCTTGGTTCGTTCGCAACCGTTGGCGTGGCTATGGCTGGCCCGAACCTGGTGCCGGAACCGGGATCGATCGCCCTCGTGGGTTTGGCCGTTGGCGCCTTGGTCGTTGCCTCTCGCGGTAGCAAGAAGTGATCGGATCCGCGGGCTTTGACTGGCCCGCGGCTTCTCGTCCATTCACGGTATGGGACGCGCCTTTGTCCGCTTTGGGTAAGGCGGGAAGCATGGCCCCGTGAAAGTCTGACCTGCGTTGAGGCGCAGGTAAATCTCCATCAGGGCTTGCGCACCCCTTTTAATACCGCGCCTTTGGCCATGAGGATTGGCGTGATTTCGGTATCGCGCAGTCTTTTGGCAATGTTGCATTCACCCGATCGGCCTTGGTCGGGTGGATCTGAAATCGCTCGCTTCACTGGCCAAATTTTAGTACTGCAGAGGTAGGCACGACTTATGACCACATTCACTATCCGAGTTTCTTCGTCGGCCACCAACACTTCTGGTACCGCTTACGGTCAGCAACCCGACTTGGGTGCGCCGAGTTTCCTGGATATGGTGGTGACGGGTAGCACGGACCCGGTCTTGGTCAATGGTCGATATGATGCATATTGCCTGAATCCGATTCTTGATATTTCAGTGAATACGGCTTACAGCGCTACCAATAGCGCTGGCAATTCGGGCGTGGCGTTCACGCCCATCGGGTTCGGCAGTTTGTCTCAGGGTCAGGTTGATCGGTTGAACTGGCTGCTCGCTCAAAACTTCACGTCAGACGCAAAGTTCGCCGGGCAGTTCAACTTCGGTGAAGTACAGATGGCGATCTGGAAGATCGTCGGGTTCACAGACGCCCAAATCGAGAGCGCGGGACTTGATCGATTCCTGAGCGACAACAACCGTCAGGTCGTCAGCACTGTCGATGTGGAGTACTTGCTGGCTGCCTCGCAGGCCGCGGTAGCCAGTGGCAATGGTGTTGTTCCGTCCGATGCCTATTTCACCGAGGTAATTGACCCCGCTGGTGACGTTCAGCCGTTGATCGTCCAACTGCAGAGCGGAAAGATCGGCAACTTCGTCTGGGCCGATGGCAATGCCAATGGCGTGCAGGACGTCGGCGAGGCCGGTGTGGACCGGGTGATCGTCGAACTTTACGACGGCAGTGGCAACCTGATCGCGAGCACCCTGACCGGTGATGACTACAGTACGGCTACGGTTGAACATGGCTACTACCAGTTCACCGGGTTGAAGGCTGGCAACTACCAAGTCAAATGCGTCGCACCGGCCTACAACTTCACAGTCAAGGACGTGTCGGGGAACGGTCAAGACAGCGTTGACAGCGATGCCGATGCGGCTGGTTTGACTGGAATTATCAGTTTGGCGGCCGGCGGCAGCAATCAGTCGCTTGACGTCGGTTTGCTTGCCAAGGTGCTACCGGGCGCCATCAGCGGCACGGTTTACCACGACACGAACAACGACGGGCTGATCAACAGCGCGGACCAGGGCATTGCTGGCGCGACGGTGACGCTGACGGGCACGGACGACCGCAACCAGCCGGTGAGCGTGTCGGTGACCACCGACGCGAACGGCAACTACAGCTTCGAGGGTCTGCGCCCGGGCAGCTACACGGTGACGGAGACGACGCCGGCGGGCTACCTGGATGGCCGCGACACGGCGGGCACCAACGGTGCGAGCGTGACGACCAACGACACCATCGCGGTGACGCTGGGCGCGGGCCAGAGCAGCACGGCGAACAACTTCGGTGAGGTCAAGCCGGCGAGCCTGGCGGGCCATGTGTTCTTCGACGCGAACGACGACGGTTCGCGCAGCGGCGACACGGGCATTGGCGGCGTGACGATCACGCTGACGGGCACGGACGACCTGGGCGCCAGCGTGACGCTGACGACCACGACGCTGGCCGACGGCAGCTACCAGTTCGACAACCTGCGCCCTGGCACCTACACGGTGAACGAGGGCACGGTGCCGGCGGCGTACCTGGACGGCAAGGACACGGCCGGCACGATCGGTGGCGTGAGCGTCGGCGCGGTGAGCAACGACCAGATCAGCGCGATCACGCTGAAGTCGGGTGACGCGAGCATCGAGAACAACTTCGGCGAGATTGCGCCGGGGTCGGTCAAGGGCACGGTCTACCACGACACGAACAACGACGGGCTGATCAACAGCGCGGACCAGGGCATTGCTGGCGCGACGGTGACGCTGACGGGCACGGACGACCGCAACCAGCCGGTGAGCGTGTCGGTGACCACCGACGCGAACGGCAACTACAGCTTCGAGGGTCTGCGCCCGGGCAGCTACACGGTGACGGAGACGACGCCGGCGGGCTACCTGGATGGCCGCGACACGGCGGGCACCAACGGTGCGAGCGTGACGACCAACGACACCATCGCGGTGACGCTGGGCGCGGGCCAGAGCAGCACGGCGAACAACTTCGGTGAGGTCAAGCCGGCGAGCCTGGCGGGCCATGTGTTCTTCGACGCGAACGACGACGGTTCGCGCAGTGGCGACACGGGCATTGGCGGCGTGACGATCACGCTGACGGGCACGGACGACCTGGGCGCCAGCGTGACGCTGACGACCACGACGCTGGCCGACGGCAGCTACCAGTTCGACAACCTGCGCCCGGGCACCTACGCGGTGAACGAGGGCACGGTGCCGGCGGCGTACCTGGACGGCAAGGACACGGCCGGCACGATCGGTGGCGTGAGCGTCGGCGCGGTGAGCAACGACCAGATCAGCGCGATCACGCTGAAGTCGGGCGAGGCGAGCATCGAGAACAACTTCGGCGAGATTGCGCCGGGGTCGGTCAAGGGCACGGTCTACCACGACACGAACAACGACGGGCTGATCAACAGCGCGGACCAGGGCATTGCCGGCGCGACGGTGACGCTGACGGGCACGGACGACCGCAACCAGCCGGTGAACGTGTCGGTGACCACCGACGCGAACGGCAACTACAGCTTCGAGGGTCTGCGCCCGGGCAGCTACACGGTGACGGAGACGACGCCGGCGGGCTACCTGGATGGCCGCGACACGGCGGGCACCAACGGTGCGAGCGTGACGACCAACGACACCATCGCGGTGACGCTGGGCGCGGGCCAGAGCAGCACGGCGAACAACTTCGGTGAGGTCAAGCCGGCGAGCCTGGCGGGCCACGTGTTCTTCGACGCGAACGACGACGGTTCGCGCAGCGGCGACACGGGCATCGCGGGCGTGACGATCACGCTGACGGGCACGGACGACCTGGGCGCCAGCGTGACGCTGACGACCACGACGCTGGCCGACGGCAGCTACAAGTTCGACAACCTTCGCCCGGGCACCTACACGGTGAACGAGGGCACGGTGCCGGCGGCGTACCTGGACGGCAAGGACACGGCCGGCACGATCGGTGGCGTGAGCGTCGGCGCGGTGAGC
>NZ_JBBUTH010000012.1:0-22288 GCF_038066595.1 Pseudaquabacterium inlustre
GGCCGATGAGGCATTCAGGGGGCGCCTCTGGCGGCCTGGCAGGGGCCCCGATGCAGTGAGGAAATCGGCCCAGGGCCAATTCAGCAACCCGCCTCACACACAGAAATTCGGACACCCCCTTGTGAATACAACACGGGATCTCGACTCGAGGTTCGCGCGCCCTGCGAAGAGGGCCTCCATAAATGCTGTGTGATGCGCAACATCGACGATAGGCTGCTGTAACGTACCTACTTCCTCTGGAACCCCAGCCGCAGCCGCTCGATAACCATAGCGGATTGTCTCAGCGATGCGACGAATGATCTCTGCATGCAATTCCTTCAGCTGGTCAACGCTGTACGCGTTAGCGCCAACAGTCGCCTGCCTGCTGCTGTTACGGGTGGCAATCGAGATCAGATCCGAAAGGTGGCTGAGCACATGCTCAATGTGCGCGCTGGCAGGAAGCTCTCCTCGGATTGAGGCTAGTGGGGCATCGTGAGGAGCGGCAACAAGGCTACAAACTCTAGTTGTCAATTGCAGCATCAGCGGAATCTTCGAGTCGTAGCTCGCGCCAGCGCCCAAGAGCCATACTTGCATCCCCGCTTCTAACAGCTTCAACAGTTCCTCAAGCGCTTCATCAAAGTCCTTCACGTCTTTCCTCCTAGTTCATTTGCAGCCGCCGGACATCCAGCTCAGATTTTTGAAATGTCCTCGCCTATCCGACATCAAGCACGGCATGGTACGTCGCCATGCGAGCCTAGGAGTAGCCCGCTACCGCGCACGAATAATGTCGCACCCCCCGCCAGCGGCAGGAATGAAGCACTATGCCAAGCCGATTCGGTTGCTCGAGGCTCCGTGGTTCCAAATGTCCATCGTTGGACTGACGATTCGGGACATGCCGAACGGCTGCATGGGCCTAGTACCGAGGGTGGTCGCCGGTAGTGCGCAAGGCCGCGACCGTTGCGGAGCGCAGGTCGCTACTTGGACGTTCGGTCTGACTACTCAGGTGAAACCGTTCAGCACCCAGCGCATCCACAGATGCGCCCGGCCCGCCGAGCTAATCCACCTGAATCCCCCGCGCCCTCACGATCCCCCCAAACACCTTCACCTCACCCGCCACCATCGCCTTGAAGGCCTCGGGGCTCAGCGGCACAGCGTCGGCGCCCAGTTCGGCAAAGCGGGCCTTGATGGGCTCGGTGGCCAGCAGGCGGTTGATGGCCTGGTTCAGCCGCTGCACATGGGTGCTGGGCATCGCGGCGGGGGCATAAACGCCGAACAGGGTGTCGGCATACACGCCGGGCACGCCGGCTTCGGCCAGCGTGGGGGCGTCGGGGCGGTTGGGGGGGCGCTGGCGGCTGGCCACGGCCAGCAGCTTGAGCTTGCCGGCCTTCACCGCGGGGAACACGGTGCCGGGCACGAAGCCGAAGTCCACCTGGCCGGCTATCAGGTCCTGGATGACCGGGGCAGCGCCGCGGTAGGGGATGTGGGTGGCAAACACGCCGGCGCCCTGCTTGAACAGCTCGCCGGCCAGGTGCGGCGTGGTGCCGCTGCCGGCCGAGCCGTAGCTCAGCTGCCCGGGCCGGGCCTTGGCATAGGCCACCAGCTCGGCCACGGTGCTGGGCGGCAGCGTGGGCCGGGTGGCCAAGAACAGCTGGGTGTTGGCCAGCAGCGCCACGTGCTGCAGATCGCGCTGGGGGTCGAAGCCCAGCCTGGGGAACAGCAGCGGGTTCACCGATTCGGTGGTGGTCACGGTCACCAGCACGGTGTGGCCGTCGCCGCCGTTGCGGATGACCTCGGTGGCGGCCAGGTTGCCGGCGGCGCCGCCGCGGTTGTCGATCAGCAGCGGCTGGCCCAGGGCCTCCTGCAAGGGCGCCTGCAGGTGGCGCATCAGCACATCGGCCAGCCCACCGGGCGGAAAGGCCACCACCACGCGCAGCGGCTTGGCCGGCCAGGGCTGGGCGGGCACCTGGGCGGGTGACTGGGCGCGGGCGGGCTGGGCGGCCAGCGGCAGGGCAGCGCCTGCGGCAGCCAGGCCGAGCAATTGGCGGCGGCTCAGAGCGGGGGGCGTGGGCTGGGTCATGGGCTTCCTCAATGCACGTCCACCACGGCCGTCACGTCGATGGCCACCAGGGCCTCGTCGTGCAGCAGGCCGGCCACGGCCAGCGTGGTCATCGGCGGAAAGGCGTGGCCGATCAGCTCGTTGTAGGCCTGGGCGATGGCGCCCAGCTGGGCATGCCAGGCGGCGGGATCGGTCAGGTACCAGGTCATGCGGGTGATGTGCCGCGGCTCGGCGCCGGCCCGCGCCAGCAGCGCCACGATGTTGTGCAGGGCCTGGCGCACCTGGCCGCTCAAGCTGGGGCTGGCGAAGTGGCCCTGGCTGTCCCAGCCCAGCTGGCCGGCCAGAAAGATGTGGCGGCCGCTGGCCACCATGCCTTCCACATGGCCCATCGGGCGCACCCAGCCGGGGCTGTCGATCACGCGGCCGGCCATGCCGGGCGCTGAGCTCATGCCGCCAGGTCCATGGCCTGCAGGGCCTGGCGCAGCGCCTGGCCTTCGGCATCGCGCAGTGCGGCCTCGCGCAGCTGGGCCAGACGGGCGGCGGCCTGGGGCCGGCCGCTCAGGCGGCGGGCGGCGCCCATCAGCTGGTCAAAGCGGCTGCTGCCGCGGGCGTGGGTGTCGCTGTAGCCCTTGACCAGGCGACGGCAGCGCAGCAGTTCCACGGCCAGCGCGGGGTCGCCGCCGGCCAGGGCCTGCTGCACCTGCTGCAGCCAGGCCTGCAGATGGGCCATCTCCTGCGCATGGCGGCGGCTGCCGCGGCGCCAGCGGCGCAGGCCGGCCACGCCGCGCAGCATCAGGTGGCCGCGCAGGCTGTGGGATTGGATGCGGCGGCCGCGGTCCAGCCGGTCGGCCACGGCCTGGCGCAGCGCGGGGCGGGCGTCCAGCCAGTCGGCCAGTGCGCGGGGCAGGGTGCCCAGGGCTTCTTCCAGCCGGGGGTGGAAGTACTCCTCGCTGCCAAACACCGCGTCGGCGCTGGCGCCCACCTCGGCCCGCAGCCGGGCGCTGCGCTCGGCGCGGGTCTTCAGCGCGGCCACGCGGATCACGTCGTCGTAGCTCATGGCCACGGCCACCCAGCGCGCGGCCTCGATGCTGAGCGCATGGCCGTCTGCGCCGGTGTCGGCCGCGGCCAGCGGGGCCACGCGGTCGAGGTATTCGGCGCCGTAGGCGGTGTCTTGCCAGTCGGTCACGCGGGCCAGGCCTTCGCCCAGCCAGTCCCAGGCGGGGCGGGGAAAGTCGCGCCGGATGCGGTCTAGAAGGTTTTGCAGCGCGGGCGCGGCGGCGCGCTCGGGCAGGGGCCGGGCGGGCTGCTGCATGGCGGCGGCGGGCGCGGGCAGGGTGGGCAGCGCGGCATCGCGTGCGGCCAGTTCGGCGGCGGCGCGCAGGGCGGCCAGGCTGGGTTGTACGCCCACGCCGCTGCGCTGCACCACGGCCTCGAAATCGGCCTGCGCAAAGGGCAGCACGCCGGCCCCGGCCAGCGCGCCAAACAGGCTGGCCGAGATCACGCTGCCATGCTGCACGGCCAGGGCCTGCAGGTCGGCCGCCACCAGGCGGCGGGCGCTGCGCTGCACCAGGGCCAGCACGGCAGCGCTGTCGGCCACGCCGTTGCCGGGCACCATCTTTTCCTGCACGGCATAGGTGCGGTGGCTGCTGGCCACCACCAGGGTGCGCTCGGGCGTGACGAAGCCGCGCTCCACCGCGCGGCCGGCCTCCATCAGCTCGGCGGCCAGCAGCACGTCCACCTGGCCGGGCACGGCCATCTGGGCCAGCACCGGCGTGCGGCCGGGCGTGGGCTCCACCAGCTCGATGTAGTACACGGTGGCGCCGGTGCGCTGGGCCACGCCGGCCACCGAGGTGGATTGCGCCGTCCAGCCGGCGTGCTCGGCCAGGTTCACGATCCAGTCGACCAGCACGCCGCCGCCCTGGCCGCCCAGGGCCAGCACGGCGATGTTGAACTGGCGCGGGGGGCGCTTGTCGGATTGCGGGGTCATCGCAGCGGGGGGGTCTGGGGCAAGGGGTAGAGCGCACGGCGCGCGCGGCTGCGCTGTTCACGCGCCTGTAGCCAGGCCACCACGGCGCCGCTGGTGCGGGCGCGCCAGCGCTCCCAGCGGCTGGGGTGGTGCACGGTGTGGGCCTTGTAGAACGACGGGCACAGCACGGCGGCATCGGCCACCTCGCCGCAGTGGCCGCAGGCCACACAGTGCTCGTCCACATGGGCCACGGGGTCGGGCTTCAGCGCATCGCCGCTGGGCGCCAGCGTCAGGCTGGGGCAGCCCGACACGCGCATGCAGGCATGGTCGCCCGAGCACACGGCGGCATCCACGCCAAAGCGCTCCTTCACCACGCGCTGGCCGGCCTTCAGGGCCTTGGCGCGCTGGGGCTTCTCGCGCCGCTGGCGGTTGAGCATGCATTCGCTCTGCGCAATCACCACCTTGGGGCCGGGCTCGCGGCTGGTGAGCGCCTCGCGCAGCGCGGCGCGCATGGCGGCCACATCGTAGGTGCGGGTGAGGGTGCGCAACCAGGTCACGCCCACGCCGCGCACCGCCTGCTCGATGGGGTGCTGGGTGCTGCGCTGCGGGTTGAGCGCGCGCGATGACGGGATGTCTTGCCCGCCGGTGGCGGCCGAGTAGTTGTTGTCGACGATGACAAACACGTTGTCATGCCGGTTGAACACCGCGTTGGCAATGCCCGACGTGAGCCCGTTGTGCCAGAAGCCGCCATCGCCCATGAAAGCGATGGCCTTCTTGCCCGCGCCCAGCTGCCGCCCGGCCGCAAAGGCCGATGCGCTGCTGGCGCCCAGGCCATAGCCCATGGTGGTGGCGCCCAGGTTGAAGGGCGGCATGATGGAGAACAGGTGGCAGCCGATGTCGGCCGACACATGGTGCGTGCCCAGCTCGCGCTCCACCAGCTTCAGGCTGCTGAAGATGGGCCGCTCGGGGCAGCCCACGCACAGGCCGGGCGGGCGTGGGGGCAGCAGGGACGGGGCGGGCGGCGGGCTGGCCGGTGCAGCCGCCGTGGCGGATGGCGCACGCAGCAGCGGCGTGGGCAGGGCCACCGCCACCGGCGCGGCAAAGGCCGCCGGATGGTGCTGGCGCAGAAAGGCGGCAATGCCGTCGCGCAGCGTGGCCACGGTGTAGTCGCCGCCCATGGGCAGCAAATCCTTGCCGTGCAGCTGGGTGGTGATGCCGTGGCGGCTGAGGATCTGCTGCAGGTTCTGCGCGTGGTAGTCGGGCTGGCCTTCTTCCACCACCAGCACGGCGCGCTTGCCGCGGCAAAAGCGCAGCACCTCGCTGTCCACCAGCGGGTAGGCCACGTTCAGCACATACAGCGGCACGCGGCTGTGGCCGAACAGGTCACCCTGTTCGAGCAGCTGCAGCGCACGCTGCACGTTGTTGTACAGCCCGCCCAGCAAAATGATGCCCAGGTGATCGAGCTCGCCATCGACGAAGTCGTTGAGCTGCTGCTCGGTGATGTGGCGCACCGCGGCGGGCCAGCGCTGCTCGATCTTCTCGCGCTCGTGCAGAAAGGATGCCGGCGGCAGCACGATGCGGTTGACATCGCGCTGCGGGTTCTCCAGCGCGTCCTTCAGCGTGAAGGCGGGGCGGCGGTTCTCACGCGTGATGAAGCTGCCATGCAGGTGGCACGAGCGGATGCGCAGCTGCAGCATCACCGGCGTGTGCGTGGCCTCGCTGAGCGCGAAGCCGTCGTGCACGGCCTGCACGATGTCGGTCAGGTTGGGCTTGGGGTCCAGCAGCCACATCTGCGACTTCATCGCGAAGGCATGGGTGCGCTCCTGCATGATGCTGGAGCCCTCGCCATAGTCCTCGCCCACGATGATCAGCGCGCCGCCGGTCACGCCGCCCGAGGCCAGGTTGGCCAGCGCATCGCTGGCCACGTTGGTGCCCACGGTGCTCTTCCAGGTGACGGCGCCGCGCACGGGGTAGTTGACGGATGCCGACAGCGCCGCGGCGGCCGCCGCCTCGCTGGCCGCGGGCTCGAAGTACACGCCCAGCTCCTGCAGGATGGGCTGGGCATCGGCCAGCACATCCATCAGGTGCGAGATCGGCGAGCCCTGGTAGCCGGTGACATAGCCCACGCCGGCTTCCAGCAGGGCCTTGGTGACGGCCAGGATGCCCTCGCCGCTGAAGGTGCTGCCCGCCGGCACGCGCAGCTGCTCGACCTCGGCGGCAAACGAACGCTCAGCCATGGTGTTGGGCTTGTCCCCGCTTCAACGTTGAACCAAGGCCAGCACGCGCAGCGGCGAGCCCGAGCCGCGCTGGATCTTCAGCGGCGCGGCCACGATCAGCGCGCCGGTGGGCGGCAGCAGGTGCAGGTTGTTCAGGCACTGCAGGCCGTACTTGTTGGCGCCGTGCATCAGCGTGTGGCACGGGTAGGCCACCGGCCAGGCGTAGGACTGGCCGGCATCGGTGTTGATGGTCTCCACGCCAAAGCCGCGCACATCGCGTTCCTGGATCAGCCATTCCACCGCAGCTTGCGTGGGGCCGGGCGTGTGGGCGCCGTCCTCGCGCATGTTCACGAAGGCGGCCGGGTCTTCCAGCCGCTGCGCCCAGCCGGTGCGGAAGAACAGCCAGGCGCCGGCCGGGATGCGGCCATGCTGCGCCTCCCAGGCCTGCAGGTGCGGTACGTCCAGCAGCCAGTCGGGGTTGGCGGTCACTTGGGGCGTGGCGTCCACCACGCAGGCCGGGCCGATGAACTGGGCCGGATCGATGGTGTCCACGCTGTTCTGGGCGTGCTGGCTGCCGGTGACCCAGTGCACCGGCGCGTCGAAGTGGGTGCCGGTGTGCTCGCCGCAGGAGAAATTGTTCCAGTACCAGCCGGGGCCGGCCTCGTCGTACTGCGAGATGCGCTCGCTCTTGAAGGCCCACACCTGGCCGAACTGCGGCGGCAGCTGCAGGGCCGGGAAGTCGGGCGACAGGGTGTGGCTGAGGTCGATCACCTGCAGCGCGCCGCTGGCGATGTCGGCGGCCATCTGGGCCAGGGGGGTGCTCATCGTGAAGGCTCCTGCTTGTGACGGGGTGAAGGAAAGAGAAGGGCGGCGCGGCGGGGCTACATCGCCCCCAGCGCCTGCGCCAGGTGCACGCCCGATCCGCCGCCCAGGCCGGGGCCCGGGTGGGTGGACGCGCCGATGTGCCACAGGCCGGCCACGGGCGTGGCGTGGTTGCGCAGCGCGGGCATCTGGCGCCAGAGGAAGGATTGATCCAGGCTGCAATCGCCGCCATACGGATCGCCGCCCACCAGGTTGATGTTCAGCGCGGGCAGGTCGGCGGGTGACAGCACATGGCGCGCCAGCGTGATGCCGGCCAGCGTGGGCAGATGGCGGCCGATCTGCGCCAGCACGCGGTCGGCATAGGCCTCGCGCAGCGCCGGCGTCCAGCCGCCCTGGGGCGCCAGCGCGGCCACGTCGATCTCACCGGCCGCATCGCCGCGCGGAAAGCGCGGGCACTCGGGCAGCTGCACCCACAGGATGTGCTGGCCGATCGGCGCGCGGCTGGGGTCCAGCGCGGTGGGCTGGGCCACGCAGATGGTGGGCTCGGCGGGCAGCAGGTCGCGCTCGCATTCGTTGACGGCGCGTGACACGGCATCGGGCCCGCCGCTCAGGTGCAGGTAGGCCACCTCGGACAGCGCAGCGTCGGGCCACTGCGGGGCGCTGCCCAGCGCCAGGTGGATCTGCATATTGCCCTTACCATGGCGCCAGCGCCGGGCCTGGGCCTGCACCTCGGGCGGCACATGCTCGGCGCCCAGCAGGCGGCCATAGAGCTGGCCCGGCGTGGTGCTGCACACCACCTGGCCGGCGCGCAGCTCGCGGCCATCGGCCAGGCGCACGCCGCAGGCCTTGCCGCGCTGCACCAGCACCTCGGCCACGTCGGCATGCGTTTCCCAGCGGCCGCCGGCCTGGCTGATCAGGCGCTCGAAGGCGCGCACCAGGTTCACGCTGCCGCCCCGCACCATGGGCATGCCCACGGCCTCGAGCGTGAAGGCCACCACCTGGGCCATCAGCGCCGACAGCGGCGCATCGGGCCCCAGGCCGCAGTGCAGCACCCAGGGCGCCAGCAGCGCGCGTGTGCGCTCGTCGGCAAAGGCCTGCGCCAGCCACGCCCGCGCCGGCACCATGGCCTGGCCGAAGAAGGCGCTGAGCGCCTGCGGGCCCTGCTGCCAGGCGGCGCCGGCCAGGGTCTTGGCCGTGCCCAGGCGCCACAACTCATTGCCCAGCAGCGAGAACAGCAGCGGCGCCTGGCGGCCCACGTCGTCCAGCGCCGTGCTCCAGGCGGCGCCATCAGCCCCCAGCGCGGCCAGGTTGCGCTCGCGCGCGTTCCACAGGATCTGGTGCCGGCCATCGGGCAGCAGCACGCCGGTGGGCGCTGCCGTGTTGCAGTAGACCAGGCCGGCCTCGTGCAGCGCCTTGCCGAGCGTGGCATAGGCCGGGCCCACCATGAAGAGCGGATGCGCGGTGGACAGCGTGTCGTGCGCAAAGCCGGGCAGGGTGAGCGCATCGGTGCGGATGCAGCCGCCCAGGCGGTCGTTGCGCTCCAGCAGCAGCACGCGGCGCCCGGCGCGGGCCAACAGGGCCGCGGCCACCAGGGCGTTGATGCCGCTGCCGACGAAGAGCACATCGACGGATTGCGCGGAGTGGGATGCAGCAGCCATGGGCCACAGCATCGGCGGGCGCGGGCCGCGCCGCTATCCGCTTTGCGCAGCCGGCTGTCCGGATTGCGAGGGCTTTTGGCGTTGGCTTGCGCGGCGTCAGTGGCTGCGCAGGGTTTGGCTGGGCGCCTCGCCAAAGCGCGCCTTGTAGTCGGCGCTGAAGCGGCCCAGGTGGCCGAAGCCCCAGCGCAGCGCGGCGCTGCTGACGCTGGTGTCGCCTTGGCCGGCCAGCAGGTCGGCGCGCACGCCGTCCAGGCGCAGATCGCGCAGGTACTGCATCGGGCTCACGCCGCAATACGCCTGAAAGCCGCTGTGCAGGCTGCGCAGGCTGCAGCCGGCCACCTCGGCCAGCTGGGTGGCGGTGATGGGCTCGTGCGCGTGGGCGCGCAGGTGCTCCTGCACGCGGCGCACATGGCGCGGCAGCACGGCCGTGCGGCGGGGCGCCTCGGGCGGCTGCTGGTTGTGCGGCTGCTCGGCCAGCAGCGTGGCGGCCACCATGTCCTGCAGCTGGGCCATCAGCAGCGGCTGGCGGGTGGGCTCCAGCCCGCTCTCGGCGCAATCCACCAGAAAGCGCAGCACGCATTGCCAGGCGGCGCTGGCCTGCCAGTCGAAGGCCGGGGCGAACTGCAGCGCGCCCTCGGCCGGCCGGCCGCGCCGCGCGGCCAGCACGCGCTCCAGAAAGCTGCGGCCGATGCGCACCATCAGCTGGTCGCAATCGGCGCTCCAGCGCATGCGCAGGGCATCACTGGGGCTCACCACCACGGCCTGGCGCGTGTCGCTGTCCAGCGTGTGGGGGCCGCACTGCACGCGGGCGTGGCCGGCCAGCGGCATCATCACCAGGTAGAAGTCCTGCAGCGGGCCGGGGTCGATGTCGACCGTGCAGCCGTGGCTCAGGCGGCTGATGGCCACCTCGCCCAGCGCCGCGTGGTGCATGCGCGCGGCCACGCGCTGGCCGCCGCCCACGGTGCGCAGCTCATGCGGCTTCATCACGCGGGCGATCATCGAGCGGGTCTCGTGCAGATCGCGTGAGGCGAACAGCTGGCGAGCGGGCGCGCCAAGCATGGCGCGCGAAACGGTGGTGGGAGACAGCAACATCCAGCCCTCCGGATGACGGCACGCCGCAGACATGCAAGGCCGGTGCCACCGGCCCGGGCGGGCCAGCACAATTAATTTAGACCTGAATCAATGGCCTGGCGATCAGGGTTTCGCCGGGCGGGCGCTGGAATGGGTGCGCAGGCTGCCCGCTGCCGGTGCGCGCGCACCACGACCGGGCCGCCGTAGTGCCGGACAAATGCTTTACACCTAAAGCATGATGGGCCATGATGCGCAGCATGTCCGGCACCGTCTTCACACGCCCGCACCGCATCCACTTCTCGGAATGCGACCCGGCGGGCATCGTCTTCTATCCCCAGTACTTCGTGCTGTTCAATGACCTGATGGAGGCCTGGGTCGACAGCCTGCTGCCGGGCAAGGGCGAAGGCTTTGCCGGCCTGATCGGTGTGCGGCGCGTGGGCCTGCCCACGGTGCGGCTGGAGGTCGACTTCAAGGCCGTGAGCCGCATGGGCGACGACGTGACGCTGCGCCTGCAGGTGCAGCGCCTGGGGCGCTCATCCATCACGCTGGGCCTGGCCTGCCTGGGCGCCGATGGCCAGCCGCGCATGCAGGCGCTGCAGACGGTGGTGTGCACCTCGCTGCACACGCACCAGGCCATCGAGGTGCCGGCCGATCTGCGCGCGGCGATCGGCGCGGTGGATTGAGTTCTGCCGGGGCCGGGCCTCAGTCAGGCACCACCGCCGTGACTTCGATCTCCACCAGCGCGCGGTCTTCCATCAGCGCCGTCACCTGCACGGCGGTCATGGCCACGGTGTAGTCGCCGATCAGCTCGCGGTACAGGCGGCCCAGCTCGCGGCCGGCGGCCAGGTAGGCGCGCTTGTCGGTCACGTACCAGGTCATGCGCGTGATGTGGGCGGGCGTGGCGCCGGCCTCGGCCAGCACAGCCACCACATTGGCCAGGGCCTGGCGGGTCTGGCCGATGAAGTCGTCGCTGTGGAACTGCATCTGCGCGTCCCAGCCGATCATGCCGGCCACGAAGACCTGGCGGCCGGTGGCGGCCACGCCGTTGGCATAGCCGCGGGGTGTGGCCCAGCCGGCGGGTTGCAGCGCTTGCTTGGAAGGGGTCATGGCTTCTCGCTCGAAGGTTCAGGCCAGCTGGCGCAACTGAAAGCGCTGCAGCTTGCCGGTGGCGGTGCGCGGCAGATCGGCCACGAAGGCGATGGCGCGCGGGTACTTGTAGGGCGCCACGGTCTGCTTGACGAAGTCTTGCAGCGCGCGGGTCATGGCCTCGTCGGGCGTTTGGCCGGGGTGCAGCACCACCCAGGCCTTGACGATCTGGCCGCGCTCGTCGTCGGGCACGCCGGCCACGCCGCATTCGGCCACGGCGGGATGCTGCAGCAGCGCGGTCTCGACCTCGGGCGCGGCGATGTTGTAGCCGGCCGAGACGATCATGTCGTCGGTGCGCGCTTGGTAGTGGAAGTAGCCGTCGGCATCGCGCCAGTAGGCGTCGCCGGTGTAGTTCCAGCCGTGGCGCACATAGCGGGTTTGCCGCGCATCGGCCAGGTAGCGGCAGCCGGTGGGGCCGATCACGCGCAGCTGGCCCACGGTGCCGTCGGGCACCGGCTGGTCGTGCTCGTCCACCACCTCGGCGCGGTAGCCGGGCACCACCTGGCCGGTGGCGCCGGGCCGGGCATGGGCCGCGTCAGCCGAGATGAAGATGTGCAGCATCTCGGTGGCGCCGATGCCGTCGATCAGCTCGATGCCGGTGGCCTCGCGCCACAGCGCGCGGGTGGCGGCGGGCAGGGCCTCGCCGGCCGACACGCAATGCCGCAGCGTGCTGCCGCGCAGCGCGGCGGCGGGGCTGTGCGCCGCGCTTTGCGGGTGTGACGCCAGCTTGCGGTACGAGGTGGGGGCGGTGAACAGCACGGTGGCGCCGAACTGGCGCACGCCCTCCAGCAACTGCTCGGGGCCGGCCTTTTCCAGCAGCACGGCTTGCGCGCCCACGTGCATGGGGAACAACAGCAGGCCGCCCAGCCCGAAGGTGAAGGCCAGCGGCGGGCTGCCGATGAACACATCGTCGGCCGTGGGGCGCAGCACCTGCTCGGGCCAGCAGCGGCAGGCGGCCAGCACATCGCGGTGGAAGTGCATGGTGGCCTTGGGCACGCCGGTGGTGCCGGAGGTGAAGCCGAGCAGGCAGGTGTCGTCGGCGGCGGTGTCCACGTTGGCGAATGGCGTGCCGTGGCGGGCCATGGCGGGCTCGAGTGCCAGATCAGGTGCCAGCGGGTGCGCCGCATCCTCGCCGTTGAACAGGCGCAGCTGCTTGAGCGTGGGGCAGGCGGCTTGGGCCTGCAGCAGCTCGTCGGCCAGGCGTGCATCGCACAGGGCATGGCTGGCCTGGGAGATCTCGACGATGGCCTGCAGCTCCTTGGCGCGCAGCAGCGGCATGGTGGCCACGGCAATGCCGCCGGCCTTGATCACCGCGAACCAGCAGGCCGCCAGCATCGGCGTGTTGGGGGCGCGCAGCAGCACGCGGTTGCCGGGCACCAGGCCCATGTCGTGCACCAGCACGTGGGCGATGCGGTCGGCGCGGTCCTGAAGTTCGCGGTAGGTCCAGCGCAGGCCAGGGGCCAGGATGCAGGGGCGCTCGCCGCGGCCCTCGGCCACATGGCGGTCGAGCAGCCAGGTGGCGCAGTTCAGCTGTGGCGGGAACTGCAGTCCCGGGCCATCGAACACGAACTGCGGCCACTGCTCGGGCGGCGGCAGCCGGTCTTGCGCAAACGTATCCACATGGGCGCTGGGCATGGTGGTGTCTCCCGGCGGGTTGAGACTGGCGTGGGGTCAGCGCAGCAGGTCGCGGCCGATGATCAGCTGCTGCACCTCGGTGGCGCCTTCGTAGATGCGCAGCGCGCGGATCTCGCGGTACAGGCTTTCCACGGTCTCGCCACTCACCACGCCCTGGCCGCCGAACAGCTGCACGGCCGCGTCGATCACCTGCTGGGCGCCCTCTGTCGACGCCAGCTTGGCCATGGCGGCCTCGCGCGTGACAGTGCGGCCCTGGTCGCGCAGCCAGGCGGCGCGGTAGGTGAGCAGGGCCGCGCTGTCCACCGTGGTGGCCATCTGCGCCAGCTTGGCCTGGGTGAGCTGGAAGTCGCCCAGCACGCCGCCGAACATGGTGCGGCTCTTGGCGCGCTGCAGGCCTTCGGCCAGCGCGCGTCGGGCAAAGCCCAGTGCGGCGCCGGCCACCGAGGTGCGGAACACATCCAGCGTGCGCATCGCGATCTTGAAGCCCTCGCCCGGCGCACCGATGCGCTGGCTGACCGGCACTCGGCAGTTCTCGAAGCGCAGCCGGGCCAGCGGATGCGGCGCGATGACGGAGATGCGCTCGGCGATGTGCAGCCCCGGCGTGTCGGCATCGACGATGAAGGCCGAGATGCCGCGTGCGCCGGGCGCCTCGCCGCTGCGGGCGAACACCACGTAGAAGTCGGCGATGCCGCCGTTGCTGATCCAGGTCTTCTCGCCGTCCAGCACCACGTGGCCGCCGTCCTCGCGGGCGCTGCACTGCATGGCGGCCACATCCGATCCGGCGGTGGGCTCGGACAGCGCGAAGGCCGCCAGCTTCTGGCCGCTGGCCACGGCCGGCAGGTAGCGCGCGCGCTGCGCCTCGGTGCCGGCCAGGCTGATGGCGCCCGAGCCCAGGCCCTGCATCGCGAACGCGAAGTCGGCCAGGCCGTGGTGGTGGGCCAGGGTTTCACGCAGCAGGCAGATGGCGCGGGTGTCGATCACGTCGCGTGTGCCGCCATGCGCGGTGCCGGCCACGGCGTGGCGCAGCCAGCCGCCTTCGCCCAGCTGGCGCACCAGTGCCCGGCACTGCGCGTCCACATCGGTGCTGTGACCGGCATGGGCCAGGTGCTCGGTGCACCAGGCGTCCAGCGCCTGGGCCAGCGCGCGGTGTGGCGCGTCGAAGAAGGGCCAGTCGAGGTGGCTGAGGTCGGCCATGTGGAGCTCCGAAGATGCGCTCAATTGCCCTGGAACACGGGCGTCTGCTTGGCCACGAAGGCCTCGTAGGCGCGGCGGAAGTCACCGGTCAGCATGCACAGGGCCTGGGCCTGGGCCTCGGCCTCGATGGCCTGGTCGATGCCCATGTTCCACTCCTGGTGCAGCATGGTCTTGGTGATGCCGTTGGCGAAGGTGGGGCCGGCCACCAGGCGCGCGGCCAGTGCGGCGGCCTCGGCGGCCAGGGCCTCGGGCTCGACCAGGCGGTTGAAGAAGCCCCAGCGCTCGGCCTCCTCGCCGCCCAGGTTGCGGCCGGTGTACAGCAGCTCGCTGGCACGGCCCTGGCCGATGATGCGCGGCAGCATGGTGCAGGCGCCCATGTCGCAGCCGGCCAGGCCCACGCGGTTGAACAGGAAGGCGGTCTTGCTGCGGGCCGTGCCCAGGCGCAGGTCGGACGACATCGCCAGGATGGCGCCGGCGCCGGCACACACGCCGTCGATCGCGGCCACGATGGGCTGCGGGCAGGCGCGCATGTTCTTCACCAGATCGCCGGTCATGCGCGTGAACATCAGCAGCTCGGGCGCGGCCAGCTGCACCAGCGGGCCGATGATCTCGTGCACATCACCGCCCGAGCAGAAGTTGCCGCCCGCGCCGTTCAGCACCACGGCATGCACATCGGTGGCGTGCTTCAGGCGGCCGAACAGGTCGCGCAGCTCGGCATACGAGTCGAAGGTGAGCGGGTTCTTGCGCTCGGGCCGGTTCAGCGTGACATGGCCGATGCCGGCCTCCACGCGCCAGCCGAAGTGGCGTGCCTCATGGCCGGTGAGCGTGCAGCGGTTGCCGGCGGCCAGGGCGGGGTCGAGATTGGACGTGCTCATCAGGAGGCCTTCTTGCGGGCGGTGGTGGAGGATGACGACGGGGTGGGCGGGTCTTCCGGCGTGTCGGGGTCGGCCGGATCAGTGGCCTGCACCAGGGCCACGCGCAGGCGGCCCAGCAGTTCGTACAGGCCGGTGCGGTGCTCGGGCGCGAAGCCGGCGAACAGCTCGATCAGCCAGCGCTCATGCTCCTTGGCCATCACCAGAAAGTGCGCGCGGCCGGCATCGGTCAGGCGCACGATCTGCGAGCGGCGATCGGCCTCGTTGACCACGCGTTCCACCCAGCCTTCACTCACCAGCTGGTCAGTCAGCCCGGTGACGTTGCCGCCCGTGACCATCAGGTACTTGCTCAGCACGTTCATGCGCAACCCCTCGGGGTGGCGCTCCAGCTGGGCCAGGTAGTCGAAGCGCGGCAGCGTGGTGTCGAAACGCAGGCGCAGGCGGCTGCGGATCTCCTGCTCGATCTGCGTGCTGCAGCTCAGCAGGCGCAGCCACAGCTTCACGGCCTGGTGGTCGGCCGGCACGGCGCGGCCTTCCAGGCCGATCTGGTGGTCTTCCACCAGGCGCAGGCGGCGGTAGTTGGTTGTTTCCGACGTGCTCGTCGTTGTCGTCTTCTTGCTGGGCATCACATCACCTCGCCACCACTGATGGACAGGGATTGTCCGGTGAGCGATGCGGCGGCCGGGCTGCACAGCCAGGCCACGGCATCGGCCACTTCCTGCGGCTGAACCAGGCGCTTTTGCGGGTTGTGCTGGGCCAGGGCGTCGCGCGCCTGGGCTTCGCTGCGGCCGGTTTTGCCGACGATGTTGGCCACGCTGTCGCGCAGCAGGTCGGTCTCGGTGAAGCCGGGGCACACGGCATTCACCGTGATGCCCTGCGTGGCCACCTCCAGCGCCACCGCGCGGGTGAGGCCGATCACGCCATGCTTGGCTGCCGTGTAGGCCGCCACATACGGGTAGCCGCGCTGGCCGGCGGTGCTGGCCACATTGACCACGCGGCCCCAGCCGGCGGCCTGCATGGCCGGCAGCGCGGCGCGCAGGCAATGAAAACTGCCGCTCAGGTTGACCGACAGCATCTGGTGCCACAGCGCATCGCTGGTGCGGCCCAGCGGCGCGCTGGCGGCCTGGCCGGCGTTGTTGACCAGGATGTCGGGCATGGCGCCGGCCTCGGCCATCTGCGCCCAGGCCTGCTGCACTGCGCCGGCATCGGCCACGTCCACCGCCAGGCAGCCGGCCACGGCGTGGTTGGGCAAGGTGGCGGCCAGGGCCTGCAGCGTGGGCAGGTTGCGGCCCAGCAGCCACAGCCGGGCGCCATCGGCGGCCAGGCGTTGTGCGATGGCGGCGCCGATGCCGCGGCCTGCGCCGGTGATCGCGGCGGTGTGGCCTTGCAGCAGGCTGTTGGAAGAGGTGGCTGGGGTCATGCGATGCGCCTCATGCCGATGCCTTGGCCTGTGCGGCTTGCCGTGCAAACCCAGCCTCCAGCTGGCCCTTGGCCGATCGGTACTGTTTCGGCCACGGCTGCGGCGTGTAGCCGATGCGGGCGGCCTCGGTCAGCGTCCAGGCGGGGTTGGCCAGGTGCGGGCGGGCCACGGCGCACAGGTCGGCGCGGCCGGCGGCGATGATGCTGTTGACATGGTCGGCCTCGCTGATCGCGCCCACGGCGATGGTGGCGATGCCGGCCTCCTGCCGCACGCGGTCGGCGAACGGGGTCTGGAACATGCGGCCGTAGACCGGCTTCTCGGCCTTGCTGACCTGGCCCGAGCTGCAGTCGATCAGATCGGCGCCCGCGGCCTTGAAGGCGCGGGCGATCTCCACCGCATCGGCCGGGGTGATGCCGCCTTCCACCCAGTCGTGTGCCGAGATGCGCACGCTCATCGGCCGTTCGGCCGGCCAGGCGGCGCGCACCGCGTTGAACACGCGCAGTGGGTAGCGCAGGCGGTTGGCCAGGCTGCCGCCGTACGCATCGGTGCGCTGGTTGGTGAGCGTCGAGATGAAGCTGGACAGCAGGTAGCCGTGGGCGCAGTGCAGTTCCAGCCAGTCGAAGCCAGCATCCGCCGCGCGCTGCGTGGCGGCCACGAAGTCGGCGAGCACGCGGTCCATGTCGGCTTCGGTCATCGCGCGCGAGACCTGGCTGGTGCCGGGCAGGTACTGCTGCGGCGAGGCGCTGAGCAGCGGCCAGTTCGGCTCGGTGTCGTCATCGGCCAGCGGCTGGTCGATGCCGTCCCAGGCGCGGCGCGTGCTGCCCTTGGCGCCGGCATGGCCCAGCTGCACGGCCATCCTGGCATCGGTGTTGGCATGGACCCAGTCGACGATGCGGGTCCAGGCCGCGCCTTGTTCGTCGGTCCACAAGCCCGGGCAGCCCGGCGTGATGCGGGCATCGGGGCTGGTGCAGGTCATCTCGGCGAACACCATCGCCGCGCCGCCCATGGCGCGCGCGCCCAGGTGCACCAGGTGGTAGTCGCCCGGCACGCCGTCGGTGGCCGAGTACTGGGCCATCGGCGACACCACCACGCGGTTCTTCAGCGTGACCCCGCGCACCGTGTAGGGCGTGAACATCGGCGGCGTGGGCGGCAATGCAGCCGGTTGGGGCAGGCCGGCGCGCTCGGCGAACCAGCGCTCGTAGCCCTGCAGCCAGGCGGCATCGCGCAGGCGCAGGTTCTCGTGGCTGATGCGCTGGCTGCGCGTGAGCATGCTGTACATGAACTGCTCGGGCGGCAGCTGGTCGCAGTAGCGCGTGCCGCAGACCTCGAACCATTCCATCGCGTTCCAGGCCGCGTTCTGCAGGCGCAGCGTCTCGACGCGGCGCAGCTCCTGGTACGCCGCCAGCACGGTGGGGATGTGCTCGGGCGCATCGCCATGCAGCTGGAACTGGCGCGTCAGCTCGATCGCATCCTCGATGGCCAGCTTGGTGCCCGAGCCGATGGCGAAGTGCGCCGTGTGCACCGCATCGCCCATCAGCACCACATGGCTGCCGTGGCGGTTCTGCAACCACCACTGGCCGCAGGTGACGCGCTGGAAGTTCAGCCAGGCCGAGCCGCGCAGGTGGCGCGCATTGGTCATCAGCTTCTCGCCGGCCAGGTTGCCGGCGAACAGCTGCTCGCAGAAGGCAATCGACTGGTCCTGGTCGGCCTTGTCGAGCCCGTGGGCCAGCCACACGTGCTCAGGGCACTCGACGATGAAGGTGCTGGTGTGCTCGTCGAACTTGTAGATGTGGGCCTGGAACCAGCCGTGCTCGGTCTGCTGGAAGTCGAAGGTGAAGGCGTCGTACAGGCGCTTGGTGCCCAGCCAGATGTAGCGGTTGGGGCGGGTGACGATGTCGGGCTGGAAGACATCGGCGTACTTGCTGCGGATGCGCGAGTTGATGCCGTCGCTGGCGATCACCAGGTCGGCGTCGGAGAAGTCCTCGTCGCTGGACACGTCCTGCTCGAACACCAGCTCCACGCCCAGGGCCTCGCAGCGCGCCTGCAGGATGTTGAGCAGCTTCTTGCGGCCGATGCCCACGAAGCCGTGGCCGCCCGAGCGGATGCGCCGGCCCTTGAACAGCAGCTCGATGTCGTCCCAGTGGTTGAAGGCGGCCTGGATCTGGTCGGCGCTGGTGCGGTCCCACAGGCGCATGTTGTCCATGGTGGCGTCGGAGAACACCACGCCCCAGCCGAAGGTGTCGTAGGGCTTGTTGCGCTCGATCACGCGCACCTGATGCGCCGGGTTCAGCTGCTTCATCAGCAGACCGAAGTACAGGCCGGCGGGCCCACCGCCGATGCAGACGATCTTCATGCGCACTCCTAGGCTCAGGGTGCGACCAGTTTAGTCCTAAAGCTTTAGATGTCAATCAAATTGGCGTTCGGGCCGCTGTGGATCAGCGCCAGCCGGCACCGGCAAGGGTCACGATCAGGATAGGGAACCCTGGGCAGAGCGCCGTCATGCACGCGCTGTGGCGATGTCTTCCAGACGCGTGGTGTACCGGGGTGAGCGCCTGAGTTGCCGGCCCGCGTGCTGCTGATGGCGCTGGTGGTGCTGCGCACTCGCCACCGATACGGCGCCCTTGCCGAAGCGCCGGTTCAGCGCGTCGAGCGCATCCATCAGCCGGGGTGACTCGACGCCGTGCGGCGACGTGTCGTGCCCGTCCTGCTGGAACAGGTCCAGCTCGCCCTGCTGCTGGCGCTGCGGCCCCAGGTCCACCAGCATCACGCCCGCCTTGGCGTAGTTGAAGCCGGGACGGTACATCGCCTGCACGGCGCGAACGGCTGTCGCCACGATGACCCGCGTGTCGGCGCTGGGTCGCACCAGGGGCACCGTGGTGCTCGGGCTGTGCTGGCGGTCGTTCTGGCGGAACGGGCTGGTGGTGATGAACACGTGCACCGCGCCGGCCGCGGCCTGTTGCTGGCGCGCCTTCTCGGCCACGCGCGAGGCGAACTGGCTGACGACCTCCACCAGTTCAGGCAGCTCGGTCACCGCCGCCCCGAACGAGCGCGAGCACATCATCTGCTGCTGTGGCGCCGGCTCGTGATCGACGTCCATGCACACCGTGCCGCGCAGCTCCAGCACCGTCTTCTCGAGCACGACGCTGAACTGCTTGCGCAGCGTGGCCACGTCCGCATCCACCAGGTCGAGCACGGTGTGGATGCCGCCCTCGTTGAGCCTGGCCGTCATGCGCCGGCCGACGCCCCAGACGTTGCCCACCCCGGTGGCCTGGAACACCGCGCGCAGCTCATCCACACCCAGCTGGCCCAGGTGGCAGACCTGGGCGAACCGCGCGTCGTACGACCCGGGCTTGCGCTCGGCCGTCTTGGCGATGTGGTTGGCAAGCTTGGCAAGTGTCTTGGTGGGGCCGAAACCCACGCTGGTGGGCAGGCCCGTCCAGCGCAGCACCTTGGACCGCATCTCGCGCCCGATGGCCAGGAGGTCGCCTGGAACGCCTGCGAAGTCGAGGAAGGACTCGTCGATGCTGTAGACCTCTTGTCGCGGCGCGTATTCGCCCACCAGGGACATCATGCGGCTGGACATGTCGCCGTAGAGCTCGAAGTTGGCCGACAAGGCGATCAGGCCGGCCTCGCGCTCGAGATGGCGCACCTGGAACCAGGGCTGCGCCATCTTGACGCCAAGGTCCTTGGCTTCGTTGCTGCGTGCGATGCAGGCGCCGTCGTTGTTCGACAGCACCACCACGGGCCGGCCGATCAGCGAGGGCCTGAAGACCCGCTCGCAGCTGACGTACATGTTGTTGACATCGACCAACGCAAACATCGCCATGCTCCGGCCGGCCGATCAGACCGGCATGGCCTTGATGACCTGCGTGACGACGCCCCAGATCTGGAACGCCTCGCCCTCGCGCGCCAGGATGTCGGCACAAGCGCTTTGCGCGGCCGTCAGGCGGACATCAGCGCCCTGTTGGCTCAGGCGCCGGCAGACGAACTCGTCGCCCACGATGGCGATCACGACATGACCGTTCGACGGCGCGATGGCGCGGTCGATCAGCACCAGATCGCCGCCGTCGATGCCGGCCTCTCGCATCGCGTCGCCGGCGATGCGCATCAGGAACGTGGCCTGCGGGTGGCGCACGAGGATGTCATTGAGGTCCAGGCGCGTGACCCCGGTGTCCCCGGAAGGCGAGCCAAAGCCGATGGCCACGCTGGCGCGGGACGCACCTGCGCTGGCGCCTGGATCCCGGCCGACGCGGGTCACATCCATGATGCTGGCTCGAGACTGTACATAAGCACAGTATAGGAAACTGTGCCAACGGTCGCCAGGGCTTGGCGGCGGCGGTGCTCGCGCATTGCGATGTGCTCAGCCAGTCCGAAGCGGACCTTCCGCGCGGGCGAGCGCGACTTGGCCGAGCCAGTCTCAAAGGCAGCCGCCGCGATCGGTGGTTCGGTGCGCACGTGGTCGACGACCTCGCGTTCTTCAGCAGCTTCGAGTGTCTTTTTGCCCGGGAGGTGGCGGCTGACCGCTTGTGCACCGGGCAAGAGCGGCGCAGCCGATGGATCGTGCTCGACCTGATTGACATGCCAGCGCAGCAGCCATCTGATGGCGGCAATGCCGCGCGGCAGCAGGCCGCCCCCAGGCGACCCTGACGCCTCGCTCAACCCGTTTGCCAACCCCAGCCAATGCGCAACATGCACCGTACCCAGCCCAATCGTCGACGCCTGATTCTTGTGGCTTCAGCGGCGTCTGCTGGCGTGGCCGCCTTGAGCGCCTGGCCGTTGGCCGTGCGGGCGCAGGCGGCCTGGCCGCAGCGAACGGTCAAGCTGGTGGTGCCCTTTCCGCCCGGTGGGCCGGTGGATGCGGTCGCCCGGGTGCTGGCGGCGCGCCTGTCGGAGCTGTGGGGCCAGCAGGTGCTGGTGGACAACCGGCCCGGCGCCGGCGGCCAGGTGGGCGCGGATCTGGCGGCCAAGGCCACCGACGGCCACACCCTTTTCGCGTGCAGCATCCATCACACGGTGCTGCCGTCGTTGAAGGGCAGGCTGCCCTACGACATCCAGAAGGATTTCGTACCGCTGAGCTTCGGCGCGCGCTTCCCGGTGGTGCTGGTGACGCACCCGTCTGTCGAGGCCAAGACGGTGGCCGAGTTGATCGCGCTGGCGAAAAAGCAGCCGGGCAAGCTCAGCTACGCCAGCAGCGGCAACGGCGGTGGCACACACCTGGCCGGTGAGTTGTTCGCCATCCAGAGCGGAACCCAGCTGGTGCATGTGCCCTACAAGGGTTCGGCCCCGGCCATGAGCGATGTGCTGGGCGGCCAGGTGCCGCTGATGTTCAGCGACGCGCCCACCGCATTGCCGCAGTGGAAGGCCGGCAAGGTGCGGGCGCTGGGCGTCGCCAATGCCAAGCCCAGCGTGCTGTTTCCCGGCGTGCCCGCCATCGCCGAATCCGGGCTGCCGGGCTACGAGGCCTACAGCTGGACCGGCTACGTCGCCCCAGCCAGCATGCCGCGCGATGCCGCCTCGCGCGCTGCAGCCGACATCCAGCGCGTGCTGGCCGAGCCGGCCATCGCGCAGCGCCTTCACGATGCCGGCGCCGAGGCCGCACCCAACTCGCCCGAGGCGTTCGGCCGGTTCATTGCTGACGAACTGGCGAAGTGGACGCGGGTGGTCAAGACGGCCAACATCCAGGCTGACTGACGCCGGCCGTGCGTCCGTCGTTGCGGTCATCGGGCTGGCCGATCTTGCGGCCTGGCTCGTAGCGCGCTTCTTCGACCAGCATGGGGTGCTGGGCGCCAAACTCATCTGTGGCTACCTCGTGCGACGGCGGCTTCGCGGCGGGAGCAGTCGCTTGCCCTGGGCGGACCTACGCACGCAGCCGGCCAGAAGCCGCCGGTCGAGGCGCGCTCGGAACTTCGGCCTCGGAGTGCCGATCAAGGGCATCTATCTGGCGACGAACTTCGGCGCAGCTCGTGGCCCGGCCGGCTACAAGTGACCTTGGCGTGCCGCGCCCGAGTACGTGCTCAGAATGGTCGCAGACGTTCGCGCGGGAGAGCTCGATGACCGAGAGAGCCGGCTCCGGTCGTCTGAACACGAGACGGCCTGAGATAAGTGGATTGGCTGCGGTTTGAACTTCTTCAGTCGAGCCTGTCCGAAATTTTGTGTGCGAGGCATAGCATGACCAGCAGGAGCATGTATGCCAAGCAAGACGAGAGCGAAGAACGCGGCGATCGCCGCGAAGTCGGCGGCGCTGCCGAAGATT
>NZ_JBBUTH010000013.1:0-16885 GCF_038066595.1 Pseudaquabacterium inlustre
ACGTCAGCATCACCGTGAAGCTGATCGCCCCGATCGCGATGGAAGAAGGCCTGCGCTTCGCCATCCGTGAAGGCGGCCGCACCGTCGGCGCCGGCGTCGTGGCCAAGATCATCGAGTAAGAGGTTCGCTGCAGGGGTGTAGCTCAATTGGTAGAGCGCCGGTTTCCAAAACCGAAGGTCGGGGGTTCGATTCCCTCCGCCCCTGCCACCGCCTGAAGACCTTGGTACTGCGATCGGTGTCGATCGCAGTGCGCTGAAACCGGCAGCACCCCACCGGATATCGCCAAGACGGCGCAGCCCGCAGGTCCCGAGTGGCCGGCGGGCTTTGCTGCTGATGGAATTTCGCTGCGCATCGGCTGTCGCCGTTGCGGGCAGGCAAGTACATGGCCACCAATACCCCGATCGAGACTGTTTCCACCGGCGCCGACAAGGCCAAGCTGGCTGCGGCCGGCGTGCTGGTGATCGCGGCCGTGGCGGCCTACTACCTGCTGGGTAAGCAGGACCTGTGGCTGCGTGTGCTGGCGCTGCTGGTGCTGCTGGCTGGCGCGGTGGCCACCTTCTTCACGGCCGAGTCAGGCAAGCAGCTGATCGCCTTCGGCCGTGACTCGGTCAAGGAAACCAAGAAGGTCGTGTGGCCCGCCCGCAAGGAGGCCATGCAGATGACCGGTTACGTGTTTGCTTTCGTCTTCGTGATGGCGCTGTTCCTGTTCATCACCGACAAGACGATCGAATGGGTGCTGTACGACCTGATCCTGGGCTGGAAGCGCTGAAGAGGTTGCAGAGCAATGAGTGAACTGACGCCCCAGGCCGCATCGGCCGAACCCACCGTCGCGCCGGCTGCCGGCATGCGCTGGTACGTGGTGCACGCCTACTCCGGCATGGAGAAGGCGGTCGAGCGCAACATCCGTGAGCGCATCGAGCGCGCCGGCATGCACGACAAGTTCGGTCGCATCCTGGTGCCCACCGAAGAGGTGGTGGAGCTGAAGAACGGCAAGAAGTCGGTCACCGAGCGCCGTTTCTTCCCCGGCTACGTGCTGGTCGAGATGCTGATGGACGACGAGTCCTGGCACCTGGTCAAGCACACCAGCAAGGTCACCGGCTTCGTCGGTGGTGCCAAGAACAAGCCCGCGCCGATCTCGGAAGCCGAGGTCATGAAGATCGTCAACCAGATGCAGGAAGGTCTGGAGAAGCCGCGGCCCAAGGTCGAGTGGCAGGTGGGCGAGCTGGTGCGGGTCAAGGAAGGCCCGTTCACCGACTTCAACGGCGCGGTCGAGGAAGTCAACTACGAGAAGTCCAAGGTCCGCGTGTCGGTCACGATCTTCGGTCGTGCCACGCCGGTCGAGCTGGACTTCGCGCAGGTCGAGAAGGTCTGATCCTTCGCTGAAACACGGGGCTGATGGCGTGGCGCGACCCGGCGCTGCCAGCCCGTCAAAGCAACAGGGTCGCACGGACGAGGAGCCCGCTGTCATGGCGGGCGTTTGAACTCGGTAGGAGCCATTCATGGCAAAGAAGATCGTCGGCTTCATCAAGCTGCAAGTGCCGGCGGGCAAGGCCAATCCTTCGCCCCCGATCGGTCCCGCGCTGGGTCAGCGCGGCCTGAACATCATGGAGTTCTGCAAGGCGTTCAACGCCCAGACCCAGGGCATCGAGCCCGGTCTGAAGCTGCCCGTGGTGATCACCGCCTACGCGGACAAGAGCTTCACCTTCGTGCTGAAGTCGCCCCCGGCGACCGTGCTGCTGAAGAAGGCCGCCAAGATCGAGAAGGGCTCCGGCCGTGCGCACCTGGAGAAGGTGGGCAAGATCAACCGCGCCCAGCTGGAAGAGATCGCCAAGGTCAAGGTCAAGGATCTGACCGCCGCTGACCTGGATGCCGCCGTGCGCACGATCGCCGGTTCTGCCCGCTCGATGGGCCTGATCGTGGAAGGGGTCTGACATGGCCAAGCTCAGCAAGCGTCAAAAGGCGATGGCCGGCAAGGTCGACAGCCTCAAGCTCTATTCGTTCGATGACGCCATGGCGCTCATCCGCGACTGCGCCAATGCCAAGTTCGACGAATCGATCGACGTGGCCGTGCAACTCGGCGTGGATGCCAAGAAGTCGGATCAGGTGGTGCGTGGCGCCGTCGTGATGCCCAACGGCACCGGCAAGACCAAGCGCGTGGCCGTGTTCGCCCAGGGCGCCAAGGCCGAGGAAGCCAAGGCCGCTGGCGCCGACGTGGTCGGCATGGACGACCTGGCCGCCGAGATCAAGGCCGGCAACATCAACTTCGACATCGTGATCGCCTCCCCGGACACGATGCGCGTCGTCGGTACCCTGGGTCAGATCCTGGGCCCGCGCGGCCTGATGCCGAACCCGAAGGTCGGCACCGTGACGCCCGATGTGGCCACCGCGGTGAAGAACGCCAAGGCCGGTCAGGTGCAGTACCGCGTCGACAAGGCCGGCATCATCCACGGCACGATCGGCCGTCGCTCGTTCGACAACGACAAGCTCAAGGGCAACCTGAGCGCGCTGCTCGACGCGCTGAACAAGTCGAAGCCGGCTTCCAGCAAGGGCGTGTACCTGCGCAAGCTGGCCGTCTCGTCCACCATGGGCGTGGGCGTGCGCGTCGACCTGCAGACGGTCGCCGCCAGCTGACACAGCTGAATCCGGCCGGCGCGATGGTCTTGCGCGCTGGCTGACACGAATTGGTGGGCCGCCCGGGGCAGCAATGCTGCGGGCGGGCCATCCAAGACCGCTGGTGCAGCCGGCTGCGGCTGCCTAATCGCCCGGAACCTGTCCGGTGCGGCCAGCGCAGATGGCGGTCCCGCCTGAAGGAATTGGATGTTCGCCGTGCCCTGTGCGCGGTGGGTGTCGGATGCCGGAAGGTTTGGTCGCTGCAACCCGGGTGCGCCGGGGTGGGTCGAGCAATGGGCCCGACCCGGTGCGTTTTAGTGAGGAGCAGACCTTTGAGTCTCAATCGCAACGAGAAAGCGGCCGTGGTCGCGGACGTGTCGGCCCAGGCCGCCAAGTCCCAGACGCTCGCGCTGGCCGAGTACCGTGGCCTCACCGTCGAACACCTGAACAAGCTGCGCGTCGATGCGCGGTCCAAGGGTGTGTATCTTCACGTGCTGAAGAACACCCTGGCCCGTCGCGCTGTCGCCGGCACCCCGTTCGAGGTGGCCGCGGAGACCATGGCCGGTCCCCTGATCTACGGTTTTTCCGAAGATCCGGTGGCTGCGGCGAAAGTCATCGCCGACTTCGCCAAGGGCAACGACAAGCTCGTCATCAAGGGCGGTGCTTACGCCGGCAAGGCGCTGGATGCCAACGGGGTCAAGTCCCTGGCGTCCATCCCCAGTCGCGAAGTGCTGATCGCCCAGGTGGCCGGCCTGCTGAAGTCGCCGATCCAGCGCATGGCCGGCGTCATCGCCGCCGTGGCCGAGAAGAAGGGTGGCGGCGCCGAAGCGCCTGCTGCCGAAGCTTCGGCCGCCTGATCGCGCCACACCGCTACTGAACCTATCCAATTTCCCGATTCAAGGAATACCAAAATGGCATTCGACAAAGACGCTTTCCTGGCCGCGATGGACAGCATGACCGTCATGGAACTCAATGACCTGGTGAAGGCCATTGAAGAGAAGTTCGGCGTGTCCGCCGCCGCCATGGCTGCCCCGGCCGCCGGTGGCGCGGGTGGTGGCGCTGCTGCCGCCGCTGAAGAGAAGACCGAGTTCAACGTCGTGCTGCTCGAAGCCGGCGCCAACAAGGTGTCGGTCATCAAGGCCGTGCGCGAACTGACGGGCCTGGGCCTGAAGGAAGCCAAGGACCTGGTGGACGGCGCCCCGAAGAACGTCAAGGAAGGCGTGGCCAAGGCCGACGGCGAAGCCGCTGTCAAGAAGCTGGTGGAAGCCGGCGCCAAGGCCGAGCTGAAGTAATTCAGGCTCGTCCCGCGAGAGGCTGGCCCCGGGGCAACCCGGGCCGGCTTTTTGCGCTTTCCGGGTTTTTCCCCGGAGTGCACCTGGAAACGCCCAGCAGGTTATGCTTGAGGGCTTTTCCAAGTGTTCTCTGATCCGACTGCAGAGAACCGGTTTGGTCGGGCTCCGGTGCAATGCCGGGGTTGTCCGCCAGCGGCTGGTAGTGGCCAGCCACCAAGCTTTCGGGCCGTCGCATACCGCGCGACGCCGCCCCGCGAGAGCCAGTCGCCGACGTGACGCACACCTTGGGCCCCGGTGTGCGTCGTCGACACGGAGTTTCCATGGCGCAAGCAACCCCCTACAGCTACACCGAGCGCAAGCGTATCCGCAAGAGCTTCGGCAAGCGCGCGAGCGTGCTCAACGTCCCGTACCTGCTGACCATGCAGAGCGACGCGTACGTCGCCTTCCTGCAGAAGGATCTGCCGCCGCAAAAGCGCAAGCCCGAAGGCTTGCAGGCAGCGTTCCTGTCGGCGTTCCCGATCGTGTCGCACAACGGCATGGTCGAGATGAAGTTCATCGAATACAACATCGCCAAGCCGCCGTTCGACGTGCGCGAGTGCCAGCAGCGTGGCCTCACGTTCGCGGCCGCCGTGCGCGCCAAGCTGCAGATGATCATCTATGACCGCGAGGCCTCGCCGGCCAAGGTGGTCAAGGAGATCAAGGAGCAGGAGGTCTACATGGGCGAGGTGCCCCTGATGACCGACTACGGCTCGTTCATCGTGAACGGCACCGAGCGCGTGATCGTGTCGCAGCTGCACCGCTCGCCGGGCGTGTTCTTCGAGCACGACAAGGGCAAGACCCACAGCTCGGGCAAGCTGCTGTTCAGCGCCCGCATCATTCCCTACCGCGGCTCGTGGCTGGACTTCGAGTTCGACCCGAAGGACATCCTGTACTTCCGCGTCGACCGCCGCCGCAAGATGCCGGTGACGATCCTGCTCAAGGCCATCGGCATGAAGCCGGAGCAGATCCTCGCCCACTTCTTCGACTTCGACACCTTCCGCCTGATGGACGCGGGCGCGCAGATGGAGTTCGTGGCCGAGCGCCTGAAGGGCGAGGTCGCACGCTTCGACCTGACCGACAAGGAAGGCAAGGTCATCGTCGAGAAGGACAAGCGCATCACCGCGCGTCACGTCAAGCAGCTCGAGGCCGCCGGCACCCAGTTCATCTCGGTGCCCGAGGACTTCCTGGTGGGCCGCATCGTGGCCCGCAACATGGTCGACGGCGACACCGGCGAGATCATCGCCAAGGCCAACGACGAGCTGACCGAGGCCCTGCTGAAGAAGCTGCGCGCCGCCGGCATCAAGGACATCCAGTGTCTGTTCACCAATGAACTGGACCAGGGTGCCTACATCAGCCAGACGCTGGCGCAGGACGAAACCGCCGACGAGCTGGCCGCTCGCGTCGCCATCTACCGCATGATGCGCCCCGGCGAGCCGCCGACCGAGGACGCCGTGCAGGCCCTGTTCGGTCGCCTGTTCTACAACGCCGACACGTACGACCTGTCGCGCGTGGGCCGCATGAAGTTCAACGCCCGCGTGGGCCGCGACGCACCCGAAGGCCCGATGACCCTCAGCAATGAGGACATCCTCGACGTGGTGAAGATCCTCGTCGAGCTGCGCAACGGCCGTGGCGAGGTGGACGACATCGACCACCTGGGCAACCGCCGCGTGCGCTGCGTGGGCGAACTGGCCGAGAACCAGTACCGCTCGGGCCTCGCCCGCATCGAGAAGGCCGTCAAGGAGCGTCTGGGCCAGGCCGAGACCGACGCGCTGATGCCGCACGACCTGATCAACTCCAAGCCGATCTCCGCGGCGCTGAAGGAGTTCTTCGGTGCGTCGCAGCTGTCGCAGTTCATGGACCAGACCAACCCGCTGTCCGAGATCACGCACAAGCGTCGCGTCTCGGCCCTGGGCCCGGGTGGTCTGACCCGCGAGCGCGCCGGCTTCGAGGTGCGCGACGTGCACCCGACCCACTACGGCCGCGTGTGCCCGATCGAAACGCCGGAAGGCCCGAACATCGGCCTGATCAACTCGCTGGCGCTGTACGCCCGCCTGAACGAGTACGGCTTCCTCGAGACGCCGTACCGCCGCGTGCAGGACGGCAAGGTCACCGACCAGATCGACTACCTGTCGGCCATCGAGGAAGGCAAGTACGTCATCGCCCAGGCCAATGCCTCGCTGGGCGAGGACGGCGCACTAACCGACGAACTGGTGTCGGCGCGTGAGCACGGCGAATCGGTGCTGACCTCGCCCGAGCGCATCCAGTACATGGACGTGGCGCCGGCGCAGATCGTGTCGGTGGCCGCCTCGCTGGTGCCGTTCCTGGAGCACGACGATGCGAACCGCGCACTGATGGGCGCCAACATGCAGCGTCAGGCCGTGCCGACCCTGCGCCCCGAGAAGGCGCTGGTGGGCACCGGTGTCGAGCGCGTGGCCGCGGTCGACTCGGGCACCGTGGTGACCGCCCGCCGTGGCGGCATCGTGGACTACGTCGACACCAACCGCATCGTGATCCGCGTGAACGACGCAGAGACGATGGCCGGTGAAGTCGGCGTCGACATCTACAACCTGATCAAGTACCAGCGTTCGAACCAGAACACCAACATCCACCAGCGCGCCATCGTGCGCCGCGGTGACGTGGTGGGCGCGGGCGACGTGGTGGCCGACGGCGCGTCGACCGACCTGGGTGAACTGGCGCTCGGCCAGAACATGCTGGTCGCGTTCATGCCCTGGAACGGCTACAACTTCGAAGACTCGATCCTGATCAGCGAGCGCGTCGTCGCCGAAGACCGCTACACCTCGATCCACATCGAGGAACTGGTGGTGATGGCCCGCGACACCAAGCTGGGCTCGGAAGAAATCACGCGCGACATCCCGAACCTGAGCGAGCAGCAGCTGGCCCGCCTGGATGAAAGCGGCATCGTCTACATCGGCGCCGAGGTCAACCCCGGCGACGTGCTGGTGGGCAAGGTCACGCCCAAGGGCGAGACCACGCTGACGCCGGAAGAGAAGCTGCTGCGCGCCATCTTCGGCGAGAAGGCTTCGGACGTGAAGGACACGAGCCTGCGCGTCGACCAGGGCACCAGCGGCACCGTCATCGACGTGCAGGTGTTCACCCGCGAAGGCATCCAGCGCGACAAGCGCGCCCAGCAGATCATCGACGATGAACTGAAGCGCTTCCGCCTCGACCTGAACGACCAGTTGCGCATCGTCGAGGCCGACGCCTTCGACCGGATCGAGAAGCTGCTGGTGGGCAAGACCGCCAACGGCGGCCCGCAGAAGATCGCCAAGGGCACCGTCATCAGCAAGGAATACCTCTCGTCGATCGAGAAGTTCCACTGGTTCGACGTGCGCCCGGCCGACGACGACGTGGCCAACCAGCTCGAGTCGATCAAGAACTCGCTCGAGCAGACCCGCCACAACTTCGACCTGGCCTTCGAAGAGAAGCGCAAGAAGCTCACGCAGGGCGACGAGCTGCCGGCCGGCGTGCTGAAGATGGTCAAGGTGTACCTGGCCGTCAAGCGCCGCCTGCAGCCTGGCGACAAGATGGCCGGCCGCCACGGCAACAAGGGTGTGGTGTCGAAGATCGTGCCGATCGAGGACATGCCCTACATGGCCGACGGCACCCCTGCGGACATCGTGCTGAACCCGCTGGGCGTGCCCTCGCGGATGAATGTGGGCCAGGTGCTGGAAGTGCACCTGGGCTGGGCCGGCAAGGGCATTGGCCAGCGCATCGGCGACATGCTGCAGCAACAGGCCCGCGTGGCCGAGCTGCGCAAGTTCTTCGACGAGCTGTACAACCAGTCGGGCGGCAAGGCCGAGAGCATCGACGACCTGTCGGACGACGAAGTGCTGGAGATGGCGGCCAACCTGTCCAAGGGTGTGCCGTTCGCGACCCCGGTGTTCGATGGCGCCAAGGAAGAAGAGATCCGCGCCATGCTGAAGCTGGCCTACCCGGACGACATCGCCGCGCGCAAGGGCCTCACCGAGACCCGCACCCAGGCCTACCTGAGCGACGGTCGCACCGGCGAGCGCTTCGAGCGTCCGGTCACCGTGGGCTACATGCACGTGCTGAAGCTGCACCACCTGGTCGACGACAAGATGCACGCCCGTTCCACCGGCCCGTACAGCCTGGTCACCCAGCAGCCGCTGGGCGGCAAGGCGCAGTTCGGTGGCCAGCGCTTCGGCGAAATGGAAGTGTGGGCGCTGGAAGCCTATGGCGCGGCCTACGTGCTGCAGGAAATGCTGACCGTGAAGTCCGACGACGTGAACGGCCGTACCAAGGTGTACGAGAACATCGTCAAGGGCGAGCACGCCATCGTGGCCGGCATGCCGGAATCCTTCAATGTGCTGGTGAAGGAAATCCGCTCGCTGGGCATCGACATGGAACTCGAGCGCAACTGATCGGCTGACACAGGAACACAGGAGAAATCACATGAAGGGTTTGCTGGACCTGTTCAAGCAGTTCACCCCCGACGAGCACTTCGACGCGATCCGCATCGGCATCGCGTCGCCGGAGAAGATCCGGTCGTGGTCGTTCGGCGAAGTGAAGAAGCCGGAAACGATCAACTACCGTACGTTCAAGCCCGAGCGTGACGGTCTGTTCTGCGCCAAGATCTTCGGCCCGATCAAGGACTACGAGTGCCTGTGCGGCAAGTACAAGCGCCTGAAGCACCGTGGCGTGATCTGCGAGAAGTGCGGCGTCGAAGTCACCCAGACCAAGGTGCGCCGCGAGCGCATGGGTCACATCGACCTGGCCGCGCCCTGCGCGCACATCTGGTTCTTGAAGTCGCTGCCGTCGCGTCTGGGCCTGGTGCTCGACATGACGCTGCGCGACATCGAGCGCGTGCTGTACTTCGAAGCGTATGTCGTGGTCGATCCCGGCATGACCCCGCTGAAGAAGTTCTCCATCATGACCGAGGAGGACTACGACGCGAAGCGTGCCGAGTTCGGTGAGGAATTCGTCGCCCTGATGGGCGCCGAGGGCGTGCAGAAGCTGCTGGCCGACATGGATCTCGACGTCGAGATCGATCGCCTGCGCAACGACATGACCGGCTCCGAGCTCAAGGTCAAGAAGAACTCCAAGCGCCTGAAGGTGATGGAGGCCTTCAAGAAGAGCGGCATGAAGCCCGAGTGGATGGTGATGAACGTCCTGCCGGTGCTGCCGCCCGATCTGCGCCCGCTGGTGCCGCTGGACGGTGGTCGCTTCGCCACGTCGGATCTGAACGATCTGTACCGTCGCGTCATCAACCGCAACAACCGCCTGGCCCGTCTGCTGGAGCTGAAGGCCCCTGAGATCATCGTGCGCAACGAAAAGCGCATGCTGCAGGAAGCCGTCGACTCGCTGCTGGACAACGGCCGCCGCGGCAAGGCCATGACCGGCGCGAACAAGCGCGCGCTGAAGTCCCTGGCTGACATGATCAAGGGCAAGGGCGGCCGCTTCCGCCAGAACCTGCTGGGCAAGCGCGTCGACTACTCGGGCCGTTCGGTGATCACCGTGGGCCCGACGCTCAAGCTGCACCAGTGCGGTCTGCCCAAGCTGATGGCGCTGGAGCTGTTCAAGCCCTTCATCTTCTCGCGTCTCGAAGCCATGGGCATCGCGACGACGATCAAGGCTGCCAAGAAGGAAGTCGAGAGCGGCACGCCGGTGGTGTGGGACATCCTCGAAGAGGTGATCAAGGAGCACCCGGTTCTGCTGAACCGCGCCCCGACGCTGCACCGCCTGGGCATCCAGGCCTTCGAGCCGGTGCTGATCGAAGGCAAGGCCATCCAGCTGCATCCGCTGGTCTGCTCGGCCTTCAACGCCGACTTCGACGGTGACCAGATGGCCGTGCACGTGCCGCTGTCCATCGAAGCGCAGATGGAAGCCCGCGTGCTGATGCTGGCGACCAACAACGTGCTGTTCCCGGCCTCGGGCGAGCCGTCGATCGTGCCGTCTCAAGACGTGGTGCTGGGCCTGTACTACGCCACCCGCGAGCGCACCAACGGCCGCGGCGAAGGCATGGTCTTCTCCGACCTGAAGGAACTGCAGCGCGCCCTCGACAACGGCGTGGTGGAAATCACCGCCAAGGTCAGCGTGCGCATGGTCGAGTGGAACAAGGACGCCAACGGCGAGTTCCAGCCCGAGACCAAGCTGGTCAGCACGACCGTCGGTCGCGCCCTGCTCAGCGAGATCCTGCCCAAGGGCCTGCCCTTCGCCAACATCAACAAGGCGCTGAAGAAGAAGGAAATCTCGCGCCTGATCAACACCAGCTTCCGCAAGTGCGGCCTGAAGGAAACCGTGGTGCTGGCCGACAAGCTGCTGCAAAGCGGCTTCCGTCTGGCCACGCGCGCCGGCATCTCGATCGCCATCGAGGACATGCTGGTGCCCAACGAGAAGCATGGCCTGATCGAGCGCGCCGAGAAGGAAGTCAAGGAGATCGAGCAGCAGTACGTCTCGGGTCTCGTGACGGCCGGTGAGCGCTACAACAAGGTGGTGGACATCTGGGGCAAGACCGGTGACGAGGTCGGCAAGGTCATGATGACCCAGCTGTCCAAGCAGAAGGTCATCGACCGCAACGGCAAGGAAGTGGACCAGGAGTCGTTCAACTCCATCTACATGATGGCCGACTCGGGTGCCCGTGGTTCTGCCGCGCAGATCCGCCAGCTGGCCGGCATGCGGGGCCTGATGGCCAAGCCCGATGGCTCGATCATCGAGACGCCCATCACGGCCAACTTCCGTGAAGGCCTGAACGTGCTGCAGTACTTCATCTCCACCCACGGTGCCCGTAAGGGCCTGGCGGACACGGCGCTGAAGACCGCGAACTCGGGCTACCTGACCCGCCGTCTGGTGGACGTGACCCAGGATCTGGTGGTCACCGAGGTCGACTGCGGCACCGAGAACGGCTTCGCGACCCGCGCGCTGGTCGAGGGCGGTGAAGTCATCGAGTCGCTGCGCGACCGCATCCTGGGCCGCGTGGCCGCGGTGGAAGTGCTGCACCCCGAGACGCAAGAGCTGCTGATGACGGCCGGCACCATGCTGGACGAAGACGCGCTCGACATCCTCGAAGCCGCCGGCGTCGACGAGGTGAAGGTGCGCACGCCGCTGACCTGCGCCACGCGCTTCGGCATCTGCGCGCGCTGCTACGGCCGCGACCTGGGCCGTGGCGGCCTGGTGAACACCGGTGAGGCCGTGGGCGTGATCGCCGCACAGTCGATCGGCGAACCCGGCACGCAGCTGACCATGCGCACGTTCCACATCGGTGGTGCGGCGTCGCGTGCGGCGGTGGCCTCCAGCGTCGAAGCCAAGAGCGACGGCATCATCGGCTTCAACCCGACGATGCGCTACGTCACCAACGGCAAGGGCGAACTGGTGGTCATCTCGCGTTCGGGCGAGATCGTCATCTCCGACCAGCACGGCCGCGAGCGCGAGCGTCACAAGGTGCCGTACGGCGCCACGCTGAACATCAAGGCCGACCAGGTCATCAAGGCCGGTCTGGTGCTCGCCAACTGGGACCCGCTGACCCGCCCGATCATCACGGAATTCGCCGGCAAGGCGCGTTTCGAGAACGTCGAGGAAGGCGTCACCGTGGCCAAGCAGGTCGACGAGGTCACCGGCCTGTCGACCCTGGTGGTGATCGACCCGAAGCGCCGTGGCGCCACCAAGGTCGTGCGCCCGCAGGTCAAGCTGCTGGACGCGCAAGGCCATGAGGTGAAGATCCCCGGCACCGACCACTCGGTGACGATCGGCTTCCAGGTCGGCGCGCTGATCCAGGTGCGTGACGGCCAGGACCTCGCCCCCGGCGAAGTGCTGGCGCGCATCCCGGTGGAAGGCCAGAAGACGCGAGACATCACGGGCGGTCTGCCGCGCGTGGCCGAGCTCTTCGAAGCCCGTTCGCCCAAGGATGCCGGCACGCTGGCCGAGATCACCGGCACCGTGTCGTTCGGCAAGGAGACCAAGGGCAAGGTTCGCCTGCAGATCACCGATCCGGACGGCAAGGTCGAAGAGATCCTGGTGCCCAAGGAAAAGAACATCCTGGTGCACGAAGGCCAGGTGGTGAACAAGGGCGAACTGATCGTCGACGGCGCGGCCGACCCGCAGGACATCCTGCGTCTGCTGGGTGTCGAGGAACTGGCGCGCTACATCGTCGACGAGGTGCAGGACGTCTACCGTCTGCAGGGTGTGAAGATCAACGACAAGCACATCGAGGTGATCGTTCGCCAGATGCTGCGTCGCGTGCAGATCACCAACAGCGGCGACAGCCACTACATCGTCGGCGAGCAGGTCGAGCGTTCGGAACTGTTCGACACCAACGACCGCCTGCGTGGTGAGGACAAGGTGCCGGCTACGTACTCCGACGTGCTGCTGGGCATCACCAAGGCCTCGCTGTCGACCGACTCGTTCATCTCCGCCGCGTCGTTCCAGGAAACCACCCGCGTCCTGACCGAGGCCGCGATCATGGGCAAGCGCGACGACCTGCGCGGTCTGAAGGAAAACGTCATCGTCGGCCGCCTGATCCCGGCGGGTACCGGCATGGCCTATCACCAGGCCCGCAAGGTCAAGGAAGAGCTCGATGACACCGAGCGCCGCGCCATCGCCATGCAGGAGGCCGAGGAACTGGCCGCCGTGCAACTGGCCGCGGTGGATGCCGGCGCGCCGGCTGCCGAGGGCGAGGCCCCGCTGGGCGAGTAAGCCGCCAGGCCGGACGGGGTGGCGCGTGCTGCCCCGTGACGACCGCAATCAAAGAAGGGCGACCCATGGGTCGCCCTTTTTTTCGCTCGCGCTGTGGGTGTCTGGCGATCAGCCGCCGGCACCATCGCCCAGCTGCCAACGCGCAGGCGGCAGCACCTGCACGCCGCGCGGCAGTGCGCGACGGGCCAGCGCCAGCAGCGCGCGGTCGCGGCTGATCAGCCAGGTGGCGCGCTGGGCCAGCGCCAGGTCGATGAACTTCTGGTCATCGGCGTCCCGGCACACCAGCGCCGGCCCTGGCGGTGGCGTCGCCTCGACCAGCTGCGCATGGCGCCGCGCCTGCGCCAGAATGGCGTCCGGCGCCACCGTCCAGCGTGCATCGAACGGGCGGCGCTGCAGCACATGCGCCAGTTCGTCGAGCATCGCCTGCGTGCACAGCCACACCAGCTGGCCCTGCTGCACGGCGTCGGCCAGCGGCCGCACGGCCGGGTCATCGAAGAGCAGCCAGTCGAGCACCACATTGGTGTCGATCACGGCATTGACGGCTGGGCGCATCACTGGCCTTGTGGACTTTCGAGCCGCTGAATATAATCGCGGGCTTTTCGGCAGTTACGCCTCCCGCAACGACGGGTGGCTCCGGGCAGACGTCAAGACAGGCGTCGAACTCCGCAACCAGGTGCACTTCGGGTGTGGCTTGGCGGGGTTCGGCGCCGTTCGCGCTTTCCGCTCGGGATTCCAGGGGGTCGCTGTTGGCCGCCGGGTGCCGGAAATGTGCGTGACTTCAAACGGGAACAAGTTACCTATGCCAACCATCAACCAGCTCGTGCGCCACGGCCGTGAGGTCGAGGTCACCAAGAGCAAGTCGCCTGCGATGCAGAACTGCCCGCAGCGCCGCGGTGTGTGCACCCGCGTGTACACCACCACCCCCAAGAAGCCGAACTCGGCGCTGCGTAAGGTCGCCAAGGTGCGCCTGACGAACGGCTTCGAGGTCATCAGCTACATCGGCGGTGAAGGTCACAACCTGCAAGAGCACAGCGTCGTGCTGGTGCGCGGCGGCCGTGTGAAGGACCTGCCGGGCGTGCGCTACCACATCGTGCGCGGCTCGCTGGACCTGCAGGGCGTCAAGGACCGCAAGCAGTCGCGCTCGAAGTACGGCGCCAAGCGTCCGAAGAAGGCCTGATCGGCCGGAGTCGAAGAGTTGTCACGCCGGGCGCTTAGGCTCGAGTGATCGTTGCGGCAGCCGCCAGTGCCACAGAAGGCCGGTGGTGGACCGAGTAAGCGGGCGGATCGTTGCGTGATCCCCGAATGTGCAAGCCCTGGACGAACCGGGCTGCGGCACACGCTGAAGCAGATTGAAGGAAGCATCCCATGCCACGTCGTCGCGAAGTACCGAAGCGCGAGATCCTCCCCGACCCGAAGTTCGGTTCGGTGGACCTGTCCAAGTTCATGAACGTCATCATGGAGTCCGGCAAGAAGGCCGTGGCCGAGCGCATCATCTATGGCGCGCTGGACCAGGTCGAGAAGAAGGCCGGCAAGGATCCGCTCGAGATCTTCATGGTCGCGCTGAACAACGTGAAGCCCATGGTCGAAGTGAAGTCCCGCCGCGTGGGCGGTGCGAACTACCAAGTTCCCGTGGAAGTTCGCCCCGTCCGCCGGATGGCTCTGGCCATGCGCTGGTTGAAGGAATCCGCCCGCAAGCGCGGCGAGAAGTCGATGGCTGCCCGCCTGGCCAATGAACTGCTGGAAGCCAGCGAAGGCCGCGGCGGCGCGATGAAGAAGCGCGACGAAGTCCACCGCATGGCCGAAGCCAACAAGGCCTTCTCGCACTTCCGCTTCTAAGCCCCGTACCAGCCCTTCGGCCGCCCCTGCGGGTTATCACTGACCCGAGGGCGGCCCCTGCATTTGGAGATCCATCATGGCCCGCAAGACCCCCATCGAGCGCTACCGCAACATCGGTATCAGCGCGCACATCGATGCCGGCAAGACCACCACCACCGAACGCATCCTGTACTACACCGGTGTGAACCACAAGATCGGTGAGGTGCACGACGGCGCCGCCACGATGGACTGGATGGAGCAGGAGCAGGAGCGCGGCATCACGATCACGTCGGCTGCCACCACCTGCTTCTGGAAGGGCATGGACCTGTCCTATCCCGAGCACCGCTTCAACATCATCGACACCCCTGGGCACGTGGACTTCACGATCGAGGTGGAGCGTTCGATGCGCGTGCTCGACGGCGCCTGCATGGTGTACTGCGCCGTGGGTGGCGTGCAGCCGCAGTCGGAGACCGTCTGGCGCCAGGCCAACAAGTACAAGGTGCCCCGTCTGGCCTTCGTGAACAAGATGGACCGCACCGGCGCCAACTTCTACAAGGTCGTCGACCAGATGAAGACGCGCCTGAAGGCCAACCCGGTGCCCATCGTGATCCCCATCGGCGCCGAAGACAACTTCAAGGGCGTGGTCGATCTGATCAAGATGAAGGCGATCATCTGGGACGAGGCCTCGCAGGGCATGAAGTTCGACTACGTCGACATCCCGGCAGACCTGGAAGCCCAGGCCCAGGAATGGCGCGAGAAGATGGTCGAGGCCGCGGCCGAAGCCAACGAAGAGCTGATGAACAAGTACCTCGAGACGGGCGACCTGACCGAGGAAGAGATCAAGCTCGCGATCCGCACCCGCACCATCGCCACCGAGATCCAGCCGATGCTGTGCGGCACCGCGTTCAAGAACAAGGGCGTGCAGCGCATGCTCGACGCCGTGATCGACTTCCTGCCTTCGCCGGTGGACATCCCCCCGGTGACCGGCACCGACGAGGACGAGAAGGAAGTCAGCCGCAAGGCCGACGACAACGAGAAGTTCGCCGCGCTGGCGTTCAAGCTGATGACCGACCCGTTCGTCGGCCAGCTGACCTTCGTTCGCGTGTACTCGGGCGTGCTGACCTCGGGCTCGACCGTCTACAACCCGATCAAGGGCAAGAAGGAGCGCATCGGCCGGATCCTGCAGATGCACGCCAACCAGCGTGAAGAAATCAAGGAAATTCTGGCCGGCGACATCGCCGCCTGCGTGGGCCTGAAGGAAGTGACCACGGGTGAGACCCTGTGCGATCCCGACCACGTGATCACGCTGGAAAAGATGGTCTTCCCCGAGCCGGTGATCTCGCAGGCCGTGGAGCCCAAGACCAAGGCCGACCAGGAAAAGATGGGCATCGCCCTGGGTCGTCTGGCTGCCGAGGATCCCTCGTTCCGCGTGCGCACCGACGAAGAGTCGGGTCAGACCATCATCTCCGGCATGGGCGAGCTGCACCTGGAAATCATCGTCGACCGCATGAAGCGCGAATTCGGCGTGGAAGCCAACGTCGGCAAGCCGCAGGTGGCCTACCGCGAAACCATCCGCAAGTCGGTCACCGACGTGGAAGGCAAGTTCGTGCGTCAGTCGGGCGGTAAGGGCCAGTACGGCCACGTCGTGCTGACCATCGAACCGCAAGAAGCCGGCAAGGGCTTCGAGTTCGTGGACGCCATCAAGGGCGGCGTGGTGCCGCGCGAGTTCATTCCCGCGGTGGAAAAGGGCCTGATCGACACGCTGCCGAACGGCGTGCTGGCCGGCTTCCCGGTGGTGGACGTGAAGGTCACGCTGACCTTCGGTTCGTACCACGACGTGGACTCGAACGAAAACGCGTTCAAGATGGCCGCCTCGATGGGCTTCAAGGACGGCTGCCGCAAGGCCAACCCGGTCATCCTCGAGCCGATGATGGCCGTGGAAGTCGAGACGCCTGAAGACTACGCCGGCACGGTGATGGGCGATCTGTCCAGCCGCCGCGGCATGGTGCAGGGCATGGACGACATGCCTGGCGGCGGCAAGGTCATCAAGGCCGAGGTGCCGCTGTCGGAAATGTTCGGCTACTCGACCTCACTGCGTTCGGCCACGCAAGGCCGCGCCACGTACACGATGGAGTTCAAGCACTACAGCGAAGCTCCGAAGAACGTGGCCGACGCCATCATCACCGCCCGCGCCAAGTAAGGCGCAGGCACCGCAATTTCTGCCGGTCTTCGGCACTCCGCGTCAGCGGGGTGGGTCTGCTGCCCGTGGCAGACCCGTGCTGGAGACCTTAAACCGACACGGGCCACTGTTCTTTCCCTGGAGAGATTGAAATGGCAAAAGGCAAGTTTGAACGTACCAAGCCGCACGTGAACGTGGGCACGATTGGTCACGTGGACCATGGCAAGACGACGCTGACGGCGGCGATCACGACGATCCTGGCCAAGAAGTTCGGCGGCGA
>NZ_JBBUTH010000014.1:0-2733 GCF_038066595.1 Pseudaquabacterium inlustre
CAAATCGTTACTCTGTAAAGCTAGAAAAATATAAGGAGACAGTGTATACGGGTGTAAAATTAGGCATCTGTACAGTATCTTGTATAGTTTCAATTATAAGTTTCATTTCTCGAAAAAAAAAAAAAAAAAAAAAAAAAAAAAAAAAAAAAAAAAACAAAAAAAAAAAAAAAAAAAAAAAAAAAAAAAAAAAAAAAAAAAAAAAAAAAAAAAAAAAAAAAAAAAAAAAAAAAAAAAAAAAAAAAAAAAAAAAAAAAAAAAACCCAACTTTCTTGTACAAAGTTGGCATTATAAGAAAGCATTGCTTATCAATTTGTTGCAACGAACAGGTCACTATCAGTCAAAATAAAATCATTATTTGCCATCCAGCTGATATCCCCTATAGTGAGTCGTATTACATGGTCATAGCTGTTTCCTGGCAGCTCTGGCCCGTGTCTCAAAATCTCTGATGTTACATTGCACAAGATAAAAATATATCATCATGTTAGAAAAACTCATCGAGCATCAAATGAAACTGCAATTTATTCATATCAGGATTATCAATACCATATTTTTGAAAAAGCCGTTTCTGTAATGAAGGAGAAAACTCACCGAGGCAGTTCCATAGGATGGCAAGATCCTGGTATCGGTCTGCGATTCCGACTCGTCCAACATCAATACAACCTATTAATTTCCCCTCGTCAAAAATAAGGTTATCAAGTGAGAAATCACCATGAGTGACGACTGAATCCGGTGAGAATGGCAAAAGCTTATGCATTTCTTTCCAGACTTGTTCAACAGGCCAGCCATTACGCTCGTCATCAAAATCACTCGCATCAACCAAACCGTTATTCATTCGTGATTGCGCCTGAGCGAGACGAAATACGCGATCGCTGTTAAAAGGACAATTACAAACAGGAATCGAATGCAACCGGCGCAGGAACACTGCCAGCGCATCAACAATATTTTCACCTGAATCAGGATATTCTTCTAATACCTGGAATGCTGTTTTCCCGGGGATCGCAGTGGTGAGTAACCATGCATCATCAGGAGTACGGATAAAATGCTTGATGGTCGGAAGAGGCATAAATTCCGTCAGCCAGTTTAGTCTGACCATCTCATCTGTAACATCATTGGCAACGCTACCTTTGCCATGTTTCAGAAACAACTCTGGCGCATCGGGCTTCCCATACAATCGATAGATTGTCGCACCTGATTGCCCGACATTATCGCGAGCCCATTTATACCCATATAAATCAGCATCCATGTTGGAATTTAATCGCGGCCTCGAGCAAGACGTTTCCCGTTGAATATGGCTCATAGATCTTTTCTCCATCACTGATAGGGAGTGGTAAAATAACTCCATCAATGATAGAGTGTCAACAACATGACCAAAATCCCTTAACGTGAGTTACGCGTATTAATTGCGTTGCGCTCACTGCCCGCTTTCCAGTCGGGAAACCTGTCGTGCCAGCTGCATTAATGAATCGGCCAACGCGCGGGGAGAGGCGGTTTGCGTATTGGGCGCTCTTCCGCTTCCTCGCTCACTGACTCGCTGCGCTCGGTCGTTCGGCTGCGGCGAGCGGTATCAGCTCACTCAAAGGCGGTAATACGGTTATCCACAGAATCAGGGGATAACGCAGGAAAGAACATGTGAGCAAAAGGCCAGCAAAAGGCCAGGAACCGTAAAAAGGCCGCGTTGCTGGCGTTTTTCCATAGGCTCCGCCCCCCTGACGAGCATCACAAAAATCGACGCTCAAGTCAGAGGTGGCGAAACCCGACAGGACTATAAAGATACCAGGCGTTTCCCCCTGGAAGCTCCCTCGTGCGCTCTCCTGTTCCGACCCTGCCGCTTACCGGATACCTGTCCGCCTTTCTCCCTTCGGGAAGCGTGGCGCTTTCTCATAGCTCACGCTGTAGGTATCTCAGTTCGGTGTAGGTCGTTCGCTCCAAGCTGGGCTGTGTGCACGAACCCCCCGTTCAGCCCGACCGCTGCGCCTTATCCGGTAACTATCGTCTTGAGTCCAACCCGGTAAGACACGACTTATCGCCACTGGCAGCAGCCACTGGTAACAGGATTAGCAGAGCGAGGTATGTAGGCGGTGCTACAGAGTTCTTGAAGTGGTGGCCTAACTACGGTTACACTAGAAGAACAGTATTTGGTATCTGCGCTCTGCTGAAGCCAGTTACCTTCGGAAAAAGAGTTGGTAGCTCTTGATCCGGCAAACAAACCACCGCTGGTAGCGGTGGTTTTTTTGTTTGCAAGCAGCAGATTACGCGCAGAAAAAAAGGATCTCAAGAAGATCCTTTGATCTTTTCTACGGGGTCTGACGCTCAGGGAACGACGCGTACCGCTAGCCAGGAAGAGTTTGTAGAAACGCAAAAAGGCCATCCGTCAGGATGGCCTTCTGCTTAGTTTGATGCCTGGCAGTTTATGGCGGGCGTCCTGCCCGCCACCCTCCGGGCCGTTGCTTCACAACGTTCAAATCCGCTCCCGGCGGATTTGTCCTACTCAGGAGAGCGTTCACCGACAAACAACAGATAAAACGAAAGGCCCAGTCTTCCGACTGAGCCTTTCGTTTTATTTGATGCCTGGCAGTTCCCTACTCTCGCGTTAACGCTAGCATGGATGTTTTCCCAGTCACGACGTTGTAAAACGACGGCCAGTCTTAAGCTCGGGCCCCAAATAATGATTTTATTTTGACTGATAGTGACCTGTTCGTTGCAACAAATTGATGAGCAATGCTTTTTTATAAT
>NZ_JBBUTH010000015.1:0-2738 GCF_038066595.1 Pseudaquabacterium inlustre
ATCTTCGGCAGCGCCGCCGACTTCGCGGCGATCGCCGCGTTCTTCGCTCTCGTCTTGCTTGGCATACATGCTCCTGCTGGTCATGCTATGCCTCGCACACAAAATTTCGGACAGGCTCCAAAATTGACCTGCCATAGGTCCACACCAATCTCAATTGGTCCATCTGGTGAGAACTGGCTCCACCGCCGCGGCATCGTTGGGTGCGTAAGCCCAACCTCCTGCAAAGCTTATATCGTTCGAATCTGGAAGCTGATCGGCGCCAAGCTCCCGGATTCGAATGCGGGCTGGCAGAGCTGCCGCCTCGCCGACAAACACTGCCTCCCGGCGGCCAAGAGAAGACAGCATCCGCGTAATTCCGGCGAGGCTGTCTGGCAGGAAGCGGCGAACGTGGTCCTGATCGGACCCATTGGTCAGGCGAAGAATTATCCAAGAATTGCACTGCGAGAGAACGGTGCTCTCCACGTCTGAGGGACGTTGCGAGACCAGCATTAGGCCAAGGCCATACTTGCGGCCCTCCTTGGCGATCCGCCTCACAGCTTCTTGAGCCTCCTTGTATTGCGCTTCCCCTCTGTCGGGAACGTAGCGATGGGCTTCCTCACACACTAGCAGAATGGGATCCTTCTCCCTTTGTTCTCTGGTCTGCCAAACCTTAAAGTTAAATAGAAGTCGGCAGATCAGGGCTGTCAGTGTTCCAGCTACTTCGTTGGGTGCACCTGAAATGTCAACAATCTTGACGGTCGCCCCACCTGCTGAACTCCCAGTCAGTTGGAGAACAGATTGCGACAATGTGTCTGTTGGATCGTCCCGCATTAGGAACTGCAGCCGTGGATCAGTGCGGAGTACGGTCAGCTTGTCTAGAATCGAGTCATGCGATTTTCGGTCGCTGGCCGACAATAGTTCAGTCTTCGCCGGCTTCCGGCCCTGAACCATGCTTATGTGACGTTCGAACTCGTCGAGCGAGAACCGAACCGGCTTGTCGCGATCAAAAGCACTAACGTCTGCTTGAGTCTTGCCCGCGCATAGCGTCTCCGGCAAATCGCCCGTCGCGTTGTCAGGCAACGGTGTGACGATGCCAGCGGATACCATCCTGGCATGCTTCAACGCCTTGTAGACGATGTTGTTCTGCGAAGTCGCTTCGGCCTCGGTCTTCCCTATGATGAGGGCGCGCAACTCATCGCCAGACATCAACCAATACGGCAAGCGCAGCTCAGCGGTATTTCCATCGTGCCCAGCTGAGGCGTATGCACGCAACACTTGGCATTGCGCATTGAAGGCGGCCCCATACTCACCGTGGGGATCAATCATGACGATCCGCGGCCGGATGGATTCGTCGGTTTCAGCTCTCTTGTGATTGAGCATTGCGTGTACCAGCGCGGCAACCGTACCTGACTTACCAGATCCAGTTGAACCAAGCACGGCGCAGTGTTGGCCGACGAGCTTGTCAATGTTCGCGCGGCAAATGGCGCCATTGCTACCAACATAAGTTCCGATCGCTACCAACGGTGAGACCCCGTTGTGATTGTCGGCCCGCTCGGCAGCCGCGAAGAGTGCATCCAATTCTTCCGCCGTCGTTAGGTAGACACCCTGCAGTGGTAAGGGATATAACTCAACGCCACGAGAGATCGACAGTCCTTGGGGTGCTCCCCTCCAAACCCCCTGCGCGAACAAGTCCGCTTCGAGGATTCGAGAATCGTCACCCGGCGCGATGCGGGCTGAACCCTCCTCAATAGCCATCTCCGATCGCATACGCAGCAATCTGACATAGGCAAAAAGAAGCTTGCGGCCGTAGTGCACCTTCACGATGCTTCCGAGCTGTCCAATTGGATAGACCCGCCCTTCAACTATGCGGGTCAGCTCTGCAAGGTCCGCTCCTAGTTCAACTCGAATGGACTCTCCAGATACCTCTATGATCTTTCCGATGCGTAGATCCTGGCGCTCGTCGAACTGGCTCATTTGGCGCTCCCTGTTCTAAGGAAACCTGTAAGACCTGCGAAGCTCCACCACTTTAGCTCGCCGCCACCGGCGGGGCTAAAGCGGGAACCACACGCGTAGAGAGCCTGGTCCGACGCTACATAGACCCGATTGCTGTAGGCGGTCCCCGTCATCCAGGCGCGAAGGCGCTCCGGCAATGACGTCGCACCCGGAGGTCCAACTTCTCGCACGAACGCGATTACGTTCGTCTTGTTGCCGTCGCGCTTGAGTGCTTCCTCAATCTCGAGGTTGATGTGTTCGTCGCCAAAGCTGTAGCCGACTATGCAGAGCACATGACTCTCTGTGGATGCAAGAAGCCGTCGAAATGCGCCAAATAGCTCCGCGAAAGGATCGCGTTGCGTTTCGACGTACTTTGTAGCTTGCGGGTAGATTAGGGTGTCTTCCAAACGGGATAGATAATTTGTTCCGTATCTCGCCCGGACCAGAGTGCCGTCCGCCGCTCTTAGCCAGTCAACCGAGCCGTGGAGCTTGACAACCTGATGGCAGCGCGGCGGGAGCTTTGCAATCTCCTCCTCTCGATGCCCGGTCCAAAATCCGATGCCGCCTGTGGAGAAGCCGTCGAAGACGCGTCTTCTTGCGAGCGATAAGGAATCCTCGATTAGCGTGTCGTAGTTTGTGGTTGTGAATGAGCCTGTCCGAAATTTTGTGTGCGAGGCATAGCATGACCAGCAGGAGCATGTATGCCAAGCAAGACGAGAGCGAAGAACGCGGCGATCGCCGCGAAGTCGGCGGCGCTGCCGAAGATT
>NZ_JBBUTH010000016.1:0-1487 GCF_038066595.1 Pseudaquabacterium inlustre
CGCGCCTTGATCGGCGGCCGCTGCCAGGGTGACCTGCTTCATCCGAGCATCATCCCAACCTAGCGCCAGCATTGCCACCAGATCAACCCGGTACGCGGACCTTAATCAGCGTAGCCCTAAAGCGCACCATGAGTTCCAGGACGACGAGATCGCGCGCTTCCTGCGGTTGGTGATGGATCAGATCGGCCAGATCACGGCGATCATCAACCGCCGGCGGCGCACTGGTCAGAACTTTGTATGCCTGGAACACGATGACATGCAAGCGATCGACAAGCTGAAGCAATCGATAGCATCGTCGGCCCAGATCATCGCCGCAAAGTACGGAATTTCCGACATGCATTTGAGGATGCACGAGGTCGACTAGCGATTAGCTGGCGCTGTCGGCCAGGAGCGGTCGGGGGCAGAGGTCTGCTGTCGCGTGCATCCGGATGGCCGCGGGACGCGGGGGCCGCAATTGCTACGTGTCCCCCGGGCCGCTGCGTGGCCCTCCTACCTTGCCTTCGCAATTGCGTCCCCCCCGCATCCCACAGCAGCACCTCTGTGTGTCCTCGACGAAGAAGCCGGGCGTCGCGCAAGCGGGCAGTGGGGCGGCCCTGATGCGCATTTACAGGAGGAGGACCGCGTAGCGGGCCGGGGGACACGAAGCATCAGGCCCGCCCCGCTGCCCGCGCCCATCCCTTGAGGATCAGGCGGAAGACCGCTCCGGGTCGTGGGCCGCCCTGCGCGACTTCGACCGGTCGACCGTAGAGCTGCCGTTCAAGTTGGCTGGCAGCACAGCTGACGCTCGGAAACACCCGGACGCGACCCAACTCGGACATAGCGGCCGCCGTTGCCAACGGGTGCTCGGCGGCGAAAGCGGCGCCGTGGCAGTAAGATCCGTCTCCTGCTCAGAAGGAAGCATTGGAGCGAGAAGACCGACAGTTCAATCAGCCTGACGTATCAACAGATGCAGAAGACAGAAAGGACCGTCATCCGACAGCTGGGTGAGATTCCCACTAACAACAGGAACCGTACCGTAACCAACGCACAGCAAACCAAGGAGGTGGCTATGAAGACTTCAAACTTCAAGTTCAAGTTCGTGGCGAGTTGGGCTGTGGCACTGTCGGTCTTCGTTGGCGCTGGAGGTGCACAGTACATCTGTGCTCGATCCAATGCTTCTTCCGCGTAGACCGGGATGGCCACAGGTTGAAGACTCCCTAGCCACGTGCCGGCAAGCGCCGGCCGCACCAGAGCCATGACGGCAGCACGCCGGACATGACCTACTTCGCAACGCTGGCGCCGCTGGCACAGGCCGCATGAAGGCTGAAGCCTGAGTACGGGTCCCAACCGGGGCCGCCTCCGGCGGCCTGGCAGGGGCCTGGGACTGAAGGGGGGTGTCCGAATTTCTGTGTGTGAGGCGGGTTGCTGAATTGGCCCTGGGCCGATTTCCTCACTGCATCGGGGCCCCTGCCAGGCCGCCAGAGGCGCCCCCTGAATGCCTCATCGGC
>NZ_JBBUTH010000017.1:0-1447 GCF_038066595.1 Pseudaquabacterium inlustre
GGGGGTGTCCGAATTTCTGTGTGTGAGGCGGGTTGCTGAATTGGCCCTGGGCCGATTTCCTCACTGCATCGGGGCCCCTGCCAGGCCGCCAGAGGCGCCCCCTGAATGCCTCATCGGCCGGCCCCGTGCACGGCCTGCGTGAACCGCTCTTCGTAGAGTATCGCGAACTGGTTCATCGCCAGCTTCCATTCCCTGGCCGCGCGGCTCCAATCGGCCGTGATGTTTCTCAGTGCTAGCCAGATCAGCTTGCTGGCCGCATCGTCGCTGGGGAAGTGCCCACGCGTCTTGATGATTTTGCGCAGTTGGCTGTGCACGCTCTCGATGGCGTTGGTGGTGTAGATCACCCGGCGCACATCGGGCGGGAACGTGAAGAACGGAATCACCCGGTCCCAGGCTCGGCGCCAAGCCGCTGTCACCGTGGGGTATCGCTGGCCCCAGGCGCTGCGTTCGAAGTCGTCCAACGCCTGTGCGGCCGCCTCGGCACTGGGCGCTGTGTAGATCGGGCGCAAGGCTGCGGCCAGCAGCTTGCGATCCTTCCAGCTGGCGTAGTCCAGGCTGTTGCGGATCAGGTGCACGATGCAGGTCTGCAGCATGGTGGCCGGGAACACTGCGCCCAGGGCCTCGCCGATGCCCTTCAGGCCATCGGTCACCGCGATCAGGATGTCGGCCACGCCACGCGTCTTCAGGTCGTTGAAGACCTTCATCCAGAATTTCGCGCCCTCGGTGTTCTCGATCCACAGCCCCAGGATGTCGCGCGTGCCGTCGGGCAGGATGCCGAGCGCCAGGTAGATCGCCTTGTTGCGCACCACGGCGTCCTCGCGGATCTTGACGCGCAGCGCGTCGAAGAACACCACCGGATACATCGGCTCCAGCGGCCGCGCCTGCCAGGCGCTGACCTCTGCCATTACGGCATCGGTGACCGAGCTGATGAAATCGGGTGACACCTCGGTGCCGTAGTGCTCGGCCAAGAAGGCCTGGATCTCGCGCACCGTCATGCCGCGCGCATACATGGCCACGATCTTGTCGTCGAACCCCGTGAAGCGCCGCTCGTGCTTGGGGATCAGCACCGGCTCGAAGGAGCCTTCGCGGTCGCGCGGCACCTCGATGCGCACCGGGCCGTCCTCGGTCAGCACCGTCTTGCCGGTGCTGCCGTTGCGGTGGTTGGTCGCCGCAGCGGGCTTCTCGCCACCGGCTGCGTAACCCAGGTGGTGGCTGAGCTCGCCTCCAAGTGCGCGCTCAATCAGAGCCTTCTTGAACGCCATCGAGGCGTCCTGGATCGCCTCGGCAGTCATCGGCCCGCTGACGAACTGGTCAAGCAGTTCCTTCGGAATCTTCGGCAGCGCCGCCGACTTCGCGGCGATCGCCGCGTTCTTCGCTCTCGTCTTGCTTGGCATACATGCTCCTGCTGGTCATGCTATGCCTCGCACACAAAATTTCGGACAGGCTC
>NZ_JBBUTH010000018.1:0-1294 GCF_038066595.1 Pseudaquabacterium inlustre
TGTTCAGACCGATGACATAGGTAACACCTGTGCCAGGACATGGGTAACGCTTTCGAGGCTGAAGCCAACGGAAGAGCCCATGGTCTGGACGGAGAGAAATACCGTGTCCCTGCGCGAGGAATTTGTGCACCTGGCCTGCCAGGCCGGAGCCAACCGGCGAGCGTTGTGCCGGCGCTTCGGCATCAGCCCGAAGACCGGCTACAAATGGTTGGCCCGTGCCCTTGAGTCGCCTGGCGATGACGGGCAGTCGGTTTTGCGCGACCGCAGCCGCCGGCCGAACGCCAGCCCCGCGCGCAGCACGGCGGCGGTCGAGCAGGCCGTCGTCGACGTGCGTCGCGAGCATCCGGCCTGGGGTGGACGCAAGATCGCGCGGCGGCTGCTCGACCTGGGCCACGCAGCGCTGGCGCCCAGCACCGTCACGCACATCCTGCACCGCCACGGCCTGATCACCCCCGACGCCAGCCAGGCTGCGGCCCCCTGGCAGCGCTTCGAGCACGACGCACCCAACGGCTTGTGGCAGATCGACTTCAAGGGCCGCTTTGCCACTCTGGCTGGCCCCTGCCATGCGCTGACGCTGCTGGACGACCACTCCCGCTTCAACCTGCTGCTGCGCGCGCAGCCGCGCACCGATACCGCCCAGGTGCAGCCCCAACTCGTCGAGGTGTTCCAGCGCTACGGCCTGCCTGCGCGCATCAATGCCGACAACGGCTCGCCCTGGGGCAGTCCCAGCGCCGGCGGGCGCAGCCTGAGCGAGTTGGCCGTCTGGCTCATCCGCCTGGGCGTGCGTGTGAGCTTCAGCGCCCCGTACCACCCGCAGACCAACGGCAAGCTCGAACGCTTTCATCGCACGCTGGACGTCGAAGTGATCGCGGGCAGGCACTTTCCCGATCTGGCAGCAACACAGCGCGCCTTCGACGCATGGCGCACCATCTACAACTGCCAGCGACCGCACGAGGCGCTGGCGCTGCAGGTGCCGATCCAGCGCTACCAGGCCAGCCCCATCGCCTACCCGCAGCGACTGCCGGCCATCGAGTACCCGCGCACGGACACGGTGATCACAGTGGGCTGGAACGGCTTCATCCACTTCCACGGACGCAAGCTGCGCACCTCCACCGCCTTGCACCGCCTGCCCATCGGCATTCGGGCCAATCCAGAGCTCGATGGCGTGCATCACGTGTACTTCTGCCACCAGAAATTCATGACCATCGACCTGCGCGCCGACAAGCCCGACACTTGAGCCCAAGGTGTTACCCATGTCCTGGCACACCCGTTACCCATGTGTCCGGTCTGAACA
>NZ_JBBUTH010000019.1:0-928 GCF_038066595.1 Pseudaquabacterium inlustre
TTCACCACCGCGAATACGTGTTCCACCCGCGAACGCACCTTGGACTTGATGCGGTTGGCGATGCGCTCAATGTCGGCCGCGATGCCTGCTGGGCCAACACGCTGGTTCGTCCGGTCCTGTGCGAGCGGCGCCTTGCTGGCTATCAGTTCCTGCTGCGAGGCATAGGCGCTATCGCCGTAGACCTCCTGCTCAGCCCCGTGCAGCAACTGAGGGATCGCGTGCTTGTCGTGCACGTTGGCTGCCGTCACCACTGCGCTGTGCGCCAGCCCGGTTTGGCTGTCCACGCCGATGTGCAGCTTCATGCCGAAGAAGTACTGCTGACCCTTCTTGGTCTGGTGCATCTCGGGATCGCGCTCGCCCTTGTCGTTCTTGGTCGAACTCGGCGCCGAGATGATGGTGGCATCGACGATGGTGCCGATGCCAACCTTCAGACCCTTGCCCTGCAGCACTTCACCGACCTTGGCGAACAGCGCCGCGCCCAGCTTGTGCTTGTCATCCTCCAGAAGGCGGCGGAACTTCAGCAAGGTGGTGCCGTCAGGCACGCGCTCGCGGCCCAGATCGATGCCCACGAAGCGGCGCAGCGCCGTGCTGTCCAGCAGCGCTTCCTCGCAGGCCTCGTCAGCGAGGTTGAACCAGTGCTGCACGAAGTACATGCGCAGCATGCGCTCCAACCCGATCGGAGGCCGCCCCTTGCCGGCCTTGGGGTAGTGCGGCTCGATGACCGCGCACAACTCGGCCCAAGGCACGATGGCGCCCATCGTCTGCAGGAACACGTCGCGCCGCGTCGGCCGGCGAAACCGCTCGAACTCCGCGCCTTGATCGGCGGCCGCTGCCAGGGTGACCTGCTTCATCCGAGCATCATCCCAACCTAGCGCCAGCATTGCCACCAGATCAACCCGGTACGCGGACCTTAATCAGCGTAGCCCTA
>NZ_JBBUTH010000020.1:0-596 GCF_038066595.1 Pseudaquabacterium inlustre
GTGGACTGCCCGGGCCACGCCGACTACGTGAAGAACATGATCACGGGTGCCGCCCAGATGGACGGCGCGATCCTGGTGTGCTCGGCCGCTGACGGCCCGATGCCCCAGACCCGTGAGCACATCCTGCTGGCCCGCCAGGTGGGCGTGCCCTACATCATCGTCTTCCTGAACAAGTGCGACATGGTCGACGACGCCGAGCTCCTGGAGCTGGTGGAAATGGAAGTGCGCGAGCTGCTGAGCAAGTACGACTTCCCCGGCGACGACACCCCGATCGTGAAGGGTTCGGCCAAGCTGGCGATGGAAGGCGACACGGGCGATCTGGGCGAGCAGGCGATCTTCCGCCTGGCCGAGGCGCTGGACAGCTACATCCCGACGCCTGAGCGTGCCGTGGACGGCGCGTTCCTGATGCCGGTGGAAGACGTGTTCTCGATCTCGGGCCGCGGCACCGTGGTGACCGGTCGCGTCGAGCGCGGCATCATCAAGGTCGGCGAGGAAATCGAGATCGTCGGTATCCGCCCGACGGCCAAGACCACCTGCACCGGCGTGGAAATGTTCCGCAAGCTGCTGGACCAGGGCCAGGCCGGCGACAACGTCGG